>CAVOHA010000014.1:0-20503 GCA_963695475.1 Ilumatobacteraceae bacterium
CCCGAGCCGCTGGCTGGTCCCGGGGGCGATTTTCTTCGGGATTTCTTCGGCCGTATGGGGGCCTGAGACCTGGGTGTGCGCGCGCTCGCCGGCGTCCGCGAGGGTCGGCCGATGGGCCCGTCTCCCGGCGCGATCGGGTGGCTGACCGCGAGGTACCACGGTCTCCGGTCCACCTGAGTGCGTTGGCGTCATGCAGCGCGTCGCCCCAGCTCAAGGGGTAGATCGCAGGTTGCGCAGCCGGTAGAATCAAACGCATGTTCGACGACTTGATGGAGGAGTATGCGACCCTCAGCCCGGCCGAACTGGACGCTGCGATCGCCGACGCTGAGTTGCTGAAGCGCACCGCCGAAACCCGACTCGCCGCTGCGACCGCGGTGGTCTCTGCACGGGGCTCGTACCGCGACGACGGTCACCGCTCGATGCGCTCCTACTTGAAGGGCACCCTCAACTGCTCGGGCACGGTTGCGAACCGGATCCGCCGTCGAGCCGCGTTGATCGACAACCATCCCGAGATCGGTGAGGCGCTCTTCTCGGGCCGGGTGGGTGTCGAACAGGTCGACCGCCTCGCGGCCGCCCATGGCCACCCGCGGGCTGGCGAACGGTTCGGCGAGTTCGCGCCGCTGCTGTTGGACCATGCCGAACAGTTGGAGTTCAACGAATTCGCCACCGTCGTCGATCACTTCATCACCCACGCCGACCCCGACGGTGCGTTCGACGACCAACAGTTCCAGGCCGACCATCGCAGCGCAACGGTGCGCGATGACCACGGACACATCGAGGTCCACGCCTCGGGTGGTGACCCGCTCGCCGCAGCCGAGATGGCGAAGATCTTCGAGCTCGCCGTGCAGGCCGAGGTCGAACGGGATTTCGCGACGCGGCGGGCCGAGTTCGGCGACGACGCGTTGAGCCACCCCTTGCCCCGCACCGCCGAGCAACGTCGCTTCGACGCCCTGCACCAGATCTTCATCGCCTGGGCGACCGTCCCGGCCGACGGGCAGACCCCCGAGCCGCTGGTGAACATCCTCTTCGACCACGTCTCGTTCGGCCTAGCGTTGGTCGATCACGGTCTCGCCGACTCACCCAACCTCTTCGGACTTCCCGACGACACCTTCGCCGCCGCCGAAACGGACTTCGAGCGTCGCCGCTGTCGCACGTCGACCGGCACCAACACCCACCCCGACACCGCACTCCGAGCGCTGATCTCGGGTCGTGTCCGCCGAGTGGTCGTCGACGCTGCCGGTGTGGTGATCGACCTGGGTCGCACCCAACGCCTGTTCACCGGCAAGGCCCGAGACGCCGCGCAGTTGATGGTCACCACCTGCTCCCATCGCGGCCGCGACATCCCCGCTACCTCGTGCGATGTGGACCACCGCCGAGAGTGGGTCCGAGACCGCGGCCCGACCGATCAGGCCAACGGCACACCCAACTGCGGGCCCCACGATCGCTGGAAACACGTCAACCACATCCGAACCCGACGAGCCACCAACGGCCGCATCTATCTGATCAGACCCGACGGTTCGACCGTGCTCCCCGTCGGCGCCCGGGAACCGGACTGGGCCGAACCCCCACCGACGAACCTCCGCAACGCATCCTGATGGCGACATACGTCGCTGACCTGGCGACATGGGGCATCCTCGACGCTCACCCGGTCGATTGTCGTGGGGCAGGGCTGCGCGCCCTCATGTGATCACGAGCGAGTTCGACAGCTGTGCCCGCTGGTTGATGCGCTGCTGTCGACTCGGCCGGCCCGGTGACCGCGATCGGTGAGCGACGCTCAGCCGGGTTCGGCTTCGTGGCCGGCGGGCAGGTGCAGCCCCCGGTAGGCCTCGGAGCCGGAGATCTCGCCCTGCACCACTCGATGCACCTCGCGACAGATCGGCAAGTCGACGCCGTGACGTTCGGCGAGGGTCATCACGCTGCCTGCGGTCTTGACACCTTCCGCGACCATGTTCATCTCCTCGAGGATGTCGTCGAGCGAACGTCCCGTTCCCAGCTGCTCGCCGACGTAGCGGTTGCGGCTGTGTTGGCTGACGCACGTCGCAACGAGGTCGCCGAGGCCGGTGAGGCCGGCAAACGTGGACGCTTCACCTCCCATGGCGACGCCGAGCCGGGACAGCTCGGACAGCCCACGCGTGATCACCGCTGAACGCGTGTTGTCGCCCACCCCGAGGCCCTGTGCCATCCCTGCGGAGATCGCGATGACGTTCTTGAGTGCGCCGCCCATTTCGCAACCGACGACGTCATGGTTCGTGTACACCCGGAACAGCCCACGGGTGAAGACCCGCTGGAGCGCCTCGGCAACGGCGAGATCCTCGGTGGCAATGACGCTCGCGGCGGCCTGGCCCGCCATGATCTCCTTCGCGAGGTTCGGCCCCGTCAAGGCCGCTGCCGGGTGACCCGGCAGCACGTCCTTGATCACCTCGGTCATCCGCAGCATCGAGCCCTGTTCGAGGCCCTTGGTGAGGCTGACGATCGGCACCCACGGGTGGAGGTGGTCGCGTACTGCTTCGAGCGTCGACCGGAACGCATGCGACGGAACGCCCACGACGAGGACCTGTGCGTGGCGAGCCGCCTGCTCGAGGTCGTCGGTCGCATCGAGCTGTTCTGGCAGCGGATACCCGGCCAGATACCGGTCGTTCTCGTGACTCGAACGGATCGTCGCTGCGACTGCGGCGTCGCGCGCCCACAGCAGCGTGTCGTTCCGACCGGAGGCGAGCGACGCCACGGTCGTTCCCCACGAACCCGCACCCAACACCGTGACCTTCATGACTCCCCTCGATCTGACCGAACGGACGGTCGGCCGTCATTCTGGCACGACCGCGACGGCCTCGATCTCGATGGCGAGGCCGAAGTGATCTCTGGTGTGGTCGGATCAGGCGATGATGAGTTGTGCGCGGCCGGCCCGCTTGCTGGCGAGCATTGCCAGGTCGGCCCGTGCGACGGCGTTGTCATCGCATGCCGCCATGGCGAGGCCGCCGCTGGCCTCGATGCATTCGGGCCCGAGGCCCTCGGGAAGTGGTTCGCAGATGCGTGCCAGGATTCGGTGAGCCATTCGTTCGGCTTTGGTCGGGTCAACGCTGGTGAGCAGCACGGCGAACTCGTCGCTTCCGATGCGGGCGATCAGATCGTCGGGTCGACACATCGACCGGAGTCGGCGGCCGATCTCGATGAGGATTGCGTCACCTGCTGCGTGTCCGAACGAGTCGTTGATCTCTTTGAAGTGATCGACGTCGATGTAGAGCACCGCCGATGTCGTGTCGCCGCGGTCGATCAACGCTTTGCTGAACGTCATGCGATTGGCGAGCCCGGTCAGCGGGTCTTGCTCGGCGGCACGCCGCAGTCTGTCGGCGGCACCGTCTCGTTGGAGGGCCATCTCGAGGGTGGCGACCGACTCGGTCATGATCATCTCGAAGTTGCCCTGGAACGCGTGCTCGTGGACGCCGAACGACACGATGCCGAGTTGGGGTTCGCCGTCGAGGCGCCCGACAGCGATGCACGCGACGACGAACCCGGCGGCGCTCGCGGCGCCCGCGATGGCCGCCGGGAGGTCCTCGACGGCAACCGTGACGTGCGCAGCGGTGAGGTCGCGATTCCATGGAGCGCCGCGATCGGCGACGTGGCCCGCCAGTTCGTGGAGGAGGCTGCCGGAATGGTGCGTGGCGCCTGGCTCGGTGGCGGTCGTGAACGCGCCGCCCACCGTGTCGGCGAGGAAGAACGACCGGATCTCGGAGCGGGCCTCCCAGCGCCATGACAGGCGTTCGGCGATCGTGGATCCAACTTCGTGCGCCGATGCGCCACGGCCGAATGCGGTCAACGCGTGGAACGCAGCCGACTGCAACGAGTGCGGCATCATCGTCACGACCCACAGCACCTCCCCGTCACGGTGGACGCGCTCCGCAGCGCAATCGACCAACGTCGGCTCGCCGTCGGTTCCGATGAGCTCCAGCGGAAACGGCTCGTGGACGTTACGCACGACGTGATCGCCGGGACCGTTGAACACGAACGTGATGGTCCCAACATGGCGGGGCGACACGTAGCTGAGGGCGTTGTCGCCGACCAAGGCATCGGGGTCATAGCCGAGCGTGGCAAGCGACGAGCCTGCGACCTGCAGAATCGTCCCGACCTCATCGAGCACCATCACCATCGGGCGCACGTGCCGCAGCATCTCGGCATCGGTCAACACATTCGGCACGCAGACGTATCGGACTGACGTCGCTGAATCATGAGGAATTCTTGATCCTTTCAGTGGTGTTCACGCCAACCCGGGGATCTTCGCTCGCATGATTCGCGAGGAGGCTGATGATACCGAGCCCGAATCCTGCAACAAGCCGAATCAACGCGCGTTCTCGCGAACCGTTGAAGGTGTCGTCTGTCTCGAAGGTTCCGACGCCGTCGACGAACCGACCGATGACCGGCGCGTCGAGCTGGCTGGGCGATCGCTGATCGAGCCACCAGATCGACCACCGCCCGCGTCGGGGTCGAACGCTTGCACCGCGATCGTGCCGTACGCGCCGGAGGGGTCGTCGAGCCAGCTGTCGTCGGGCGTCGGCGCGCGGCTGGTCCCGAGACCCGATCAGTCGACGGCTTCGCGCAGTTGGATCACGTTGCCATCGGGGTCGCTGCCGTCGCACACGATCCAGCCGTCGAAGCGCCACTCCTGTGACTCGTCGAGGAGCCGCCCTCCGTGGAGGTCGAACTGCTCGCGGGCAGCGGCGAGGGAGCCGACGACGAACCAGGGCTTCATCGCTGCGTCGTCGCGGAGGGTGGTTGGATCACCCGGTTCGGCGCCAGCGGCGAACTCCGCCGGAATCGCGTGAACGACGAGCTCGTGCGGTCCGTCGAACCGAACCCACGAGTCGTCCTCGTCGACCCGACTGCGTCGAAGGACCGCCTCGTAGAAGGCGGCGGTTCGATCGAGATCGCTCGCGAAGACGACCAGCCCGCCGGTCGGAGAGTCAGCCCCACGCCGTTCCGTCACCACCACAGCCTCTCACACCCCGAAGCCGATCTGCTCTCGTGAAGTCGGTGCGCTCCTTCGATGGGCCAACCCCACGGCGACGAGCGCGCCGGGTCTCCCCGGTCACCTCGTGGGGGTGCTGACATCTGCGCTTACAGGGTCGATACGTGCGCTGCGTTGATGGAGCCCGAAACAGAGCTCGCGCTGTACGAGGTCGCTGCTGCGGTGGCAAACGGGGCAGGCGGAACGTGACGGTCACAACGACGGCGGAACCCGGGCCGATCGGGGAGCCCACCGGACTGAACGCGAACAGCCGACCCTGCGCTTCCTCCTGGGTGAACAGCTCCACCATCTCAGCGCCAACAGCCGTGACCGCCGCCCCGCCGATCGGGAGCGACCACGTCGTCAGGACGCTGTGTCGGCTCCGGTGGAGCCCTGTCGAACCGACCGTTCCTCGGCGGCCCGATCGAGTCGTCGGCGTCCGGCCGTGCGAAGGCTCACGCGCTCGCGCCTCTGGTTCTCATGTCAAAGATCTTTCATCTGGCTCGTTGGCGACGGTGACCCTGACAAGTTCAACGAGATGATGCAGGATCCCGGGCTGGCGGCCGCGATGCAGGAGTCTGGCGTGACCGGCCCGCCGCAGGTCTACATCGCAACCTGAATCGACCTCTCCTGGTTCGTCGAGCGACATCTTGGGCACCTGTCCGCGAGACCTGATCGCCGGAGCACGGGCGGCGACCGGCGAAGGGGCCAACTCGGCACGGACAACTCCTGATGCCGAACCGTGCACTCGCAACCGGCGATAGGCGACACCCTGGTCGAGACGGGACGGCAAGGGCCAAGGTCTCTTCCTGGATCGAATGGGTCGTCGTAGCGTCGGAGGTGACGAAAGGAGTCGATCATGTTTCATCGCCTACCGGCGCTGGTGATGACGTTCTTCCTCGGAGTCACCATGACCGCCTGTGGTAGCAGCGACGATGATGCGGCACCGTCGACGGCGCCTCAAACGTCCAGTGCACCTGCGAATCCCGGCGACGGCGCCGGGACCGTCGAGGAGAAGGACGTGGTGTATCTCACCGATGACGAAGGCACGTGGACGCTTGACATTGTCTATCCCACCGAAGAAGGGCCGTGGCCACTGATCGTCGTCGTCCCGCCACAGATGCCCAGCGCCAGCGTCGCTTCGGACCTCGCTGAGCGTGGCGCCGTCGTGGTACACGGCGACGCTTGGGCGACGACTGCAGCCTGGACCAATGACCCGAACCCCCACCTCTACGGCGAAATGAATCGTGCCGCATGCATCGTCTCGTGGGCCCAAGCGCACGCAAGCGACTACGGCGCCGACCCAGCGATCACGACGGTCGCCGGGTACTCCGGTGGGGCGATGGCCGCCACATGGGTCGGGCTCGGCCTGGCCGACGACAGTGGCTGTGACGAGCCGATTTCTCAGCTTCCCGTTGCTTTGGTGTCGGGCGAAAGCCAGTTCCTGTTCCATCACGAACGGTGGGACCCGGCATTCGCGTCGGGCGATGAAGAGCCTCGGGAGACCCTGGATGGACTGCTCAATCCGCAGCGTTGGAACGTGTCACCCCAACTGAAGGTTGGTCTGTGGTCGGCGGCGAACCCGATTGGAGAGACACGTTCGATCGAGAACCCACCTGGGCCCGATTCGTGGGTCTGGCTCCGCGACGCTGCGACACCGGTCGTCGATGATTTCGCCGCCGTGGGCGCCTTCGATGACGAACGTATCGACTGGCACGACAACGCGCTGCTGATGGAGCAACGCATGAAGTCCGCTGACATCGACGTGCGCAACGAGGTCTACGACATCGGCCACGTGTACACCGACGAGGTGTACGACCTCATCTTCTCGGTCCAACCAACCAGCAGCTAGCCAACAACACGCCGTCGCCGCCCACGCCAAGCACCCCCGCAACTCGCCAACCATGGGCAACGAGAACCTTGGCCCAAGTGCCGACCTCACTCTGCCGGCGTTTGGTGGCACCTGAGGCTCGGTCGTCGGCTCCACCACGGCTCGTGGGTGGTCACGAACGCGGTGGGCGGGGCATGTAGAGGTCATCGAGGGCGGCTACGCCATCGTGGAGATCAGCCCAGTCGCCGTCGAAGGACATGGTGACGACGGCGCCGGTGGGGAGTTTGGTCGCCAGTTGCCCACGGATGTCGGCATCGCCCTCGCCGACGAGCAAGAGAGCCAAGTCCTGCACTGTTGGGTTGTGGCCGACGACCATCGCGCAGTCGATGCCGTCGTCAACGCCTCGCAGCAGGGCCAGCAGCGAGTTCGCAGTGGCCCCATACAGCTCGTCAGCGAGGACCACCCGTGCGTGCTCCGGGATCGCCGCCCTGATGCTGTCGAGGGTGTCGATGGTGCGTCGCGACGTCGAACACAACACGATCTCGGGTCGATGCCCGGATCGCTGCAGGTGGTCGCGCATCCCTGCGAGTGCCTTGATGCCCCGTGGCGCGAGTGGTCGGTCGCGGTCGGCCAGCGAAGTGTCGTCCCATGAGGACTTTGCGTGCCGAACCAGGAGTAGTTGACGCCGCACCGCACAATCGTCGCGCATCGGCGCGCGGACCTACGATCGTGCCCATCGACCGCGTCGCCGCTCCGGTTGTCAGGCCTCGACGCCGAGCGTTCCCAACATCCAGGCTCCGACACGCCGGTTCACCTGGACGACAGCGTCGCGCTCCCGGCGATAGGTGACAGGGGGTATGGAGATCAGCTTCGTCTGTGTGGGTGTGAGTGTTCGTATCTCGATGCCACGGGTCGGATTGTTCTTCTGACGGGTGGGGGGTGTCGGCGGTGGCGCTGGGGTGTGGCAGGGTGGTGGGACCGCGCCTGGCGTCGGGTCGGGGCGCTTGTCCCTGATGGGGGTGTCCGATGATGGATGCAACGGTTCGTGTTCGCTCAGTCGCCGGTGTTGCCGGTGTGGTGGTGTTGGCGGTGATCTGCACGTTGCTGGTGACCCAAGCCTGGTCGGTGGGTGCGGCGCCGGGTGACGAGGATTCGACGTTCGTGCCGACCGCGGGTTGTCGTGTGGTTGATACGCGTCCAGCACCGAACACGATTGGTTTGCGGTCGACACCGTTGGGTGCCGGTGAGGTGTTCGAGGTGACGGTGCACGGCGAGAACGGTGACTGCACCGGTCCGCTTGCGATTCCGTCTGACGCAGTTGGTGTCGCGTTGAACGTGACAGCGGTGAACGCGACGGAGAGGTCGAACATCAGGATCTACCCGGCCGATCTTGCCGAGGTACCGACCCTGTCGAATCTGAACGTGACCGCCGGAGCACCCGCAACGCCGAACAAGGTGGACGTGAAACTGTCGCCGGACGGCAAGATCCGGGTGTTCAACTTCGCCGGGTCGGTCAACATCTTCATCGACGTCGTCGGCTACTACACGAACTCGTCGCTTCAGGAGCTGGTCGCTGAATTGGCGGCGAAGGCCAATACCGCCGACGTTTACACCAGGAGCGAGCTGTACACGAGGACCGAGATCGACAGCCGACTCGGCATGTTGTCCGACGATGTTGCCGATGCATCACCGAAGTGGGTCGTCAAGTCCGACAACGGGCCGAACGCGAACGGCCGGGTGTCGTCGCCCGAGTTCCAGATCAACCGATTCGGACCGGGGAACTACCGAGCGGACTTCGGGGACCTCGACGTCTCGGGCTGCACGTGGTCGGCGACCCCGAGCGCCGAACCGACGGGCCTTCCCGCCGGGTTCGAGGTGCGGACCGCAATCGACGGGACCGATTCAACTCGGGTCGTGGTCAGGACCACCGATTCATCCGGATCGGCCGTCGACTCGGGTTGGCACGTGCAGGTCTTCTGCTGACGGGACGCCGGTATCGGGGTGCGACCTCGCGCCTGCCAGCGCACGGTCAGCCGCGCGGAACGGCGCGGGCTCGGGCGTCACCTTCCACGCCACCACGCACAAGTACCGACGCCACCCGTAACGCTCCGACTCTGCTCTGTTCAGACTGTGGCCTAAGTGCCGATCGGGGGAGTCTTGACGGCGCGTCGCGGCGTCAAGTGCGCAGTGGCATCACGATCTGGTGCACCGTGACGTCGGGAGCGGCCACTCCTTGGTAGGCCGCTGCGATGCTCGCCGCGAGCTCAGACTCTCGATGGCTGACAACTTCGTCGAGCGACCTCCACACCGAGCACCCTCCGTACTCGCCTCGAGTCACACCGAGCCAGACGGACCTCGCGCTGGTCTCGACGAGCCTGAGCTCAGCGAAGGAGGCGGCCGGAGATCATCGTCGGCTCGATCCGGACCCAGATCGGTCGCCATTCGGCCCGGGCCCAGGGGGTCAGCCCGAGGTCCTCGAGCCGGGCTTCTTCGGCCCAGTGCGTGACTTCGTGAGCAACACCCTGCACCACCACGCTCCAACCGGTTCGCGTGTCCGCGTCCCACTGGTCGACCTCGAAGCAGACGTGTTGCTGCTCGGCGGCAGCGGCGAGCTTCTGGCCCTCGAGGGTCCGGAACACGACACTGTGCTCGTACCACCTGAAGTTGATGGGGAGCACGAGCAACTCGCCGTCGGTCGAGAACCCGATGCGGCCGATCGGTGTCGATTCGAGCAGCTCGACACAGGTCGCTTCGTCGAGCACGCCCATCTTCGACGTGACGTCGATGGCCACGTACTCGGGATCTTTCGAACTGGTCATCGGAACCTCCGATGTGCAGGCCATCGCCATCGGGGCGAGGCGCTGGCGGCACACATGGGGCCAACGTACTTCCCACCGAGGGTCCTGGCCAGCAAGCTTCGCGCTCTGCGAGCGGAATCGATCGGGCCGAGGGGCCGAGGGATCGGCGGGTCAGGCGACGGGGAGGCCGCGTGCCTTGGCGTGGCGGAGGGCCTCGCCGGGGCGGCTCGGGGCGATCAGGAACCCGGTCATGTGGATCGCCCGACCGTTCGGCTCCTTGGGTGTGAACGCGAACACGGTCGACACCGACTCGGTCGTGTCGATCTGCACGGCGTAGCCGCTCGCCGGGCCGGTCAGGTCGGCGGCCTCGGTCTCGGCGCGGGCGAGGCCGATCCGGAGGATCTGGTTGGTGCGGACCATCAACGTGTCGGCCAGGACCACCGGATCGTGGACGACGAGGCCGGCGGGCACGAGCACCAGCCAGCGGCGCGACATGGCGTGCCATCTCGGCCCGACGAACACCACGCCCGCCCCGGCGACGAGCGTCACGGGAATCCCGACCAGCCAGTTCCCGGCCGCGAGTGCGAGCGGACCGCCCAGGACGGCGGGTGCCCACAGCGCCCAGGCGACGATGGCGGCGGCGCCGACGGGCACCGGGCTGCGCAGGGGGAGACGATCCTCGTCGCCGTATGCCGACGCCTGCACCATCCATCGACCGAACTCCGCGGCGAAGATCGCTGCCACTGCGACGATCGCCGGGCCGGCCAGCAGCGCCACGTCGACACCGGGGCTCCCGGCGATCGCGCAGGCGACCACCGCGGCCAACGCCAGCGGCGCGCCGACGCGTGTGACGGTCAACGAGATGGCGGACGGAATGAGCAGTCCGACCGCGACGACGGCGAAGACCACCCACCCGCCGACACCCACCACCCAACGGACCGAATCGCTTCGACCGTCGACGGCGGACTCCAGCGCACCACCGCCGACAACCGCCACGAGCACCCAGGCGAGCCGGGCCACCCACGGGATGATCCGTGCCACGAGAGACCGATCCGCCGACCTGGGAGACGAAGAATCGGCGGTGGTCATGGGAACAGATTTGTTCATCGGGTACCGGTGGGACCAACGTGAACGAATGGCGTTGGTCGCGAGGCACGAGAATCGGGAATGGATTCGACCTGCCGCGGCTCGCCGTCAGAAGATATCGGCGATGGGATCTGGAGCGGTGCGATGACGTCGGCCCGGCGGTCTGGGGTCGAGCGCTTCACCAACGGCCAGTCGATCGGCATCGGCAGCCTGCCCCATCGCGACGCTGCGGCGGCCGCCGCCTTCTCGATCGCCGAGTTCGAGATCGCAACGATTCCCGCCCTGCCGATGCGATCGCCGGCCGAGGGGATGATCGCCCAGGCGATCGCCGGGCTGCCCGGGGTGTCGCTCGGTCAGTACGGCAGCTTCGCGATCGATCCGGTCGGGCTGACCGACGACACACCCATCGAGACCGACCTGACCACCGACGCGTTCGCGGGCCTCCGCGGGTTCCTCGACCTCGCCCGCAAGGTGGGCGTCGACGGCAGCCCGGTCAAGTGGCAGTTCGTGGGCCCGGTCACGCTCGGCGTCGCGCTGCAGCGCGCCGGGCTCCGCAATGCCCAGGCGTTCACGATTGCAGCCGATGCCGTGCGGCACCACGTCGCGCAGATCAGCGCGGCCGTCGCCGAGGCGTTGCCGAACAGCCCGCAGCTGATGCTGCTCGACGAGCCGTGGCTGGTCCAGCTGATGTCACCCGAGTTCCCGATCCCGCCCGACGTCGCCGTCGACCTCATCTCGACCGGGATGGCCGCCGTCCCCTCCGAGGTCGCGGTGGGCATTCACTGCTGCGGACCGTGCGACGTCGCCACCATGCTCGAGGCGGGCCCGCAGGTCATCTCGTTGCCCGTGTCGACCGACCTCGTCGACTACGCCGGCTACCTGGGTCGGTTCATCAAATCCGGCGGCGTCGTCGCATGGGGCGTCCTGCCGACGATCGGCCCGCTGCCGGCGAGACCGGATCGGTACTGGCGGCAGCTGAGCGAGTTGTGGTGTGCGCTCGTCGAGCGCGGCGTCGACGCCAGCGAACTGCGACGCCAGTCGCTCGTCAGCCCCGAGTGCGGGCTCGCCCAGCACCAGGTCTCGACGGCGCGTCGAGTGTCGCGCCTGACGCGCGAGGTCGGCCGCAAGGTCAACGCGCAGGCGATCTCGACGAAGCTTGCGTTCGGGGCCTGAGGCCGTCGGCGCCCCGGGTACGGTGCGGTCCGATGACCGCTGACCCTGCCGGCCGAATCGACGACCTCCGCGCCCAGATCGCCCACCACAACGAGCGGTATCACACGCTCGACGATCCCGAGATCAGCGACGCCGACTACGACGACCTCGTGCGCCAGCTCCGCGCCCTGGAGGCCGAGCATCCCGATCTGATCACCGCCGATTCGCCCACGCAGCAGGTCGGCGGTGCCATCGCCACGACATTCGATGCCGTCGAACACGACGTTGCGATGATGAGCCTCGACAACGCGATGGACGCGGCCGAGCTCCGAGCGTGGGCCGACCGGGTGATCAAGGGGCTCGACGGCGCGACGCCGACGTTCGTCTGCGAGCTGAAGTTCGACGGGCTCGCGATGAGCCTCCGCTACGAGGATGGCGCGTACGTACGCGCCGCGACTCGCGGCGACGGTCGGACCGGGGAGAACGTGACGGCGAACGTCGCGACGATCGCCGACGTGCCCGACTCGATCGGTGACGCCGCACACCCGGCTCCCGCCCTGCTCGAAGTGCGCGGCGAGGTGTACATGGCCACCTCGGCGTTCGAGCGGCTCAACGAGCGGGCGCTCGCCGCCGGCGACCGACCCTTCGTCAACCCGCGCAACTCGGCGGCCGGCAGCCTGCGTCAGAAGGACCCGGCCAAGACCGCCGAACGCGAACTGTCGTTCTTCACCTACCAGCTCGGGCAACTCGTCGGTGATCGGTCGGGACTCGATTCCCATCAGGCGGAGTTGGCCTACCTCGGCGCGCTCGGGTTCCCGATCAACGAACACGTTCGGGCGTTCGATTCGATCGACGAGGTCGCCGCTCACTGCCTGCACTGGCAGGAGCACCGCCACGATCTCGACTACGAGATCGACGGCGTGGTCATCAAGGTCGACGATCTCGGCCAGCGCGACGTGCTCGGCGTCACCTCGCGGGCGCCGCGATGGGCGATCGCGTACAAGTTCCCACCCGAGGAGCGCACCACGACACTGCTCGACATCCAGGTGTCGGTCGGGCGAACCGGTCGGGCGACGCCGTTCGCCGTCCTCGATCCCGTCTTCGTCGGCGGATCGACCGTCGGGATGGCGACGCTGCACAACCGCGAGCAGGTGCAGGTGAAAGACGTCCGGCCCGGTGACACGGTCGTGGTCCGCAAGGCCGGCGACGTGATCCCCGAGGTCGTCGGCCCCGTGATCAGCATGCGGTCGCCCGACAGCGAGCCCTGGGTGTTCCCCGACGACTGCCCGGCGTGCGGCAACCCGCTGGTGCAGCCGGACGGCGAGGCCGACACCCGGTGCGTCGCGCCCGACTGCCCGGCCCAGCGCGACCAGAAGCTGGCCTACTTCGCATCGCGCGGGGCGATGGACATCGAGGGGCTCGGCGAGCAGATGGTCGAGAAGTTGACCGCCGCCGGACTCGTCGTGGACGCGGCCGACCTCTACTCGCTGACCGTCGAGCAGCTGGTCGAACTCGATCGGATCGGCGAGACCAGCGCAACCAATCTCGTCGACGAGATCCAGAAATCGAAGACCCGCCCACTCCCGAAGTTCCTGACCGCGCTCGGGGTGCGCCACCTCGGACCGGCCGCGTCGGCCGCGTTGACCGAGGCGTTCCACACGCTCGACGAGATCATGTCGAAGTCGGCAGAGGAGCTCGCAGCGGTCGACGGCGTCGGCGACGTGATCGCCAACACCGTGCGCGACTGGTTCGACCAGGAGGCGAACCAGGCTTACATCGAGAAGTTCCGCGCCGCCGGCGTCGACTTCGGTGACCCCGAAGCGGTCGAACGTGCGGCGGCGGCGCGCGCGTCGATCCCGCAGACGCTCGACGGACGCGCCGTCGTCGTGACCGGCACGCTGAGCGGATTCAAGCGGGAAGAGACCGGCGAAGCGATCGCCGCGCGCGGCGGCAAGAGCCCGGGCAGTGTCAGCAAGAAGACCTTCGCGCTGGTCGTCGGTGAGTCGGCCGGCGCGAGCAAGCTGACGAAAGCGGAGTCATTCGGGGTACCGATCATCGACGAACCCGAGTTCGTGGCGCTCCTCGAGACCGGCGAACTCCCCGAGCGTTACCGCTCGGCGGAGTGAGTGCGAGCGGTCAGACCACCTCGAACGACCAGCGGTAGCTGCGAGCCGAGTCGCGTCCCTCTTCCGGCCTCCAGAAGATGACCTGGGCCTGGTGGCGCCCTTCATCCAGGCTCTCGATCAGGGCGCCCTCCGTCGGTCGGAAGGAGATGATCGAGTTGCCGGGGTCGAACACCGCGGTCGGCGGTGTGGAGATCTGCTGTCCCGCCGTCTCCGGAGTCAGGTCACCGCTGAACTCGCCGATCCGCTCGGTGGGGAGCTCGATCCCGTCGATCACCAGTACGGCCTCGTAGCCGAACTCGAGGTCGACCACGATCTGTTCCTGCTGGAACACCTGCAGGGCGTTCTCGACGGGTGACAGCTCCTCGATCGCATCGGGCCGATCGATGCCGTCGTCGCCGGTGATCGCCGATGTCATCCCCCAGGCGATGAGGACGATGCCGCAGGCGATGACGAAGCACGCGATGAGCTCACCACGGTCGAGTCGACGACGTCTCGTCGGGCTCGCCGCCTCTGCGTCGAGGGGCTCGTCGGTGGGTTGGAGTTCGCGCTCGATGTCGCTCACCCATTCAGTGTGCCTGGCCGCGTCCGAGATCGGGCAGGCGGTAGCGTTCGGACCGGTGGAAAACGTCGATGAACAACTCGGTGCATCGGGCGGTGCCGTGATCGAAGGAACGGTGCTCGCCGGGCGCTATCGAGTCGCGCAGATCGTCTCGACCGGTGCGAACACGGTCATCATGGACGCGATCGACGAGCAGAACGACGGCCAGGTCACCATCAAGGTCGTCCGCCCCGAACACGCTCAGGATCCCGAGTTCCTCCGGAAGTTCAACCGGCTCGCCGAGATCTCGAACGCGCTGACGCACCCCAACATCGCCTCCGTCCTCGACTGGGGCGAGATCGACCTCCGCGGCGAGTCGACCGTCTACTGGGTCGTCGAGGCGCTCGGCGGCGGCAGCCTGCGCGACTTGCTCGACCGGGGCCGGCTGCTGCAGCCCGGCCAGGCCCTCGTGGTCGGGCTGGAGGCATGTCGTGCGCTCGACGCAGCGCACCAGAAGGGCCTGTTCCACACGGAGCTGACCCCGTCGAAGATGGTGTTCGGCGCCGACCGTCGCTTGCGCGTGGTCGATTTCGGAATGGCCCGCCTGCTCGCCGAGCCGGCATGGGCCGACGCCTCGGCCGTCCCGACCCACGTCGCTCGCTACGCATCGCCGGAGCAGGCGCTGGGGCTGCCGATCGACGCGAAGACCGACGTCTACGCGCTCGCGCTGGTCATGATCGAGGCGGTCACCGGCGCGGTGCCCTTCGCCGCGGACTCGACGGTGGCGACGCTGTCCGGCCGCGTCGACAAGCTGATGCCCGTCTCGGCCGATCTCGGTTCGCTGGCGTCGGTGCTCGAGCGAGCGGGGCGTCCCGAGTCCGCCGACCGCTTCACCGCTGCCGAATTCGGACGCGCCCTCGTCCAGGCCGCGCCCGGACTTCCCAAGCCCGAGCCGATTCCGATCCTCTCCACGGGGACCTTCGACACGACGGCCATGCGCCGGCCCGACGACCCCACCGGTGGGGTCGAGCGGCCTGCGCCGGTTCCGGACCTCGCCGGCGTCGACGAGCGCGGGGCCGCGACCGGCGCTGGTGCCGCCGCCGGTGCCGGGGTGGTCGCCGGAGCCGCCGCAGGCGTGGCGGTGGCGGCGGCGACGGACGCAGCTGGTGCCACCGCAGCCCCCGCCGTCCCCGACGTCGCCGAGGTGGTCGACACGCCCGACGCATCAGCGGCACCCCCTGCGCCCGAGGTGGCCGGCGGGCCCGAGGCCGGCGTTGTCGACGAGGCGGTGCTCGAATCGCCTGAGCCCGCACTTCCCGACCCGGTGGTGGCCGAACCCGGTCCCACCGACGATCTGGTGATCGTCGCCGGTGCGGCAGCGGCGCCGGAAGCCACCGAGACCACGCAGGTGACCGGGGCCCCGGAGAGCACCGAGGCCGCCCCCGCTCCGCCACCCGACGCCGCAACGCTCGCTGCGACCACGGCGATGCCGGCCACCGCAACGACGCTGACGACCGAGACCGACCTCGGTGGAGACCTCTACGACGAAGAGGCGCAGCGCCGCCGCCGTGGACCTGTGATCCTGCTGATCGTGTTGCTGCTTGCCGGGCTGGGCGCGCTCGGCTACGCCGGCTCGCTCCTGCTGCAGACCAAGTCGTTCGAGGTGCCGGTCCTCGCCGGGGTCCCCGAGGACGAGGCATTGAACCAGATCGCCGGAAACGGGTGGGAGATCGAGACCCTGCGCGAACGCAGCGACACGTTCCCCGAACTCGACACGGTCATCCGGACGCTGCCCGGCCCCGGTGTCGAACTCGACGAGGGCGCCTCGTTCACGTTGGTGGTCAGCGACGGCCCGGAGTTCCGCACGTTGCCCGAGTTGGACGGGCTGCCCTTCGACGCGGCGATCGCGCAGCTTGCCGGCCTGGGTCTCAACGGGGTCGAGGCCCCCGAGCGGTTGTTCTCCGAGACGGTCGAGGCCGAGTCGGTCATCGCCTGGCAGGTGCAGGGCGACGCCGACGCCACCATGCAGGCGGGCGCGCAGATCCTGCCCGGCGAGACGATCGTGATGACCCTGTCGATGGGTCCCGAACCGAGGACCGTCCCGGAGCTCGCCGGACAGACCATCGACGTGGCCACAGCGACGCTCACCGAGCTCCAACTCGTCCTCGAACGCGGCGACGACGTGTTCAGCGACGACGTGCCGGTGGGCGACATCGTCACGCAGAACCCCTCGGCGGGGACGTCGCTCGACCGTGATGGCACCGTCACCGTGCAGGTCTCGAAGGGGCCCGACAAGGTGCCCTTCCCCGACCTCGAAGGGCTGAGCTTCACCGATGCGCAGCAGTTGTTGATCGACAACGGATTGAGCGTCGGGAGCCTGCTCGGCACGACCGAGGGGACCTTCGTCGAAGCGACGATCGACGGCGTCGATCTGCAGCCCGGCGACCTGTTGCGACGCGGTCGGGCCGTCGACGTGATCTTCCTCTAGCGCTCGTACCAGATTGCGAGCGTTCACCTCGGCCTGGCTACGGTGCAGCCATGACCTCGTTGGACGGACGCGTTGCGATCATCACCGGCGCCGGTCGGGGTCTCGGCCGGGAGCACGCACTCTTCTTCGCCGCCGAGGGGGCTCGCGTCGTCGTCAACGACTTCGGCGGCGCCAACGACGGATCGGCATCGGGGGAGACGCCAGCCGATGACGTCGTGGCCGAGATTCGCGACACCGGCGGTGAGGCCGTGGCCAACGCCGACGACGTCGCCGATTGGGCGGGCGCCGAGCGTCTCGTCCAGACGGCGATCGATGCGTACGGCGACCTGGACATCGTGGTCAACAATGCGGGCATCCTGCGTGATCGCACAATCGTCAACATGACCGAGGCCGAGTGGGACGACGTGATCGCCGTCCACCTGAAGGGCCACTTCGCTCCGACTCGTCACGCCGCTGTCTACTGGCGCACCGAGCACAAGGCCGGGCGTGCGAAGCGTCGCAACCTGGTGCACACCTCGAGCACGTCGGGGCTCTTCGCCAACCCCGGTCAGGCCAACTACGGTGCCGCCAAGTCGGGAATCGCGACCTTCAGCCAGATCGCCGCGAAGGAGCTGTCACGCTACGACGTCGTGAGCAACTGCATCGCGCCGGGGCGCGGACTCGGCTCACCCTCGCCACGCCCGGGCTCGAAGACATCATGGCGCCCGCCGCCTCGGGCTTCGACGAGTGGGATCCGGCCAACATCTCGCCGCTCGTCGCCTACTTGAGTACCGCCGAGTGCTCGTTGACCGGCGAGATGTTTCTCGCGCAGGGCGGCGTCGTCAAGCGCCTCGACGGCTGGTCGATCCGCGACACGCTGGAGCAGCACGAGAAGTGGACCGTCGCCGGGCTCGCAGCGGCATTCGCCGTTTCCGAATGATCCCGGCCGGGTGATCGCTACTCGGTGATGTCCTTGATCTCCTGAGCGATCTGCTCGGTGAACTCGTTCGACGGCAGCGAGGTCTGCATGGCCATCAGCTTCATCATGTCGCCCTGCACCTTGATCTTGCCGTTCATGAACGACTGCATCGCGACGGCGGGGTCCTGGTCGACGAAGAGTGCCTTGGCGGTCTCGTAGTCGGTGGTGACGGTCACGTCGGCGTCGTCGAGCAGGCCGAGTTCCATCACGACGGAGCCCGACGTCGTGTCGAGGTGGCTGGCCACCTCGTCGTCACCGAACGGGACGTCGGTCACCACTTGGTTGATCCGGAGATCGGCCTCGACCTCGGGCACCTGGTCGGCGTACTTCGCACGGATGGCGCGGGCCGCGTCCATCCATTCTTCTGAGAGGAAGGGGTGAGCCATAGTGGCGCTGACTGTACTTGTCGCGCCGCCGGGTCGTCACGGCCGTGCGTTACCGTCTCCGCTCGTGGCGGTGTTGACCCGGATGCAGCGATCGGTGGCGGCGTTGGCGGTCGGATCGATCGCGCTCGCGGCGTGCGGACTCGACGAGGCCGACGTCGCCGTCGTGGTCCAGCGCTCCGATCGAAGCGTCACCACGACCCTGCCGGAGCCGGTCGTGTCCGACCCGGTCGTCTCGGACCCGGTCGTCTCGGAGCCGTCGACGGACCGACAGGACACGGTCGGGGAGAACGTGCCGCCGACGACCGACTTCGACGTCGACGAGGTGCTCGGCGAGCTGGAGGCAGCCGGGTTCTGCGATCCGGTCGATGTCGAGGACGAAGGCGACGTCACCGCGATGCACTTCGTGGTCGAAGGCGAACTCCAGGCGCCGTGCTACTCCGATCCGCCGGGTGAACAAGACGATCGGCTGCTGGCGGCGTGGGATGCGCTCGTCGCGATCACGCCGAACGAGCTGGTCGACGACATCAGCCTCTTCGCCGGGTACGAGGCGTGCTCCAGTTGCGACACCTTGGCGTTCGTCGTGGCGCTCGACACCGAGGCGTCGTTCTTCCTGATGGCGGTCGATGTCGTGGCGGGCGCCGCCGACCCCGACGAGTTGCGGCTCACGATGATGCACGAGTTGACCCACGTGTTCGCCCAGGAACCGGGGTCGCAGCTGGTGGTGCAGGACGTCGACGACGACTGTGCGACGTACTTCAACGGTGTCGGATGCTTCACCGACGACTCGTACATGTGGGCCTGGATCCAGGAGTTCTGGCCGCAGGACCTGCTCGACGGGCTGCCCGCCGACGGCTCGCCGGACGATCAGCGCGACGCCGAGGAGCGATGCCGGATTGACGCCGCCTACACGGGTTCGTATGCGGCAGTGCATCCTGAGGAGGACTTCGCCGAGACGTTCTCGGCGTATGTGTACGACGTCGCGACCGACGCAGCGCTCGCCGACGAACTCGCGTTCTTCGATCGGTATCCGGAGTTCGTCGCCATCCGGGAGAACGCCCGTGCCCTCGGCCTCGCCGGCACGGACACGAACTTCGAAGGCTGCGGATCGTGAGCGCGCACGAACACTTCGAGGCCAACCGGCGGAACTGGGACGAACGGTCGCACCTCCACGCCACATCGGCCGGGCTGCGGGTGACGTACCCGTACTTCGAAACCGACACGCCGATGGTGTTCGACGACGAGACGACCTACGTCACGCACGACGACACCATCACCAACACCCGCACCTACGAGTGGAACCACGGCCTGGGTGAGATCTTCACGGCACTCACGCGTCACGGCCTGCGGGTGACGTTGCTGGAAGAGCACCGCGGGCTCGAATGGAAGATGTTCGACCACATGGTCGAGGAGGACGGCCGGTGGAAGCTGCCGCCCGAGCAGCGCGACTTCGTCCCGATGATGTACTCGCTGATGGCGGTGAAGCCGACGCGGCGAGCTGAACCGTCAGTTGCCGAGCTCGACCGTCCGGGTCGATGTGGTGACCGAGTCGAGAAACACCCGGTCGAGGTCGAAGCCCATGCCCGGTGTGTTCGGCACCGTGACGTGGCCGTCGACGACGACGATCGGTTCGGTCACGATGTCCTGTGCGTAGAAGCGGGTGGACACGCTGATGTCTCCGGGCAGGGTGAATCCGGGCAGCACGGCGAGCGCCGCATTCGCAGCTCGGCCGATACCCGTTTCGAGCATCCCGCCGCACCACACCGGGATCCCACGGTCCAGGCAGAGGTCGTGGATCCGGATCGCTTCGAGGTAGCCACCGACTCGTCCGGGCTTGATGTTGGCGATCTCGCATGCGCCGAGCTCGATTGCGTCGGCGGTACCCGCCGCCGAGACGAGTGACTCGTCGAGGCAGATCGGGGTGTCGACCTCCTGGGCGAGTCGGCGTGGCCGATGATGTCCTCCTCGGGCAGCGGCTGCTCGATCAGGAGCAGGTCGTAGTCGTCGGGTCAGCGAGGTGCTGGCCGTCGGTTCGGCGATACGCGGTGTTCGCGTCGACCTGCAGCGGCACGTCGGGGCCGATGAGCTCGCGCACCGCGGCGACGTGTTCGATGTCGGCGCCCGGCTCGATCTTCAGCTTGATC
>CAVOHA010000015.1:0-26797 GCA_963695475.1 Ilumatobacteraceae bacterium
AAGCTGAAGCTTGGCGTTCGCTCCAGCGGAAGCCCCCGCGAAACGGCCAGCTCACGAGGTTTCGGGCGGCCGCTTCGGTTATGGCGTTCGCATGTCTTGTCCTTTGCCTGTCGCACGGATGTCGCACGGATGTGGCCAGCCGCACACCGACCTTCGGGCTGAGGATTTGGCGGCCGACTGCAGCCTCGGCGAGGCCCCGTTTTGGAAGCTCACGGCGCGGGCTCGGCCCTGCCACTTCCGGCACGGCTCGATCCCTCGTACTCGGGTTCGACGGGGTGCGGCCCCGGCTCACCGATGACCAGGGTCTCAGCAGCGCATCGGCCTGCACCTGGCCGCTGCGATCGTCAGACGGCGTGTGTGTGAAGATCGCCAGCGGCGGTTGATCCCCGCCGTCGACCCACCAGACGCGGTGATGGCGTCCGGGCCGAAGCTCAAGGCGCTGACGTAGCTCGGACCGAGAAACGCGTTGATGATGAATCCGGCGCATCGGGACAGTGGCCCGCAGACATCGGGGTCGGTGACTTCGGCCTCGAAATACCACGCGCCCGCGACCTCCGATCTCGGTGCGCACCAGTTCGGTCGTGATGATGCCATCGACCAACTCGTCCGCCCAGCCCTCGATGTCGTCGAGGGGCCACCACACCTGGTCCTCGACGCCCGCTTCCGGCTGGGCAGGATCAGAGAGAAACGCTGGGCGCATGAACGCAACGTTGGGGTTCCCCGGTGGCGGCCCGTCCGGGAGGGACGATCACGGTCGAACCAGGGATGTTGTCGACCGCCATCCACGTCGGTGGAATCGTCAGCGTGAGCGGCACCCCGAGCGCATCCAAGGTGTACGTGCCGGGGTCGATCGGTACTCCGAGGTCGAAGCCGTCGACTCCTCGTGGGGCGTCGATGTCGTTGCCGGCGAGATCGAGCGTCAACGTGTCGCCCGTCGGCACGGACGGCACGTCGATGCGACCCTCCGTGATGTCGGTGGTCGCCTCATCGATGCGGCTCGTGATCTCGTCGGTGAGACCCTCACCCTGCTGCGAGTAGCCGAAACCGTCGTCCCCGACGCCGAGGCGGAAGGCGACGCCGGTCGGCCCGCCGTCGAGCATGTGCTCCACGAGCCGGAACGACGCGAGATCGCCGCGTTTGATGATCGATGTGAGCACGTGGCGCTGTTCATCAGCGGCAACTTCGAACCACTGGTCGTTGTCGGCACCGATCGCCCAGAGCTGCCGGTCCAGCACGTCCGACTCGGCAGCAGCGGCGGTGAACACGCCGAGGCCCGACGTTCCCGCGACCGCGAAGACCACATCAGCGTCACGCCGGTACAGGGCCCGCGCCCGTGCTTCGCCCAGGTCGGGGCGCCCGCTGCCGTTGATGTCGTCGGCGAACTGGAGGACGTAGATGGCCAAGACGGTGATCTCTTCGTCGACCGAGTGGACGCCGGCCTCGAATCCGGCCCGGAACGCCTCGGTCTCCGGGTCGGGTTGGGCCCCGACGAAGCCGACCGTCCCGGTCTCGGTCTTCATCGCTGCGGCGACACCGGCGAGGAAGGCTCCTTCCTCGTTGGCGAAGTCACCCGACGTGACGTTCGACCCCTCGACCGGACCGTCGACCACGCCGAATTGCACGTCCGGGAAGTCGCTGGTGACCGACGGGTCGAACGAGATCGTGTTCGCCTCGCTGATCACCACGAACTCCGGACCCGATGCCGCGAGTTCTCGGAACTCGGCGACCGGGTTCACGCGCCAGCTCACGTCGACGAGCTCCATGTCGAGATCGCGATCCGCCTTCTCCAAACCTGATCGCACGTTGTCGTACCACTGCTCGTCGAGCCGGTTCCCGAAGTACATGACGCTCGACTCGGGGACCACGGGCACGACAACCGTTGGAGGATCGTCTGGCGCAACGGTCACCGCTGGGGCGCCGGGCACGACGCTCGGCGCAGGGTCGTCGGAGACGACACTCGCCGCAGGGTCAACCGATGCGGCACTGGGCCCGGCGTCATCGGACGCGACCCGCGACCAGAACGACAGCCGCAACTCCGAGTGCGCCGGTGAGCGCGCCGACGGCACCCCACAGCCGGCGGCGCGCCCGGTCTCGGACTGTGCACGACGGTCGGCCGCGGCCTGCTCCTCGACGGCTCGACTGGAGCTTGCTTCGAGGAACTCTCGCTCGGCGACGTTGAGCGACATGCCGGTCGACGCGCTCCACGACATGAACTCGGCCAGCCTTGCGGAGGCGAGGAGGTAATCGGGGTTGCGGTCGGCGGACTCCCACTCGCGCAGTGCCACCGCCAGCGATCCGTGCCGCCGGAGATCGTCACGGCCTTCGTCGATCCACTCGACGAGTGCCGGCCAGGTCGTGAGGAGCGCCTCGTGGGCGACCTCCACCGTCGGCGCTCCGGTGAGCGGATCCGAGTCGAACGACAGCAGTCGATGATCGCCGAACAGGCGAATGACGTCGTGCATGGCCACGCTGTCGACGTCGAGCGACACCACCTCGCGGGCGGCCCACCCGACGCCGACTCCGCTGCTCGTGTTCGGTGACGGTGAGCAGGCGGAGGAACAGCTGACGCGCCGCCTCCTGTTGCTGAGCGTCGAGTTGGTCGTACAGATCATCAGCTCGTCGCCGGAGCGCACCGTCAACGCCGCCCATCGACCGGTACGTCGAGGTCAGCAGCACGTCGCCGTCGCGCCGATCGAACAGCTCGGTCAGCGCGTACTGGAACAGGGGCAGCGCTCCGGGCTGGTTGCCGACGTCGGCGATGAGTTGGCCGAGTAACGCCGGTTCGAAGGCCACCCCGACCTGTTCGGCCGGCATGAGGGCTGCCGCTTCGAGCTCCTCGGCAGTGAGTTGCGTGACGTTGACGACTCCGCTCCCCAGGCGGGCCCCGAACTCCGGGTGCTGAAGTGGCGCCGCGTGCAGAAGTCCGCTCGGAGCGTGACGAGGACAGTGATCCGATCGTGCGGATCGTCGATCGCCGCGACAAGGTTCGACAGGAAGCGATCCCGGACGGCGTCGTCGTCGACCATGCTGAACAGCTCTTCGAACTGATCGATGACGAGCAGCGGCCACCGCGCGTCCTCGTCGGGAAGGCGCCTCAGCGCCGAACGGATCAGCCCGTCGTCGCCATCGCGTAGTTGTTCGTCGAGGCTGTCCGCCGCGTCGATGACCGTCTTGAGGAGCGCTCCTTCGAGTTCCGCGAACGGGTGGGCTCCAGGCATCATGCTGGCGACCAACCAGCCATCGGAGTCATCGATCGCTCCCTTCGCAAGCGCGGGGATCAGCCCGGCACGAACGACGCTGGACTTTCCCGACCCGCTCGCACCGACCAGTGCGACCAGGTTCCGGCCGCTCCCGACCGCTCGCAACAGTTCGGCCACGAGGGCATCGCGTCCGAAGAACGTCCCGGTGTCAGCAGGGGCGAACGGGCGCAGGCCCTTGTACGGGTTCGCTGCCTCGACCAGTGTGGGCATCGCCGCGACGTCGGCACCCCGAGGCTGGATGCTCTCGTCGTGCAGGAGCACCCGCTCTTCGAGCCGAAGCAGCGCAGGTGTCGGCTCGATCCCGGCTGCCTCTCGCCCGCGACGACGGAACTTCTCCATGACTCGAAGCGCATCCGCCGGGCGACCCGACCGGTACAGCGCCAAGACGTGGTGACCGACGAGGCGTTCACGAAACGGATGCTCATTGCGCAGCGATTCGAGTTCGCTCACCAGCTCGCCCGAACGTCCGAGAGCGAGGTCTGCCTCGATCCGGTCCTCGACCGCTGCGAGAACGGCGCTTCGTCCAGTCGGGTTCGCTCGGCTTGTACGAAGTCGTCGTACGCGAAGTCGTCGTAGGCCGGGCCGTTCCACAGGCCGAGCGCCGGAATGGAGCGCGGTCCGGCGGCTCCGGCCGGATCGGTTCCGAGGAGGGCGCGACCTCGCTCGGACTCACGCTCGAATCGGGCCACGTCGAATCGATCGAGATCCACGGTCAGCTGGTATCCGGTTCCGACCGTCTCGATGACGGAACTGTCGCCTCGGCCCGATTCGGGTCGAGCACCGAGCGCAGCCGCGAGACGTGGACGTGCAGTGAGTTCTCCTTCCCGAAGGCGTCGTCACCCCACACCGCATCGAGGATCCGATCGGAGGACACCGGACGGTTGGCGTTGATGAGCAGCAGGGCCAGCAACGCCTTCTGCTTGGGAGACCCCAGGTCGATCACCTCGTCGTCGCGCAACGCCGCGAGGGATGCCCGAGGGCCCGTAACTCCATGTCACAGGGTATCTCCCGCTGACTTACAGGCTTCTTAACGAGACGCGACCGGAGAGCGTCAGCGGCTGTTCAGGTGCCTCATCGACCTTGAGAGCCAACACCAACCGTTCCGGCCCGAGCTGGAACACCGAGAAGGGATCAGCAGATGTCACCCACCAGGAACCACCCGAAACTGACCACCAGAGCCGGCCGCGGGCTCGTCGCCACCGCAGTCGCAGGAGCCGTGCTCCTCACCGCGTGCGGCTCCAGCGGCGACTCCGCCGACGACGAACCCGCAGCATCCAGCCTCGAGGTCGCCCAGACGCCCGCGACCGACGCACCCGTCACCGATCCGGCATCCACCGAACCGCCGGTCACCGAACCCGTCATCACCGATCCGCCCGCCACCGATCCACCGACCATCGATCCGGACACCGCGCTCGCCGCGCTGTATGGGGTGATCTGGGCGTATGGAAACGCGGACGATCGAGCGGCGGCCGATCCGGACGCGGTACGAGTCGCGGACGAATCCGAGCTGGCGGAGCCATCACCGGCGCCGGTACCTGCGGACCCCAACGCCTTCACGGTGACGACCGATGTGGCGTATCTGACAGCGGATGGCGTGGAGTACGCCATGGACATCTACACGCCAGTCGGCGAGGGTCCCTGGCCGGTCGTGCTCAACTATCACGGAATCGGAACACACGATGACGTGGCCACCGCCGTCGTGTCCCAAGCTGCCGCCACGAACGGATTCGTCGTCTACACGCCGTCGTGGGTCGGCGAACAATTCCCGTTCACCCCGGCCGTTTTCGATGCGTGGAAGGACCGGGCGAGTTGCTCGGTTGCCTTCGCCCAAGAGCACGCCGCCGCGAACGGCGGCGACGCCACCAACACCGTCCTCTACGGCTTCTCGGCGGGCATCGGGCCGGTGATGTTCGCCTCCCAACAGCCCAGGACCGGACCCATCGACGGGTGTGCCACCAGCACGTCACCGGCGCCGCCGGTCGGCGCCATTCTCGGCGACGGTCCGTACTTCCTCCACGACCGTCCATTCGACGAGCCGTTCGCAGCGGACCCCGCCGGGATGCAGAACGAGGTCGCCCAGATGGTCGACCCGACCAACTGGCCGACCGACCTCGATGCGAAGTTCTTCATGTGGATGCCCGAGAACGACACGGGGCCGCGGCCGATCGAGGACGGGTCCGACTGGTTGTCATCGTGTGGACCCCGACGGCTCGATCCGAGCCGATCTCGACGAACTCGGCATGCTCGACGACGGGATCATCAGCAACCGTGACGCGGCCCACCTGTTCGAGAAACGGCTCACCGACGCCGGACTCGACGTCACCCTCGACGAGTACCCCGGAGCCCACACCACCTGGGACAAAGCGCTCGAACTCGTCGGCTACATGCAGGCAGCCCTGGACCAGTAGCCGATCCGCACCGTGCCTGAGTCGTTGTGGACGCCACCGGAGCCTGAATTGCCGCGTGTGGTACCTTCGGGATCGGTGCCGCCTTCCGTCCGACCGTTGTCGTTCCTTGCAGGTAGCGCCCCGTCATGCAAGGAAACAGGGATCTTCTTGCATGACGATGCCCGACTGTTGTCGTTTCTCTTCGAGACGGCACACGTCTCGAAAGATTTACACGCTTTTCTTTAGAGATGATCTACGCTTTGGGCCATGGATGCCGCCAATTACGCACGGACACCGTTCGGCAGCGCCGAACGCACGCCCGGCACCTACGGCTACACCGCGTTCTTCCCGCAGCCCATCCCTCGATCGCTGGACCTCTCCCCGATCACGGTCACCAAGATGGCCGACGCCGAGGCAGCACTCGGGCGACTCGCCGGCGCGGGCAGGCTGCTCCCCAGCCCACAACTCCTTGTCGGCCCGTACCTGCGCCGAGAGGCCGTTGCCTCGACCCGTATCGAGGGAACCCAAGCGTCACTCACCGACGTCTACGACGCGGAAGCCGACGACCTCCCACTCGGACCAGACGTCGAAGAGGTCATCAACTACGTCCTCGCGATCGAGACCGGGGCTCGACCGACTCGCAACCCTGCCACTCAGCACCCGCCTGATTCGCGAAATGATGCCGAGGAGTTGCCCTCGCCGGAGTGCGCGGCCGTGAACGCCAGCCCGGCGAAGTCCAGAACCACGAGACGGATCGGGCGCCTGCCGCGCGCCACCGACGACAGCAACATTCGTCCCGCCGCCAGCAGACGTGTCTCCCGGCCTCCTCGACGACCTGGAGGCTTTCGTTCATGAAGAGCCGACTCTGCCACCGCTCATCCAGGCCGCACTCCTGCACTACCAGTTCGAGACGATCCACCCATTCCTCGACGGCAACGGTCGCCTCGGACGACTGCTCGTCGTCTTCTTCCTCGTCATCCGCGACCGGCTTCCAGCACCACTGCTCTACATATCGCCCTACTTCGAGGAACGACGCACCGTGCACTTCGAAGCACTCCAAGGAGTGCGCGAGCGAGGTGACATCGACACCTGGTTGTCCATGTTCCTCGACGCCGTCTCCACCCAGGCCGTCGACGCCGTCAGTCGCGCCGAACAGCTCACCGATCTCCGAGAGCAGTACCGCATACGCGTTCAAGACACGACACGAGGCTCGGCGGAACCAACTCGTCGACCTCGCCTTCGAACAACCTGTCTCGACCTCCCGGATCGTCGAGAAGCGACTGACCATCACGCGACCGTCCGCGCCGCAGCACTCCGGGTCCTTGCCGACCTCGGCATCCTCACCGAGGCCGCTGACGGCCCACGGGGTCAACTCCGATGGCGAGCCCACGAGGTCCTCGAAGTGCTGGTCGCCGAACGAAACACGACAACGGGTCCAGAAGAGAATTCGGCGTAGTCGCACGTAGATCGCACGACGACTCACCCCGGGCAACAAAAAACAACAGCGTTTGACCTGCTCAGAGCGCTCTGATCCTCGTGTTCTCAGACGGTCAGCTGATGTTGTTCAGCGGCGATGCACGAGCGACGAAACTCGACGATGCGCCGGAGCTGAACGAGCCCCCGTAGGAGGTGCGGCCAGCCGACATCGCCGGCTGAGCACATCGGCTACCGGGCGGCGGTCACGGCGTCGTCGACGAGATCCCAGATCGAGAAGGCCAGCGCCTGACCGGTGGCGGAGGTGTCCTCGATGACGAGGTAGGCACCGTATCCACCATCCATGTCGAGCCACGGCACGGTGCCGAAGATGCCTGGATCCAGGAGTCGGCCGTTCTCGCGCCGGATCGCCCACCCCTGCCCGAGTCCATATTCCTTGTCGACGAAGAAGGTCCCTCCGAACACCTCGTCGATCCGATCGGCGTGCATGGCGTCCAAGGCCTGCGGTGAAAGCACCTGTTGACCATCGCCGCACACCCCGCCTCGCAGGTTCGCCAACAACCACTCGGCATACGCCCCCGGCGTCGTGAAGAGGCCGGCCTCGATGTTCGGGTTGTCGGTCACGACGAGGTTCGCAGAGTCTCCGCCGAAGTCAACCGGGAAGCCGTTGGTGTACCCGAAGCTGCCGGGCTCGAAGCCGCAGGGTTGCACGTAGGTCTCGTCGATCAACTCAGCCCATGTCTTGCCCGATGCGACCTCCGCCACGGCACCGGCAATCTGCCACGAGATGCCTCCGTACCGGACCCGAGTGTCGGGTGCGACGACATCGGCATCGTCCTCGGGTGTCAAGAACGCACCGGCGGCGCAATCCTGCAGGCTCATGCCGGCGACAAACTGGCAGTCGTAGGCCTCGATCCCCAGGTTCTCGAAGACACCGGGCAGCCCTGAACTGTGGCTGAGCAGCTGGGCCGGCGTGACGTCTGGGTTGCCCGATCCCCAATCGACGACATCGACGACCGGCGCATCGACATCGAGGAGCCCTTGGTCGTCGAGGCTCAACAGCACGCCGGCGGAGACGCTCTTGGCGGCCGAGGCGACCAGGGTGACCCGGTTGGCGTCGAAGTCACCCCAGTATTCCTCGTGGACGACGCCGTCATCTTGCTCGACGATGATCAAGCCCGCTCCGTTGAGACCTTCCTTGGTGACGAACGTGTCCACGACGGCCGACACCTTGGTGAAGTCGTAGACCCGTGGCGCAGCGGTCGTACTCGGGGTTTCGGGCGGAGTGGTCGCCGGGACTGTCGGTTCGGCGTTGGTCGAAGGCGCCTCCACCTCAGTTGTCGCCGGCGCCGAGTCGGCGCTCGGGGTTTCCTGCACGGCGACGTCGGTGGACGGCGAGCTCGACTCGTCGCTCCCACACGCGGCCGCCGTGATGGCGAACACCGAGAGCGTGGCTGCGGACCTGATGGTGCGAGATCGATTCATGGTGGTGGTTCCTCCTGTGGTTCCGAACGGTTCGGAACTGGCCTCACGATCGCCACGCCGCCTTTCAGCGCCCTTAGCTCCCTTTCCTCGGTATCCCGTGCTCCACCTAAGGTGGCTGAAAGCTGCCGAACTCACAGTCGACCACATGATGCACTGTCGGTATGCCCCACGTTCATCGGGAGGGAGGGCCGGCGTGCTGCGATACTACCTGCTGGGCTGCCGGGTTCGTCGGGGCGACGACGAGGTCCTGCTCGGGGCCCGCAAGGAACGAGCTCTGCTGGCGATGCTGCTCGCCAACGCCAACCGTGTCGTGTCGACCGATCAACTGCTCGATGAGCTGTGGGCCGATGGCGCTGTCCAGACCCTCAGAACGTGCTGTGGGTGAACATCTCCAAGTTGCGATCGGCACTCGACCCGGAGCGTTCCAAGGGGAGCGACAGCACGGTCCTGGTCACCAGCTCGCCCGGCTACATGCTCGTCACCGAGCCGGATGCGATCGACGCCGATCGGTTCGTGTCGCTGACCGGCGAAGGCAGACGGCTGCTCGATGTCGATCCGGCGGCCGCATCGCTCGTCTTCCACGAAGCGCTCGCCTTGTGGAGGGGGCGAGCATTCGAAGAGTTCGTCTACGACGAGTTCGCACAGACCGAGATCGCCCGACTGGAAGAGTTGCGGCTCACCGCAGTCGAGGATCGCATCGACGCCGATCTGCGCGCCGGGTCGACGCGGGAACTGGTCGGGGAGTTGGAGAGCCTGACCCGACTCAACCCGCTGCGCGAACGCCTGGCCGCACACTTGATGGTCGCGCTGATCGGTCGGGCCGCCAGGGCGAGGCGCTACGAGCGTTCGGCACCTATCGCCGAACGCTGCGCGACGAGCTGGGTCTCGACCCTGTCGGCAGACCTGGCAGCCTTCGAGGAACGGATCGTGCTCGACGACCCGACCCTCCGCCTCGGCAAACGCGGGCTGGTGCCCCCCGGCGTCGCCCACTGACGCAACAGCGTCTGGGATCCGTGGGCATGAGCTTCGCGAGCGCATCGGCGTGGGTCCGCGTGGGGTCGTGCGTGTGGCGTACGAGCCCTCAGCCGGACGCGAGCTGGCACTCAAGGTGATCCGCCCCGAGATCGCCGACGATCCCTGACTTCATCCGCCGCTTCGACACCGAGACCCAGCTCGCCAAAGCAATCGATCATCCTCGAATCGTCGGGACCATCGACCGATGGCGACAGCCCGGGGCCGCCTACGTCACCGACGCCCTGCTGTTCGAGCGCGGCAGTCTGCAAGCAGCACTCGATCGAGACGAACTGACACTCGACGACGCGCTCCAGGTGTTCGATCACGTTGCCGAGGCACTCGGCGCCGCACACCGCCTTGGTGTGGTCCACGGGAATCTGAAGCCGACGAACATCCTGCTCGATACCGACGGCAACGCATCGGTGGCCGATTTCGCCATGGATGCATCGATGTCGTCGACGCCGTTCACGGCGCCCGAACAGCAGACCGGCAGCGAGGCAACGAAACGCGCCGATGGTTACGCGGTGGCGATGATCGCCCAACACGTGATGCGTTCGATCGACGCGACCTCAGCGAGTTCGGTGCCGGTCGCTGCCGTGCTCGCTCGTGGCACCCATGCCGATCCATTGTCGCGACCCGGTGGACCCGAGCAGTTCGCTCACGATCTCCGCGAGGCACTCGGCCACGGATCCCGAGAACCACTCGTCGCTATCGTCGAGAATCCGTACGTCGGGCTCCAGGCGTTCCAGGAGCGTGCCGCCGCACGGTTCTTCGGACGCGAACGGCTCGTCGAGCGGCTCGTGGCTCGCTTGGTCGCATCCGGCGTGCAGGGCCGCCTCATCGTCCTCGTCGGGCCGAGCGGCGCCGGCAAGTCGAGCGTCGTCCGGGCCGGGGTGCTGCCCGCCGTTCTTCGCGACCGGTCGCTGACGCCGATCGGTGGTTCCAGGCGACGATGACACCGGGCGCCGATCCGTTCGCAGCACTCGCGCTCGCGCTGCGGGGTGTCGCCGTCGAGGACGTGCCCGGGCTGGCGGAGCGACTCCGCGTGGACGGCATCGTGGGCCGACGGCCCGACTGCTTCCCGAGCCCGACGCTCGCCTCGTGTTGGTCGTCGACCAGCTCGTAGGAGCTCTTCACCCACTCGTCCGCCGAGGAAGCCGCGCGTTCCTCGACGTGCTCGCTGCGTCGGCCGAGGACGCGCACTCGCCGGTCAAGATCATCGCCACGTTGCGCGCCGATCACTACGACCGGCCAATGCGCCACCGGGCGTTCGGGGAGCCGCTTCGCCACGCCACCGAGCTGATCACGCCGATGAGCGTCGCCGAGCTCGAGCAGGCGACGGTCGCACCGGCGGCGGCGGCCGGGGTCACCTTCGAAGCCGGACTCGTTCCCGAGATCGTCACCGACGTGATGGGCCAGGCATCGGCGCTCCCGCTCCTCCAGCCCGCGCTGACCGATTTCTTCGAGCACGTCGCGTCGGTACCTCGATCGATGCTGCCACGTATGCCAGGATCGGCGGCGTGAACGGGAGCACTCGTGCGAACCGCGAGAACGTCTTCGCCGGGTGCCCGACCCAGAGGCGCACACCCAGATCCGCGATGTGTTCTTGCGTCTCGTCACCCTCGGCAACGGCACCTCCCGACACCCGGCGCCGAGTGCTCGTCAGCGAGTTGACCGGCGCCGGAGCACGTCAGGTGCCCGAGATCCTCGAGCGTCAGCGGAACGACACCGCCTTCTCAGCTTCGACCATCGACCCGGTCACAGAGCGGAACCGTCGAGATCGCCACGAGTCGTTGTTGACCGAATGGCACCGACTCGCAGACTCGATCGAGAGCTCTCGTGTCGACGTCCAGGCGCAACGATCGCTCAGCAGTATCGCCTCGACCTGGGTCGAGCATGACAAGGCTCAGACGTTCCTGTTGTCGGAGGGCCAATTAGACGAGATTTCGCCGGCTCGATCGACGCCCACCGGTGCGCCTCACCGCTGCAGAAATCTACGCGTTCCTCGCGTCGAGTGTCGCTGCGGTCGACGCGAGCCGCCAGGCGACGTTCGTCGCCTCCGCCGGCTTCGACGCCTCGTCACCGTCACCGGCGTCGCTCTCGTTGTCGCGCTCGTCGCGCAGGTCGGCGTGGCGCTGCGCAGCGCAACAACGCCCAGTCGTCAGAAAACGAAGCGCGACGCCTCGCTCAAGCTCGAAGCGCTTGAGGCCGCCGAAGCAGCCAACGAGCCGCAGTCGAAGCCCTGCGCCAGACCGAGGTCGCCACCGCAGCGGTTGAGGACACGGATCTCGCCACGTTGATCAGCCGCTGCCGCAGCACAGAGGTGGAGAACCCCGAAGTGTCAATACTCCTTGCGCTGAGGCGTACGGCGGTCACCCGTGCCCGAAACCGAACAGGCCATTCTCAACGCCCTCGGATCGAGCCGTCCCGATCGGCTCGCGTACGGTTCCAAGATCGACGTCGGCGACTGCCCGACACCTCCTTGCTCAGCCGCAACGGGCTGACGGAGTTCGCCGTTGCCGATGGTCCGCTGATGTACAACCTCGACCTGACGCTCGGCAGGTCGATGATCGCAGCCCATCGCCAGAGAGGTGCTCGGCGTCTCGCTGGGCGATGCGACGACTCACGGTCGAAGTCGCTGGTGGGAGGTGCCGACGGCAACGAACTGGATCGGATCCTTCGACGATCCCGACGCGATCCAGCTGGAGCAGTCCAGCCCGATGCTTCTGTTCGACACTGACATCGCGGGCGGCGTGGCTGCCTTTGTCGTGGAGGCAGGGCAGTTGACGATGCAGCTTCTTCGACGCCACGACCGGCGAACCGATCGGGGAACAGATCGGCGCCGACAGGCTCTGGAACGTCGAGATCGACTCGACTGGCTCGTTCGCCGCCGTGAGCACACAGAACTTCGATGCGACGAACGGCAGCGGACGCCTGCAAGTCGTCGACGCCACGACCGGTGAGCAACTGTTCGTGCTTGACACCGACGCACCCGCCGCCAGCATGAGCTTCGACCCAACGAGTCTGGAGCTCATTGCCGGTCTGGCCGACGGCAGTGTGATCACCGTCGCACTCCTCACCGGAGACATCATCTCGTCCGTCGCCACGACGGCCACGACCCCTGTTGGTGCGCTCGGCCTTCGCTCCGACGGCTTGATCGTGGCGGTGTCGAATGGGCAGATCGAACTCGTCGACCGACGCACCGGATCGCCTGGCGTCGTGACACAGCTCCGCCGATGCCGTCGACGCCCGCGTGCGCCCTGACGGCACGGTCACCACGAGAGGGGCCGACGGTGGCTACGAGGTGATCGAACTGGAGGGCGACGCGCTCGTCGAGCGGAGTTCGCCGATCGACCCGGCCGCCCACGTACGCGTTCAACGCCGGCAAGGCAGGTCTCCTCACCCTGACGAACCCGGCCGTCGAGGTCGTGGACCTCGCCACCGGTGAGCGAACCGCGCACAGAGCTTCGAACCCCGGACGGGAACCTCTTCCCAACGGAGGGGGTGTACCCGGAGCTGGACGGGGTGTGGGCAATCAGCGGCGGTGACGGGATCATCGCCCGCTGGGCGGGCGAGACGATGGTCGAGCGGATCGACCTCCCGAACCGGCCGTCGGCCTGGACCCGTTTCGACGACACGATCGCGGTGCTCGGTCCGGACGCAGATGGCAACCTGGTTGCGAGCCTCGTGAGGCTCGTCCACGACGAAGCTGGTGTTCTCTTCACGGTCCCTGCTCCCGACGGGTTCAGTGTGCACCCCGCACTGGACGCTGCACGTGTTCGACGAAGACGGCACCTTGCGGAACTACGACGAGAATGCCGAACTGACCGGTGAACTCGAAACCGGAGCCCAATTCGCAGTGGTCAACACCATGGACCCATCGAGCGGCGTACTCGCAGTCGCATCCGATCCGGAGGCGGCGTCGTCGGCGGCGTCGTCGTCATCGATCCCACCGGCCGCAAGGTCAACAACTTGCCCGGAAACGACGCTGTCGCCAACCTCGGTTCGCGCGCGAGGGCCAACTCCTCGTGATCACCGGCACCGACGGCAACGTCGAAGTCTGGGATCTCGTCCGAGCGGAAACCGCCGGTCTCGTCTGGGATGGCACCGGCGCCGCCTTGTCGTCACCCTCCTGGTATGACGAATCGAGCGACTCGATCTGGGTCTCCACCTCGGGCCGGTTGCTCGAGATCCCGCTCGCCCCCGAGCGATCGATGGAGCGCGCACTGCGACATTGTCGGCCGAGATCTCACGTCCGACGAATGGCAACGCTTCGTCCCCGGCGACCAGAGTGTTCGGTCCGCCTGTACCTAGACATCGTGTCCCGGCCATCAGCCCGGCGTGTCGGCCTACGACGCCATCAAACATGCTTCGCTTCCCAAGCTGAGAACGCGGGTTCGATTCCCGTCATCCGCTCCACGCGAAAACACCTGCTCAGAGCACCGCCGAGGGTCGTCCGCCGTCAGTCCGACGGAAGCTGGAAGTTCGTGATCGACAACCCGGACGGCACGGCACTGCTCCATCACGAGTGACGGGAGTCGGCACCGCATCCGGTGTCGCCGCGGCGGCGTCCCACCGACTCCCGCTCGACATGGGAGTCGACTTCGAGGCCGACCAGCGCGCCATCGAGGCAGACTTCGGCTTGGCCACCGACGGCGAACTCGACGCAGCGATCCGCCCGTCGTCGAGCCGCTGAACACCGAGCGGTGGGCCTTCGAGTCACCGGGCAGGACCACCTTCCCGCACCCGTTTCGAGATCGCCAACCCACACCTACTCGGCGAGAAGCGGGGCCACTTCCTCCATGAAGGCAGCGTTCTCGGCTGCGGGACTGAATTCGACCATCAAGCAACCGGTCTCGGTGAAGACGCGGTCATGGCCTGCGGGCAGGAAGTAGACCTCGCCGGCGTTGATCGTCTCGGTGGAACCATCGGTGTACTCCGACGGTCCACGAACCCTCGATCAGGTAACCCCAGTGCGGTACGGGGCATGAACCGGTCGAGACCTGGGCGAGCAGCGGTGAGAGATCCGCTCCGGGTTCGAATCGGTTGATGCTGATGGCCATCTCTCCCCACTGGGCGCCCTTGAGCGTGGCGACTTCAGACTTCATGATCGTGTCGAGTTCGGCTTGTGTCGATTTCATGTTGTGGCTCCGGTTCGGTCGGTCGATCCTCGGTGTCTTCGTGTTTGCTGCTCGTTCTTCGCTTTTCGTTGCAGCTACCGACCATGGTCGTTGGCCGGAGCGCCGGGAAGATCACCCAAGTGGGTGATCTTGATCCCTTCGGCTGGCTTCAGCGACCAGCGGAGCCCGCTCGCGGTGCCCCGTCTGGAACGAGCGGTTGTTGCTCGGGTGCGACAGCGCCTCAGCCCCTGGCGCTCGCGTCGTACGCTGGAAGGAGTGGTATCTGCACGGGGCGCATCGTTCGTGGGGCGTGCGGCGGAGCTGGACGAACTCTGCGACCTGCTCGATGCGCGTTCGCTGGTCACCATCGTCGGCGAGGGCGGTGTGGGCAAGGCACGGTCTTGCCGGTGAGGTTGCCGACACCCGCGCCGCCTCTGACTGGCCGGTGTGGTGGATCGACCTGGGTGCGGCGACGGGTCCGTCGGGCGTGAGGTCCTCGTTCGAGGACTCGTTCGTCCGGTCGGTCGCGAAGTTTCGTTCGAAGCGTTGATCGGTGAGCGGGTGCCGGCCGGGCGGTGCCTGATGGTGGTCGACAACTGCGAGCACGTGCTCGACGAGATCGTGGCCGTGATCACGTTGCTGGGATCGGTTCGTCCGCAGACGCCAGGGTCTTGGCGACGAGCAGGGTCCGGTTGGGGGTGAGTGGCGAAGTGGCCTACCGGCTCTCACCCCTCGAGGTCCCGAGTCAGGACGCTCACTCGGGAAATGTCGGCGACATCGCCTCGGTCGCACTGCTGATCGATCGGGTGCGAGACGTCATTTCAGACTTCTCGCTCGACGAGTCGAACGCCGGCGACCTGGCTTCGATCGCTCGGAACAGCGAGGGGGTCCCGCTTGCGATCGAGCTCGTCGCCGCTGCCGCCGGTGCGGTCCCGCTCTCCGAGATCGCCCGGGACTTCCGGGAGTCGCTCGGGTCGGGCGCCGTGGACGCCAGACGAGAACCGCGTCGACACCGGTCGCTGAACGCGAGCGTGAAGTGGAGCGTCGACCGACTCGGCCCCCCGACCGACGTCGCGTTTCGCAGGCTGGGGGCGTTCGCCGAGTCGTTTCGATTCGATGTTGCAGTTCGGGTGATCTCCGACACCGCCGACCGGCACGATCGGGGCGCAGCGCGTTCGTTGGTCGAATTGGTGGAGGCGTCGCTCGTGCGTCGCCTCGCGGACGACCGGTACAGCCTGCCCATGGCCGTCCGCACGCTCGCGGTCGAGGAGCTCGATGCAACCGCCGAGGTGTCCGAGGTCCGCGATCAAGCACGCGGAGGCGATCAGCGGCGTCGTCGCCGAGGCGATGGCGGGCATGCGACATGAAGGAGACGTCGACGAGGTGTGGCTGCGGTTGCTCGATCACGAGCTGGCCGGAGATCCGCGCTGCGATCGGCTGGCAACTCCATCGGGGCCGGCCCGAGCAGGCGGCCGAACTCGTCGAACAAACCTACGATCACGCCCACGTCCGAGGAAGGTACGGCGAAGTGCTCGCGCAGTGCCGTGCGATTCTCGCCCACCCTGATCTCGACCGTGTCGCCGGCGCCACGTTGGCGGCAACAGCCTCGATCATGGCTGTCATGGCGGGGCGACTCGCCGACAGCTACGACTTCTCGGTGCGGGCGGTGAGAGATTCCGACGATCCGATCGCACGGGTGAACGCGTACCTCGAACGCGGCATGGAGCGGGTACTGGTCAGGGCTCATCGATGGGGCCACGCTGTGGTCAGACCTCGACGAAGCACTCCGAATTGCGCGGGAACACGACGATGCGGAGCTGCATGCTGCGGCACTTGTGCGCCAGGGGTCGCTCGTGATCCAGGGTCGATCGATCCCCGAGGGCAGGACGATTCTCGCGTCGGTGGCAGGGGCGAGCGAGCTGCTTCCTTCCCATTCGTTGCTCGCCGCCCGCTTGTTCCAAACCTACGGAACCGTCGTGTTCGATCTGGAGCTCGATTCGACGTACTCGCAGGTCCTCGACGTGATCGATGACTGTCGATCAGCCGGCCACGTCGCCTTCGAGTCGATGGCCCTCGCCACCGCCGCCACCATCACAGCCCTCCGGGGCGACGAGGACCGAACCGACCAGTTCCTCGACCAGGCGGAACACCTCACACGACACGAAGAGCTCCCGACGTTCGCCAACATCGTCCAGCGCTGGCGAGCGTTCGCCCACTATCGGTTCGACCGCCCGGACGCGGCGGAGCACGCACAGCGGGCCATCACCATGGCCGAGGCGACCGACAACGCATGGGACGCCGCCGCCGCCCACTGGCTGCTCGGCCTCGTCGGTTGGCGCAATGACGACGAGGGTGCCGTCGAGCACCTCCACACGGCGCTCGATCTGTCGACCGAGCCCGGGTTCCCGTTCAGCCGCATCCGGGCAGAACTGGCACTCGCAGTGGTGGATCTCCACAACGACGAGTTCGCTGCGGGCGTGGACCGTGTCCACGAAGCGCTCCGTCGAGCCCACGACCACGGCGACCTGCTCGGCGTGGCAGCGTGCTTCGACCACCTCGCCCTGTTCGAGTGTGAACGAGTCGCAGGCGAACGTGCCGGGCGGTTCGCCGGCGCTGCCGACAGGATCCATCGGCGATCGGGCGTCGCCCGGTTGCCGTACGAGCACGACATTCGAATCGACGTGGAACATCGACTGGTCGATCTCTGCGGTGCTGACGAGGCAGCTCGACTCGTCGCGGCAGGCGGTGCTCAGGACACGGACGCGACTGTCCGGCTCGCAAGGCGTAGCCGTGGCCGACGCAACCGTCCGGTCAGCGGATGGAGCAGCCTGACGCCCGCCGAGTCCGAGGTGGCGAACGCCGCAGCTCGCGGCCTGTCGAATCCAGCGATCGCCGAACTCCTGGTGATGAGCGTCAACACGGTCAAGACACACCTGTCGCACGTCTACGCCAAGGTCGGGGTCACCGGACGCAGCGGCTTGGCCGCCGACTGGGCCCGTCGGTCGAGCCACACGTGAGCCGTCGCTGCGGGGCAGAGTGGCTGCGCAGACCCGGCGGATCGTCATCGCGACGGAGGTGATGCGTCGGTCCCAGAGGGGTGACTCCGTCGAAGGCTCCGGCGACGAGCTGCCCGATCGTCACCACATCGGACGGATCGACCTGGACGTGATCGCGACCCGTGTGCGCCATGACCTGCTCACCGCGCTGCGCTGCCGGAACGTCCGAGCAGCGTGACGCCGACACCGATGAACCAGACGATCGAGCCGAGCCCGAAGACCATCTCGACCGCCTCGAACGCGGGCACGACGGTGACCAGGCCGGCCGCAGCGGTGATGAGGCCAACGACGTTGAGCCAGCGGGGCAGCAGTGCGGTGGTGAGCCCGGCGATCGAGACCAGACCGATCCAGATTGCGCCGACGAGTTCGTTGCCGCCGCCGAGGCCGTTGGTGACGGCGTCGATCGCGGCCCAGACCGAGACGGCCCGATCCGGATCGGAGTCGGCGAGGTCGGCGACAGCCTCGATGCCGATGTTGGAGATCATCCCGGTGGCGTACATCAGCCCGGCCCAGATCGCGGCGAACACGGCGGCGGTGTTCGCGAGGATCGGCGCCCGCTCGACGAACCGCTGCCGCAGCGCGAGCGCCATCGGCACGAGCGCGGCGCCGAACACGATGAAGATGCCGATGTACCAGGCGAGCAGTTGGCCCTGGTGGTCGACGAGGAAGTCGACCGAGTCGGCCGGTGTTGCATCGGGGTCGGTGTAGTCGGCGAGCGACGTGGCGAACAGTGCGATGCCGTAGGCGAAGGTGCCGGCGGCGAGGAGCGCTGCGGTGCCTCCGATCCGACCGAGTCGGCCGTGGTCACTGTCGCGCTGAGTGGTGGGTGCGGTGATGGTCATGAGTCGTTTCCTGTCGTTGAGGTGGTGGGTGGGTTGAGATCTGTTGCGGACTGATGGGCGGCGTGTCGATCGGCGTCGTCGAGGCGTCGCAGTTCGACGAGCTCGACGTTCATCGAGGTGAAGTGCGCGAGCAGTCCGTTGAGGTGCGACGCGTCGAGCACGTCGCCGACGATGCGGGTCGTGCCGTGGTCGGTGGACTCGATCCGGAAGTCGTCGACGACGGGGCGGAGGATCCGCGCGTCGGCTCGACCACGAATCTCGATCTCGTAGCGGTTCGGTCGGGGCATGAGCCAATGCTCCGCCCCGATCGGGTGAGCGGCCATCGCTCCGTGGGGAATCTCACCCGGGTGAGATGGTCACCGTCTCGCTCATCGGCGAGTCGCCTTCTACCCTGTTGACATCGCCGAGTCCCCTGCTGCTGTCACGGCCACCAAGGTCACGCCCCCGCGGCCACCGAGCCGCTACCTCGAGCGCGCCCGCCTGTTGGAGCGACTCGACGCCTCGGTCGCGGCCGGACGGGGCATCGTCCTGGTGAGTGCCCCGGCGGGTTCGGGGAAGTCGACCCTCGTCAACGGGTGGCTCGACGGACGCGAGGCCGGGGTGGGGTGGTTGCAGGTCGACGAGGGTGATGACGACCCGTCCCGCTTCTGGGCCTACGTGGCCGCGGCGTTCGCCGAGACGGTACCGAGCGTCCCCGACGCCGTCCGGGCGTCGATCGGCGACGGTCTCGATGCCACCGTCGGTGGCCTGGTCAACGAAGTCGCCGAGCACGGCCACGACGTCGTACTCGTGATCGACGACTATCACCTCGTCACGAACGAGGACGTTCATCGCAGCGTCGAGCAGCTCGTCACCCTCCGGCCGGCGAACCTCACGATCGTCGTGTCGACGAGGGTCGATCCACCGTTCCGGCTCGGCCGGCTCCGTGTCCGTGACCAACTCACCGAGGTCCGTGCGACGGATCTCCGCTTCGACCGCGACGAAGCGACATGGCTCCTCGACGCATCGACCGCCGGGCTGCAGCCCGAGGCGATTCGACGGCTCCACGAGCGCACCGAAGGGTGGGCTGCCGGGCTGGTGCTCGCCGGGCTGTCGCTGCGTGACGGCACCGACGTCGACGAGTTCGTTTCGGCGTTCCACGGCGACGATCAGCTCATCGCTGACTACCTGACCGACGAGTTCCTCGACTCGGTCGACGACGCGGAACGGCAGCGTCTCCTCGACGTGTCGGTGCTCGAACGGCTGTCCGGACCGCTCATCGACGAGGTGTGCGGCGTCGACGACGGCACCGAGTGGCTCGCCCGACTCGCCGCGTCGAACCAGCTGGTCATCTCACTCGATCGCACCGGCACGTGGTTCCGATTCCACCACCTGCTGCGCGACCTCCTGCAGGCCGAATCGGAGCGATCGTCGCCCGAGCGCAGCACCGCGCTCCACGTGGCTGCCGGGAGGTGGTACGCCGAGGCCGGCGATCTGATGCCGGCGATCGAGCACTACCTCCGGGCCGGACGCCGTGTCGAAGCCGCCGACATCATCGCAGACAACGCTACCCACCTGCTGAACGTCGGTCGGACCTACACCGTCACCCGCTACATCGACCGGCTCGGCGACCTCGTCGACACCCACGAGGGGTTGGCGGTCGTGCACGGCTGGGTGTCGTTCGTGACCGGTCGGTTCGCCGAGGCCGAACGTGCGCTCGCCACCGCGACGCGACTCGACACCGAGGGCGTCGACGCGGGTCTGATCCAGTCGCTGGCGGCGATGACCCATCTCGCGAAGGGTGACGTCGCGTCCGGGCTCGCCGCCGTCGAGCAACAGGTGCCGACGACCGAGCCGACGCATCCGATGGTGCTCGGCGGCGTGCGCGTGATGGGGGGCCGCTTCGACGAGGCGCGACCGTTCCTCGCGCAGGCGAAGGAGATGGCGGCGAGTCGTCCCGACTACTTCGTTGCTGCGGTCAGTCCGATCTTCGAGGCCGTCGCCGAACTGGAAGCCGGGAGCGTCGGGGTGGCGCACGATCTGGCCGCCACTGCAATCGAGTTCGCCGACGAACACCGGATCGGCGAGGCACCGCAGATCGCCCTTGCGCACAGCGTGGTGGCGCGGACGACGATCGAGCCGGCGACGGCGATGCCGTCGGCGCAGCGCGGCGTGCAACTCGCCCGCCGTTCGCCCGAGGCCGTCATGCTCATCTACACGTTGGCGAGCGCGGCCGATGTCGGGTTCGAACAGGGACATGCCGACGCCGACGCGCTGCTCGCCGAAGCCCGCTCGATCGTCGATCGGTGTGTCGATCCCGGAATTGCCGGCCGGTATCTGGCGCGGGTCGAGGCTCGCCACGGCCGCGCCGACCGCCTGCACGTCGACCAACTGGTGGAGGAACTCACCGAACGCGAGTTGTCGGTGTTGCGGTACCTACCGTCGCAGCTGTCGCAGCGAGAGATCGCGAGCGAGCTGTACGTGTCGCTCAACACGGTGAAGACACACTGCAAGGCGATCTACCGCAAGCTCGGCGTCGAGGGTCGCAAGCCCGCCGTCCAGGCAGCTCGCGACCACGGTCTTCTCTGACCGTCGCCGATGACCCGTCGCGTTCAGGCCTCCCGCAGGGCGGACCCGATGCTCCCGGCGAGTCGGGGCAGGAAGCGGAACGGCCGAGCCGGGTCGGCGTGCTGGTTGAAGCTCCCGGCGACGTGGCAGCCGAGGTCGGGGACGTGGAACAGGAACGAGGCGGTGCTGCCGGAGTGGCCGAACATCTCGGGGATCCGACGACCGGTCATCCAGCGTCGCAGCCGGAAGCGCATGACGCCGTGGCCGTATCCGATGGTGAAATTGAGCACCCGGTTCCAGTGGGGCGCCGCCCGGTCGAGGCCACCGGCGAACAGCTCGCCGTCGTGGAACGCCCGGCTGAAGCGCAGCTGGTCGACGAGGGTCGACACGATGCCACCTGCGCCACGTTCGGACGCCAGCGCCTGTGGGATCGACAGCGGCTCGTCTCGGTGGCGCAGTACGAGCGGCTCGGGTCGATCGGCGGCGCCGGGGACGACGTAGGTGTCGGCGAGGTCGAGCGGTCCGACGATCCGCTCGGCGACGGCTGCGGTGTACGGCTGTGCCGTGACGGTCTCGATGATGCCGGTGAGCAGCTGCCAGTTCGTGTCGGAGTAGCTCGACCGCCGCCCGTCGCGGTCGCCGAGCGGGAACTCGGCCCCGATGCGGCGTGCCGCGGTCGACGGTGTCCTGGATCGAGTAGGCGAGGTCCTCGCCCCGTGCGAGCCGATCCTCGATGTCGCCGAACCAGTAGCCGGCGATGCCCGAGGTCTGGTGGAGCAGGTGGTGGAGTTCGAGTCGATCGGTCGAGTCGACGCCACGGTGCACGTGCAGTTCATCGAGATCCAGGTCCGGCAGGAGGGGCACGACCCGGTCGTCGAGCCGGAGCCGACCTTCGTCGACCAGTTGCAGGATCACCGCCGCGGTGAACATCTTGGTGATGCTGGCGATCAGGTAGGGGGCGTCGTGGCGGGCGTCACCGGCGGCGATGCGCACGCTCGTCGATCCGTCGTCGGATTCGACACCGAGGAGCAGGCCGTGGACGCCGCGGGCTCGCACGGCACGCTCCGCGAGTCGCTGGAGCGTGGCTGCGAGTTCATCGGTGTCCACCATCGTGGTCGTCTCGGTGGTCGGGTTGCGCATCGTGGTTCCTCTCGTTCGTGGGTGGACGATCGCCACGATCTCCCCGATCGGGGTGAGCACGAATCGCTCACTCGGCGAACTCACCCGGGTGAGGTCGCGCCACGCGTGATGCCGACTCACCCGGTTCGAACGGACGCTGTTCGCCTCAACCACGACTCACCGACACCGCGAAGGAACGACCGCCATGACCAACACCCTCACCCCTCCGATTGCAGGAACGACGATCTCCGACCACCCCGATCCGACCACCGTCGCCGCCGCGGCCCGCAACGCCGTGAAGACGTACGGCACCGGCGACGCCGCCGTCCATGCACTCGACCACGTCACCGTCGACTTCGAGCGAGGTCGGTTCACGGCGATCATGGGTCCGTCGGGCTCCGGCAAGTCGACGCTGATGCAGAACGTCGCCGGGCTCGACACGCTCACCTCGGGCTCCGTGTCGATCGGCGGCGTCGACCTCTCGTCACTGTCGGACCGCCAGCTCACACGGCTCCGCCGCGACCGGGTCGGGTTCGTCTTCCAGTCGTTCAACCTCGTCCCAACCCTCACGGCGAAGGAGAACATCGAACTCCCGCTCGATCTCGCGGGCCGCAAGCCGGACCGGGAGTGGCTCGACGAGGTGATCCACACCGTCGGGCTCGGCAGCCGCCTCGGTCACCGCCCGGCCGAGCTGTCGGGCGGCCAGCAGCAGCGCGTCGCCGTCGCCCGCGCACTGGCGAGCCGACCCGAGATCGTGTTCGGCGACGAGCCGACCGGCAACCTCGACAGCCGATCGGGCGGGGAGGTCCTCGCGTTCCTGCGAGACGCCGTCGACCGGCTCGGCCAGACCGTGGTGATGGTCACCCACGACCCCGTTGCCGCCTCGTACGCCGACCGGATCGTGTTCCTCGCCGACGGCCGCATCGTCGACGAGATGCACGACCCCACCTCCGACCGCGTCCTCGACCGTATGAAGCGGTTCGGGCACTGACACCAACCGACGATCACTCAGGAGATCCACCCCATGTTCCGCATGTCCATCCGCAACCTCGTCGCCAAGAAGCTGCGACTCTTCACCACGACGCTCGCCATCGTGCTCGGCGTCGCCTTCACCACGGGGACGATGATCCTCACCGACACCATGGTCGAGTCGCTCGACGATGCGGTCGCCGACTTCAACGACGGCGTCGACGTCGTCGTCCGCGGCCTCCCCGTCGGAGAGGACGAGGTGTTCACCCTTCGTGGCCCGGTCGACCTCGACCACGTCGAGCGCGTGACAGAGATCGACGGCGTCACCGCTGCGTTCCCGTACTGGGCCGGCTACACCCAGGTCGTCGGCAACGACGGCAAGGCGCTCGACCTGATGCAGAGCCTCGGCCTGAACTGGATCGACGATCCGGAGCTGTCCGCCTTCGCACTGGCCCACGGGCGAGCACCGGAGGACGACCACGAGATCGCGCTGGGCCGCATCGCCGCGAGCGACGCGGGCGTCGGACTCGACGACGACGTCGACCTGATCACGTCGGCGGGACGCGAGACGTTCACCGTGACCGGACTCGTCGAGGTGCACGACATGCCCGGCGCCGAGAACGCATCACTGGCGTTCTTCACCACCGCCGCAGCCGAACGACGCCTCGGCGACATCGGCGCCGCACAGCAGATCCTCGTCCGGAGCAACTCGCTGTCGCCCGACGAGCTCGCCGCGCGGATCGCACCCTCGCTGAGCGATGTCGACGTCGTGACCGGCGCCGATCGGATCGCCGAAGAACAGGACGATCTCGGTACGGCGATCGGCGTGTTCGAGACGATCCTGCTCGTCTTCGGCGCCATCGCACTGTTCGTCGGCTCGTTCACGATCGCCAACACGTTCACGATCACTGTCGCCCAGCGCACCAGGGAACTCGCCCTGGTGCGAGCGATCGGCGCCAGCCGCCGCCAGGTGCTCGGCTCGGTCGTCATCGAAGCCGCGATGGTCGGCCTGGCCGCCGCTGCGGCAGGTCTGGCCGCGGGATTCGGCGTCGCTCGTGGGCTGCTGTGGCTCTTCGCACAGCTCGGCATCGACTTCCCGACGGCCACACTCGTCGTCCAGACCTCGACGATCGTCGCCGCCTTCGTGGTCGGCGTCGGCGTCACCGTCGCCGCAGCCCTCGTGCCCGCACGTCGCGCTGCAACGGTGGCGCCGATCGATGCGATGCGTGACGCGTCGATCGAATCGACGGCAACCTCGCGCCGGCGTGTGGCGCTGGGCGCCGTGTTCGCCGGGATCGGGGCCTACGCGCTCGCCCGCGGGGTGTTCGTGGCGGACGCTGCGCTGGTCGGACTCGGGAGCGTGACAACGTTCTTCGCGGTCCTGACTCTCGGCCCCGTCCTCGTGCGCCCGATCACTCGGGCCGTCGCCTTCCCGCTTCGTCGGCTCGGCACCGCCGGGCGGCTCGCGGCTGCCAATGCGAGCCGGAACCCTCGTCGAAGTGCGTCGACCGCCGCAGCGCTCACCATCGGGGTCACCCTCGTGGCCGGGGCGTCGATGTTCGCATCCACGGCGAGCGCGTCGATCACGGACGATGCCGCCGAGGTCCTGACAGCGGATGCCGTCGCCCGGCCGATCGGCTCGAACCCCGGGGTCCCGGGCCAGGTCGCCGAGCAGGCTGCGGCAGTCGACGGGATCGGCACGCTGCCACTCCACCAGGTCCTCGCCCAGGTCGACGGCGAGATGGAACTCGTCGGCGGCCTCGATCTCGCCCGGAGCGAGGGCTTCGTCGACGCGACCGCGCTCGACGGCGTGATCACCGACCGTGCGGACGCCGCCGTGATCGGCGACGACCTCGCCGAAGCGCGCGACCTGATGATCGGCGACCGCATTGCGGTGCTGTTCGGCGACGGGGTGACCACGAATCTGGAGGTGACCGCGATCATCGACCAGACCAATGCGCTCCCGGCGATCATCGCCACCTACGACGCGGTCGCTCCGCACGGCATCGGCCTCGATCGGATGGTGCTGCTGTCCGGTGATGCCGACGCGATCGCTCGCGTCGACGCCGCCCTCGCCGGCCAACCGACGGCCACCGTCGAGAGCATCGACGCCTACGCCGAGTCGCTCGTCGGAGCGCTCGGAACCGTGCTCAACCTCGTGCTCGGCCTCCTCGGGCTGGCGGTCGTGATCGCCGTGCTCGGCATCGCCACGACGATCGGGTTGTCGGTCCACGAGCGGACACGGGAGCTGGGCATGCTGCGAGCGATCGGGATGGAGCGCCGACAGGTGCGCCGCTCGATCCGTCTCGAGGCGGTCGTGGTCGCCCTGTTCGGCACGGTCCTCGGCCTCGCGATGGGGCTCGGCTTCACCGCCGCCGCCATCTCGACCCTCGCCGACGACGGGTTCGGGGCACCGATCATTCCGGTCTCCACGCTGATCGCCGTCGTGCTCGGAGCCGTCGCCGCCGGCACCGTCGCCGCTGCGCTCCCGGCACGAGCCGCGGCTCGCCGCCCCGTCCTCGACGCCATCACCGCCCACTGATCTGACAGCAACGACTCGAAAGGACCCGTCGTGACCACCTCACACTCCCACCTCCCCCGCCGCGGCACGGTCGTCGTCGGCGGCGCCACCGGCTACCTCGGACGCCATGTGGTCCGCGCACTCCACGGGGACAGATGGACGGTCCGTGCGCTCGTCCGTGACCCCGCTCGACTCGGCGACGCCGCCGACTGCTGCGACGAGGTGGTGATCGGCCACCCGACCGACCCGGCGACGCTCACCGGGCTGTTCGACGGTGCAGACGCAGCATTCTCGTCGATCGGTGTCCGATCGTTCTCCCGTCGACCTGACTTCCGCGACGTGGACGGGTGCGCCAACCTGCACCTCGTCGATGCTGCCGAGCGGGCCGGTGTCAACCGATTCGTGTTCGTCTCGGTGTTGAGGGGCGATGAACTTCGCAGACGATCGCCGCTGATCGAGGCTCGCGAGCGAGTGGTCGATCGTCTGCTGGACGGCACGATGTCGTCGACCATCATCCGCCCGACCGGCTTCTTCAACGACATGGCGGCCTTCCGCCAGATGGCAGCGCGCGGCCGGGTCTGGCTGATCGGTGACGTTCAGACCCGGATCAACCCGATCCACGGTGCCGACCTGGCAGACGTGGTGAGCGAGGCGATCGCGTCCGACGACACGGACGATCGCCGCGTCGGCGGACCCGACGTACTGACGCAGTCGGAGATCGCCGGCCTGGCGTTCGATGCCGTCGGTGGCGCCCCGAAGGTCTCGCGGGTTCCGAGTCGGGTGGTCGGTGCTCTCGGCCGACTCGTCGGGCCGCTCAACCCGAACGCGGGCGCCAACCTTCAGATGTTCGCCGTGATGGGCGACCACGACATGGTCGGCGCACAAGTGGGCACCCACCATCTCGCCGACGAGTTCCGGGGGGCCGAGCGCGAACTCACATCACCGCGGTGAGCGCTGCTCGCTCCCGTCGAGGGTGCTCGGATCGCCGACGTCGCCAACCAGGCCAGGAACAGCACCGTGGATCGCATGCCGGCGCCCGTCAC
>CAVOHA010000016.1:0-59874 GCA_963695475.1 Ilumatobacteraceae bacterium
GCCGACTCACCTCGTCCGCGGGCTCAGGCGCGGCGCGGCACGGCTCCACAGCGCCAGCCGCAGCACGAGTCCGTGTGTCGCGAGGCCGGTGCCCCAACCGATCAGGGCCCACGCCGACCACCAGGCCGACCAGTAGCCGGCGATCCCGGCGTTGAGGTTGGTCAGGAGGTTGACCGAGAACATCACGGCCATCGCGGCCGCGAAGACGACGGCGTGGACCTGGAACGCCTCGACCTGCTGCTGTGTCTGCGCGGCGATGGACGACCGGTGGGGATGATCGTGTTCGAGCGGGGACCGATCCGCGGCCGACGCTTCCAGGCCGGGGTGCGTGGTCACGACGCACCTCGGATCGTGACGAGGGTCTTGCCGGCGACGCCGTGCTCGTCGAGACGGGCGATGGCGTCGGCGACACCGGCGAGGTCGGTGCGGGCGCCGATCAGCGGGGTGACGCTGCCGTCGGCGAGCATGTCGGCGAGCGGCTCGATGAACTCGGTCGACTCCTTCGAGATGAAGGCAGTCAGGCGCTGACGGACGAACAGTGACAGCAGTGCCGCTCGGACGTTGCGCCCGGTTCCGCCGGTCACCCTGCCGCCGTTGTCACCGCCGACGATGACGAGCGTGCCCCTCGGCGTGAGCACTCGCCGGAGCCGTCGGAGCGGGTTGCGCCCGGCGATGTCGATGACGAGATCGAACGTCGCACCGATCTCGTCGATCGGCGTCGTGCGGTGGTCGACGGCGTGCACTGCTCCCAGCGCCCGCACGGTCTCGAGGTTGGCCGCGCCGGCGACGCCGGTGACCTGCGCGCCCAGTGCGGTGGCGATCTGGACGGCGAAACTGCCGACACCGCCGGACGCGCCGATCACGAGCACACGTTGTCCCGGGCCGACGCGACCGACCGTCGTGAGTGCCTGCAGTGCGGTGATCCCCGAGACCGTCGAGGCCGCGGCGTCGTCGACGCTGACGGTGTCGGGTCTCATCACGATCTTGTCGACGTCCGCGACGGCGTACTGGGCGAAGGCACCGCGGGCGACGCCCATCACGTCGTCGCCCACCCGGAACCGTTCGACGTCGGCACCGACGGCGACGACACGTCCGGCGACGTCGGAGCCGAGGATCGGCTGCTTCGGCCGGAACACGCCGAACCCGGCGACCCGGAGCAGGAGGGGCAGCCCGGTCATCAGGTGGACGACACCGCGGTCGATCGCCGAGGCGGCGACCTCGACGAGGACCTGCCGGGGGCCGGGGGTTGGCACGGCGACACATTCGAGGTGGACCGAGTCGGCGTCGCCGTAGCGGTGCCGGACGGCGGCGGTCATCGAGTCGGGCAACGGGCCGGTTGTGGGCGTTGCTTCGGTCATCGGATCGAGGTGGGCGTTCGTGGTCATGTGATCGTTCCTTTCGGGTTCGTACTTTGTACGATCTGGTGGACAACCTTAGTCGTACTTTGTACGATGTCAAGCGTGAATCGAGAAGCGGCATGACCGAATGACGACGGCGGTGACGAAACGGCAGCCGATGACGAGGGAGCGCGTGCTCGGCGCGGCGTTCGAGCTCGCCGACCGGATCGGCATCGCGGATCTCACGATCCGCCGACTCGCCGAGGCGCTCGGCAGCAAGCCGATGACGATCTACCACCACGTGCCGAGCAAGGACGAGATCCTCGACGGCATCGTCGACCTGGTCTTCGCCGAGATCGAACTGCCCGATCCCGAGCTCGATTGGAAGCCGGCGGTTCGGGCCCGGTGCGTGTCGGCTCGCGAGGTGTTGTCGCGACACACGTGGGCCGTGCCGTTGATGGAGTCCCGTCGTTCGCCGGGCCCGGCGACGCTGCGCCATCACGACGCCGTCGTTGCCTGCCTGCGACGTGGGCTGTCGATCACGATGACCGGGCACGCCTACGCGACGCTCGACGCGTTCGTCTACGGCTTCGCCATTCAGGAGGCCGCGCTCCCGACGCCGGGCGACGACATGACCGAGGTGACCGCCGAGCTCGTCACCGACGAGTTGGCAGAGCACTTCCCCGCGCTCCACGAGTTCGCCGTCGAGCAAGCCCTCAAGCCCGGGTACGACTTCGGTGACGAGTTCGAGTACGGCCTCGACCTCATCCTCGATGCCCTCGAGGCACGCTCACACCGCGACTGAGACGACGCTCTGCCGTTCGAGCCAGGTCAGGATCGCCCGGTTCGTCGCGTCGGGCATCTCGTCCATGATCCAGTGACCGCAATCCAGTTCGATCTCGGTCGCTTCGGGAACGAAATCTGCGAGGCGTTCGTTGCGGGCCACGAGATCGTGGGTGCCGTAGATCATGAGTGCCGGTTGGTCGATGTTCGGGTCGACGTCGGCCAGCAGGTGCCAGTTGCGGTCGACGTTGCGGTACCAGTCGATGCTGTGGGTGAAGCCCGACGACTCGAAGGCCGCCACGAACACCGCCAGTTCACGGTCGCTCATGATGGGATCACCCAATGGCGTGTCGGCCTCGGCGAGGTTGACCATCGCGTTGCCGGGTTCGGGCGTCGCAAGCGGCACGTTCTTGCGGTACAGGTTGCGCAGGAAGCGTGCCGTGTTCGCTTCCAGCACGGCGTCGGCGACGCCGGGCCGTCGATTGAAGTCGACGAAGTAGAAGTCGTCGCCGAGCATCTCCTCCATCGCCTCGACCCAGGGCCGCTCGCCACGATCCATGTACGACATGCTCAACGCCACCAGCCTGTCGACCCGCTCCGGATGCAAGAGCGCCAGCCACCAGACGACCATCGCGCCCCAGTCGTGACCGACGAACGTCGCATCGTCGTAGCCGAAGTGATCGAGCAGCGCGACGAGGTCGCCGGTGAGGTGCTCGACGTCGTAGTCGGTGACCTCGGTGGGCTTCGACGAGTTGCCGTAGCCGCGCTGGTTCGGGACGATGACGTGGTAGCCGGCATCGGCCAGCGCGGGCATCTGGTGGCGCCACGAGAAGGCGTGCTCGGGCCAGCCGTGACACAGCACGATCGGTCGACCACGGTGCTCGCGACCCGCTTCGAAGACTTCGAGCTCGACTCCGTTGACCGAAATCATCGTGGGCTCGGGAAACTCGGCTGGATCGAACATGGCGTGTCCTGCTTTCTCTGTCGGTGATGGTGGGACGAGACGCACGGTACGAACCGTTGCGGACATCGAACGTCCGCAATGTGAGAAGATCGTGGAATGTCGAGAGACCCCACCGAGCGTGCACTCCGGCTGCTGTCGCTGCTCCAGACGCATCGGTTGTGGCCTGCCGCCGAGCTCGCAGAGCGGTTCGATGTCGACCGGCGAACCATTCGTCGCGACATCGATCGCCTGCGCACACTCGGCTACCGGGTGGATGCGACGACCGGAACCAGCGGCGGATACCGACTCGCCGCCGGCGCGCACCTGCCACCGCTCGTCTTCGACGACGACGAGGCCGTGGCGCTCGTCGTCGGGCTCCGCGCCGCGGCAGGTGCGGCGATCACCGGCATCGAGGACTCGTCGCTGCAAGCACTCGCCAAGGTCGAACAGGCCCTCCCCGACCGGCTCCGCCGTCGCGTGTCAGCCCTCAACCAGAGCATCGTCTCGCTCCAGCGAGCAAACGGCATCGATGGCTCCATCGACGCAGAGACACTGAGTTCGCTCGCATCGGCCTGTCGCAGTCACGAAGAGGTCCGGTTCGACTACCGACCCCGAGACGGAACCGACAGCCGCCGCCTCGTCGAACCACACCAACTGCTGTCTGCGGCGCACCTCTGGTACCTCATCGCATGGGACCTCCGACGCACCGATTGGCGCACGTTCCGCCTCGACCGAATCAGCGACGTGAACCTCGCCGGACGACGCTTCACACCGCGAGCGATCCCCGGCGGCGACGCCGCCACCTACCTCACCTCCTCGGTCGCCTCGATCGCCGAAGAGGCCGACATCGAGATGATCCGTTCCGAGCGATGAGCGGGATCGCACGACCATCTCCCCCCGGCCAGAACGGCAGTGGCGGCTCGCGCCTCAGGCGTGCCACACGCAGGGTTCAACACGGCCACGCCGATACCGACACTGCCGAAGCGATGGGCCTCGATTTCTTCGCATCCGGCGACGACCCCTGGACACAGACCGGAGCTCTGGCCCGCGAGCTCGGCCTCGATGCATGCGCAGGGACCTGACACGATCCGAACGACGTCGTCCGAACACGTCGAGTCCGTTCCTCTGGCGGTGTACTCTTCGATTCGCCTCACAGTCCGGAGAAGATCATGCTCGTTGGTGAATCGATGTTGGGCATGGTCGGGAACACCCCGGTCGTGAAGTTGAACAAGGTCGTTCCGGAGGACGCTGCCGACGTCTTCGTGAAACTCGAATGGTTCAACCCCACCGGCTCCTACAAGGACCGGATGGCGCTCGCAATGGTCACCGAGGCCGAACGCCGCGGCGACCTCACTCCGGGCATGACGGTCGTCGAGTACACCGGCGGCAGCACCGGCGGGTCGCTCGCGTACGTGTGCGCGGCCAGGGGCTACCGATTCAACGTGGTGTCATCGGACGCATTCGCCGCCGAGAAACTCAAGACGATGCGTGCGTTCGGGGCGGAACTCACGATCATCGAGAGCGACGGCGGCAAGGTGACGCCCGAACTGACGCCGCGAATGATCGCAAAAGCGGCCGAGTTCGCCGCTGAACCCGGCACCTACTGGACCGACCAACTCAACAACGCCGACTCGCTGGTCGGATATGCAGAAATCGGCCGCGAGCTTCTTGCGCAGATCGACCGCCCGATCGACGTGTTCTGCGCCATGGTCGGTACCGCCGGCCTCGCGATGGGCGTATCCAGCGCGTTCGCCGAGGCGGGTGCCAACACACGGATCGTGATCATCGAACCGGCGAGCACCGCCGTCATCTCCGGTGGCAAGCCTGGCACACACGGCGTCGAAGGGACCGGCATCGGCTTCATTCCGCCGCTCCTCGACCCGGATCGGTATGACGAAGTCCGCCCGATCGAGGAAGCAGACGGACGAGCGATGGCGCGACGACTCGCCAAGGAGGAGGGCCTGCTCGCCGGAACGTCCACCGGCCTCAACGTCACCGCAGCGATCGCGTTGGCCGGAGAACTCGGGCCTGGAAAGACCGTCGTCACCGTCGCATGCGACACCGGTCTCAAGTACCTCGCCGGCGACCTCTACACCGGCTGAACACCCACCGAGTCCGAACGGGCTGGCAACCCTCGCCGAGCAGCTCGAGTGCCCAGGGTGACAGGGATGGCGACAGGGAGTTCACCCCGGATCGGCAACGCGCTTCGGTGAGTGATCGCCCCCAGGCTGCACTCTGGGTCACGCTCGGATGGGGCATCGGGGTGGCGTTCCACGGGCTTCGAGCGAACCGTGAGTTCGGCTCACGGCCGACCGATCGGGATCAGGTACTGCACGGATTGACCGGGCGGTAGCGCAAGGAGGTCTTCAACAGCTGCCGGATCGAAGCCGCCGACCGGAACGGCGGCGAGCCCGAGCACGGTCGCCTGCAGCAGGATGTTCTGTGCGACGTGGCCGACCTCACGCTGCACCAGGTCACCGGCCATCGCGCCGTACTCCTGCTCGGTTCGTGCCGGGTCAGCCGCGATGACCATGACGAGCGGTGCGTTGCCGACGAATTCCTGGTCGAACGCGGCGTCGGGCAGCGCCCCGAGCGTCGTGGTGTCCACACGCTGCTCCAACCGATGCCCGGCGGGCAGGTAGTGCATGAGTTCCGTCGCGGTGATCGCATACAGCTCCAGCGGGTAGCGAGCCCCTGCCGAGGGGGCTGTTCGATGCCCGTCGTCGTCCGTGATGCCCTGACCGGCCCAGAGGAGTTGACCGATCTCGTCGAGCGTCAGCGGGCTGGCGGCATACTCGCGCACCGATCGTCGGTCGTGGAGCGCCTGCTCCAGAGAACGCGTCCCGGTCAGGTCCGGCGCGGGCAGTTCGACGACCGTCGGGTAGCGCTGCGTCTGCTCCAGGATTTCGCCGGGGGCCTCGGAAGCACACCCGGCCCACATCATCGCCACGATCGCCACCATCGCCACCGCCCGCGCACCGCTACCCATCGAGCCGGTCCTGTTGGATGTGCTCGGCGCTCTCACCGAGCAGCACGAGTACTCGCCCGATCACGAGCAGGGCAACGGTCGGGACGAGCACGATGAGGCCGACGACCGCAACGACGAGTCGATCCGTGTAGAGGAACAGCGTCGAGTCGGCATCGGCGACGAGGACGACGACGGCGATGATCCCGAGAGCGGTGAGTGCGCCGCCGAGCGCTGCGGTCAAACGGCCGATCCGCACGAGGCGGCGCCCAACGGGCGACCGAGCCGTGTCTCCTGATCGATCGGACCTCCTTCGCGCAATCGCGACTGCGCCCAGGACCACTGCGGTGGCGCCGAGTACCCCAGCGATCGCGATTCGTTGGTTGACCGCTTCCGGGCAGCGGGTCGTGCGCACCAGCGCCGCCCGGACCTCGTCCGGCTCGTCGAGGTCTCGGGCCCACCACCGCTCCCACCCCGACCGGTCGGCGACGCTGTCGAACACCGAACCGCAACTCCGGGTGGCGGCCGTGTCGGCGTCGGTCACCTCGATCTGCACCAGCAGTGCAGCGCCAGCCAGGATCACCGCCAGCACTGCGGCGATCCCGGTCGTGATGCCGACCCAGTCCGTACGGTGGGCGGTCACCGGACCCGGCGAGGTGGTCGAATCCGTTTCCATGACTCCACGCTGCACGGAGCGGGCCCGTCGGCACAGGGCTCTTCGTCCAATATGTCTGCAGCGACCGCCGACACGGTGTGACCGTGGACTCTGGTCCGGTCGACGTCGTCACTCGACCATCGGGGTGCGGAAGCGTCTTCGGATGTGTCGGTTCAGCCGTCAACCGAACGACCATGAGAGTGATACTCTCACTCTCATGGCTGACTCCGACATCAAGGCACTGACCGAGAACCTGCCGGCTGCCGATTTCGAGACGACGGCGTTCACGACGCCGCCGCCGCTGTCGGAGGCGACCGTGGCGATCGTGACGACTGCGTCATTACATCACCCGGACCAGGACGACTTCGCGCCGATGGACACCGGTTATCGGATCCTCGACGGCAGTCGCCGTGACTACGTGACCGGGCACTGGAGTCCCAACTTCGACGATGTCGGGTTCGCCTACGACATGAACACGGTGTTCCCGCTCGATCGCCTGGACGAGCTCGCGGAGCAGGGCGTGATCGGCCGCGTGGCCGACGTGCACATGGCCTACGCCGGCAACCAGTTCGATCTGGCGACGATCAAGATGGACACGGGCCCGGCGGGCGCCAGGTGGCTCCGCGACCAGGGCGTCGACGTCGTCTTGTTCACTCCGGTTTGACCGCTCTGCACGCGTACCGTGAGTACGCTCGCCCACGTCTTCGAAGCTGCCGGGATGGCCACCGTGGCACTCGGTTCGGTCCGCAAGCAGATCGAGAGCACCGCTCCACCGAGGGGATTGTGGTGTGATTTCCCACTCGGACGGCCGCTCGGCAAGCCGGGCGATCCCGAATTCCAGCACCGCGTGCTGGCCGCTGCATTCGGGTTGCTGGCGTCACCCGAGCCGATCGTCACGGAGTTCGGGGAGTCGATCCCCGACAACGGCGACGAGGTGCTCGCGTGCCCGCTCCCGCCCCGCCACGACCCCGACGCCCACCCCGCCATCGACGAGGCGCGGGGCCTGCGCGCCGCCTACGACCGTGGCGTCGAGCTGTCGAGCGGTCGGATCGGGGCCGGCCGGGTGGTCGCCGCGGACGACGTTCCGGCAGCGATCGAGGCGTTCATCCGCATCATCGAGGGTACGTCGTGGAAGGAGGCGGGCATCCCGGGCCTGCCGATGCGCGTCAGCCAGGACATCCGCGGCTACTACGAGACCGCTGCGTTGGCGATGGTCGACCACGCCCCGCCGGCCTGGGCAGCTGCACGCTGGTTCCTCGACGAAACCGAAGCCGGCAAGGTGCTGACGGCCGCCCGCTCCGAGATGGAACGCCAGGGAGCGCCCCACCCGATGTGGTTCTACCTGACACCGGGCGATCGCTGAGTGGAACCAGCGCTGCGCCGATGACGGGAGCTTCTGCGACCGGACCGGACGGTGGGCGATACCCCCCGCCGTCCGAGCGTCGCACCAGGGTGCTCGACGCGTTCATCGACCTCGTGCTGGAGCGCAGCGCGCATCCGAGGCCGGAGGAGGTTGCCGAGCGGGCGGACGTGTCGATCGCCTCGCTGTACCGGTACTTCACCGACCTCGACGAGCTCCGCCGCGACGCCGTGGGGCGTCTCGCGGAGCGGTATCCGGAGCTGTTCCGCATCTCGAACATCGGCAGCGGACGCCGCCAGGATCGCATCGACTCGTTCACCACTTCCCGACTGGCGCTGCACGAGACCCTTCATCCCCTGCAGTTGCTGGCCCGAGCGACGAGTCACACCGACCCGTCCGCCCGACAGCACGTCGACGACGTCCGGTCCGCCATGGCCGAACAGATCCGCCGCCACTTCGATGCCGAGTTGCGAACACTCACCCCGACCCGCCTCGAGGATGCCGTCGCCACGATCGCCGCGCTCACGTCGGTCGAGACGTGGGAACAGTTTCGCCGCACCCATGGCCGCACTGCCGCGCAGACACGCCGGGCGTGGAACGACGCCATCGACCGACTTCTGCCACCGTCGGAACCGTCGACGACCCGGCCCAGCGAGCGCGGATGATCTGAGGAGCGACTCGGATCTCACGGTGTGGATCAGCGAGGCGTCTCACAACCGCAAGAAGCCAGACTCACCCGGGTGACACCGGCTGCTGCTGGCAAGTGTTGACCTGAACGATGTCGTTGGCCCGGTTGCTTGTTGCACGCAGTGAGGCAGCCCGGGCGTGTCCGGCCATCCGGTCGTGGCGGTGTCGGGCTCGGTGACAGGGGGCGCAGCGTGGTTCGAGTTCGTGGGTGACGGTACGGTGCGTGCGCTCGAAGGGCGGGTTGTGATCGAGCTCGAGCAGATCGGTGCTCTGACAATCGACGCACTCGTGGCCGTGTGCCTCCATGACCACCCGTTGCTGTCGGGTCGTGGGGTGGCGACGGCGGCTCGACGCATTGATCGGTCTGCGTTCAGCATCGTGGACCAGCAGGCGAATGAACGAGTCGTCGAGTCGACGCACGACCGCATTGCCGGTGGTGGGAGTCCCGTCATCAAAGGTGATGCCGTCACCGCGCACATGCACGACGACCTCGGTGGTGAGTGAGACGTCGCAGCCGAGGAACAGCGCGACGAACGCATCGGCTCGCTGCTGGCCGACGCTGGGGAACATCCGGTCGTCGCCGATATCGGGCTGCCACCGCCGACGCAGATCGCGCAGCGTTGCCGGCAGTGAACCGGGCGACGTCTCGGGCACGGATGTGACGATCGGTGACGGCGCAACCACGCTCGGTTCATCACACGCGTCCGCGGACGGGTCTGACTCGGACTCATCGACACCGTCGGCCACGACGGACTCCACCGCGGACTCCTCATCCAACGGCGTTTCTGCGATGCGGCGGACCAACTCGTCGACCGCGGCGACGACAGGCTTGGCCACCGATGGCGCCAACACGATCCGCAACACCGTCATACCGTCGCCGTCGGTCCATGTGGTGAACGATCGCTCATCGTGCAGACGGACGTCACGCTCGGCGTCGCTCTCACCCTCATCGGCGAACACCTTGGCGATGGCAACGGTGAGCCGACCGGCAGAGCGCTCACGGGCCAAACCGAGCAGGAGCGCTTCATTGCCCTCGTCGGCCCACCGAGTCAGGATCCGCACCTTCGCATACGAGATCTCCCGAGCGGCGAACGCCTCATCGATCAACGGCAGGTGCCGGAGTGCGTGGCCGACACGAATCCACTCACGCGCCGTCGACGTCTGGATCTGGAGCTGCCACGAAATCCAACTCGACGCACTCTTGTGACCCAGACGAAACCACTCGAGCTCCTCATCGAACCGGGCCGCGAGATGCACCACCCGATACTGACTGGCGTTGATCTCCCAACCCAGCGCCGCCAATTCCTCACCCGCCGACGCACCTGGCGTGCCGGATGCTGGTGTCGTGCTGATCGCAGTTGTCGACATGACGGTTCCTCCGCTGAACATGCGCTCGAGCGCATGGAGCTCCCCGACGAAGCGGGAGCGTGAACATGAGAGGACCGCCGAAACGGGTGTGGCAGTCGAACACACTGATGCGAACACCAGTTCTCACAGGGTACCACGAATCACCTCGAAGCGGGAGGGCTCGTCAGCGTCCGGCCGAGCGAAATCGCAGTCGGTCCGAAGCTTCCCGAGCCGAGCATGAGGGTTCGATTCCCGTCGTCCGCTCCTCCGCCGTCCGCTCCCTCAGCGGGAGCAGACGCTCTGTCCCCTAGACTAGACAGTATGTCCGATTCGGTGATCGAGGTCGATGGAGTCTCGAAACGGTTCGGGGAGGTCGTCGCCGTCGACGAAGTGTCGTTCGAGGTCGATGCCGGGAAGGTGTTGGGCCTGCTGGGTCCGAACGGGGCCGGGAAGACGACGCTGGTGAAGATGGTGACGACGCTGTTGTCGATCGACAGCGGTTCGGCGCGGGTGGGCGGGTTCGATGTCTCGAGCGAGGCGGGCGTCGTGCGCCAACTGATCGGGCTGGCCGGTCAGTCGGCGGCTGTCGACGAGAAGCTCACCGCCCGCGAGAACCTGGAGTTGTTCGGCCGGCTCTACAAGCTTCCCCGCAGTCGCCGTCGAGCACGGATCGACGAGTTGATCGAACGGTTCGACCTCGCATCGTTCGCCGCTCGGCCGGGGTCCACGTACTCGGGTGGACAGCGACGCCGCCTCGACATCGTCGTCGCGCTGATCGCCGATCCGCCGGCACTGTTCCTCGACGAGCCGACCACCGGTCTCGACCCGCGGAGCCGGGCCGAGGTCTGGGACTCGGTACGGGGTCTTGCGTCCGAGGGCACGGCGATCGTGCTGACCACGCAGTACCTGGAGGAGGCCGATCAGCTCGCCGACGACATCTTGGTCATCGATCACGGCAGACCCGTGGCGGCCGGCACCCCCGATCAGCTCAAGTCGCAGATCGGTGCCGATGTGCTCGAGGTTCGCGTCACCGACCTCGCACCCATCGAAGCCCTCGTGGGACAGATCGACGGTGTCGCCGTCGACCTTGACCGCTGCACCGTCGACATCCCGATCACCGCCGGCGCCGACCAATCGCTCGACCTGCTCGCCTCCTTCCAGGCCGCCGGAGCGAGCATCGAGGACTTCCAGCTTCGTCGACCGACGCTCGACGAGGTCTTCCTCGCCCTGACCGGATCCCCCACCCCGCACGGCAGGGAGATGTCGAAATGACCGACGCCCGAACCCTGCCGACACCGCCCGGCGGCAGCCTCCACGCCGCGGTCGACGACACCGTCACGATGTTGTGGCGTGACCTGATCCGCACCGCGCGCCAGCCCGAGATGCTCGTGTTCGCCGTCGTGATGGGTTCGTTCTTCCTCGTGCTGTTCAACTACGTGTTCGGCGGGGCGATCGGCGCCGGGGCAGAGGTCGACTACCTCCAGTTCCTGGTGCCCGGCGTGTTCGTCATCACGGCACTCCAGGGAGCGCAACAGACCAGCATGAGCTTTGCTGCCGACTTGGCCGAAGGGGTCACCGACCGATTCCGGTCGCTGCCGATGAGCCAGTTCGCCGTGATCGCCGGTCGGACCCTCGCCGACGCCGCCCGGAACGTGATCGGGCTGATCCTGGTAGCGGCCCTCGCTCTGGCGATGGGCTACCGGTTCGACTCGCTGTGGGGAGCCGTCGCCGCGATCGCCGTCACGATCGCGATCGGTTTCGCGTTCTCCTGGCTCGGCGCTGCCATCGCGGCCAAGGTTCGCCAGCCCGACATGGTGGGCATGCTCTCGATGTTCTGGCTGTTTCCCTTGATGCTGGCCAGCACGGCGTTCACCCCGGCCGACACGATGCCCGGCTGGCTGCGCCCGTTGGCCGCCAATCAGCCGATCTCGGTCGCCGCCGATGCCGTTCGCGGCCTGTGCGAGGGCACGACCGACGCTGCCGACCTGCTCGTGACCGCCACCTGGACGATCGGTCTGCTCGCTGTCTTCGTTCCCCTGTCGACACGGCTCTACACCAAGGACGCATCGTGACCCCGGCCCGAGAACGCATCATCGAGGCCACCCTCACCCTCGTCGCCGAGCATGGACTGGCCGGCGTCACCATGGTCGCCGTCGCCAAGACCGCCGGAGTGGCCCGAGCCACCCTCTACAGCCACTACCCCGACGTCCCCAGCATCCTCGCCGAGGCCGCCACCGCACACAATCACGACGCCATCGACGGCGTCCGCCAGGTGCTCGGCGTCGTCTCCCGCCCACCCCAGGCGATCGAGCAACTCGTCCGCTACATCGCGTCGATCTCGAGCCACGGCCACACGATCGCGACCCACTACGGCTTCCCACCCGAGTTGCGTGATCAGCTCGCCGCGTTCGACGCCGAACTCGAGCACCAGATCGGATCGATTCTCTCCGACGGAATCGCCGCCGGCGACTTCCGCGCCGGCCTCGACACCGACGCCACCGCCACACTCCTGCGCCACGCACTGATCGGTGTCTCCGAACTCGTCGCCGCGACCCCCGAACGTGCCGCCCACATCGTCGATGACGCCGTCACCACACTCCTGGCCGCCATCACCGCCGACCAGAAGGATCCACGATGAACTGGAACATCACCGACAAGCACGTGCTCGTCACCGGCGGCACCTCCGGTATCGGACGCGCCACCGCCGCGCAGCTCGCCCGACTCGGTGCCCACGTCACCATCACATCGAGGACCCTCGCCACCGCCCAGACCACCGCCGACGAACTCCGAGACGACACCGGAGCCGAGATCGAACCCGCCCAGCTCGACCTGTCGTCCCTCGACGCCGTGCGGACCTTTGCCGCAACCTACGTCGATCGACACGACCGCCTCGACGTCCTGATCAACAACGCCGGCACCATGGCCGGCACGCGGCGCACCACCGACGACGGCTTCGAATGGACCCTGGCCGTCAACCACCTCGGTCCCTTCCTGCTCACCAACCTCCTCACGCCGCTCCTCATCGAGAGTGCCCCGGCCCGGGTGATCACCGTCAGCAGCGAGAACCACCGGAGCGCCAAGCGAGGCCTCGATTTCGACGACCTCCAGATGACCAGCAGCTACTCACCATCGAGGGCCTACGCCGCCTCCAAGCTCGCCAACATCTTGTTCACCGCCGAACTCGACCGCCGCCTCGCCCCCCAGGGCGTCACGGCACGAGCCCTGCACCCCGGAGTCGTCGCCACCAACTTCGGCAAGGACCCCGACAGCCCCCGCTGGATGGGACTCGCCATGACACTCCTCAAGCCGTTCCTCGCCACCCCCGACAAAGGGGCAGCCACCAGCGTCCACCTCGCCACCGCAGAACCCGGCGAACTCGACGCCGGCATCTACTGGGCCTCGCGCCGGCCGAAGCAGCCGAGCGACGCCGCCCTCGACGAAGACGCCGCCCACACACTCTGGGAAACGTCCGCCGAACTCGTCGCCTCCACCGATTGAGACACGACGAGCCCAGACCGGAGCGCGTCACCGAGCCGCGGCTCCTCCCAATCGTCGGAGTGTGATCGTGACGGTCGTGCCCACGCCGACCGTGCTGTCGAGGTCGAGCGTTCCACCCATTGCCTCGGTCAGGCGGCGTGCGAGCACGAGGCCGAGACCGGCGCCACCTTCCCGACCGGCGTCGGCGCCGAGGCGGTCGAACGGCACGAAGAGGCGGGCAAGCAGATCAGCCGGTATGCCCGGCCCTTCGTCGACGACGTGGACCCGAGCGACCCCCGGCGAACCTGGTGCTGCTGCTTCGGTCCTGATCGTCACCACCGTGCCGGACCCCGAGAACCGGACGGCGTTCGACACGAGGTTGAGGAGCACTTGGTGCAACCGACGACGATCGGCTGCAATCTCGACCGACCACGACCCGGCGTCCGACCCGGTCGCGCGCGAACCGACGAGGTGCGGATTCGTCCCGAACAGATCCACCATCTGCATGACGTAGTAGCGGTCGGTCACCGCCGGCACGGTCAGTACCAGGGGTTCGGCTCGCAGATCCAGCGCCGCTGATGAGCACGGGGTGTCGGCGTTCGGTGAGATGACGTCTCGGTAGTTGTGGTCGAGCGTCACCGGGTCGCCATGGATCTCGTTCATCGGTCCGCTGTAGGACGGCAGCGACGGCACCAGGAACGCGCCGAAGCATGCGCGGTACCGCATCAACATCGGAAACGAGAAGAGGTGTGCCTTCTCTGCGATCGCAGCGATTTCCTCGGACGACAAACGACTCTCACCCATCACGGCCTCCTCGGTTCTCGAGAGCTCGCGATCACCATGTCCGATCGACGGTGCCCGCCGTACGGCTGAACGTCATTTCCGAACGACCCGCCGCTCAGTAGTCGGTGGCGATGTACTGAGTTTCCATGAACTCGTAGATGCCCTCGCTCGCGCCTTCGCGGCCGAGTCCTGACTGCTTCATTCCGCCGAACGGTGCTGCCGGATCGGACACAGCACCACGGTTGAGGCCGACCATGCCCGACTCGAGTCGCTCACTGACCGCCAGACCACGAGCGAGGTCTGCGGTGTAGACGTAGGCCATCAGCCCCATCTCGGTGTCGTTCGCCATGTCGATCATGGCGTCGGTCTCCGTGAATGTGATGATCGGTGCGACGGGTCCGAAGATCTCCTCCCGTGTGATCGCGGCAGTCGCAGCCACATTGCTCAGCACGGTCGGGGAGTAGAAGCTGCCGGGCCGATCGGGTGCGCTCCCGCCGACTTCGACCTTCGCTCCCCCGGCGACGGCTTCCGCGACGAGCCCGACGACCTTGTCGAGCGCCCCTTGATGAATGAGCGGACCGCAGGTGACACCATCATCGAAGCCATCTCCGATCTGAATCGTGCCCATCGCCGCTGCGAACTGACGAGTGAATTCGTCGGCAACGTCGGCATGCACGAAGAACCTGTTTGCTGCGGTGCAGGTCTCAGCCGAGTGACGCATCTTCGCCGTCATGGCACCCTCGACCGCAGCAGCGATGTCCGCGTCCTCGAACACGATGAACGGCGCATTGCCACCGAGCTCCATCACGGTCTTGAGCACTCGATCGGCGCTGCGCTTCAACAGCTTCTTGCCGGTGGCGGTCGACCCGGTGAACGAGACCATGCGCGTCGCTCGGTGGTCCACCGCGGCGTCGAACCACGCCGAGGGGTCGTCGGCCACGGTCATGTTCACCAAACCGGCCGGCACCCCGGCCTCGGTCAGCAGTTCGGCGAGACACAGTGCGGTGAGGGGCGTTTCGGCCGGCGGCTTGATCACCGCACCATTCCCTGCGGCGAGCGCCGGCGCCAGCTTGCGGGTGATCATCGCGGCCGGGAAGTTCCACGGCGTCACAATCACCACGACACCGACCGGAACGTGGTGCACGATGATCCGGTTCGCGCCCGCGGGCGCCACGCCCATCGTGCCGTGGATGCGGACCGCCTCCTCGGAGTTCCAGCGGAAGAACTCCGCGGCGTACGCGACTTCACCACGCGCGTCAGCCAGCGGCTTGCCCTGTTCACACACGATGAGCTCGGCGAGGTCGTCCTGTTTCGCCATCATCAGCTCCCAGCATCGACGGAGCACCTCGGCCTTGTGCCGCGGTGGTGTCGGCGCCCATTCACGCTGGGCACGGTGAGCCGCGTCGCACGCCGCGATCGCATCCTCAGGGGTGGCCGTCGCAACATCGGCGATGTGCCCGCCGGTTGCCGGATTGGACACTGCGATGGTCGTGCCGGCCGACCCGTCCCGCCAGTGGCCATCGATGAAGAGCTGTGTACGCATGGTGGTTCCTCCGCGGTCGTGGTGGTCAGGAGACACGAGGTTCGACGGTGCCATCGACGATCGGGGCTCGATTGCGATACTCGGCCCACTCCCACGCGCTGCCATAGTCGTCGAGCAGGTCCAGAAATGGCTTGGCAGGCAGGGCTTCGGGGCCGACGACGCCGATCGCCGACCAGGCACCCGTCGCCATCAGTTCGATCGCGACAGCCGGCATCACAGCCGTTTGCCACACCACGGCTTGATGCCCGAATTCCTTCATCGTCCAGGCGTTGTCGACGAGATGGTAGATGTACACCTCGCGCGGCTCGCCGCCGACCCCGATGCCCTTCACCCACGTGCCGGCGCAGGTGCGGCCGGTCATCTTGTCGCCGAGCGTCGCCGGGTCCGGGAGCGTCGCTGCCACGACGTCGCGCGGCGTCACGCGCATGCCGCGCACCTCCACTGCGTCCGTCGAGTCCAGGTTCAGCCGCTGCAGGGTCTTCAGGACACCGATGAAGTCATCGCCCAGTCCGTACTTGAAGGTCACCCGCTCGACGTCGATCCAACGCGGGATGAGGATCACTTCTTCGTGCTCGACGTTGACGCACGTCACTTCGCCGATGCCCTCGGGAAAGGTGAAGAGTTCCGGCTCGCTGAACGGTTCGGTGGTGAACCAACCGCGTTCGCGCTCGTAGATCACGGGCGGGTTGAGGCATTCCTCGATCGTGGTCCAGATGGAGAACGTCGGCGCGAAGTCGTGGCCGTCGACCACCAGATCGGCACCGTCGCGCACCCCGATCTCGTCGATCGAGGAGAACAGTTCGTCGGCGGCGTAGCGCGCGGCGACGTCTGAGAAGCCGGGCTCGACACCCATCCCCACCAGTGCCATCAGGCCGCGGTTCTTCCACGTGGGGTGCTCCGCGAACTGCCCGTCGCCGAGGCGAACGCCGGTCTTGCTGTACGGATCGATCGGGTGCGGTTCGGAGAGATTCATCGCCATGTCGACGTAGTTGCAGCCGGCGTCGAAGGCACCGAAGAAGATCGACGGATTGAACCGAGGGTCGCATGCGTTGAGGATCACGTCGGCACGCATCGAACGTGCCAACTCGGTGATCGGCTCTCGACGACTCGCATCGACGTGCGCGAACGCGATCCGGCCCCGTCCAGCGTGTTCGCTCACGGCTGCGACCGTTGCTTCGGCGCGTTGGAGGTCGATGTCGGCAACCGTGATGTGCTCGAAGACATCTCGAGTGGCGGCAATCGACACGAACGCCGACCCCACTCCGCCGGCACCGATCACGAGTATTCGCATCGCCGAACGCTAGCAACCGACGGCGCTGTTCAACGCTCCCCGACCGAGCCACCTGTCGAGCTCGGTCGCTCGGCCAGCGGCTCGGCACCCGCTCTACAATTGGGCGATGACATCGACGGATGCCACATCGTCGCTGTGGGCGAGCCAGGTGGAAGACGGTGGACGCGTTCACCGGCGACGCCTCGACGGCGACCGACGAGTCGACGTCGTGATCATCGGTGCCGGGTACACCGGATTGTGGACAGCACACTCGATCCTGGTCGCGGATCCGACCGTCTCGGTGATGCTGCTCGATGCCGAACACGTCGGCTTCGGCGCGTCGGGACGCAACGGCGGATGGTGCGTCGGCGAGATGGCGGGCGGGTTGCACGCGGCGATCGAACTGGCGCAGCAGCGCACGGGGAGCGCCGATGCGGGCATCCGCCTCACCCGGGCGGTGATGGACTCGGTCGATTTCGTCGGACAGGTGGTCGACACCGCGGGCATCGACTGTGGATTCGTGAAGGGGGGTGTGATCCGCGTGGCGCGTACACGGCCGCAACTCGATCGCCAGCAGGCAGAGGTCAGCGACTACCGCACCGCCGGGTTCGGCGACGACGACCTGCACATGGTGTCGCGTGCCGACGCCCGGGCAATGTTCGCAGCATCGGGCGTGCTGGGGGGGTTGCGGTTCCTGCCCGGCGCACGGCTGCAGCCACTGCGATTCGTGCTCGGCCTGGCCGCCGAGGTCGAGCGGCTCGGCGGCGTCATCCACGAACACACGCGGGTCACCCGGGTCGTCCCCGAGCGGCACCGCGTCGAGACCGACGAGGGCAACGTGACCGCCGACATGATCGTCCGCGCCACCGAGGGCTACACACGCGATCTGCCCGGTGAGCGACGCACGCTCATCCCGTTCTCGTCGTCGATGGTGGCGACCGAGCCACTGTCGTGCGAAGTGTGGGACGAGATCGGTCTCGCCGAACGACAGACCTTCGCCGACGACCGGCGCATGGTGATCTACGGCCAACGAACCACCGACGACCGAATCGCGTTCGGCAGCCGGGGCGCCCCCTACCTGTACGGCTCGAAGGTACGCAAAGACCATTCGGACCCAGCCGTGTCGAAGCGCGTCATCGCTGCGCTCCATGAGCTCCTCCCGGTGGTTCGCCACGCCGAGATCACTCACCGGTGGGGTGGCGTTCTCGGCATTCCACGCGACTGGCGACCATCGGTCGGCATCGACCGGGCGACCGGTGTTGCGTGGGCGGGCGGATTCGTCGGCGAGGGCGTCGCGGCGGCGAGCCTCGCCGGGCGGACACTCGCCGACCTACTGCTCGAACGCGAGTCGGCACTGACATCGTTGCCGTGGGTCGATCACCGATCACCGCGCTGGGAGCCCGAGCCGCTGCGCTGGATCGGCGTCTCCGCGATGTTGCGGCTCACCGCCGAAGCAGACCGACGTGAGGCGAAGTCCGACCGCGCGTCGCGCATCGGAGCGCTCGCCGATCGCCTCCGGTGACATCGACGCGTCGTCAGACCGACGGCAGTTGCTGCGTGATGCAGTGGATGCCACCGCCGCCGTACGCCAGACACGCGGCTGGTCACACCGACGACCTCGCGGTCGGGGAACGCTGCTGCGATGATCGCCAATGCGTCCGCGTCGTTCGGGTGATCAGCCGTCGGCACCACGATGCCGCCGTTCGCAATGTAGAAGTTGAGATAGCTGTTGCGGTACGTCTCGCCGTCGATGTCGAAGTACGACATCTGCGGCACTTCGATCACCTCGAGAGCTGTGCCGGACGCGTCGACGCCGGAACGCAGCACGGACAGGTTGGCGTCCATCAACCGCTGATTCGGGTTCGAACGGATCGTCACACGACTGCGCGATGACCACACCCGGTCGTACGAACGCGCACACATTGTCGACGTGGCCGTCGGTGTGCGTGTCCTCGACGAGCCCCGCCGGTATCCAGATCACGGTGTCGATCCCGAGGGTCCGATGCCACTCGGCCTCGATGTCACCCCGACCCAGGTCGGGATTGCGGCTCGGATGGAGCACGCACTGTTCGGTCGTGACCAGGGTGCCGGCGCCGTCGACGGTGATCGAGCCACCTTCGAGCACCATGCTCGACGGGCGGCGTTGCTCACCGAGGTGATCGAGCAGCGCCTCGGCGACCGCCGCGTCGCGATCCCAGGGTGCGAACTTCTCGCCCCACGAGTTGAACCTGAAGTCGACCCCGGCGCGACGCCCGTTGCCATCGACGGTGAAGATCGGACCGGAATCGCGCAGCCACGAATCGTCGATCGGGAGCTCGATCACCGAGACCGTCGCTCGGCAGGTCGGCTCGTGCCCGGTCACCGTCGCCGGGCGCAGCGATCATCGTGACGGGCTCGAAGGCGGAGATCGCCGCTGCAGTCGCCGCGTACTCGGCGCAGGCGGCGTCGAGCTGGCGCTTCCACAGGTCGCGCCGCGTCGGCCAGGCCATGAGGCACCCGTCGTGGGGCTCCCACTCGGCCGGCATGCGCCAGGTGGTGGTCACCGATCCGCTCGCTGTCACGTGGGGCGTCCGGTACCGGGGCGACCCAGGTCGGAGTGGTCGGCGAGGCGGCGGTACGCCTCGGGGCGTCGGGTGTAGATCAGCCCGAAGTCGAGCCAGTCCTCGCGCTGACCGAGATCGAGCTGTGCCACCAACACCGCCGGACGGTCACGGGGCGCCTCCAGGACGATTCGGCCGTACGGGTCGGAGATGAACGACGACCCGTAGAACGTGAGGGGGCCTTCGGTCCCGATGCGGTTGACCGCCACCATGAACGTCGCATTCGCCAGCCCGTTGGCGGCGATCATCTGTTGCCACATCGGTTGCGAGTCGAAACCCGGTCGGTGCGGTTCATTGCCGATGGCGGTCGGATACACGATGACCTCGGCGCCGTCGATCGACAGGACTCGCGCCAGCTCGGGAAACCACTGGTCCCAACAGGTCGGAAATGCGAACCCGGCTCCCTCCAGCTCGGTCACCGGACACCCCGTGTCGCCGACGTCGAAGTACTCGTTCTCGTGGTAGTAGGGGAACTCCGGTATGTGCGTCTTGCGAGTGCGAGCGACGAGGGTGCCCGTCGCATCGACACACACCGCCGTGTTGAAGCCGGTGTCGCCGGCGCGTTCGTAGAGCGACGCATGGACCGCAATGCCGTGCTCGATGGCGAGCGATCGGGCCAGCGCAACCGTGGGTCCGCCCTCGACGTCTTCGGCGAAACGGTCGAGTGCATCGGGCACGTGCGGTTCGACGCAGAAGTACGGCGACCGCGTCAGCTCTTGCAGCAGGACGACCTGCGCTCCGTCCCGCGCCGCATGATCGACGCCGGCGCGCAGCGTCGCCTCGTGGGCCCCTGGGTCGGGATCCCATGCGCATTGGACGGCGCCGATACGCAGTGGTCGATCCCGGGTTCGGTCGCCGCGGAACGGCGAGTCGAGCGGCGTGTCGGCGACGAGAACATCGAACTGGGTCACGAGTCGAATCCGAGTCCGAGTCGATCGAGGGTCCTCAGCCAGGCGTTGCGGCGGCCGGTCTCGTCCTCGCGACTCAACGACCACCGGGTCGCCTGGATACCCGCGAACCGGAACGGCTCTGGAGGGAACGGCAGCGGTTTGGACCGCACGAAATCGGTCTTCGTCGCGATCGACTGACGACCGTGCAGCAAGTCGAGCACCGTGCCCGCTGCGAAACGCGTCGCAGCAACGCCGAGGCCGGTGTAGCCGACCGCATATGCCACCCGATTCTGCATCGCCGTTCCGAAGAACACCGAGAACCGGGTACTCGTGTCGATCGCGCCGCCCCACGCATGGCTGAACGCCAGGCCTTCCAGCTGGGGGAACGTCTCGAAGAAGTGCTCGGCCAGCTTCGCCCAGGTCTCCGGGCGTGACTCGAGTTCCACAGAGGTCTTGGATCCCCAGTAGTAGATCGCGTCGTACCCGCCCCACAGGATCCGGTTGTCCGCGGTCAGTCGGTAGTAGTGGAACTGGTTCGTGATGTCGGACAACCCCTGGCGCCGCTCCCATCCGATGCTCGCCAACTGCGTCGCGGAGAGCGGCTCGGTCACCAGGCAGTAGTCGTAGACCGGCACCATGTACTGGCGAACACGCCTGAGGAGCGGCTTGTCGGCGTTGGTACCGAGCACGACCCGAGCGCACCTGACCCGTCCGAGCGGGGTGCTGACGATCATCCCGACGCCGTCGCGCTCGAGCGAGGTCGCCTTGGAGTGCTCGTAGATGCGCACGCCGTGCTCCTCGGCGACCCGCTTGAGTCCCCACGCCAACCTCGCCGGGTCGACCAGCGCGGCGCGGGCCGAGCGAAAGAGGCCGGCGGTGTAGGTGGGCGAGTGCACCTCGGCCTGCATCTGGTCCGCGTCCAGCCATGTCACCTTCTGGCCCATCGAACGCAGGACGTCGTGTTCGTCGCGGAGTTCGTCGACGTAGGAGGCCGGGTGACCGGTGTGCGCGACGTCGATCACCCCGGTCCGCTCGTACCCGCAGTCGATGCCGTATCGATCAACCGCCGCCTCGATCTCGTCGAGGTTCTTGAGTACCGAGGTCTTCGAGCACGTCGATCTCGTCGGCATGGCGCGAGAGTCCGTTCGCCGACACCGTGGGTCAACGACGACTCCATGAAGCCACCGTTGCGTCCGCTCGCAGCGCCGCCGACCTCGCCCTTGTCGATCAGCACCACGTCTCGCGAGGGATCGCGTTCCTTCGCGATGATCGCCGTCCACAGCCCCGTGTACCCGCCGCCGACGATGCACAGGTCGCAGTGTTCGTCGCGGACGAGGGTCGGGTTGGATTCGGGGAGCTCGGCGCTCTCGAGCCAGAACGGAATGGGTTCCGCGTCGGAGATGGCATCGAGCGCCCTGCGGGTGGCCGCTCGGGTCTCGGCGCCGTTGCGATCTGATGCCAGGGGTCTGGCCATGGATGTCCTTTGTCGAAGGCGCCCCGACCGGGTGGCCGAGGCGTGGTTCGTTCAGCGCTGCTGCTTGCGGTTGCGGTAGAGGCCGAACAGGGTGCCGGTCGCCATCAGCGAAACCGACACCAGCAGCACGATCGTGGCGAGCACGTTGATCTGCGGTGAGAACGAGTTCTTGAAGCTGGCGTTCACGAACAGCGGGAAGGTGCTGACCGACCCGGCGTTGAAGAGCGTGATGATGAAGTCGTCGACCGACAGCGCAAACGACAACAGCGACGCAGCGAGGATGCCGGGCAGGATCAGGGGGAACGTCACCTTCCAGAACGTGCGCATCGGCGACGCCCCGAGGTCCTGTGCGGCCTGCTCGAGCGTCCAGTCGAACCCTCGCAGGCGGGCGCGAACCGTGAGCGCGACGAAGCTGATCTGGAACATCACGTGGGCGATGACGACCGTCGTGAAACCGCGGGTGACGTCCTGGTCGAGGAACAGCGTGGCAAGCGACGAGCCGATCACGATCTCCGGCGTCGTGAGCGGCAGGATGAGCACGAAGTCGAGCAGGACGTTGCCGCTGGAACTTGTAGCGCGCCAGGCCGATCGCGATGAGCGACCCGAGGATCGTGGCGATCAACGTCGACACCGCGGCGATCTTCAGGCTCTCGATCAGCGCATCGGTGAGCGCGGTGTCCTTGAGCGGCTCGCGCCAGTTGTCGAGCGTTGCGTTCTGCCATACGAAGTTGAACTTGCCTTTGGGCTCGTTGAAGGAGAACGCCACGATCCAGAAGATCGGCAGGAACAGGTAGACGAGGACGGCGGCGGCGAACAGGTTGAGCGACCAGCGCACGACCGACCCGAGTGGTGTCGACGGTGCGCTCATGGCAAGCACTTCATGTCAGGTCGTCCGTTCCGAAGAACCTGCTGTAGATGATGACGAAGACGGTGATGATCGCCATCAGGACGAACGACATCGCCGACGCAACGGGCAGGTTGTTCTGGACGAGGAACTGGTTCTGGATGGACTGGCCGATGACGGAGGTGTTGGGGTTGCCGAGGTACTGCTGGTTGACGAAGTCGCCCGACGCGGGGATGAACGTGAGCAGCGTCCCCGCGAACACTCCCGGCAGCGAGAGCGGGAAGACCACCTTGAAGAACGCACGAACCGAACCGGAATAGAGATCCTTGGCGGCGTCGACCAGGTTGAGGTTGATCTTCTCGAGGCTCACGTAGATCGGCAGCGTCATGAACGGCAAGAAGTTGTAGGTCAGACCGCCGATGACCGCTGCAGGGGTGTTCAGGATCTTGTCACCGTCCATGATGCCGACCGCGTCGAGGATCGGTTGGAGCCCCAACGAATTGAGCACGTTCGGAATCGGTCCGGTGTCTGCGAGGAGGCTCTGCCATGCGATCGTTCGGATCAGGAACGACGTGAAGAACGGAATGATGATCAGGCCGAGGAGGAGCCCGCGGTACTTGCCTCCGCGGAACGCGATGACATAGGCGAGCGGGTAGCCGAGCAGGATCGTGAGGACGGTGGCGATCGCGGCGTAACCGAAACCGCGCTGGAACTGTTCGCCGAAATCGGTGAACGCCGTTGCGTAGTTGCTGAAGTTCCAGTCGAAATCGGCCTTGACCGCGAAGCGGCTGGGCAGCGTCGACAACGAGTTGCGCAGCAGGGTGACCAGCGGAGCGAGATAGAACAGCGCGAGCCACATCATGCCCGGGTTCAGCAGTCCGTAGGGCGCGATCTTGCGCCGTGCCTCGGGGCCGCCGAGCAGGGCCGTGAGGATCAGCGCGACGATCGTGCCGAGCGTGAGCGCGAGCGCCACGACGGCGACCGCCCCCGTGACGATCCCGGTCCCGACGAGCACGAGCAGTGCGCCGGCGAGCAGCAGCCCGCCGAGACCGATCCGCTCAGGATCGATCGATCGGCGCGCTGCTGTCGGGCGCTTTCCGGAACTGCGTCCGGGGTCGAGTGCCGGATCCGAGATCGTCACGTGGTGGGCTCGATGGTGAGGCTCAGGCGCCGGTGATCTCGGCAAAGCGAGCGTCGTACTCCGCTTCGACGCTCTCCTCGAGGTTTGCGAATGCGTACGTCCGTGCCACGGTTTCCTGGTCGGGGAACAGCAGCGGGTTGTCCGCGAGGTCGGGGTCGATCTTGCGGAGCTCCTCTTGGACGCCGGCCACGGGCGACACGTACTGCACCCATGCGGCGATCTGCGCGGCCTGGACCGGGTCGTAGACGAAGTCCATCCACTTCGCCGCGGCGTCGCGATTCGCAGCACCCTTCGGCATGACCATCGCATCGGCCCAGCTGGTGCCGCCCTCCTCGGGGATCACGAACCGGACGCTCGGGTTCTCGACAGCGAGTTGGACGACGTCGCCCGACCAGCCGATGCACGCGGCGAAGTTGCCGGTGCTGAGGTCGTTGAGGTAGTCGTTGCCGGTGAAGCGCCGGATCTGGCCGTCGTTCTTCGCAGCCTCGAGGCGGTCGAATGCGGCCGCGGCCTGGTCGAAGGTCGACACGGTCGAGATGTCGACACCGTCGGCGAGCATCAGCAGCCCCATGGTGTCGCGCATCTCGGTGAGCATGCCGATCTTGCCGTTGAACTCGGGATCGAACAGATCGGACGTGCTGTTGAGTTCGCGACCCGTGGCGTCGATGTTGTACGCGATGCCGGCGAACCCGGTCTGCCACGGCAGGGAGTACTCGCCCGTCGGGTCCCATGACGGGTTCTGGAGGTCGGCGCGGAGGTTCGCCGCGTTCGGCACCTGGTCGAGCGGCAGCTTGTCGACCCATCCGAGGGTGATCAAGCGGCCGACGAGCCACGAGGTCGGGGCGATGATGTCGGGATCGATCGTCTTGCCGGTGCCGAGCAGCGGCTGGATCTTGGCGAAGTACTCGACGTTGTCGTTGTAGGTCTCGGCGTACCTCATGTCGACGCCGCTGGCCGCGACGAATCGATCGACGGTCCCCTCCAGCCCGTCTTCGGAGGGATCGATGTACTCGGGCCAGTTCTCGAAGAACAGCGAGTTGTCACCACCGCCCGCCGGCGCATCGGTACCGGGGGCCGCGGTGCCGTCGGTCCCGGCGGCGGTGTCGGTCGAGGCCTCGTCGCTCCCGCCGCACGCGGCGAGTATCGCCGGCAGCGAGAAGCCTGCGGCGCCGAGCGCACCGGCCCGAGCGAGCAGGCGGCGCCGGCTCATGGCCATGCGCTGCTGTGAAGGGCCGAAATTCGGTGAGGTCATGAACGAGGTTCCTTTCGGGTATCGACGACTCGGACGTCGCCGGAGCTGGGTATGGCGGGATTCATCCGCTGGCGGCGTTCGCTTCGAGCGTGTCGATGTCGGTGGCGGTCGCCCCGGGCTTGCTGGGCCAACCCGAGAGCACGAACGCCGCGCCCGGATCCCACTCGACGTGGACATCGGACCCCGGGATGCAGGAACGGCAGGTCGGTCCCGGTGGCGACGTTGGCGATGACTTCGCTGTCGTCGCCGAGGCGCAGGCCGAGGCGGGCGGTGGCACCCTGGAAAACGAGGTCGGTCACGGTGCCGGCGATCGACCGCCCGTTGGCAGCTCTCGGTGACCGACGCCCGCAGCCGTTCGGGACGCAGCATCAGCGACACCGGTGCGCCGATCTGATGCGGGATACGACGTTCGGGCGCGCACGGTGGCCCCGCTCGTCAAGTTCGACGACGGTGTCGTCGCCGTCGCGGGCGACCACTTCGCCGGGCAGCATGTTGGCCGAGCCGATGAATCCTGCGACGAACAGGCTTGCCGGGCTGTTGTAGATCTCCTCCGGCGAACCGATCTGTTCGACTCGACCTTCGCTCATGACGGCGATCCGGTCACTCATCGTCAACGCCTCGCCCTGATCGTGGGTGACGAACACGAACGTGATCCCGACGTCGCGCTGGATGCGCTTGAGCTCGAACTGCATCGCCTCGCGCAGCTTGAGGTCGAGTGCGGCCAGGGGCTCGTCGAGCAGCAGCGCGCTCGGATAGTTGACGAGCGCACGGGCGAGCGCGACGCGCTGCTGCTGGCCGCCCGAGAGCTGGCTGGGCTTGCGGTGGGCGAAGTCGCCGAGGCGGACCACGTCGAGCATCTCGGTGACGCTCGACTCGTACTCCGATTTCGACTTCTTCTTCGACCTCGGTCCGAACCGGACGTTGTCGGCCACCGTCATGTGCGGGAAGAGCGCGTACTGCTGGAAGACGGTGTTGACGTTGCGCTTGTGCGGCGGCACGCGGCTGACGTCGACGCCGTTGAGCATCACCTGACCGCTCGTGGGCTGTTCGAAGCCGGCGATCATCTTGAGCGTCGTCGTCTTGCCGCATCCCGACGGGCCGAGCATCGCGAAGAACTCGCCCTCGCGGATCGCGAAGTCGGCGCGCTCGACCGCGACGAAGTCGCCGAACGCCTTGCGCACGCTGCGCAACTCGATGACGTGTTCCGGCTCGGTCACCGTCGACCCGCCTGCCCGCCATCGAGCGTCATGATGTCGTGCTCCAACTCCGGACCTCCCGCGTTCGAAGCGTTGTTGCGGAGCACAGTAGACGAGCGCGACGAGCCCGCGATGCACAGTCGGGCAGCGAGTTCACGCAGCCGTCACGGAGGGCGGCCGGCGCGAGATCTGCCCGGTGATCTGCTCGGTCACCCGGTGCCCCAGTTGTAGGTCTGCTTGACCAGCTTCAGGTAGGTCAGGATCTCGGTCGCGCGCACGCCCGGCACGCTGCGCACGTGGTCGTTCACGATCCGCAGGAGGTCGTCGGCGTCGGAGCAGACGACCTCGGCGAGGATGTCGAAGCGACCGGCGGCGATGACGACGTACTCGAACTGGTCGACCCCCGCGAGTCGCTCGGCGACCACGTCGATGTTGCCTTCGACGTTGATCCCGATCATCGCCTGCACCGGCAGGCCGATCTTGGCGGGGTCGGTGACCGCGACGATCTGCATCACGCCGCGCTCGGTCAGCCGGTTGACCCGCTGGCGAGTCGCGGCCTCGCTCAATCCGACGAGCGCACCGAGTTGGGAGTACGCGAGTCGACCGTCGCTCTGGAGCGCGCGAACGATCGCCTTGTCGGTGTCGTCGAGGTCGGACGGGATCATCGGCAGGCCGTCACATCCCGATCTCGGCCATCCCCTTGAGCAGGACGGCGCGCAGCGCTTGCGACGATCTCCTCGAACTGCTCGGGACCGGCGATCAGCGGCGGCGAGAGCTGGATGACCGGGTCGCCACGATCGTCGGCCCGACAGATCAGCCCGTTCTCGAGCAGCGATTCGGAGAGCACCCGCCGGATCAGCAGTTCGGATTCGTCGGCGGTGAAGGTCTGCTTGGTCTCGCGGTCCTTCACCATCTCGATGCCGTAGAAGTAGCCCGCCCCGCGGACGTCGCCGACGATGGGAAGGTCGCCGAGGGTCTCGAGTTGGCGGCGGAACTCGGGCTCGTTGTCGAGGACGTGCTGCAGGATGCCGTCGCTCTCGAAGACGTCGAGGTTGGCCATCGCCACCGCACAGCTCACCGGGTGTCCACCGAAGGTGAACCCGTGCAGGAACCGGTTGGTCGAGTTGATGAACGGCTCGACCAGACGGTCGCTGACGATCATCGCGCCGAGCGGCGAGTAGCCGGAGGTGAGCCCCTTGGCGCAGGTGATGATGTCGGGGACGTAGCCGAAGCGGTCGCAGCCGAACATGTGGCCGAGGCGGCCGAACGCGCAGATCACCTCGTCGGACACCATGAGCACGTCGTACTGGTCGCAGATCTCGCGGACACGCTGCATGTACCCCTCGGCGGGGACGAAGCAGCCGCCCGAGTTCTGGACTGGCTCGACGAACACTGCGGCCACGGTCTCGGGGCCCTCGCGCAAGATGACCTGCTCGATGTCGTTGGCGCAGGCCAGGTTGCAGCTGCCGGCAAGCGCGCACATCGAGCAGCGGTACTCGTTCGCGTTCGCCGCCTTGAACGCGCCGGGCACCAGCGGCTCGAACGTGTTGCGCAGGCCGGGCACGCCGGTGATCGAGAGCGCACCCATCGTCGTTCCGTGGTAGCCGAGGTAGCGGCTGACGACCTTGCGCTTCTGCGGCTGGCCCGTCGACTGGAAGTACTGCATGGCGAGCTTCCACGCCGACTCGACGGCTTCGCCACCACCCGTGGTGAAGAACACGCGGTTGAGGTCGCCCGGCGCGTGGCCGGCCAGGCGGGCCGCCAACTCGATCGCCATCGGATGCGAGTACGTCCAGATCGGGAAGTACGCCATCTTCTCGGCCTGCTCACGCGCCGCCTCGGCGAGTTCGGCGCGGCCGTGTCCGACCTGCACGGTGAACAGCCCCGCGAGGCCGTCGAGGTAGCGGTTGCCCTGGTCGTCCCAGATGTAGCAGCCGTCACCGCGCTCCATGATCCGGACGGTGTCGATGCCGCCGCCGACGGTCGAGAAGTGCCCCCAGAGGTGGCGGTTGCCGAGTTCGGCGAGCTGGTCGTGGTTCATGGGGGTCCTTGGAAGAGATGAGAGCGTCGCTTCGATCGACCGCCGACACTCGCTTGCGTGCAACTCGATCGGTGACGAACGACTGGATTCACGACGTGATTCGTGTCACGATGACCGTAGCACGACGAAATCCGTCGTGTCGAGAGGTCATGTCCAGCCGCTGTGCGAGGCGCGACATGATCTCTGACACTCGAATCTCCGACATCGATCCCGAGAGGACACCCATGGCCCTGGCAACCGCGAACTTCATCAACGGCGACTGGCAACCGGCCGCCGACGGTGCGACCGACACCGTGCTCAACCCCGCCACCGGTGAGGTGCTCGGTGAGGTGCCGGCGTCGTCGGCCGTCGACGTCGACGCCGCGGTTCGCGCCGCCACCGATGCGTTCGGAGGCTGGGCCGGACTGACACCGCGCGAGCGGAGCGAGACCCTGCATCGGGTGGCCGACATCGTCGACGAGCACATCGACGAACTGTCCGAACTCGAATGCGTGAACGTCGGCAAGCCGGTCGGCATCGTCGAGTTCGAGATGGATCTCACCAAGGACAACTGGCGCTTCTTCGCGTCGGCGTGCCGCTTCCTCGAAGGCAAGGCCGCCGGCGAGTACATGGAGGGCTACACCTCGATGACCCGCCGCGACCCGATCGGCGTGGTCGGATCGATCACGCCGTGGAACTATCCGCTCAACATGGCGACGTGGAAGCTCGGCCCCGCGCTCGCCGCCGGAAACACGGTCGTACTCAAGCCCTCCGAACTCACGCCGTACACCGCACTCCGCTTCGCCGAGCTCACCGCTGACGTGTTGCCGCCCGGCGTGGTGAACGTCGTGTGCGGCCAGGGCGGCACCGCCGGCGTCGCACTCACCGAGCACCCGGGCATCGCGATGGTGTCGATCACCGGCAGCGTCGGCGCCGGCAAGTCGGTGGCACGGTCGTCGGCCGACACCCTCAAGCGGGTGCACCTCGAACTCGGCGGCAAGGCGCCGGTGATCATCTTCGACGACGCCGACATCGACGCTGCGGTCGAGATGCTCCAGGGCATGGCGTTCTACAACTCGGGCCAGGACTGCACGGCGCCGTGTCGGGTCATCGCCGGCGCGGCAAGGTCCACGACGACTTCGTGAACAAGCTGACCGATGCGGTCGGCCAGGTGAAGATGGGTGACCCGATGTCGGCCGACACCGAGATGGGGCCCGTCATCTCGGCGGCGCACCTCGACCGAGTCGCCGGGTACGTCGACCGTGCCCGCGACGGCCGGCGCCGAGGTGACCGTCGGCGGCAATCGCGGCCGACGGGAACGGCTTCTTCTACGAGCCCTCGGTGGTGATCGGCTCGGCCCAGAGCGCCGAGATCATCCAGCAGGAGGTGTTCGGCCCGGTCGTCACCGTGCAGTCGGCCGCCGACGAGGACACGGCACTCGAGATGGCCAACGACGTCGCCTACGGCCTCGCGGCGAGCGTGTGGACCAGCGACGTCGGCCGGGCCATGCGGATGAGCAAGGCGCTGCAGTTCGGTTGCGTGTGGGTCAACGACCACATCCCGATCGTGTCCGAGATGCCACACGGCGGGTTCAAGAACTCGGGCTACGGCAAGGACATGTCGATGTACGCCGTCGAGGCCTACACCGAAGTCAAGCACGTGATGATCAAGCACTGATGAGCACGACGAACGCCTCCAACCACCTGTCGAACGTCTGGTTCAAGGTGACCGACCTCGAGGTCGCGACGGGCGATCGGCGATCGTGGGTCACCACGACCGACGGTGATCGGTATCTCGACTTCGCCGGCGGCATCGCGGTCACCTCGACCGGTCACTGCCACCCCACGTCGTCACAGGCGATCGCCGATCAGGCGCATCGGTTCATCCACGCCCAGGCCAACGTGTTCACGCACGACCTGATGGAGCCGCTGGCCGCTCGACTCACCGAGCTGACGCCCGACGGCGATCGACACGTTCTTCTACGCGAACTCCGGCGCCGAGATCACCGAGGCCGCGGTCAAGTTGGCGAAGCAGGCGACCGGGCGCCCCAACATCGTGGTGGTCCAGGGAAGCTTCCACGGCCGCACCCACCAGGCGATGGCCATGACCACGTCGAAGAGCGTGCTACCGCGCCGGGCACGCTCCGCTGCCGTCGGGCATCTTCATCACCGCCTATCCGAATCCGCTTGCCGTCGACCAGGGGGCCGAGGTGCAGCGGGCGCTGCGACGCGCTTCGATCTGCTCCTCGCGACCGTGACCGCACCGGCCGAGACGGCCGCCGTGATCATCGAGCCCGTGCTCGGCGAGGGCGGCTACATCGCGGCACCTCCGGAGTATCTCGAAGGCACTCGCCGCCCGGTGCACCGAGCACGGCATGCTGTTCATCGCCGACGAAGTGCAGTCCGGATTCGGGCGGACCGGCAAGATGTTCGCGATCGATCACTACGACGTGATCCCCGACGTCGTCTGCATGGCCAAAGGGCATCGCGTCCGGTTTCCCGTTCTCGGCGCTCGGCACCCGCCGAGACCTCGACGACCGCTGGCCCACCGGCTCGCACGGCGGCACCTACGGCGGCAATGCGATGGGGTGCGCCGCCGCGCTCGCCACGATCGAGGTGCTGACGACCGACGGGTTCATGGATGCGGTGGTCGAACGCGGCGACCAGTTGCGGACAGGTCTGCTCGACCTGCAGCATCGGCACGATCCGGGTCGTCGACGTCCGCGGCCTCGGGCTGATGTTGGCGGCCCAGTTCGACACGGCGGCACGCACGTCAGCACGATCGTCGGTCACTGTCTCGACCGACGGCAAGCTGATCATGATGACCGCCGGTTCGGCCGGCACGACGATGCGCTTCATGCCACCGCTCACCGTCACGGCCGACGAGATCGACCTCGCACTCGATGCGTTCGACAAGGCGCTCGTGAACGCATCGTGAGCCGGTGGCTGATCCCGGCGCTCGATCCGGCGCAGCTCCGCTTCGATCCCCCCGATCTGCGAGCTCGACGTCGTGAGCGAGGTAGCTGCGGCGAACACTGGGGACTCTCGGGGCGGCTGCGACCCGGTTGGAGGGCGAGCGCGACCAGAACACGCAGGTGCGACCACCGATGACGGTCGTGACTTCGTCCTGAAGATCGCCTCACCGAGCGAGGACCCTGCGGCTCGCCGACCTGCAGTGCTCGGCGCTCGGCCATGTCGCCGCGAGCCGACGGGAATCGATCGCGTCCCCGGGTGGTCCCGACCACTCAGCGGAGCCGACATCGTCAGCACCGATGTCGGCGGTGCCCTGGCACCGACTCGGCTGCTGACGTTCGTTCGCGGCGTCACCTTCGACGACGCTGACGATCTGTCGCTCGACGAGTTGCGCGCCGTCGGCGCGGCGCAGGGACGACTGGCGAAGGCGTTCACCGGATTCGAGCATCGCGCCGCCGGCGAACTTCATGGCCTGGTCGCTCGACGCGGGGATGGTGCATCACGACGAACTGTGGGATGACCTCGACGGCGCCGGTCGAGCGGTTGCGACGCCGGTGCGTGAACGCGTCGTCGCCGTGGCGCGCCGGATCGAGGACGGTGCGCCCGGGCTCCGACGCCAGGTGCTCCACAACGACGGCCATCGCGGCAACCTGCTGCGCACCGACGCAGCGAGCAAGGTCGTGATCGGCGTGATCGACTTCGGCGACATCTCCGACACCTGCGTCGTGGCCGACCTCGCCATCTGCGTCTCGAGCTTCGTCGACGGCCACTCCGATCAGGGGGCGGCGGCGGCTGAGATCGCCGCGGGTACGACCGATCGATGTCACTCACCGACATCGAGATCGAGCTGCTCGTCGACCTCGCTGTGCTGCGTACCGTGCTCGGCTTCTTGCTCGTCGAGCTTCCAGACACGTCATGCCCCGCACACCGCGACTCGACGAGATCGCGGCGAACTGGCTGCGTACCGCGCGCATCATGGCGGCGGTCAGGAAGCTGGATGTGGCGCGCGTGACCGACCAGATTCGCGACGCGCATCACCGCTGAGCGCGCGAAGTGGAGGCCCGATGAACCGGCGGGCGAGTCGAGCGATCTGATTCGTCGCCGCGCATCGGTCGATGGCGCCGGCGTATCAACTGTTCTACGACGACCCCGTCCACCTCGTGAGCGGGTCGGGTGTGTGGGTACACGACTCGAACGGGCAACGGCTGCTCGACTGCTACAACAACGTGCCGTCGGTCGGTCACTGCCATCCGCGAGTCGTCGCTGCGCTCACTCGCGCAGGCTGGGCTGTTGAACACCCACACGAGATATCTGCACGCCACGGTGGTCGAGCTGGCCGAGCGACTCGGGGATTCGCTGACCGGCGACTTGTCGACGTGCTTCTTCGTGTGCAGCGGCACCGAGGCGGTCGACCTCGCAGTCGAGATCGCCCGGGTCGTCACCGGAGCGCACGGGGTGGTCGTGACCGAGTCGTCGTACCACGGCAACTCGTCGCTCGTGTCGAAGCTGTCGACCGACAGCTACGCCGCAGACGAACGACCCGATTGGCTCGGCGTGATCGAACCACCGAACACCTATCGCGGTCCGTTCCGCGCCGAAGCGGAGACGCTGGACGACGAAGGATCGGCAACGCCGTCGCTGGGTGAACGGTATGCCGCCCTGCTCGACGATGAGATCGTGGCGCTCGGCGAGCGCGGGCATCGCCCCGCCGCGTTGCTGATCGATACGAGCTGGGACTCGAACGGGGTGCTGATCGCTCCCGACGGGTACGTGTCGAAGTGCGCCGAGCTCGTCCGTGATGCCGGCGGGCTGGTGATCGCCGACGAGGTGCAGTCCGGCTACTGCCGCTTGGGCGACCACTTCTGGGGGCACGACCGGTACGGACTCGTGCCCGACATCGTCACGATCGGCAAGCCGATGGGTGCGGGGCATCCCGTCGCCGCAGTGGTCACCACTCCGGCGATCGCCGCGGCCTTCGCTGCCCGACGCTCGTACTTCAACACGTTCGGCGGCAACCCGGTGTCAGCAGCGGTGGCCATGGCCGTGCTCGACGTGATCGATGACGAACAGCTGCTGTCGAACAGCACCACCACCGGCGCCGACCTCGGGTGAACGGTTGCGAGACCTGTGGACGCGCCACGACGTGATCGGCAACGTCGCCGGGTCCGGGCTGTTCTGGGGGCTCGACCTGGTCGAGTGATCGTGCGACACGTGCACCGATTTCGTACGACGACGGGCGTCGCCTCGCCACCGCACTGCGACACGATGGCGTACTGATCGGGCTCACGGGGAGGTTCAACAACGTGTTGAAGATCCGGCCGCCGCTGGTGTTCGCCCGCGAACACGTCGATGAGTTGATCGGCGTGCTCGATCATCGACTCGCGTCGTTCGAGCTGCTCGGTGGCACGTCGTTGCGTCGCCCGGGCGCCGAGTGGTGACGCTTCGTCCCCGGCGCCGGAGATCTACTCCGTCTCGACCGGGTGTGGTCCGGGTCGGACAGGAATGCCGGCCGCATGAACACGACCACGTCCTCCCTCCCTCGCCCCCGGTCCGGAGGGACCAACATCGCCGGTCATCGATTCAGCCAGGGTCTCGACGCAGTTCGCGTTGTCGACTGCGGTCTCCGGCGTGGTCTATGCGATCGAGGGCGCCCCGAGGCGCTCGAGGGCGAAGGCGACCAGCTCGTCTCTCGTCATCGCGGCGCCCTGGTCCCGTTGACCGGTGACTCGGGTCGTCTGGCCGACCACCTGGTCGACATCGGCCCGGCCATTGACGAGCACACCGAAGGCGAGGCCGTGTCGCTCGAGGTAGCCGAGGAGGACGGCAGCGTCGGCGATTCGCCCGCGCCGATACCAATGGATTGCCAACCCCTCGATCACGACCCAGACGAACGACCACATCCTGCCGCGAACCACACGATCGAGGGCCTCGACCAAGACTGCCTCCGCCGCCGGCGAGTCAGCCCACGACGCCGCCACCGCCAGATTCTTCAGACCCTCACCCTGCATGTGTGGGAGCCCCCGCGTGACCTCGCACGTCATGCGGAAGTGTTCGATCGCAGCCTCCGTGTCACCCCGAGCGAGCAGAGCGTGGCCCACTCCGTTCGAGGCGATCGCAACGTTCACCTCGGAGGGCGCAACGGCCGCGACTGCGGCGAGACGATCGGCGTACCCCTGCACGGCATCCGGCTCGACCGCCAGGCTGGCGATGCAGCACAGTTCGAGCGGATTGGTCACCTCGGCGTCTGACTGCTCCCGGTCGACGGCTCCCACGGTCAAGGCCCTCCTCGCGGCGGAGAGCGCCTCGACCGGATCGCCCGTGTTCAGGTGGGCCTCGCCGATCGCCCACCAGAGCATGCGATGACCGGCACCGTCAGGGACGTCCTCGAGCTCCAGCCCGCGCCGACCCTTCCGGAACGCCTCGTCGTTCTCGCCCCGGAGCGTGCACCAGAGCGCCGAAAACGCACAGCTGAAGCAGGCCAGCCAGTGATCGTCGGGCAGCTGATCCACGATCGAGTCCATCCATTCGGCGTGCTCGTCGAGAAAGAGGTAGTACACCGGTGGAAGCAGCGCGATGCCGGCGGCGAGTTCGGGCACGCCGTCGTCGAGCGCTGACGCGACCGCTGCCCGAAAGTTGTGCCAGTCCCGGCGCACCATGGCGAAGACCGTCATGTCGGCGAACGCCGACCGCTCGACGCGGGCGCGTACCTCCGTCGCGACGGAGAGGAAGTGGAGCTGATGCCGCCGCCGGATGTGGTCGGTTTCGCCTCGCTCGTCGAGGCGGGCGCTGCCGTACTCTCGCAGCGTCTCCAGGAGCCGATACCGGGTGTGGCGCCCGCTGCGATCAGAGATCACGAGCGACTTCGACACCAACGAGTCCAGCACCGAATCGACGACGTCGGTCGGAAGGTCGCCGGCCGGTCCGGCTCCGCCGACAGCGGCCGCGGCGGCATGATCGAAATCGCCCGGGAAGACCGAGAGGCGGGAGAAGACGGATCGTTCGGTGTCGTCGAGCAGGTCGTACGACCAGTCGACGGCCGCGGCGAGCGTCTCGTGCCGCTCGCTGCGGAGCCGTTCAGCCCGCAGCAGCGAGAATCGGTCGTCGAGCCGCTGGAGCACGTCGACGGGCGTGATCGAACGTGTCCGGGCGGCCGCGAGTTCGATTGCGAGCGGCATGCCGTCGAGCCGTTCACAGATCCGTTCGATGGCGATCCGGTCGTCGGCGTCGGGCGCAAAGCGATCGTCGGCTGCGACCGCTCTGTCGCAGAACAACGTCCGCGCCTCGACGTCTTCGAGTCCGGAGACCGGGTGGACCTGTTCACCGGTGATGCCGAGATGCTCCCGGCTGGTGACGAGGATGCGCACCATCGGACACCCGCTCGCGAGCGTGCTCGACCAACGCCGCAGCCGCGCCGACGACGTGCTCGCAGTTGTCGACGACGACGAGCGCACGTCGCGAGCGGAGGTGATCGACGAGGCTCACCATCGGCGACGAGGTCGTCTCGGTCTGCACCCCGATTGCCGTCGCGGCCGCGACCGCCACACCCCTGCTCGTGCTGATTGCCGCCAGGTCGACGAACCAGCACCCGTCCGCAAACCGGTCGGTCGACTCCTGTGCGACCTGGATCGCGAGCCTGGTCTTGCCCGTCCCACCGAACCCGGTGAGGGTGATGACACGTGCCCGGTCGAGATCGTCGACCAACTCCTTGACCTCGTCGACGCGACCCACGAACGACGACAACGGATCGGGGAGGTTGCCGATCATCGGCACCGGAGGACCGGTATCTGCGTCCGGGCGCTCGTTGGGCTGCGGATCCGCCTCGCGGCAGAAGGTCGAGCTCCAGCGCCGCGAGTTGACGGCTGGGGTCGGCACCGATGTCGTTGCGCAGTGCGACTCGGAAGCGTCGCAAGCACCGGAGTGCCTCGGTGACCCGACCCGATCCGGCGAGTGCTCGCATCAGGAGCGCAACGGGACGCTCCTGGTACGGGACCTCGGCCAGGTGCGGCTCGAGCAGCGCGACCGCGCTCGGTCCATCGTCCGCGCTCGATCAAGGCCTGGGCCAGGTCCTCCACCGTGTCGGCCCGCTGCCGGTTCAACCGCGCAGCCGTCGGCGCAGCCCACACCTCGTCGGCGAGGTCACCCAGCGCCGGCCCGCGCCACGCGTCGAGCGCCGCCGAGAGCAACGTGACGCGCTCCCCGGGGTGGGGCGCCGACGGCCCGTTCCCGGAGCCGGGCGAACGCCATTGCATCGAGCTCGTCCGGGCCGAGCACCAGTTCGTAGCTCGATCCGACGGTGACGAGTCGATCACCCACCACCGCCCGGAGGCGGCCCGCCGCGGTCCGAGCAGCCGATCCCGCAGCTCCCCCGCCCACCACGTACTCAGCGATCCGGTCGGGCGAGACCGCTGTCCCGGTGGCCACGAGCAGTCCGAGGAGACGCCTGATCTGTGGCCGAAGGCGAATCTCGACACCGTCGTCGTCCCACGCAGCGACACGGCCGAGCACCCCGATCCTCATGTCACCACCTCCTCGCTGTCCATCGAAGCCCCGTGGCGGTCACCGTAGTTCGTCGAGTTGGTGACCGATCGGTGACCGGCCTGGCGGATCATCCTCGCATCCCGCGATCGTGGGACGCTCTCCACCATCCAGCAGGACCCCGGAGGTCATCCATGTTCGCCCGCACACATCACACCGGAAACCGTCGCGGCGGTCCCGGCCCGACGAAGGTGCTGCGGATCGATCGCCGTGAGCGTCATCGGCATCGCAGTGCTGGCGTCGTGCGGATCGGACGAGGACGGTTCGTCGACGACCGAACGAGCCGACGATGCGCCGGTCGCAACGAGTGAGGCGACCGAGGCCGACACCACTCCTCCCGACACCACTCCTCCCGTCACCGAGCCACCTGTCACCGAGCCACCTGTCACCGAGCCACCTGTCACCGAGCCCCCGGTTTCGGAGCCCCCGATCACCGAGCCCCCGTCCACCGAGCCACCGGTCACGACGATCGCGGCGACCGAGTACCCGATCGTCGTCGAGGGAACGACCACCGAGCCCGAGAACCAGATGGGTTCGCGGTGGGGAAGGGCCGAACGGAAGGAAGAAGTACTACAACCTCAAGGTGTTCGACGGCGGCCTGGTCGGCGAGGGCAACGCCGTCGGCTGGTGGCGGATCGGCGAGTCGTCCGTGGAAGGTGCAGAGGTGGTGGACTTCACCGGTGAACTCGTCGGCGTGGGCAGCGGCACGTTCACCTACGCCGACCAGTTCGGGACGACATTCGAAGGTCAGTTCACTGCGACTGCCGAGATCGTCGGGACCGACGGGGCCTTCGAGGACCTGATCGGCACGATCGAGTACTCCAGTGCCGACTTCGGGGCGACCCGGGCATTCCGTGCGACGTTCACTCCGGCCCGGACCGACGACGGGGAGGTACCGGCGCCTGCCTTGACGACCGAGACGGCTTCTGCGATCGCCGACGAAGTCGCAATTGCGTTCACGAACCGGGACTTCGACCGGGTCGCTCGACGTCTCGGGCCCGACGGAACCTGGATCGCCATCGGCGGCGCCGTGTACGACCAGTCGTCGATCGCCGAGTTCCTCGGCACCTTCGACTTCATCACCGACATCGTGCGGACCGGCCAGCGTCTCGAAGGCCCGGACGGATTCGCCTTCGAGATGTCCGAGACCCTGTCGGGCGGCGCACAGATGACCTTCTGGCTCGCGGTGTCTCGCGACGAGGCGGGCATCGTGACCATCACCGAATACCCCGAAGCGCCCGACTGGTGAGCGGCCCCAGCGATCGGATCGAGGGTCTTGCGCCGTCAACTCCTTCCTGCCACGACGTCGAGCGCCCGGCCGAGCCCCGGCGACTGCGCGATGTCGCAGGCCCGCCAGGCCACATGCTGGTCGGGACGGACCAGGAGCGCTCCCGTGTCACCGACGCCGCACAGCAGTCGCCACGAGTCGAGGTCCGGTGTGTCGACCCCGACCCGGACCATCACCACGTCGGCGGCCCGCGAGTGCATCCGCCCAGGCATCATGGTCGCCGAAGCTGAACAGCACCGGTCGGCCGAGCGGCACGAGGTCGAGCGTCGACCGGCCACCGACCTCGCGCAACCACGCGTGGGGCAGACGAGCACCCGGCCGAGCCGTCGGCTCGTAGGTGCTGGGCGACCCTGATTCCGCGGGCGACGCTTCGGGGACGAGCGCCCCGCCGCCGTAGACGTAGCCGAGTTGCAGGCCGAACAGGTCGAAGTGTTCACGCTGCATCTCGACCGCCGCAGCGATCTCCTCTGCCTTCGACGGGTCCGCCATCGAGGCGCGGAGCCGCTCGCCGGTCGGCTCGGCATCGGTGCCGAGCGCGGCAGCCAGGTGGAGCATCTTGATGGCATTGGTCAACGACTGGTGGGCGTTGTTCTGTGCGACGGGGATCCGCTCGATCTCGTAGGAGTCGAGCAATGCTGCCGAGGCCCGACCCTCGGCCACGGCGGCCAGGCGCCACGTCAACCCGTGGATGTCCTGGACCCCGCAATTGAGACCCAGGCCTCCGGTCGGAGGGAACCGGTGCGCCGCGTCACCAGCGAGGAAGATGCGCCCGCCACCCATCGAGTCGGCGGTCTGTGAACTCATCCACCAGGTGCCCTTGCCGAGGATCTCGGCGTCGAGTTCGGCGCCGGCGGCCTGGTTGACGATGTCCAGACAGCGGTCATCGTCGTAGTCGTCGACCGATTCGACGGACGGGTCGATGGCGTGCATGAACACCCAGTCCGACTCGACGTCGTGCGCGACGAACACACCACCCGCCTCGGGGTCGAGCACGAAGTGGAGCACCGCCGGCCGATCGGCGGTCAGCGCACGGAGGTCGGCGCCGAAGTGGATCATGAGATAGCACTGGATCAGCGGCGGCCCCACCATCTCGATCCCGAGCAGCTTTCGGACCCGGCTGCCCGCACCGTCACACCCGACCACGTAGCGGCTCCGCACGCGTGTCGTGGCTCCGGTGCCCACCTCGACGACCTCGGACACCACGCCGTCGACGAGCTGCTCGGAGCGCTCCCACTGATGGCCGTAGCGCAGCTCGGCGCCGGCCGACGCCCGGAGCTCATCGACCAGGATCGGTTCGAAGCGATGCTGGGAGAGGTTTCGCAGTGGGGTCGGCGTGAACTCGAGACACCCGTCGCCTTGACGTTCGAACGGCAACCGGCCGATCAGGTCGCCGGCGAGCCTGGTCACGAAGTTGACGTGACCTGCGTCGGCGGAGTCCTTGCCGGCTGCGTGGATGCGATCCATGTCGAGCCCGGCCTGACGACAGATCTCATAGGTACGGGCGTTGACCACGTGTGCCGCGGGCGACGTCTGGGGGCCGGAGCGGCGCTCGACCACGAGCGAGGTGAGGCCGTGACGCGAGGCGAGGATGCCTCCGAACAACCCGACCGGGCCGCCACCGACGACCAGGACGTCGACATCGACATCGGGATCGCCGCCCGCGGATGCGGTCGTCATGTCAGAAGACCCCTTCGTAGCTGCCGCCATCGAGTTGGAGGCTCTGGCCGGACAGGTACCCGGCTTGGGCCGAACACAGGTAGGCGAACAGCGTCGCCGAACTCGTCGGGCCGTCCGAGCCGACCGGCCTTGATCGACGCGATCTGTTCCGCCCGCGCCGCGTCGTACGACACGCCCTTGAACTTCATCACCAGCTCGGCCATCTGTTGCTGCCGGCCGGTGTCGAAGCGCTCGGGGAGGAGCTGGTTGACGGTCACGTTGTGGGCCACGACGTCCTTGGACAAGCCCTTCAGGATCCCGGCGAGCCCGAGGCGGGTGCCGTGCGACAGGCTCATCATCGGGTTCGGGGTCTTCACCATTGCCGAACTGACCGCCACGATCCGCCCGAATCGACGCTCGACCATGCCCGGCACGACCCGCTGGAGCAGGCTCACGGGCCCGACGACCGCCTGGCGGAACGCGGCATCGAGCGCCTCGGCGCCGAGGTGCGAGAACGGTGTCGGCGGCGGCCCCTCGCCGTTGAGGAGCACGATGTCTGGCTCCGGACACGCGTCGAGGAGCGCGTCGTGGACCGCCTCGGTCGACGAGTCACCGACAACGCCGTCGACCTCGACGTCGAACGCGTCGCGGAGTTCGGCGACCGTGGTGTCGACGTCGGCGGCCGTGCGCCCGTTGACGACGACGTGCACACCTTCGCGGGCGATGCTCTCGGCGCACGCACGGCCCAGTCCGCGACTCGACGCCAGCAACGATCGCACGTCGGCCGGAGATGCCGAGATCCATGTGCTACTCCCCCGCCCGCTCTGCTTCGAGGCGGGCTGCGAATGCCGCCTGCCACTCGACCATCGGCTGGAACTCGTCGTCGTCTTGGATCTTCGCTCGGGTGTCGGCTTCGATCTCCGCGTCGTCGGCGCTCAGATCGAGCGCATCGGCGAACGGCTGCGCAACGTGGAACGGGCTGTCGACGAAACACTCCAGACCGTTACCTTCGGGGTCGGTGAAGTACAGCGACCACGCGTTGCCGTGGTTGATCGGGATGACGCCCTCGACCCCGGCCGCGTCGAGTCGGGCGCCGATCGCGCGGAGGCCATCGAGGCTCCCCGTGCGGAACGCCATGTGGTCGGCCATCACGAACTGATGCTCGGTCTCGGGCATCCCCGACACGAACACCATCTGGTGATGTTCCGAGGGATCCTGGGAGATGAAGGCCATCTCGCCCTCACCCGCCGTGCCCCGGTTGGTGACGGCGAAACCGAGCACGCCGCAGTAGAAGTCGAGCATCGCATCGAGGTCGCGAACGGCGACGGTGGCGTGACTCAGGGAGAGTCGTGCAGCGGATGTGTCGGGCATGGGTGTACGTCCTTTGTCGATCAGGTTCGTTGTGGATCAATCGAGTGCGGCGTGGAGATGCATCGGTCATCGGGATCGGAGTCCGTTCCGGGAAGGGCCACGTCGCGCATTCAGCAGACGAGGTGATCGGTGATCCGCACGCAGCGGTTGGTGAGCGTGCCGATGCCGTCGATGCGGGTGGTGACGACGTCGCCGTCGGCGAGGAACCTGCCCTGCGCGGCACCGATGCCATCCGGCGTGCCAGTGAAGATGAGGTCGCCGGTGGCGAGAGTGGTCACCCTCGACAGGTACGACACCAGCGTCGGGATGTCGAAGATGAGCTGGTCGGTGGTGTCGTCCTGGCGGACCTCACCGTTGACCTCGGTGACGATCCGCAGCCGGTCGCGATCGACCGAGTCGGGCGACACCATGACCGGGCCGATCGGCCCGAACGTGTCGAACGACTTGCCCAGATCGAAGTGCGCCGGCTTGGCGGCGAACTGGACCGCCCGATCCGAGATGTCCTGGCCGACCATCAGCCCGACGACATGATCCCACGCCTGCGCGGGTTCGATGTCTCTGCCGCCCTGCCCGATCACCACGACCAGCTCACCCTCGTAGTCGACCGCGTCGCTGCGCATCTCGACGTCGGCGGTGGGACCGACGAGACACGAGGGGAACTTGGTGAACACCAGCGGATTGTCGGGCACCTCCATCGACCCTTCGTCGGCATGAGCCTGATAGTTGAGCCCGATCGCGAAGACGTTGCGCGGGCCGCGGCACGGGCGGACCCGGTCGGGCGGCGGCGAGCGCCGGGCCCGACTCGTGATGGTCGAGGTCGGCCGTCAGCGCCGCGAGCCGATCCGCAGCGGCGAGCGCCGCCATCGGGTCGGGGCCGAACTCCCCGCCCGAGACCGTCTCGAGGTCGTAGCAGTCGCCATCTGCGACCAGTGCGGCCCGGCCGTCGACGTTGGCAAGCGTGTAGGTCATGTCGTCCCCTCGTCACATCACGCCCGGATTCGTCCGGGCGGTCCCACTGACATCCAATAGAACTGACATTATTGTCATATTTGACACTCTTGTCAACTATGACTTCCCGGGCGTAGAGTCGCTGCCATGAGCGAGCCGAGGCTGGGCAAGCGAGATCGCACACGCCGCAAGCTGATCGACGCAGGCATGCAGGTGATCGCCGAACATGGCGAGGCGCTCACGGCGTCCGACGTCGTGGCGGCTGCAGACGTCTCGAACGGCACCTTCTACAACCACTTCGTCGACCGCGACGACTTCATCCAGACGCTCGCCCGCGAATCGCTCCAGGCGATCACCGAGGCAAGCGCCGACGACACCGAAGGAGCCGACCCCGCTTGGCGTTTCGCAGTGGCGACGACACGCGTCCTCGACGCCACCACCCGCCAACCCCGCTGGGGGCGTGCCATCCTGCGACTCGCCGACTGCCCGACACCGTTGCACGCCGGCATCCAGCAGTACCTGCGCGCCGACCTGGCCGACGGTCATCGAACCGGCCGCTTCACCTTCGGCGACGACCCGGTCACGGTCGATCTCGTCTCCGGCACCCTCATGGCCACGATCCGCCGGCTGATCTCTCGCGACGCTCCGCTCGACGACGCCGACCGGGATGCGATCCCCGCCGTGGTCGAGCGGCTCCTCGGGGCGATCGGTGTCGACCACGACGAGGCCCGCTCGCTGGCGTCGGCGGCCCAGCACGCCGAACGATCTCCGCCAGCGCACGACCGCGAGCCGGCCTGACACGCCAGCGACCCGACGACACATCCGTGACAGCCGACCGCAGGCGTCGGCCATCCGGTCGGGCACGACCGAGGGGCGCCTGAGAGACTGTCGCCGTGTTGCACGTGTCTTGCCCGGCCCTCGTCGGCCGCGTCGATGAGACAGCGACGCTCGAGGCCGCCCTCGATGACGCAATCGATGGGGCCGGCAGTTTCGTGTGGGTGGCAGGAGAGGCGGGTGTCGGCAAGTCTCGGGTCGTCGAGGAACTCTGTGATCTCGCTGCCGATCGCGGGGTGCCCGTACTGGTGGGGCGGGCCGTCGACACCGGCACCCCCGTGCCATTCCGTCCACTGTTCGAAGCGTTGTCGGGCCACGTCAGGCGGCTCGGCGCCGACGGCAGGCCGTCGGTCGGACGACGGGCATTGGCACAGGTCGTGCCCGAGTGGCGTCCCGTCGGTGAAGAGCCGTATCACGCGACCGCGGCGGATCAGATGTGGTCGACGGCAGGAGCGACACCGATCGCGGCGAGCCGTCGGCGACCGCGCGCGCTCGGTGGCGTGGCCCGTGCCACGTATTGGATCGACCGAGACGATCTACGCCGGGCCGGGACGGCGCTCGACCGGATGATGGAACAGCTGCGGATGACGCCGGCGGTGGCCTGCCCCGAACGGGGGATCTGGGTCCTGTTCGAGGCCCTCGACGGAGACGCGGCCGGGACCGCGGCGATCGACGAGCTCGACACGTACGTCGGCCCGAACCACGTGATGATCGACAGCTACCGGAGCTATGCGCGAGCGGTCGTGTTCGGCCGTCGTGGAGCACTCGACGATGCGAACCGTCACGTCGAGCTGGCCGAGCGTGTCCAACCGACCCCGTGGTTCCAGCATCACGCCCGCCGACTGGTGGCCGAAACGGCACACGCCGACGGCTGGGGAGATCCGATCACGTGGCTGCGTGACGCCTACAGCTACTTCGAGACACGCGGCGACGCCCGTCTCGCGTCGTCGTGCCGGTCGCTGCTGGGAAAGCTCGGGTCCGCACTCCCTCGCCAGCGACGAAGCGACGAACGCGTCCCGCCCAGGCTGCGGGCGCTCGGCGTGTCCGGCCGCGAGGCCGACGTCCTCGAGCTGCTCGCCGACGCTCGTTCGACGCGCAGCATCGCCGAGACGCTGCACGTTTCACCGAAGACGGTCGAACGACACATCGCGAACCTGGCCACGAAGCTCGGGCTCGAGGGCCGCACGGCCGTCGTCGCCTTCGCGGCGCGTTCGGCGCTGGATCCCACCGACTGACCGGCTCGATCGGCAATGGGGGTGACGCCAACCTGAAATGGGGGCTGCCCCGATGCGCCGCCCCATCAGCGAGGCGCACGATGTGGTCACCGGAAATCACCGGCACCGCAACCAACGAAGGGAAACCACCATGCAGGTCATCGCAATCCACGACGTCGACGACGTCAAGCACTGGTTCGACTCACCCGCCCGCTCGGAGTTCTTCGAGGCTCGTGGCATGAAAGCCACCGCCTTCCGCGACCCGGCGGGCAACGCCAACACCGTCGCCGTGCTGATCGAGGCGCCAGACCTCGACTCGCTCCAGGCAGCCCTCGCGACGCCGGAGGCGAAGGTCACCGAGGAGCACGACGGCGTCCACGTCGACACGATCAAGCTGTTCCTGGACGCATGATGAGCATCCAGGACTACGAGACGGCCATCACCACGTTCCGTCGAGTGTTGGCGGCCGTGAATCCCGAACAGCGCGGGTCCGCGACCCCGTGCGCCTCGTTCGACGTCGCTCAACTCATCGATCACACCATCGGTACCCAGCACATGGTCACCGACGCCCTGCAGGACAAGCCGTTCAACATGACCGGTGTCGAGGTCGCTCGCAGCGAGCAAGCCGCAGCCTTCGACCGAGCCGCAGCCGACGCCGTCGCCGAGCTCGGCCGAGACGGTGCGATGGACAAGGCCGTGACCCTGCCGTTCGGAACGTTCTCGGGCGAGAAACTGATGGGCCTGGCGGCGCTGGACACGTTCCAACACGCATGGGATCTCGCGAAGGCCACCGGGCAGGACACCGATCTCGACGGGGATCTGGCCGAGTCGTTGACGGTCCTTGCCGTTGCCCACATGGCCCACGCCCCGCGCGGCGAGGAACCCGCCCCGTACGGACCGGAGCGAACCGCCCCGGAAGGAGCACCGGCCGCAGATCGATTGGCAGCCTTTCTCGGACGCGACGTCTGAGTCCGAATCGCCGACTCGGCGTGTGCGTCGTCCCCGGCGCACACGCCGCGACCTGCTGCGATGATCAGCGGGCCCTCCGCACCGGTCGACCAGGTACTCACCCTCTCCGGGGTCGAGTTCCTTCGGCGTACCGCCGAACTCAGGCAGATGGGGGCGAACCGGTCTTGGTCAGGCGTGGCGGTCGGAGACCAACCAGGCCGCCCCGGCGCTGAGCGACGCGGCAGTGAACACCGCCGGCCAGGCACCGATCTTCTTGGCCAGCGGATGCGATGCTCCGAAACTGCCGAGATAGACCGCCGTGAGGACACCGGCACCGACCGGGCCACTCGTGCGGAGCCACTGCCGCCCCGCGGTGATGCCCGCAACGGCGAGAACCGCGCCTCCAAGGGGCCGAATCTCGGTCTCGCGGGCGACGAGATAGCCGCCGATCAGACCTGCAGCGACGATGGGTGCCGTGGGAATCTTCACACCGTCGACCCTACGTTCCCCTCGACGGAGTTCACCTGCGGTCCACGCAGCGTCGGGCCGACGAATCGCGACAGCCGTTGTTCAGCCCCCTCGACGACGGTGAGTGCCAACACCAACGGTTCCGGCCCGACCTGGGTCGGCCCTGGCCCGGCAGCCCGGTGCGTTCAGCGCGCCAGCTGCGTGAAGACGTCCATTGCGTCGACGAACGCGCGGTAGTCCGTGACCTTGCCCTCCGAGATCTCGAAGAGACTCGCGATCAGACGGGGGACGACCGGCGCTCCCGAGTGCGACACCGCACTCGGATGCGCTGGCTCTCCGGACCAGCGCCAGACGCCGAGGGCGGTCTCGTCGGTGGCGATGATCCGGAGCACCTCGATGCGCAGGTCGGGCGTGGCGTCACAGAAGCCGCGGGCATGGGCATCGAGCGCCGCAGGCCCACGGAGATGCGGTTGGGTGTGATCGATCAGATCATCGGCGGCGATGCCCGCGATCAGATCGAACCTGCGTTGACCGAGTACCTCGTCGAGATAGGTCGACATGATCGCATGACACACTTCCTGGCTCATCTCGGCCCTCCTGGTTCGAGTATCACAGGTGGTGACCGCGTCGGCTCGAACCCGGCCCCGACTCACTGGAGAATGCGATGAGCGAACCCGTGTACATGATCGGCCTGATCGACGTGGAGGATTTCGAGACGTATGCCGTCGAGTACGGCATGCCGGTCGGCGCGCTCTTCGCCGAGATCGGTGCCGAGATCATCGTTGCGTCGCGGGATGCCGAAGTGCTCGAAGGCGAGTGGCAGGGCAACTGGACGGTCGTCGTCAAGGTGCCGAGCGCCGAAGCCGCGCGGGAACTCTACGAGTCCGATCGGTATGCCCCGTTTCGTGCAGCCCGCCAGGATGTGCTCGCCAACAGCACCTCGCTGGCGATCTTCCCCGCACTCGCTCCCGACGCGTGATCGGATTCGGCTGAGCCGCCGCGCTCGCGTCAGGCGATGCGGACCTGACGCCGCGCTCGAATCGCGCGTGCCACCTCGACTCCGGCCAACACGACGAAGAACTGCGCAACGCTGAGCCCGGCCATCGTCGCACCGCCTGCCGTCCCGGCGTGGAAGCTGATCGTCAACCCGACGACGACGGCGAGCGAACCGAACAGCATCGACACGAGCATCATCAGCGGAACCCGCCGCGTCAGCAACGACGCCGTGGCCGGGGGCCCGACGAGCAGGCCGAACACGAGCAGCGTCCCGACCGCTTGGAAGCTCGCCACGATGCTGATCGCGAGCAGCACCATCAGCGCGATGTGTGCCGCGCCGGGGTGCATGCCGAGCGAACGGGCCTTCATCCGATTGAAGGTGAGTGCGAGAAACGGCCGGTAGAGCACGACGGTGGCGACGACGACGATCGACGCGCCGACGAGCTGGCCGTTGATGTCGTCGCGCGTGACACCCAGGACATCGCCGAAGAGCAGTGCCGTCACCTCGGTGGTGAACGAACGCGCCTTCGACACGATCACGATGCCGAGCGACAACATGCCGACGAAGAGCAGCCCGATGCCGGTGTCTTCGCGAACGCCCGAACGGTGGCTCACCACGCTGACGAGTCCACCCATCACGGCTGCCGCGACGAGTGCGCCGATGATCGGGCTGAACCCCCAGAGCACGGCGAGTGCGATGCCGGGAATGACACCGTGGGCCAGCGCGTCACCGAGGAACGACAGACCGCGCAACACGACCCAGGTTCCGACCAGTGATGTGGCGACGACAGCGAGCAGCCCCCCGACGAGCGCCCGCTGCATGAACGCAGGATCGAACGCATCGAGGACCAACTGCACGTCGCGACGCTAGCGGCCGGTCGCAGTTTTCGGACTCATTCTCGATACCGTCGGGGCCATGTCGGCGGCCGTGACTCTGAAGGATGTGCACGTCGACTACGGCCCGATCCATGCCGTCGGCGACCTGAGCCTGGAGATCCCGACCGGATCGTCGGTGGCCGTCATCGGCCCGAACGGGTCCGGCAAGTCGTCGTTGCTCAAGGTGATCGGCGACGTGATCGATCCGACCTCGGGGACGTGTGACACCGCGGGAGCGACGACGGCGATCGTGCTGCAGTCGACCGACATCGACCAGAGCGTTCCGCTCACCGTGCGCGACGTCGTGGCCATGGCGCGATTCCCCCGGCTCGGCCTGCTCCGGCGTCCGAACGACGCCGACCGCGCCGCCATCGACTCGGCGATGAACCGACTCGAGATCGCCGACCTCGCACACCGCCAGATCCACCAACTCTCAGGCGGCCAGCGCCAACGAGCATTCGTCGCGCAGGGCCTCGCCCAGGAGGCGGACATCCTGCTGCTCGACGAGCCGCTGACCGGGCTCGACGTCCGCTCGCGGGCGATCATCCTGTCGGTACTCGACCACGAGCACGCGGCAGGGCGGACCGTGATGACCACGACCCACAACTTCGACGACGCGCGGCGCTGCGAACTCGTCCTCCTGCTCGCAACGTCGTTCGTCGCGTTCGGCGCGCCCGACGATGTCTTCACCGAGGAGCATCTGCGAACGGCGTTCGGCGGAAAGTTCGTCCGAATCGGCGACACGATGGTTCTCGACGACCCACATCACCACTGACGTCCGAACCCCTTTCTCACTGATTCCCAAAACCGCTAGAGTCGAGCCGATGACCGCCGATCTCCTCCATGACGATGTCGCATCGCTGCTGCGCGTCGGCGACCACCGCTACACGACAGGCCGACGGCAGGTCATCTCGGCACTCCACGCGGCTGAGGGGCCGGTGACGATCCTCGACATCCTGCAACTCGACACCGGGCTTGCGCAGTCGAGCGTGTACCGAAACCTTGCGATCCTCGAAGAAGTCGGGGCCGTCACACGCATCGTCACCCACGACGACCACGCCCGCTTCGAGCTCACCGAAACGCTCACCGACCATCATCACCATCACCTCATCTGCACGACGTGCGGATCGGTGAGCGACTTCGAGCTCACCGCCGACACCGAGGCGACACTGAAGAAGGCGTTCACGAAGGTGAGCCGATCGGCCAAGTTCGCGGTCGACAGCCATCGCCTCGACCTGCTCGGCAGCTGCGCCGGCTGCGCCTGACCGCCCGGTCTCGGCCGGCGCGTCGATCGACGAGCGCTGGCTGATCAGGCGAGTGCCGAGCTGATCCTCGTCGCGTTCGCTCGGATCATCTCCACGTAGGTCGCGCCGTCGCTGCCCGGTTCACCGAGCGATTCGGAGTACAACTCCACCACGGCGACGTCGCCGACCTCACCGGCCAGCGATTCGACCAGGCCGTCGGACGACGATGTGTCGGCAAAGATGGCCGGCACCCCCTCGGCCTCGATCTGCTCCGCCAGCTCGGCGAGTTCTCCGGCACTCGCCCCGTCGGTGGTGCTGCCGCCGGGAATCACGGCGCCGATGATCTCGAAGCCGTACCGATCCGCGAAGTAGCCGAAGACCTCGTGATTCGTGACGAGGACGCGTCGCTCCTCGGGAATCGACTCGACCAACTCGACGACCTCGCCGTCGAGTGCGGTCAGCTCGGCGACATAGGCGTCGGCGGACGCCTCGACAGCCGCCGGATCGACGAAGGTCACCTCGGCCTGAAGAAAGTCGACGATGGCCTCGACGGCGGTCGCCATTCGCATCGGATCGGTGAAGAAGTGCGGGTCCACACCGGAGTGATCGTGGCCGTCGTCGTCATCGGAGTGCGCCTCGTCCGAGTGCTCGTCATCGTCGAGTGGTCGTCATCCGAATGCTCGTCATCGGAGTGGTCGTCATCGGAGTGGTCGTCGTGGCCGCCCTCGCCGAACTCGATCGTGTCCACGGCACTGATCGCCTCGAAGGTCGGAACTCCTTCGTTGCCCGCCGCGTCGATCACGTCGAGCAAACCCTCCTCGAACCCGGCGCCATTGACGATCAACGCGTCAGCGGTGTTGATCGCGACGACTTCCTGCGCCGACGCCTGGAAGTCGTGCGGGTCCGCACCGACCGGCATGATCGTGACGACCTCGGCGGATTCACCGACGACGGCCTCGACGACATCGCCGAGCACGTTGGTCGTCACGGCGATGGTCGGCACCTGCCCGTCGCCCGCCGGCTCGTCAGCCTGCTCGACGACGACGGCCTCGTCGCCGGCGCCCTGCGCCTGATCGACCTCGGTGTCGGCAGTGCCACCCGCGGTGTCGGCGGTGTCTGCGGTGCCACCCACGGTGTCGGCGGTGTCCGCGGTGTCGCCGGCGTCGGATCCACACGCAGCGAGTGCGAACACTGCGGCCAGTGCGATCGCCGGTGCCATTCGAGTTGTGCGCATCTCTGACTGCTCCTCGGTATTCGGTGGCTCGGGGTTGAGAACCATTCCGATCTCTCAACGTAGCAGTACCGAGAATCAATCCCACATCGCGACATGCGACTCGGCCAACGGTTTCCGACCGAACCGGCTTCGCATCACAGGCGCAACGATCGGCCCTCCGGGCCGAGTATCAGTATGGGAGCCTGGACCGATGGCCGAGCGTCCGACGGGGACGGTGACGTTGCGCGACAATCGCTCGATGGCCGCCGACCAGATCAACGACCTCGAGCGGAACGCCTGGAGCATGTTCTCGTCGACCGGATTCGGTCCGGGCGGCCGCATCGTCGACACTCCGACCCGCCTGGTGGTCGAGTCGCCGGTGCCCCGGCCTCCGTACAACGGTGTGTGGCGCTTCTTCGACGAGGGCGATCGACCATTGCGTCATCAGGCGGAGGAGCTCCTCGCCCCATGACCGAGCGCGGGTCTCCCCGGTCTGGCTCGTTCATCCGACGACCCCGCCACGCATCCGAGACGTACTCTTCGAACTCGGGATGGTTCGTGCCGAAGAGGCGTACGGCATGTACGCCGACCTCACCGAGATCGCTGCCCCGCAGGCAACGCCCGACGGCATCGAGGTCGTCGAGTTGTCCTCCGACGACTCGCAACCCTGGCTCGAGTTGGTCTCGTGGCGCTATGGGCTGGCGGAAGAGTCGTCCGAGTATCTCCGTGGGCTGTACCTCGAGACCCTCGAGCGAGGCACGCGTTGCTGGGTGGCCCTCGTCGACGGCCGGCCCGCCTCGAAGGCCGTCCTCCACGTCGAGAACGGGGTCGCCGGCATCTACGGCGTCGCCACCACCGAAGCAGGTCGTGGCCGCGGGCTCGCAACGCTCCTGTGCGCCACAGCGCTGGATGCAGCCCGAGTTGCCGGCATCCGACGAACCATCCTGCACTCCACGCCGATGGCCCGGTCGCTGTACCAGCGCCTCGGCTACCGCGAGATCGCCACCTTCGAGATGTGGGCGGCACCCGACACCTTGCACCTCTGACTCCGGCGCGCCGGGAACAGAGCGCGTCGGGGTTCAGGCGTTCGGGTCACGCCCGATCAGGCCGAGGAAACGCTCCATCGCCGGAGCATCGGCGGCCACCTCGACGGGATCTCCCATCAGCCCCATCTGGCGGAGCATGTCGGCGTTCGCCGAGATCACGGCGATCGACGCCTCGGCGACGTCGTCGCTCGTGTGCGCGTCGAGGCCGACTGCTCGGGCGACGTCCCACGAGTGTCCGAGCTGGTCCCACACGGAGAACGCCAAGATGTCGTCGATCGTCCCCTCACCGAACCAATACGTGCCCACTCGGTTCACCACGTTCGGATGATCCAACGCCTCCAACAGATCGTCGCGCGTGGTGTTCCACAGCTCGACGATGTCATCGACCGGGTCCGGAGTCTCGGGCTTCACGTTCTCGCCGGTGCGGGCCATCGCATCGACCGCCTGCATGACGCCACACGCATGGGCGACGACATCACGGGCGGACCATCCCTCGCACGGCGAGTCGGCATCCCACCGATCCGTCGGGACACGCTGGATCACGGCATCGAAGCCGTACAGCGCCTTGGTGTAGTTACGCAGACTCGCGCTCATCGCAGAACCCCCATCGATCCAGTCGTCGGGCAACCTACTCGCAACCGAACCGCCGGTTCACCCGGTCCAGCGTGTCGGAGGCGTCGTCCATCGGCCCCCTCACACCGCGACAGAGTCTCCCCCATCACGGTGTGGAAGGCCAACGGGCGCGTTTCACATCACCGTCGAGCCCCGGTGGTGTGGTTCGAGCGGCATGAGCACCGGTCGGCGGGCGCAACGTGGCCGAGCACCTGCTCGACGTGGGCGCCGCAGCCACGCCAGCTGGGTCGTTGGCAACTCGGACAGGTCGCTGGCTGGCACATCAGCGGCTCCCCTCCGAGGCGGTCGGTCGCAGGGCGTTGTAGGCATTGAGGCCACCGTTGATGTAGCGAGCATTCGTGTAGCCCATCGCAGTGAGCGTTGCCGCCGACAGCGCACCCCTGTTGACCGCGTTGCAGTAGCAGAGGATCGGGGTGTCGAGGTCGGGAATCTTGGATTCGACGACCATCTCGAGCTTGCCTCGGCTGATGTTCATCGAGCGCGCCATGTGGCCCGCGGCGTGTTCGTCGGGGTCGCGGATGTCGAGCACGACCGCTCCCGCATCGATCAGGTCATCGACCTCGGTCGCTTCGACCGAGGACACCTGTGCTCGTGCGGTGTCGGCGAGCTGTTGGAACTTGTCGGTGTATGCCATGTTGCGTTCTCCGTTTCTTGGTGCGAGTGGGAATCCGGGTGGGCTCAGACGAGCGAGGGCTGGACTTCGATCCAGGCCCCGTAGCCGCCGAGGATGTCGGAGACGTCGGTGAACCCCGCCTGGCGGAGCACGCTGGCGGCCACCGACGAGCGGTAGCCCCCGGCGCAGTAGACGACCGTGGGTGCCGCAGGATCGAGCTCGTCGATCCGACTCGGCAACTGCCCGACCGGAATCGCCGTCGACCCGGGGATCGTGCCCAGTGCGACCTCGCCCGGGTTGCGGATGTCGACCAGCTGAAGTCCGTCGATGTCGTCACGACGTGCGTCGAACTCGACGGCGGTCATGCGCGATGCGTGTCGGACGCGGTCGGGGTGGTCGAGCATCACCACGTACGGATGCTCGAGGAAGCCCACGACCCGATCGAAACCGATGCGGGCGAGACGGTTCTTGGCTTCGAGTTCGAAGCCCTCGTCGACGACGAGCACGATGTCGACGTCGTGGGGGATGACCGACCCCGCGAACTCGGCGTAGCGGCCGTTGAGACCGACATTGATCGAGCCGGCGAGGTGGCCGTGGCCGAACTCCTCCGGATCGCGCCCGTCGATGACCATCGCACCGTCGGCCAGGACCCGGTCGAACTCCGCCACCGTCAGTGCCGCCGGCATGACGGTTTCGTCGAGCAGGCCACGGTCCTTCCGATTGAGGATCGCGTTGTACACGAAGTAGTCCGGCGCCGGTGGTTGTCCTTCGGTGACCAGGTCGAAGAACGTCTCCTTGCTGTCGGCGAGCAGTGCGTAGTTCGTCTGGCGCTGGTCGCCCATGGTGGACCACGTGTCGGTGGACAGGTTCTTGCCACACGCCGACCCCGCGCCGTGGGCGGGATAGACCCGAGTGGAATCGGGCAGCGTCAAGAGCTGCTCGTGCAGGCTGTCGTACAGACTCGCAGCCAGCTCCTCTTTGGTGAAACCGACCGACGCGAGCAGGTCCGGGCGTCCGACGTCACCGATGAACAGCGTGTCGCCGGTGAGCACACCGTACGGAGCCTCGTCATCGGCGTGTTCCCACACGACGATGCTGATCGACTCGGGTGTGTGGCCGGGCGTGTGCCGGATCTCGAGCACGACGTCGCCGAGCGAGATGCGTTCGCCGTCGTCGAGCTTGCGCGACTCGAATTCGGTCTCGGCGACCGAGGAGTACGCGATCTCGGCCCCGGTGGCCTCGGCGAGCTCGAGGTGACCCGACAGGAAGTCGGCATGGAAGTGCGTCTCGATGACGAGTTCGATCGTCAGGCCCGCCGCTGCGGCATCACGCACGTACTCGTCGATGTCCCGGCGGGGGTCGACGACAACGGCTCGGCCGGTGGTTTCATCGGCGATCAGGTACGAGGCCTGCGAGAGGCAGTCGAGGTAGTACTGCGTGAATTTCATTGGATCGGCTCCTGTGTGGTGGTCGAGATTGAATGTACGGACATTATACCCCTGGGGGTATCTAGTTGCAACCTGCGGCCGAGTAGGCGAGCATGCCGCCGTCGAGGTTGACGACATCGGTGAACCCGACATCGACGAGCAGCTCGGCCGCATGGGCACTCCGTCCGCCGCTCCGGCAGAGCACGGCCACTCGCCGCTTCGGGTCGAGTTCGGCGACCCGGCTCGGCAGTTGACCGAGCGGGACGTTGACCGCACCCGGGAGCGTGCCCTCGGCGACTTCCGCGGGTTCGCGCACGTCGAGGACCTGCGTCGAGGAGTCGACGACCGCGGTGTAGTCGATGACGGGATGGTTGGTCACGGCCATGTCACGCCACCTTCCGGAGCTCGGCGAGCACGCCGTCGATGTCGCAGTTGTCGGACCGGTTGTACGGGAGCCTCGACAGGACGTTGCCCATGGCACAGGTGTTGGTCGCCGCAGAGAACGAGAGCCCGAAGGCAACACCTCCGGCGAGCCACTTCGCCTTCGGCGCCACGACGCTCACGAGGATCGCGACGAGCGCGATGGCGCCGGCGAGGAACCGGACCTGGCGGTCGAGCGCCCACTTGTCGGTGGCGCCGCGCACGACGTCGCCGCCGGACGCTTCCCAGGCGTCCATGCCGCCGTCGAGGAGGTGCAGTCGTTGCTTGCCCGCCGTGGTGAGCTTGGCATGGGCCTGGCCGGCTCGCGCTCCGGACTTGCAGACGAGCACGACGGGGTGTTCGACATCGGCGAGGTCCTGGGTGTGTTCGCCGAGCGTGTCGAGCGGAACGTTGAACGAGCCGGGGATGTGCACGCTGTCGAATTCGGCGCCGGTGCGCACGTCGAGCACGCGGATCAACGGGTCATCGCGCATCAGCTGACGGAGTTGTCCGGTGCTGATGGTGTCGGTGTCGGGAAGGGTTGCAGTGTTCATGGTGTCTCCATTGGTTGGGGGGTTGGTCGTGAGAGTGAGAACGGCGTGGTCTGGTGATCGTCGTGCGGGACCGTGCGGAGCGCAGCGTGATCGAGGTCGAAGATCGCTCCCCTGATGGCCAGGCGCCCGCCGAGGTACGCCTCGGTGATCGCCCCACCGGCGTGCTGCAGGGTCTCGACGGTGCGCTCGACGTTGAGCGTCTCGAGCTCGGCCGGTGTTGCCTCGGGGTGCTCGTGCGCGAGTTCGCAGATCGGTCCGACGACCGGGCTGAGGACACCCGAACACACGCCGGCAGCGGCGGCACCGACCGCCCCGCAGTGCGTGTGGCCGAGCACGACGATCAGCTCGACGCCGAGGTGCGCCACCGCGTACTCGAGGCTCGCGACCGCCGTCGACGACGCGGTGTTGCCTGCGATCCTGACGACGAACAGCTCGCCGGCGGGCTGGTCGAAGACGACCGATGGCGGGACCCGGGCATCGGAGCACGACAACACGGCGACGGAGGGTCGATGATCCTGCATCGCTGCGCGTTGCGCGGACGAACTGCGCTCGGCGCCCTCCAGCAGGTTCTGCCACACATCATCAGACATGGGTCGGCTCCGTGCGGGACGAATCGGGACGCTCGGCGGCATCGGTCTCATCGATCCCGGCACCGCGCAGATCGGATGCTCCGCGCCGGCCGCCCGTGTTGATTGCCATGATCGCCTCGGCCGTCGACGCGTGCACGTCGATGTCGGTGTGACCCCACGCACCCGAGCGGCGCAGGACGTCGCGAACCGGACCCTTCACGTCGGCGAGGTGCAGGCTCACGCCCTTCTCGCGCAACTCGTCGATGACTTCGTTCAGCATCTCGGCGCCGGTTGCGTCGACGTCGTTGATACCCGACGCGTCGAGCACGAGCGCTCGCGGTGCCGCCTCGATCGCCGACGCCTGCTCGACGATGAGCCGTTTGACGTTCGTGGCATTGACGAAGGACAGCGCCGCGTCGATGCGCACGACACGCACACCGTCGACGGTGTGCGCCTCCGGGAATCGCTCGACGTTGCGGAACGTGGTGGTGTCACCGATCCGACCGAGCACGGCGGTGTGCGGACGTGACATCCGTGCGAACACGACCAGCATCGAAGCGACCACGGCGACGGCGATCCCCAGCTCGATGCCGAGGGCCAACGTGGCGACGAACGCAACGCCGAGGCCGATCAGGTCGGACGGCTTGACGAACGCGATGTGTCGCATCTCCCTGACGTCGACCAACCCGATGATCGCCATCACGATGATCGCGCCCAACGCCGCATTCGGAAGCGACGAGAGCAACGGCGTCAGGAACGCAATCGTCGACAACACGATCACTGCGGTGATGATCGACGCGAGTGGAGTTCGCGCTCCGGCGGTGTCATTGACCGCAGTGCGGGAGAACCCACCGGTGACCGGGTAACCGCCGAACAAACCCGACGCGACGTTGGCCGCACCGAGGCCGAACAGTTCGCTGTTCGGCTCGAGTTCGTACTTGTGGCGGCGGGCGTAGACCTTGGCCACGGCGATCGACTCCATGAACCCGACGAGGGTGATGACGAACGCCGTCGGGATCAGACTCCCGAGCAGCGAGCCGTCGAACTCCGGCAGACCGAATGCGGGCAACGAGTCGGGGATGTCGCCGACCACTTTGACGCCGCGAGACTCGAGGTCGAACAACTGCACCGCGAGGATCGATGCGACCACCACCACGAGTGCCGCCGGGATACGAGGGGTGAACCGCTTCATCAGGAACAGGCCGGCGAGGGCGAGGCCACCGATGAGCAGGGTTGTTCCGTTGGTGTCGCCGGCATTGCTGCCGACTTCGCCCACGGTCTCGTAGAAGTGGTCCGTGCGTTCGATCGAGATGCCGAGGATGTGCTTGACCTGCGAGAAGCCGATGATGATCGCGGCGGCGGCCGTGAACCCGACGAGCACCGAATGCGAGAGGAAGTTGACGAGGAAGCCCAGGCGGCCGACGCCGAGCACGATGTGCACGACGCCCACCATGAGCGCAAGCAGTGCAGCGGCGGCCAGATAGCCGCTCGTCCCCTCCTCCACGAGCGGCGCCAGCGCCGTGGCGGTGAGCAACGAGACGATCGCCACCGGCCCGACCGCCAGCTGTCGCGAGGTACCGAACAACGCATAGATGATCACGGGGATGGTTGCCGCGTACAGCCCGACCTCGGGCGGGAGGCCGGCGAGCAGTGCGTAGGCCATCGCCTGCGGCACCAGCATCGCGCCGACCGTCACGCCGGCGGCGAGGTCGCTGCGCAGGTTCTTGCGCTCGTACTGCGGTGCCCACGTCAGGATCGGCAGAAGCTTCTTGGTCCAACTCATGCGGTAAATGTACGTACATTTCGCGCGAGATGCAACATACCCCTTGGGGTATAATTCTCTCATGCAGTTCCCCGAGGAAGTCAGTACCGACGTGATCAAGCGACTCCGACGGCTCGAGGGCCAGGTACGCGGCATTCAGCGCATGATCGAAGAGGGCGACGAGTGCCGCGACATCGTCACGCAGCTCGCTGCTGCCCAGGGGGCGCTCGATCGCGTCGGGTTCAAGCTGATGGCAGCAGCGCTGTCCAGCCCTGACATGGCAACCGACACCGACGAACTCGAGAAGCTGTTTCTCAAGCTGACCTGATCCGTCGGTTGCAGCGCGCTCGGCAAGCGGTCCGTTTCTGATGACGGTGGTCGCTGTCGTGCCGAAACCCGCGATCTCCTCGACGCCGGACAACACCGTGCGGCCGTCCTCGCCGGCTCGGCCGTGCACCCAATACCATCGACGCCGTGGCGCTCGACCTCGCACCCCACCATCGCCAGCTCGCCGACGAGGGGTACACGATCGTCGAGAAGGCCATCGAGCCCGACCTGATCGACGCGTTGCTCGACGACGTCGAGCGCCTCGAGACCGAGCTCGGCCGCCGCCCGGCCGACAACCGGTTCGAAGGTGCCCGCACGACGCGGACCTACAACCTGTTGGCGCACGGCGAGATCTGGCAGCGGGTGCCCACCCACCCCGTCGTGCTCGAGCTGGTCGAAGGTGTGCTCGGACCGCAATGCCTGGTGTCGAGCCTCGCCTCGATCTCCCTCGCGCCGGGCGAGACCGCGCAGGTCATCCACGCCGACGATCAGATCCAGCCGTTGGCGAAGCCGCACATCGCAACCGTCTGCAACTCGATGTGGGCGCTGACCGACTTCACCGAGGCGAACGGTGCCACGCGGTTGGTCCCGGGCAGCCATCGCTGGCAGAACCCCGACTACTTCGCAGGCGATGCCGACGTCGCAACGATCCCGGCCGAGATGCGGAAGGGCAGCGTGCTCGTCTGGCACGGCAGTACATGGCACGGCGGTGGAGCGAACATGACGAGCGACGAGGTTCGTGTCGGTGTCGCCATGAACTACTGCGCCGGGTTCATCCGTCAGCAGGAGAATCAACAGCTCGGTATCCCATCGGAGGTGATGGCCACCTTCTCGCCTGAACTCCGCCAGCTCTGCGGGCTCGGCATGTACCGCGGGTTGACGGGCAACATCGAGAAACGAAGCCCCGCCGAGATCTTCTTCGGCGACCCGCCCGAAACGCAGCTCTGGGACGCCGAGCCGATCACGCCGCACCTGTAGCGGTCCGGCTTCCCCGCTCGGTCGTCCGAGTGCGGTGCTCGCTACTGTTCCGAGCAGAGCACGACGCTGTTCAGCAGCGACACCGACGGGGGACGCGCGATGACCGACACCGAGAACGAGTACCGGATTCCACGGCCACCGGTGGGGTTCCGGACGCCCGAGCAGGAGCAGGTCGAGAAGGGTGCCGGCGTCGCGCCGGCCGACGAGTTGGCCATCGAGGACATCAACCCGCTCAATGCGAACCTCTTCGCCGAGGACCGCTACCACCGGTACTTCGAACGGCTCCGCAACGAAGACCCGATCCACTTCAACGAGATCGAAACGGCGGGCCGCTACTGGTCGGTGACCAAGGGCGATGACATCAAGGCCGTCGAAGGCGACTGGAAGACCTTCTCGTCGGCCAGCGGCATCACGTTGGGAATCCCGTCCGCGGCACGTGCCGCTGCGGGCGCGCAGACGACGTCGTTCATCGCAATGGATCCGCCCGAACAGCGCGCACAACGCCGGACGGTCACTCCCGCGGTGCAACCGAAGAACCTGCAGAACGTCGAACCGCTGATCCGTGAACGGACGATCGACGTCCTCGAGTCCCTGCCCGAGGGCGAGAGCTTCGACTGGGTCGAGACGGTTTCGGTCGAGCTGACGACTCGGATGTTGGCAACGCTGTTCGACTTCCCGTTCGAGGATCGCAGGAAGCTCGCCCGCTGGTCCGACGTCGTCTTCGCGATCCCCGAGCCGGGTGGTGTGGTCGAGTCGCACGACCAACGCTTCGACGAGCTGATGGAGTGCGTGCAGTACTTCTCGAGGCTCTGGGAGGAGCGCCGCGAAGACCCCGGCCACGACCTCGTCTCGATGCTGGTGCACGGCGAAGCGACGAAGAACATGTCCGCGATGGAGCACCTGGGCAACCTGTTGCTGCTGATCGTCGGCGGCAACGACACGACGCGCAACACGATGAGCGGCAGCGTGTACGGGCTCAACACGTTCCCCGAGCAGTACGACAAGCTGATCGCGAACCCCGACCTGATCCGGAACATGGTGCAGGAGATCATCCGGTGGCAGACCCCGCTCGCCTACATGCGACGGACCGCGACCCGTGACTGCGAACTGGGCGGCAAGCAGATCGAGAAGGACGACCAGCTGCTGATGTGGTACCTGTCGGCGAATCGCGACGAGACGGTGTTCGAGGATCCCGACCGCATCGACATCGAGCGTGCGAACGCCGACCAGCATCTCTCGTTCGGCTACGGCGTGCACCGATGCATGGGCCTCCGGTTGGCCGAGATGCAGTTGCGGATCCTGTGGGAAGAGATCCTGACTCGCTTCGAGCGGATCGAGGTGCAGGCCGAGCCGACGCGAACGCTCTCGTCGTTCGTGCACGGCTATGCGACCCTCCCGGTCACCGTCACCCGGAA
>CAVOHA010000017.1:0-4113 GCA_963695475.1 Ilumatobacteraceae bacterium
GGCTTCCCCTGCGTCCTCCCCGACCCCGAGTAGGTCTGCAGGGAAGGGGCGGGCGAGTCAGGTGGTGACGGGGAGATGCCAGCAGGTGTGCATCTCACCGAGGCGGAGGCTGCGGATCGTGGGGTCGGCGCCGGACGCGAGGCGGATGTCGGGAAACGCGTCGAGCAGCGCGATCGACGCCGCAACTGCCACGTCACGGGTGATCGCGTAGATCGACGGCGGGCGATCCTTCGGGACCGCCGGGTGGATCGATGGTTTGCCGAGTCCGAACGCGATGCCGGACGGCAACCCGTCGGCGCGGTACTGGCCGCGCGGCTCGCGTTGGCACAGGTCCTTGCGACCGACGACGAACGCATCGGGATCGGCGAACACCCGCGGGTCTCGGTTCGCGGCGGCGGCCGAGAGTTCGAGCAGCGCACCGTCGGGGAGCAGCCGGCCGAAGCGCTCGACCTCGTGCCGCGCGAAGCGCTGGGCGGCGTGGACCGGGGGACTGTGGCGCAGCGTCTCCAACCAGGCGAACTTCATCTGTCGAGGTTCGGCGCGGACGACCTCGAACTGCTCGGGTCGGGTCAGGAGGTTCCACCAGAGGTTGGCGAGCCCGCCGTGGAGGGTTTCGTGATCCGCTTCGAGGATCGTCGCCACGACGTCGGCCGCCGTGGCCGGGTGTCCGTCGAGGTCGAGCGTGGCGATCGTGCTGATCAGATCTTCTCCGGGTTCGCCGCGCCGCCGGTCGAGCAGCGGCTCGACGTACGCCACCAGTTCGGCGAACGCCGCCTGCCCATCGAGCCGAGCCGACGTGTCCCACCCCGCCCCGCGTTGCATCCGCCAGTACCGCTGGGCGAACGTGGGCACGTCGTCGTCGGGGAGGTCGAGTACGGCGCCCCAGACTTCGAGCGGCAGCCGTGCGGCGAACCCGGTTGCGAGATCGGCGGATGCACCGTCGTGCGCTAGCGCATCGACCGCACGCTCGAGGATTCCGGGGAGCTCGGTGTCGATCCGTGCTGCACGGGCGGCGAGGACCGGGACCTGGTCCCACAGGTCACGCCCCGACGTCTCCAGACCGAGCCGCCAGCGCTTCGAGCGGGTGTCGAAGTTGGCGTCGTCGGTGAACACCGAGGTCACGTCGTCGTAGCGGGTGATCCAGAAACGGTTGCCCTTCCAGTCCCGGTAGCAGGGGTACCGCTCGCGCAGGATCGTGAGCAGCCGGTGGGGATCGGTCAACATCTCGTCGCCGATCAGCTCGCGTGGCGACACCAGGTTGGTGGTCTCTCCCACTCGCTCGCGTTGGAACACCTCGTAGGTCCGATAGCCCGACGCGGGCAATGGCTCGTCGGCGTCGTCGACCTCGTACGTGGTGATCATGATCGCGGCGTGGTCTCACCGACGCGTGCGAGATCGCGCGCCGTCAGGTCGAACCGGAGCCACAACTGGCGGATCGCACCGAGACCGATCGGCGCGAGCTCGATGCCGTCGAGGTCGGCCGTCGGGTTCTTCGGCATCCGATCGGTGGCGATGCGGACGTTGCGCAAGACCGGTGAGAGCAGCTGGGACCCGATCGCGGCCTCCTGGTGGGAGATCCACGCGCCGGGACAGAGGTGGGGGCCGACTCCGAAGGCCATGTGGCTGAATCGTCCGTCCCCGTCGGGGCCTGACCCGTCGTGGCCCGAGCGCAGGATCTTGCCGCTGTAGAGATCGTTGCGGAAGATGTCGAAGCGTTCGGGGTCGGCGAAGATCCGGTCATCGTGATTCGCCGACACGTCGACCATGTGGATCAGTGACCCGGCGGGAATGCGCACGCCGTGGAGTTCGATGTCGAACGTGTTGTGCCGGGGTTGCCCGCCGATCGACGTCGAGTGGCGCAGCATCTCGTGGAACGCAGTGGTCCACAGCGACGGGTCGGCCTCGACCTCCGCGAACTGTTCGGGGTGCTGCAGCAGCAGATACCAGAGGTTCATGATCGCGCCGCGGGTCGTCTCGCCGCCGCCGCCGACGATCAGCGCGACGAACGACGTGATCTCCTCGGTCGACATCACGTCGCCGTCGATCTCCGACGTGCACAGCTCGGAGATGATGTCGAGACAGATCTCGTTGCCGGCCTCGTCGTGGAGGAACGTCGGCTCGGCCCGCCGCTGCTCGACCAGCGACTCGACATAGTCCTCCAGGTCCTGTCGGGCGACCAGGCCGTCGTGATGCGTGTCGCTCCCGCCGAGGCCCGACATCATCGCGTCGTACCACCAGGTGAACTGCTGACGGGCGTCCTGGGGGATGCCGAGGACCTGCGCGACGACGCTGATGGGGAACTCGTTGGCGAAGCACGCCCCGAGTTCGATCAGCGCCGTGCCCGACTCGCGATCGATCTCGATCCGCGCCGGCCGATCCTCGGTGGCGTGATTCTTCGGATTGTTCGGGTCCCACCATTCGGCGATCAACTCGTCGGCGATCTCCCGGAGGGTATGCAGCCGCTTGGTCAGCGCGGCGCCGACGAGGTGGCGGCCGTAGATGTTGCGTCGCCGTCGGTGCTCGATGCCGCTCAGTTCCAACTGGGTGTTTCCGAGCACGCCCGACGAGGAGCCCTTCGGAATCGTGTTGAAGCCGATCTCGTCGAAGTAGCAGGCGGTGATGTCGTCGTAGCGCGTCACGTAGTAGCAGTTGTGCAACTGGTCGTGGAAGACCGGATAGTGATCCCGCATGATCCGGTAGTACGGGTACGGGTTGCGGGCGAACTCGCCGCTGTCGAAGATCCGTGGGTCGATCAGCGGAGTTCCGTCGGGGGCGTGGCCCATGTCGGCCGCCTGCCCGATCGGCATCGGCGCGAACTTGCGGCGGGCCTCGCCCGACTCGAGATCGATCGCCGTGTCGATCACGGCCTGGAACGGATTCGTCACACGTCACCCCCGGGAACGTCGTCGACATCGACCGTACCGGTCGCCTGCGTGCCGGCCGCCCTCGGAGCGTCACGTGTCGGGTTCGGAGCGAATCGACCCGCGCAGGGTTGCCTCGCGACCGTCGACGGTCTGCGCCTGGATCACGTAGAAGGTTGCTTCACGCGCGAGGCGTTGCGCCGGGTGTGAGAGGTCCATTCCCGCGCCGCCGACCGACGCGAGCAGCGCGGTCGTGGCCCGGTGTGCGAGGTCGAGGCACGCCGCACGGTGGCTGCTCGCTGGGCGGAGTACGTCGTCGACGGACGGGTCGGACAGCGCGGCGAGGATCGCGTCGTCGTCGGCCCAGCGTCGGGTGAGTTCGGCGCGCAACGCCTCGGCGGTCGGTCCCGCCGCGTCGTCGTCGGCGTGCGGCGACGCTGCGAGGAGCCGGATTGCCCGATCGGCGACGCCGAGCACCGCAGGCTGGCCGATGGCCGTCCGGCGTCGATCCGTCACGTGCCAGGCATCGACCGGTTCGATCGCCACGATCCGGTCGTTGGGAACGGGGCAGCGGTCGAAGTCGAGCGCGATGCGCCGGTCGCAGCGAGCACGGGCAGGTGCAGTGGCGTCGCTCGAACCTCGCGATCGACGCCGGGGGTCGACGCCGACACGACGTCTCCTTCTCGCTCGCGGCGGCGACGGCGAACGTGTCGGCGATGCCCGACGAGGTGGCCGACGGTGACGCCGATCGAGATCGACCGCCTTCGCGCGACGCGCCGTGATCGACGTCGATCGGTGCGGCGGAGGCGCGCGAAGCCGACGCCGGCGATCATCCGGCCCGAACAGAGCGCCGGCAGCAGTTCGTTGCGCAGCTCGTCGTCGGTGACGACGGATGGTGGACGATGCCGCGATGCTGCACCGACGAGAAGAACGTCGCGTCGTATCCGCCACCGATGGTGGCGATGACCCGGCGAGCCTGCGGGCGGAGGTCGAGCCAACCGAGCGTGGCCGGCCCGGCGATGCCGAACAGGCCGGCCTCGGCGAGCGCACCGAACTGTTCTCGGGGGACGAGCGTGGCGCGGTCGGTCTCTGGGACGTGGGGAACAGGGACCTCGTCGGCGATCCGCAGGCCGCCTCGAGCGCGGCGACGGCGATGCGCTCGATGCGGCTGTGCTGCGCCAGATCGGGACCGGATTCGATGGTGTCGAACAGGCGGAAGCAGACCCGGGCGAAGCTAGTGCACGCTGTTCAC
>CAVOHA010000018.1:0-66685 GCA_963695475.1 Ilumatobacteraceae bacterium
CGACGATGTTGCGCTGGATCTGGCTCGTGCCGCCCCAGATCGTCTCGGACCGCGAGAAGAAGAACGCCGACATCATCGGGCTGACGGGGTAGCCGTCGCGACGCTTGTCACGTGTTGCGCCGGGCCACCCACCGCCCTCGGGCCCGGCGTCGATCAACATCGCCTCGGCGCCGTAGATGTCGAGCGCGAGTTCCATCGCCGCCTTGTGCATCTCGGACCAGAACATCTTGTTCGTCGCCCCGAGCGCGATCGTGCCCATGTCCTTCGACTTGTTGAGCGTCGAGGTGAGGTTTCGCAGACCGTTGATCCGCAGGATCTGGACGTTCGTGTAGAACTCCATCAGTCGCTGTCGGATCGTCGGGTCGCCGATCGCACCGTTTGCGGTCGCGGCCTCGGTCATGAGCCGGTACTCCTCCGCGAAGCGACGCCAGCCGGTCGTTGCCGACAGCCCGCGTTCGAACGCCAGCGTCGAGTTCGCGACCTTCCAGCCGTTGTTGACGCCGCCGACGACGGCGTCCTTGGCGCAGCGGGCATTGTCGAAGAACACCTCACAGAACTCGGCGGTACCGTCGGGCTGCACGATGCCGCGCACCTCGATGCCGTCCTGCTTCATCGGCACGAGCATGTAGGAGATGCCGGCGTGCTTCTTTGCGTCCGGGTCGGTGCGGGTGAGCAGGAAGCAGTAGTCGGCGTGATGTCCCTGGGTGGTCCACACCTTCTGGCCGTTGATCACCCACTCGTCGCCGTCGAGCACGGCCGTGGTCTTCAGCGAGGCGAGGTCGGAACCCGAATTCGGCTCCGAGAATCCCTGGCACCACCGGGTCTCACCCTTCAGGATCCCCGGGAGGAACTCCTTCTTCTGCTCCTCGGTGCCCCACTGGAGAATGGTCGGCCCGACCAACGTGTCACCGAAGAAGTCACCGCGCATCGGTGCCTTCGCTCGTGCGAACTCCTCGGCGAGCGCGACGCCCTGCATCGTGGTGAGCCCCTTGCCGCCGTACTCCTCGGGCCACGTCGCGCAGATCCACCCGCCCTCGAACAGTTTCTGGGGCCACTCGGCGTTGAACTGCTTGCGCTCCTCGTCGGACATCTCGAAGTCATCGTCGAACCAGCCGTCGGGCAGGTTGGCCTCGAGCCATCCTCGGATCTCGGTACGGAATTCCTCGGCTTCGTTCGGGTACGTCAAGTCCATTGGAACAGTGTTGCAGGTGGCCCGAGCCGGTCACCAAGCCCGCCCCGGCCTCGCCGGTGGGTCGCCTGTCACACAGCGATTCATCGGTCGTTCACACAACGCACATCACGCCGAAAGACAGTGCCCCTAGTTTCTCCTCCCAAGCGGTCGGTTCGTTCCTGCGAACAACACTTTCGGTGTTCAATCCCCCTCGAGCTTCGAAATCCCCTCAGCAGGAACGGGCCGGCCGTTCAGGTTTTCGGGTCGGGCCCGTCGAGCATCGGCAGCTGTTCCGGGTGTTCCGGGGTTTGTCACCTGCGACGTCACTTCTGAGCTGGGGCTTCACGCTGCGGAAACACGGGCCACATCCTCCCGTGACGAGCGTTCACCGAGTCGAAACGCGACGGCGATGGATGGGAAATGGGGTGCACCTAGCTTGCGCTCCGTTCCGGGGCAGCGTGGCTCGCGGGCACCATGACCAAACCGACGTCGGAACCGCGTTCCGACGAACCCCAATTGGAGGACAACGTGTCAACTACGACACTCGAGTCGAGCGCACCGCTCGACACCGAGGCTTCGAGCGAACCGCTCGAAACCCCACCCGCCACTCCCGGCCGTTCCACACGTCTGGCCGGACGGCTGGCTCGCAGCAGAAAGGTACGGATCCTGTCGGGCCTCGGTGGCGTCGCCGCCGTCGTCACGATGATCTCCTCGCCGGCTGCGGCGCAGGAGGCGGCTGATGTTCAGGCCGTTCTCGACAACATCTGGGTGTTCATCGCCGGCTGTCTCGTCTTCTTCATGCAGGCGGGCTTCGCGCTCGTCGAAGCAGGCCTGACCCGGGCGAAGAACGTCGTCAACATCTTCGCCAAGAACATGGCGGACGCGATCGTCGGCATTCTGGCGTTCTTCGCCAGCGGCTACGCCATCGCATTCAGCAGCGGAAACGACTTCTTCGGCACCAGCGGCGGATACTTCTTCCTGAACGATCTCGACATCAACGAGCTCGGTGGAAGCGGTGTGATCAACCTCTCGGTCGGCACGTTCTTCTTCTTCCAGGCCGTGTTCGCCGCGACCGCGGTGACGATCACGTCCGGCGCCATGGCCGAACGCACCAAGTTCACGTCGTACCTGATCTTCAGCGTCATCATGTGTGCCTTCATCTACCCGGTCGTGGTGCACATGACCTGGGGCGGCGGATTCATCGCCGGCATCACCATCGGTGACGCGGTCTACTCCGACTTCGCCGGCTCCGGGGTCGTCCACATGACCGGCGGCGTCGCTGCGCTCGTCGGTGCAATCCTGGTCGGTGCTCGAAAGGGCAAGTACGGCCCGGACGGCAAGCCTCGGGCGATCCCCGGCCACAGCATCCCGTTTGCAATCCTCGGTGTGTTCGTCCTCTGGCTGGGCTGGTTCGGCTTCAACCCCGGCTCGGAGCTCGCCGCTGACAACCTGGTCACCGGAATCGCACTCAACACCATCCTCGCCGCAGCGGCCGGTGGCTTCGCCACCACGGTCTTCGTGTGGCTCAAGACCGGCAAGCCGGACATCGCCTTCATCGGCAACGGCGTGCTCGCCGGCCTCGTGGCCATCACCGCCCCCTGCGGCACGGCGACGCCGATCATGTCGGTCGTGATCGGCGCCATCGGCGGCATCATCGTGGTCCTGGCGGTCGGGCTCTTCGACTCGCTCAAGATCGACGATCCGGTCGGCGCCATCAGCGTCCACGGGGTTGTCGGCCTCTGGGGTGTGCTGTCGGTCGGCATCTTCGCAAAGTACGACGATGCGTTCCTCGGCCGTGAAGACGCTGGACTGATCTACGGCGGCGGCTTCGAACAACTCGCCGTCCAAATCGTGATGGCACTGATCATCATCGTCTGGGTCGGCGTTGCCAGCCTCATCGTCTTCGGTGCCCTCAAGGCCACCGTCGGCCTGCGGGTGAGCGAGGAGGAGGAGATCGAAGGACTCGACGTTCCCGAGCACGGCCTCCAGGGCTATGCACCCGACACCGTGTCCGCCCACTGATCGCTTGACGGAAAAGAAAAGAGAACTCACATGAAACTCATCACTGCGGTCATCAAGCCGTTCAAGCTCGATGACGTCAAAGACGCGCTCAAGGCAGCCGGGATCACCGGCATCACCGTGAGCGAAGTCCGCGGCTTCGGCCGCCAGGGCGGCCACACCGAGACCTACCGAGGAGCGGAGTACAAGATCGACTTCGTGCCGAAGGTCAGCCTCGAAGTGGTCGTCGACGAGGCAATGCTCGACGCCGCTGTCGAGGCCATCAAGTCGGGTGCCGCCACCGGCAAGATCGGTGACGGCAAGATCTGGGTGAGCGATGTGGATCGCATCATCCGGATCCGTACCGGCGAGGAAGGTGCCGACGCCGTCTGACAGGTCGCACAGCAGGTGGGGTCCGAGGACGACCCGACAACACCTGCTGTGTCCCCCCGAGGTGCGCCGCCCGCACCTCTTCCCCGTCCCCGGGTTCCGTCGACTGTCCTCAGACGGGGCCCGGGGATTCGGGCGTTTTCGAGCGACGACGTGTTCGCGGCGCGCCGAGACCTGCAAGAGTGGCCGTGCTGCACCGACCCGGAGAACCACACATGAAACTCATCACTGCCGTGATCAAGCCGTTCAAGCTCGACGAGGTGAAGGACGCGTTGAAGGCGCACGGCGTGACCGGCATCACCGTCACCGAGGTCCGCGGATTCGGGCGTCAGGGCGGCCACACCGAGACCTACCGGGGCGCCGAGTACAAGATCGACTTCGTGCCCAAGGCGAGCATTTCGATCGTGATCGGCGACGATCGGGTCGACGCCGTGGTCGCCGTGATCGCCGCGGCCGCCCGCACGGAGAAGATCGGTGACGGCAAGATCTGGGTCACCGACGTCGACCGCGTCGTGCGGATCCGCACCGGCGAAGAGGGCGCCGACGCCGTCTGACTCAACGTTGCGCGTTGCGCAGCGCTGCCAGCGTCCGTCCCGCCCCGGCGTCCACGCCTTCGAGCGCCAGCAGGATTGCGACGAGGTTGCGATCGCGTTCGCCGAGCAGTTCCGAGATGGTCCGGTCTCCCGACTGATCGTCGGATTGGTCGGCGATCGTCTCGACCAACTCGTCGGTCCACTCCGGTGTATCGGTGAGCTTCGACCACGGCCATTCGAGCGCCGGGCCGAACTGGCCGAGGAAATGGCGCATCCCGCCTGCTCCGCCGGCTGTGCGATACGTCTCGAACAGCCCCATCTGCGCCCACCGGAGCCCGAAGCCGTAGCGAATCGCGTCGTCGATCTCCTCGGTGGTGGCCACGCCGTCGTTGACGAGCCAGATCGCCTCGCGCCACACCGCCTCCAGCAACCGATCGGCGATGAAGGCGTCGATCTCGACGCGCACGTGCAGCGGCTTCATCCCGAGGTCGGTGTACACGGCCATCACCCGGTCGAGCGTCCCGAGCGATGTCTGCTCGCCGCCGACGACCTCCACGAGCGGCAGCAGGTACACCGGATTGAACGGGTGTCCGACGACGAGTCGCTCGGGATGCTGCAATTCAGTGGCGAGGTCGGTCGGTTTGAACCCCGACGTCGACGACGCCACGAGTGCATCGGTCGGCGCCGCCGCGTCGATCGCAGACAGGGTCTCATGCTTCAGATCGAGCCGTTCGGGCACGCACTCCTGGACCAGCTCGACGTCGTTCACCGCATCGGCGATCGAGTCTCGCACGGTCAACGCCCCGAGCCGATCCGTCGACAGCCCGAGCCCGTCCCACGCGGCGACGGCCTGTCGCATCACGTCGTCGAGCACGTCCGCAGCACTCGGGGCCGGGTCGAATACGGCGACGTCGACCCCGCGGAGCCGCATCCGTGCCACCCACGCCGCGCCGATCACGCCGCATCCAACCACCGCGGCGCGTTCGATCACGGTGTCGCCATCCACTTCGGTGAGGACGCGGCGGGGTCAGCCATGTTTGGTGAGGTGGAGTTCGGCGCGGACGTCGGCGGCCGACTTGAGGCCGATGTTCATACCGCCGAGGATCTGCGCTGCACGTTCGACGAGCCCGGCGTTCGTGGCGAGTTCGCCGCGGTCGAGATAGAGATTGTCCTCCAGCCCGACGCGGACGTTGCCGCCGGCGATCGCGGCGAGGGCGACGTACTGCAGCTGCATCCGCCCGATCGAGAACACGCTGAACGTCCAGCCGTCGGGGATGTTGTTGACCATCGCCATGAACGTGTTCACGTCGGCCGGTGCTCCCCAGGGGATCCCCATGCACAGCTGGATCATGACGGGATCTTCGATGCACCCCTGTTCGACGAGTGACTTCGCCTGCCAGAGATGCCCGGTGTCGAACGCCTCGATCTCGGGTCGCACGCCCATCGCCGTGATCTGGCGGGCCATCTCCTGCAGCGTGGCGGGCGTGTTCGTCATCACGTAGTCACCCTCACCGAAGTTCATCGAACCGCAGTCGAGCGTGGTGATCTCGGGCCGCAACTTCTGCACGTGTTCGAGCCGCTCGGTCGCACCGGCCATGTCGGTGCCGACATCGGCCAGTGGGAGCGGCGCCTCGACCGAGCCGAGCGTGAGGTCGCCGCCCATGCCCGATGTGAGGTTGAGCACCACGTCGACGTCGGACGACCGCACGCGGTCGACGACCTCGGTGTAGTACTCGACGTTCCGCGACGGCGCACCGGTGATCGGATCTCGGACGTGGATGTGCACGACGGCGGCGCCCGCCTTCGCGGCAGCGATGCAGTCGTCGGCGATCGCCTCGGGGGTGAACGGGACCCGGTCGGACTTGCCGACCGTGTCGCCGGACCCGGTGACGGCACAGGTGATGAAGACCGAACTCATGGGGCGGGCCTTTCGGGGGAGGCGACGTCCGCGGCCGTCGGACGACGGAGCACGCGGAGTCGTGAGAAGAGGTCGTCGTGGTCGACGTAGCAGCCCCGCAGCCGGCGGCGGCCTGCGCCCGGATCGAACCCGTCGCGGCCGTGCAGGATCCGGCGGTTGTCGAACCCGACGAGGTCGCCGGGTCGGAACGCCGAGGTGATCATGAACCGCGGGTCGTGGGCCACCTGGGAGAAGACGCGCATGGCGGCGTACGCCCGCTCCTGGTGCTCGAACGCCATGTGCGGTGCGAGGCGCACGGGATAGAACGCACGGATCGTGACCGGTGAGCGCGGGCCGCCCGAGTCGATGATCGGGCCGATCCAGCGATGATCGCCGTCGAGGGCTCGATTGGCGAACACCCACTCGTCGGTCGTGAGCGACTCGTACGCCGCGGGATGCCGCTGCCGGAGTTCGTCGACGACCGCCAGGCCGTCGGCCATGCGCGAGAGCCCACCGGCCACCGAGTTCTCGACGCAGTGGAGGAACTGGTATCCCGGCGGCGTCTCGCGCGTCGGCAGGTCCGTGTGCTGCCCCAGCGCCAGGCCGGTGTTGGCCGTCGAATCGGGTTGGACGATCGACTCGACGGTGAACACCGCGCCGAAATTGGAACCGCGGATCGGGCCGATCCGACTCGCCAGTTCGAACATGAACTCGTCGGTCGTGGGGGCGCCGCGCAGACGTCCGATCCCGACGGTGCACAGCGAGGCGAGCCACGCCTCGAACACGCGGTCGTCGTGGAGCACGGCCGCACCGTCGAAGGTCGGCAGGTCGGGCATCGTGGTGGTGGTCCACACGACCGGCTCACCGATCGCCGCGCGGGGCAGGTGTCGGCCGTCGGCGATCGAACGCAACCATCCGGGGTGGGCGTGAGACGCGCGGCCGTCCTGCCACCTGAGCTCGAGGGCTCCGTCGCCGGTGATCTGCGCGCCGACGAGTGCTGACGGGTCGGGGAGCTCGCCCGGTTCGACGGTGCCCTCGCGGCTCGCGGGTTCGATACCGACCGTCTGTTCGTACAGCCACAAGGGGTGACATCGCCAGGTCAACCCGTCGGGCCACTCGAGCACGACGGCGCCGTTGTCACGCGCGACCGTACGGAGCGACCGCCACTCGTGGTGTGCGAAATCCGGCGTGAGGATCACCGAGTTCAACCCTAGTTCCGGCTCGGGATCACTGTTGGCCGGCGAGACAGCGCGCGATGAACTCGTCCTCGTCACGCTTCCACCGCACCGACGTCGGGTGATCCGGCAGGAACCCGTTGGAGGCGTGGAAGGCGCCGGGGTACACGTGGAGTTCGCAGGATCCGCCGTCGCGGTTGATCGCCGTGGCGTAGGCGACGTCCTCGTCGTGGAACATGTCGAACGTGCCGACGCTGATGTAGGCGGGGGCGAGCCCAGACAGATCGTCGGCCAACGCCGGCGACGAGTAGATCGTCGGCTCACTCCCTCCGAGGTACGCCTCCCATGCGGCGATGTTGGCGGACCGGTTCCACACACGGAGGTCCTGGATTGCATGACTGCTGGGTGTGTCGTTGCGATGGTCGAGCATCGGGTACACGAGGAGTTGCCCGATGAGGGCCGGGCCGCCGGCGTCGCGGGCGCGCAGCGCCGTTCCGGCCGCGAGACCCGCCCCGGCGCTGGCCCCGCCGATCAGGATGCGATCGCTCGACGCGCCCAGTTCGTCGGCATGGGCGGCCGTCCAGGTGAGCGCAGCGAAACCATCGTCGACGAGCCCGGGGGCCGGGGTCTCGGGGGCCAGTCGGTAGTCGACCGAGACCACGACGCAACCGTGTTCAACCGCGCGTACGGCGCTCTGGAAGTCGTCGCCGTCGGCGTTGAGCATCACCATCCCACCACCGTGGAACCACAGCAACACGCCGGCCTGCGACTCGATGCCGGCCGGGGTGTAGATCTTGAGCCGGACGTCGGGCCCGCCGTCGAGCGACGGGGCCATCGCCTCGGTGATCGTCACGTCGGCGGGCAACTCCGGCGCCGGCATCATCGCCAACAACCCCTCGAGGCGCGCCCGAGCGGTCGGGATGTCACTGAGATCCATCAAGTCGGGCGGGAGCATCGACAGCACGGCTGCATGCTGTTCGTCGAGAGCGGAATCGAGGTTGATGGCTGCGGTCATCGTCGAATGCTGGCAGATCGCACCGGGCGATGACCGGGTCGGACCGGATCAGCCGAGCAGATCGGTCGCCACCCGATGCCACAGGCGCGTGGTCAGCGCGAGCGATTCGATGTCGATCCGCTCGTCGTGGCCGTGGAACCGCGATCCGAAGTCACCGGCGTCCAACCCGGGGCTGAACAGTCCTGCGCCGTAGGCGACGGCCCCCATCTCCCGATAGATCCGCGCATCGGTGAACCCGACCGCCATCTGCGGCGTGAGGCGGGCGGACGGGAACGGTTCGTTGACCGCCCGTGCCAGCGCGTCCCACAGGGGCGTACCGGTGGGCGACGTCGACGCCGGGTCGTTCATGATGATCTCGACCTCGACGTGATCGGCGAGATCGCCGAGCGCAGCCCGGAGATGCGCATCGACCTCGTCGGGCCCCTCCCCCGGCAGCGTGCGGATGTCGACGTTGATCACGACGTGATCGGGGATCACGTTCGTCTTCATCGTCGCCGCCGTCGACGAGGTTCGGCGAGAACGTGGTGTGGGTGCACGCGTGGAGGTGCGCCGCGGCGGGTACCGACGGCAGGTCGTCGAGGAACGCGTCGATGGTGTGTTCGTCGAGCAGGAGGCGGCGCATGTCGGTCGGGCAGACCGAGCGTGTCGACCCGAGTACGCCACAACTCGGTGAAGCGCGGGGCCGGCCGGTAGTCCGCCAGTCGCTGCACCACCCCGGCGGCCTTGACCAGCGCGTTGTCCTTGCGGAACGGCATCGAACCGTGGCCGGGTGTGCCGCGCACGGTCAGCTTGCGCCAGGCCACACCCTTCTCCGCGACGTTCACGCCGACGAACGGGCGCCTCGTCCGACCCCGAGTGCAGCCCGCCGTTCTCGGTGAGGACGTAGTCGGCACGAATCGCGTCGGGATGATGGTCCGCCATCCAGCGCGCGCCGTGGGCGCTGCCCGACTCCTCGTCGGCGACAGCGAAGTAGACGAGGTCGCCCGTCGGGCGGAACCGACCCGGCCGCCGCCTCGTCGGCCAGGCGACGAAACGACACCGCCATCGACGCGGTGAGGTTCAACATGTCGACCGCGCCACGTCCCCACACTTCGCCGTCGATCAGCTCGCCGCCGAACGGATCGTGCCGCCACCCTTCGCGGATGGACCGGGACGACGTCGGTGTGGGCCATGAGGCAGAGCGTCGGCGCGTCCGGATCGGATCCGGCGATCCGTGCGACCATCGACGCACGATCTGCAACCGGCTCGAAGCGCTCGATGTCGACACTCGGCCCGGAGACGACCTGTTCGAGCACGTCGACGTTGCGGGTCTCGTGGCCCGAGTCGGTCGTTCCGTCGTTGACGCACTCGTTGCGAATCAGCGTCTGGAGCAGGTCGACCGTCCGATCGGTCAGACCGTCGAGCGATCGGTCGTCGAGCGTTGCCATGGAGGAAACCTAGACGCGCCGATTCGACCGGTCGCTGGTTGAGCCGTGACCGCATCGGCTCGCGTACAGTCCATCGGATGACGACGATCGAGTCCGACGCTGCGACCCCTCCCGCCGAGGCCGGTCGCTGGACCGCGCAGTGGAAAGAGTTGTACGCAGAGGTCATCACGAACGACCTGTGTACGGGCTGCGCCGGTTGCGTCGTCACCTGTCCACACGACGTGATCGGCTACGAACACGAAGAGGGCAAGTACATCCCGTTCCACCTCGAGGAGGAACTGGGCCTCGACAACTGCGTCCACGGGTTCGGCGCCGGCGGCGGCTGCACCACCTGCACCCGCGCCTGCCCCCGGTTCCGGGCGTGGGAGCCGGCTGCCGACATGCACCTGTTCGGCCGAGTGCGCGAACCCGACGAGATGGCCGGCATCTGGCGCCAGCTGTACCTCACCCGCGCCACCGACAAGACGGTGCACGAGAACGGCCAGGACGGCGGGCTGGTCTCCGCGCTGCTGATCTGGTTGCGCGAGAACGACTACATCGACGCCGCGCTCGTGTCCGGTGTCGAAGACGACGACCGCTGGAAGGCCAAGCCGGTCGTCGTCGAGACCAAGGAGGAGATCCTCGCGACCGCCGGCTCGCGCTACACCTACTGCGCGAACCCGCTGGCGCTCCCCGAGGCCTGCGAACGCGGGTTCGAACGGCTCGCGCTCGTCGGCATGGGCTGCCAGACATCGTCGCCGCCGGTGATGTGGGACCGCAAGGCCGGCAAGGTGTCCAAGCCGTTCCTGTTCAACATCGGCCTGCTCTGCTCGAAGACGTTCGACGACGCGATCTTCGAGGAGCTCTTCGAGGCCAAGTACGGCTTGAAGAAGCAGGACATGGTGAAGATGAACATCAAGGGCGTGTTCCAGATCTGGATGAAGGACGGCTCGTACCACGAGATCAACCTCAAGGAATGCCACGCCTGGACCCGCCAGGGCTGCACGACCTGCCCCGACTTCGCCGCCGAGCACTCCGACATCGCGACCGGCGGCATCGGCGAGGACAACGACTGGACGCTCACCATCGCCCGCACCGAACTGGGCGAAGAGGTCATCGAGCGGATGATCAAGGACGGCGTGATCGAAGCCAAACCGGCCCAGACCGACGAAACCGCGATGCGCTTGTTGCGGCTGCTGTCGATCGTGAGCCGCCGCCGCTGGCCGAAAGAAGCCGACCCCGCACCCGCAGTCGGCGTGCCACCGCCCAAGAAGAAGGCCGCCGCAGCGACGGCTGAGCCGAAGGAATCCTCGGGCGACAAGCCGGGCTGAACCGGCCCCGCGTCACATACAGGATTCGAGGTCGGCCGTGTACTGGGCCAGCGCCTCTTCGGCCACGACCTGATCGGCGGAGTTCTCCCGCTGGAGCCCGTCGGCGATCTCGACCAGTTCGTCGTTCGTGTAGTTGTCGAGTTGGTCGAGCAGACACTCCTCGTCGAGTTCGGGGTTGTCCAGCGACTCGGCCTTGATGATGTCCTGTGCGACGCGCTTGGGTCCGGGATCGGACGTGCACGCGGCGAGCGCGAGCAGCCCGATGACCGCCACGACGAGGGCGCGGCGCGAGCGCCGGGTCGGCGGTTCCTCCCCGAGGGGAGGCACGGGCGCGGTCATCGTTGCATTCGCTTTCACAGGGCGTTGAGGCTACTGCCAGGATGAGGCGATGCCGCTGAACGCCGAGGCTCGCACGCTCCTCGACCTGATGGAGGCGGTCGGTGCGCCACCACTCGACTCGCTGCCGCCCGAGGCGGCACGCGAGGCCCGCGCCGCGTTGGCACCGCCGGTACTCGAAGCCTGTCACGACACCGTCGACCTCGAGGCCGGCGGGGTTCCGTCTCGGCTCTACCGACCCACGCCCGAGCGAGACGCACACCGGGGCTGTTGCTGTGGTTCCACGGCGGCGGCTGGGTTCTCGGCGACCTCGAGAGCCACGACAACATCTGTCATTCGCTGGCTCGGCGGTCCGGCCACGCAGTGCTGAGCGTCGGCCTACCGACTCGCGCCGGAAGCGCCGTTCCCCGCCGGCCTCGACGACTGCATCCAGGCGGCTCGGTGGGCGCACGCGCACGCGCGATGACCTCGGCATCGACCCGGACCGGATCGCCGTCGGTGGCGACTCGGCCGGCGCCAACCTGGCCGCCGTCGTCTGTCACGTCAGCGCCTGCTCCGCTCGTGTACCAGCTGCTGGTGTACCCGGTCGCCGATGCTCGGATGGAGACTGCGAGCTACGACGGAGAACGGCGAGGGGTTGTTCCTCACGGCGACGTCGATGCGATGGTTCGTCGACCACTACCTGTCCGGCGGCGAGGGTTCTCCGATCGACCCTCGGGTGTCACCGCTGCTCGCCGCCGACGAGGTGCTCGCGGCCGGCCCACCGACACTGGTGATCACGGCCGGCTTCGACCCGCTCCGCGACGAGGGCATCGCCTACGCCGAACGTCTCGCCGAGCTCGGCGTGGTCACGAGCCACGTCCACTTCCCCGGCCAGATCCACGGCTTCTTCTCGATGGCCGCACCAGCTCGGCGATGCCCGATCCGCCATCGCCCTCGCCGCCCACGCCCTGTCCGACGCCCTCGCGCCGCCCCCGGACCCGAAAACCACCTGAGACCTGCCACCTGGCCGCCGCTCCACTCCACCTGTTCGCGGAATTGTGGCGGATCCTGCCGCTACACGTCACGATCCGCCACGATTCCGAGACCGGGAACGCCGGCGAGGCGGACGGCGCGGGTGAAGACGTCGTCGAGCATCGATTCGGTGAGACGACCGGTGAACGTGTTCTGCTGGCTCACGTGATAGCAGCCGAGAAGCATCGGCCCGTCGGCCAACTGCGACTTCGACACCGTGGCCGAACTTCGGCTTCGGGCGGACGCCGAAGTGGCGCAGCGCCGCATCGAAACCGAACGTGCCGAGGCACACGATCACCCGGACCGCATCGAGCGCCGCCAACTCGCGCTGGAGGAATCCGGCACACGCATCCCGCTCGGCGGGAGTCGGCTTGTTGTCGGGCGGTGCACACTTCACCGCCGAGGTCACCCACGCATCGTGGAGTTCCAGCCCGTCGTCGACCGATACGGACTCGGCCTGGTTGGCGAGGCCCGCTCGATGCATCGCCCGGAACAGCCAGTCGCCGCTGCGGTCACCGGTGAACATCCGACCGGTCCGATTCGCCCCGTGGGCGGCCGGAGCGAGGCCCAGCACGACGATCCGCGCCGCGGGATCACCGAAGCCGGTGATCGGTCGACCCCAGTAGTCCTGGTCACGAAACGCCGCTCGCTTGTCCCGCGCGACCTGTCTCACGCCACTCGACCAGACGGGGACATGTTCGACAGCTCGTGATGTCGGCACCGAGCCGGACGAGCGCACTCACGCACATCGACAGTAGATTCGGATGCGGCCATGACCAAGACGACCCCCGCTCCCAACGCCACCCGAACCGCTCGAACGAAGCGTGCGGGCAAGAAGTCCGCGGCGCAGGACGGGCCCAAGCCGACGACCATCCTGCTCGTGCGGCACGGCCAGACCCCCACCACCGGCAAGGTCCTCCCCGGCCGGGCGAAGGGTCTGCACCTCGCCGACGAAGGTCGCAAGCAGGCCGAAATCGCGGCGGAACGAATCGGCGCGCTCGGGCTCGGTCGACGCGGTCTACTCGTCGCCGCTCGAACGAGCGAAGGAAACCGCCGCGCCGATCTCGAAGGCACTCGGCCTCCGCACGAAGATCGACCGCGGCCTGTTCGAGTGCGACTTCGGCGACTGGACGGGTCAGGAGCTGAAGAAGCTCAACAAGCTCCCCGAGTGGCGCACCGTGCAGAGCGCCCCGTCGACGTTCCGGTTCCCGAACGGCGAGAGCTTCACCGAGATGCAGACCCGCATGGTCTCCACGCTCGATCGCCTCCGCCTGGCACATCCCGGCGGCACGATCGTGTGCGTCTCTCACGCCGACACGATCAAGGCGGCGGTTGCCCATGCACTCGGCACCCACATCGACCTGTTCCAGCGCATCGTGATCAGCCCCGCCTCGGTGAGTGCGCTCACCTGGCACGCCGGCGGCCCCATCGTGTTGGCAGTGAACTCGACCGGACGCCCGCTCACCGAACTGCGCCCCTCATGACGGAGGGACCAGCGATCACCGCATGAGTGTGTTCCACGAATTCGACGACGTCGACAAGTTCACGGTCGGCACGGTCGGCCGCCCCGGCGAGCGGACGTTCTTCCTCCAGATCCGCGCCGACGGGCACGCGGATCGCGATCAAGTGCGAGAAGCAACAGGCCGCCGCGATCTCGCAGTATCTGACCAAGGTGCTGTCCGACCTCCCGCCGGCGGAGGACCGCCCGATCCCGGGCGCGATGGAACTCTCCGCGCCGGTCGACCCGGTGTTCGTGCTCGGGCCGATCGGGCTCGGCTACGACCGGTCGAACGACAAGGTGCTCCTCCAACTCGAAGAGGTCGGCGAAGTCGACGAGCACGGCGAGCCGCTCGACGACGACGACCGCGGGCACGTTCGGATCTACATCACACGCGGCCAGGCGGATGCGTTCGTCAAGCACGCCGCCCACGTGATCGAGTCCGGACGCCCCGAGTGCACGTGGTGTGGCAATCCGATGGATCCCGACGGCCACGCGTGCCCGAGGATGAACTGAGCGGCGTGAACGACGAAGCCGACGAACCGGAAGGCGTCGAGCTCCGCGTCGACGACGTCGACGACCCGGTCGAGCACCTGCTCCGGGGCGACATCGAGATCGAGGGCCGGATGCCCTACAGCTCGAACGCAACCTTCCTCGTCCACGTCGTGCACGACGGCCGGTCGCACCCGGCGATCTACAAGCCGATGCGCGGAGAACGTCCGCTCTGGGACTTCGAGCCCGGTCTGCACCGGCGCGAAGTCGCCACGTATCGCCTGAGCGAGGCCATGGGGATCGGCGTCGTCCCGCCGACGGTCTTGCGCGACGGGCCCGTCGGGCGAGGGATCGTTCCAGTGGTTCGCCGTCGCCGATCACAGCGAGCACTACTTCACGATCTACGAGACGAGGCCGGAGCTGCACGATCGCCTCCGCGACATCGCCGCACTCGACATCCTGGCCAACAACACCGATCGCAAGAGCGGGCACTGCCTCCTCGTGCCCGAGCGCGGCGACGAACCGGCCACGGTGTGGGGCATCGACCACGGCCTGTGCTTCGCCCCCGAGTACAAGCTCCGCACGGTGATCTGGGAGTTCGGCGACGAACCGCTCCCCGATCACGTCCTCGACGCCGCCAACCGGTTCGTCGATGCGGTCCCCCTCGACATCGCGGCGCTGCTCGCCGACGACGAAGTCGAAGCGATCCAGGGACGCGCGGCGTGGATGGTCAAGGAGCGCCGGTTCCCGACCGATCCGACCGGCCGGCGGTACCCCTGGCCACTCGTCTGATCGGCATCCGATGAGCAGCCGCACGATCGTGGTCACCGTGCGATCGGAACTCGCGGACATCGTCACCGACCGGATGTGGCAGTGGGGCGTGCAGGCGGTCAGCGAAACGGCGCTCGGCGACGGCATGGTCGAAGTCGCGACCTCGGTCGGCAACGACGACGACGCCGTCGAGCGCGCGATCGCGACGCTCGACACCGCGTGGGCCGCGGAGGTTCGCGACGTCGACGATTCGATCGGCCAGGTCGCTCCGGAGTTCCTCTCCCCCACCTGGTATGCGGACGGGATGGTGTCGGTCCCCGCGGCGCTCATGCCGTACGAACCCGATGCGGACGCGATCGTGACCGTGATCGATCCGGGCAGCGCGTTCGGCCTCGGCGATCATCCGACGACGAGGACGGCGATGGCGCTGCTCGCCGAACTCATCCGGAGACGACGCGGTGCGGTCCGACTCCGTCCTCGACGTGGGCTGCGGCACGGGCGCGCTCGCCGTGCTCGCAGCGCAGCTCGGCGTGGCGGAGATCCGTGCGATCGACATCGCGGATGCCGCTGTCGAGGCGACGCGGCGCAACATGGAACTGAACGACGTGGTCGGTGCGATCGACGTCGACACGACCCCGGTCGCCGCCGTCGCAGGCCCCTACGACATCGTGGTGGCCAACATTCTGGCGCCCGTTCTGATCGCGATGGCCGACGACCTGCGACGGCTGGTGCGCCCGGGCGGGTCACTCGTCATCAGCGGCATCCTCGCGGACCGCCACGACCACGTCCTCGCCGCGCTGGCCCCGCTCGCACCGGTGGCGTCGCTCGAGCACGACGGTTGGGTCTCGATCGTCCTGCGCTGAACCGGCGGCGCGCGAGGCCGCGGACCGGCCGACGTGACACACTGCCGGCATGATCGACGATCCCGGTGCCGACGACGATCTCGATGCGCTCGTCCACCGCGGCGATCTCGACGGCCTCGTGCGGATGATCGACGACCGCTGCAGCTCGCACGACTGGGCGGGCGTCCTGCGCGTGCGGGACCGCTCCCGCAGAGCCGTCGAGACCGGGCGCCAACTCTGGCCGGCCGCAACACTGGCCGAGTACCGACTGGCGTTGCTCGCGGACCCCGAGTTCGTTGCGGTGGTGCTCGACGAGAGCGACGGGCTGTCCGGACGGTTCACGATCGGACCGCTGACCGAGGTCGCGGCGCAGCATCACTCGTGGGGCGATCTCGTCGACCACCTCGACCACGGGCCCCGCGCCGCGTTCGTTGCTCACGAACGGGCCATCCGCGGGGAGCCGATCGACGCCGACGACCTCGCGCCGGTCTTGGACATCCCCGCGGCGCTGCAGCCGTGGGAGCCCGAATACGCTCTCGCCACCTACTCCGACGGTGGCGCCGAGTTCCCCATGCCGGACCTCGCCGATGACTGGGTCGACGTCACCACCACCACCGGCGCCGAGGTGCTCGACGACGACGTCGACCTCGCCCTCCGCCAACTGGTCGAGCCGTGGCTGACCGAATCGAACGGTCGAGCGGAGTCGGTGTGCGTGATCGGCGACGTGGGTGATGCCATCGGCGCGCTCGGCGTGCGTCGGGCGCGCTCCTGCGAGGTCGAGCCGACCGAGGCGATCGCCTGGCTGGCGTGGGCGGGAGCGAACGGCGGCGCGCACGGGCGACGCCGTGGTGCCGCAGCCGGACGTTTCGGGGCCTGGTGGTTCCTCGGAGCACTCGGCGACCTGCTCGACGACTGGCCCCCGGACGCGGGGGAGCTGGGCGACCTCGCCGGCGAATTCGACTGGTTCCGCTGGAACGCGTACGAACCGGAAGTCGGCTGGTCGCTCCAGCTCGCGATCGTCGACCCGGACGAAGGCGTCGCGTGGGCGATCACGGCCAGCGACCAGCGCTGAGCCCCGCCGCCTTCGAGCGGCTCAGCTGCGGGCGTTGAGCGCCTCGATGAGCTGGGGCAGCACCTTGTGGACGTCACCGACGATCCCGAGGTCGGCGACACCGAAGATCGGTGCCTCCTTGTCCTTGTTGATCGCGATGATGTTCTTCGAGCCCTTCATGCCCACCATGTGCTGCGTGGCACCGGAGATGCCCGCAGCGATGTACACGGTCGGCTTGACGACCTTGCCGGTCTGGCCGACCTGGTAGCTGTACGGCACCCAACCGGCGTCGACGATGGCACGCGATGCGCCCGGAGCGCCCTTGAGCTGCTTGGCGAGATCTTCGACCATGTCGAATTTCTCGGCCTCGCCGAGACCACGACCGCCGGCGACGACCACGCCGGCTTCGTCGAGCTTGGGACCCGAGGTCTCCTCGACGTGCACTGCGGTGACGGTGGCGCCACCGGTGCTGCCGAGGTCCGGGACCGGCGCCGCGACGAGCTCTCCCGCGCCACCGGCACCGCCGGCGGGCTCGAAGCTCTTCGGACGGAACGCCGCGAGATACGGGGTCTCGCCGGTGAAGGTCGAGGTCACGACCTTGGCGCCACCGAAGATCGGCGTCTCCACGCTGACCGAGTCGCCGTCGACCGAGATGTCGGTCGAGTTGGTGAGCACGGTCCGGTCGAGCTTGACGGACAGACGTGCGATCACGTCACGGCCCTCGTAGCTCTGCGGGAACATGATGAGGTCGGGCGAGTCGCCGCCGTCGATGACGGCCTTCATCGCTGCCGACACCGCTGCGCCCGGGAGGGCGCCGGCGAGGTCGCCGGTCTCGTAGATCTTCGCCGCGCCGTGGTCGGCCATGGCCGCTGCGGCATCGCCGGCTGCGCCGGCAACGAATGCGGAGACCGTTCCGCCGAGTGAGTTGGCCTTGCTCAGCAGCTCGAGCGTTCCGCTCGACGCCGCCCCGTCGGTGGTCTGTGCGAACACCCAGATGTTGTCGATACCCATGATCAGACTGTCCCTTCTAGATGACCTTCAGATTGTCGAGGAACTCGACGATCTTGTTGAACGTTTCACCGTCGTCTTCGATGATCTCGCCGGCTTCGCGCTCGGGAGCATCCTCGACCTTGGTGATGGACTGGGCCCAGCTGGCGGCCTCGATGCCGAGGTCACCGGCGGTGACGTTCTCGACCGGCTTCGACTTCGCGGCCATGATGCCCTTGAAGCTCGGGTAGCGGGGCTCGACGACGCCGGCGGTCACCGAGACCACGGCGGGGAGCGAGCAGGTCACTTCGTCGTAGCCGGCTTCGGTCTGACGCTCGACCTTGACCGTCGAACCGTCGACTTCGATCGACTTGGCGAACGTGACCGACGGGAGTCCGAGGACTTCGGCGATCTGTTCGGGGACGGTGCCGGTGTAGCCGTCGGACGACTCGGTGCCGGCGATGACGAGGTCGTACTCGCCCGCCCTGCCGACCGCGCCGGCCAGGACCTTCGCCGTGGTCAGCGCATCGGCGCCGGCCAGCGAGGCATCGGAGACGAGCACGGCCTTCTCGGCGCCCATCGCGAGAGCAGTGCGGAGACCCGACACTTCCTCGTTGGGGGCCATCGAGACCAGGCTCACCGCGCCGCCGCCCGCAGCAGTGACAAGCTGGAGCGCCATCTCGACGCCATAGCTGTCGGACTCATCGAGGATGAGCTTGCCGTCGCGCTTCAGCGTGTTGTCGGCATCCAACTCACCCGGCAGCGCCGGATCAGGGATCTGTTTCACACACACGATCACGTTCATAAGGGTCCCCAAGTTACCGGCCGGTCAAGTCTGTCCCCCAATTCGGCGCGCTGTGACGTGTGCACCGGCGGGAGGACGAGGTCCCCGACAATTAGGGTGGTCGTCTTGCGGATCATGCTCATCGTCAACTCGTTCGCGTCCTCGGTGACGGCGCGCAACACCGTGGTCGTCCATCGGCGGCTGAGCGAGGGCGTGCGCAGCCTGACCGGCGGCTCCGTCAGACGCCACGAGGTCGAAGTGGTCGAGACCAACCGGCGGGGTCACGCCACGCGGTTCGCGCACGACGCGGCACGGCGCGGCGTCGACGTGGTGATCGGCTACGGCGGCGACGGAACGCTCAACGAAGTCGCGACGGGGATCGCCGGGACCGACAGCGCACTGGGTGTGCTCCCGGGCGGGTCGACCAACGTCTTCGCACGAACGCTCGGCATGCCGAACGATCCCGTGGCCGCGGTCGAGCACCTGGTGCGCGGCATCGACGCCGAGACGATCCGACCGATCGGGCTCGGCCAGGTCAACGGACGGTACTTCTGCTTCCACACCGGCGTGGGATACGACGCCGCAGTGGTCCAGCAGGTCGAACGCCACGGCTCGCTCAAGCGTTGGCTCGGCCATCCACTGTTCATCTACGCCGGGCTCTCGACCTGGGCGCGCGGCTACGACCGCAAGCAGCCCCACTTCCGCGTGAGCGGCGACGGCGGCGATCCGGTCGACGGCTACTTCTCGATCGTGCTGAACACGAACCCGTACACCTACCTCGGCAACCGTCCGCTCGACCTGTCGCCACACGCCGACCTGGACCAGGGGCTGGTCGTGATCACGTTCACCACGATGAAGGCCCGCCACATCCTCACGTCGCTCGCCGGCGCGCTGCGCGGCGGCGGGGTACAACCGGCGGCCCACCTCGACATCCGCACCGACGTCGAGCGGCTCCGAATCGAACACGACACACCGTTCCCGTATCAGCTCGACGGCGACGCACTCGGCGAGACGAGCCGCCTCGACATCGCACACGTGCCCGACGCCGTCAACCTCGTGTTCCCCAGCTCGGGTTGAGCCGTCTCTCGCCAGAGCGTCCGGCGGCCCGGAGCGCGACGTCGGGAAAATCGGTACACACCCCGTCGACGCCCCAGCCGACGAATTCGCGGACCTGCTCCGGATCGTTGCAGGTCCACGCGTTCACCGAGAGGCCCGCGTCGTGGCACGCGGCCACTCGACCGGCATCGAGCATCTGGGCCCACGGGTGAATCGCAACGTGGCCGTGACGAACGGTTGCGTCGATCGCAGCATCGCTCGGTTCGTAGAGCAGGAACGCGGTGGCGAACTCCGGCGCGATCCGTCGACAGTGATCGATCGTGGACATCGTGAACGACGAGATCAACCAGCGGTCGGTCCAACTCGGTCCCCGACGGCGCATCGCTGCGATGGTCGGCGCAACCGACGCCATCGTCGGGTCGTACCCGCCGTCCGCATCGCTGTTCTTGATCTCGACGTTGACGAGCATCCGGGCACCGCAGGCATCGAGGATCTCGTCGAAACTCGGAAGCGCATCCAGCGCGCCCTGTTCGACCGGCAGCGGATCGTGGAACACGACCAACCGGCTGCCGCCGTGTCCGTCCGCAGCGAGGCGGACGTCGAGTTCGACGCCATCGGCGCCCATCTCGTCAGCCGCCACGAACGCCGCCGGCGTGTTCTCGGGCTCGGTTCCGGAAGCTCCTCGATGGCCGACGATGTTCATGACAGGCAGTATCGCCGAATGCGGTGCGTCAACGGTCACACGTCACACGAAGTCCCTCTTGCGGCACCGCCCGGTCGCGCCTACCTTTTCGCCCGGCAGGCGGTCGCATCGACGGTTCTCGCCCACACCGCACCGACGCCGTGACCCACGGCGTCCTTCACCACAACGAGGGGAATCCGAACGTGTCGATTCTTGCGTCCAGCCTGGCTCTCGGAGCCGCCGACTACGACTGGCGCGATGACGCCCTTTGCCGTGACACCGATCCGGCACTGTTCTTCCCGGTCGGCACCACGGGCAACGCACTCGTCCAGATCGACCATGCGAAGCGCACCTGCGGCGAGTGCACGGTGTCGACCAACTGCCTCGACTTCGCGCTCGACACCAACCAGGACTCCGGAATCTGGGGTGGCCTGACCGAAGAAGAGCGCCGGGTCATCCGCCGCAAGCGTGTCGCCGCCGCCCGCGCGCAGCGCCACGCCGCCGTCACCGCCTGACCACTCGACCGCCGTTCAGTCGGCGGTCGTCACACGGAGTTCGACCACGGTGCCACGACCACGCGCCGTGCCATCGCCGAGGCCGACCGCATCCAGGTCGGCGGCCGTGGCGGGACGCATCTCGATCGTGCCGTTCAACTCCGTCGTGACGAGCGTTCTGACGATCGACAGCCCGAGTCCGTCCTGCGCCTCGAGATCGAATCCGGGCTCCACGCCCCGACCGTTGTCGATCACGCGCAGGGCCAGCTCCGCACCGTGATGATCGAGCACGACAGCGACGTCACCGCCACCGGACCCCTCCGGAAACCCGTGGTCGACAGCGTTCTGGAGCAGTTCGGTCATCACGACCGAGAGCGGTGAAGCCGCGGGAGCGGGCACGCGCCCACCCGATCCGGACACGGAGAACCGCACGGGGCGGTCGGGCGACTGGAGCCCCTCTTCGGCCAGACGCAAGAGCGGACGAACGATCTCGATGAACGCGATGTCGTCGCCCGGCTCGCGTGACAGCGACTCGTGCACGAGCGCGATCGTGCGGATCCGACGGACCGACTCGGCGACGGCCGCCTTGGCCTCTTCGCTCTCCAGACGCCGGGCCTGGAGCCGCAGCAACGACGAGATCGTCTGCAGGTTGTTCTTGACGCGGTGGTGGATCTCGCGAATCGTCGCGTCCTTCGAGAGGAGCAAGCGATCCCGCTTGCGGAGCTCGGTCACGTCGCGGATCAGCAGGAGACCGCCGACGACTTCGGCGTTGTCGCCCGCGCCACGCAGCAGCGGGACGCATCTCGCCAGGAGCGTCACCTCGGCGCCCTGCTCGAACTCCTCGACGACCGGCTCCCGACGCTCGAAGGCCTGGCGCGCCGGGCCATCGTGGAATCCGAGTTCGGCGAGGCGCATCCCGACCGGGTTCGCCTGGATCCCGACGCGGTGCAGCGCCGAGTTCGCGTTCGGCGAGACGTACGTGACGGCGGCGTCGATGTCGAGCATCATCACGCCGTCACCGACGCGCGGTGCGGCACTCGAATCGGCAACCCGCCCGGGGAACGGAAACGTGCCCATCCCGATCATGTGCGTGAACTGATCGAAGATGAAGCCATAGCCACGTTCGAGCTCACCGAGACTGCGTCCGGCCCGTGGCACCCACTCCTTGGTGAGGACGGCGATCAAGCGACCCTCGTGACGCACCGGGATCGCAACGGCACGGGCGACGGTCTCGTCGGTACCGGCGACGGGCACGTTCAGGGTGATGTCCCCTTCGACGATCTCGCCGGTCGCAGCGACCTTGTCCATCAACTCGTCCGCCTGCGACGCCCAGATGCCGACGAAGTCGATCGGGTACATCGTCTGGTTGGTCGCTGGACGGACCTGGTCGATGATCATCCAGCGGCCGTCGTCGGACTGCACGTGGAGCAGCAGGTCCGAGAAGCACAGATCGGCGAGGAACGCCCACTCCGCCGTCAGGCGATGGAGGTGATCGATGTCGCTGCGGTCCAGCGACGAGTGAGCGCGGCAGAGGTCAACGAGCGACGTCATCAGGATGAGTCTGCCTGATCGGGCACCCCGCGGAGGTGACAGGCCAATCGACCGAGCCCGCGCAGGTCGTGGATGTCGCCCGACAGCCACGGCACGGTGACCGTGGTGGCGGCCAGCGCAGCCAGTTCGACGCGCCGATCCGCTTCGCGCGCGGCCACCATCGCGAGGTCGTCGAAGCGAGTCGCCATCTGGTGCAGGACCCGGTCGACGACGTCGGGTTCGTCGTGTGTGTGGTCGGCGACGAGCGTCGCCAGCTCCCCGTCACCCGACGGTCCCGTGCGCCCGGCGAGGTCGGCGGCGGCCTCGGTGGCGGCGGGCGACGCAAGGTGCGGAGGCAACACCCGGTTGGCGACGATCGCACCGACGGCCATCTTGCGTTCCCGCAGCGACTCGGCGAGGAACCGGGCCTCGTGGGCCGGCGCCGCCTCCAGCGTCGACACCACGACGAACGCCGTACGCGGATCGACGAGCAGCGCCTCGACCTCGTGCGCACGCTTGACGAAACCGGCCTCCATCTTCTGGAACAGCACGAAGAAGTCCGCGATGTCCTCGAGGAAGCGCGAGCCGAGGATGCGATCGGCCACCTGGTAGAACGGCCTCGACGCGATCGTGAAGAGGCGGGATCGGTAGGGCACCGTCAGCCACCGCAGGAGCCGACTCCCGAAGAAGTCGGCCATTCGCCGGGGTGCGTCGAGGATGGTGAGGGCGTTGCGGGACGGCGGTGTGTCGACGATGACCAGGTCGTACTCACCGGTGGCGTGGAGGTCGTGGAGTTGCTCCATCGCGAGGTAGTCGTGGCTGTGCACGAACCGGCTCGTGATGTTCTCGTACAGCGGGTTCGCGAGCACCGCATCACGCGTGGCCTCATCGGGCGCGTGCCGACGGATCAAGTCGTCCCAACCGGCCTTCGTGTCGAGCATCGCGACATGGAGCTCGCCGCGCGGTTCGAGGCCGGCCGCCTCCAGCGCCTCGGGCGGGATCGCGTGCGGGGTGTTGCCGAACGCCTCGAGGCCGAGCGCACTTGCCAGCCGACGTGCCGGGTCGACCGTGAGCACGAGCACGCGACCCGGCTGACGCTCGACGGCCGCGAGGCCGAGCGCGGCGGCGACGGTGGTCTTGCCGACGCCTCCGGATCCGGCGACGAGGATCATCTCCCGGCTCGCCAGCAACGGATCGAGCGAGGGCTGCTCGCTCGCCACGACGGAGCGCGCGGCCCGCTTGCGCTTGGCCATCAGCCGATCTCCTCGTCGAGGCCGTCGGCGACCAGCGTGACGACGCGGCGGCCGTGGGCGCGAGAACAGCTCGGGCACGGTGATGATCGGAATCTCGCTCGGGATCGCACCGCGGAGCCGGTCGAGGTGTTCGGCGCCGATCGATCGGCGGGCTTCGATGATCGAAGCGGCTTCGACGACAGCGGCGGCTCCCGGGCCGACGGCATCGACGAGCATCGGCACCGCATCGCGTACATGGCGCGCCACCTGCTGCTCGTTGCGATCGAACATCGCCGGCAGCACCCGGTTCGCGACGACCGCCGCAGCGTGCGTCCCGGTGTCCGCCGTCAGCCGCTCGAGCAGCTCGATCGACTCGGTGACGGGCATCTCCTCGGGGGTGGTGGTGACGACCACCCCCGTGCGGGCCGGATCCTCGAGGATGTCCAGCATCCACTGGGTCTGCTCGCGCACGAGGCCGACCTGGACCAGGTCGGCGATCACCCGCGGCGCGCCGATCTGGCTGACGACGTGGCCGCTGGCCTCGGCGTCGACGACGACGAGGTCGTAGTTCCGCTCCTTGACCTCCCAGCACAGCTTGCCGACCGCCAGGATCTCCTTGACGCCGGGCGCGGCGTCGGCCACGAAGTCGAACGTGGAGGCCAGGACACCGAGGCGACCGATCAGCGGGATCTTGACGTAGAGCCGCAGGTACTCGCGCAGCGAGTCCTCGGTGCTCATCGACATCGCGTGCAGATTCGGAGCGACCTCGGTCGTCTCGAATGCGAGCTCGGTCACCTCGAACGCAGTCGCCAACGCTCCCTTGGCGTCCATCTCGCAGACGAGGACGCGCTGGCCCCGGCGAGCGGCGACCTCGGCGAGCGCCGCAGCAACGGTGGTCTTGCCGACGCCCCCCTTCCCCGTGACGAACACGAGGTCGAGGTCGAGGAGCGGAATCATGATGCGAGTCGGCGCCGCCGGGTCATCCCGGTTCGACGCCGGTCGTTCAGCCGCCGAAGCCGATCGAACGGCTGCCCTCCTGGGAGCCGAGCTCGACGTAGGCGATCTTCGCAGACGGCACGAACGTCTCGTTGCCGCGCTTGTCGGTGATGGCCAACACGTCGGTGGCTCCCGACAGCGCGGCCTCGATGCGCTGCTTGAGATCGCCACGATCCGCGTCGTCGGCGAGTTCGATGCCGATCTCGCGAGGGGCCTGCGTCACTCCGATGCGTACGTCCACGCACGGGACGCTATCGCCGCAGCGCGCCGGCCCTGCTCGATCGACCGGTTCTCGTCGTGGCAGGAACCGGCGGTCGCGTGTCATTGACGCGATCGGGCCGACGGACGACGATGACCGGCGTGAGCATCCAGACCGTCATCCCCCTCTTCCCCCAGTTCACCGCCCTCGACGGCATCGGCCCGTACGAAGTGATGCAGCGGATCCCCGAGATCGACATCACCTTCATCGGACACCGGACCGAGGTCATCCGCAGTGAGAACGGGATGCTCGGCATCCAGGCCGATGCGACGTTCGAGGATGTGCCGAGCCCCGACATCATCGTGTTCCCCGGCGGCCACGGCACGCGGGCGCTGATGCACGACGAGCGGGTACTCGACTGGATCCGAGCGGCGCACCCCTCGACGACCTTCACCACCTCGGTGTGCACGGGCTCGCTCGTGCTCGCCGCGGCCGGGCTGCTCGACGGCCTCACGGCCACGACGCACTGGAGCGCGCGCGACGTCTTGAGTGAGCACGGCGCAACGCCGGTCCCCGACCGCGTCGTCGAGCACCTCGACCAGCGCATCATCACCGCCGCCGGCGTGTCCAGCGGCATCGACATGGCGCTCCGCCTGGTCGAGTTGCTGTTCGACCGCACCGCAGCCGAAGCGGCGCAGCTGATGATCGAGTACGACCCGCAGCCGCCATTCGACACCGGTGCCATCGAGAAGGCCGACGACACCGTCGTCACCCGGGTCATCGAATACGCCCAGCACCGCGACTGATGTCGCACGGTGGCATTCGGGGGCGTCGTCGCCACACTGTTGACATGGCAACCACCCCAGTCACCGAGGACCAGGTCATCGACGCGCTGCGGCCCGTGGAGGACCCGGAGCTGCACCGCTCGATCGTCGATCTCGGCATGCTCAAGGCCGTCCAGATCCGTGACAACGGAATCGTCGGCGTGCTGGTCGCGCTGACCGTCCCCGGCTGCCCGCTCAAGGGGGAGATCACCCGGCGCGTGTCGGAGGCGGCAACCGAACTCGACGGCGTCGAATCGATCGACCTCGAGTTCACCGTGATGACCGACGAGGAGCGCGAGAACGTCCGGATGATGGTCCACGGCGGCGGGGGTTCGGCAACGGCCGGGTCCAATCAGGCCCACGGCCACGCCGAAGGCCGCGAGATCCCGTTCGCGAAGAACTCGTCCAAGACCCGTCCACTGCTCATCTCGTCCGGCAAGGGCGGCGTCGGCAAGTCGTCGGTGACGACCAACCTCGCCGTGGCGCTCGCCGAGCAGGGCTACTCGGTCGGCGTCGTCGACGCCGACATCTACGGCTACTCGATCCCGCGCATGCTCGGCACCGACCGCGATCCGATCGTCATCGACGAGATGCTCGTCCCACCGGAGATGTGGGGCGTGCGCTGCATCTCGATCGGCTACTTCGTGCCGCAGGGCCAGGCCGTGATCTGGCGGGGACCGATGCTCCACAAGGCGCTCGAACAGTTCCTCACCGACGTCTTCTGGGACGACCCCGACTTCCTGCTGATCGACATGCCGCCCGGCACCGGTGACATCGCGCTGTCGCTCGCGCAATACCTCCCTCGGGGTGAGGTCTTCGTGGTCACCACCCCACAGCCCGCAGCACAGAAGGTCGCGGCGATGTCGGCGGCGATGGCCGAGAAGGTCAACCTCCCGGTGCGCGGCGTCATCGAGAACATGTCGTGGTTCACCGGCGACGACGGCAAGCGGTACGAGATCTTCGGCGCCGGCGGTGGCCAGGAGCTCGCCGACGATCTCGGCGTCCCACTGCTCGGCAAGCTGCCGCTGACGAACGCGCTGCGCGAAGGCGGCGACGACGGTCGGCCGATCACCGCCGTCGACCCCGATTCGGAGACCGCCAAGGCGTTCCACGAGATCGCCCGCCAGATCGCCGTCGATCTGAAGCCGAAGAAGGTCTACTCCGACGCGCTCAAGGTCATCTGAGGCTCCGCCGTTCAGCGGCGACGCGTGGGCGGGATACCGTCGGACATGGGCGCCATCCGAACTCCGACGTCTGACCACATCTCTGCGATCGAGGACAGTCGCCGCTGGACGGGTTTCCGACATCGCCCCGACGACATCTTCATCAGCACGCCACCCAAGTCGGGGACGACCTGGATGCAGGGCATCGTCTCGTCGTTGTTGTGGCCCGACGGAGACGCACCGGGAGCGCTCGGCACACGGAGCCCGTGGGTCGACTTCCGGCTCCGCCCCGTCGCCGACATCTTCGAAGCGCTCGACGCGCAGCCCCACCGGCGGTTCATCAAGACGCACAGCCCGGCCGATTGCACGCCGATCTTCGACGAGTGCCACTACGTCGTGGTGTACCGGGACGGCCGCGACGCGTTGATGTCGTGGGGAAACCACCGCGACGCGATGCGCCCCGAGCTGTTCGACATGCTCAACGAATCGGCCGCTCGCGACGGCATCGAGCCGATGGCTCGTTCGTGGGACGGCGACTGGTCGGCGCTGCTCGACGAATGGCTGGCCGGCCAGTCGTCGATCCGCCACCTGTCCTCCTGGTGGCCGCTCCGTCACGAACCCTTCGTCACGTTCGTGCACTACAACGATCTGACCGCCGACCTGAACGGCGAGATGGACCGCCTCGCGGCGGCACTCGACCTCCACATCGACGATGCCCTGTGGCCCGGTGTGGTCGCTCGATGTCGTCTCGACGAGATCCGCGAGACCGCCCGCGCAGAAGGCCACTACGAGATCGGGTTCGAGGGTGGAGCCGATGCCTTCTTCAACACGGGAACCAACGAACGTTGGCGCGGCGTACTCACCGACGAACAACTGGATCGCTACGACCGTCACGTCGCCGACGGACTCACGGCAGATGCGGCGGAATGGCTCCGGCACGGGTCGATCGCACTACGTCGCCGCCCTGACGAGTGAACGGACCACCGATTCAGATCGGGTCGATCAGCATGTAGGTCCAGACGTCGGCGAAATGGGGACGGCCCTCGACGGGCTCGGGAAGGTACTCATCGACGATGTAACAGTTGTGGTGGTCGCCGCGCTCGTCGCCGGTGCCCGAGCATTCACGTGAATCGGTGAGCAGTCGATGAGATCCATCGAAGCTGCGACTCGCTGTCCTCGACGACGGTGACGACGCCTGGGATTCGCGAGATTCACCCATGACATCGTGATCGCCGTCGCCGACCGCTCGTCGCGATGAGCCAACCCGAAGTAACGCTCGGGGGGTGTGGCGCTGCCGTTCGCGGTCCATGGCTGCGGTTCGGTCGCACCGAACAGCAGCGCGCGGTCGACGGCGAACTCGGTGGCGAGGTAGGCGGCGTGCCCTCCACCTTGTGAATGGCCGGCGACGGTGATCTGCGACCAGGCGATGCCGTGGCCACTCTCGGGATCCAGGAAGTTGCGCCAGCCGGCGCTCGGGTCGTCGCTCGCCAGGTATTCGAGCAGCAGCGCGAATCCGGGCGACCGCACTGTCTGCCTCGGTGACGTCGGGTGGCGAGGAGCCGCTGGGTTCACCGAACAGGATCTCGCGTCTGACGGCTTCGTGGCAGCCGCTGCCCGGCGGCTGCCCGGCGCAGAGCTGGAAGTTGACCGACTCGAGGTTGTCGTATCCCAGCCCGATCACGTGGAAACCCAGCGAACCCCGCGTGTTCGAGATAGCGCTCGTAGCGGTCCGGTGCGGCGCCGGTCCCCGGGAAGAACAGCAGCAGCCGGTCCAGCGGTTCGGCCGCCGGTGCGGAGGTGAGATGGTCCCCGTTGATCGTCTCGAGGCTCGCATCGGTGGCTTCGGCGGACACCGGCCGCAGCTCGACGTCGATGCCGGTCGGCACGGTGGCCGGCGGTGCGCTGTCGTCGAGCGCTGGATCGTCACCGGCGGCCGGTACGAGGTCGACGGCGCACACGTACGCCGTCGAGGCGCCGTCCTCGAGCACGTAGTAGTAGACGTACACGCGGTCCTCGACCACGAGCACTTCGGGATCGACCCGCGTCGTCGGAGCGTCGCGACCGTCGTCGCATCGCACGCCCGTCTCGCCATCGAGACTCCTCAACCAGACCTGCTGATCGGTTTCGCCGACGACCTGATCGGGAGTCCCCGCGACGACGAAACTGACGAACGACCGATCGGCGACGAGGAACGGTTCGGGAGATCCGAAGTAGACACGATCTGCGTCGGGGGAACTCAACGTGTGCCACTCTCCCCAGTCGTCTTCGCTCTGGGCCCACGCCACGATGCGCGTGTCGTCGACGACGCCGAGCACGGCCATCCCCGACGGCGCGTCGGGCGCCACCCATCCGTAGGGGAAGGTCGGGTCGGTCCCGGTTGCGGACACCGCCACGGTCACATGGGTCTCGGTGTCCACCAGTGCCAGCGCACCCGGATGATCGGGATGGTTGTTCGTGGCCAGCAGATACGTCCCGGACACCCACCGCAGATCACCGTCGGTTCGGCGCTCCAACGACATGACGTCATGTGTTGCCGCCGGCTCGGCGAGATCGAGGTAGACCGCGTCACCCCAGCCGGTGCTCGTGCTGTCGAGCGCGATCAGCCGCGTGGTCGACCCATCGGGAACCTGCGACGCGAGCGGACTGAACCGCGGTCGATCGGCGGCGATCGTCTCGACTTCGAACCCCGTCGCGCCAGGAATCGGTCGAGCGACCGAGATCTCGGTTCCGCCGACGCCGACGCTCGTGTACGTGATCGACCAGCCATCCGAGTCGAGGCCGAACTCGGGTCCGTTGAACGTGCTCCGGAGGTTTGCGGCGTCGGCCGCAACGAGACGCGACGAGCCCTCGACGACAACACCCGACCCGACGTCCAGCTCCGCCACCTTCACCGAACCTCCGGGCTCTTGCCACACGAGGAGCGGCCCGCCCTCCCCGGCGACGAGCACTTCCGGATCGATCCACGTCTCGTCCACCGGAGAGAGCCGGACGGTCTGCGGCGCGCCGAACACGAGATCGCCTGCCCGTCGCGCATCCCCGGCCGGTTCGTCATCGTCCGTCGGCGCTCCCTCGTGCACACGCGGCATCATCATTCGACGGTGCCCCGCTCGTCGGCGTCGAGGCGCTACTCGTGGTCGGGCGGACCGTCGCCTGATCCGCGCCGTCCGGTGCATCCGGACAGCACCACTGCGGCCACCACTGCGAGGACGCGGACGTGCTGGACGAAGTGCCCGGGTGGACGACGTACACCTGACATGCCGGCACCGTACGAACCGAATGTAAGGGCGGGGTAAAGGGCCGTCTCGGACTTGGTGTGGACCGCTCCCCGGAGAGCGGAGTTGCGTGTGGAGGGCTCAGCCGCCGACCGCGGCGATCGCGGCCTTGGGCACCACCAGCGCATCGAGGGCGACACATCCGGTGCCGGTTGCCGAGAGCGGATTGACGTCGAGTTCGGCGATCAGGTCGCCGACGTCCGCAGCGAGATCGGAAAGCGCAACGAGCGCGTTCGCGATGGCCGCTCGATCGACGGGAGGTTGACCGCGGACGCCGTCGAGGATCGGCGCGACCGCGAGCTTGTGGATCATCCGCTCGGCGATGTCCCGGTCGATCGGGACGAGACCGAGCTGGCGGTCGTGCAGCACCTCGATGAAGATGCCACCGCCGGCGACGAGCACCATCGGGCCGAACTGCGGGTCGGAGACGACGCCGAGCGCCATCTCGACCTCGGGGAGCAGCATCGGTGCGACGAGGACATCGGGCCCGAGTCGCTGTTCGAGGTCGAGGTAGGCCTCGCGGACCGCATCGACGTCGGTGAGGTTGAGGAGCACGCCGCGAACCTCCGACTTGTGCAGGATCCCGTCGGTCGCCGTCTTGAGCACGACCGGCAGCCCGAGTTCGGTTGCTGCGGCGACCGCGTCGTCGGCGGTCGAGACGACCCGGTGGGGCATCACCGGGACGCCGTAGTCGGCGAGCATGGCAAGGCCCTCCGCCTCGCTGAGGGTGCGCGGTTCCGCCAGGCGGGCACGCCAACGATCGGTGATCTCCGGAGCCGGTGGCGTCGGCGGGTCGATCGTCGGTCGCCCGGTGAAGTCGCGGTAGGCAAGCGCGTGCTTGACCGCGAGCAGGCCGGCGACGGTGCCGTCGAGCACGGGGATACCCAGGTCGGTGACCCGGCGGGCGAGGTCCTGGGAGTCGGTGCCGACGTGGTTGGTGAGCATCGCGATCGGCTTGGTGGAGCGGCGATGGACGCGGCGGCAGATCCGGGCGAACGACTCGTGGAGGTGGAAACCCGAGGTGAGGTCGGCGACGAACACGCCCGATGGCGGTGTCGGGGTCGTCCATCAACGCCTGCCAGCAGCGTTCGAACGTGGCCTGGTAGTCGCGGCCCGTCCCCCATGCGTCGAGCGGGTTGATCGGTTCGAGCCCATGATCGAGGTGCTCGCGCAGCACGGCGGTGGTCGACTCGTCGATCTCCGCGAACGGGACCCCGATGTCGGCGGCCAGGTCGATCATCAGCTCGCGCTCGCCGCCGGAGTCGAAGATCGCCGCGAGGCCACCGGCCGCGGGCTTGCGGTCGTTCGAGAGGAGGAGGGCGGTGGCGGCGAGCTCGTCGAGCGACTTGACCGACATCACGCCGTAGCGCTCGAACATCGTCTGGTAGGCCGCGTCGTCGCCGGCGATCGCCCCGGAGTGGCTCAGCGCGAGTTCGGCTGCCGCGGGCGAGCGTCCGGCCTTGAGGGCGACGACGGGGACGCCGCGATCAGCGGCTTTGCGCAGGGCGGCGCGGAAGTTGTCCGGTGATCGCACCGCTTCGATGAACAGCGCGATGACGCGGGTGCTCGGTTGGTCGAGCGTGTAGTCCATGTAGTCGGCGGTGGTGGTGACGAGTTCCTGGCCGGGGGAGATGGCGAGGTTGAAGCGCAGCTTCTGGTCGTTCCAGAGCAGGGCGGTGAGTACCGAGCCGGACTGCGCGATGAGCGTGACGCCGCCTTCGGTCAGCTCGTAGGGACGGTGGAACGGGAGCGTGCGGAACCACTGCTCGACGTTGTAGAAGCCCATGCAGTTGCCGCCGACGATCGGAAGGTCGGCGGCCAGGGCGAGGTCGCGGACGCGCTGGCGGAGGCTGGACTCGGTGGTGTCGTCGGGAGAGAGCACGCTCCCCGGGATGACGAGCCCACCGATACCGAGGTCGATGGCGAGGCGGACCTGGGCTTCGAGTTGCGCGTTGCCGACGCCGAGGACCGCGAGGTCGGGCACCTCGGGGAGGTCGGCGAGTCCGGCGTAGCAGTCGAGCCCCTCGACCTCGTCGTACTTCGGGTTGACGGGGTACACGGCGCCGGGAAAGCGTGACACCTGCAGCTCGAGGACCATGTCGTTGCCCGGCTGGTTCGGCACCGTGGACGCTCCGACGAGCGCCACCGAGCGAGGTGCCAGCATGCGGTGCAGCCGATGCGGATCGGACGGTCGGTCGGGTTCCACCATCGGACAAGGCTCCCACACCTCGCAACCGACGCAAACGTACCCGTGCACGGCGTAGCGTCTCGTCACGTGGAGGTCGTTCCCAAGTACCGCTTCGAGCGGATGGTTCGCGAAGCACTCGACGACCTGCCCGACGAGCTGCACCACGTGCTCGACAACGTCGTGGTCCAGGTGGTCGACCGGAATCCCGACGAACCCGAGCTGCTGGGCCTCTACGAAGGCGTCCCCCACACCGAGCGGACGGGCCAGGAGGGCCCCGACGTCGTGTCGATCTATCGGCTCGCGCTCTGCGACATGTGCGAGGACCTCGACGACCTCGCCGACGAGGTCTACGTGACGGTGATCCACGAGGTCGCCCACGCCGCCGGCATCGACGACGATCGCCTGCACGAACTCGGCTGGGGCTGACGCAGCCGGCGCCTCCACCCAGCCGACCCGGTCAGGAACGACGGTCGGGGTCGCCGTCGACGACCAGGCGCCGCCGCAGTCGGGGAGCAGCCCGCTGAGCGTCGGCCGACGAGATCGGTCCACGCGCCGCTGCGGCATCCACCAGCGATTGGGCGGCGCAGATCTGGACACCAGCGACCTTCGACGGTCGACTCCGGAGACTCCACTTCGAATTGGTGAAGCACAGCGCAATCGAGACGTCGAGCCAGTCCAGTTCGACCGACACGCAAGAACGCCTCGAAGCGGGCGCCGAGCCCGCAGGCCGTTTCGAGCCGCGGGGCCTGATCGACGCCGTCCACGGTGAGCCTGCAGCGATCGCCGCGCCCCGCGATGCGCACGTGTCCCGGCTCGTGGTCGACCACGACGAGCCACAGCCCGTTCGGGCCGATCACCACGTGGTCGACGCGGTACCCATCGTCGGGCAGGCGGCAACCGTGCAGCACCGCACCGATCTGGGACAGCTCACGGTCGAGCAGTGCGCCGAGGCGCCGTTCACGGTAGGTCCGGGCACCGATGCTGATCGTCCGGCGCGCCCGCCGACTCGGATCGCGACGTTCCGTCGTGCGCCGCAGCGTCAGCGGTTTGCCGCTGGGTGGCGGAAGCGAGTTCGCCGCGGGCGCGTCCGTACCGGTCGGTTCGGCACCGGGAGGCGGGAGCGGGACGGAAGACACAGGAGTTGATCGGCGTCCGGATCGCAGCGACGTGAGCGGATTCTCGAGGGTCGCCACGGACCACCAGGGTGCGAGGATACGCGGGTGACATGGCGCGACTGGGGACTGGAAACGGGATCACTGCTCGCCGTCGCGATCGCGCCCGGCTCCGGCGCAGCGATCGCCGCCGACGACCACCGGACGACCACGTTCGATGCACAGGACATGGCCGGCGCGTTGGGCGCAATCGAACAGGAGCTGCACCCTCGGTGGGTCTGGTGGAACAAGGAGACCGCCCGGGCCCTGATCGGCCTCGGGTTCCGACCGCAGCGGTGCTGGGATCTCGCATCGGTCCACCGGCTCGTCGCGGGCACGTGGCGAGCCGAGCCGGCCCGGGTGTGGGCGCTGACCCACGACCTCGACGCCGAGACGATTCCGACACTCCAGCCGATCGACCTGTTCACGCAGGCCATCGATGGCGGCGACCCCGACGATCCGGTCGGACCCGACGGTCACCTCCGCCCCGAATGGGTGGAGGGCGCGTGGGCGGACACCGCCTCGCGCATCGCGACGTGGGCCGAACTCGCGCTCGACCTGCAGCGGCGACAAGAACGAGCCCTCCTGCGGATCGATGCCGAGTCGCACCCGGGGGCACCGCGCTCGGCGGGTCGGCCGCGCCGTCACTGCGCTGTCGGAGTCCGCCGCGGAACTGATCTGCGCCGAACTCGAACACGATGGACTGCCGTTCGATCGTGCCGTCGGTGAACGGATCGTGGCCGGCTTCGTCGGCGACCGACCGCTCACCGTCGCCGACGAACGGGATCGCCTCGCCGAACTGGATCGCCGCGTGCTCGAACACCTTCCTGCCGGCACCGAGTTCGACCTCCGGAGTCCCGACCAGGTGAAGTCGCTGCTCCGCCGCGTCGGCATCGAAGTTCCCGACACCCGTGCGTGGCGCCTCGAAGCGCTCCGCGACGCACACCCGATCGTCGAGCCGCTGCTGGCGTGGCGCCGCGCCGAGCGGATCCGTACGACGTTCGGCTACCCGTGGATCGATGACCACGTGGGCGACGATGGCCGACTCCGCGGCAGTTGGACCGGGTCCGATGGTGCCGCGGGGCGGATGACCGCAACCGCCGGCCTGCACAACATGCCCGCCGAAATGCGCCCGGCGGTCGCCGCGGAGACCGGCCACGTGTTCATCCGTGCCGACCTCGGCCAGATCGAACCGCGGGTGCTCGCCGCCGTGTCCGGCGATGCGCAACTGGCCAGAGCGAGCCAGGACGACGACATGTACGCGCCCGTCGCCGAGCGGCTCCGCGTCGAACGCGAGATCGCCAAGGTCGCCGTGCTCGGCGCGATGTACGGGCAGACGACCGGCAAGGGCGCCGAGGCGCTGCGCGGTCTGGAACGCGAGTACCCCGTGGCGATGGGCTACCTCCGCGCCGCCGACGAGGCGGCGCAGGGCGGCCATGACCTGCGCACCTACGGCGGTCGCCGGATCCGGATGTCCGCGGCGATCGACGACGGCATGAGCGCCGGCGACGTTCGGTCGCGCGCCGCCGCACGCGGCCGATACGGCCGCAACGCCGTGATCCAGGGTGCCGCCGCCGAGTTCTTCAAGACCTGGGCGGCGCTCGTTCGCGCTCGCGGTGGCCCCCTCGACGCACACATCGTGCTGTGCCTCCACGACGAACTCGTGGTCCACGTCCCCGCCGGGCGCGCCGACCGCGCTGCCGCGTTGCTCGGCGACTGCCTCGACGAGACCGCGTTCCGCTGGTCGCCGGCAACCATCGAGCCCGTGCGGTTCGTCGCCGACACCAGCGTCGTCGAACGGTGGTCGGACGCGAAGTGAGCGCCGCCCACGACTCCGGCTCATCCGCCACCGCCGCCATCCGGATAGCGTCACGATCATGAGCGGAGACGACTTCCTCCCCCCGCCACCACCGTCGTCCCCGCCGGCTCCGTCACCGTCCCCGATGCCGCCGCCACCGCCGGGTGCGCCCGAGGGGTCGAACCCTCCGCCACCACCGCCACCGCCGGGCCTGACCGCCCCTGCCGGCTACGTCGCGTACAACACCGCACCGACACAGGCCGGCCAGTTGAATTCGATCCGGGGAACCGCCAAGTGGGCGATGATCCTCGCCGGCATCGCCGGAATCGCATCGTTCGCGAGCGCACTGCTGTCGGCCAACCTCGCCGACACGGCGCAGGACTACCTCGACGGGCGGATCAGCGAGGACGAGTTCCTCGACGCGAACGCTCTGGCGCCGATCGGCCAACTGCTCAGCGCCGGTCCGCTGATCGCGGCGGGCGTCTTCGGGGTGATCTGGATGTACCGGATCGCCACCAACGCCCGGGCGATGGGCCGCACGACCACCTTCGCCCCGGTGTTCGCGATTCTCGGTTGGTTCCTCCCGCCGTTTCTCTTCGTCCTCCCCCTCCTGGTGCTCCGCGAGCTGTGGAAGGCCAGCGATCCCGAGACCCCGCCCGGTTCCGAGGGATGGCGTGCCAGCGGGGAGAACCCGCTGCTCTACGTGTGGTTCGTCCTCTACGGCATCGTCCCGGCGATCCTCACGGTCCTCAGCCTCGGGAGCGTGTTCGACGCCGCGCTCAACCTCGACACCGACACCGACAGCATCGCGGAGGTGACCGCGGCGACGGGCGGCGCTCAGGTGATCCTCGGCGGCGTGGTGAGCGTCGTCGCCGCGGTGGTCTGGATCCTGCTCGTGCGACAGCTCACGGCCCGCCACGTGCAACTCACAGGCGAGCGTTGAGCAGTGAGCCACGCCGACACGATCTACCTCGTTCGCCACGCCAAGGCGGGTGAGCGTCGGCTCTGGACCGGCGACGATGTCGATCGCCCGCTCAGCAAGCGGGGGTGGCGCCAGTCCGAGGCCGTCGGCGCCCGACTCGCGAAGAAGGGTGCCAGCGCGCTGTATTCGAGCGCGTACGTCCGATGCGTTCAGACGCTCGAACCGCTCGCCAAGCTGATCGGCGCCGAGATCAACATCGAACCGAGGCTGTTCGAAGACGAACCCTTCGAACCCGTCCTCGACCTGCTCGGGGAGGTCGAGAACGGCGCCGTGCTGTGCAGCCACGGCGACATCATCCCCGCCACGATCCAGGCATTGCACCGGCGGGGCATGGTCGTGGAGACACCGGCCGACTGGGGCAAGTCGAGCGTGTGGGTGTTGCGCCGCAAAGGCAAGAAGATCACGAAGGGCAAGGTCTGGCCCGCCCGCTGCTGATGCTCAGCGCTCGGCCGCCGCGCGGATCTCGCCGGCGAAGCTCTCGATCAGCCCCGCGATGTCCGCAGGCGGGTTGTTCGCCTCGCACTGCTCGACGAAGGGCAGCGCGGCGTCGGCGTCGCCACGGAAGTTGAACTCGATGATCGCGGCGAAGCAGTACGGGTCGGCATAGGTCGGCTCGATCTCGATCGCCTGGTTCAAGGCGAGCAGGGCGACACCGAGCCGCTCGTCGTCTGGCGCAATCGTCTGCGATGACTCGCGCACGAGCAGGGCGTAGGTCCAACCGAGATAGGCCCTGGCTTCGGCACTCTCGTTGCCGCGTTCACGCTCGTTGCGATCGACCTGCAGGAACAGTTGGTTGGCGCGCTCGAAGTCACCTCGGCCGAGCGCGGCGCGCGCCCCGGCGAGTTGCGTGCGCGTCGAGTCGGCCGGATTCAACCCCGTGATCTCGTCGGTGGAGCCGCGTTCGCCGAAGGCGCTCGCCAGCGCGAAGCCGATGCCCGCCGAACACGCCACCGCCACGGCAACCACGACGAGCGTGCGCTTCCAGTTCCGACGCGGTTTCGGAGCGAGGGCTCGGCGACCGTCCTCGATCTGGCGCAGCACGGCGGCGGCGCGCACCGTGTAACCGTCCTTCAGCGTGTGATAGTCGTCCTCGTCGACGTCGCCCGCCTCGCGCTCGCGCTCGAGATCCTTGAGCGAGCGCAAGAGGTACCGTCGTTCCTCTTCGAGCTCGGCGAGCCGGTCGAGCTGGGCCCCGGACTTGAGCGTCGAGGCGGTCAACGGTCCTCGACCTCGTCGACGTCGCCCGCCGGCTCGTCGGGCACCCGGGGGTCGGCCGCATCGTCCTCGGCGGCCAGCGCCGCCTCGACCAGCGCACGATCGGCGTCAGTCGGATCGGCCAGACCTTCGGCTTCGAGTTTCCATCGACGAAACGCCAGACCGAGACCGGTCACACCGATCACGAAACCGATCGCCGGGAGCACCCACACCAGGGCATCGAGCCCCGTGGCCTTCGGCACGAGCAGCAGGTCGCCCTCGTTGCGAGTGTCGATCAGCGTGAGGATCTGCTCGTCGGAGAGTTCGTTCTCCCGAACGAGATCCTCGACCTGGTTGCGCAACGCCCGCGAGGCCGCGTTCTGCGACTCGAACACGCTCTCGCCGTCGCAGACGGGACACGCGATGCGCTGCGTCAGATCGTCGACGCGATCCTCCTGCGATTGCGGACCGGCGGTGCGCGTCGCGCCGACGACGAGGAACGACACGGCGACCAGCAACATCAGGATCCAACCCGGCCAGGACTTCAGCCGCTTGTTGAGGGAGCGACGAGTCGCCGGCTGCTCGGGTGGTCGGTCGTCGGTGGCGGTCATGCCAGTGCCTCACGCCACTGCTGGAGCAACACGCTCAGTTCGTCGGCGGTCACCCTGCTGATCAGGCGGTCACGCACGACGCCCTGCGGGTCGATGATCCACGTCTCCGGAACGAGCGAGACCCCGAACGACGTCGGGATCGAATCGCCCTCGGAGTAGACGACGGGCCAGTCGCCGCCGCGCTCTTCGAAGAACCGCTCGACGCGCTCGCGGGTGTCGCCGTACACGATGGAGTAGAACTCGGCGCCGTCGGCCCCGAGCGAGCGTTGTTGGTCGACGAACTCGATCAGCTCCGGGTGCTCCTGGATACACGGCACGCAGTCCGACTGGAAGAAGTTCATCACCACCCAGCTGCCCTTTCGCCGCGAGAGATCGAACGGGGTGCCGTCGTCGAGTTCGCCCACCGCCTCGGGCGCCGGCTGGTTGAGCAGCGGCGTGTCCGCGCTCGGCGCCCCGTCGTCGGGGCTGGCGTTGACGAGCAACACGACCAGGCCGATCATCGCCACGGCGATGCCGAGCGCCACCCACGGGGCCAGTCGACTGCGTCGGGCGTCGTCGGGCGACGTGTCGTTCACGACCGATTCGTCGACGGTGTCAGTCATCGTCGGCACCTGCGGGGAGCGGCGCGTCGTTGCGCTGCCGCGAGGAAACCAGGTCGGGTGTGGCGATCGGTGCGGACACCGGGTCGGTCGCCTTGCGACGCCGACTCCCGGGGAAGGCCGACAGCAACGTGCCGATCGCCATGACGGCGCCACCGATCCACAACCACAGAATCATCGGCTTGACGAAGACGCGGATGACCGCCACGGTGCCGCCGGGCTCCGCCCCCGGCTCGAGTGTGAGGTAGACGTCCTTGTCGATCCCGGTCCGCACCGACGGCGTCCCCACGGTCGCGCCCTGGTTGAGATACGTCGTGATCGCCGGCCGGTACACCTGCTCGCCGTCGAGCAACACGTTGGCCTTCAACGCCCGCTCGCTCTCGGCGTCGTTGATCTCGACCGTGACCGACTCCAGCTCGAACGTGTGGCCGCCCCATTCGACGACCTCGCCCTGCTCGAGTTCGAGCGTGGCGGAGTGCGTGAAACTGTTCGACGCGGCGAGGGCGACGGCGATCAGGATCACGCCGATGTGGACGATCATCCCGCCGTTCGCTCGACCGACGAGGCCACGCCACCCCTGCCGCCGCGTGGCCAGCACGAGTTGGCGAACCGCCGCACCTGCAGCGAACCCGGCGAGGCCGAATGCGACGAGCGGCGCCCAGCCGTCGGCGCCCACGAGCACGGAGAACGCGATCGCCGCAACTCCGGCCCACGCGGGCCAGAACAGGCGCGTGGCGAGCAGCTCGGTGCTCGCCTTGCGCCACGGCAGGACCGGGGCGACCGCCATCAGGAACAGCAACGCGATCCCGATCGGCATCGACAGCCGATCGAAGTACGGGGCGCCCACGACCGTGCGACGGTCCTGGAGCGCCTCGATGAGCAGCGGGAAGATCGTGCCCAACAGCACCACGAACGCGAACACCGTGAAGATCACGTTGTTCGCGAGGAACGCGCCCTCGCGGCTCAGCGGGGAGTCGATCGTGCCGGGCGACCGGAGTCGGTCGCCGCGCCAGGCGATCAGGCCCAACGAGACCACGACGGTGACCACGAAGCCGGCGAGCAGCCACGAACCGACCGGGCCGTTGCCGAACGCGTGCACCGACTGGATGACCCCCGACCGGGTGAGGAACGTCCCGAGGATCGTCAGCGAGAACGTTGCGATCAGCAGGCTGAGGTTCCAGACGCGGAGCATGCCGCGCCGCTCCTGGACGAGCACCGAGTGGATGTAGGCCGTGCCGGTCAGCCACGGGAGCAGCGATGCGTTCTCGACCGGATCCCACGCCCAGACGCCGGACCAGCCGAGGACCTCGTAGCTCCACCATCCGCCGAGCAGGATGCCGATCGTGAGGAACGCCCAGGAGAACAACGCCCAGCGGCGGGTCTCCTCCAGCCAGCCCTCGCCGAGTCGACCGGTGATCAGTGCGGCGATCGCGAAGGCGAACGGCACCGTGAAGCCGACGTAGCCGAGGTACAGGATCGGCGGGTGGAACAGCACGAGGATGTGGTTCTGCAGGAGCGGGTTCGGGCCCGGGCCGGAGGTGACGTTGGGAGCGCCGGCGGCGAACGCATCGGCGGGACCGAAACTCAACATCGCGAAGAACGCCGTCACGACGAACATCACCACGAGCGCCCACCCGACGAGTTCGTCTCCGCTGCGCTTGCGGAACCGCCAGGCCACGGCACCGGTGAACGACGCGAGGGTGAGCCCCCACAGGAGGATGGAGCCCTCGAGCGCCGACCACATCGCGGCGAAGTTGTACAGCGGCGGCGTGTCGGCCGAGCCGACCTGTTGGACGTAGGCGAGCGAGAAGTCCCGGGTGATCAGCGCGCGCTGCATCATGACCGCAGCCAACAGCGAGCCGGCGAGGGCGAGCCATGCGTACCGTGGCGCTTGACGCAGCAGACGCTTGTCGCGTTGCCAGATGCCGACGACGATCGTGAGCGCACCGATGACCGATGCAGCGAGCATCAGCAGCAGTCCGGCACGGCCGAGCGCCGAGTTGAGCGAGGCGGCGATCATCGGACGATCCCGCCACGTCGTGGAGCTCGGCTGTTCAGGTGGTCACGGTGTTGCACTCGGCCTCCACCTGCGCCTGGGCGGCTGAGAGGTTGTCCTCGTTCTCGGCCTCGTACTCATCGGAGTGTCGAACCTCGAGGCGATCGCCTTCGAGGACGTCGTCGTAGATCTCGCCGTGCACGATCACCGGGATGCACTCCTGGAAGATGCCGCCGGGGTCGCCGTCGTAGCGAACCGGGATGGTGGCATCGTTGAAGGTCATCGTGAACGCCGTGACGCCCGGGACCGATTGGTCGATCGAGCCGGGGTCGACCGTGCCCTGCAGGCGGATTCGACGCTCGGTTTCACATCCGTCACGCACGCCGACCTCGTCGACGTTGCAGAAGTAGTCGACCGCAGAACTGAGGAACTGGGTCACGATCACGCCGCCGGCGACCAGCACGGCGACGAGGAGCAGCATCGCGGCGAGGTTCCGCTTCTTCTTCGCGGGAGCAGCGACCGCCTCGGGGTCGCTGCGCGGGGTCAGATCCATGTCGGCCATGATGCGCTGTGTCAGGTCCAGTACTTCTCGTCGTCAGGGATTTGTTTCCCGAGTCTTCTCCCCGAGGAGATCGCACGCCACACCATCCACCCGATCGCGGCGAAGGTGAGCGCGTAGCTCCCGTAGATGAAGCCGGCGTCCTCGATGATCGCGATCATCGGACACCTCCCTCGGCCCGGCGTTCGGCCAAGGCGGCATCGAGGCCGCGGTCTTCGAGCATGTCCTCCATCGCCATCGCCCGGGTGCGATGGATGACGAGCCACACGTAGAGCAGGCTGAAGGCGATCATGCCCACGAACACCGACGTGAGCATCACGCCGTCGATGTCGGGGTCGCCGTCGACGTCGAGGATGGTCGCCTCCTGATGCAGGCTGCGCCAGATCACCACCGACCAGTGCACCAGCGGGAGCAGCAGCACGGCGAGCAATCCGATCACCGCCGACCGCCTGGCCCGTTGTTGGTGCGATCCGCCGAGACGACGAACGGCGAGATACCCGATGTAGGTGACGAACAGCAGCGCCGTGGTGGTCAAGCGGGGATCCCACTGCCAGAACACACCCCACGTCAAACGGCCCCAGAGTGCGCCCACGATGAGCGTGAGCGCCACGAAGGCGACACCGAGTTCGGCCGATGCGCCGGCGAGGCGATCCCAGCCCAGCGCGTGCTGCTTCGTGAACAGATAGAAGCCCGATGCAATTGCGGTGACGATGAACGACAGGTACGCGACCCAGATCGTCGGCAGGTGCAGATACATCAGCCGAACCGACTCGCCCTGGTTGACGTCGGCCGGCGACAGCACCAGAGCGAACAGGAGCAGCCACCCCATCGCCACCACGGTGGCGATGCCGATGACACGCGTGGCCTTCGTCCCGGTCGAACGCGACGACGTCGACTCGGCGGTGTCGGTCGTGTTCGGGTCGAGGGTCGTCATGTGTCCTTCTTTCGCCAGGTTGCGGCTATTCGTCGATCAGCGGGCCGAACGCGAGCGAGCCGCCGACACCGAACGCCACAGCGAAGACCGTCAGCAGGCTGACCCACTGCCAGCCGTCCGACAACTCCGCCACGCCGGTGCCGAGGGCGGATTCGACCGCTCTCGTCGCCCCGATGAGGACGGGCGCAACCGCCGGAAGCGTGAGCAGCGGGAGCAGTGTCTCGCGGCCCTTGGATCCGGCGGCCAAGCCTCCGTACAGGGTACCGACCGCGGCGAGACCGCACGTCGCGGAGATCATGGTCGTGACGAGGAGCACAGCCCCGTCGAGGCGGATCGTCTCGCCGTACAAGATGACTGCCGAGAACAGCAGGAGCACCTCGAGCACCAGCAGCTGCACAGCCAGCCCGATCGCCTTGCCGAGGAAGATCGCACGGGCGTCGACGCCGGCCACGCGCATCGCGTCGAGCGCACCGTCCTCGGACTCGACGGAGAACGTCCGCTGGACCAGCAGCAGCAGGCTGAACATCGTGGCGAGCCACACGAGACCGGGCGCGACGAGCTCGAGTACGTCGGTGTTCGCATCGAGCGCGAAGCCGAAGATCACCATCGTCACCGCTGCGAACGGCACGACCTGGTTGGTGATGACGCGGCTGCTCCACTCGATTCGCAGGTCCTTGCGGGCGATCAACCAGCCGATCCGCCACACCGTCATGCTGCGTCTCCCGCATCGGCCTGACCGGCGACGATGTCGACCATGCGCGTCGCGAGCGACTCGGCGCGGTCGAGTTCGTGGCTCGCGACCAGCACGGTCGCCCCGGCCGATGCCGCCTCGCGCAGGGTTGCGTCGAGCTCATCGCGAGCGTGCTGATCCAGCCCTGCGTGCGGCTCGTCGAGCAGCCACAGCCGAGCCCGACGCGCCACGAGGGCCGCCGAGCGCGGTGCGTCGCTTCTGGCCGGCCGACAGTTTGCGCACCGGCACGGTCGAGAGACGATCGGCCACACCCATCCGCTCCATGGCTGCGGCGATCTCGGCGGCGCTCGCCCCGACGGTGGCGCCCCAGAATCCGACGTTCTCCGCGACCGTCAGGTCGGCGTACAGCCCGTTCTGGTGACTGAGCAGTCCGACGTGGGGACGAACCCGTTGGCGATCGACCGTGAGGTCGTGGCCGAGCACGAACGCCGTGCCCCGCACCACCGGGACGAGCCCGGCGCACAGTCGCAGCAGCGTCGTCTTGCCGGCCCCGTTCGGACCGCGCAGCAGGACGATCTCGCCGGATTCGACCCGCATGGTGGCACCGGACAGCGCAGGGAACTGCCCGAGTGTGGCCACGACATCGTGGAGCTCGACCACCGCATCGGCTTTCGTGGGCACGGATGCACGCTATTGGCCAGGTCGTGGTGTTTGCGAAAACACTCGGTGAAGCGGCCCCCATCGGGTCGAGCCCGCCACTAGCGTCGCGGTGCGATGTCGGAAACCGATACATCACCCGGTTCAGCCGGGGCCCCGGAGGCTGCGGACACCGCCCAGCGCCCCGCGGCGACCCGACCATCGCAGCCTGCAGCGACCCCGGTGACGCCCGACGAGGACGGAACGGTCCGGTTCGGCCACGGCCCGGTTGCCGCACCGAAACTCACCCGGCGCGGCCGCGTCCGCAAGTGGGACCGCCCACCGCCGCCACACGACTGGCGCTGGTACGTCGGCAACGTCGGAAAGGCCCTCATCGCCGTCGGCCTCTTGATGTTCGGCTTCGTCGGGTACCAGTTGTACGGCACCGGCATCGAGACCGCGGCAGCGCAGCGCGGCCTCGAAGACGAATTCGAAGAGTTGCTCGCACAGGCCGAACCCATCGAGGCGCCCGATTTCGAGAGCAGTGGATCGACGACGGCGGCGAATCCGGGTGACGCCGCACCCCGTGTCGAGGACGACACCGTCGAGCCCGAAGGGTCAGCCGCCGACACGTCCGAGGACCCGGTGGTCGCCCCGCCGACGGAGGAGCCTCCACCCCCGAGGCCGTGGTCCCCGTCGAGGAGCAGAACGTGCCCGCGCTGGAGAACGGCGACGCGTTGGCCCGCATCGAGATCCCGCGCATCGGCGTCGACGACATCGTGGTCGCGGGCGTCGAGACGAGCGACCTGAAGCGGGGGCCGGGCCACTTCCCGGACACGCCGCTGCCCGGTCAGCTCGGCAACGCGGCGATCGCCGGTCACCGCACGACCTACGGTCAACCCTTCCGCAACGTCGACAAGTTGGATCCCGGAGACGAGATCCGGGTCACGACGTTGAGCGGTGTGTACGTGTACCGGGTGACCGGGCAACAGATCGTCAGCCCGTCGGAGTATCAAGTCGTCGCGACGACCGACCCGACGCGGGCGAACCTGACCCTGACCTCGTGCCACCCGGTTTTCACGGCCCGCGAGCGGATCGTGATCTTCTCCGAGCTCGCCTACACCGAGTCGGCGCCGGTGGGCGAACCCGTGCTCAACTACGGACGGCCCCCCGACCCGATCGCAGCACCGGCCGAGGCCGCCGACGGCTCGGACCCCGGCGATGTCTCCGAGGCCGTGGGCGACCCGACGCCCGAGGCCACACCCACGCCGGGGGCGACCGGCGAGGTCACGGGCGCGCTCGCCGACGACGATCCGAGCACGGTCGACCAGTTGGGCACCGAGGCCGTCAACGCGGGCATCGCCGATGCGTTCTCGGAGAGCTGGTTCAGCGATCCGGCCGCCAACCCGCAGGTCGGTCTCTGGGGTCTGGCGTTGGCCGCGGTGGCGCTGGGCGCGTACTTCGTGAGCCGCAAGCTCCGACGCGACTGGGCCGGGCTGTTGGTGGGCATCGTGCCGTTCGTGGTCGTGCTCTACTTCTTCTTCCAGAACGTCAACCGGCTGCTCCCGCCGAACCTCTAGCTCGGCCGAGCCCCCACAGCGAGAGCGTGAGGTCGATCATGACGGCTTCGAACTCGGCGAGTCGGACCGGGTCATCGGAATCGTGGGCCGTGCCACCCACGAGTGAGTCGGTCCCGAAGTTGAAACAGATCGCGCCGATCACGATGTTCCAGATCACGCGGGGATCGACGTCGACAGCCGGGGCCCGATCAGCCCCTGATCCGAGTGCGTCGAGGAACTTGACCCACTGCCGCTGCGACGCCGACCCGACGATTTCGCCGGCTTCGGCACTGCCCGCCGAGGCTTCGCGCAGGATCAGGCGAGCTGCCGCAGGGCGTGCTGCCGCGAAGCGCACCATCGTGCGGGTGACGGCCGCGAAGCGCTCGTCGAGCGGGAGGTCGGATTCGACCACGCGATACACGTCGTCGAGCATCGGGGCGAACATGCGGTCGAGCACGGCGACGTAGAGCGCCCGCTTGGAGGCGTAGTGGTAGAGGATCGCCGTGCCCTGCATGCCGGCGCGCGCACCGATCGCATCGAGCGTCGTGGCGTCGAACCCACGCTCGGAGAACAGGACCTCGGCAGCGGCGAGCACCGACTCCCTGGTCCGCTCGGACTTCGTGGGGCGGCGAGCACCGATGGTTCCCTGCTCTTGAACGCTCACAGTTTTGAGTGTAGCTTCAGATTTGAGTCAGTACTCACTTCTGAGAACGAGGGAACATCGATGCCGACCGCACCCACCCCGATCACCGACGGCCTCGAGTTGATCTCGTCGCACGGCTACGCCGAGCACGGCACGCCCCACGAGACGTTCCGTCGACTGCGCGCCGAATCACCGGTCCACCGCTGCGAGCCGCCCGGCTTCGAACCGTTCTGGGCGATCACGAAGTACGCGGACATCTTCGACATCTCGACCTCTCCGGAGCGGTTCGCGTCGGCGCCGGGGATCACCGTGCTGACCGCCGAACAGCAGAGCGCCCTCGAGAAGAGCGCATTCGGGTCGATGCGCACGATCATCACCATGGACCCGCCGGAGCACTGGCTCTACCGCAAGGTGGCGAACCGGGTGTTCACCCCGCGGGCGATCAGCGAACTCGACGCCGTGATCGAACAGAGCGCGCGCGAGACCGTCGACCGACTGGCGGGCGAGACAGGCGAAGGCGAATGCGACTTCGCCGTCGATGTGGCAGCCGCGCACCCGCTGCGAATCCTGTCGACGATGCTCGGCGTGCCGCGGGAACAGGAGCCCGACATCTTGCGGCTCACGAACGAGCTCTTCGCGCTCGACGACCCCGAGCTGCAGCGCGAGGGCGAGGACCGCCAGGTGGCGATCATGGAACTCGCGATGGAGCTCTACACGATGTTCGACGCGATCATCCAGGACCGGCGCACCTGCCCACGTGACGACCTCGCCTCGGTGCTCGCCAACGGCATGGTGAACGGCGCACCGATGGAGATGATGGAAACGGTCGGCTACTACCTGATCGTGTTCAGCGCCGGACACGACACCACGAAGAACGCGCTCGTCGGCGGCATGAACGCGTTTCTGGAACACCCCGAGGAGCTGGCGAAGCTGCAGCGCGACCCCGGCCTGATCGACCGGGCGGTCGACGAGCTGACCCGCTGGACGTCACCGGTCAACTACATGAAGCGCACCGCCACCGAGGACACCGTGGTCGGCGGTCGATCGATCGCGGCCGGTGACCGGCTCGTGCTGTTCTACGCATCGGCGAATCGCGACGAGGACGTCTTCGACGACCCGTTCGAGTTCCGCATCGATCGCCCGATCGAACGGCACCTCGCGTTCGGCGTCGGCGAACACTTCTGCCTCGGCGCCAACCTGGCGAAACGATCACAGCGCGCGCTGTGGCTCGAACTCGCCCAGCGGCTGGAGTCGGTCGAGCCGACCGGCGACGCCGAAAGGATCCACTCGTCGTTCGTCGTCGGCCTCAAGCACCTTCCGGTGCGCTACCGAATCCGACCCGCGCGGACCTGAGCACCAACCGCTCCACGAGAGGAAACTCGATGACCGACGACGACGGCAAGATCTTCGACGCCGACAACCACTACTACGAGGCCCCCGACGCCTTCACCCGGCACGTCCCGACGAAGATGCGAACTCGCTGCGTCGAGTGGGTACAGATGGACGACGGCCGCCGCTATCAGATGGTCGGCGGCCGGATCGACCGCACCACCAACCCGACGTTCAACCCGATCTCGAAGCCGGGGGTCCTGCGCGAGTACTTCAGCGGCAACCCTCGCGGTGTGACCAGCGCCGAGCTGATGCGCGGCTCGCTCGAACCGATGCCGCCCGAGTACATGGACCGCGACGCACGGCTCGCCCGAATCGACCAACAGGGGCTCACCGGCGCATGGCTCTTCCCGACGCTCGGCGTGCTCTACGAGGAGTCGCTCAAGCACGACGTGGACGCCGTGTGCACGACGTTCGGCGCGTTCAACCGGTGGCTCGACGAAGACTGGGGCTTCACCCATCAGAACCGTCTGTTCGCGGCCCCCTACATCTCGCTGGCCGACGTCGATTGGGCCTGCGATCAGCTCGACCGGGCACTCGAGCGCGATGCGCGCATCCTGGTCATGCGTCCGAGCGCGGTCTACACCCGCAGCGGTCCGCGCAATCCGGGTCACCCGCAGTTCGACCCGTTCTGGGCGCGCGTGAACGAAGCCGGGATCACCGTGGTCGTCCACATCGGCACGACGCGCCACGAGAGCAACGGCTACGACCACCGCAGCGGCGATGTGCTCAGCCTCGGCAGGCGACCGACGATCGCCAACTTCCACCGGTCACGGAACATCAACGACTTCCTGGCGAGCCTGGTGTTCGACAGGCTGTTCGAGCGGTTCTCGAACCTGCGGATCGCGTCGGTGGAGAACGGCGCCGAATTCCTCGGCGATCTCCTTCGCACCCTCGACAAGACCAAGGATCGGGTTCGCGGGTACTTCACCCAGGACCCCGCCGACACCTTCCGCAACCACGTCTGGATCAACCCCTTCTGGGAGGACGACCTCTCCGAGGTGATCGGCCACATGGGCGCCGACCGGGTGATCCTCGGATCGGACTGGCCGCACATGGAGGGCCTCGCCGAACCGCGTGACCTCCTCGCCGGTCTCGACGGGATCGACGGCAGCGTCCAGTCGAAGATCCTGCACGACAACACCGCATTCCTCAACCAGCGCCAGCCTGCCTGACCCACCGGATCGAGCCACCGACATGAGCGACAACGACGTCCACTACGAGGTCGAGGACGGCAGGGCCCGCATCACCCTGACGCGGCCCGACAGCCACAACGCCATCACGTCGACGATGCTGCGCGAGCTCGAAGCAGCCCTGTGGGAGGCCGACGACGACACGTCCGTCCACTGCGCGATCCTCCGCGGTGCCGGGCCGTCGTTCTGCTCGGGGTACGACCTCACGGCGCTCGGGCGCCCGCCGACCGAAGGACGCCGGACCGGGAGGAGCCACGACGACGACATCTGGCTCATCGAGCAGAACAACCGACGGGTGCGCACGGCCTGGGAGATCCACAAGCCGGTCATCGCACAGGTGCACGGCAACTGTCTGGCCGGCGGGACCGACCTTGCGCTCGTGTGCGACATGGTGATCGCTGCGAACGACGCGCGAATCGGATTCCCGGCGGCCCGGTCGATGGGTGCGCTGCCGAGCAATCTGTGGATGTACCAGTGCGGACCGCAGTGGGCCAAGCGACTCCAGTTGACCGGCGACAGCATCACCGGCGCCGACGCCGAGAAGATCGGCCTCGTGATGAAGGCCGTGCCGCCCGAGCTGCTCGAGGACGAGGTCGAGGGGCTTGCCGACCGCCTCAGCCTGATCGACCCGGACCTCCTCGCGGCCAACAAGCGCATCACCAACCTCGCGCTCGAGTTGATGGGGGCCCAGACCTTGCAGCGCCTCGCGGCCGAGAACGACGCCCGCGCCCACCGGTCCGCTGCGGTCCGGGCGTACGGGCGATCCGTACGTGACGACGGCCTCCGAGAGACGCTGCGCCGCCGCGACGAGCCGTTCGGCGACGGCTATGCCCGCGTCGGGGAGCCCGAGGGGCGCCTCGACGGGATCGCATCGTCGTGACCGGCGACGGGGCGAAAAGCGACGCGAGCGGCGATCGCTCGGAGGACATGCTCCGCCGCCGCGGTGACCATCCGGCGATCGTGATGGCCGGTTCGGGCCGCATCGTCACCTACGCCCAACTCGACGATCGCTCGACGAGGCTGGCGCGGGTGTTCGACGCCGCCGGCTTGCAGCCCGGCGACCACGTGGCGGTGATGCTCGGCAATCAGCCGGAGTTCTTCGACGTGCTCTGGGCGGCACTTCGTGCGGGCTTGTACCTCACGCCGATCAACTGGCATCTCGGGCCCGACGAAGTCGGCTACATCATCGACGACTGCGGCGCACATGCGTTCATCACGTCGTCAGACCTCGCCGACGTCGCCGCAACGCTCCTCACCGACCGACCGCACGTGCTCACCCGGCTGATGACCGGGGAGGCGATCGACGGCTACGACGGTTTCGAGGACGCGCTCGAAGCGGCGTCGGGCGTACCGCGTGCGAACGAGCGCTCCGGCTCGTTCATGCTCTACTCCTCCGGGACGACCGGCTACCCGAAGGGCATCGTCCGGTCGCTGCCCGACACGCCGTTCGGAGCGGGGCACGACGCGATCGCGATGCTGATGACGTCTCGGTACGGCGCCGACGAGCACTCCGTGTACCTCAGCCCGGCGCCGCTGTATCACGCCGCACCGATCGGGTTCTCCTCGGCGGTCCATCGGATCGGGGCCACCGCGGTCGTCATGGAGCGTTTCGATGCAGCCGCGGCGCTCCGCGCCATCGAGGAGTACGCGGTCACCCACGCACAGTTCGTCCCCACTCACTTCATCAGGATGCTCCATCTCCCGGACGAGACCCGCGCCGGATTCGATGTGTCGAGCCTGGAGCGGGTCATCCACGCGGCCGCCCCCTGTCCGGTGCCGATCAAGCACCGCATGATCGAGTGGATGGGCCCGATCGTCGAGGAGTACTACGCAGGCTCGGAGGCGTTCGGTGTCACGATGATCTCCTCGGAGGAGTGGCTCGAACACCCCGGATCCGTGGGTCGACCGGGGCAGCGCCGCCGCGGTCCACATCACCGACGACCAGGGCACCGAGTTGCCGGTCGGCGAGAACGGCCAGGTCTGGTTCGAGGCCACGACCCGGTTCGAGTACCACAACGATCCGAACAAGACCCGCATGGTGCAGGACGATCGAGGATGGGCCACGTACGGCGACATCGGCCACGTGGACGAGGCCGGCTATCTGTATCTGACCGACCGGGCGTCGAACATGATCATCTCCGGCGGCGTCAACATCTACCCGCAGGAGGCCGAGATGGTGTTGAGCGCCCACCCCGCCGTCCATGACGTCGCCGTGCTCGGTGTCCCCGACGACGAAATGGGTGAGCGCGTCAAGGCCTTCGTCCAGCTTCGCACCGAGGCCCCTGCGCCGGCGCCGCCGGCGCAGGAACTGATCGCGTACTGCCGAGCGCACCTCGCCCACTACAAGTGCCCGAGAGAACTCGTCTTCGTCGACGCGTTGCCGCGGATGGCGACCGGCAAGCTCGTGAAGCGAAAACTCCTCGACGAGCTGGGCTGACGGACTGCCGAGCGGACCGGATCACTCGCCGCGGAACTCGGGACGTCGCTTCTCGAGGAAGGCGGTGCGACCCTCCTCGGCGTCGGCGCTTGCCCACGCCGCGCGGCGCAGCGTCTCGAACTTGTCGGCGTCGTGCGGGCCGCCGTCGGCCTCCAGGCCGTGTTTGTGGGCAGCCATCGTGAGCGGCGCCAGTGCGGCGAGCCGCTCGGCCCACTCCATTGCCTCGCTCCGATCACCCAGACGATGAATGCCACCCGTGCGATGCAGATCGGCCGCCGTGTAGGTCTCGGCACCGACCAACATGCTGCGACCGATCGGCGTCGTGAACTCACTGGCCACTCGGCGGACGGTCCAGTGGTCGACGACGAGCCCGAGCTTGGCGGCCGGGATCCCCAGCACGCTCTCGGGCGTGGCGATCCGCAGATCACATGCGACGACGAGTTGGGTGCCCGCGCCGAGCGCCGGACCGTCGATTGCGGCGACCACCGGCGCCGCGAGCTCGGTGAAGTTGCGCAGCACCGAACCGAGGTCGGTGGCGAACTGACCCTCCTCGACGCCGGTGAGGTCGGCACCGGCGCAGAACGCCGGCGGGGCACCGGTCAACACGATCACGCGGGTCCGCGATGCGGTCACTTCGACCGTCAGGCGTTCCTGGATCTCGAGAAGCTCGAGGAGCGTGGCGTGGTCCAGCGCGTTGCGACGCTCCGGCCGGTCGAGCGTGAGGACGGTGACCCGACCGATCTGTTCGGTGTTGACCATGTGGTTCTGCCCATCTCCAAGTCGTCGAGGGAACGCGTTCGTCGGTGCCGGACACCGACGAACACGTTCGCGGCGTCGTGATTGCGCTGCCGGCCGTACGCTACGTCTCCGATGTCCACCGACGACGAAACGACCACAGCGGAATCCGCTGCGGCACCCGACCCGGTCCGGGTCAAGCGGGCGAAGATCGCGAAATGGACGCTGCTGGCCAACCGAGTCGGCTATCTCTTCGTCGCACTCGCGATGGCGCTGTTCTTCATGGCGTTCGTGCTCGGGTTCAACTCGACGATGGCCACGCTGGTCATCATCGCCTTCATCATCGGCTGCGTCCTGCTCGCGCCCTCGATCATCGTCGGCTACGCGGTCAAGGCCGCCGAGCGCGAAGACCGCGAAAACGGTCTCTGACCCGGACGGCGTGATCCCGGTTACCATTCAGTAACCATGTCCCAGCGACTCCCGGCCACCGCACGACGCGAGCAGATCCTCGACGTCGCCCTCGATGTGTTCGCCGCATCCGGGTTCCACGGTGCCTCGATGAACGACGTGGCCGAGGCAGCGGGCGTGACCAAGCCGGTGCTGTACCAGCACTTCGACTCGAAGCGCGACCTCTACAAGGCCCTGCTCGACGAGGTCGGCAACCGGCTGCTCGACTCGATCGCCAAGGCGACCGCCGAGGCCACCGACGGGAAGTCCCAGACCGAGCTCGGATTCCGGGCGTACTTCCGGTGGGTCTCCGACGATCACGCCGGATTCCGACTGCTCTTCGGCAGTGGGACGTCGAACGACGACGAGTTCGCGGCAGCCGTCGCGAAGATCACCGCTCAGGCAGCGAGCGCGACTGCGCCGCTGATCGCGGTCGACATCTCGGAGTCGACGCGCCGGACACTGGCGCACGCCCTCGTCGGAATGGCCGAAGGTGCCAGCCGCCGATTGGTCGAGCTGGGCGACGACTTCGACCCGGACCAGATCGCCACCGAGGTCTCGACCCTCGCCTGGGCCGGCCTGCGCGCCCTCTGACCGCTCACTCGAACGCCAGCGTTGCGTAGGTGGCCGGGCGAACGCGCTGTGCGACCGCAGACACGACGAACGTCGCGCCCGCAGCGATGAGCGGGATACCCACGAGGAGCGCCCCGGCGACGACGATCGGGAACGGGGCCCGACTGTCGGTCGCACGGGTGATCACGAGGATCGTGACGTAGCCGGCCGGCACCGCCACCACGGCCGCTCCGGTGGTCAGCACCCACGCCTTCGCTGCCGACACACGGCGCAGCGTCTTCGGCGACGCACCCACGGCGTGGAGCACGTCGCGTTCGTCACGGCTCTCCGTCGCGGCCAGCGACAACCCGATCGCAACCACGCTCAGAACCAGCAGGAGCGATGACCACGATCACGGCGAGCTGGATCAAACCCTCGGGGGTGCGGTCGAGTGGCCACTCGAACCCGACGTACCACCAGCCGCCGTCAATGGCATCGACACCGCTGAGGTTCTCGTAGCCCGGCGCAATCGCGCTCGGGGCGAACGCGTCCAGGCCGCCGAAACCTCCCTGCAGATCGTTCAGCGCATCACGCTGGACATCGGTGAGGTCGGTCGGGTTGTCGATGAGGTACTGCTGGACGGCCGCGGCCAGATCGTTCTCGGCGGCGAACTCCGGCGTCACGACGACCTGGTCGATGACCGCCGTACCCCGTGCCTCGATCGAGTCGGAGGCACGGAGCGACTCCTCTTCGGTCCGGGGAACGCCGTCGAAGCCGAGCGCCGCGATCGACGAGCCGAGGTCGACGACGACCGGCCCCGACGGCGACACGATCGCGATCTCGTCGAGGAACGGCGTGAGACCGAGCACGCCGGTGTCGTCGAGGATCTGTTCCTGCTGCGGACTCAGGTCGAGCAGGCGCTCCGAGACGGGATCGACGACCGTGACGCTTCCGACGAGCGGTACGCCGGCCGCTCCGAATCCCTCGGGGAAGACGGTCTCCCCCGTTTCGTACCGGAACGGCAGCGGATCGTCGATCGTGCGAGTGATCGGGATCCATTCCGCGTCGGGGAGCACCCGTTCGACACCCTGACGGATGTCGATCGGCAACTCGGTCGGGACCGCAGGCGGTGGGTCGTAGACGGTGCTCTGCCCGGGCGCGGTCGGCGCCGCACCGACGGACGCGCTTGCGTACACGTCGTAGCTGAAGCTGACCGTGAGCTGGCGAAGGTCGGGTTCGTACCCGTCATCGGTCGCGGTCGGAGCAACGGTCGCGCCCGCCGTGGCAAGCGCACCGACCGTGGCGATCGCCGTGAGGACTGCGGCGGACCGGGTCCGCGACCGACCAAGTGAGCGGGCGGCGAGGCGGACGACGCCGCCGGCACGGCTGCCGACGCTGCCCACGGCGACGACGATCAACGGCGAGGCGCACACGATGCCGCCGAGCACGCACAGCGACCCGATGAGCGCGAGCATCGCCTCGAAGTCGCCGGGCTGGTCGACGCTGGTCGAGCCGCCGAGCAGGAACAGCCCGATCACGAACGACGTCACGCCCACCGGCGCCATCCACGACGGCGGTGTCGACACGGGTCGGCGTCCGGCGAGCGCCGACAGCACGGGAATCCGGGCGGCTGAGCGAGCCGGGACGAGTGCAGCGATCATCGCCGCGGCCGTTGCCGTGACCACGATCACGACCATGTCGAGCGGCACGATCGTGAGCGCCGGGACGCGGTGGTCGAAGAAGCGGTCGCCGAGTCCGCTTCGATGTACGAGCAGCAGCCCGGCCAGTGCGAGGAACACGCCGAGCAGCGCACCGAGGAAACCGGTCCAGAGCCCCTGCAGCCCCATCGTGCGGCGGACGAGGCGCTCGGGTGCGCCGTTGGCCGAGAGTTGACCGATCGTCACCAATTGGCGTCGTGCGGACGTGGCGAACGCAGCCGCGATCACGATGCCGACCGCCACGAGAGCAACGACGCCGGCGACCCAGCCCCATGCGAGCGCCCGGGTTGTGGCTCCGTCGTCGTAGTACGCCCACCGGGCCGGATCGACCGCGGACACGCCGGAACGCTCGAAGTCCCGCACCAGGTCATCGATCTGCTGATCGGTCACACCCTCGGGAAGGTCGACGAGAGTCTGAACGCCCACGAAGTCCGGCGAGCGGAACAGGTCACGATCGAACCCGGTCACCACCATGATGCTGCTCCCGTACGAGCTCGCCTGGCGTCCGATTCCGACCAGGACCAGGTCCAGATCGGGTCGGACGAATCGGATCTCGTCGCCGACCGCAGCGCCGAACCGGTCGGCGACGTCCGGGCTGAGCAGGACCTCTCCGGCTCCACGTCGGCGCGCGACCGTCGCGGATCTCGACGGTCTGCGACGTGATCGGATCGTTCAGGTCCACGTCGCCGAATCCGACAGCACGAGTGACGACGGTTCCGTCGATGTCTGCGCTCACGTTCGTGTAGGTCGTGACGACGTCGATCGTCCACGAACCCGTGGGAAGATCAGGGCTGCCCGGCCGTTCGACCAGTTCGGCCGGATCCAGCAACTCGGGTCGGCTCGTCGGCGAGCAGCAGCCGACGATCGGCCGATCACCGCGCGAGCGATGGCGATGCGCTGTCGCTGGCCGCCGGAGAAGTCGTCGGGATAGCGGTCGAGATGATGGTCGCAGCCCGACCTGCTCGCAGCGCTTCGCGTGCGAGCGCTCGAGCCTGCCTTGCTCGACGCGCCGTCGAGCTCGAGCGGGAGCATCACGTTCTCGATGGCGGTGAGCGCCGGGATGAGGTTGAGCGACTGGAACACGTAGCCGACGTCGTTGCGACGCAGCTCGGCCTGGTCCGACGCGCTCATCTCGGCGAGGTCGCGGCCGTCGACGAGCACGCGTCCGGCGCTCGGCTGCTCGAGCGCCCCGGCGAGGTGCAGCAGGGTCGACTTGCCACAACCCGACGGGCCCATGACGGCGACGAACTCGCCGGCATCGACCGCGAGCGTGACGTCGGTGACGGCGCGGACCTCGGTCGACCCGGAGCCGTAGCTCTTGACGACGTCGAGGTACTGCAGCATCGGCGTGGCGGTCGGGCGGTGGTCGGTGGAAGCGTTCATTGCGCGGGTTCCCTTTCCGGGAGGCGAGTGGTGGTTGACGAGTTGTCGGACGGGTCAGGGGCGTCGGACGGCATCACATGGCTCCGGCGTCGGACTCGGCGATGCGGGCCTCGCACACGTCGAGCCAGCGGAGGTCGGCCTCGGCCCGCACGATGAGCGCGTCGGTCACCAGTTGCGTGGCGAGGGCCTCGCCGGTCGGCGGCGAGCCGTCCGCGTCGCTCGGCGGGCGCTCGCTCGCGTCGGCGGAGCTGGAGCAACGACGTCAGTGCCGAGCGCTGGCGGGTGAGCACCGCCAGCGCGTGGTCGGGGCCGTGCTCGATCGCCATCAGCACCTTCAGCATCAGTTCGTCTCGGGGCGGCGGCTCGTCGGCGGGCACCGCCTCCCACCATGCGCCGAGTTCGCCCAGCCCTTTCGCCGTGATGGTGTAGAGCTTCTGCTCGTCGTCGCCGAACTCCATCGAGACGAACCCGTCGCGTTCGAGCCGGTCGAGGGTCGTGTACACCTGCCCGACGTTGAGCGGCCACACGCCGCCGGTCGCAACCTCGAACTCGGTCTTGAGTTGATATCCGTAGCGCGGTTCGTCCTGGAGGAGCGCCAGGAGTCCTTCTCGTACTGCCATGACGAGTACCATAGTATGCATACGATACCGAGTATGCAATACCGAGATGCAAGGAATATCCTGGATGCACGAGCGTCGGCAACCGTCACGAGAGTTGACAGGTGTTCACCGATCGTGTTGGATGGGGTCATGACCGACACGCTCGATCCCGCCACGGCCACCGACGATCTGCCGACTCGCCGCCCGAACGACAACCCGTATCTCTCGGGCGACTTCGCACCGGTGACCGAGGAGGTCACCGCGTTCGACCTCCCGACGACCGGGCAGATCCCCGTCGAGCTGGAAGGCCGCTGGCTGCGCAACGGACCGAACCCCGAAGCGGTCGCCGATCCGTCCATGCACCACTGGTTCATGGGCGCGGGGATGGTCCACGGCGTCCGCCTGCGCCGGCGGAAACGCCGAGTGGTACCGCAACCGTTGGGTCCTCGGCGCGGACGACCGTGCGGCGGGCATGTTCGGTGCGAACACCAACGTCGGCGGGTTCGCCGGCACCACGTGGGCGATGGTCGAAGGCGGCAATCCGCCGATCGAACTCGGCTACGAGCTCGACTCATTGGGTCCGAACCGCTTCCACGGCACGCTCGACGGCCCGTTCACGGCCCACCCGAAGTACGACCCGTCGACCGGCGAACTGCACTCGATGAACTACCACTGGCCCGACCTGATCGACCACGTCAACTACACCGTCGTCGGCGGCGATGGTCGGGTCACGAAGAACCTCGCGATCCCGGTCAGCGACATGCCGATGATGCACGACATGTCGCTCACCCCGACCTACGCCGTCATCTACGACCTGTCGGTGACCGTGAACCTCGACGTGCTCGGCGCCGGCTTCGGCTTCCCGTTCAAGTGGGACGCCGATCGCCCCGGCCGCGTCGGCCTGCTCCCCCGCGACGGCACGGCTGATGACGTGATCTGGTGCGACGTCGACCCGTGCTACGTGTTCCACCCGCTCAACGCCTACGACGCCGCGGACGGCACCGTCGTGGTCGACGTGTGTCGCTACGACGCGATGATGGTCGACGATCGGCTCGGTCCGTTCGGCGACCACCTGCCGACGTTCGACCGGTGGGTGATCGACCCGGTCACCAAACGCGTCACCGAGACCCGCCTCGACGACCGGCCCCAGGAGTTCCCGCGCCACAACCCGAAGGTCGGGTTGCAGCAGCACCGCTACGGCTACACCTCCGAGGTGTTCGGCGCCGACGCGCCGAACCTCCACGGCGCGATCATCAAGATCGACACCGAGACCGGATCGACCGAGTCCCACGAGTTCGGCCGGGGTCGCGGCGGCGCCGAGCCGGTGTTCGTCCCGAAGGCCGACGGCACCGTCGAGGACGCCGGCTGGATCCTGACCGTCGTGTACGACGCAACGACCGACCGGAGCGAGCTGTGCATCCTCGACGCCGAGGACATCTCGGGTCCCGAGGTCGCGACCATCGCGTTGCCACAGCGCGTCCCGTTCGGATTCCACGGGAACTGGGTGCCCGACACGAGCGTCGCTCCCGACTGAACACCGCTCAAGGCGGACGTCGCTCGCACCGATGACCAGGAGGTGAGGCGGCGGCGGACAGCAGACAGACGCGCGACGCCGGTGCGTCTCGCAACAGCCGGTGCGCTGGCATCGATCTTGTCGTTCGGCGCCGGCCACGCGGTCGACGCAGCTCCGGGCGACGTCGAGGATCCGCCGCTCGAACTGCTGGTGGACGCCGCCGCCGCGCTGGGACGCGGCGACACCGTCGAGTACGAGATGCTCCTCGACCTGGCCGAGCGCGGTGTCGTCTGGGTGCCGACGGCCGCACTCGACGCGCTGAACGAACGAGACGTCGAGGACATCGGCTATTGGATCTTCGTGCTCGACGCCGACGACGAACTCCTGCTCGACGGTGCATCCGACGTGCTCCAGTGGGAGTACGACGCGCTCGAGGCGCTCGCGCCGGGCGCCACGTCGAACCCGGTTCAAACCCAGGAGATCAACGACGCCGACTTCGAGGGCGCGGCGATCCTCGAGGTGATCGACTACCGAAACGTCGAGATCCCCGAGTCAGCTCGTCTCGTGCTCGCCCCACTGCCGGTCGATGGCGATCCGGCGCCGTCCTCCGATGAGTACATCGCCGCACTCACCGATCTCGATGCGCTGATCGCCGGCGAGACCGCTGTCGTCGCTCCCCCGGCGCCGCCCGAGACGACCATCGCGCCCGCGGAAACCGCCACGGCGTCGATCGTCCCGGACGAGACGATCGCAGAACCTCAGGTCGTTGCCGCACCGGCAGCATCGACGACCGATCCGTCGAACTCGAGCAACAGTTCACTCCCGATGATCGCGGTCGCCGTGCTCGCCGCCTTGGCCCTCGCAGTCGGATCGTTCGCGATGTTGCGGGGTCGCAAGAGCGACCAACTCGCCGACATCGCGTTCACCGATGGCCTCACGGGGTTGAAGAACCGCCGCCGCCTGGACGCAGACGTCGCAGCGCAACGCGAGCGCGGCGAGCGAGCGACGGCGAGCCTGATGATCGACGTCGACCACTTCAAGGCGTTCAACGACACCCACGGCCACGCAGTGGGTGACGAGGTGTTGCGCCTCGTCGGCGATGCGCTCCGTGCCGAGTTCCGCCGCACCGACGTTCCGTACCGGTACGGCGGCGAGGAGTTCTGTGTGCTCCTCAACGACGTGACCCCTGGCGAAGCGGTCTCCGCCGGCGAACGTGCCCGCGCCGCGATCTCCGCGATCGTGCTGCCGATCCCGGAGCGCATCACCGTGTCGATCGGCGTGTCGATCGGGCCCGCCGAACAACTCGGCGAGACGATCAAGCGGGCCGACGCAGCGCTCTACGACGCCAAGAGCGCCGGTCGCGATCGCGTGACGTTCGCGTCGGTCTGACGGCACGCAGCATCAGCCGCGGTAGGTCATCCCGCGGTAGCCGTCAGCGAAGCCGGCCGCCCTCAGGACCTCCACCAGACCCTCCGGTGCGTCGGGCCCCGTGAGGGTGTCGCCGTTCACCTTGCGCACTTCGATCGACTTCGCACGACCGTTCGGCACCAGCGACATCAACGCTGCCGCCCACGACGTGTCGACGAGCGTCTCGGGGAACGTCACGAGGTGATGCCCACGCCGATCGAACCACGCGAGCAACCTGCCCGCTCGAAGCACGACGAGCGACGACGCGTTCCGTGCCGGGCGTCCTGCCGTCTCGGGCCACGGCAGCGTGCCGCCGTACGGGTTGGCCGGGTCGGTGGTCGCGAGCACGATCGGATCGGGAACGTCCTCCGGGTGGAGCAGGGGGTCCGGTGTCTCACGCGCCGAGCGAAGACGGTCGACCGCCCCGGGAATCGCGAACTGTGCCGCGCCGAGGCCGTCGACGAAGTAGCCGCGGCGGACCTGCCCGCGCTCTTCGAGCACCTTCAGCACGCCGTACACGTTCGTGAACCCGCCGCTGACGCCCTCGGCGAGCACGGCCTCGCGGGTGACCACGCCATAGCGCTCCACCATCTGCAGTGCCTGCGCGTGCGACGCTTCGGTGGGGTGCGGTGCCGGTTCGAGCAGCGGCGCGACGAGGCTCCACCGACCCTGACCGGCCGGCGGACCGATCCGGTTGAGCCGCCCCGGTCGTGGACGGCCGCCGACCCGAGACGAGCGCGAGGTGGCCCTGGTCGACTTGACCTTGGCACCGGCGACGACCGCACGGAGCGGGGCCAGCGAGTCGTTCGTGACCTCACCGGCCCACACGAGATCCCAGAGTGCGGCGAGGATCTCGTCGTCGTTCGACCCCGGCGCAGCGCTGCGCATCTGGTTCCAGAAACTGGCACCGCGCTCGGCGAGGAGCAGTCGGATCCCGTCGTGGATCGCCCCGTCGGGACGGTCGCGCGCCTCCCAGCCCGGCGCAAGGAGCGGGAGCTGGTCGGCAAACGTGAGACGAACGCGGCCGTCCCGGGCACCGACCGCGCCGGCACCGACCCAGATCACTTCACCCGCCGTGCACAGCTCGTCGAGCATGGCCGGCCGATACCCGGCGACTCGAACGGGCAGCACATCGGCCTCGATCGTCGATGCGACGAGCGCCGCGCCGGACAACACCGTCAGCGACTCGACCAGCGCCTCGGCACCGCGGCGCCGGGCGGGGATCTCGTGCCACGCCGGGAGGAACCGAGCGAGCACCTCCTGTTCGACCGGTTCGACCTCGCGTCGCAGGGAGGCAAGCGAGCGGCGCCGCAGCTGGCGCAGGACATCGACATCGACGAACTCCCGCGACACCCCGTCGGGGCGGAACTCGCCGAGCACCACGCGGCCCTCACCTTCGAGCGCCGCAAGGGCCCCTGCGATCCGTTCGGACGGCGCCCCGAACCGGGCGGACACGTCGGCGGCGACGAACGGACCGTGCGTGCGGGCATACCGCCCGACGAGCTCCTCCAGCGGCCGGGCCACGGGGTCGGTGAACGCCATCGGCAGCCCCATCGGAATCGCGCAGCCGAACGCGTCGCGGTAGCGGGCAGCATCCTCGGCTGCGGCCACGCGCATCTCGCCGCCGACCCCGATCTCGATCGCCCGCTTCTCCTCGACGAGCTGCCGCACCCATCGTCGACCCAGCCCCGCGCCGGCACCGGGATCGTCGACATCGGCGGCCGAACTGGCCCGGACCTGCTCGGGATCGTCGGTGCAGCGCAGGTCGATCTCGGCAGCGGTGAGGTCGCCGACCTTGCGCAGGATGTCGTGGAGCTCGTCGGCCGAGCGGGCTCGCCGGTGCTCGGCGACGCACTGCAGCTCGAGCTCGACATCGGCCAACACGTCGGGGTCGAGCAGGTCGCGCAGTTCCTCGGCGCCGAGCAGGTCCCGCAACAGATCGCGATCGAGCGCCAGCGCCGCGGCACGACGCTCGGCCAGTGGTGCGTCGCCTTCGTACATGTAGGCGGCGATCCAGTTGAACAGGAGGCTCGACGCCATCGGGCTGGCCTTGGCGGTGTCGACGGTGACGACCCGGATCGTGCGCGACCGGAGCAGGCCGAGCACCTCGCGCAGGGCCGGCACGTCGAACACGTCCTGGAGGCATTCGCGGGACGCTTCGAGCAGGATCGGGAACGTGGGGAACTTCGATGCGACGGCGAGCAGGTCGGCGGCACGCTGGCGTTGCTGCCAGAGCGGCGTGCGTCGGTCGGGGCGGCGACGCGGAAGCAGCAGCGCACGACCGGCGCACTCGCGGAAGCGAGCGGAGAAGAGCGCGGTCTGCGGGAGGGTTGCCACGACGAGTTCGTCGATGTCCTCCGGGTCGACGAGCAGCGCCTCGACCGGCAACTCGTCGGCCGACTCGGGCAGGCGGACGACGATGCCGTCGTCGCCCCACATCGTCTCGACCGGGATGTCGTAGCGATCCATCAGCTGTCGCTCGATCGCCATCGCCCAGGGCGCGTGGACGGGCGTGCCGAAGGGCGTGAGGATGCACACCCGCCAGTCGCCGATCTCGTCGCGGAACCGCTCGACCACCACCGTGCGGTCGTCGGGAACGGCACCGGTGCTCTCCGCCTGCTCGTCGAGGTACTGGACGAGATTCGTCGCCGCGAACGCATCGAGCGAATAGTGCTCCATCAAACGCCGCGTCGCGTCCTCGCTCACCGCCCGACCAACATGATGTTCATCCGGGATGGACATCACGTTGGGGTCGTTGGTGGAGAGGTCGCGGATCTCGCGGACGAAGGCGCCGAGCGCGCGTCCCAGCTCCAGCGGTCGGCCGGGGCGGTCGCCGTGCCAGAACGGCATCTTGCCGGGCTGACCCGGCGCCGGGGTCACCGTCACTCGCTCGAACGTGATGTCCTCGATCCGCCACGTGGACGCGCCGAGCACGAAGGTCTCACCCGGCCGGGACTCGTAGACCATCTCCTCGTCGAGTTCGCCGACACGCGTGCCGTCGGGCAGGAACACCCCGAACAACCCGCGATCCGGAATCGTGCCGCCCGAGGTGACCGCGAGGCGTTTCGACCCATCCCGTGCACGGATCGTGTTGTTGACCCGGTCCCACACGATGCGGGGCCGCAACTCGGAGAACTCCTCACTCGGGTACCGACCCGACAGCAGATCGAGCACGTTGTGCAGCAGGTCGTCGGAGATCTCGGCGAAGTTCGCGCAACGGCGCACGATCGCCGTGACCTCCTCGACCGAACACTCCTCGACGGCCGCCGTGTGCGCCACGATCTGCTGTGCGAGCACGTCGAGCGGATTGCGGAGGAACCGGCTCGACTCGATCTGGCCGTCGAGCATCCGGCGTGCGACGACCGCCGTTTCGAGCAGGTCGCCGCGGTGCTTCGGGAAGATCGACCCGCGGGACGGTTCGCCGACCTGATGACCGGCACGACCGATCCGCTGCATGCCGCGGCTCACGGCGCCGGGCGACTCGACCTGGATGACGAGGTCGACCGCGCCCATGTCGATGCCGAGCTCCAACGACGACGTCGCAACGATCGCTCGCAACTCTCCGCGCTTGAGCTGATCTTCGATCACGACGCGCTGCTCGCGAGCGAGTGATCCGTGATGCGCCTTGACGAGCTCGTCGACCATGGCCCCGGTCTCGGGGTCGACGATCCCGGGCACCCCCTCGTCGACGGCGAGCTCGTTCAACTTGGCGGCGAGACGCTCGGCGGCGCGGCGGGCGTTGCAGAAGATGATCGTCGTCCGATTGGCGAGAATTCGCTTCAGGATCTCGGGGTAGATGCTCGGCCAGATCGACGTTCGGGAGTCGCCCATCCCGGAGCCGGCGACGGACGTGCCCGGATCGTTGACCGGTCGACCGAGCGTCGACATGTCCTCGATCGGGATGACGACTTCGATCTCCATGTCCTTGCGGATCCCGGCGTCGATGATCTGAACGGGCCGCTTGGTGCCGGCTTGTCCGTCCGTTCCCGGCGTGGAGTACCCACCGAGGAACTCGGCGATCTCCTCGAGCGGACGCTGCGTGGCCGACAGGCCGATCCGTTGCGGCGGTCGCTCGGTGACTTCCTCGAGACGTTCGAGGGTCGAGCGCGAGGTGGGCGCCACGCTTGGTCGTCGCCATCGCGTGGATCTCGTCGATGATCACCGTCTCGACGCCGACGAGTGTCTCGGCCGCTTTCGACGTGAGCATCAGATACAGCGACTCGGGTGTGGTGATCAGCAGGTCAGGCGGGCGTCGGATCAGCTTCTGGCGATCGTTCGACGGCGTGTCGCCGGTGCGCATTCCGACCTCGGGGGCGACGAACGCCTGCCCCAGCCGCTCGGCGGCGAGCTCGATGCCCTTGAGCGGCGCACGGAGGTTCTTCTCGATGTCGAACGCCAGCGCTCGCAACGGCGAGATGTAGAGCACCCGCGTGCGATGCGACCGCTCCTCGGGCCGTGGCGTGGTCGTGAGGCGATCGATCGACGCAAGGAACGACGTGAGGGTCTTGCCCGAACCGGTCGGCGCGCAGATCAGCGTGTGCTCGCCGCCCGCGATGTGCGGCCAGCCGTTGATCTGCGGCGGGGTCGGCTGGGGAAACGACGACGCGAACCACTCCCGAACGGCGGGCGAGAACGCATCGAGCACGGGGTGATGAGCGATGCGTCGAGGCTACCCAGCAACGCCGAGCAGGGGAACACCCGTTCTGGTGACCCGTGCCCGTCGCTCGCCGCGCCCCACCTTCCCGTCTCGTCGCGATTCGTCCCACGACTCGGGCAGGATCGCGACGAGGGTGGGCGGGCGGGCGATCAGACGGCAGAGTTCGTTCGAGAAGTCCTGGTGCCCACGGCCCGGTTGGCATCGGACGGCGTAGGTGCCCGAAACGAACCGGAGCAGGCCGTCGGCGCCGCGCTCGGTCGTGATCTGTTGCGGAGACTCCGCGACGGAGTCGTCGAGGAGGCCGGACGTGGTGATGTCGATGACCGGCGCACGCGAGTCGTCGTAGTTCGACGGTGACCCTCTCGTTCGGGGCCGATCCACGACTGATCTGGTAGGCGAACAGCTCGGGATCGTCGGCCCAGAACGGTTGCTGCTCGGTGATGTACTCGTTCAGCCCGGGCGCGGTGACCGTGCCGGTCCTCGCCGTCGATCGTCGCGGTGCCGGGCCAGCCCGGCGTCGCGATCTCGTCGAGTGAACGCCGGGCGAACCCACCGCCGGAGGCGACGATGACCGTGCCGGACGGTTCCAGCAGCGGAATCCCGATCAAGTCGCCGACCGGCTGGAAGTAGACGTCGCCGTTGTCGATGCGGAACTCTGGCCAATCGGTGTCGAAGTCGACCAGTACGGTCACACCGCCCGCCTGTGTCTGCACGAAATCGGTGGAGAGCGCGCCGCCGTCGTCGGTGGCGATCGTGGTCGGGAAGTCGCGTGGGTACTGGAAGACGGTCGGCAGCGCGAAGACGGGTGAACGTCGCTTCGCCTTCGATTCGGGTCAAGCTGCTGCCCGCCTCGCCGAGTGTGAGCTCGAACGAGGGTGCGGTGGACTCGATCACGGCGCCGTTGCGATCGACCCACCGGTAGATCGGTGCGTCGAGGGCGGGTCGTGGGAGTCGCTCGCCGCAGCACACGACAACCGTGAGACCGGCAGCGACGCGGGACCAGGGCGGTGTCGCCCGACCCGTCGAGCCCCGTCCACACCACCACGACCTCACCGGCACGCTCACCGACGAGTGGGATCGCCAAGAGATCGACCTGGGAGTCGACCGACGCTGCGGTCGACTCGGTCAGATACCGCGACGTCGTGGGTCCGACGTCGACGAACCAGGCTCGTTCGAGTGGACTGATGCCACCGTCGATCTCGACATCGGCCTGCAGTTGCTGCCCAGTCGAGTCGTACACCCGCACCGTGGCATCGGTCGGGTCGTATGCGACGATCCGACCGTCCTCGGTGTTCGCCAACTGCGTGCAGTCGAACTCGGACACGTAGTTCCGAAGGATCGCCAGCACCGCCGGCCGGATCCGCGCCTGCGGGCTCGGGATCGAGTCCTGGAGCAACCGAAGTCGGCGGAACGGCCTCGGGAGTCGGCGGCACCGAGTCGTCCAGCAGGGCGAACTCGTACGCCGTGTCGGTCTGCCGCATGAGCACGGTTCCCCACACATCGCTCGCCACGACGTCCCAGTCCTCGGGCAACCGCACCCACGAACCCGATCCGTCTTGATTCAGGATCGCGACGACGGGCATGGCGTTCGCTCCGAAGTCCTGGTCGGGCGTGAGGTCGGCACCGATGCGTTCGAAGTAGATGACGCGACCACCGGTCGTCGGCGCCGGCGGCGAGGGCCTGACGTCGGTCCCGGCATGTGCAGCGTCGCGACGAATGTCGAGCTGCCACGACAGGTCGGAGCCGATGACTGCGACCCGCCCGCTGTCGACGTCTCGGTACCCGTCGCCGTCCACATCAGAGAAGACAGGAATGGGGAAGACCGTCGTCCGGTTCGAACGGAGCGCCCGTTTCGTCGACATGCTCGATCAGCGTCTCACCGACCTGACGGCCACGATCGATGATGCCATCGGGGCCGTTGCCGACGAAGAAGGGCGGGATTTCCAGGTAGCCGTTCACGTCCAGTTCCCCAACGGCTACCGTCTCGCCAGCCCCGCTCGCCGGTCGCGGGGAAGCGAAACCCCGCGGCGCCACTGCGTTGTCATCGTCGAACACCGGCTCGCCGAAGCCATGGACGACCGAACCAGGGCCGACCACGAGGTATGAGATCTCGTCACCGGTCGCGAGCCGTTCGACACTCCCGTCGGGACCGATCAGCGTGATCCATTCACCAGCCGGTTCCTTGAGCACAACGCCCACCGGCCCGATCGCAACGGTCGCGAGACTCTCGCTCGGGTCCGGCAAGCGAGGCACCGCGGCGAACAGCTGCGGCCGCGCCTCCTCTCCGTCATCCGACGGGGCATCCAGCACCCGCCGCAGGTTCGTGCACGCCTTGGGCAGTGCGGACTTGACGGTCCCGGAGGCGATCTGCGTCGTCTCGGCAATCGTCGCAACCGACTGATCTTCGGCGTAGTACAGGGTTACGACCAACCGCTGCTGCGGCGACAGGAACGCGACCAGGTCGGCCCATCGTCTCGACGCGACCAGGGCCGCCGGGTCGGTCTCGCTCACACGGTCACACGGGCCGGGCACACGTTCCTGCAATCGCTCCACGCGGGTTGCTCGGATGTGCGCGATCGGTGCTGATCGGTCAGCAGTTGACCCATCACAAAGTCCATCTGGAGTTCGACCTGGCACGTGTCGTCGTCGAGGTGGCGGAACGTGACGACGCCGGCGTGCTCGGTCCCCTCGATGGTCGACCAGGCGACCCGCCTGCCGGGGATGCGTTCGGCGCCTGCACGTCGAAGTCGCGGGCGACTCCCAGAATGTTGGTCGTCCACGTCATCGTGCGCTTTCCGGTTGTTCCACAACTCGAACGCCCGGTCGGCGTCGGTGTTGATCTGTATGGTGTTCTCGACACTGCTCATGGATCGAGTGTCCCCGAGACCGAGCGCGCATCAGACCTTCGCCCGTCCACCCTCGACTCTTGTCGCGACTCGGCCCGCAGTCCGGGCACCATCGCGACGAGACCGACG
>CAVOHA010000019.1:0-88490 GCA_963695475.1 Ilumatobacteraceae bacterium
AGGCAGAGGATCCAGCGGCGGCGCTCGACGACGAGAACCGAGTGAGCTACGGCTACGGACCCGATGGTCGGTGGTGGTTGCACGCTGATCTCGATGCCGACCTCGGTGCGCAGATCGAGGCGTCGCTGAATGACGCCCGCGACCGGTTGTTCCGCGATCTGAATCACGGCGGCGAACAGGCTCCCGTTGACACTCGTGAGCGAGGTCGATGCGTTCGCTGCGGTCGCTCAGTCCGCGGTCGACATCGCCGAGCGTGCTGGCGGGGCTGACGGTTCTGACGAGCATGGCCTGGGATCGACGAGATCGATTCCGGGTGAATCTGTTCATGGACCCGTCCGGCCGGCTCTGTGACCAGCGAACACGTCGCTGTGCCCGACTCGATCAAGCGGCTCCTGACCTGCGACGGTCGGATCGACCCCGTCTTCGTCGACGGAGCGATCCCGGTGTCGGTCGGCCGTTCGCAGCGGACGATCCCCGACCGGCTCCGTCGTCTCGTGCTCTTCCGGGACGAGCATCGCTGTCAGGTGCCCGGGTGCACCGCGACGCGCGGGCTCGATCTGCATCACATCATCCACTGGTCCGACGACGGGCCGACCGATTCGTGGAATCTGATCACGATCTGCTCGCGGCATCATCGGATGCATCACAAACACCGACTCGGGATCTCCGGAAACGCGGACCGACCCGACACGCTGCGCTTCGTCAACGCGCACGGCGTCGAGATCCGAAGATCCGGCGCGAAGCCCCACTCCGCCGAGCACGCCACCGTCACCGATCGCGGGCGAGTATCAGCATCCCATCGGAGAACGCCTCGACGGCCGCTGGATCACCTTCGTCCCACCCGACGACCACGAGCCGCCCGAGACCCGACACGACCAGGATCCCGAACACGGCGAGAGCCCGACGGCACACCCGACGTCGCATGCTGAACACCAGGTCGGCGCCCGAGACGGTGCGTCTGCTCCGTGAGCGGTCGCGCCTGGGCGTGCCGGACCGGTGCCGCTCGGCTCAGCCGCCGCGCTGGTAGTTGGGGGCTTCCTGGGTGATCGTGATGTCGTGAGGGTGCGATTCGTCGCGGCCGGCGGTGGTGACCCGCATGAAGCGGGCGTGGCGGAGACCGTCGAGCGTGGCGGCCCCGGCATAGCCCATGCCGGAGCGCAGACCGCCGACGAGCTGGTAGAGCACGTCGCCGAGCGGCCCGGCGTAGGGCACGCGACCCTCGATGCCTTCGGGCACGAGCTTCTGGCTGGCGGCGCCGACGGCCGTCTTGCCCGACGCCGACTGGCTCGTTGCATACCGGTCGGCGCTGTCGCCCGTCATCGCGCCCATCGAACCCATCCCGCGGTAGCTCTTGTAGCGGCGGCCGTCCATCAGCTCCATCTCGCCGGGGGACTCCTCGGTGCCGGCCAGCAACGAACCGATCATCACCGTCTGCGCGCCGGCCGCGATCGCCTTGACGATGTCACCCGAGAACGTGATGCCGCCGTCGGCGATGATCGGGATGCCGAGCTGCTGTGCCCGGCGTGTCGTGTGCCAGATCGCCGACAGCTGGGGCATACCGGCACCGGACACCACGCGCGTCGTGCAGATCGACCCGGCCCCGACACCGACCTTCACCGCGTCGGCGCCCGCCTTGGCGAGCGCTTCGACACCTTCCTCGGTGACGACGTTGCCGGCCGTCACCGGGAGCCAGGGCCAGCTGCCCTTGATCCGCTCGATCGCCTTCACGACGTTCGCAGAGTGGCCGTGGGCGGTGTCGATCGACACCGCATCGACGCTCATGGCGACGAGTGCGGCCACCCGCTCCTCGAGGTCGGCGCCCACGCCGACGGCAGCGGCGGCGCGGAGGCGGCCCTGTCCGTCGCGTGAGGCGTTGGGGAAGTCGAGACGCTTCTGGATGTCCTTGACCGTGATCAAGCCGGCGAGGCAGCCCGAACCGTCGACGAGCGGCAGTTTCTCGATGCGGTGCTGCTGCAGGATGGCACGAGCATCGTCGAGCGATGTCCCGACCTCGGCCGTCACGAGCCCGCCGCGGGGGTCGTCGGCCGCGGTCATGAACTCGGTGACGGGGCGATCGAAGTCGGCGCCCTCGCAGAAGCGGATGTCCCGGTTGGTCAGGATGCCGACGAGGTGGCCGTCGTCGTCGGTGATCGGCACACCGGAGAACTTGAAGCGATGCATCAGTGCCTCGGCCTCGTGGAGCAGCGCCGTCGGGGGGAGCGTGACGGGATCGGTGATCATGCCGGACTGCGATCGCTTGACCTTTTGGACCTCGCTGGCCTGGTCGGCGATCGACATGTTCCGGTGGATGACGCCGATTCCGCCGTTGCGGGCCATGCCGATGGCCATGCGCGCCTCGGTGACCTTGTCCATCGCTGCCGACACGAGCGGAACGGCGAGCTCGATGTCGCCGGCGAACGTGGCGGTCGTGTCGACCGCATCGGGCAGCGTCTCGGACCACCCGGGCACCACGACGACGTCGTCGAACGTGAGCGCCTCGTACCGGTCGAAGAATCCGTCGTTGACGTTCTCGGCGGTGCGGGCCTCGGCGGTGCGGGCCTCGGGAGTGCGGGCCTCGGGAGTGATGTCGTCGGTCATGTCGGGACCTCGGGTTTCAGGAGCGGTCGGATGCGCACAGTTGCGCCAGTGTCTCGACGAGGAGCTCGTGCTCGGTGTCGTGGACGGCGGCGGCGAATGCCTCCAGTGTGCCAGACGCGTCGACGGGAACGACTCGCGACGCGAGAACCGGGCCGTCGTCGACGCCTTCGTCGGGAACCAGGTGGACCATCACGCCCGACTCGGTGCGCGTGCCGGCCACGGCTTCGTCCCACGCCCGTTCGATCGCGTTGATGCCCGGCAGTTCGCCGGGCATCGCGGGATGCAGGTTGACGACGCGGTTCGGGAACCGGTCGAGGAACTCGCTGGTGAGAATGCGCATCCACCCGGCGAGCACGACCCAGTCCGGCTCGAACGATGCCACGGTTCCCGCGAGGCGGGTGTCGTAGTGGCGTCGCTCCTCGCCGTCGAGGCGGGCGACGAGCTCGGTGTCGATCCCGGCCTCGGCGGCGCGGGTCAGTGCGTAGGCGTCGGGACGGTTCGAGACGACGCCCACGACCGTCGCCTCGATCCCCCCGCCGACACACCCGTCGATGATCGCCTGGAGGTTCGATCCGGAACCCGACGCCAGCACGACGATCCGTTGCATGTCGCGTTGCATGTCGCGTTGCATGTCACGTTGCTTGTCAGGTCGCGTTTCGCCGTGCATCTTGCGCCTGCCGTCAGCGCAGGATGACCGAACGGTCGCCGGCGACGAGTCGGCCGATCCGCCAGGTGGTTTCGGGGATGGCGGCCTGCACGGCGTCAGCGTCGGCGGGGTCGCAGACGACGACCATGCCGATCCCCATGTTGAGCGTGCGGTACAGCTCGGCGGTGGACATCTGCGGGGTCAGCTCGCGCACGAGGCGGAACAGCGGGGGGATCGGCCACGAATCGAGTTCGACCTCGGCGCCGACGCCGTCCGGCAACACCCGTGGAAGGTTCTCGGGCAATCCGCCGCCGGTGATCTGGGCGAGGGCTTTGACTCGGCCCGATTCGAGCGCGGGACGCAGGGGCTCGAGGTAGTTGCGGTGGGGCTCGAGCAGCGCATCGCCGAGCGGACGGTCCATTCCGGCGAGCGCGACGTCCATCGGCGCCCACTCGAACACCTTGCGGAGCAGGGAGTAGCCGTTCGTGTGCGGGCCGGACGAGGCGACGCCGATCAGCACGTCGCCTGCTGCGAGGTCCGATCGTGGGAGCAGTGTGGATCGATCCGCCACACCGACGAGCGTGCCGGCGATGTCGAACGCACCGGGCAGGTACACGCCGGGCATCTCGGCGGTTTCGCCACCCAGCAATGCGCAGTTGGCGGCACGACACGCATCGGCCATGCCCGTGACGATGTCGGCCACCATGTCAGCGTCGAGCACGCTCGCCGCGATGTAGTCGAGGAAGAACAGCGGCCGTGCGTTCTGAACGAGGACGTCGCCGATGCAGTGATTGACGATGTCGGCGCCCACGCCGCGAACGCGCCCGAGTCGTGCGGCGAGCTCGACCTTCGTGCCGACCCCATCGGTCGACGCGACGAGCACCGGATCGGCGAGCTCGGTGATGGCTGCAGCCGAGAACACGCCGCCGAAACTGCCGACGCCCTGGAGCACGCCGCGTCCCGACCCGACGTCATGAGTCGATTCGACGGCCGCCTTCATCTCGGCGACGGCACGCGTCCCTTCATCGATGTCGACGCCCGCATCCGCGTACGACACGAGCGCAGCACCGGGAGCGCGCCATCCGATGTCGCGTCGCACCTGCATGCCGGGAAACTCGATCGCCGCCATCCGGGCGTAGGCGATGCGCCGCGCCTCGCCGAGATCCTGGCCGACGCCGGTCACCGCGAGAACCCGCCCGCCCGCCACCCGATCGACCCCGTCACCGTCGCCGCTCGCTGCACCGGTGGGATTGTGGCGCACGCCGGCATCGAAGCGCAGGGCGACGCCATCGTGGGCGTGGTTGAACGCGTCGTCGTCGTCGACCCGGTCGATGATCTCGGCGCCCGATTCGGGCGTCGCCGGATAGCCGGCGGCAGCTGCGACGACGGTCACTGCGGACTGTCGTCGGACCACGAGCGGCACGCTGGTGACATCGCCACGCGTCGCGGCCAGCGCGATCTCGGCGAGGTCGGTTTCGACGAGCGGGAGGACGGCCTGCGTCTCGGGGTCACCGAATCGTGCGTTGTACTCGATGAGGCGCGGGCCGTCGACGGTCAGCATCAGCCCGGCGTAGATCACGCCGACGTAGGGCGTGCCGGCCGCGGCGAAATGGTCGACCACGGGTTGCACGAACGTGTCCAGCAGGTCGGCGGGGTCGAGCGGGACGGGCGCAGGGGCGAACGCGCCCATGCCTCCGGTGTTCGGCCCCGTGTCGCCTTCTCCGATGCGCTTGTGGTCCTGCGCGAGTGGGAGGGCGACCGCACGGGTGCCGTCACACAGGGCGAGCAGGGAGAACTCCGGACCGGTGATCCGTTCTTCGAGCACGAACGCGCCGGCGACCGCGGCATCGACGATCGCGGCATCGGTCTCGCCCGGCGAGTCGGGGACGACCACGCCCTTGCCCGCCGCGAGTCCGTCGAGCTTGACGACGACGGGTGCGCCGAGATCGTGCCACCAACGTCGGGCGTCGTCGACGACGGTGGTCGACGACGCGGGATCGAACCGAGCGAACGCGGGCCCGGGGATGCCGAGGTCGGCGGCGAGTTGGCGGGCGAAACCCTTGGAGGCCTCGAGTTGTGCGAGGTCCGCGGTCGGACCGAAGCACGGGATGCCGCGACGTGCGCACTCGTCGGCCGCGCCGGCGACCAGCGCAGCTTCGGGGCCGGGGATCACGAGGTCGGTGTTGTCGATACTCGCGTCGGCGAGGTCGGGTGCGAGGCGCACGTCGTGCGCGTTGCGGCGACACGCCCACGCGAGCGCCTGTTCGCGGCCGCCCCCGCCGAGGATCAGGACCCGCATCGGTCCTGGACCCACGTCGACCGCACTGCTCCCACCGGTGCTCGTGCTGGTGCTGGTGCCGGTGTGGCTGTCGGCATGTCTGTCGGCATGTCGTGCAACATCAGTGGAGCACGCCCTCGAAGGCCAGCTTCGCCTGAGCGTCGCCGACGGCGAGCGGGTAGTCGCCGGTGAAGCACGCGTTGCAGTAGCCGTCGTCGCCGCCGCTCTCCCGGCCGGCCACGGCGCGCATCATGCCGTCGAGGGAGAGAAAGGCGAGGCTGTCGGCGCCGATGTGGGCCTCCATCTCGGCGATCGTGAGCCGCGCCGCCATCAGGTCGTCGTCGTGGCCCATGTCGACTCCGAAGTGACAGGCGTGGGTGATCGGCGGACACGTGATGCGCAGGTGCACCTCGGTCGCCCCGGCGTCACGCACGAGCTTGACCAGCGGGCCGGCGGTCGTCCCGCGGACCAGCGAGTCGTCGATCATGATGACCCGCTTCCCCTCGAGGTTCTCGCTCAACGCGTTGAACTTGAGCGCGACGCCACGCTCGCGGATGTCCTGAGTCGGTTCGATGAACGTCCGACCGATGTAGCGGTTCTTGATCAGCCCGTCGTTGAACGGCAGCCCGCTCTCGTTGGAGAACCCGATCGCCGCGGGGATCGACGAGTCGGGCACCGGGATGACCACGTCGGCCTCGACCATCGACTCGCGTGCCAACTCGACGCCGAGCCGCTGGCGGACGTGGTGGACCGACTTCTCGTCCCACACCGAGTCGGGACGGGAGAAGTAGACGAACTCGAAGGTGCACCGAGCACCGTTCGGCTGCGGGGCGAGGATCTGCTGCCGATCGATCTCGGCGCCGCGCAGCGTGACCATTTCGCCCGGCTTGACCTCGTCGATGTCGACACACCCGAGCGTCGACAGGGCGCAGGTCTCCGACGCCACCGCGTGGCCACCGTGGGGGAGTCGCCCGACCGAGAGCGGTCGGAAGCCCCACGGGTCGCGCACGGCGATCACCTGGTCGGCAGCGAGGATGACGAGCGAGAAGGCGCCCTTCCATGCCGGCAAGCGTCCGCTCGATCCGCTCCTGCCAGTTCTGGCCGCCCGCTGCGGCGAGCATCAGCGTGAACACCTCGGTGTCGCTCGTCGCGGTGAGCCCGAAGCCCCGGTTGAGCAGCTCGTCGCGGAGCGCCGTGGCGTTGACCAGGTTGCCGTTGTGGGCCACCGACAGCGGGCCGTGCATGGTCTCGACGAGGAACGGTTGGATGTTGCGTTCGGCATTCGACCCGGTCGTCGAGTACCGCGTGTGGCCGATCGAGTGGTATCCGGTCAGCGGCTTGAGCGCCTCCGGCGAGAAGACGGTCGAGACGAGGCCCGGCCCCTTGTGGACCCGAGCGCGCTTGCCGTCGCTCACCGCGATGCCGGCCGCCTCCTGGCCTCGGTGCTGGAGCGCGAACAACCCGAAGAACGCGAGCTGGGCGACGCCGTCTCCGTGCGGCGTGGAGAGCCCGAGCACCCCGCACTCGTCGTGTGCGGCGTCATCCGCGGTGGGATCAGCGGTGGGGTCCCGGGATCAGCGGTGGGGTCGGGAGCAGGGCCAGCAGCCAGGTCGGCCGTGTGCTCGGCGGGGACCGCGTGAACCGGGATCGATCGGGTCATGTCACTCCAGATGGGCCACCGCATCACGGATCCGTGGGGCAGCGGGATAGTCGGCGTAGACGAACGCCTCGCCGGTGAGTCGCTCGTAGGCATCAACGTAGCGTGCCGTCGTCGCCGCCCAGACTTCGTCGGGAAGCGTCGGGATCTCGCCGTCGCCGCGGAAGTCGACGTCGGCCAGTGCGCGACGCACGACTTCCTTGTCGAGGCTCTCGGGTTCCTCGCCGGCGGCGAGTCGTTCCGGATAACTCGCGGCGACCCACCAGCGTGACGAATCCGGCGTGTGGACCTCGTCGATGAGCAGCAGCTCACCGGTCTCGGCGACTCCGAACTCGTACTTGGTGTCGGCCAGGATCAACCCGGCCGATCTGCCTCGCTCGACCCCGCGTTCGAAGACGGCGAGCGCCGCGGTCTGGACCCGATCCCACAGGGCGGGTTCGACCAGGCCCCGGTCGGCGACTTCGGCGCAGGTGATCGGAACGTCGTGGGAACCCGCAGCGCCCTTCGTGGTCGGGGTGACGATCGGATGGGGGAGCGCATCGTTCTTGCGGAGTCCGTCCGGCAGTTGATGCCCGTAGATCGTTCGTTCGCCGCGGGCGTAGGCGGTCCACAGGGCGGTGTCGGTCACCCCCGTGATGTGGCCGCGAACGATGACCTCGACGGGCAGCGGTGTGGCCGAGCGCGCGATCGTCACGTTCGGATCGGGGATCTCGACGACGTGGTTGTCGACGATGTCGGCCGTCTGCTCGAACCACCAGGCCGAGAGCTGGTTCAGGACCTGCCCCTTGTACGGCACCCCGGCGATGATCCGGTCGAACGCCGACAGACGGTCCGTCGTGACGAACAGCCGCTGTCCGGCCCGGTCGCCGCCGAGCGCGTAGGAGACCCTCACCTTGCCGTCGCGCCGATCGTCGAACGGCAAGATCGATCTCGGTCAGTGGCGTCACGGTCGACGGCGTCACGGTCGGTGACGGCGGAGACGGTCGGGATCGGGCTGCGTCCATGTCAGAGCTGCTTTGCGTGGGCCACGCCGGCTTCGAAGATCCGCAGGCCGAGGTGCCCGGGGCCGCCGCCGCCTCGGCGGTGGTGCGGGTGCTGGCGAACGACGATGTGGTTCTCGGGGTGGGGCATCAACCCGAGCACCAACCCGGTCGGGTCACTCACCCCGGCGATGTCGTCGACCGACCCGTTCGGGTTCGTGCTGCGGTACCGCAGGGCCACCTGTCCGGCAGCGTCGAGCGATGCGGGGTCGGGATGCACGTAGCGGCCCTCGCCGTGGGCGATCGGACAGTGGATCGTGTCGTCGATGCCCTTGGTCCAGATGCAGTTGCTCTTGGCCGCCCGTTCGAGCACGACCCAGCGGCAGTCGAACGCGCCCTGTGCGTTGTGGCCGAGCGAGCCGGGGAGCAGGCTCGTGCGGCTGAGGACCTGGAATCCGTTGCAGATTCCGAGGAGTGGACGCCCTTGACCGACGAAATCGTGCAGGCGATCACCGAGCCCCAGCGTCAGATCGAGGGCGAGCATGCGTCCGGCGCCCAGCGAGTCGGCGTAGCTGAATCCGCCGGCGACGACGGCCATGCGGGCGTCGTCGAGGTGTCGGGGCGACGCGACCAATTCGCTCGCGAGAACGATCTTGGCATCGGCACCGGCGATGTCGAGCGCCGTGGCGACGTCGCGGTCCCGGTTGGTGCCCGGCCCGGCGATGATCAGTGCGGGGACCCTGCTCATGATCGGCTCGCCTCGTCGTTCGCATCGTTGTCGGTGGAACCGTCTCCGGCGTCGGCCCATTCGTCCGGTCCGCCGGGTTCGTCGGGTTCGCCAGGTCGCTCTCCGCCACCGCCACCGCCACCGTCACCGTCACCGCCACCGTCACCGTCGTTGTCGTCGAGCGGTATCGTCGCGGGCTGGGCTCGGCTGTTGAACGCGTCGGCGAGGTCCGAGACCGGAATCGGTTCGACGCCGGGCAGTGACAACAATCCGGAGTCGGTGACCACGCCGAGCACGAGGGCGTCGTCGTTCATGATCCGCAGGAATGCCGGGACGCTGCGCGGCTCGACCTCCACGATCATCCTGCCGATCGACTCGCTGAAGAGCGCCGTCGCGAGATCGTCGTGCGGCAGCGTCTTCGATCGCCGCGCCGAGGCGCCCGCCGAGACACATCTCGGCCAGCGCGACGGCGAGGCCGCCCTCGCTGACGTCGTGACACGACACGATCAGCCCGGCCTGCATCGCCGAATGGAGATCGCGATAGTGGATGGCGGCGTCGGTGTCGGGCGCCGGCACCACACCGGGATCGTCGGGTTCGCCGTGCACGAGGTCGAAGTGGGAGCCGGCGAACTCGGTTTCGGTCGAGCCGATCAACAACAGCACGTTGCCGGGCGCCAGCAGGTCCGGGGTCACGCAGCGGTCGGCGTCCGGGACGTGGCCGACGGCCGTGATGACCAGCGTCGGTGGGACCGCGTGGCGTTCGCCGTCGCCGCCGACGTACTCGTTGTTCAGCGAGTCCTTGCCCGACACGAAGGGCGCATTGAACATGAAGGCGGCGGCGCAGCATCCGTCGACGGCGGCCACGAGATCGCCCATCGTCGACGTGCGGCGCGGGTCGCCCCACGAGAAGTTGTCCAGCAGCGCGATTCGGTCGGGGTCGGCGCCGACGGCGACGACGTTGCGGACGGCTTCGTCGACGGCGGCGAACGCCATCGCTTCGGGATCGTGCAGCCCGTACCAGGGGTTGACGCCGATGCCGATCGCGATCCCGTGCGCGTCGGTCGGCTGCGCCAGCACCACGCCGTCGGCGGGTCCATCGGAGGCAGCGCCCACGAGCGGGCGAACGACGGTCGAGCCGAGGATCTCGTGGTCGTACCGGTGGATCGTCGACGCCTTGGATGCGATGTTGGGATGGCGCAGCAGCGCGAGGAGCGATGCCGCCGGATCCTCGAGGGCACGTGACGTGGCGCCGCTGCGCTGCGGATCGGGCATCGTCGCGTCCATCCGGCGCTGCGGTCGCCCGTCGTGCAGGAACGCGGTGTCGAGGCGGGCCACGACGTCGTCGCCGTTGCGCACGACGAGGATGCCGTCGCCGGTGAACGAGCCGACGTCGGACCAACCGACCCCGTGCTTGTTGCATCGCTTGGCGAGAGCGCTGACGCCGCGTGGTGGGACGGACACCACCATGCGCTCCTGGGCTTCACTGAGCCAGACCTCCCACGGTTCGAGCCCGGGGTACTTGCGGGGCACGAGCGCGAGGTCGACGTCGGCACCGATGCCCTCGGCCATCTCGCCGATTGCGGACGAGAGCCCACCTGCGCCACAGTCGGTGATTGCCGAGTACATGTCCTCGGCGCCGACCAGCACGTCGATCAGCAGCTTCTCGACGATCGGGTCGCCGATCTGCACGCTGGCGCCGGCGACCTCGCCCGTGGTGGCGTCCATCGTCGCCGACGAGAACGTCGCACCGCGGATGCCGTCGCGTCCCGTGGCGCCACCGAGGACCAGGATCCGGTCGCCGGGATGTGGCCCGTCGTGGAGGCGTCGGCTCGGCGCGGTTCCGATGCATCCGGCGAACACGAGCGGGTTCGTCGTGTACGCAGCGTCGTACAGAATCGCGCCCGCGACCGTCGGCAGGCCGATCTTGTTGCCGTAGTCGGCGACGCCGTCGACCACGCCGGCCTCGATCCGGCGCGGGTGCAACGACCCCTCGGGCAGCTGCGACAGCGGAAGATCGGAGGGACCGAAGCACAAGATGTCGGTGACGGCGATCGGTCTGTGCGCGATGCCGAGAATGTCGCGGATCACGCCGCCGACACCGGTGTTGGCGCCGCCGAACGGTTCGACGGCCGAGGGGTGGTTGTGGGTCTCGGCCTTGAGCGCCAGCGTCGTCCCCTTGTGGAACTCGACGACACCCGCATTGCCGACGAACGCCGAACGCACGAACGGCGCGTCGATGGCCTCGGTGCAGGAGCGGAGCTGTTGCATCAGGGGCATGCGCTGGCCGGGCTCGGCATCGCCGGGCTCCATGGCGTTGATCGCTGCACGGAAGGTCTTGTGCGCACAGTGTTCGCTCCAGGTCTGGGCGAGCGTTTCGATCTCCACGTCGGTGGGATCGCGGTCGAGTGCAGCGAAGTGATCGCGGATGATCCGCAACTCCTCGATGTCGAGCGACAGGGCGCGCTCGGTGTTGACGGCGGCGAGTCCGACGTCATCGAGTCCACGTATCGCGATCACCTGTGCGGTCGAGTCGGCGTCTTCCGTGCCGGGATGGGTCGGCTCGATGGTTCCGTCCGCCCAGCGCTCGACAATCGGGTTCACCAGCAGCCGGGAGACCACCGTGCGCATGGTCGCCTCGTCGATCTCGTCGTCGAACTCGACCCGCAGCCCCGTCGACGCATGGTCGATCCGGATGGCGAGTGCCGTTGCCGCGCGGTGGACCGCGTCCGCCGAGGTGTCGGTGACGCCGGCGAGCAGGCCGATCTCCACTGCCCGGCCGGAGGGGACGCTCCACGTGCCCATCTGGAGCAGCGGATCGACGAGGAGGCCGTGCAGCTTCTGCAGGTCGGTGTCGGTGAGGTCACCCTCCACGTGCACGAGGTCGGCAACGGCGATCGAGCCGAGCCGAGTGAGCCCCAGCGCCGTGGCGGCAGCGGTGATCTGGCCGACCCGCGGATCGGGGTCGATCGATCGGATGGTCATGCGATGTCGTTGGGACACCGGCGCGACCATACGGAGCCGATCGGGTGGCGACCAGCATTTCCGGGGAAATGTCACAGAGCCGTCGCGTACGGGGCAGCGTTGCCCCGTTCCTCCGGGGTCGCCGGCGAGGTGTCAGATGCCGAGCTCGACGAGCGTTGCTGCCGTGAGCGGCTGCACGAACTCCGGAGTCGGGTAGTTGGGCACCCAGGCGGCGCTGTCGGTCCGGATGACCGTGATCGTCTCGGCGCCGAGTTGGGGAACGCCGCTCACCTTGCGAACGAGGCCTTCGGAGTCGACCCAGACCTCGATGCTGGTCACCAGCGAGGTCGTCGGCTCGGATTCCGGGGCAGCGCCCGGCGGGGCGGCTGTGGGAGCCGCCGGGTTCGGCACCGCGGCAGGATCGGCCGCCAGAGCACCGTCGACGGGCACCGCGGGATCCACGGGAGGGACACCGTCCACGGGGACCGCCTCGGCGCCCTGCGCATCTCCGGGCGCCTCGGAATTGCCCGATTGGCTGCCGAGGAGTGCGACGTCGAGCGAGAGCGAGAGGCGGCGGGTGGGGACGCCCGAGACCTCGGTCTCGCCGGCGTCGTCGATCGTGACGCTGCTGCGAATCGAGGTCGGGAGCAGCTCGTCGAGCTGGCGGACCCAGTCGGCGCGCTCGAGCCGGTCGTCGAGTGGGAACCGGCCGCGTTCGAGCTGGTACCACTGGTCGGCGTCGCTCCGACGGATCAGCGCGGCCTCACCGTAGGTGAGGATCTGGAGGTCGGGGCCGGTGGGACGGGTGATGTCGACCTGGCTGACGTTGGTCTCGAAGTCGGTCGTCACGCGGTACGACATCTCGGGAGCACCCGGGAGCCCTTCGAGGATGAACTCCGCGGTACGGATGGGAGCAGCGGCGGGAACGGCGTTCGGAAAGGCGAGTGGTGCGTCGGCTTCGGTCGGATCGGCTTCGCTGGGTTCGCCCGTCACGTACTGCTCGTAGAGGTCCGGACCGTAGGTGTACGCGGCGTAGCCGCCGCCGACGAGGACCGCGAGCAGGATGAGTCGGCCGAACAGGCGCCCGACCGACGAACCCTGCTTCTTCTTCGTGGGCGTGTTCGGGTTGTTGGCGCCGAGGAGATCCTCGAGGGTGAGGGGTGCTTGCGTGGACGGCGGTGGCGCGGGCTTCACGGCGGTGGCCGCCGGCAACGCCGGCAGTGACTGCTCCAGCGGCGCGTATGCGGGATCGGCCGAGAGAATCGCCGCCGGTCCGGTCACCAACGCGGGTCCGCTCGGAGCCGGCTCGGGGGATGGCTCGGGGGATGGCTCAGGAGTTGGCTCGGCGATGGCCGGAGCGCTGGTGCCGGCTGCAACGGGGGCGACGTCGGCCGTCGGCATCGTTGGGGGTGGCGGTGCCACCGATGGCACGGCCTTCGGGGGCGGTGGCAACACCGGATGCGCCAGCGTCTGCATGGTCGGCGGGGGCAGGGCCGCCGAGGCGGTCGCAGGCGCGATCGGAATCTCCGCGGTCGGTGTGTCGTCGGAGGGGACGGGGTGCATCAGATGGGCCAGTCCAGCGGGCGGCGCGGGCTCGGTTGCATGGTCCGCGTCGATCAGATCCGTCACAACATGGTTCTTCGGCCGATTCGAGTGGTTCTTGAGGACAGAACCGGGACGACGATCGGGAAATCAATCGGGAAATCAATCGGGAAGTCAATCGGGAAATCGATCGGGAAGTCAATCGGGAGGTCAAGCGGGCCGACGAGCGGAGCGTCACCGGTCGGCCCGGCGTACGATCCGCCCGTGGCCATCCCTCCCGACCCGACGCGGATCACGCTGATCCGCCACGGCGAATCCAACGTGACCGTCCAGCGCATCATCGGCGGACATCGAACGTGTACCGGCCTGAGCGACCTCGGTCGTCGACAGTCCCAGCAGCTCGCCCGTCGCCTGGACGCCAGCGGTGAACTCGCCGCCGACGCGTTGCTGTCGAGCACGTTCCCTCGTGCGATCGAGACCGCTGAGATCGTGCAGCCCTCGATCGGGGTCGAGTCGTTCGATCGGTGGGAGGAGTTCGGCGAGCACGACCCGGGCCCCGACATCGACGGAATGAGCTTCGACGACTACGTGGCTCGGTTCGGCACGCCCGACTGGTCGGGTGACCCCGCCGTGCAGATCTTCCCGGGAGGCGAGACGACCGCCGAATTCCACGCCCGCATCCGGTCGGCGCTCGACCGGCTCGTCCAGGTGTACAGCGGCAAGCACGTCGTCGTGGCATGCCACGGGGGAGTGGTCGACGCGGCGTTTCGCTACGCGCTCGACCTCCCGGTCGCGGGGGGCTTCGCACTGCACACGCTCAACACGTCGTTGACGGAGTTCATCGCGCCCGACCGGATACGGACATCCGACGATGCCTGGAGCCTGATCCGGTACAACGACACCGCCCACCTCGCGGGCCTGCCCGCAGCGACGGAGCGAGCCACGACGTGAAGTGGATCGTCGTCGGCGCCGGCTCCGGGGGGTGTGTGGCGGCGCGCCGACTGTGCGATGCCGGCCACGTCGTGACGCTGATCGAAGCCGGGCCACGGCTCGATGCCGGCGAGGTGCCACCCTCCGTCGACGACGACGATTGCTTCGCGGCGCTCGGGGCCGAGGGCCGCATCTACGACCGTCTCGTCGCACGACGAACGGCGCAGGGGCCGCGCACTCGGTACGTGCGCGGCCGCGGCGTCGGCGGGTCGAGCGCGGTCAACGCGATGGTTGCGCTGCGCGGCGACGCCGCCCGCTACCGATCCTGGGGATGGGACGACGTCGACGAGGCCTGGGCCCGGACGCTGATTCCCGCCGAGCGTCCCCACGAGTCAGAGCTCGGTCGTGTCGACCGCCTGCTCCTCGCGGCGGATGCGGCGGCCGAAATCGTTCCGCTCACACGCCACGACGGTCGCCGTGTCACGTCGGCCGAGGCGTATCTGTGGCCGCTCGCCTCGTCGGCGGGAGACCGGTTCGAGATCCGTGCCGACCAGCCGGTCGACCGAGTCGACTTCGACGCCGACGGTGCGGCCGTCGGGGTGGTGCTCGCGAACGGCGAACGAGTGCGGGCCGACGCCGTGGTGGTCTCGGCCGGCGCGATCCACACCCCTGCGATCCTGCAGCGATCCGGGATCGAGCAGGCGGGCGTCGGGCTCCGGGATCACCCCGCCGCAGGGTTGCTGCTCCAACTCGCCGATGGTCCCCGGACACGCATCGACCCGTCGTCGCGGGGACTCGCCACCGCTGCCATGATCGACCGTGAGGCGATCCAGGTGCTGTCGTTGAACCACCTCGGACCGTCGGCGCCGCACGACACGGCGATGCTGCTCGTCGCGCTGATGCGCCCGACCGGGGCCGGTGGACGCGTGCGGCTCCGCTCCGACGATCCCGGCGACGATCCCGTCGTCGAGTTCGATCTGTTGCGCGAGATCGCCGACCGCGACCAGCTCGCCCGAGGCGTCGCCGACGTGCTCGATCTGCTGGAGCGTCCCCCGTTCTCCGACGTCGTCGATGCCGTCTACATCGACGACCGGGGCACGACGGCGGACGCGCTCGGCCGCGACCTCGACGCGATCGGCAGCTGGCTCGCCGCGCACGGAGCGGACTACGTCCACGCGACCAGCTCCTGTGCGGGCATCGTGCGGGGCGATGGTGGCGTCGACGGCCACGAGTCGCTGTTCGTCTGCGACGCTTCGGTGTTCCCCGATATTCCGGACGTCAACACCCACCTGCCGACGACGATGCTGGCCGAGCGGCTCGCCGCGCAGTGGCCCCGTCGCGGTCGGGCGTGAGAGGATCGTCGGTATGACGAACGCCGCTGGCTACACGCTCGGGCTCCACGAGATCGGTGACGGATGCCACGCCTACCTGCAACCCGACGGTGGGTGGGGGTGGAGCAACGCGGGTCTGATCGTCGGCGACGGCCGCTCGCTGCTCGTCGACACGCTGTTCGACCTGAAGTTGACTGCGTCGATGCTCGACTCGATGGCGCCGCTCACCGAAGCGGCGCCCGTGACCTCGCTGGTGAACACGCACGCCAACGGTGACCACTGCTACGGCAACAGCGAGGTCGTGACGAAGTGGCCGACGGTCGAGATCGTGGCGTCAACCGCAACCGCCGAAGAGATGCCCGAGGTCCCACCGTCGATGCTCGACGCGCTGATCAAGGCGCCGGGCGACGTCGGCGACCTCTTCCGCAGCTTCTTCGGTGCGTTCGACTTCGAGGGGATCGACCTGGTGCTGCCGACGCGCACGTTCGACGATCGGTTGCAGCTCGACGTTGCCGGGCGTGCCGTCGAGCTGATCGAGGTCGGCCCGGCGCACACCGCCGGCGACCTGATCGTCCACGTCCCCGACGCGTCCACCGTCTACACCGGCGACATCTTGTTCATCGGCGGAACGCCGATCGTGTGGGCCGGGCCGCTGTCCAACTGGGTCGCGGCGTGTGACCTGATGCTGGCGATGGACGTGCAGACCGTGGTTCCCGGCCACGGTCCGATCACCGGCCGCAACGGCATCGTCGACGTGCGCGACTATCTCGCCTTCGTCGACTCCGAGGCAACCGGTCGGCACGAGGCTGGTATCGACGCGTTCGACGCAGCCCGCGACATTGCGGCACTGCTGGAGGCCTCGCCACGTTTCGGTGAGCTCGGCGAGTACGGGCGCATCGCCGTCAACGTCGACACGGTGTACCGGAGCCTCGACCCCGCCCACGACACGCCCGACGTGGTCGAGCAGTTCCGCCGGATGGCGGAGCTCGAAGCGCACTGACATCACCGCGGGTCAGCTGAGGGTTCGATGCCGAGTAGTCAGATCGAGGTTGCGGTCGTCGGCGACGGGCCGGCAGGTTCCGCGCTCGCACAACAGCTGACGCGGCTCGGCGTGGAGACCGTGCTGTTCGGTGCGGATCGGGAGTGGGGGGCGACCTACTCGTCGTGGATCGACGATCTCGACGCCGTGGCGGGCCTCGACGGGGTTGACATCTGGATGCATCGGTTCGATTCGGTTGCCGCGGTCTTCGAGCGGCCGATGACGGTCGAGCGGCCCTACGGCGTGATCGACAACGATCGGTTGCGGGCAGCGCTGCGCCATCGGGTGACCCACGAGGTCCGGCAGGTGTCGTCGGCCGGTGAGACCGGCGCGAGGATCGTCGTCGACGCCACTGGGTGGCCCTCCGGCCTCGATCGACACGACGGGCCGGGCAGTGATCGCCGGCTGACCGACGACGGCCGGGTCTCCTGGCAGACCGCGATCGGTGTGGTGCTCGAGCATCCGCCGGAGGGGTCGCTCGGACGGCCGACCGTGATGGACTTCAGTCATCCGCCGGCGTCCGACGACCTCGCCGTTCCGACGTTCGTCTACGCGTTTCCGGTCGCCGACGGGTGGCTCGTCGAGGAGACCGTGCTGGCGGGCCCGGCGCTCGAACCGGAGCGTTTGCTGCCCCGGCTCGCGTCGCGACTCGGTCGAACCGTCGAGGAACTGATCGAGGTGGCCGTGCGGATCGAACGCGTCCGGATCCCGATGGGTGCGCCGGTGCCGGCGCGGCCCCGCAGTGACGGTGCACCGTCGACGGTCAGGTTCGGCGCCGCAGCCGGGATGATCCACCCCGCCACGGGGTACTCGGTCGCATCGTCGTTGCGGGCGGCCGAGCGCGTCGCTGGAGCCGTGAGCGAGTGCTTGGCTGGGCCCGGCCCGGTCGATCCGGCTGCCGACGCCGTCGCCATCGCCGATGCGGTGTGGCCGCGGGACCTCCGACGGACGCGGCGGCTGCACGACTTCGGGCTCGATGTGTTGCTCGGGATGGATACCGCCGAGATCAGGGCGTTCTTCCAGGCGTTCTTCGACCTGCCGCCCGAGCGGTGGGCGCCGTACCTCCGCATCGACACGCCGCCGTCGGAGCTGGCCCGGATCATGACCGCGGTGTTCCGGCGAGCCGATTGGCCGCTGCGGCGTCAGCTGCTCAGAGGGAATCCGCGGTCGCTCGTTGCTGCGCTCGCGCCCTGACCGCCAGCGACCGCCGTACGGCGAGGACCCAACCGACGGCGACACAGATCGCGAAGATGAACCACTGGATGGCGTAGGAGAGGTGGGGTCCGTTGTCGAGTTCGGGGAGCACGACCGGAGACGGGTCGCCGGGGCCGAGTTCGGGGTCCGACGACGTCAACTGGACGAACACCGGCGCGACGTTGCCGGGGAACTGTTCGGCCAGTCGTGGGATGTCGATCCGACGGACCTCGGTCAGCGGCGTCCCGTCGTCGTCGTCGGTCAGCCCGCCTCGCTCTCGGACTTCGGACGGCCGGATGAAACCGACGATGTCGACGCCCACGGCCGGGGGAGCGGGCACGTCGATCCCCAGCGGGATGAACCCGCGGTTCACGATCACGGTCGTCTCCGATGCCGTGCCCGATGTGGCTCCTGTGGTGGTCGCATCCGTCGTCGCGTCGGTGACGAGGGCCGTGAGCACGTTGTCGCCGGCACGGCCGCCCTGGGAGTTGTTGAACTCCAGGACCTGATCGGGCAGGTACGTGCCCGATGTCGTGACCGGCAGCCATTCGGCGGACGACGGATCGAGGGTGCCGGCGTCGATCTCGTCGAGGACGGCCTGCAATTCCAACGGTTCCTGCTGGGACCGCTCGCGGACCTGCGCGTTGAAGTCCTTGCGTTCCTCGAGGCGATTCAGTTGCCAGAACCCGGCCGCCACCATCAGCACGATGCCGGCGAGGACGACCGCGTGGAACAGCAACCACGCCGGGCGGAGCAGGAAGCGGTACATCGACCTCGGACGGTATCGCCGGGCGGGCTACGGTCCGACCGATGCAGCGCGACGCACTCACGCCCGACTGGCTGACTTCGGACTGGCTGTCGACCGTGCTCGACGCCGACGTCGCCGGGACGCACGTGGATCGGATCGGTGACGGGCTGGTCGGGCTGAACCTGCGGGTCGGCATCGAGTCGTCGGATGGTGCGGCGCCGGCATCGGTGGTCATCAAGCTCCCGTCGCTCGACGAGACCAGCCGTGCCACCGGGATCGGGCTCCGCAACTACGAACGCGAGGTGAAGTTCTACGACCGAATCGCATCGACGGTCGACATCCGCGTGCCGCATTGTTTCCACGGCAGCTGGACGGAGACGACCGGCGACTTCGTGCTGGTCCTGGAAGACATGGCGCCGGCCGAACAGGGCGACCAGGTCGCCGGATGCGACGTCGACATCGCACGTGCGGCCGTGATCGAACTCGCCCGCCTCCACGCTCCCCGGTGGGACGATCCGACCCTGTTCGAACACGAGTTCCTGCAGCGCCGCTCCGGCTCCGACGACGGCGAGCAGCTCGCCGCGCTGTGGTCGCTCTTCCTCCCCGGCTTCCGCTCGACCTACGACGGCTATCTGGATGCGGATCAGCGAGCTGTGCTCGATGCGTTCGGGCCGCGGCTCGCAGGCTGGGTCGAAGGGCGCAGTGGACCGCTCACCGTGACCCACGGCGACTACCGACTCGACAACCTGCTGTTCGCGACGCCGGCAGGGGGCCCACCGGTGACCGCGGTCGACTGGCAGACACCCGGCCACGGTGGGCCGGTCGGCGACCTCGCCTACTTCCTCGGCGCCGGGCTGGTCTCCGACGATCGTCGGTCGGCGGAAACCGAACTCGTCGAGGACTATCGCCGAGCGCTCGAATCCGGCGGCGTCGACGTCGACGCGACGTGGCTGTGGGATCAATATCGGCGCGACGCGTTCGGGGGCGTGATCATGGCCGTGGTCGCCAGTCAGGTCGTCGGCGGAAGCGATCGCAGCGAAGCGATGTTCGCCGCCATGGCGACCCGCCACCTGCAGCACTGCGTCGACCTCGACTCGCTCGACCTGATCGCCTGACCTGCGCCGGCTGCACTCGACCGGCGGCGCTGGACCGGCGTTTCGTCGACGTGGGTCGAACTGTGATCGACTGACGTCATGGAGTTGCCCGACTTCCACATTCCGCACGCCGAGAAGATCGAATGGATGATCGAGACCCACGGCTGGGCGCTCGAGACGATCGCGGCGGACCCGTCGACCGACCCACCCACGCCGGCGTGTGCGTATTCGATCGGCATGCGCGCGGCGGTCGACTTTCCCGACGTGGCGGTGTTCGGTCTCGCACCGGCGGCGGCGAACGGGCTGGTCACGCTCGTCGCAGATGCGGCGAGAGGCGGAACCGTCATCCCGCTCGGTGACGAACTCGTCGGGTTGCTCGACAACGACCTGCGGTGCGTGTTCGCTCCGATCGACCCGACGATCGCAGCCGAGCGTTTCGTCACGGGGGCATCGTGGTTCCGTGGTGAGCCGCTCGAGATGGTGCAGCTGCTGTATCCGGACCGCAACGGCTTCCTCCCGTACGAGGCCGGTTTCGACCAGCGCATGCGCCTCGCGCAGCCGGTCGTCGGGCACGTCGATCGCTGACGCACATCGTCCTGGCGGGGGTCTCACGGCAATTCCTGCAACGTCGCAATCGGACCCGGCTGCTACCGTTCCAACGTCTCGTCGTTGCTCGTCCGATCCTCGGCCGGGCCCTGCGACTCGACCGACATCGCGATGACCACGACCGACCCACTCCCGGTGACCGGCGCCTGGATGCCCGGCGATCCTGCCGGTCAGCGCCGGTTCTTCACCTTCGCCACCGATCGGCGTTTTGCGCTCGATTCGGGTGCGACGCTCGCCGATGTCACGATCGCGTACGAGACGTGGGGGACGCTCGACGCAGCGGGCACGAACGCCGTGCTGTTGTGTCACGCCTGGACGGGCGACAGCCACGCCGCAGGGCCGGCCGGTCGGGGTCACGGCGAGGCCGGATGGTGGAACTCGATGGTCGGGCCGGGGCTGCCGATCGACACGGACCGGTATTTCGTCGTGTGTGCGAACGTCCTCGGAGGCTGTCAGGGTTCGACCGGGCCGGCCTCACCGCATCCGGACGACGGCACCCCGTACGGCTCGCGGTTTCCGGTGGTCACGATCCGCGACATGGTGCGCGCGCAGGCACGCCTGGCCGAACATCTGGGTGTCGTGCAGTGGATGTCGGTGATCGGCGGCTCGATGGGCGGGATGCAGGCGCTGGAGTGGGCGGTCATGTACCCGCGGCGGGTTCGCTCGGTGGTCCCGATCGCGACCTGCATGCAGGCCACGGCCCAGCAGATCGCCTGGGGAGGTATCGGTCGCCAAGCGATTCGCCTCGATCCGAAGTGGCGGGGCGGCGACTACTACGACGCGGAACCGGGGGACGGACCGGCGGTGGGGTTGTCGATCGCCCGCCAGATCGCGCAGGTGACGTTCCGCAGCGACAACGTGTTCACCGACCGATTCGGGCGCGACTACTCGGGCAAGCCCGAGGTGGGCGACATCCTCGGAATGTGGCAGCAGTACGAGGTCGAGCGCTACCTCGAGTACCACGGGACGAAGATCGTGCGTCGGTTCGACGCGAACAGCTACCTCGCGATCGGGAAGGCGATGGATCTCCACGACATCGCTCGTGGTCGAGGCTCGCTGGAGCGAGCGATGGCGCGGGTCCAGATGCCGACGATGACGGTCGGCATCTGGAGCGACATGTTGTACCCGGCATACCAGCAGCAGCAGATCCACGACGCCGTCGAGCGCAACGGCGCCCGCAGCGAGTATCACGAGATCGATTCACCCCACGGCCACGATGCGTTCCTGATCAACGGTGATCAGATCGCCGAGCCGCTCGACCGGTTTCTCGGCGACATCAGCAAGTCCGTTGTCTGAACCGCGATGCCCGAGGGGTTGGAAGCGGAGATCTGGTGCACGAGCGCCCAACCGCTCGTCGGTCGCACCATCGCGTCGGTGTGGTGTGACGAGCGGGTGAGTGCCGACGGGTTGCGCGACGCGTTGCTCGGTGCGCGAATCGAGGCGGTTCGCCGGCGCGGCAAGGTCGTCCTCGTCGAGACCGATCCCGTTCCGGACGGGCCGACACTCGGACTCCATTTCGGCATGACCGGCCGGCTCGTGGTGGACGGGCACGCGCCGATCGAGCAACTCGAGTACGCGTCCGGCGCGGATCGCCCGGAATGGGACCGGCTGCGACTCGAGACCAGCCCCGCAGTTGCGACGGGTCCGGCACTGCGGATGAACGACCCGCGGCGCCTTGGCCGCATCAGCCTCGATCCCGATCTCTCCCGGCTCGGCCCGGACCTCTTGACCGTCACGCCTGCCGAGCTGGCCGCCGGTCTCCGGCCTCGGCGCATCGCCGTCAAGACGGCCCTGCTCGACCAGCGAGTCGTCGCCGGGTTGGGCAACCTGTGCGCCGACGAGGTGCTCTTCTGGGCGGGCGTCGCTCCCGACAGAGGCACGGACACGCTGGACGACGGGGAGCTCGAGGCCATCAGCGAGGCGTGTCGCGAACGGCTCCCGCTGATGCTCGTCGCGGGTGGCTCGACCCACGGGGTGCTCTCGCCAGAGGTTCGCGCCAGCGCTCGCGGCGGCGTGGGCGGACAGATCCGCAGCGCGGCCGAATGCCCGCTCGACGGCGGCGAGCTGCGTCGAGCGTCGTTGAACGGGCGCACCGCCGTGTGGTGCGCTGCGCATCAACGCTGAGATCGCTGAGATCGCTGAGATCGCTGAGATCGCTGAGATCGGTCGCGTCGGTTGCGAGTCGCAGAGGCGGTCGAGTCCCGGTTCGGGTTCGGTTCGGATCTCGGTTCGAGTGCCGGTTCGGCGTCGGTTCCGCTGTATCTCGCTCGGGAGCTGGCAGAATCGCTCCCCAGTGTCGATCGGAATGCGTGTCCCCTCTCTTCTGGCGTCAGCCTCGGTCGGCGATCCGTCGGCGACGCGCACCGTGTACATCAGCGTCATCTTGCTGCTGGTGCTCGGCGTCGCCCTTGCGGCGCTCGCCGTCTGGTTGTGGCGCCGCACCCGTCCCGAACCGCAACTCCTGGCGCCGCTGGAAGAGATGGACACCCGGGCGTGGCGGAAACAGGACCCGGCCGGGCAGCGCCGAGCCCTCGATGCGTCACGGCCGCCAGGCGCACGCCCCGTGCGGCGCGAGGTGGCAGAACCCGACATGGACACCGAGTTCGCCGAGCCCCGTCCCGTCGTCAGCTTCGACGATCTCGCCGAGGCTCCTGCGTCGATCCGCGAGCACTGCCGACGGTGAGATCGCCGATGAAGCGGACGACGCAGATGCCGGTGACGCAGATGCCGGTGATGCGGATCACGGCGACGAGGAGACGGTCGAGTTCGGCGCCGACACCGCTGATTCGACCGGTGACCTCGAACTCGAGGACGAGGCGCTGGAGTTCGACGACACGCCGGAGTCGGCGACGGCGAACGGATCCGTCGACACCGACCCCGATCCGGAACCCGACGACGTGACCGAGCCCGACGAGGTCACGGAACTCGACGACGATCCGGGACTCGACTCCGATCCGGAACCCGACGACGTGACCGAACCCGACGATGATCCGGAACTCGACGAGGTCACGGCGCCCACGAAGCGATTTCTGCGTCGAGCACGACGCCGCTGAGCGTCCAGCGCCGCCCCGTTCGGCCGGCGTGCTCCACCGAAGCGAGGTCACCGATGAAACGAGGTTGTCGGGGGCCGATCATCCGCTACCATCTGTTCTCCTCGCGGATGTGGCTCAGTTGGTAGAGCGTCACCTTGCCAAGGTGAAGGTCGCCGGTTCGATCCCGGTCATCCGCTCCAGGAACCCCTGCTCTGCAGGGGTTTCTTGCGTTTTCGGCTCCGGTGCGAGGCGACGAACCAGGCGGTGGGCCGACGGCCACGGCAGCGTATGGGGCGCCGGACCCGAGCGTGTCGAGCTGCGATCGACAATCCACGGCGGCGCAGGGAACATGCCCACAGCGGGGTCACGGTTGCCGGCCGGGGTCACCGGTGGACATGCCAGGGCGCCGATGATGGCCTAGGATCGGGGCTCCGCTCCCTTGACGCTTCGTGCGTTGCGAAAGGACCCCAGATGGCATCGAACTCGGTACTGACGCACCGCAACGTGGGCGTGCTGACGGTGGCCGCCGTCGAAGCACCCGAAGTCGTGACCTCGGCGTGGATCGACGAGCAACTCGCCGAGACCTACGCTCGTACCGGGCTCAGTGCCGGGATCCTGGCCGACCTCGCCGGGATCGATGCGCGCCGTTGGTGGCCGGAGGGGGTCACGTTCGACCAGGCGGCCGCGCGCGCGGGGCGTGCGGCACTCGACGACGCCGGGATCGATCCTGCTGCGGTCGGGATGCTGATCTCCACGTCGGTGTGCAAGGACCACCTGGAGCCGTCGGTGGCCTGCGCGGTGCACAACCAACTCGATCTCGCGCCGAGCTGCTTGAACTTCGACGTCGGCAACGCGTGCCTCGGCTTCATCAACGGCATGCAGATCGCCGCAGCGGCGATCGACGCCGGCTCGATCGACTACGCCCTGATCGTCGACGGTGAGGGCAGTCGGTACACACAACAGACCACCATCGAACGGCTGCAGCGCCCCGACGCGACCGCGGAGGACGTCTTCGCCGAATTCGCCTCGCTCACGCTCGGCTCCGGCGCCGCAGCGGCGGTGTTGTGTCGGCTCGACCGGCATCCCGAGGCGCACCGGCTCGTCGGCGGGATCGCTCGCAGCGCAACGCAGCACAACGAGCTGTGCATCGGCGACCTCGATCGGATGCGGACCGATTCGCACGGCTTGATGATCGCCGGGCTCGACCTCGCCGAGGCTGCGTGGAAGCACAGCGGTCACGACTTCGACTGGGAAGTCGGCATGGATCACTACATCGTCCACCAGGTCAGCCAGCGCCACACCGAGCTGCTGTGCGAGCGCCTGGGGATCGATCCGGGCCGCTGCCCGCGCACGTTCCCGCAGTACGGCAACGTCGGCCCCGCCGCGATTCCGATCACGCTCGCCGCCGTGCAGGATCAGATCCAGCCGGGCGAGCGCGTGCTGTGCATGGGCATCGGGTCGGGTCTCAACACGAGCTTCACCGAAATCGTCTGGTGACCTCGACGCCCGACCAACCGGACGGGGCGACGTGGCGAGCATGGGGGATCGACCCGTCGTGGTCGCGCGTGCTCGACGTCCGGAGCCACGACGGTGACACCCATCGCTGGCACGTGCTCGACACCGGCCCGGGAGTACCCGGCTCGGCCACCATCGTGTGCGTCCACGGCAACCCGACGTGGGCGTACGCGTGGAAGTCGTTCCTCACCCGCTTCGGAGATCACCATCGGGTGATCGCAATCGACCAGCTCTCGATGGGCTACAGCGAGCGGCTCGACGCGTCCGACGGCCCCCGCCGCTATCGGCACCGCGTCGCCGATCTCGCCGACGTGATCGAGGCGCTCGGCATCGACGCCGACCAACCACTGGTGCTCGCAGCGCACGATTGGGGCGGAGCGATCGCGATGGGGTGGGCGGTCCAGCACACCGATCGTGTGGCCGGCATGGTGCTGTGCAACACGGGCATCGGCGTCCCCGAGGGTCGTGGCGCTCCGAAGATCATCCGGCTCGCCCGATCGGCGCCGCTGCGTGACTTCGTGTGTCGTCGGACGCCGACCTTCGTCGAAGGAACCGTTCGGCTCTCGGGCCGGCGCATCTCACGCACCGATCGTCGAGCCTTCCGGGCGCCCTATCGCTCCGCCGCGCATCGTGCGGCGATCGCCGACTTCGTGGGCGACGTCCCACTCGTCGAGCCGCATCCGTCCGCCGACGCGCTGATGGAGGTCGCCGACCGACTGTCGGACATCGACGCGCCCGTGCTCCTGGCCTGGGGGTCGAAGGACATCGTGTTCGACGACGATTTCGCCGCCGATCTCGCGGGCCGATTCCCGAACGCCGAACTGCAACGATTTCCCGACGCCAACCACCTGGTGATGGCCGAAGCCGACGTCGCCGGCACCGTCGAGGTGTGGCTGCGAGATCTGCTGAGCAACCGGCTGGCCGACGGCGACGAGCGGTCGGTCGCAGATGCGCCGCTGGAGACGACGAGCTCGGTCTTCGACGGTCTCCGGCGCCGCTTCGACGACCCGGAGACGGCGATCGCCGACCTCGTGACGCGGACGAACATCGACTTCGCCACCTTCACCCAGCGCGTCGAGGCGGTCGCCGGTGGCGCTTCGCCGGCGCGGTCTCGTCGACGGCGACCGGGTGGCGATGTTGACCCCGCCCGGGATCGATCTGCTCGTCGCGGTCTACGGCGTGTGGCGAGCGGGCGGCGTGACCGTGATCGCAGATCGTGGACTCGGGCTGCGCGGGCTCGGTCGAGCCGTCGCGTCGACCCGACCGAAGTGGTCCATCGGACCGCGACGTGCCGGCCTCGCGAAGTCGGTCCTGCGTTGGGCGCCGCGCTCACAGCACGTCGACGTGGCCGTGCTGATCGAGGAGGGGGCGGAGGGATCCAACGCTGCCGACTTCCCGCCAGAGCCAGTCGCCGATGCGGCCGCGGCGATCCTGTTCACGTCCGGAGCGACCGGACCGGCCAAGGGCGTGCGATATCGGCACGGCCAACTCGCCGCACAGCGCGATGCGCTGGCTGCGACGTATGGGATCACCGAGTCGGACCGTCTGGTCGCAGCATTCGCGCCGTTCGCGCTGTACGGCCCGGCACTCGGCGTGCCGACGGCGCTGACCGACTGCGACGTCACGACCCCGGGGGCGCTCACGGTGCAAGCGCTCGACGAAGCCTGTCGGGAGCTCGGTGCGACGATGGCGTTCGCATCGCCGGCGGCACTGGCGAATGTCGTGAAGACCGCGTCCGCCGACCCGGGTCGGTACCGCGGAATCGGCGCACTGCGGCTCGTGTTCAGCGCCGGCGCGCCGGTGCCGGCCGAGACGCTGCACGCTGTGGCGGCGCTTGCTCCGAACGCATCGATCCGCACGCCGTACGGCATGACCGAAGCGCTCCCGGTGGCCGACATCGACCTCGCCGGCATCGATGCCGCCGAGGCCGACAGGCGATGGCCGGGGAGTGTGCGTGGGGCCGCCGGTCGAGGGTGCCGAGGTGCGCATCGTGCCGATGGGCTTCGATGCCGCAGACGGTGTTCCTGATCCCGTCGACGTCGGCGCGACCGGGGAAATCCTGGTACGCGCACCGTGGGTGTCGGAGGGATATCTCGGACGCTGGGAGACCGAACGGCTCGCTCGCCCCGGCGACGGCTGGCATCGTTCCGGCGATGTCGGCCATGTCGATCGAGATGGTCGACTCTGGGTCGAAGGCCGAAGTGTCCACGTGATCGATGCGGCGAGCGGTGCGATCACGCCGGTCCCGGTCGAACGTGCCGTCGAACGCCGGCTCGATCCGAGGGGATTGGTCACGGCCGGCCGAGTCGCCGCGGTCGGTGTCGGACCGTCCGGCTGCCAACAGTTGGTGGTCGTCGTCGAGCGTCGCAACGAGCGGCCGGGGCTCGCGGGACATGAGCTGGCCACGGCCATCCGCAATGTCGTACGCGATGTGGTCGACGAACCCGTGGCGGCGGTCCTGGTCAGCCCCGAGGTCCCCGTCGACATCCGTCACAACGCCAAGATCGATCGCGCCGCCGTCGCCCACTGGGCCGACGATCTGCTCAGCTGACCGATGACGACGAGTCCGGACCGGCATGACGAGGCGAGCATGACGACCGTCGCGATCACCGGGGCCTCGAGTCTGATCGGCCGAGCGCTGGCGGACGTGCTCACGAAGCGCGGCGACGGCGTCGATCGCGTTCCAGCGCGGCGAGTTCGCCGCTGACGGTGCGGTCGGTCGCGTCCCGAGATCGAGCAACGTCGCGGTGATGTCCGAGATGCCGCGGCCGTCGAGGCGGCACTCGCGGACTGCGACGTCGTCGTGCACCTCGCCGCCAAGGTCGGCGTCGTCGGCGACCGCGACGAGTACGTGTCGATCAACGTCGATGGCACCCGCAACGTGCTCGGCGCGGCAGCCCACAACGGGCTCCGCGGTGTCGTGCACGTGTCGTCACCGTCGGTCGCCCACGACGGGCGACCGATCGTCGGTGGTGCGGCCGACGCGCCGGTCACCGACCACGGTGCGGCCTGGTATCCGGAGACGAAGGCGATCGCGGAGCGCGAGGCGCTGGCCGCCTCCGATTCTCGCATGGGCGTCGTGGCGATTCGACCGCACCTCGTGTGGGGGCCCGGCGACACACAACTGGTCGGTCGGATCGTCGAGCGTGCCCGGGCGGGTCGGCTCGCGCTGGTCGGCGGTGGGCGCGCCCTGGTCGACACGACCTACATCGACAATGCCGCAACGGCCCTGACCGCTGCGGTCGATGCCATCCGGCCCGGTGCGGTGTGCGCCGGCAAGGCGTACGTCGTCAGCAACGGCGAGCCGCGCCCGATCCGGGAGCTCGTGGAGGCGTTCTGTGCCGCCGCCGACGTACCGTTCGAACCTCGCGACGTGCCGCTTCCCGTCGCGCTTCGCCTCGGTTCGGTCATCGATCGGATCTGGCCGCTGCTCGGTCGCACCGACGAGCCGCCACTGACTCGGTTCGTCGCAGAGCAGCTGGGCACCGCGCACTGGTTCGACCAGCGAGAGGTCCGAGCCGATCTCGGCTGGGAGCCGTCGGTGTCGATCGACGAGGGTCTGGCAGCGCTCGCCGATTGGTTCGCCGCCGGTCGCACCGAGCCGCCCTCCCGCTAGCATCCCCATTCGCTGGCGACGTGGCCGAGTGGTTTAGGCAACGGCCTGCAAAGCCGTCTACCCGGGTTCGATTCCCGGCGTCGCCTCCAGTGCAGTCCTGGTCACGGGCTCCCGCGGGAGCCCGTGGTCACGACATCCCGGAACCGATGCCCCACCGCCCTGCAGCAGCTCGTTTCCCGGGAGCCGCCTCCGGATTCGTTTCGAGCGGCTACGGCGGGACTGGTGCGATCGAGCCATTCGACTCTGGACAGGCGTCAACGGGCGATCGATCCTGAAGGCGGAAGGATCGGTGACAACGGGCGTCCGAGAAACGGGGTGAACCAGGATGACCAGATCGAAGATCGCCCGTGCGGGCGCGTCGCTCGCCGTGGCGGCGGCGGCGGTGGTCGGCGCGGTCGGCTGTGGGAGCCAGGACGGCGACCAGGCGACCGACGCAACAGCATCCACGGTCGCCGAGATCGAGGAATCGGTCACGACCGGTCACGCACGGCGACGACACGGCAACAGCGACACGGCAACGAACGACACGGCAACGAACGACACGGCAACGATCGACCCGGCAACGAACGACCGGCAACGAACGACACGGCAACAGGCGACTGACGACGCTCCGCAGGAGAGTCCGCCGGCGCCGACCCGGCGTCGTCCGGCCTCAGCGCTCGACAGATCGACGATGCCATCGACATCGCCCGGGCCTACTTCGTTGCCGTGACGGACTACACCGGTGACCAGTTCGACTGGACGCTCGTGGCGGCGGCGGAGGACGACGAGGGGCAGTGGTGGGCACGCGTGAGCGCCACGCCGAACGAGGGCACCTCGCTCGAGGTCGAACAGATCTTCGTGTACAGCCCTGCCGAAACGGACTCCTGGTTTGCACTCGACATGGGCACCGGCATCGAGCCGGCCACCGACGAGCGCTTCCCCGAAGAAGTCCGCGACTCCCTGTAGGGCGATCGCTCGGGGTGCTGCACCCGGCGAGCCGTCCGGTCGGCTACGTGTTGCGGCCGGGGAACCGTTGGAGCGAGGAGTCGCCCATCAGCTGGTTGAACTCGGGCCACTGGGCGAGTCCGTCGAGTGCGCCGACGGTCGAGCGCATCGCTTCGGCCGGCACGGGGTGGGAGATCAAGAAGCCCTGGGCCTTGGCACACCCGAGCTCGCGGAGTGCCCGGAGCTGGAGCACGGTCTCGACGCCCTCGGCAACGATGTCGACGCCCATCGAATCGCCCAGGCCGATGATCGTCCGAACGAGGGTGCTGTCGCTGCCCGGCTCGGCGATCGTGTCGACGAACGCACGATCGATCTTGATGCGTTGGACCGGGAAGTCCTGCAGGAGCGAGAGCGACGAGTAGCCGGTACCGAAATCGTCGAGGGCGATACGGACGCCGATCGAGCGGAGCTGGTCGAGCGATGCCCGCGCGGCGGCGGTGTTCTCGATCATCACGTTCTCGGTGACCTCCAGCCAGAGGAGGTCGGCGGGCACACGTGAACGGGACAGTGCCTCGCGCACACGTGCCGGGAAGTGGATGTCGCTGAGCTGATGCGGTGACACGTTGACCGACATCGTCGTCGACTCCGGCACGACCCCGTCGTCGATCCACGTCCGGAGCTGCGTGAGCGCCTCGAGGATCGCCCAGGCACCGATCTCGTCGATGATGCCGGTCTCCTCGGCGATCGAGATGAAGTCGACCGGGGGCATCAGGGAGCCGTCGCCGCGCCGCCAGCGCATCAGGGCCTCGACCCCATCGACCGTGCCGCGCGCGACATCGATGATCGGCTGGTGGAACAGCACGAGCTCGCGGCGCTCGAGCGCACCGCGGAGCGAGTGCTCGATGGTCATCCGCGACGCAACGCGTTCCTGCATCGCATGCTCGTACAGCACGACGCCGTTGCGCCCGCGCTCCTTGGCCCGATACATCGCGATGTCGGCCCAGCGCAGGAGTTCCTCGGCCGGGGTGGGCGACCCCGCTCGCATGCATGCCACACCGCACGTGGATGTCACGACGATCTCGCCGCGCGATGTGGAGATCGGGCGGGCGAACACCGAATGCAGCACCGAGGCGTTTCGCATCGCCTCGTGCTCGCTCGTGGGTGTCGGGTCGAAGACGACGAACTCATCGCCGGACGGGCGAGCCACCACGGCGTTCATCCCTCGGCCGGCGAGCTCGAGTCGGTCGGCGACCGCGCAGAGGATCTCGTCACCGAGCGCGTGACCCGACGCGTCGTTGATGTTCTTGAAGCCGTCGAGGTCGAACAGATAGAAGGACGGGCGCTCACGCGTCGTCCAGACCTCGTCGATGTGGTCGGTGGCAGCGGCCAGCAGTGCTCGCTTGTTCGGCAGGCCGGTCAGCTCATCGGTGTGTGCCGCACGCACGACCTCCTGTTGAGCGCGGAGTTGTGCCCGGGTGGCCGTGTAGTGCCTGACGCCGACGAACCCGAGCGTCGCCAGCGCCGACGCCGTTCGGATCCAACGGTCGGTGCTCGTCTCGGCCGGGATGAACGCCAACAGGGCCACCGGCGCCATCAACGAGCCGATCGTGACCGCGAGGCGGCCGGGGAGCGTGTCTTCGTGCTGGATGCTCGATACGCCGAGCAAGGTCGGTGCGCTCGGATGCAGCAGTGAAGCAGCGCACGTCGCCGCCGAGAGGAGATAGAAGATGTCGGCGATCGTGAACGCCCATGCACCGAGCGCCCCGGTTTCGTCGAAGGTGTAGACGAGATCACCGAAGACGTTCAGCAAGAGTCCGGTCGAGAGCAGCAGGACTGCAGGCGTGGGCCGCCCCGAGCCGAACACGAGCAACGCCGACAACGCAACGACGGGCATCGCCAACGGGAGGTAGAGCGCGTTGACGACCAGCGCCGTCGTCGGCTCCGAGGTCGAGTTGGCGTGCGGTTCGACGAACAGGATCCACGACACGAGCCACATGCCGCCCGTGATGATCAGCCCGTCGAGCAGATCGCCCACCGTGAGGCCGCCGCGGCGGCGACGAACCACCACGGCCAGCAATCCGATGATGAGCGAGGTGGCAGCGAGATCGATCGCATCGGTGACCGTGATGTCGAAACGGTCCAACAAGAAGTCCGCAGCGAGGATTTCGACGGCATACAGCGCACCGACCCCAGCGACTCCCCATGTCAGCCCGCTCGGGAAGCGGTGCACTCGACGTGCGACCCACGCGGCAACGACGATCAGCAGCATCGCGCTCGCCATGATGATCGGGCGGAGATCGGGCCCGGAGACCAGCCGCGCGAACGACAGCAGGGCGGCGAGGCCGAGCGTGCTCCAGACGAGCGCTATCAGCATCTCTCGGTTTGTCCGCATCGAACTCGCTCTCGGTGGTCACTCACGACGGTCCGCCGCCCACGGCCATCTCCCGGCCGTGCGCACGACCGGTGTCTCGGTATCGGCACGACACGACCGAACCTGTAGCGATTTGTTGGATTCGTTCTCGTACGCTGGGCGACCTGATGACCGCCGCCACCACGACAACCGTCGTCGTCCCCGGAACGCACCTGATGACGGCACTGGTCGGCCCCCGAGACCAGTATCTGCGTCGGATCGAACAGGCCTTTCCCAACGTGCTGATCACCGTGCGTGGCAACGAGGTCCGAGTCGACGGAGAAGACACGCTGGCGGTGTCCGGCGTGGCGCGGCTGTTCGAGGAGCTCGTCACGCTGCTCCAGACCGGCCAGACGTTGGACGACGCGACGCTCGATCGCATCTTCACGATGGTCCGCGCCGACGAGAATCCGGCCGAGATCCTCGGCCACAACATCTTGAAGGGCGCGAAGGGTCGTCAGGTCAAGCCGAAGACCGGGGGCCAGAAGCGTTACGTCGACGCGATTGCGAACAACGTCATCACGTTCGGCATCGGTCCGGCCGGTACCGGCAAGTCGTGGCTCGCCGTGGCGATGGCGGTGCGCGCGTTGCAGGCGAAGCAGGTGCAGCGGATCATCCTCACCAGGCCCGCCGTCGAGGCGGGGGAGCGGCTGGGCTTCCTGCCCGGCGACCTCATGGCGAAGATCGATCCGTATCTCCGTCCGCTCTACGACGCCCTGTACGACATGCTCGACCTGGAGGCGGTGACGCGCCTCGTCGAGAAGCAGGTCATCGAAATCGCGCCGCTCGCGTTCATGCGCGGTCGCACGCTGAACAACAGCTTCATCATCCTCGACGAGGCCCAGAACACGTCACCCGAGCAGATGAAGATGTTTCTCACCCGCATCGGGTTCGGTTCACGCGTCGTGGTCACCGGCGACGCCACCCAGGTCGACGTCCCCAACGGCAAGAGTGGAATCTCGGGGTTGGAGCAGACGCTCGCCGGGATCGACGACCTTGCGTTCGTCCGTTTGCACGGCTCCGACGTCGTGCGGCACAAGATCGTGGCCGACATCGTGGCGGCGTACGAGAAGTTCGACGAGACCAACCGGCGATGACCTGCACCGTGGTCGCCAGCGACGCACGGACTGTGCCAGCACCGCCGCTCGACGTCGACCGATGGGCGCAGCTCGCGGAAGCAGCGGCGCACCACGAGGGTGGCATCGGAGAGCTGACGCTCACCTTCGTCGACGCAACCGACATCGCCGAACTGAACGCCGAGCACATGGGCAAGGAGGGTCCGACCGACGTGCTGTCGTTCCCGATGGACGACGAACCCATGCCCGGCGTGCCGACGTTGCTCGGCGACATCGTGATCTGTCCGGCGGCCGCGATCGAACAGTTCGAGGCCCACGCCGGAACCCTCGACGACGAACTCGCGCTACTGGTGGTCCACGGCGTGCTCCATGTCCTGGGGCACGACCACGCCGAACCCGCCGAGGCGGCGACGATGCGTGGCCGGGAGCTGGCGTTGCTCGAGCGTTTCCACTGGAACGGGTCGGCTCCCGACGGGTTCCGCCAGTCGCACGACTGAACCACCGATCGATCCGACCGCGGATTGATCCGACCGCAGCGGCGGCTCCTACGCTCGCCGGATGGAGATTTCACTCGACGGCAAGGTCGCACTGGTCACCGGAGCATCGCGAGGCATCGGCAAGGCGATCGCGGCATCGTTCGCGGCGTCCGGCGCCAAGGTGATGCTGAACAGCCGCAAGCAGGACAGCCTCGACGCCGCTGCGGCCGAGATGGAGGGTGACGTCGAGACGTTCGCCGCCAACGCCGGCGACGACGATGCGGGTGAGCGGGCGGTGCTGGCAACGATCGAACGGTTCGGACGGCTCGACATCCTCGTCAACAACGCGGCCACCAACCCGTACTTCGGAGCGACGATGGAAGTCGACAAGCCGCGTTACGACAAGACGTTCCAGGTCAACCTCGATGCGCCGGTGTTCTGGAGCCAAGCCGCCTGGAAGCACGCCTTCCGGAACGAGCCGGGCGTGATCATCAACGTGGCATCGGTCGGCGGGCTGCGCGCCGAGTTCGGGCTCGGGGTGTACAACGTCACCAAGGCGGCGATCATCCACCTCACGCGGCAGCTGGCGTCCGAGATCGGTCCGACCCGTGTGGTCGGGATTGCGCCAGGCCTCGTCGAAACCGACTTCGCCGCCTACCTCGTCGACAACTTCGGGGACTCCCTCGCCGCACGGCTGCCGACAAAGCGCCTGGGTGAGCCGCAGGACATCGCCAACCTCGCCACGTTCCTCGCCAGCGATCTGGCGTCATGGATGACCGGCGAGACCTACGTGATCGATGGGGGCGCCGGCGTCGCGTCGGCCGCCGGCTGACGGGCGCTCGGAGTTGACCGTCAGCTCGAGCGGAGTTCGGCCAGCCGCTTGCGGGCGAGCAGCGTCAGCCGGGCGACCTCCGCCGGATCGTCGAAATCTGCATCGAGGTCGGCGTCGAGGTCGGCGTCGAGGTCGGCGTCGAGGTCGGGATCGGTGAACGTCGGAGCGCAGGCGCCGGCGGGCAACATGATCGTTCCGTCGGCACGAATGGTGTAGCTGCGACCGTTGGTGGCGCGTCGTGTTCGCCATCGCTTGCGGTGTTTCTCCCGGTTGTGGATGCCGCAGTGAATCCGGGCGTTCCGCTGGTCGGTCGGCCCGCCACCTTCGGCCCATTCCACGGCGTGGTCGACCTCGCACCAATCTGCGGGAAGCTCACAGCCCGGGTGTTCGCAGTGGCGGACCATCAGCTTGGCCGCGTCCCGCGCTGATCCCGTGAAGAGGCGTTGGCGTCGACCGAGGTCGATCGTGACGCCGTCGGAATCGATCACCGCCCGGCGAACGTGGCCGGCGAGTGCCGCCCGCAGCACGTCGTGCGGATGGAGTTGCACGCCGTTGGTGGTCTCGCAACGGCGATGCACCAATCGAGCGGGGTCGTCCAGCAGGTCGTTCGGCTGAGCCAGCCCGGTGAACGGATCGATCGGGTTTCCGTCGAGGTCGGTCGACGTCGACAGTTCCGCATCGAGCAGGATGCGCCCGAACGTGTGGGCGTCGATCTCGATGTTGACGAGTGGATCGCTCACCTTGCCGATGCCGTCACTCTGTGCGGCGCTTCGGAAGATCGCGATGAGCGCGTCGAATCGCCGCTGTCGCTGAGTGCGCGGGAGCTCGTGGAGTTCGGCGTCGTCGCCGTGCTCGGACCGGCGTGCGTCGAGGTCACGTTGGTACTCGATGTCGCAGTAGCGGTCGTGGATGGCGATCATCTCCGCAGTCGTCAGCGGGTCGCCGCCATTGGCCGAGACGTGCAGCGACGATCCGACGGCGAGCACCGCCGCCGAGCGCCCGGCGAGGTTGCCATCACGATCGTCGTGCGCGCCGTCCTGGTCGGCCAGGCGTACGAAGTGATCCACGGTCTTGGTGAAGTCGGAGTACGGAAGCTGTTCGGCGTGTTCGAGCAACGTCGGCGCGAAGTCGGGGAGGTGACCTCGGACCCGTCGGTTGCCGTGGGTTCGAGCCAGCACGGTGGCCTGGGGTGCTCCGAATCGGCCGGCGAACCACGCGTCGCCGAAACCGGCGACGTGATCGATCGCACGCGAAAGGCCGAGGAAGCGGTTTGCCTCTGCGGTCGACCAGTTCAACGACGCACGCAGGTATCCGACCATCGACTGATGGCCATCAGCGGTGTTGAGCTGTCGGGACTGCGCGACCGCGATCGCCGCGGCCAACTCGGCCTCGGTCTCTCGGCGGCGGAGTTCGAGTGCTTCCAGCCGCTCGGCGAGGGCTTCGTCTGACAGAGCGACCAAGCTCTCGACAACCTCGGTGAACATGAGTCCATTGTAGCAAACACACGTTCCTTTGCAAGTCCGTGAGCTGGGGCGATGTTGCATCACGCCCCGCATTGCGCGGGTGCCAGCAGGGGACCCTGACACCCCCGTCATGACGCAGGTGAGCGACGCGGTCGAGCGCGGGGTCCCCGGACGCCGCGTCGGAATCGGCACGCGCGAGCGCGCGTTCGGGCGGGGTCTGAGGGCGTCGGATTTCTTCGGAAGAAATCTCGATCAGGCGCGTGGCGGGTGGTTGGTGGGGGTTTGGTGAAGGGGTGGGTGCGGGTTGGTGGAGGCGTGCGAAGCGCTCAGCGTCGGATCGGTTTGCCGAGCGCCGTTTTGGGGATCTCGTCGACGAGGGTGAGTCGCTTCGGTGCCATGAACGCCGGGTGATCCGCCTTCACGTGGGAGCGCAACGAGTCCAGCGTGGGTGCCGAACCCGGCTCGGGGACCACCATCGCCTCCACCACCTGGCCCCACTCGGGGTCGTCGGACCCGCGGACCAACACATCGGCCACGGCGGGATGAGTCCGCAGGGCGCTCTCGACGGCTTCGGGCCAGACGTTCTCGCCACCGGTGATGATCAGATCGCCCTGCCGCCCGGTCACGTGCAACCGACCGTCGTCGAGCCAGTGCCCGAGGTCGCCGGTCGGCATCCAGCCATCGGCGTCCTTCGGGTCGGTGCCGTCGCGGTAGGCGCGCAGGAGCATCGGTCCCCGGAGATGGATCTCGCCGTCACGCGCGTCCGAAGTCCCCGCGCTGCGGTCGATCCGGACGTCGACCCCGTCGAGGGGGCGCCCGTCGTAGACGATGCCGCTGCCGGTCTCGGTCATCCCGTAGGTGGTCACGGTGTTTGCGGGCCGATCGGCGGGAGGTCGGCTCCCGCCGAGCACGATGGTCCGAAAGCGGGTCGGATCGATGCGGCCGAGTGCAGTCGGCACGAGCGAGACCAGCGTCGCACCCGCTGCGCATGACGGCGTCGGCGTCGAACCCGGGGTGCACGGTCAGCCGGGTGCCGGCGTGCAGGCTGCGGGTCACGACCGACAGCCCGCCGACGTGCGACAGCGGGAGGCAGGCCAACCAGTGGTCGTCGGCGGTGACCGCGAGTCGGGCGTTCGTGGCGTCGGCCGACGCAGCGACGGCGTCGTGGGTGAGCACGACTCCCTTCGGCGCTCCCGTCGATCCGCTGGTGGCCACCACCAGTGCATCGCCGGGTTCGACCTCCTCGCCGACGCGCATCGGCTGCGCACAACTCGGCCTTGGCGGCGAGGGGAAGCCGCTGGTCGACCGGGAACGCGGCGTCGCCGGCGTCCCAGATCGCCGGAGCTCCGATCGACGAACTCGGGCCCACCGGGCCGATCGATCGGCGACCAGCCGGGATCGCCGTCACGCAACGTCCTGCGGTTGGTTTCGAGCCGGTCATCTGCCCCATCATGGCCGACACATGAACCGTTGGATCATCGGAGCCCGTCCGCGCACGCTGCCCGCCGCGGTGGTCCCCGTTGCCATCGGCGCGGCATGTGCCGTCGGCCTGGACGAGGACGTCGTCTGGTGGCGCGTGGCGCTGGCGTTGATCGTCAGCCTGGCCCTGCAGGTCGGGGTGAACTACGCCAACGACTACAGCGACGGCGTGCGCGGCACCGACGACGTCCGGGTCGGCCCGCAACGGCTCGTGGCGAGCGGACTCGCGCCGGCGTCGGCGGTCAAGCGTGCGGCGTTCGCGGCATTCGGCGTCGCCGCCGTTGCCGGGCTTGCCGTCGCACTCACGACGAGCCTGTGGCTGCTGGTGGTGGGCGTTGCCGCCATCGCTGCGGGTTGGTTCTACACGGGTGGCTCCAACCCCTACGGTTACATGGGGCTCGGCGAGGTGTTCGTCTTCGTGTTCTTCGGCCTGGTCGCCACCGTCGGGACCACCTACGCCGCCGTCGAGACGGTGACCGGCTTGTCCGTCGTGATGGGCAGTGCCGCCGGCGCGCTGGCCTGTGCGTTGCTCGTGATCAACAACCTCCGTGACATCCCGACCGATCGTGAGGTCGGCAAGCGAACGCTCGCGGTGCGGCTCGGCGACCGACGCACCCGCTGGTTCTACGTCGCCCTGCTCGGGCTGGCCTTCGTCCTGGTGGGCGTCGCCGCCGTCGATCGGACGTGGGTGGTCCTCGCACTGCTGGCGATTCCGCTCGCTGTCGCTCCCGTCAAGCAGGTGCTCAGCGGTGCAACGGGGCCGGCGCTGATCGCGGTGTTGGGAGAGACGGGTCGGCTGCAGTTGGTGTTCGGCGCTCTCGCCACGATCGGCCTCGTGCTCGGCTGAGCGCTGCGCAGCGCGTCGCCGGGCCGCAGAGCTCGGCGTCGTCAGCCCAGGAAGTCGGCGAGCGCCGTTGTCGTGGCATCGGGCTGCTCGAGGTGCACGCTGTGCCCGCTGTCGGCGATCACGATCGAGCGGCAGTCCGGGATTCCCGTCGTGAGACGGTCGCCGAGCGCCCGGAACTTCTCGTCCCGATCGCCGACGAGCACGAGCGTCGGACAGCGGATCTCGCCGAGCCGCGCCCACAGTGGGTCCTGCGTGCCGGTTCCGCACGTCCGCAGACTGGACGCGAGTCCGTCGACGGTGTTGCGCAGCCGGTCGTCGCGCATCGCCGACCGCTCGTCGAGGCCGGCGAACAGCGGGTTGGTGAGCCACTCGTCGACGAACGCCTCGACCCCGACCGTTTCGATACGGGCGGCCAATCGCTCGTCGCCGGCCCGACGCCCGGCTCGTTCGGCATCGTCGTCGATGCCGGCGGTCGCGCCGATCAGCACCAGCCGCTCGACACGTTCGGGATGGGCGAGCGCCGCGTGGAGGGCGACTCGGCCACCCATCGAGTAGCCGACGTAGGTGCCCGTGACCGCCGGCGGCGACGAGGTGGTCCGCAGCGCCCCACAGATCGGTGACCAGGTGTGCCGCCGTGCCGTGTCCCGGGAGGTCGACGGCGACCGTCTCGAGGTCGCGGGACCAGGGCGGCCAGTCGCTGCTCGATTCCGGCCCAGCTACGTGCGGTCTGCGTGAACCCGTGGGCGAGAACGACCCGAGTCGTCATTCGGCGTCGGCGAGGGCGCGCTCGGCCATCCGGCGCAGCACCTTCGCGAAGGTCGCCGCGTCCTGGGCGCCGGGGACCGCCCACTGATCGTTGAAGACGTAGGTCGGCACGGCGGTGATCCCGTTGTCCCGTGCGTGTTCGAGCTCGGCTGCGACCTCTGCGGTTCCCTCGGACGACTCGAGGAACGCGAGCACGTCGTCGCGGTCGGCACCGATGTCGGCTGCGCAGTCGGCGAGCGCCTCCGCGTTGCCCACGTGGGTGCCGTCCATGAAGTACGCCTGGAGCAGGCGCTCCTTCATCGCATCCTGGGTCACCGGCGAGTCCGGCTGGGCCGCCCACCAGAGGAGACGGTGGGCGAGCAGGGTGTTGGCGCGCAACGCCCGCTCCATGTGGAAATCGAGCCCTTCCTCGGCTGCGACGCGAGTGACGTGGCCGATGATCTGTTCCGCCTTCTCCGGTCCACCGAACTTCTTCGCATAGGCGTCGATGACGGGTCCGGCAACGCCGGGCGCAGCGGTCGGATCGAGTTGGTAGGGCTTGAACTCGATCCGGAAGTCGACGCCGAGATCACCGTCGGCCATCGCCTCGTCGAGTCCCGCCTCGAAACGACGTTTGCCGATGTAGCACCACGGACACACCACATCGGAGAAGATGTCGATCGTGATCGTCGGCCGATCGGTCTCGGTGGCCTCACTGGAAACGGTGCTGGTGTCCACGTCGTCCAGAGTAGAGCCGTATCGTCGACGAACGATGGTCCACCACGAGCACGCTGACACATCCGAGCCCGCCGCGCCGGACCTGATGGAGGCCGACGCGCCCGACGTCCAGGCCACGTTCTGCGCCACACTCGTCGATCAGTGGCTGCGCCTCGGCGTGCGTCACGCCGTGGTGGCCCCGGGATCGCGGTCGACGCCGATGGCGCTGGCCCTCGCCGATCGAGCGGAAATGGCCGTGCACGTCGTCCACGACGAACGTGTGGCGGCGTTCACCGCGCTCGGTCTCGGTATCGAGCCGGGACCGGGGCACGCAGCGACGCCGGCGTTGCTGCTCTGCACGAGCGGAACCGCAGCGGCGAACTTCTATCCGGCGGTCGTCGAGGCGGGGCTGTCGGAGATCCCGATGATCGTGCTCACCGCCGATCGACCCGAGGAGCTACGCGGCGTCGGCGCCCCCCAGACGATCGACCAGATCGAGCTGTACGGCGGCCACGTCAGGTGGTTCCACGATCCAGGCGTCCCCGAGGCGGCGACGTCGGGGGAGTGGCGCCGCCTCGCCGTCACCTCGTGGTCACGGTCCGCATCCGGCCCCGTCCAGCTCAACCTGCCCTTCCGTGAGCCGCTGGTCGGAATGCCGTGCCCACTGCCTCCGCCGATTCCGGACGCAACCGAAGCGGTGGGTGACGTCTCCGTGCGGGCCGCGCCGGTCGCAGGTGCCAGCGACCCGGTGCCCGACTCGTTCGACACCGAGCGCGGCGTGATCCTCGTCGGGGGCCGTCACGGCGCCGACGAGGCCGAGATCCTCGAGCTGCATCGACGAACATCGTGGCCGATCATCGCCGATCCGCTGTCGGGCCTCCGGCATCGCAGCACCGTCACGATGATCGATGCACTCTTGCGCGACACCGGGTTCGCCGAGAGCCGACAGCCGAGCACGATCGTTCGGATCGGGCGCCCGTCGACGTCGAAGGTGCTCGCGCAGTGGACGGCGCGCCCCGGTGTGACGCTGATCCAGGTCGGCGGCCCCGGGCGCATCGATCCGGCCCGCAACGTCGCTGCCGTCTGCACGCTCGACGACCTGCTCGCGGTCACACCCCGCGGCGCCACCGGCACCGACTGGCTCGGCGACTGGAGCGAGGCAGATGAGTGCGCGGAACGCGCGCTCGTCGAGTGTCTGAACGCCTCGTCGGGGCTTTCCGAGCCGGCCGTGGCGCGGATTCTCGCCGAACAACTCCCGCCCGGTGCGCAGCTCACGGTCTCGTCGTCGATGCCGGTGCGCGACCTCGAATGGTTCGGCGGACGGGCGGCGCACGCGCACAGCAACCGTGGCGCGAACGGCATCGACGGCGTGGTGTCGACCGCACTGGGGCGCGCGCTCGCCGCGGGTGCCGCGACAGGTGCGGACGATCGTCCCCCCGGGTTCGTGCTGATCGGTGATCTCGCGTTCGTGCACGATTCCAACGCCCTCGTCGCGCTCGGCCGTCGAGGCATCGACCTGCGGATCGTGGTCCTCGACAACGACGGCGGCGGCATCTTCTCCTTCCTCCCGCAGTCGAGCGTGTTGGAGCACGATCGATTCGAGCACCTGTTCGGCACCCCGCTCGGGACCGATGTCCTGCGGCTCGCGGCCGCACACGGGCTGCCGACCGCGACCGTCACCACTCGCGAGGAACTCGAAGCGCAGATCCGGCGGCCGGGTCCGTGGGTCTGCCGGGTGCCGTCGGAGCGCGCCGAGAACGTCGCGGTCCACCGAGAACTCAACGACGCCGTCGTGCGAGCCGTCTCGCAGGGCTGAGCCGGCCGTCGATCAGGGACGGATGATCGCGGAGAGCATCGCCTGGAACTTGGCTTGGGTCTCGGCGAGTTCGGCGAGCGGTTCGCTGTCGGCGACGATGCCGCCGCCGGCGACCAGTCGGGCCGCACGGCGGTCGGCTGCGAATTCGGCGCACCGGATCGCGACTGCCCAGGTGCCGTCGCCGCGGGCGTCGACCCAGCCCACAGCACCGCCGTAGCGGCCGCGCTCGAATCCTTCGACCCGTTCGATGAGCTCGAGCGCGGCGTCACGAGGATGCCCACCGAGCGCCGGGGTCGGGGCCAGAGCACGGACGAGTTCGACGACCGACGGACCGGGCTGCGACAGCCGGCCCTCCATCCGAGTGCCGAGGTGCTGCACGTTCGCCACGGTCACGACCGACGGCTCGGGTTCCCAGTCGAGGTAGCTGACGTAGGGGAGCAGCCGGTCGTGGACGTCGTCGATCACGACCCGGTGCTCGATCTGGTTCTTCGTGCTCGCCTGCAGCTCGGCGGCCAGCCGGGCGTCGTTGTCGACGTCGCCGGTGCGTGGTGTGGTCCCGGCCAGCGGGTTCGAGCGCACCACCGCACCGTCGACTTCGACGAGCAACTCCGGTGAGGCACCGACGAACCCGTCGACCGAGAATCGATAGCTCGACGAGAACGTCGCACGAAGCCGACGGAGTACCGCATGGATGCTGATCGGGGCCCCTGCCTCGACGTTGATCGGTCGGGCGATCACGGCCTTGGTGAGCGATCCGGCCCGAACGGCGTCTCGAGCGGCGGCGACCGCGTCGAGGTACCGATCCACCGCCACCATCGGCGAGATCGACCAGTCGGGCGCGCTCGGTACCGGCTCGGGCGGGGCTGCGAGTGCGGCCTCGACGTCTGCGCCGTCGATCGCTGTCACCCACGCGGCGTCACCGCGTTTCACGACGGTCACCGCAGGGATCACCAGCGTGGCGGCCGATCCCGGACGGAACGGAACCGCACCGATGGCGAGCGGCGCGGCCTCGTCGACCGTGGAGTCGTGCTCGATCGCCGCCAAGGCGTCGCTCGCCTCGTCGACCGGAATGCGTGCGGCCACGCCTCGACCGGCGAGGCCCGTGCCGCCACGAACGAACAGCACGCCGTCGTCGGCGGCGATGTCGTTCAGGTCGAGCGGGGTGTCCGTGAACGCTGCGAGGGGGCGGGTGATCGCCTTCATCCGGTGCGGGCTTCTTTCCGACGCGCTCAGCGTCGAGTGCCGACCATCAGCTGGGTCAACCCGCCGGACAGCTGCCGGTGAGTGGCGTCATCGAAGCCGGCCTCGCGCAGCATGCTCACCATCTCCGCGGGCTCGGGGAGATACGCCACGCTCTTGGGGAGGTAGCTGTACGCCGCACCGTCGGAGAGGGCCGCACCGATCCTGGGGACGATCTTGCCGAAGTAGATGTTGTTGCCGAAGCGCAGGATGCGGTTCGGCGGGGTACTCACGTCGAGGAGGGCGATCCGGCCACCGGGGCGCACCACCCGGCCGAGTTCGGTGAAGAAGTCGCCGAGGTCGAGCAGGTTCCGGAGTGCGAAACCACACGTGACCCCGTCGACCGAGGCGTCGGGGACCGGGAGGCGGAGGATGTCGGTCTGCACCCGCGGGACACCGGAGCGGTCGGCGGCCAACATGCCGAAACTGAGATCCATCGAGAACGGTCGAAGTCCGGCATCGGCCAGGTCGATGCACAGGTCGCCCGTGCCGCTCGCCAGGTCGAGGACGCTGGAGCCGGCCGGCAGTGCGAGATCGCGGATCGCCCGCTTGCGCCAGCGGACGTCGAGGCGGAACGAGATGATGCGGTTCAGACGGTCGTACTTCGGTGCGATCGCATCGAACATGTCGCGGACCGCCGCGACCTTCTCCTCGCCCTCCGGGAGTTCGTCGGTGTCCCAGCGGCGCGCCGGGTGCGGTGTCTCCGTCGGATGCCTGTTCGGTCGTCACCCCGTCAGGCTAGGAGCGCCCACCGCCCGATCCAGTCCGCCCAACTCTCTGCGGTGAGATGTGCGACGGTCATCCCGCCGGTGGCGGTGGACCCTGTGGTGGTGGTGGCGGTCGGTGGTGGCGGTGGAGGCTGGGGTGGCGAGGTCTGGGGTGGCGAGGTCTGGGCGGGCGGCGGCGGTGGAGGCGGCGCAGGGGACGACTGGCGAAGGATCTCGCTGGGCCACGTCGTCGGTTCCGGCCACCTGCCGGTCGATCATCTCGACCTCGGCGCGCGCCGCGGCCAACGCCTGCAGTTTGAGGTCGGCCGCCGACACGGCCAGTTCGAGCTGCGCTTTCGAGTCGGCGACCGTGATGCTCGTGACCATCTCGGCGATCGTCGCTTCGAGTCGTTCGACGTTCGCTTCGAGTGGGTCGATCGCTGCGTCCTTGTGAGCTGCTGGCAGCGCCGCTGCCGCCACGAGCCGCTCGTCGATCGCCATCGCCTCCGCGTCGATGGCCTGCATCTGCGCCGCGAGACCGAGTTCGACGAAGCGGGGGTTCTCGTGTGCGCCCTTGACGGCGTCGCCGAGCCGACGGTGCAGCTTGGCCTCGCGGGAGTGGGCGCCGGCCCAACTGGCCGGCGCCGGTGACGGACGCCCGGGGACCACCTGGTTCTGTTCGGTGAACTCCTTCTTCGAGCGAACGGCGAGCGCCACGCCGAAGCCGATGACCGCAGCGACGGCGAGCACGAGGAGCGCGGTGATGATCATCCCGACCCTCCGCCACCGGCGGCACTGATGGCCACGATGATCAGAATCGCCAAGATCACCGCCGCGGTGACGGCGAACGCGATCTTCACCTTGCTGTACGGGCGGGCACCGTGGACCTCACCGGTCACACCGTTGATGTACACCTGGAACGGCCGCTCGTCGTAGATGACCGTGAGGAGCCAGAGCGGGAGCAGGAGGTGCTTGTAGGTCATGTTTCGCCAGCGGATGTTCATGCTGTTGATGCGCTGCTGGTCGCCACCGATGTCGCGGCGCACCGTGCCACGGATCTCTTCCTCCATCACCGCGGTGGCCTCGCCGAGGCACTCCTCGACGTCGTGGTCGTAGGTGCGCGCGAGGTGACCGGCGGCGTACTCGGCGGAGTACGCCTTGGCCTCCTGAGTCGGCCAGGGCTCGAGCTTGTCGATCCGCTTCTTCTCGAAGCCGGTGTTCGCGAGCACCGGGACGTCGTCGAACGTGTTGCCCACGGTGCCGCGGGCGGGATACCACTCGGTGTAGGTCTCGGTCCGACGGTTGTCGCCGCTGCCGACCGTGCGTGTGCGCGTGACGCCGCGCTGGCCGGTGTAGGTCGTCATCGTGTCGGCGTCGTACGTGAAGTACGCCATGTACACGCTCTGGAACGATCCGGTGCGGTTGTACGTCTTGAACTCGGAGGGGGCGAACCAACGTCCGTTGATCCACTCCTCGATCAGCTCGGCCGCCTGCTTGTCGTCGACTCGGAACGGCAGGACTGCGTCGACCGGGAGTCGCTCGGGCGCATCGTGGACGTCGTCGCGTTGGATCGGCGTCGCGCAGTACGGGCAGTTGTTTGCCGTGAGGCTGCCGGTGAAGGTGGTGTGTCCGCCACAGTTCTGGCAGACGATCTCCTTCTCGTCGGCGATGAAGTTCGCCGTGTGGGTGACCTTGCCCTCGCGGACCATCTTGAGCGCCGTCCGCAGGTCGTTCTCGACGACTTCCCCGTCGCCCTCGGTCAGCGCGTGGGTGTTCCCGCAGTGCTGACACTTGAGCATCTGGGTCGGGATGTCGAAGTGCAGTTCGCCGCCGCACGCCTGACACGGATACGTCCGTGACTGCTCGGTGACGTGCTTCATCGCCTGCGACTGCTCGGCCTCGGATCCAGCGGCCGGCGGCTTCGCCGGTTCGGATGCGGGGTCGACAGCCGCTGAGTCCGGTATCGGCGGAGGAGCAGGTGCGCGGCCCGGGTCGGGTATCGGCGGTGGGGGCTGCGAGCCACCCGGTGGCGATGGTTGTGGTGGTGGCGCTGGTGGTGGTGGCTGTGGCGGTTGCGAGCCGCCGATCGGCGGCGGCGTGTCGGTCATCGCCTCACTCCGTCGGCGCGTCGGGCGTCGGCGGGACCGGCGGAGGTGTCGGATTCGTCGGCGGCATGGGTGGCGGCGCCGCGAAGAGGGCCTGGAGTTCGGGCACGGTCTGCGCCGGTGCCCATGCGGCCATGCCCTGCGCCCACACGAGGGTCTGACCGGTCACCTGGCCGGTCTGAATGCCCTGCTGCATCTGGGCCATGTTGTACGGGCCGCCGGGGTTGCCGCCGTGATCGACGTGGAACATCTTCTGGCCAGGCAGGGGCGGAGGTGCAGCGGCCGCCGGGGGAGCGGCTGCGGCGGGCGCGCCCTGTTGCGGCTGGCCGATGCCGCCCATCTGGTTGGCCATCTGGCCGGCCATCGCCACGCCCATCCCCATCTGCATCATGTCGCCCATGACGGAGCCGCCCTCGTTCTCGGCGGCGGCGAGCATCGCGTCGGCGGCCTGCGCCTGTTGGTACTTGTTGAGGTCGACGTTCTCCACGAACCCGGACGCCTCGACGCCCTTCGCGACGCCCCGCGTCATCGCCTGGGTGATCTCGTCGGGCAGCGAGATGTTCATCGTCATCTCGGGGATCGCGAGGCCGAACTCGTCGTCGACCCGCTCCTGGACGAACTCGGCGAGACGACCGGACAGCGACACCTGCTGGCCCTGGAGATCGATGGCGCCGAGGCCGGACTCCATCACCATGTCGGAGAAGGCCATCGAGATGACGCGACGCAGCAGTTCGGTGATCTCGTCGGCTTCGACGGCGGAGTCGGTGCCGATGACTTCCTTGAGGAAGATCTCGATGTCGACGATCTTGACGACGCACAGGCCGTTGGCCCGGACCTGCACCATCTTGAAGTCGGGGTCGCGGACGGTCACCGGCTGCGGCGTGCCCCAGCGGATGTCGGTGACCGGACGGGTGTTGATGAAGTAGACCTCGGAGCGGAACGGGCTGTCGAAGCCGTGCTTCCAGCCCTGCAGCGTCGACAGGATCGGCAGGTTCTCCGACTTCAACTCGTAGTGTCCGGGCGTGAACTTGTCGGCGATCGAACCGCGGTACACGAACACCGCTTCCTGGCCCTCGCGGACGATCAGTTGCGCTCCGTTCTTGATCTCGTTCTGGTAGCGCGGGAACCGCCAGGCGAGCGTCGAACGGGAGTCGTCGATCCACTCGATGATGTCGACGAGTTCGCCCTTGAGTTTGTCCATGAGACCCATGTGAGGTCCGCCTTTCGTTCGTGTCCGAGATTCGGATCTCACCATAGATGACCGACGCCGGAAGATGCCGTGAAAACGACGACGACCACCGCTCGGGTGAGCGGCGGTCGTCGGACGTGGGACGCTGTGTTGCGACCCGGTCTCAGAGCACCCGGTCGAACGACGTCTGCACGGTGTTCGGGCCGCCGTTCGTTGATCTTGGTCGAGAGTACGACCGAGTCCATGATGAAGGAGTGTGAAACCGCGATCGCTCCGACGGTCCTTCGGTGCCTGATGCGGGTGTGTTGTGCTGAGGCATGGACACGTCTTCGGTGCGTCCCGGCAGCCGCTCGAGCGGAAAGCGCCTGTTCGGGTGTCAAGAAGTCTTGACTCACGATCTGCCACGCGCTTTCGCCTGCCGATCGAAATAGCGAGCCACCATCAGGTCGAGGTGGGCGCCGCCGGCATTCTTGAACACCGTGATTTCGTCCGGGCTCGTGCGGGAGAAGCCACCGCCGGCGAGATCGCCGAAGTCGGCCACGACGTCGGCGAGCGCGCCGGTCGATCTCGGCGTGGCGATGTCGCCGACGTCGGCCGCTGTGCGGCGGCTGTCGACGAACACCCGGCCGCGGGTGATGCATTCGTCGTCGGCCTCGCGCATGTCGGCCCGATACCCGCCGATCAGATCGAGGTGCTGGCCCGGTCGCAGCCATGCGCCTCGCAGGATCGGTTCGCTCGCCATCGTCGCGGTCGAGATGATGTCGGCCGCTCGCACGGCCGGCTCGAGGTCATCGGTGGCGGACACGCCGGATCGGGTGGCCAATTCGGCGGCCCGGCTCGCCGTGCGGCTCCAGAGCGTGATGTGGGCATCGGGCCAGACGCTGCGGTACGCGTCGATCATCGACGCGGCGACGGCGCCCGATCCGACGATCAGGATCTCCTCCACGTCGGCACACGCCAGCCGAGTCGCGGCGAGCAGCGAGTCGCCCGCCGTCTTCCACTTCGTCAGGAGGTGGAAGTCGATCGTCGCGTCGAGTTCGCCGGTGTCGTCGGAGAACAGCGCCACCGAACCGTTGACGGTCGGGTGCCCGATCGCGTCGTTCCCCGGGAAGACGGTCGCCGCCTTGACGAGCGAGCCGAGGCCGTCGATCAGCGCGCTGCGAACGAGCAGCGTGTCGTCGTGTCGGCGCAGCACGGTGTCGTCGAGCATCGCCTCGGGAAGACGATGTCCGTCTTCGATCGCCTGCGTCACGCCGGCCCAGTCGATCAGCGACTCGACGGTCGCGGCGTCGAGATGGCGGGCCATGTCAGCCCTCGGCGACGCTTCGAGCCCAGCGGTAATCGGCCTTGCCGCTGGGAGATCGCACGACCTCGTCCACGCGGACGATGTCCTTCGGCAGCTTGTACCGAGCGATGTGTCTGCTCGCCTCGGCGAGCAGCTGTTCGTCGCTCGCGTCGTAGCCCTCGCGAATGCGCACCACTGCGACGACCTCGTTGCCCCATCGGTCGCTCGGGCGGCCGGCCACGACGCAGTCGTACACAGCCGGATGCGCCATCAGTGCGGCTTCGACCTCCTCGGCGAAGATCTTCTCGCCGCCTGAGTTGATCGTCACCGAGTCGCGGCCGTGAAGCTCGATGATGCCCGGCCCACCCGTTTCGTCGACGAGGAGTCGGGCCCGATCGCCCGGCACCGCATATCGGATTCCCCCGACGACGGGGTAGGTGCGGGCGGTCTTGTCCGGGTCACCGAGATAGCCGAGCGCCAGGCGGCCGGTCTTGGCGAGCCAGCCGGTTTCGTCGGCGCCAGGTTCGAGCACTGCATCGAGGTCGGCCGACAGCACGACGTTGCCGTCGGTGATCGGAAAGGTGCCCGTGGTCGAGCCGCCGCCCGTCGAGACGTGCGAGACCTGTCCGCCGGCCTCCGACGATCCGAGTCCGTCGATGATCATCAGGGTCGGGAGGTGCGCGAGGAACTCGTCCTTGAGTGGAGCGGACAGCGCCGCACCGCCGGAGAGCAGGACGGTCAGCGACGACAGGTCGTACCCCGAGCCGGCGGTCTCGGCGCGATCGAGCTCGTCGAGCAGCGGGCGGGCGAACGCGTCACCGACGATCAGCAGGAAATCGATCCGCTCCCGGTCGATGATGCCCCAGATGTCGGCCGGTTCGAGCCGGTCCGGGACATCCTGGATGATGATCGTTCCACCGCCGAGCCACGTGCGGAAGCTCATCCAGTGTCCGGCGCCGTGCATGAACGGGGGAGCGAGGAGCGACCGCAGGCCGGTGTTGGCCTCGGCGACGAACTCCTCGACCGTGGTGGCGGTCTTCGATCCGCCGAAGCACTCGCGCATCGCGTCGCCGTTGCGCCACATCACGCCTTTCGGCATCCCGGTGGTGCCGCCGGTGTAGAGCATGTACAGGTCGTCGGCCGACCACTCGACCGCGGGGCGTTGTGGGGATGCCGCCGCGAGCGCGTCCTCGTACCAGACGGCGCCGGGGAGCAGATCGTTGCCCGACTCGTCGGGGACCTGCAGGATGACCGACAGCTGGGGGAGGCGGGGGAGGACCTGGGCGAGCGTCGGCGCGAACGTCGAGTGGATGACGACACCACGCGCCGACGAATCGGTGAGCAGGTACTCGAGTTCCTCGGCGACGTAGCGGTAGTTGACGTTCAGCGACGCGACTCGCGCCTTCAGCGCACCGAGCATCGACTCCAGGTATTCGTTGCCGTTGTACAGGTAGATCGCCAGATGATCCTGGCCCGATTCGTGTCCGGGAAGCTCGCTGCGTTCGGTGTGACAGCCGAGGCCGGCGGCGAGCAGATGGTTGGCCAGGCGACGCGTGCGTTCCTCGATCTGGGTCCAGGTCAAGCGCCGATCGCGGAACACGAGGCATTCCTCGTCCGGTCGCGTGCGGCCGATGGCCTCGAGGACCTCCGCGAGCGAGAGTTCCCGCGAGCCGTCGTCACCACCGTTGTCGACGGCGTCCGTCACGGGGTCGGCCCGCGGAGGCTCGGGCACCCTGACACGGGGCGGGGCAGCACCGGACGAGTCAGCACCGCGTGGATCAGACGTAATAGCGGAAGATGACTTCGGCGACGCATGACGGCTTCGAGGCCCCTTCGATCTCGAAGACGAACTCCTGGGTGACCTGCGCGCCGCCGGGCACGTCGTCGACCGCCGTCAGCGTCACGCCGAGGCGAAGCTTGGATCCGACCGGTACCGGCGAGGGGAAGCGAACCTTGCCGCAGCCGTAGTTCACGCCCATCGCCACGCCCGAGACCCCGAAGATCTGCGGAGAGAGCATCGGGCCGAGCGAGAGGGTGAGGTAGCCGTGGGCGATCGGGCCACCGAACGGGCCGGCCTTGGCCCGTTCGACGTCGACATGAATCCACTGGTGGTCGCCGGTTGCCTCGGCGAACGTGTTGACCTGCTCCTGGGTGATCTCGACATAGGGGGAGTACCCGAGGTGCTCTCCGACGAGAGCCTTGAGTCCGTCGATTCCTTCGATCATGCGCATGGGCACGATGTTGGCAGACTGTCGCGATGACCGACGAAACCAACGAGGCCGCATCCGACGACGGCGAGCGGTTCACCTCGGGCTTCGTCACGTTCGTCGGGCGCCCGAACGTCGGCAAGTCGTCGCTCGTCAACGCGATCTGCGGCCGCAAGATCAGCATCGTCTCCGACAAGCCCCAGACCACCCGGCATCGGATCATGGGGGTGCTCACCCGGCCCGACAGCCAGGTCGTGTTCGTCGACACCCCGGGATTGCACAAGCCGGTGACGGCGTTGGGTGAACGGGTCAACGCAACCGCCCTGGGCAGCACGGACGACGTCGATGTGACCGCACTGGTGCTCGACGCCACCAAACCGTTCGGCAAGGGCGACCGCTGGGTGGCATCGCAGCTCGACATGGCGTCGTCGATCGTGGTGGTGAACAAGATCGATCGGGCGAGCCCGCAGCAGGTGCTCGCGATGTTGACCGCGGCGAGCGAGTTGGGCGCACAGGAGTACTTCCCGGTGTCGGCGCTGACCAAGGACGGAATCGCCGGCCTCGTCGACGTATCTGACGTCGCGGTTGCCGCCCGGGCCGCGGTACTTCCCCGACGACGAGGTCAGCGATCTGCCCGAAGAACGCTGGGTCGCCGAGCTGGTCCGTGAGCAGTTGCTCGCCGCAACACGCGACGAGTTGCCGTATTCGATCGCCACACAGGTCGTCGAGTGGGAGTGGCCGCGGATCCGCGTCGACATCATCGTGGAGCGTGACAGCCAGAAGGGCATGGTGATCGGCAAGGGTGGCAGCGTGCTCAAGAAGGTGGGCGAAGCTGCACGCCGCCAACTTCCCGACGGCGTCTATCTCGAGCTCCGGGTCAAGGTCGACAAGGACTGGCAGCGCCGACCCGACCGCGTCGAGCGCCTCGGCTACTGACGCCCGGATGCTCGCTGCGGGGTGAGGAGGCCCCGCTCACTCCGGGGTGATGGTCGGAATGGAGTCGGTGGTCAGCGGGGAGTCGACGGTCGTCGTCGTGCTCGGTGTGGTCGTCTCGTTCTGACCGGACGGTTCGACGTCGACTCGCATCGACGCGTAGTCGTCGACCGAGACGGGTCGGTTGGTGAAGAGCCCATCGCCGGTCGGCACCGACACGTTCTGCTCGCTGCCGTTGAACGTGAACACGGCCAGGCCGACCGGGTCGATCCCGTAGATGAACGTCAGCACGATCTGGGCGATTGCTTCGCGCTGGTCGCGGCTGGGGATGTCGTCGAAGATGTCCTCGTCGAGATCGATCGTGAGCACGCCGTCCTGCGCGGACGGTCTCGATGATGAGACCTTCCTCGATCAGCGTGTCGAGCAGTGCCGCCGACGGGCCGACGGGGCCTTGCTCGAGCAGGAGGATCAGCTCGGTGTCGACGACCGGCGACTGCGTCGAGGACCTCGATCGGGCGCAGCTCGCCCCGTGACAGGAAGAACACGTCGACGATCTCGGTGGCCGGCGGCAGCGTGGTCGTCTCGACCGCGGTCGTGGCGGGAGCGTCGGGGAGGGTCGTGGTCGTCGTGGTCGTCGTCGTGGTCGTCGTGGTGGTCGTCTCGGCGAGGCGGTTCGGCACCTCCTGGTCCGGGATCTCCTCGAAGCTGTCGGGACCGGTCGGCACGCCGCACGAGGCCACCAGCGCGACCGCGGCGGCGACGCCGATGCAGCGAGCGATGCGGGCGGTGTTCCGTGTCATGACGAACCCTTTCGGATCGGGACCTCGAAAACGAACCGGGCTCCACCACCGGCACGATCCTCCACCCACACGGCGCCGCCCATCGCCGCGCTGTGTTCCGATGCGAGTGCGAGGCCGAGTCCGGTCCCGATGCGATGCCGAGCGGCGCTGCCTCGGGCGAATCGCTCGAAGATCCGGTCGCGTTCGCTCTGTGCGACGCCCGGCCCCCCGTCCTCGACCGCAAAGCGGAGCATCTGGTTGCGTGACGGGACGACTTCGACGACGAGGGCGCCACCGCCGTGGTGGTTCGCGTTCTCGATCAGGTTGCCGAGGACGCGTTCGAAGCGAACCTTGTCGATCTCGATCTCGCGTGGTGTGTTCGGGTCGACGGCGACGTCGATGTCGGGGCTGCCGAACCGAGCTGCGACACGGTGGGTGAGGTCGATGATGTCGAGCGTCTCGAGGTTGAGGTCGGTGGCGCCGGCGTCGAGTCGTGAGAGCTCGAGCAGGTCGATGACCATGTCGTCGAAGCGACGGACCTGGCTGACCACGACGTCCAGCGCCTGCTGGGTCCGCTCGGGGATGTCGTCGCGCCGAGCATCGAGCACCTCGACGGCCGCCGTGAGGGCGGTGATCGGCGAGCGAAGTTCGTGGCTGACGTCGGACGCGAATCGGGCCTCGCGTTCGATGCGGGTCTGGACGGCGTCGGCCATGTCGTTGAACGAACTCCGGAGGCGGTCGAGGTCCGGGTCGGACTCGCCTTCGAGTCGCGTGTCGAGTCCGCCGGAGGCGATGTCCTCGGCGGCGTCGGCGACGCGACTGAGGGGGCGCAGCAGTCGCCGGCTGGTCGAGTAGCCGAACAGGGTGGCCATCACGAGCGTGCCGAGGCCGCCGAGCGCGAGTGCAGTCAACAGCGCAGCGAGCGTCGACCCCTCGTTGTCGGCGGGAAACGCCTCGTAGTAGCCGGTGTCGTGGCGGGTGATGTAGACGCCGACCGTCGCGTAGTCGTCGCCGTCGATACTCGCGTACTCGAGGCCCGACCCACCGGAGCGGACGCGGTCGACGAGTTCGGCGGGGAAATCCGAGATCGGGTGGGTGAGGTCGGTCTGCGTCGCGGGAGCAGTCGGCGAGGTCGAGCTCAGCACGGCGAATCCGCCCGGTTCGGTTCGCAGGACGTTCTCGAAGTAGTCGCCGATACTCACGCGCGGGTCGACGAGTGCGGCGTCGAGCTGGTCGGCCACGGCGGCGGCGTTGTCGAAGGCCTGCTGCTTCGCCGATGCCGTGCGTTCATCGAGCAGGTTGTTCCGGGCGAAGCCGTAGGTGACGCCGATGAGCACGAGGCCGGCGAACAGGGCGATCAAGGCGAAGAACAGCGTGACGCGCGTGCGCAGTCGGAGAGAGCGGTCGCTGGCCACGGGCACGAGTGTTGCAGACGGGTAGCGTCACGAAGCGCCAGGGGCGATCTCGGGAGGGTGTTCACCCGCTGCCGGTGAGGCACCAGGGGGAGGGAGGTACCTCACCGGGGCAGCGTGAACAATCCACATAGTGCTCGCCGTCTGTGACAGGCCAACGCCGGGATTGTGCGATTTGTGTAACGAAGCGCGAATCGTGTCGGCAGCGCCACGACCTGGGTTTTCGGGCGGTCGTCGACGTGACCGTGCCACAACGCCAGCATTCCGGCCTCGACGGGAGGTCGATGCTTCGTCTGCGAATCGCAACAGAACGGCCGCGGACGGTGACCGGACCTATCATCGAGGTCATCCATGGAAACGCTGCTGTTCATCGAAGACGACGACGCGATTCGACTCGCGCTGTCGCTCGCACTCGAGGACGAGGGGTACTCGGTGCGCGAGGCGCCCAACGGCGCCGAGGGGCTGGCCGCGTTCGATCGCCAGCCCGTCGATCTGGTGCTGCTCGACCTCCGGCTCCCCGACATGTCGGGCTTCGACGTCTGCCGGGCCCTGCGCTCGAAGAGCATCGTGCCGATCATCATCATCACGGCCCAGACCGACACGATCGACATGGTCGCGGGCCTCGAGGCGGGCGCCGACGACTATGTGACGAAGCCGGTGGTGCCCAAGGAACTCGCGGCCCGGATTCGTTCGCTGCTGCGACGCGTCCATCTCCAAGACGTTCCCCAGCCGCAGGCGTCGGTGTTCGGCGACGTCGAGCTGCGCCGCCAGCAGGGCATCGTCCTCAAGGGAGGCGTCGAGATCAACCTCACCAAGACCGAGTTCCGGCTGTTGTGCGAGTTCGCGGATCATGCCGGATCGGTGCTCTCCCGCGACCAGTTGCTCGAACGGGTGTGGGGCTATGAGTACCTCGGCGACTCCCGACTCGTCGACGCGCACGTCCGTCGACTGCGGGTCAAGATCGAGGATCACCCCGACGACCCCCGGCTGATCGTCACGGCGCGCGGCGTCGGGTACCGGCTGATCGGCTGACGCCACCGACCCCGGGGCGACCGCCAGGGCGGCACGGAACGGCGAGATCGGTCTGACCCCGCTCGGTTGTCCCGGTTCGGTTGTCCCGGATCAGTCGGCCCGGATCAGTCGGCCCACGTCACTTGGCGTACAGCGCTTCGATCTCGTCGGCGAACGTCTCGAGCACGCCACGACGCTTGAGCTTCGAGGTCGGGGTGAGCAGGTCGCTGTCGGGCATCCACTCCTGTCCGAGCACCTTGACCTTCTTGACCGCCTCGGCGTTGTTGAAGTCGGCCATCGCCGTCACGAGTCCGGCCTCGATCTCGGCGATCACCTCGGGGTTCTCCGCCAGTGCCGCCATCGTCGCGTCGTCGCCTTCGAGTCCGTGTTCGGCGGCCCATGCGGCGGCGGCATCGGGGTCGAGCACGACGAGCGCCGCCACGAACGGGCGCTGCTCGCCGACCGCGCAGGCCTGGCCCACCAGCGGGATCATCTTGAGGGCCGCTTCGAGGTTGGCAGGGCTGATGTTCTTGCCGCCGGCGGTGATGATCAGTTCCTTCTTGCGGTCGACGATCTTGAGGTAGCCCTCGTCGTCGATGATGCCGATGTCGCCGGTGTGGACCCATCCCTCGTCGTCGATGGTCTCGGCGGTCTTGTCGGGCAGGCCGAGGTAGCCGGTGAACATGTTGCCGCCGCGGGCGAGGACCTCACCGTCGTCGGCCAGCTTCATCTCGACACCGGTTGCGGCCGATGCCGACGTAGCCGGGCTTCGCTGCAGCGGCCCATGACAGCACTGCCGTCGTTTCGCTCATCCCGTAGCCCTCGCTGAGTGGGACGCCGATCGCACGGAACCACTCGAGGATCTCGGCGGGGATCGGGGCCGCTCCGGAGATGCCGATCTCGACCTCGTCGAGCCCGATCAGGCCGCGGACCATCTTGAATCCCACCTCGTCGAGGAAGTTCCAGGTGGCGATCTCTTCGTCGGTGGCCGTGCCCTTGGTCATCTTCTCCATGATCGGGATCGCCGCGGCGACGCCGTCGTTGAACTGCTTCTCCTTCTCCGGGTCGGCGGAGATCGCCGCCGTGACGCCGGCGTACATCTTCTCCCAGACGCGTGGCACTCCGATGAACACGTTCGGCTTCGACTCGCGGACCATCGCCGGCATCTGCGCGGTTTCGGGGCAGCAGAAGACGCGAGTCGCGAAGTCGGCCATGTAGTAGTGCCCGAGCAGCCGTTCCATGACGTGCGCCATCGGGAGGTACGACACGTGGCGCTTGCCGGCGAAGTCCTCGATGTCGGTCTGATCGCGCATCGACTGGCCGACCGATTCGAGCGTCCACGCCACGTTGCTGTGGCTCAGCATCACGCCCTTCGGCGGACCGGTGGTTCCGGAGGTGTAGATGATGGTTGCGATGTCGTCGAGCGTGGCGGTCTCGGCTTCGGCGGCGAGGTCGGCGGGCTCGGCGGCGATCATGTCGCTGTAGCGCAGGACGTCGTCACCGGCGTCTCCGGCTTCGATCAGTGCGATGTGTTCGATGGTCGGGATCTTGTCGCGGACCGACTCGAAGCGCTCCAGGAATCCCTCGTCTTCGAGGATCGCGAGCTTCGCCCCGCAGTCGTTGACGAGGTACTGGATCTGATCGGGGGCCGACGAGTTGTAGATCGACACCGGCGTCGCTCCGCAGAACAGCACCGCGAGGTCGATGGCGTGGAACTCCGGACGGTTCCGGATCATCATCACGACGGTGTCGCCCTTGCCGATACCCAGGTCCTTCAATGACGTGGTGAGGCGGGCGACGTCGTCGGCGACCTCGCGCAACGTCTTCGTGGCCCAATCGCCCGACGAGGTCTTCCAGTTCAGGACCTCGACGTCACCGTTGCGCTCGAGATTCGCGAGAAAGCGCTTCGGGATGTTCTGTCCAACGATGCGGTCGTGCAGGTCCTGGCTGGTCGTCATGTGTCCATTGTCGCACGTGACATCCGGCCGCTCATAGAGCCGCGTAGCGGAGTGGGTCAGACCCACTCCGCAACGGTCGGTGTCGTGTCGCGTGACGAACGTCGCGGTGTCAGGGAGCGGCCTGGCTCCAGTCGGGGCGTCGCTTCTCGCGAAATGCCTGCATGCCGATCTGGGCGTCCGGTCCGGCGAACATCTCGTTCGAGAGTGCCGCCATGTCGGCAAAGGCGGCGTCGCGCTCGAGCGTGGGGACCCGACGCAGCAGGGCCTTGGTCTCGCGAACGGCACGTGGCGCGCCGGCCCGGACCCCGTCGACCAGCCCGGCGACGGTCGACGGGACATCGTCGCTCACGTGGGTGACCAGCCCGATCGATCGCGCCTCGGCCGCGTCGAACACCTCGCCGGTGAGCATGGCGGCGGCGATCTTCCCGGCGGGCACGCGCCGCAGGATCGGGACGGAAATGATGGCAGCGGCAACGCCGATCCGAACCTCGGTCAACGCGAACGTCGTGGCACGGTTCACGACCACCAGATCGCACGAGGCCATCAGGCCGATGCCCCCGGCTCGCACCGCACCATCGACGGCGGCGATGGTCGGGCGCTCGGTGTCCATCAGCCGTTCGAGCACCGAGACGAACGGCGTGGCGTCGGGCGGCCCGTCGGAGCGTTCCTTGAGATCGGCACCGGCGCAGAACGCGGGACCCTCGTGGCGCAACACGATCGCTCGGGCGAGTGCCTCCTCGGCGGCGTCGATCGCAGCGTGGAGCTCGGCGATCAGCTGCACCGAGAGCGCGTTGCGGTTGTGTGGCGAGTCCATCGTGATCGTGGCGATGTCGGCATCGAGTGCGACGGTGACGAGTGCTCCCATGCCCGAGCACCGTACCTGCGACTGGCGGCCGGGCCCGCGTCGGTCTGGCGCAGCGCCGGGGCGCTGGCACCTACACTGGGCGTCGTGACTCAGCTCAAGAACGACTTTCCCGCAGGCGTGCTCACCGGCGAGGCGGTGAACGAAGTCTTCGCGCTGGCCAAGGCCGAGAAGTTCGCACTCCCGGCGGCGAACTGCATCGGGACCAACTCGATGAACGCCGTGATGGAGACCGCCGGCAAGGTGAACAGCCCGGTCATCATCCAGTTCTCGACCAGCGGCTCGGCCTTCGTCGGTGGGAAGAACGTGCCCGTCGACGGTGATCGCGCCTCGATCCTGGGTTCCGTGGCCGGTGCCAAGCACGTCCAGACCATGGCCGCGGCGTACGACGCCCGGGTGATCCTCCACACCGACCACTGCCCGAAGAAGAAGCTCGGCTGGATCTCGGGACTCCTCGACGAGGGCGAACGACACTTCGAGGCGACCGGGTCGCCGCTGTTCAGCTCGCACATGCTCGACCTGTCCGAGGAGCCGATGGAGGAGAACCTCGACATCTGTGTCGACTTCCTGAAGCGGATGGCTCCGATGGGCATGACCCTCGAGATCGAGCTGGGGATCACGGGCGGCGAGGAAGACGGCGTCGACAACTCCGACGCAAACCCCGAGGACCTCTACTCGAAGCCCGAAGAGGTGGCGTACGCCTACGAGCGGCTCATGGAGATCAGCCCGAACTTCACGATCGCCGCGGCGTTCGGCAACGTGCACGGCGTGTACAAGCCGGGCAACGTGAAGCTCACGCCGACGATCCTGCGCGACGCCCAGGCCCACATCGCCGAGAAGTTCGGGACCGACTCGGACAAGCCGGTCAACTTCGTGTTCCACGGGGGATCGGGTTCGACCGCCGCCGAGATCGAGGAAGCGATCAGCTACGGCGTGATCAAGATGAACATCGACACCGACCTGCAGTGGGCGTTCTGGGACGGTGTGCGGGCGTACGAGGCCGACAAGCACGACTACCTGCAGGGTCAGCTCGGCAATCCCGACGGGAGCGACGCGCCGAACAAGAAGTACTACGACCCGCGGGTCTGGCTGCGCGCCGGCGAAGTGAGCTTCGTCGCGCGACTCGAGCAGGCGTTCGCCGAGCTGAACAACGTCGGCACCCTGGCCTGACCCGGCCCCGTCGGGACCGGGCCGGACGGCCGGTCAGGCGAGCAGTTTGGCCTTCGCGGACGCGAACTCGGCGTCGTCGAGGATGCCCTGGGCCTTCAGGTCGGCGAGCTGCTGGAGCTTGGCGATGACATCGTCCTCGGCCGGCGCGGCGGCGACGGGCGCCGGAGGGGGTGGCGCGGGTGCGGGTGCCGGTGGGGGTGCCGCTGCTGCCTGCTGCGCCGCAGCCTTCTGCGCACCGCGTCGCTGCACGGCACCTGCGGTTGCGCTCGCCGTGCCGGCGATGACCGCCGTGCGGGCCATCGTGCCCACGAGTCCGGGGCGTCCTACTCGTCGTCTCATCGATTGCTCCTTGTGTTCGTCGTCCTGGCGTTCATCACGATCCTGGTGTTCATCACGATCCGGCGCTCGTCATGGTCAGTCCTCGAGCACCGCGAGCTCGGCGAGGAGTTCCTCCACCGTTTCTGCAGGAACCCGGAAGTTGGCGGCCAGGAAGCCGCCCGAATCGAGGACCGCCTCCTGGAACGGCTTGGCCCAGATGTGTTCGAACACCAGGATGGCAGCGGAGCTGTTCGGCTCCAGATCGGCGGCCAGCGATCGGATGTCGTCGTCCGACACGAGGGCCTCCAAGCGGTTGAAGAGGCCGGCGAGACGCTGGGCATGTTCGTTCTCGTGGTCCTGGTCGAACTCGACGAACTCGACCTCGCCGTCGTCGGCCTTCACGATCGCCACGCCGTCGATGATGCTGATCGTGTCGTTCTCGACGAGCCGTTCGAGTTCGGGGATGATCTCGCCGTTGAAGCGATTTCCCGGGAACCCGATCACGATGACCTCGATGGGTCCTAGTGCCATGTGTGCCTCCAGCGGCGTGTTGTCTCCGATGAGAGCACGAAGTTACCGGAGCCCGTTGCGGCGGACAAAGCCCTGCCGAGCCGGCCGGCGGACCCCGGGCTTCGCCTCAGCGGGTGATCCTTCGGAGGAACTCCTCCACCTCGGCGCGATGTCGAGTGCGCTTCATCGGCGGAAGTGCGCGCACGATGTCCCAGCGATAGTTGGCGGTCCCCAGGCGCGGGTCCATCACGGCCACGACGCCGGTGTCGGTCGCCGAGCGAATCAGGCGGCCGGCCGCCTGCGCCAGCATCATCGAGGCGCGCGGGATGTCGATCTCGCTGAACGCCGTCCGGCCGAGTTGGTCGCGTCGAGCCGAGAGGAGGGGATCGTCGGGCCGGGGGAAGGGGATGCGGTCGATGACGACGAGCGAGAGTGTCGTCCCGGGGACGTCGACGCCCTGGAACAGACCCGCCGTTGCGAACAGGCAGGTGGCGTCGTCGTCGGCGAAGGCCTTCACCAGTGCGGTCTTGGGCATGTCGCGCTGGGTGAGCACGGGCATGTCGAGCCGTTCTCGCATCTCCTCGGCGGCCTCGTCCATCGCTCGGTAGCTCGTGAACAGCGCGAGCGTGCGGCCGCCCGCGGCGTTGATCAGGGCCTCGAGTTCGTCGTTGGCCTGGGCGCGGAACTCCGGCGAGTTCGGGTTCGGGAGATGAATCGCGCAGTACAGCAGCGAGTTGGACTCGTAGTCGAACGGGCTGCCGACGTCGGCGACGTCGACCGCATCCGGTGCGATCCCGACGCGACTCGCAAGCGAGGACGGAATCGTGGCGCTCGTCAGGATCGCCGTCCGCCGCGTCCACACGCCCTCGTCCATCGCCGGGCCGACGTCGAGCGGCGCCACCTCGAGGCGGGGCGAGTCGCGCGTTCCGGACACGAATGCGACGTAGCCCTCCCGGCCCTCGATCGCGATGTCGAGTTGCTGGATCGACCGTCCGGTCATGGTCTGTGCGCGCAGCTTGCGTTGCTTCGCGTCCTCGTTCGTCGTGTCGATCGCAGCGAGTGCGTCGTTCGCGTTGCCGAGGGTGAGGCGCGCCGAGGCGAGCGGGTCCTGCACCGAGTCGGGCAGCGGCGTCGTGAGCCGTTCACCGACGTGCGGCGTCAGCGCATCTCGGATCGTCTCGCCCAGTTCGGCGACCGAGCCCGTCAGGTCCGGATCGTCGAGAATTCGACGGATCGTTGCGGCGAGCGCGACGAACCGCCCGGGGGAGACCTCGACGCCCACGGTGTCGCTCATGATGTCTTCGAGGACGTGGGCCTCGTCGAACACGACCACGTCGTGGTCGGGGAGGATCGCGTTGTCGGAGGCGACATTGAGGCCGTACAGGTGGGTGTTGACGACCACGACCTGTGCGGCCTGCGCGCGTCGTCGGGCCTGTTCGGCGAAACAGGGTTCGCCGAGCGGACAGCGTTCCGCCCCCGGACACTCGTCCGAGCCGACGCTCACCGAGCGCCACGCATTGTCCGTCGGGGTCCAGTCGAGCTCGGCGGCATCGCCCGTGGTGCTCGTGCCGGCCCACTCGGCCAGCCGCTTGATCTCCGCTTGCGTGACGACGGCCATGCTGTCGAGTTCGAGCTGGCCCTGCTCCGGGTTCGCCATCTCGCGGAGCCGTTGCAGGCACACGTAGTTGCTCCGCCCCTTCAGGATCGCCCAGTCGAAGTCGATGCCGAGGTGTTCCGCGAGGAACGGGAGATCCTTCGAGGCCAGCTGATCCTGCAGTGCCTTGGTCGCCGTGGCGACGACCACGGTTGCACCTGAGGTGAGCGCCGGGACGAGATACGCCAGCGTCTTGCCGGTGCCCGTGCCGGCCTGGACGACGAGGTGCCGCTTGTCCGCGATCGCCTGCTCGACGAGCTGTGCCATCTCGCGCTGCCCAGCTCGCTCCTCGCTGGCTTCCAATGCACCGGTGACCGTCGACAGCGCCGCAAGTGTGCGGTCGGAGGTTTCTCGGTCTGACGCGTCACTGCCGCTCATCGAGCGGGCACCAGCGCGAGCGCAGCGTCGAGCTCCGTCGCGTCGAAATCGGGCCACGGTGCGTCGGTGAAGTAGATCGCCGCGCCCGCCGCTTGCCACAGGAGGAAGTTGGACACTCGGCGTTCGCCGCTGGTGCGGACGAGGACGTCGACCGGCGGCAGATCAGGAAGATAGAGGTGCCGCGAGATCGACTCGGTGGTGATGCCGTCGGGGTCCGCCCGCGCCTTCTCGACGGCGCTGACCAGCTCGGATCGGCCGCCGTAGTCGAAGGCCACGGTCAAGGTCATCCCGGTGTTCGCGGCGGTGTCGCTGATCGCCTTGCGAATGGCGCGCTGCACGTATCTCGGCGTGCGGGCTTCTCGGGAATCGAACGGTCGCCCGATCCACTGGATCCTGACGTTGAGCTCGTTGAGCTCGGCGACGCGACCGAAGAGCTTCTCGTGGAGGCCGAGAATGTGGCGAACCTCCGGGCGTGGTCGTCGCCAGTTCTCCGTCGAGAACCCGAACACGGTCAGGTAGTCGATGTCACGTCTGACGGCGACTCGGACGAGCCGGGCGAGGTTCTCTTCACCCTCGGTGTGGCCATCGGTACGCGGGAGGCCGCGTCGAGCCGCCCACCGTCCGTTTCCGTCCATGATGCACGCGACATGCAGGCCCGGGTGGATCCTCGGGCGAGGATCGGTCGGCTCCATCGGGTCGGCAGGCACGAAGGCCGAGGGTAGCTCCGGAGGAATCCGGACGCGGGCACCATTCGCGGCGGTCGACATGGAAAGATGGGAGTGTGTCGATGACCCCATCAACCACCGATGTCGATGCCGATCGGGACGCCGAGCGTCGCGCCGGCCGCGACGAAATGGTCGAGAGCCTGCCCGAGCCCGATTCGACACAGCAGTTCCTGCGCCACGTGATGGTGGTCGGCGGCACGCTCGGCGACTGGGACGACCTGGGGGTGAAGCGCTGGGACGAGCGCGTCAGCGAGCTCGGTGCCGTGGCGGCCAATGCCGGCGCGACGTTCCTGACGCTGCGCGCCTTCGAACCCGGCAGCCGCCCGAGTGACAGCACGGGCTGGGAGCGGATGGTCGACGGCTGCCACGTGATCATCGATCCGTGCGGCGACGGGCGCGCCCGATTCGCTCAGGCGATGGCCGACCTGCCGGCCGACGAACCCGTCAACGAGGCGACGGTGTCGGAGATGCTGTACGCCCCTGCCGACTACGAACCCGATTTGATCGTCGTGCTCGGCGAGCCGACGCGCCTGCCGCCATCGCTCGTCTGGGAGCTCGCGTACGGGGAGCTCGTCTTTCGCCCGATGGCCTGGAACGAGCTGACGAAGGATCACCTGGTCGAGGCGATCGCCGACTTCGCACGGCGCGAGCGTCGCTTCGGTGGGCTCGACGACTCCGACGAGTCGGTCGGTTGAGCGGGCTCTATCACGACGTCGGGGTCGTTCTGCGCACCTACAAGCTGCGCGAGTCCGACAAGATCGTCGTGATCCACACGCGCGACAACGGCAAGGTTCGGGCGGTGGCCAAGGGCGTACGCAAGACGCGATCGAAGTTCGGGGCACGGCTCGAACCGATGAGCCACGTCAAGCTGCTGCTGTATCGAGGCCGCGAGCTCGACATCGTCAGCCAGGCCGAGGCGATCGAGCCGCTGTCACCGATGTTGTCGTCGCTCGATCGGGCGTCACAGGGTCTGGCCGCGTTGGAAGCGGTCGATCAGCTGTCGCTCGAACGCGAGCCGAACCCGCAGCTGTACAAGATGTTGGTCGGGGTGTTGCGCACGATCGCGGCGCACCCGTCGCCGCTCAACGTTCCGGCGTTCTACTGGAAGCTGCTCGCCCGCGAGGGTTTCCATCCGCAGCTCGACACGTGCGTGCGGTGTCACGCGTCGGAGCCCGACGTCGCGCTGGTGGCGTTCGATCTGAACGAGGGCGGCGTGCTCTGCCGGTCGTGTCGGTCGGGGCAGTCGATCAGTCCAGCGGCGATCGGCATCCTGCGAGACATCCTCGGCGGCCGGCTGCAACACGCACTCGACCAGGACGAATCGCCCGCGACCCACGAGGTGTCGTCGCTCGCCACGAAGGCACTCGAGTTCCAGATCGAACGACGCCTCCGAGCGGTCGCGATGTTCGAGGCGCACTGAGCGGCACACGGAGTTCTCGAGACCGTCCAGGCGGGCGAATCCGGCGATGCTCGGAACGATTGCTTCGGAGATCACCCCGTTCTGCACGACCCGAACGGTCCACCCGGCCACCGCGCCGTCGGCGGTCACCTCGTCGTCGGCCGATCCGTCGCCGTCGGTGTCGAGGACCGACCTGACACTTTCCGACGTGACGATCGTGTGACGCATGGAACCGGGTCGAGGCCGATGGCGTCCAACACCCATGAAACGCAGCAACGTGAACAAGACAGTGGCGGCCGTCGTGGCCGTGGGGACACTTCTGGCGGCGTGCGGGTCCGACGACGATGCGTCGGACGACTCCACCACGGAACTGGACTCGGGACGAAGTGGTGACGGAGCCGAGGGAGGCGGCCAGGACGTGGGTGCCGACGGGGACGACGCCGAGGGGGAGTTCTCGCAGGAACCGGCCTCGACCGATGCCGCGACAGAGATCGTCGAGGGGGATCTCGAAGAAGAGACGGCGGGCGATGCGGCGACGGATGACGGCGCGCTCGATTCAGGGGCGGAGTCCAGCAGCGGAGCCGGCGATCGACGTCGAGGACGAGTTCGGCGAAGCTGCCGACGACCGGTCGAGCGACGCAGGTGGTGGGCTCTTCGACGACGAACCACCGCCGGAGGACGCCGAGGGGCGATTCGAGGACAATCGCTTCGAGGACTACGGATACCGCGACTTCGTCGCCGCAGCCGACGACCCGCTGTCGACGTTCGCACTCGACGTCGACACCGGTTCGTACTCGATCGGGCGCCGATTCCTCGACGAGGGGTCCCTCCCGCCTCGCGAGTCGGTGCGCCCGGAGGAGTATGTGAACGCGTTCGACTACGACTACGACGCGCCGCGTGATGGTTTGGAGATCTCGGTCGACGGCGGGCCGTCACCGTTCAACGACGACAACGTCCTCGTCCGCGTCGGCGTACAGGGAGAGATCGTCGACGAGGAGGACCGCGGTGATGCGGCACTCACGTTCGTGATCGACACGTCGGGATCGATGGACCGCGACGACCGGCTCGGTCTCGTGAAGGAATCGCTGACGCTGCTCGTCGACGAACTGAACGACGACGACACCGTGGCGATCGTCACCTACAGCGACTCGTCGGGCATCGTGCTCGAGCCGACCTCGGTGCGCGATCGCGATCGGATCATCGACGCCATCGACGAACTGGGTCCGGGCGGTTCGACGAACCTCGAATCCGGATTGCGCGAAGGATACGCACTTGCTCGCGAGGCCTTCGACGAGGCTGGGATCAACCGGGTCGTGCTCGCCTCCGACGGCGTCGCCAACGCCGGCGTGACCGATCCGGATCAGCTCGCCGCGATGATCCGTGAGGACGCCGACAACGGCATCGACCTCGTCACGGTCGGATTCGGCATGGGCAACTTCAACGACGTCACGATGGAGCAGCTCGCCGACAACGGCGATGGCTTCTACGCCTACGTCGACACGTTCGACGAGGCCGAGCGGCTGTTCGAGCACGAGCTGACCTCGACGCTGTTGACCATCGCCAAGGACGCCAAGATCCAAGTCGAGTTCGACGAGGAGTTCGTCAGCGCCTACCGCTTGATCGGGTTCGAGAATCGTGGAGTTCGAGACAGCGAATTCCGTGACGACTCGGTCGACGCAGGCGAGCTCGGTGCGGGCCATCAGGTGACCGCGATCTATGAACTCGAGCTCGCCGGCGGGGTCAGCCTCGACGATCGAGCCGAGCTCGGGGTGGTCGCGCTGCGGTGGGAAGACCCCGACTCAGGCCAGGTGACCGAGATCGACGAGGACATCGACCTGCGTGACATCGAGCCCCGCTGGGGTGACACGCCCGACGACTTCCAGCTCGCCACGGTGGTCGTGACGTTCGCCGAGAAGCTGCGTGACAACCCCTACGCCGACGATGTCGACGTCGATGATCTCGCCGAGGAGGCTCGGCGTCTCGCCGACGAACTCGAGATCGACGACGTCGACGAGCTCGCCGCCCTCATCGAACGAGCTGCCGACCTCACCTGACCACCCCCTCCTGCGGTCACCGGTGAGAAACGGACGGGCGGGCGGGGTCGGGCGGGGGCGGGCGTAGCCTGGGGCGCCGTATGGCCGCAACCGACCTCGAACAGATCGTCTCCCTCTGCAAGCGCAGGGGGTTCGTGTACCAGTCCGCCGAGATCTACGGCGGGTTCCGCTCGACGTACGACTACGGCCCGCTGGGCTCACTCCTGCTGCGCAACGTCAAGGAGGCATGGCTGCGTTCGATGGTCCAGCAGCGCGACGACGTGGTGCTGATCGACGCTGCGATCCTCAGCCCGCCGCAGGTGTGGCAGGCGTCGGGCCACCTGGCGAACTTCTCCGATCCGCTGGTCGACTGCACGAACTGCAAGAACCGGTTCCGGCTCGACAAGCTCGACGACGCGGACACGTGCCCGAACTGCGGTGAGAAGAACAGTTTCACCGAGGCGCGCGAGTTCAACCTGATGTTCAAGACCCAGGCCGGCCCCGTCGAGGGCACCGGCGCCGATGCCTATCTCCGACCCGAGACGGCGCAGGGCATGTTCACGAACTTCACGCAGGTGCTGCAGACGTCGCGCAAGAAGCCGCCGTTCGGGATCGCTCAGATCGGCAAGAGCTTCCGCAACGAGATCACCCCGCAGAACTGGATCTTCCGCACGCGCGAGTTCGAGCAGATGGAGATGGAGTTCTTCGTCCCGCCGGCGGAATCCGCGCAGTGGTACGAGTACTGGTGCAAGGAGCGTCTCGACTGGTACAAGGACCTCGGCATCCCCGAGGACATGCTGATGCTGCGCCCTCACGACGACGACGAGTTGTCGCACTATTCGACCGGCACCTCCGACGTGGAGTTCAAGTTCCCGTGGGGCTTCGACGAGCTCGAAGGCATCGCCCAGCGAACCGACTTCGATCTCAAGGCGCACGCCGCCGTGTCGGGGGAGCGGCTCGACTACTTCGATCCGCAGACCAACGAACGCTACGTGCCCTACGTGATCGAGCCGGCCGCCGGTGCCACCCGCACGATGGCTGCGTTCCTGCTCGCCGCGTACGACGAGGACGAGGTCAACGGCGAGAGTCGCACCGTGCTCCGGTTGCATCCGCGCCTCGCGCCGTACAAGGTCGCCGTGCTGCCGCTGAGCAAGAAGGACACGCTCACGCCGCTCGCCCACGACGTCCGCAAACTGCTCGCCGACCGCTACATGGTCGACTACGACGAGACGCAGAACATCGGCAAGCGCTACCGCCGCCAGGACGAGATCGGCACGCCGCTCGCCGTGACGGTCGACTTCGACTCGCTCGACGACAACGCGGTGACCGTCCGCGATCGGGACACGACCGAGCAGGTGCGGGTGCCGATCGACGACCTGCTCGCGAACGATCGGCGACCGTCTCGGCTTCTGACGCTCCCCCGACACCGCCGCCTCGAAGCGGTGCCCGACGTCGGGCACCGGTAGGTTGCGGGGCATGAGCAAGGTTGTCGTCATCGCCAAGATCACCGCACTGGAAGGCAAGCGCGACGAACTCGTCGCCGCCATGGGCCCCATGATCGACCACGTCGAGGCCAACGAGCCCGACACGCTGGCATACATCCTCAACGAGGACGCAGGCGACGAGAACGTGGTGTGGATGTACGAGGAGTACACCAGCCACGAGGCGCTGGCAGCACACGGCCAGAGCGAGTCGATGAAGGAGTTCGGGATGGCGCTGCGCTCGCTCGCCGGCGCGCGCCCCGAGATCACCGTGCTGAATCCGGTGCGCGGCAAGGGTCTGTGACCCAGACCTACCTCGACGCGATTCTCGAGGCGCATCGAGCGGCCGCTGCTGCTGACACGCGCACGCTCGATCACCTGATCGACATGGCGCGGGGCATGCCACCCGCCCGGGGGTTCCGAGCCGCACTTGCGAACGCCGACCAGCTCGGAGTCATCTCGGAGATCAAGCGGCGTTCGCCGTCCAAGGGCGACCTGCACGCCGACCTCGATCCGGCCGAGATGGCGCGGACGTACGAACGCGGGGGAGCGCGTTGCCTCTCCGTCCTCACCGACACGCCGCACTTCGGCGGCTCGGTCAGCGACCTCCAGATGGCCTGGCAGGCGTGTTCGCTCCCGGTGTTGCGCAAGGACTTCACGGTGAGCGCGTTGAACGTGGTCGACGCCCGGCTGATGGGCGCTGACTGTGTCCTGCTGATCGCCGCTGCGCTCGACCGAACGGAGCTGGTCGACTTCCATCGGTTGGCGACCGACCTGGGGCTCGATGTGCTCGTCGAGATCCACGACGAGGCGGAACTCGAACTCGCCCTCGCGGCGGACGCCACGCTGATCGGGGTCAACCAACGCGATCTCGTGACGTTCCAGGTGGACCACGAACGCGCAGAACGCATGGCGGGCGTGATCCCCGACCATGCCGTCAAGGTGGCCGAATCCGGTGTCCGCGGCGGTGCTGACGCGCGTCGACTCGAAGCGGCGGGCTACGACGCCGTCCTCGTCGGTGAGACGCTCGTGACCAGCCCGGATCCGGCCGCAGCCATCGCTGAGCTGATCGGCTGACCGGTCATCGCCGTCAGGCGGCCAGTCGCTTCTCCCGCTCCCGCTTCGTCATCGCCACCAGGAATCGTTGGTAGAGGCCGGCGGGGAGCCGCGACACGATGTCGAACAGGACGGCGTCGGGTCCGATCGTGGCCCGGCGACGGTTTCGCTCGACCGACTTGAGGATCTTGTCGGCCGCCCCCGCCGGTGTGGTGCGCGCGAGCCGATCGAAGTCGTCGGCCATCTCCTCGTGGGTGGCGCCGCCGAGCATCGCGGACTCGTCCGTCCGCGCATTGCGGGCGATGTTCGTCTTGATCCCGCCGGGGTGGATCGTGGTGGACGACACGCCGCACGGTTCGATCTCGAGCTCCATCCGAAGCGCGTCGGTGAAGCCGCGCACGCCGAACTTCGACGCGTTGTAGGCCGACTGCATCGGAATGCTCACGAGGCCGAACACACTCGAGATGTTGACGATGTGGCCGTCGCCGGTCTCCCGAAGGTGCGGGAGGAAGGCCTGCGTGCCGTGGACGACGCCCCAGAAGTTGATGTTCATCAGCCACTCGAAGTCCTCGATCGACTGTGCGGCCGCCGTCGCTCCGAGCGCGACGCCGGCGTTGTTGGCGATCAGGTTGACCTTGCCGTGATCGGCGACGACCGTGTCAGCCCATGCGAACACCGCGTCGCGGTCGGACACGTCGAGCCGCGCCGGTCGCACCGTCACGCCGGCTCGTTCGCACCGCAGCACGGTCTCGGCGAGTCCCTCCTCGTCGACGTCGCTCAGCGAGAGGTCGCACCCGCGACGGGCCAGTTCCTCGGCCAGAGCCTGCCCGATGCCCGAACCGGCTCCGGTGATCGCTGCGACCTTGCCCCTGGTGATCTTCATCCCCGGGACCGTAGCCATCGCGTTCGTCGTGTCAGGCCTTCCAGCGCTCCATGCCTTCGACGACGCGCTCGTTCAGCGTCTCGAGGAAGTTGACGCGGGCCCACTTCTTCTGCTCGCCGGAGATCAGATTCCACGGAGCGACTTCGTGGTCGGTCATCGCGAACATGTCCTCGATCGCTTCGACGTACTGGGGCCATTTCTCGCGGTTGCGCCAGTCCTCGTCGTTCAACTTCCAGCGCCGCAACGGGTCGTCGCGGCGAGACTCGAATCGCTTCGAGTTGCTCCTCCTGGCTGACCTGCAACCAGAACTTGACGACGATCACGCCTTCCAGGACGAGGCTGCGCTCGAATTGGACGATCTCGTCGTAGGCCCGCATCCACTCCTCGCGCGTGGCGAACTCCTCGACGCGCTCGACGAGTACTCGGCCGTACCAGCTGCGGTCGAAGACGCACATCCCGCCCTGCCCGGGGATCTTCGTCCAGAACCGCCAGAGGAAATGGTGTCGCTTGGCACGGCTGTCGGGCTTGCCGTACGAGTACACCGAGAAGTGGCGCGGGTCGAGTCGCTCGACGGTGCGCCGAATCGCACCACCCTTGCCGCCCGCATCGACGCCTTCGACGACGATCAACAGGCCGGGCCCGATCTCGCCGCCGTTGGTCTCGCCGCCGAGTTCGAGTCGCAGCGCGAGAAAGCGCTCCTGCGCGGCCTTCAACCGCTCCTCGTATTCCTCGCGACCCAGTCGCAGTGTCAGATCGATCTCGTCGAGTCGCCCCATCGCCCCCGACCATAGACCCCAGCGCACCTGCGCGGCGCAGTACGGTCGCGACAGCATGTTCGTGAAGATCTGTGGCATCACCAACGAAGACGATGCATTGCTCGCCGTGGCGATGGGCGCCGATGCGGTCGGGTTCGTCTTCGCGCCCTCGCCGAGACAGATCGCGCCGCAGAAGGTGTTCGACATCACCCGGCGGTTGCCGCCGGAGATCCTGACCGTCGGGGTGTTCCGCGACGACCTTCCGTCGCGGGTCGTCGAGATCGCCCACCGGGCCGGGGTCAAGGCGGTACAGCTCCACGGCCGCGAGACGCCAGATCAGTGCAAGGAGATCGGTGGGCACTTCCGCTGGGTCATCAAGGCCTTCGGCGCGGGCGACGAGAACCTGCCGCGTGCCGACCAGTACGGCACCGACATGATCCTGATGGACGCTCCCGAACCCGGGTCCGGCAAGGTGTTCGACTGGAACCTGGCCGGCGATGCGCCGTCGCAGCTCAAGCTGATCCTCGCCGGCGGGCTCAACCCCGGCAACGTCGCCGCAGCGATCGGCGAGGTCGAGCCGTGGGGCGTCGACGTGGCGAGCGGTGTCGAACGCGAGCCGGGCAAGAAGGATCCCATCGCGGTGATGCGCTTCATCGAGAACGCGAAGGCGGCCGCTCCGGAGCAGTACCTCGGCGACGACGAGGGTCCGTACAACTGGGATTTCGAGTAGAACCGTTGCTCATGGGGCACCGCACGCTCGGTACCCTCAGCAGCGATGACGCCTCCACCTGTCAGCACGCTGAGTGCACCTCCTGATCAAACCGGTCGTTTCGGCGAGTTCGGTGGGCGATTCGTCCCCGAAACGCTCGTGCCGGCGTGCCAAGAGTTGGAGGCGGCCTTCGACGATGCGTGGTCCGATCCGGACTTCCGCGCGGAGCTGACGCAGGTCCACACGCAGTACTCGGGGCGTCCCTCGATCATGACGGAGTGCCACAATCTGGGCGCGCAGCTCGGGATCCGGCTGATCCTCAAACGCGAGGACCTCAACCACACCGGGTCGCACAAGATCAACAACGTGATCGGCCAGGCGCTGCTCGCGAAGCGGATGGGCAAGAGGCGCATCGTGGCCGACACGGGCGCCGGTCAACACGGTGTGGCCAGCGCGACTGCTGCGGCGCTGATGGGGCTCGAGTGCAAGGTCTACATGGGGGCCGTCGACGTCGAACGTCAGGCGCTCAACGTGTTCCGGATGAAGCTGCTCGGCGCCGAGGTCGAAGCGGTCCACTCCGGGAGCCGCACCCTCAAGGACGCGGTGAACGAAGCGATGCGCCACTGGGTGGCGAACGTGTCGGACACGCACTTCTGCCTCGGCTCCGTCGTCGGTCCGCACCCGTACCCGTTCATGGTCCGTCAGTTCCAGTCGATCATCGGCGACGAAGCCCACGAGCAGATCCAGACGATGGTCGGCTCGATGCCCGACGTGGTGGTGGCCTGTGTGGGTGGTGGATCGAATGCGATGGGGATCTTCTCCGGTTTCGTCGACGAGCCCGACGTTCGTCTCGTCGGCGTCGAGCCGGCCGGCGGCGCGGCCGTCGGCCGCGGCACCCCGGGTGTCGTGCACGGGTCGCGCAGCTACCTGATGCAGGACGAGGTCGGGCAGGTCGAGGAGGCGCTGTCGATCTCGGCCGGCCTCGACTACCCCGGCGTCGGACCGGAGCACTCCCACCTGGCCGCAATCGGCCGCGCCGAGTATCCGAGTGTCACCGACGCCGAGGTCGTCGAGGGGTTCCGGCTGCTGTCGGAGACCGAGGGCATCATCCCTGCGCTCGAGTGCGCGCACGCCGTCGCATGGATCAGCCGTACCGCTCCCGAGATCCAGGGTCAGACCGTGCTGATGAACCTGTCGGGTCGCGGCGACAAGGACGTCGCCCAGATGATGGACATTCTCGAAGGCCGACTCTGATGGGCCGCATGGAAGACGAGTTCCGAGCCAAACGGGCGGCGGGCCGAAAGCTGCTCGTGCCGTACATCACCGGCGGATATCCCGGCTGGCAGGACGCGATTCGTGCGTGTGCGGCCAACGGCGCCGATGCGGTCGAGATCGGCATCCCCTTCTCCGACCCGGTCATGGACGGCCCGGTCATCCAGCAGGCGAGCCAGGCCGCGCTCGACGCCGGGATCACGCCGGCGGCGATCCTCGACGAGGTACCCGACCTCGACGTCGACATCCCGCTCGCCGTGATGACGTACTACAACCTCGTGCACCACCCGGGCCCGGAGCGGTTCGCTGCGAATCTCGAACGCGCCGGGATCGCCGCGGCGATCCTGCCGGACCTCCCACTCGAGGAGTCGGGACCGTGGTGCGAAGCGGCGGATGCGCACGGGATCGAGACGATCATGCTCGCCGCACCGACGGCACCCGACGACCGTCTCCCTCGGGTGGCCGCACGGGCGCGTGGGTTCCTGTACTCGGTCGGCCTGCTGGGCGTGACGGGTGAGCGGTCCTCCTTGGCGCAGACCGCCACCGACCTGGCCGCGCGCCTGAAGGCGATCACCGACGTGCCCGTGCTCGTGGGAGTCGGCGTGTCGAATGCCGAGCAGGCGCAGCAGGCGACCCGCGTCGCCGACGGTGTGATCCAGGGGGCGAGCATGGTGCGACGACTGATGGAGTCGGGTCCCGATGCGGTCGGCGAGTACGTCGCCGAGGTCCGCGCCGCGATCGACGCCTGAGCGTCGTCATCGCCGGGAGCGGATCAGCGCTTGCCGATGTGTCGTCGTCGGTGGTCTGGCAGACTGCCCGCGTGTACGACTTCGTGATCGTCGGTGGTGGCTCTGCGGGATGCGCCTTGGCGAATCGCCTCAGCGCCGACCCGTCCAACCGGGTGCTGCTCATCGAGGCGGGCCGTCGCGACTGGAAGTGGGACGTGTTCATCCACATGCCGGCGGCGCTCGCGTTCCCGATCGGCAGCCGCTTCTACGACTGGAAGTACGAGTCCGAACCCGAGCCCCACATGGGTGGACGGCGGGTGTACCACGCGCGTGGCAAAGTCCTGGGTGGGTCGTCGAGCATCAACGGGATGATCTTCCAGCGGGGCAACCCGATGGACTACGACAAGTGGGGGGCGCTGCCGGGGCTCGAACACTGGGATTGGGCGCACTGTCTGCCGTACTTCAAGCGGATGGAGACCTGCCTGGTCGGTGCGGACGAGTGGCGCAACGACGACGGGCCGCTGAAGCTCGAACGCGGTCCTGCCAGTTCTCCGCTCTTCGACGCGTGGCTGGAGGCCGGGGTGCAGGCCGGGTTCAACCGCACCGACGACGTCAACGGCTTCCGCCAGGAGGGCTTCGCGGCGTTCGACAAGAACGTGTTCCGCGGCCGGCGCCTGAGTGCGGCGCGTGCCTATCTGCATCCGGTGCTGGACCGCCCGAACCTCGATCTGATGACCAGTACGCACGTGAACCGGGTGGTCTTCGACGGCACCCGGGCAGTCGGCGTCGAAATCGCGAAGGGCCGGGGTGTCGAAACGATCGCCGCAGGAGAGGTCGTGTTGTGCGGGGGAGCGTTCAACTCGCCGCAACTCCTGCAGCTGTCGGGGGTCGGGGATCCGGACCACCTCGGCTCGCTCGGGATCGACGTCGTTGCCGAGGTGCCTGGCGTGGGGGAGAACCTGCAGGACCACCTCGAGGTGTACATCCAGTACGAGTCGAAGTTGCCGGTGTCGATCCAGCCGCATCTCGCGCACTGGAAGAAGCCGTGGATCGGGTTGCAGTGGCTGTTCCGAAAGGGTCCCGGCGCGTCGAATCACTTCGAGGCCGGGGCGTTCGTCAAGAGCAACCCGAACGAGTCCTACCCGAACCTGATGTTCCATTTCCTGCCGATCGCGATTCGCTACGACGGCTCGTCGCCGCGTCGCCCGGACGGCGGCAACGCCAAGATCGAGCACGGGTATCAGGTGCACGTGGGCCCGATGTACTCCGACGCTCGGGGCACGGTGAAGATCACCTCGACCGATCCGCGACGGCACCCGGCGGTGCGGTTCAACTACCTGTCGACCGAGCAGGATCGCCGCGAGTGGATCGAAGCCGTCCGCACCGCCAGGAGGATCCTCACGCAACCGGCGTTCGAGCCGTTCAATGCGGGCGAGATCTCGCCGGGGCCGGCCGTGGAGACCGACGAGGAGATCATGGATTGGGTGGCGCGTGATTCCGAGACCGCACTTCATCCGTCGTGCACCACGCGGATCGGAGCGCAGGACGATCCGATGGCCGTGCTCGACCCGGAGTCGATGCGGGTGTGGGGAACCGACGGGTTGTGTGTCGTCGATGCCGGCTGCATGCCCAACGTCAGCAACGGAAACACCTACGCCCCGACGATGATGATCGCCGAGAAGGCGGCGGACCTGATCCTCGGCAACACGCCGCTGGCGCCGGATCACACCGCCGTCTACCGCGGGGCCACCTCCGACGGCGCCCGCCGATGACGACCGTCGCGGCCCGGTCAATCCGTGACACCTGGTGCCGGGCGCTCCGTGCAACAACGAGGCAGGAGCGAGACCGATGATGCCGAACGTGCTGCTGATCATGGCGGACCAGCTGGCGGCGCCGATGCTCGGGATGCACGGCGGGCCCGCCATCACACCGCACATCGACCGGTTGGCCGCAGAGGGAACCGTCTTCACGTCGGCGTACTCCAACAGCCCGCTGTGCGCGCCGGCGCGTTTCGCGATGATGAGCGGTCAGCTCAACTCGAGAATCGGGGCCTACGACAACGCCTCGGAGTTCCCGGCGAGCGTCCCGACGTTCGCGCACCACCTGCGAGCGGCCGGCTACCAGACGTCGCTGATCGGCAAGATGCACTTCGTCGGGCCCGATCAGCTCCACGGCTACGAGGAGCGTCTGACCACCGACATCTATCCGGCCGACTTCGGCTGGACGCCCAACTGGGCCGATCCCGACGGACGCTTCGACTGGTGGTTCCACAACATGGATTCGGTGGTCCACGCCGGAATCGCCGATGCGACCAACCAGCTCGACTACGACGACGACGTGGGGCACCAGGCGATCCGCAAGTTGCGTGACCTCGCCCGCAGCACCGACGACCGGCCGTGGCTGATGACGGTGTCGTTCACGCATCCGCACGATCCGTACGTTGCGCGTCAGGAGTTCTGGGATCTCTACGACCACGAGTCGATTCCGCTGCCGACGACCGCCGGCCTTCCCGACGAAGCGGCTGACCCACACTCGCGTCGCCTCCGGCATGTGATCGGCGCAGACGTCACCGAGGTCACGGCCGAACAGATCCGCACGGCGCGTCATGCCTACCTCGCGAACGTCAGCTATGTCGACCGCCACGTCGGCGAGCTGCTGGAGGTGCTCCACCGACACGGGATGGCGGACGAGACGGTGGTGATCTTCACCTCGGACCACGGCGACATGCTCGGCGAACGCGGCCTCTGGTACAAGATGTGCTTCTTCGAGCACGCGTGCCGGATCCCGCTGATCGTCCGCCGGCCCGGGCTCGTCGACGATGTGGCGGCGGGTCGCGTGAACGAGTCACACGTCAGCCTGCTCGACATCGCGCCGACGTTGCTCGACATCGCCGGGATCGAGCCGCCCGACGACATGGACGGCGCATCGGTCCTGCCGCTGCTCGACGACCCGGCCGACGTCGAGCGGACCGTGTTGGGGGAGTACCTCGGTGAGGGCGCCGTGGCGCCGATCTTCATGATTCGTCGCGGGCCCTGGAAGTTCGTCTGGTCGCAACCGGACGGCGCGCAGCTCTTCGATCTCGACGTCGACCCCCACGAGCTCGTCGATCTCGTCGGCGATCCGGACCACACCGACACGCTCGCCGACTTCACCGCCGAGATGCTCCGCCGCTGGGATCCGGACGCGATCGATGCCGCCGTTCGTTCGAGCCAGCGTGCTCGGGCGCTCGTCGACACCGCCCTGCGACAGGGACGGTTCGCTGCCTGGGACTACCAGCCGATGACCGATGCCACCAACCAGTACATGCGCAACCACCTGGATCTCAACGAGGTCGAGGCCGGCCGGCGCGCCTGAGCACTCTGTCAGGTCGGATCGAGGAGCTGGACGCCGAATGCCGCGACGCGAGCGCCGGCGAGACGTCCGTCGGTGGCGGCGGCGGCGAGCTCGTCGGGACCTGAGCGGCGGACGTCGACGTCGGCGGCGATGACGACGTCGACGCCGTGCTCGACCGCGAGTGCCTTGAACTCCGGGCCGTCGTGGGTCCCGGTCGCCATCAAGCGATCGCCGAGGTGCAGGTCGAAGGCGAAATCGTCGAGCACCAGTGCGACGCTGGAGGGCGCATCCACGAGCTCGACGGGATACGCCGTCAGCGAGCCGAGGACGCCCGGGACATCGTCCCAGCGTGGGGGTCGAGCTGCGTCGGCCGACTCGATCGCATCGAACGGCACGAAGAGCTGCGCTCGCCGATCTCCGCCGGTGCCGACGAGCGCGGTCCGGTGCTGCTCGCGCCGCCGCTTCGAGCGGGCCAACGCAGGCTCAGCTCGCCGATTTCCGGCGGATGATGTTGAGCGCCGATCCGGCCTCGAACCACTCGACCTGTTCGGGGCTGAACGTGTGGTTGCACTCGAAGTCGACCGTGGATCCGTCCGGCTTCGTGATCCGGCAGGTGACCGTCTCGCCGGGCACGGGCGGCAGGTCGATCACGCTGATGCGGTCGTCCTCGTCGATCCGGTCGTAGTCGGCCGGGTCGGCGAACGTGAGCGGCACCATGCCCTGCTTCTTCAGGTTGGTCTCGTGGATCCGAGCGAAGCTGCGGGCGATCGCGACCAGACCGAAGCGGAACCGGGGTTCCATCGCAGCGTGTTCCCGACTGGATCCCTCACCCATGTTCTCGTCGCCGATGACGACCCACGGCTGGTCGGCCTCGTGGTACGCCTTGGCGATGTCGGGAAACTTCTCGATCGCGCCGGTCAACTGGTTCTTGCCGTAGCCCACCTCGTAGCCCGCGTAGGCATTGACGGCTCCCAGATACAGGTTGCCGGAGATGTTCTCCAAGTGGCCGCGGTACTTGAGCCACGGACCGGCCATCGAGATGTGGTCGGTCGTGAACTTGCCCTGCGCCTTCACGAGGACGGGGAGATCGTTGTACCGCTCCAGTGGCACGGGCTCGAACGGCTCGAGCAGTTGCAGGCGATCCGATGTCGGGCTCACCGCGATCGGTACGTCGTGGCCGTCGGCCGGCGGGGCCGTGAAGGTGTCCTCGCCGGGGTCGTACCCGGCGTCGGGAAGCACCTGACCAACCGGCGCGTCGAGGCGGACCTCGGTCCCGTCGGGTGCCGTGATCGTGTCGGTGGTCGGATCGAAGTCGAGCGTGCCCGCCAGCGCGATGGCCATCACCGTGTCGGGTGAGGTGACGAACGCAAGCGTGTTCGCCGAGCCGTCGTTGCGCTTCGGGAAGTTGCGGTTGAACGACGTGACGATGGTGTTGGTCTCGTTGAGGATGGCCTCGGGCCGGCTCCACTGACCGATGCACGGTCCGCATGCGTTGGCGAGCACGGTCGCTCCGACCGCTTCGAGGTCGGCGAGGAGGCCGTCGCGTTCGATCGTGGCGCGGGTCTGCTCGGAGCCGGGCGTGATCATCAGCGGCACCTTCGTCGTGATCCCGGCGGCGGCAGCCTGGCGGGCGATCGACGCGGCGCGAGTGATGTCTTCGTACGACGAGTTCGTGCACGATCCGATCAGCGCGGCGGAGGGCACCAGCGGCCACCCGTTCTCGCGTGCGGCCTCCCCGACGCCGTCACCGACGCGGTGTGCGAGGTCCGGCGTGTGTGGACCGTTGATCAGCGGCTTCAGCGCGTCGAGGTCGATCTCGATCAGCTCGTCGTACAGCGCGCCATCGTCGGCGCGGAGGTGTTCGGCGACCTTGTCGGCCGCGTCGGCGATCGCTTCACGGCCGGTCGACTTCAGGTATGCCGCCATGTTGGCGTCGTAGCCGAACACGGAGGTCGTGGCGCCGATTTCGGCACCCATGTTGCAGATCGTGGCCTTGCCGGTGGCGGAGATCGAGTCGGCGCCCGGGCCGTGGTACTCGACGATCGCGCCGGTGCCACCCTTCACCGTGAGCTGGCGGGCCACCTCGAGGATCACGTCCTTCGGGCTCGACCAGTCGGAGAGCGAACCGGTGAGCTTGACACCGATGACCTTCGGCCACTTCACGTTCCAGGCGAAACCGGTCATCACGTCGACGGCATCGGCACCGCCGACCCCGATGGCGACCATGCCGAGGCCACCGGCGTTCGGGGTGTGGCTGTCGGTGCCGATCATCATCCCGCCCGGGAAGGCGTAGTTCTCGAGCACGACCTGGTGGATGATGCCCGAGCCGGGCCCCCAGAATCCGATGTTGTAGTTGGCGCTGACCGACTTGAGGAAGTCGTACACCTCGGCGTTGGTGTCGACAGCAACGCCGAGGTCGATCTTCGCGCCGACCTTGGCCTGAATCAGGTGATCGCAGTGCACGGTCGAGGGGACGGCGACCTCGGGGAGGCCGGCGGTCATGAACTGCAGCAGCGCCATCTGCGCGGTCGCGTCCTGCATCGCGACGCGATCCGGGTGGAAGTCGGCGTAGCTCTCACCACGTTCGAGCTCCTGGTTCTCGGGATCCGAGAGGTGATTGACGAGGATCTTCTCGGCAAGCGTGAGCGGGCGTTGGAGGCGGTTTCGCGCGATGTCGACGTTGCCGGGAAGCGCGGCGTACACCTGCTCGACGAGCTCGATGGGAGTGGTTGCACTGACGGAGGCCATGGGACTCACCATAGCAGACAAGTTAGATACAAGTTAAGGTGGGCGTCGACGACGAGCGAAACGACGAGCGAGACGACGAGCGAGTGGCCATTGACCGATCAGCGGCCAACAGGGAGGACTCCGGAACATGGCGACATCGAACGTGCAGTGGGGGGCGATCGACCACGTGCACGTCACGATTCCGGTCGGCGCCGAAGACCTGGCTCGAGACTTCGACGTCGGCTCGCTGGGATTGACCGAAGCGAGCGGTACTGCGTGAGGCACATCCGCTACCAGGAGATCGCCGACGAGTTGCGTACTCGTTTCGCTGACGCCCCCGTGGGGTCGGTGTTGCCGTCCGAGTCGGAGATGTCCGCCGAGTTCGGAGCATCACGGGTCACGATCCGGCGTGCCCTGGAGCTGGTGCGCGACGACGGGTTGATCGCCGCACGTCAGGGGTTCGGCTGGTACGTCGCGGGTGAGCCCGTCCGCCAGTCGCTCGGGTCGCTCGGCACCATCGAGTCACAGATCGAAGGGGTCGGCAAGCTGTCCGAGCGAAAGATCGAAGAGTTCGCCTTCGAGGACGCGCCCGAGCGGGTGCGCAAGATCCTCGGCGTCGACCAGGTGTTGCGGGTCAAGCGCGTCAACCTCGCCGACGGCGAGCCGTTCGCAGTGGTGACCGTCTGGTGTCCTGGGGATCTCGGGGCCGCGCTGTCGCGCCGTGACGTGGAGCGACGTCCGTTCTACGAACTGCTCGACGTCGAGTTGCGGGGCGCGACGCAGACGATCGGCGCCGACATCGCGTCGGCGTCCGACGCCGCGCTGCTCGGCGTCCCGATCGGGGCCCCGCTCCTGCGCTGCCAGCGGGTGACGACCGATCACGCCGGACGGGCGTTGTTGCTCAGCGAGCACGTGTTTCCCGCCCATCGGACCGAGTTCGTCGTCGACCTGCCCCAGGCGTCTCCGAGCATGACCCCGAGCGGGCTGCGCATCGTCGACTGAGGGTCCAGCGGCTTCGCCGTTTCTCCGTGACGTCCCCCGTGGCATCCCTGTGCGGGTGGTGCGCGGTGTGACGAACGGAAGGGACCGAGGTCCCTGGCCCGACCCGGCTCCTCGGCGAGATCTTGGAATCGTGATCGAGGAATCGATCACGTCGCAGAAAGGGACGGGTCATGAAGCGAAGCGCGTGGGTGCTCGCTGCGATCGGACTGCTCGCAGCGTCGTGTGGTGGCGGCACCGGATCGGATTCGAGCCCCCCGGACACGGGGGCCGACGAGACGGTACGACCGACCGAGCCGGTCGGAGTCCGACGCCGAGCGCCCCGAGTTCGGCGCGCGTCGCTCGAAGACGTCCGCTCGGCGATCGTGCGCATCGTCGGCACGGGCACGTTCGCCGAACCGGGTGGCGGCGTTCAGGCGAACGTCCCCGGGTCGGGGAGCGGGTTCATCATCGACGAGTCCGGACTCGCCGTCACGAACAACCATGTCGTCACCGGAGCCGGTCTGATCGAGGTGTACGTCGGTGACGACCCGGACCCGCACAACGCGCGCGTGCGTCGGGGTGTCGGAGTGTTCGGACCTCGCGGTGATCGACATCGACGGGGACGGGTACGACTCGGTTGACCTGGGCGGACGAATCGGCCGCCGCCGGCAGCGAGATCTTCGCCGTCGGCTTCCCGCTGGGAGACGCGGAATACACCGTGCTCGACGGGGTCATCTCCAAGGAGGAGGTGCCGGGTGCGGACTCGTGGGCGTCGGTCGACGCCGTGGTCGAGCACAGCGCCGACACGCTGCCCGGGCAGCTCGGGCGGTCCGCTCGTCGACCGTGATGGCAGGGTGCTCGCCGTCAACTACGCCGGCAACGACGCCGGCCAGTCGTTCGCGATCGGACTCGACGTCGCTCGACCGGTCGTGGCAACGCTCAGCGAGGGCGTCGATCACGAGAGCATCGGGGTGAACGGCGAGGCGGTCGTCGACGCCGGGACGGCCGGCATCTGGGTGTACTCGGTGAAGTCGGGTTCGCCGGCCGACGTCGCCGGAGTGCGCGCCGGCGACATCCTGCTGTCGATGGAGGGTGTCGCTCCTCGCAGAAGACGGGACGATGGGCGACTACTGCGACGTGCTCAGGAGCCACGCACCCGATGACGTGCTCGGCATCGAGCGTGTACCGGCGGCGACACCGACCAGGTGCTCGAGGGGCAACTCAACGGACGTTCGCTCGCGGCCCTGGAGGTGCGCGGAGCCGCCGACCAACGACGCCATCGAGACCGAGGCGGTCGAAGACGCCGCCGGTCGGAAGGCCACGCGGTCGACGGCGCCGCCGAGTCGAGGCAGAGCCGCCGCCGACCAGCCGACGAGGGTCTCCCGTCGGGTACGGCGTACTCGGCGTACACGACGATCACCGACGACTCGGACCTGATCGAGATGAGCGTTCCGGTCGAGTGGTCCGACATCAACCGCTCGACCTGGACGTGGGAGTGGCGCGACCGGCAGCAGACGAGCCCGCCGGCCCGTCCTTGGCGGCGAGCCCGAACCTGGCAGGCGTTCGAAGACGGATGGGGAACACCGGGTGTGTTTCTCGGGGCATCACCGTTCGTCGAGTGGACCGCCGACGAGTTGCTCGACTACAGCACCTTCGACGACAGTTGCTCCTTCGACGGGCGGTTCGACTACGACGACGGCCTGTACGTCGGTCGGTACGACCGCTACGTCGACTGCGGCGCGGCGGGAAGCGAGTTCATGCACGCGATCGTGGAGCACCCCGACGGGATCTGGGTCGCCGAGTTGCAGATCGAGATGGTCACCAGCCGCCGACCGCGCGGCGTCGGACGACGATCATCGGCACGTTCATCATCCAGGCGCTCGCCGGCTGAGGCACCCGACGCGAGCCGCCGTCCGATGCGTCGCCACGTGCCGCCGGATCGCCCTGTGCGGCACGACCACCGTGTCGTACGATCGCGCCATGCAGATGTGGGACACGTTTCGGTCGGTGGCGCAGTTCGACACGCTCGAACTCGACGGCACCAGGCGGCGGCTCAAGAAGGTGGCGTCGGTCGACGACCTCCGTCGACTCGCGCAAGCGCCGGCTCCCCGCCGGCGTGTTCGACTACATCGACGGAGGCGCCGAGGACGAGCGCACGCTCGCGACGCAACTCCTCGGAGCTTCTCGCGGCTCGAGTTCCGACCGCGGGTGCTGCGCGACGTGTCGCGATCTGGACACGTCGACCACGATCTTCGGGGTCGCCGGCGTCGATGCCGGTGATTCTCTCGCCGACCGGGTTACACCCGGATCGCCCACTCCCAGGGAGAACTCGCCGTCACCCGGGCCGCAGCACGAGCCGGGCATCCCGTGGTCCCTCTCGACGATGGGGACCCGGTCGATCGAGGAGTGTGCCGAGGCGAATCCACGGGGGAGAAGTGGTTCCAGATCTACACGTGGAAGGACCGCGGGCTGGTCGAGGAACTGGTCCGCGAGCGCACGCGGCGGGTTACGACGCCGTGTGGCTCACCGTCGACACCGCGGTACTCGGTCGGCGTGAGCGCGACGTCCGCCGCGGGATGACCCTGCCGCCGAAGCTCGGACCCGGAACGCTGGTCGACGGTGCGCATTCACCCGGCGTGGACGTGGGACTTCCTGCGGGGCGGTCCGATCACGTTCGCGAACATCGTGGGGCGTCACGAGCGAAGATGGCTCGACGGCGATCTCGCTGGCCGACCACGTGGCGACGTCAGTTCGATCAGGCGCTCTCGTGGGACGACATCGATTGGGTTCGTTCGATCTGGGACGGTCCGATCGTCCTGAAGGGCATCCAGACCGTCGCGGACGCCGAAGCAGGCGGTTGCCGCCGGGGTCGACGGCATCGGGTTGTCGAATCACGGCGGTCGTCAGCTCGACGATGCACCGACGCCCGATCGTCGTTGATCGAGCCGGTCCGCGACGAGGTCGGTGATCAGGCGACGATCATCTGCGACGGGGGGATCCGACGCGGCAGCGACATCGTGAAGGCGATCGCGCTCGGTGCCGATGCGGTGTCGATCGGGCGTCCGTACTTCCTGGCGCTCGGTGCGGCAGGCGAAGCCGGAGTCGACTGGCTGCTCGACTTCCTGCGCGACGGGCTGGAGCGGACGATGGCGCTCAACGGGTGCCGATCGCTCGCTGAGATCGACCGTGAGCTGGTCGAGTGGAAGCGCTGACTCAGCGCTCGGGCGCGTCGATCACGGGTGGCGTCTCGAAGAGCTCGACGAGTTCGTAGCTCGTTGCGAACGTCGCCGTCGTGACGGTGACCAGATCGATGGTCCGGTCGTCGGCGCTGATCTCGGCCTGGACGACGACGATGTCGCCGGGGGCGAACGCTGCGGCATCGCTCGGATGACCGAGCTGTTTCATCCAGTCGCCGAACGCATCGGGTCGAGCGGTGGCGTACGCGAACGCGTCGACTTCAGCGACGACCTGGGAGGTGCCGTCGTCGCGCTCGTTGGTCACCGACGTCGTGTACTCGGTGGTCACCGGGTCGAACAGCTGCTCGATCGTGAGCGGTGCGTCGAGGCCGAGTCGTTGGATCGAACCGAACGGGTCCACGACCGTGGTCCACGCGAGGTCGTCTCGCCGGCCGAACACGGTGTCGCCGATCCGGCGCCACTCGGTGCCGTCGCTGACGTCGAAATCGAAGTTGCCCGTCGTGGCGTCGACGATGACGGTGGCGGTCTCTGCGGTGCCGTAGTTCCAGACGAACCGGTAGCCGGCCGCATTCGTGGCCGCCGAAACCGCGTTGCCGGTCGGGTCCAGTCCGAGCGCGTCGAGTGCCTCGGCTTCTGTCGAGTTCTCATCGATCGCGTCGAGCACGTCGTTCGCGTCTTCGATCGGGACGAGCAGCGGGTTCGTCACGTCCTGCGCCACGATGTCGAGCGAACTGGTGGTGGCCGGCTCCGGCTCCGAGACCGTCTCGGCGGACTGACCGAGCGCGTACCAGGCGCCACCCCCGATCGCCGCGACCACGAGGACCGCCAGCAGGAGCATCGATCCGCTCGATCGACCGGATCGAGCGGATCGCGTTGGTGGGATGGGTGACACCGGTGGAATCGACCGCGGCGTCGGGAGCGCCGATGACATCTGCACGGCGGGAGGCGGCACGGTGGGAGTCGGCACAGCGGGAGGCGGCACGGTCGGGGGTCGCTCACGCTGAGACGGCAGCGTGGGCACGCCGGGTGGTGTCGGCGACGGGGCAGGAGTCGAGGGAGCGCCCGGCAGCGTCGGCTCGGGCGTGACGACGTCCGCCGGTGCGGGCAGAGTCGCTGGCAGCACCGGTGCTGGGGATGAGGGTGCTGGAGGTGATGGGCGGTGCTGGAGGTGATGGTGCGGGAAGTGACGGTGCGGGAAGTGACGGTGCGGCTGGCGACGTGCTGGTCGCTGCGTCACCCACCGCTGGTGGGGCGAACGGTTGGAACTCGATGGCCACACTCGTTCATCGGCGCCGCCGGAGACGGCCTTGAGTCAGTCGGCGGAGCCGATCGTCACTCGTCGCCTCACCACTCGTCCCAGTGCAGCACGGTGTCGAGCGGGAGGCGTTCGGCGAGCTTGAACTCGGTGCCGACCGTGTAGGCGATCGGGAACAACCCGGCCTGGGTGACCTGATCGTGCGGGATGCCGAGGATCTCTGCGGCTTCGGCGTCGCCACCGTCCATCAGGTGAATCGTCGTCCACGCGGAGCCCATCGCCCGCTCCCGCAGTGCGAGCATGAAGCTCCACACGGCCGGCAGGATCGACCCCCATGCCGAGGCGGCTTGGAACGTCGGGGCCCGATCGAGTTGCCCCGTGATGCAGGGGATCATCATCAGCGGGACCCGATGGAAGTTCTCGACGAGGTGCACGGCCGACGACGTGATCCGATCCTTCTGGTCGTACCGGGGGTCGCCGGGCTGGTACTGGTTCGACGCGGCGACGCCCGCGTACTTCTGGAAGTTGCGGTTGTAGATGTCGGCCAGCGCCTGCTTCTTCGCAGCGTCCTCGACGAACACGAACTGCCAGCCCTGGCTGTTCGACCCCGTGGGCGCCTGCAGGGCGATCTCGAGACACTCCTCGACGATCTCCCGCTCGACGGGGCGGTCGAGATCGAGGCGCTTGCGAACCGAGCGGGTCGTGGTCAGGACGTCGTCAGCAGACAGGTCGAGGTGCATGTCCCGAGCATGTCACCGAGGCTGCGGCATCGCTCAGCCGGAGGTGAGCACCAGGATGAGGAGCAGGACGCTGATGGCTGCACCGATCGCGCCGCAGATCCGCCCGGCGTTCACCATGCCCCGGTTCGAATAGGCGCCGGGGTTGGCGTCGATCTCCTTGAGGGCGTTGTTCCCCATCACGAAGGCGACGATCCCCAGGACGATCCCGCAGATGAAGAACGAGGCGATACCGAGCACCAGGATCAGCGTGCCGCGCGGGTACGGCTTGGCAGCGCCGGCTGAGCTGTCGGAGCTCTCGTATCCGGGTGGTGGCGGCGGTGTCATACTCATTCCAGAGGTTGTAGCACGACCTCGGTGTCGGAGGCATGAGTCTGCCAAGCTCGTGAGATGTCCGACCGCGTCACCATCTCGATCAACGACGGCATCGCCGATGTCCGTCTCAACCGCGCCGACAAGCGCAATGCCCTCGACAACGCCATGTTCCGCGGCATCGCCGAGGCCGGCGAGCGCCTGAAGTCCGAGCCGGGAGTCCGCGTCGTCGTGCTGTCGGGGGACGGGCCGTCATTCTGTGCGGGTCTCGACTTCTCGTCGATGCAGGCCCTCGCCGACGCTGGTGAGGACGGCGTCGAACAGGCCGCGGCGCGCAGCGATGGCAACCCCGGCGAGATGGCCGACGGTCGCATCACCCACCTCGGCCAGCAGGTGTGCTGGGTCTGGCAGGAGGTCCCCGTTCCCGTCATCGCCGCGGTCCACGGACACGCCCTCGGTGGGGGGCTGCAGATCGCACTCGGTGCCGACATTCGCATCGTCCACCCCGACACCAAGATGTCGGTGCGCGAGGTCCACTGGGGGCTCGTGCCCGACATGACCGGCACCTTCATGCTCTCGAAACTGACCCGTCCCGACATCGCCCGCGAGCTGACCTACACGGCGCGCGTGTTCAACGGCACCGAGGCGCATGCCCTCGGGCTCGTGACGCGCCTCAGCGACACGCCGCTCGACGACGCCTTCGCACTGGCGGCGGAGATCGCCGGTCGGAGCCCGGGCGCGGTGCGCGGTTCGAAGGCGTTGTTCAACCGCCTCGACCACGACGGGGCAGCCGAGGCCTTCGCGGAGGAGCGTCGCGTGATCGGCGAGCAGATCGGCTCGAAGAACCAGGTGGAAGCCGTGATGTCGGGCTTCGAAAATCGTGCGCCGGTCTTCGTCGACTGACGCCAGACTCCACTCATGCTGATCGACCAGATCCGAGCCGACCTCACCGTGGCGACGAAGGCGAAGGACACGCTGCGCCAGCGCACGCTTCGTTCGGTGATCGCCGCCGTCCAGGAGGCGCAGGTGTCCGGTGCGGCGGCGACCACGCTCGACGACGACGGCGTGCAGGCGGTCCTGAAATCGCAGGTCAAGCGGCGAATCGACGCCGCCGAGGCCTTCGAAGCCGGTGGCGCGACCGACCGTGCGGCCGATGAACGCGCCGAGATCGACGTGATCGAGGCATACCTTCCCGCCGCGCTCGGCGCGGACGAGCTCGAGGCGATCGTGAGCGACGTGTTCGCGACGCACGGATTTTCGTCCAAGGCCGACATGGGCAAGGCGATGAAGGCGGTCAACGCCGAGGTCGCGGGCCGTGCCGACGGCCGGGCGGTCGCCGACCTCGTCAAGTCCCGTCTCTCCTGACCAACAGCCCGGTACCGACTGCGTCGACCACACTCACCGCACGAACGGGTGGGGCCGGACGATCACGAGGGAACGAGGTTCCATCGGAGGGGGTCGAGCCCCTAGAATCATCTCTGCGCTCGGCTCTGGCCGAGCCGCCTCAGCGTCGAGGCACCGCCGTTCGGTCAATGTCGACCCTGCGCAGCGTTCGAAACGACTCTCTCCGGTCCTCGCGCCCGGACGTACCTTCGAGGATGTGCCCAGATGATCAAGGCTCCCGGACCGAGCGGTCTCTACGACCCCCGAAACGAGCACGATTCCTGCGGGGTTTCGTTCGTCGCGAACCTCAAGGGACAGCGGTCCAACGAGCTGGTCATGACCGGGCTGACCGCGCTCGACGAACCTCGAGCACCGCGGTGCCACCGGCGCCGAACCCGACACCGGCGACGGCGCGGGCATCCTGCTCCAGGTGTCCGACTCGCTCTACCGCGAGGTCGTCGACTTCGAGTTGCCGCCGGCCGGTGCCTATGCGACGGGCATCGCGTTCCTCCCCGCCGACGAGGTGGCATGTGAGAAGGCACAGGCGGCGATCGACGCGACCGTCGTCGACGTCGGACTCCAGGTGCTCGGCTGGCGCGACCTTCCCGTGAACCCGGACTGTCTCGGCGCGACGGCGCGGGCGGCGATGCCGACGTTCAAGCAGCTGTTCGTGTCCGATCCCGCCGGCTCCACCGACATCGACCTCGACCGCAAGGCGTTCGTGGCTCGCAAGCGCTCACGCCGCGAGCTCGTCGACGAGCTCGACACGTACTTCGCGTCGCTCTCGTCCCGAACGATCGTCTACAAGGGCATGCTGACGACGCCGCAGCTCAGCGAGTTCTTCTCCGACCTCACCGATCCGCGGATCGAGTCGGCACTCCTGCTGGTGCACTCCCGCTTCTCCACGAACACGTTCCCGTCCTGGCCGCTGGCCCACCCCTATCGGTTCGTGGCGCACAACGGCGAGATCAACACCGTGCAGGGCAATCAGAACTGGATGCGGGCTCGCGAAGCCATGCTCGAGAGCGACAGCCTCCCCGGGATCGACCGTGCGTTCCCGATCTGCACGCCGGGATCGTCGGACACGGCCCGCTTCGACGAGGTGCTCGAACTGCTCCATCTCGGCGGCTATCCGCTGCACCACGCCGTGATGATGATGATTCCGTCGGCATGGGAGAACGACACGACGATGTCGAAGGAGCTGCGCGACTTCTTCCGGTTCCACGCCTCGATGATGGAACCCTGGGACGGACCGGCGAGCGTCACGTTCACCGACGGCAAGGTGATCGGCGCGGTGCTCGACCGCAACGGGCTCCGACCGAGCCGGTACTGGGTCACCGACGACGATCTCGTCGTCATGGCGTCGGAGGTCGGCGTGATCGATGTCGACCCGTCGAAGGTCATCGCCAAGGGTCGGCTGCAGCCGGGCAAGATGTTCCTGATCGACACCGATCAGGGACGCATCGTCGACGACGACGAGATCAAGGCCGCGCTGGCCGCAGAGCATCCCTACGGGGAGTGGCTCGAGCAGGGAATGGTCGACCTGGCGGATCTGCCCGAACGCGAGCACGTGGTGTTCAGCCACGACAGCGTGCTGCGCCGCCAGCAGATGTTCGGCTACACCCACGAGGAACTGAAGATCCTGATCGCGCCGATGGCCGCGAAGGGCATGGAAGCGCTGGGCTCGATGGGCACCGACACCCCGCTCGCGGTGCTGTCGGAGCGCCCGCGCCTCGTGTTCGACTACTTCAAGCAGTTGTTCGCGCAGGTGACGAACCCGCCGCTCGATGCGATTCGGGAAGAGGTCGTGACGGCGGTGTCGTCGAGCGTCGGCCCGGAGGCGAACCTGCTGGCACCCGGACCGGAGTCGTGCAAGCAGCTCTCGCTGTCCAACCCGATCATCGACAACGACGAGCTCGCCAAGATCATCCACATCAACGACGACGGAGACCACGACGGCCTCGCCGCGAAGGTGTTGTCGGGGCTGTATCGCGTCGAGTCCGGTGGGGACGGGCTGGCCGCTGCGATCGATCGGGTCTGCGAGCAGGCGTCACGTGCGATCGAGGACGGCGCACGTCTGATCGTGCTCTCGGACCGCAACGCCGACACGATCGACGCGCCGATCCCGTCGCTGCTGTTGACCGCCGCGGTGCACCACCACCTCGTGCGGACCAAGCAGCGCACGATGGCCGGCTTGATCGTCGAGGCCGGCGATGCCCGCGAAGTGCATCACATGGCGCTGCTCATCGGCTACGGAGCGGGAGCGATCAACCCGTACCTCGCGTTCGAATCGATCGAGGACCTGATCGCCGAAGGCATGCACGGCATGGGCGACCTGGACCCCCACAAGGCGATCCGCAACTACATCAAGGCATGCAACAAGGGTGTGCTCAAAGTGATGTCGAAGATGGGCGTGTCGACGGTCGCGTCCTACACCGGGGCGCAGATCTTCGAGGCGATCGGCCTCGGCGAGGCGCTCGTCGACAAGTACTTCACCGGAACGATCAGCCAGCTCGGCGGAATCGG
>CAVOHA010000020.1:0-39801 GCA_963695475.1 Ilumatobacteraceae bacterium
CGGATCTGGAGATCGGCCGTGGTGATCTTGTCCCGGCACAGGGCGATGACTTCGATGCGCGGCGACGCGCTCGGCCAGCCGGTCGACGTCGACGTCGGAGCCCTCGAGCTCGCGCAGGATCGCGTCGAGCTCGCGTAGGGCGTCGGCGTAGCCCGGGTTGTGGTCGCGTCGGAGGTGTCGGTCATGGTGCGGGTCGCTTTCGGGGTCGTCGTGGCGGAGGCCGGCGCCGGCTCGGGGTGGGATCGGAGTCGACGGTGTCGATCACGCTGGTCGCACGGCCGTCGAGGAAGTCGGTCGTGACACGTCACCGGAGCGAGGTCGGCGGCCGGCCGGACGATGCGCCGTCCGCGGCGCGGGTGACGGTCCAGCCGCGAGCCAACTGCACGGCCGGGTCGACGGCGCCGACGCGAGCGGCGAGGACGTCGAGTCGGTTCTGTTCTCGCTCGGTGATGTGCTCGAACGCTCGAGGAGGCGGACGGCCGCTGTGTCGAGTCGGGTGGTCGACCGATCGAGCGCGGCCGGCGCGAGCGTCGCCAGTCGTGCCTGGCGCATCGTCAATCGCTCGTCGGCGTCGCTCGACCGCCGCGTTCGTGCGACCGGCGATGCGGCGTGCCACGTCGTGCAGGCGGCGGTCGGCGCCGTCGACGGTGCGAGCGAGCGCCGCACGATCGCCTCGAAGGCCATCTCGGAGGCGGCGGTGTACGCCGCGACCCGTTCGATCAGTGCGCCGGCGCACGCGGTGGGGGTCTTGAGCGCGGTGTGCGCCACCTCGTCGGCGATGCTGCGGTCGATCTCGTGGCCGAGTCCCGTCAGGACGGGGATGGGGACGGCCGCGATCGTGTGGGCGATGCGGGCGCTGTCGAACACGGCCAGTTCGTTGCGTGCGCCGCCGCCGCGGATGACCACGATCACGTCGAGGACGCCCTTGCGTGCCCCACGGGCCAAGGTGCCGATCGCGCCGGCGACCATGCGGTCGGCGCCGTCGCCCTGGACCCGGGTGTCGACCACGGTCAGCTCGAACCCGAAACCGCTGGCCGACAACTCGCTGCGGAAGTCGGCCCATGCCGCCGAATCGACGCTCGTGGCGACACCGACCCGCAGCGGGATCGGTGACATCGGGCGCCGCTTGTTGAGGTCGATGAGTCCGCTCGCGACCAACCGCCGCATCACCTCGTCACGGGACTGGGCGATCTCGCCGAGCGTGTAGCGCGGGTCGATCTCGACCATCTTCAGGCCGATCGAGCCGCCCTGGGCCCAGTAGTCGAGGAACCCGCGGATCCGAACCTTCATCCCGTCGCGCAGATCGAGGTTGGCCCGCTTGAGGATCGGGGTCAGCCGCCGCTTGGCCGGGGCGAACAGCTGGACGCGCAGCACGCCCTTGCCGTCGTCGCCGTCCTCGACGAGCGAGAAGTACGTGTGCGGACCGCGATGCTGCAGCCCGTTGATCTCGCCGCGCACCCACACGCCGTCGCGAAAGCCGCGCCGGAACTGGTCGTTGATCGCCTCGGCCAGTTCGCACACCGAGTAGGTGGGGTCGCCGCCGTCGTCCAGTTCGGCGTCGTCGAAGTCGAAGGCCGGTTGCGACACGAGCGTCAGCCTGCCACCGGATCGAGCGACAGTGTCGTCCAGCGGTCGGAATGTCGAACGCCGAGTCGGAGATCAGACACCGAGCACCTCCGGCAACCACTCGTCGAGCCGCTCGGTGATCGCGGCATCGCTCTTGCCGAACCCGTGGCCGTCGCCCGTCAGCAGCACGACCTCGCCCGAGCCGGCGATCATCTGCACCATCTGACTGGACTCGGGCGGCAGGAGTTCGTCACGGTCGCCGTGGAAGAGCAGCAGCGGGCGACCGTCGAGTGCGCCGGCGACCTCGCAGCCCGCCGACTGCGTTGCGAACGTCACGACACCGACCACCGATGCTGGCATGACCACAGCGGTACGGATCGCGACGGCGCCGCCGAAGCTGTGGCCCATCACCACGACGCGTGCCGCCCCGGCGTCTCGCGCCCACTCGACCCCGCACGCGAGATCGTGCGCGCAACGGTCGAGGTCGTTCGGTGAGCGGTATCCGATGCGCACCGAGCGAACGCCGCGGCCCGCCCAGCGTTCGCCGAGGACGTGATAGAGGCCATGACCCGGGCCGAGCAACCCACCCATCGCACCGCCACACATCACGATCGCTGCCGGAAGTGGATCGACGTCGACCGGCTCGTGCACCAGCGCGGTGAGCAGCCCGCGAGCGGTGTAGACCTCGCGATGGGTGAGCGAGTCGTTGACGGCCACCTCGCTCGCGGCCAGCGGGTGGAGTGCCTCGAGTGCCGAGGGATCGGACGGATCGAGTTGCTCGGACACGGTCATCAGTGTCGCACCTCGGTCGTCCCGTCGCCGCCTCGTCGCACCCCGGAGTCAGGCTCCCAGATGCCGCACGTTGCCGCTCGGTGGGGTGTCGTCGTCAGGATCGGCCTCGAGTGCGAACAGTTCGCCGTCGACCGGCAGGTTGCGCTGCTGGCGGATCGCCTCGAGCTCACGCAACGGTCGCTCGAGCGCGCGGCGGCGCGTGCCGGCGAGTGCCTCGAAATCCTTCTCGACACCTTCGAAGCGGCGCTTGATCTTGTCGATCTGGTCCGCGTACTTCGCCCACTGCGTGCCGAACTTGCCGATCAGTTGCAGGATCTCGTCGCTGGTCTGCTCGATCATGAAGTTGTCGTGGGCCTGGCGGATCACGCCGAGGAACGCGAACAGCGTCAGCGGCGAACACATCACGATCTGCTGCCCCATGGCGTCCTCGATCAATGCAGGGTCGTGTTCGTGGATGAACCCCGTGATCTGTTCGTTGGGGATGAACAGCAGCACGTTGTCCATCGCGGAGCCCCCGCCTTCGATCGCGTACTCCCGCTTGGACAGCTCCTTCACCCGCGCCCGGACATCGGTCAGGAACCGCTTCAGGTGCGCCTCGCGCTCGGCGTCGGTGTCGGCCTCGAGGTACCGGAGGTACGCCGCCATCGGGAACTTCACGTCCATGAACAGCGTCTGGCCCTTGGGCATGCGGAACGTGTAGTCCGGCCGGCCGGAGCCGCCGTCGATCTGGGTCTGCTTGACGTAGTTGACGTTCTCGACGAAGCCGGCGAGGCGCAGCACGTCCTCGGCCATCCGCTCGCCCCACTGGCCGCGCGCTTGCGGGTTGGCGAGTGCGGAGCGCAACGCCTGCGTCGACTCCGACAGCGTGTTGGCGATCTCCATGTGCGCCTTGAGCGACGACTCGACCTCGCCGAACTTCTGGGCGCTGGTCTGGCCGAGGGTCGTGAGCATCTCGGTCACCTTGGACAGTTCGGTGCGCATCTCGGCGTGAACCTGATCGAGCCGGGCGTCGATGACGTCCTTCTTCGCGCCGAGGTCGGCCGAGGTCTGCTCCTTCATCTGCATGCTCGCCGCATCGAGATGGGCCTTGACCTGGGTCGTCGTGGACACGAGCTGTTCGCTCTGGCGTTCCATCGAGGCCTGGAACTGCTCACGCTGGAGGAGCGCGGCCTGTTCCAGCGCGGCCTGGACCGCGGCGTCGCGCTCGGCCGACGCCTGCTGGCGGGCATCGGCGACCGCACGGCTCACCGCGGCATCGACGGCGGCCTGGACCGACTCGGTCGTCTCGGCCCGGCTCGCCTCGCGCACGGCGGCGGCCTGGTCGGCGCGACGGGTGGCGAACACGAACGCGGCAGCGGCGGCCACGAGCGCCAACAGCACGGCGACGATCATCACGAGGATCAACATGGGTCCCATCATGACGTGGGGGTACTCCAGAGTTCGCGGACCCTCCCAGCGATGGCTCTGAACTGGTGTTTTGCGACCGGGGGTGGGCTAGGCGGGGGAAACGGTGATCTCTGTCGCCTTGACGGCCGCCCAGATCGGGCTCGCCGGCTGCAACCCGAGCGAGGCGACTGCGCCGGGGGTGACGTCGACCGCCATCGGGACCGGGCCGGCGAGCGTGATGCGAACGATGTCGCCGAGCGGTTCGATCAGCTCGACCCGCGTGGGCCACGTGTTGCGCTGGCTCCCGCTCGGGCGGCCCGGATGCAGCGAAACGGCCGTCGGGTGCACCGTGACGAGCACCGGACCCGCAAGGGAGTGATCGGTGATCGTGAACGCGTGGTCGTGGTCGCTGAGCAGGACCGATCCGTCGGCTGCGGCACCCGCGTAGAGGTTGGTGCCGGCGAGCGCGGCCACGTAGGGCGTCGCCGGCGCCCGGCGGATCTCGTCGGGCGCACCCGATTGCGTGATCCGGCCGTCCTCGACGACGAACAACCGATCGGCCAGCAAGAACGCGTCCGACGGGTCGTGGGTGACCAGCAGGCGCGGACCGGCGAACGAGTCGAGCTGGTCGCGCAGCACACGGCGGACGTCGGATCGCGTGGTCACGTCGAGCGCCGCGAGCGGCTCGTCGAGCAGCAACACGCTCGGTTCTGCGGCCAGGGTGCGTGCGATCGCGACTTTCTGCGCCTCGCCACCCGACAGTTCGTCGGGTCGCCGCCCCGACAGCGCCGACACGCCGAGCAACTCGATCCAATGTCCGGCCGCCCGCCGCGCCTGTGACCGCGACTTTCCGGCGCTGCGCGGCCCGAACGCAACGTTGTCGAGCACGCTCATGTGGCCGAACAGGCGGTGCTCCTGGAACACGACCCCGACGCGTCGCTCCTCGGGGGCGGTCCAGACGCGCCGACGTCGGTGTCCTCGAGCACGCGCTCACCGAGCCGCACCGAGACATCGGAGCCGGCCGGCACCTCGACCAGTCCAGCGATCGCACCGAGCACCGTCGACTTCCCGGCGCCGTTGGGGCCGAGCAGCGCCGCCGTCGAGCCCGCGTCGACCTCGACCGAGGCATCGATCGAGAACCCGGGCCGGGCGAGGCGAACCCGTGCGGACAGCCTCACGACGCGTTCCGTTCCCACCAGCGCCCACGGAGCGCGACCAACACGACGACCGACACGACCACCATGAGCAGGCTGATCGCGATCGCGGCATCCCGGTCGGCGTCGAGCGAGACGAACACCGCCAGCGGCAGGGTCTGGGTTCGCCCCTGCAGGTTGCCGGCGAACGTCACGGTCGCGCCGAACTCGCCGAGTGCGCGCGCCCAGGCCAGGACGATGCCCGCGCGCAGCGACGGGCCGATCATCGGCAGGGTCACGCGCCGGAACACCGTGAGCGGTGACGCCCCGAGGCTCGCCGCCGCGGCCTCCGGTCGTCGATCCATCGACGAGAGGGCCCCCTCCACGGTGATCACCAGGAACGGCATGGCGACGAACGTGTTCGCCAGCACCACTCCCCACGTCGAGAAGGGCAGGACGAACCCGGTGGCGTCGGCGAGCGGCTCGCCGACCACGCCGCGACGTCCCAGGGCGAACAGCAGCGCTGCACCGCCGACCACCGGGGGGAGGACCATCGGCAGCGTGACGACCGCACGCAGGAGGGTGCGGCCGCGGAAGTCGACGCGGCTGAGTACCCACGCGAGTGGCACGCCCACGATGGTCGCGCACAGCGCGGCCGCCACCGACGTGATCAGCGACAGCTGCAATGCGTCGACCACGACATCATCGGTGAGCAGCGTCGGAAGCTCCGACCACGGGGTCACACCGAGCAGCCCGATCAGTGGCAGGATGAACAGCGAGGCACCGACGGCGGCGAGCACGACGAGGAGTGCGGGCGGGCGACGCATCGGATCAGGCCTCACCGAATCCGGCGTCGGCGAGGATCGACCGGCCCTCCGGCGATTCGACGAACGCGACGAAACGGCGCGCGCTGTCGAGATCGTCGGAGCCGCTGACCACTGCGATCGGGTACTCCGCACGGACGTCGACGCCCGGCGGCAGCGGGATGACCCGCAGCCGATCCGGCGTTGCCCGGGCATCGGTGGCGTACACGAGACCGGCGTCGAGTTCACCGGCGGCGAGCTTCCCGGCGAGTGAGCGGACGTCGGGTTCTTCGGTGTCGATCGACGCCTCCACACCGGCCGCGTCGAACACCTGGCGGGCGTACTCGCCGCACGGTACCTGCGGCGCGCAGACCCCCACGAGCAGATCCGAATCCGCGAGCGCGGCGAGGCTGTCGACCCCGCCGGGATTGTCGTCGGGGACGGCGAGCACCATCGAGTTCGTGGCGAATCGGATCGGGGTCTCGACGAGGCCGGCATCGACGAGCGCGTTCATCGGTGCCGCCGCCGCGAGTGCGACGACATCGGCCGGGGCGCCCTGCTCGATCTGCACGCTCAGCGCACTGCTGCCGGCCACGCTGACCTCGACATCGACGTCGGGGTTCGCCGCCTCGAACGCGGTCGCCATCGACTCGAACGAGTCGGCGAGCGACGCCGCCGCCAGCACCAACAGGGGCTCGGTGTCGTCCACCGACCCGCATCCGGCCACGGCCCACGTCGTCACCGGGACGAGGACGCAGGCGATCCGGAACATGCGGGGCCGAACCTAGTGGAGCGGCGTCCACCGGCATCGGTGCACGCCGGTCGATCGATCCCACCGGGGTCGACCGACCGCCACGGGATGTGGCAGCACCGATGGCGAAATACACGGTGCGTGGTCGACTTGGGTGATTTCGTCAAGATCCCTGACCACTGGTCAAGCTGGCATCGACGCTGCCCGAAGTCCTCTTCGTGAAAGCGAACCTGTGGAAGATCTATCTGGCCGGCGTCGTGCTTGTCGCAGCCTGCTACTTCGTGTACGGCTCACCCGGTGTGTCGAAGCTGGTGCTGTACAACGGTATCGGCCTGTCAGCGGTCGTCGCGGTGCTCTACGGCATCCGTCGCAACAAGCCGACGAACCGGCGCGCCTGGTTCTTCATCGCCGGCGCGTTGGGGTCGTTCCTGACTGCCGACGTCGCCTACTACGTCCTCGAACTCACGTCGCCGATCGGCGAGGCGCCGTTCCCATCGATCGCGGACGGCTTCTACCTCGGGATGTACCCGTTGATGATCGTCGGCCTGATGATGTTGCTCCGCTCGATCGCTCCGGGGCGTGACATCGCCAGCGTCGTCGACGCCGGACTGGTCGCCGTCGCGACGTTCGCCGTGCTCGGCATCCTCTACATGGACACCTACCTGACGACCGACGGCCACCTCACCGGTCGCCTGATCTCGATCGCCTACCCCGTCATGGGCGTCTGTCTGCTCGCCGTGGCGTCGCGGTTGGTCGCTGCGGCGCAGCTCCGCCAGCCGACGTTCATCCTGATGTGCACCGGCCTCGTCAGCCTCATCATCGCCGACGTCATCTACGGCATCCTCTCGGCCGCCGAGACCTTCCAGACCGGTGGCTTCGCCGACGCCTTCTGGCTCGGCTTCTACGCACTCATGGCGGCCAGTGCGCTCCACCCCTCGATGGCAGAAGAGATCGAAGCTCGCTCCAACCCGGGCGGCACGATCACCCGAGCTCGCCTCGCCGTGCTCTTCCTCGTCGTGCTCACCGTGCCGATCATCGACCTGCTCTGGGGGGAGCCCTTCGACAAGGTGTTCATCTCACTGGCGTCGATGATCATGTTCACGCTCGTGCTCGCTCGCCTCATGGGCCTCATGACGGTCGTGCAGCACAAGGAGCAGCAGGCTCGCCACGACGCGATGCACGATTCGCTGACCGGGCTCGCCAACCGTGCGCTCTTCGGTGAGCGCGTCGAGAACTTCGTCGACCAACGCAAGGACGGCGTCGTGTCGGTGCTCTTCGTCGATCTCGACGACTTCAAGTTCATCAACGACAGCCTCGGCCACCAGGTCGGCGACGAACTGCTGGTCGCCGTTGCGGCACGCCTCGAGAGCTGCGTTCGTGCCAACGACCTGGTCGCCCGCCTCTCCGGTGACGAGTTCGCCGTGCTGCTCGAGAGCGCCGTCGACCGCCAGGACGCCGTCGCCGTGGCGCAGCGGGTCCAGGACAGCCTCGAGTCGCCGGTGATCATCGACGACCGTGAGATCACGATCTCGGCCAGCGTCGGCATCGCCGTCGAACGCCGCTCGAACATCGAGCGTGCCGAGACGATCCTGCGGGCAGCGGACACCGCGATGTATCGGGCCAAGCACAAGGGCAAGGGCCGATTCGAGTTCTTCGAGCAGGGCATGCACCTCGAGGCGATCGAACGCCTCGACCTCAAGACCGATCTGCAGGTCGCCCTCGAGCGCGGCCAGTTCGAGCTCAACTACCAGCCGATCGTCGCCATGTCGGACGAGAAGGTTCGTGCCGTCGAGGCGCTCATCCGTTGGAACCATCCGACTCGCGGCTACGTGATGCCCGATCGGTTCATCCAGCTCGCCGAGCAGACCGGCCAGATCGTCCCGATCGGGCGCTGGGTGCTGAACGAAGCGTGCAACCAGGTGATGCGGTGGCGCAAGGAGCACCCGGACTCGGCACCGAAGGGCGTTGCGGTCAACCTGTCGGTGCGCCAGCTCCACGACCCGAAGCTGCTCGAAGACGTCGCCGACGCCCTCTACGCCTCGGGACTCGAACCGGAAGCGTTGACCCTCGAGATCACCGAGTCGATGCTGATCGAGGAGACCGATCGTGGGTCGCGGGCACTCGACCAGCTCAAGGCGATGAAGGTCAAGATCGCGATCGACGACTTCGGCACCGGGTACTCGTCGCTGTCGTACCTCAAGCGATTCCCGGTCGACACGATCAAGATCGACAAGTCGTTCGTCGCCGAGATGGAGACCTCGGCCACCTCTGCAGCGCTCGTCAAGGCCGTGGTCGACCTCGCCCACAACCTCGGCGTCGCGACCGTCGCCGAAGGCGTCGAGAACGCCGACCAGAAGGCCAAGATCCAGGACCTCGGCTGCACGTACGGGCAGGGCTACCTCTTCGCCCGCCCGCTCACCGCCTGCGCAGATCGAGGAGAAGCTCGACGCGGCCCGCCAGTCGGCGAAAGCCCGACGGCATGCTCCGCTCGACGTCGACGTCATCGAGTCGATCACCGACCTCGGCAAGGTCGTGCACCAGATCGGCGCACTGCACACCGACCTCGACGTGCCGGTCATGGCCCGCACCCGCTGGATGGAGACCTGGGCGGAGGTCTACGACGAGTGGACGCCGATGACGGTGCTCGTGCGGGAACGAGCGACCGGCCAGGTCGAGGCCGCGGCGCTGCTCGCCAAGCGCCACACCGACGACGGCTACGAAGTCGTCGCGATGGGCCACGGCACGGTCGCCTGCACCCGCTTCCCGTCGCGCAGCGAGCGTGCGTCGAAGTTGCTCACCAAGGGCATCAAGGACGAGCTCGCCGAAGCTCGGCCGGTGGACGCTGCAGTTCCAGCAGCTCCCCGAAGGCGACGCGGTCGCCAAGCTGCTCGCCCAGCAGCTGTCCAACGTCGAGATGGCACCGGATCTGTGGGTCCCGCAGGTCGTGTTCGGCGACGAGCCCGAGATCGGTGATTTCCTGTCACGGAACATGCGGCGCCAGATCAAGAAGGCGTGGAACCGTCTCGACACCGACGGTCGCACGGTCGAGCTGAACGTCGCCCGCTCCGAGTACGAGATCATCGAGGTGCTGCCCCAGCTCGAAGCGATTCACGTGGAGCGTGACCATGACACGGGCCGCGAGTCGGACCTCGACGACCCGAAGGTCAACGAGCTGTGGCGTCGACTCGTGCTGTCCCATGCCGCCACCGGTCAGATCGAGATCTCGTCGATGATCATCGACGGCGAGATCGCCGGCTTCGTGATCGGCATCATCGACGACGACGCCTATCGAGTGTTCGACGGCCACTTCAACAGCGAGTTCCACCGGTACTCGCCGGGTCGCCTGATCGAGTCGGCCGTGTTGGAACGGGCGATGGTCGATGCCCGCTTCGACGGCCTCGACTGGATGGCCGGCGTCGCGGCCGAGAAGATCCTCACGTCGAACCACAACGAGGGCCGGATGCAGCTCGTGGCGTCGTCGAAGGCGACCCGCAAGCCGGAGCCGAAGCCGATCCCGGCTGACGCCGTGAACGGCGACAAGCCGGACATGACCGTCGAACAGGCCGGGGCCCAAGGGGTTCCGGTCGGCCAGCGCAAGCGCAGCCGCAAGAAGGCGACGAGCGAGGAGCTGTTCGAGTCGGTCTGACCCTCCCGAACAGACGCATCGATCCGCCGTGTCCATCCTCTTCGCTCTCGCCGCCGCCGTCGGCTGGGGTTCATCCGACTTCGCCGCGGGCCACGCCAGTCGACGCTCGTCGGCGGTGTCGGTCGTCATCCTGACGCACTTCGCGGCGGTCATCGCGCTGCTCATGGTGACGGTCGTGCCCGGTCAGGGAGGATCACCTGCCCCGGCCGACATCGCGTGGGGACTCGCTGCCGGGTTCGGCGGTGGGTTCGGCGCGATGCTGCTGTTCCGGGGTCTCGGCAAGGGATCGATGGCGGTCGTCGCGCCGATCACCGCGACGGGCGCGGCGATGATTCCCGTGTTCGCCGGGTTGCTCCAGGGCGAGTCGATCAGCACGTTCGGCGCCTTCGGCGTCGTGCTCGCGTTGGCCGCCATCGTGATGGTGTCGCTGTCGGCCGGCGGCGGCGAGGAGATCGAGCTCGACCCCGGCGATGTCACCGAGGTGGGGGTCGTCGACGACCATCGGTCGGTCGAACGGTGGCTGGCACCTCGGGGGGTTCCGGTCTCGACGTCACCCCCGCGTCCGATGTTCGTGTCGACGCCACTGCCGCCGCCGCCGCCACCGCTCCCTTCGGGCCTGACCTACGCCCAGGTGTTCGGCCCGCCCGCGGCCCCGGCTGCGCCACGCCCGGCTGCACCGCCGGCGCCACTCGCCGTACCGTCCGTCGCCGCGCCGGTACCCGCCCGTTCGTTCGACGCGTCGCCGGCGTCTGCATCCTCGACGGCACCATCATCTTCGGTCGCGCTGCTCGAGGCGCCGGTCGTTCCCGACGACATCTCGTCGCTGGTGCCTGAACCGGCGCCGCCGAGCGACGTCGGCCGCGGGGGACTCCTCGGTCGGTCTGCGCAGCATCATCCGGCGACCCGGCATCGTCGACGCGTTGTTTTCCGGTGTCGGCTTCGGGCTGTTCTTCGTCTTCATCGCTCGGACGTCGGAAGAGGCCGGACACTGGCCACTGGTCAGCGCTCGCCTGATCTCGGTGCTGATGTTCCTGGGCATCGCGCTCGTCACGGCGGGTGCCGTCCTCCCGGAGCAGGGGTCGCGAGGCGCGGTCGTCCTGGCCGGCGTGCTCGACGCGGTCGCAGCCCTGTTCTTCGTGCTGTCGACACGGTCCGGGCTCCTCAGCGTCGGTGCCGTGCTCGCCTCGATGTATCCGGCGGTGACGATCGTGTTGGCCCGGTTCATCTCCCAGGAGCGCATCGCTCGGCGACAGGTCGTCGGGCTGGTGCTCGCAGCCGGCGCCGTCAGCCTGCTCGCGATCTGACCGTTGCGGAGTGGGTCAGACCCACCCCGCTACGCGTAGCGGAGTGGGTCTGACCCACCCCGCAACGCTCACCGCGACGTCGGAATGACCAGGCAGCGATCGGCAAGGGTGCCCAGCGCGTAGGTCTCGTAGTCGATGTCGAAGTCGGCGTACAGGCCGCGACATGATTCGCTCCAGGCCAGCGCCGCCGGCGAGGACATCCGGTGGACGATCTGCACGACCGCATCGTCGTGAACCCGGTACTCCGCCCACGTGCCCGGGAAGTCCTTGGTGCAGCCGATCTCGATGCTCGGGACGCCCGACCGGGTCATCGTGCGGACCCGATGGCGATGGGTGTGCCCGCACGTGTACGCGATGATCGACGGGTGTCGCGCGCACACCTCGTCGAGGCGGTCGCTGCCGTCGGGATGCAACCCGAAGTAGTCGTCGCTGCGCTTCGCCTCGCCGGACTCGGCGTCGGGGCTTGCGATCCACTGCTGGTGGTGGCCCATCGCGATGATCGGCTGGGTCGAGTCGGCGGCGAGCGCGTCGAGCCAGTCGGCCTGTTCAGCGGTCACATCGCCCGTGGTCGCGCCCGGAATGGCCGTGTCGAGCAGTGCGATGGTGACCCCGCGGAGGTCGATGCGCTGGTCGCCGGCGTACTCCGTCTGGTACCGATAGGCGTCGTGGTTGCCGCGGACGACGTGCAGACGATCGCCGAACGGATTCCGGTAGCACCGTTCGAACGCTGCCCACTCCTCGGGCGCCCCGTCGAGTGACAGATCGCCCTTGACCACCACGGCGTCGGGTCGGATCGCTGCGATCTCGTCGACGGCGGCCCGGTTCATCACTTCCGGATACGGGTCGTCGCCGGGTGCGGGACGCCGGATCGGTCCGATCGTGAGGTCGTCGATCTGCCCGGCGGCGAGCTCGCCGAAGTGGACGTCGTTCACCGTGGCGAACACCGACCGCACGGGTCCGGCCGGCGCGCTGAGTGTGCGAGTGGTGACGGGGTGGATCGTCGCCGGATCGTTCGGGTCGGGGACGTCGAGCACGACTGTGGTGTCGGGCGCGAGCCCGTCGAAGCGGTGGACGACGACCTCGAAGGTGCCGGGCCGCGTCACGTGGACCACGGCCTCGGTGTCGGTGACGGTCGTGACGTCGATCATCCTGTTTCCGGTTCGGGACCCGGCGAATCGTTCAGCGGTACGGCCGGGCGCGGCGGGCGGGCAGGGGGGTGCTCCACCAGCGTCCGGAGAAGCGCCAGGCGCGCGACTCCTCGACGGTGTCGGCTGCGACCAACATCACGGGCTTCGGCCACAACGCCTCTGCGGCGGCGATGATCGCCACGGCCTCCTCGGCGGACGGCGTCGGCGACATCACGACGCCCGACGGCGGTGGGAGCTCGTTCAGCGACACGACAGCGAGGGTACCGGACGGTCGGTCCACGACCGAAGCCGTGTCTAGGTGGCGGGCTGGTCGACGGTCCACACTTCGCGTTCGCGACCGACCACGACGGTCCGCGCCAGACGGTCGTGGAACGTCCGTCGCTGGCCATCGAAGAACGCCACGATGAACCCGATCATCAGGATCGTCGAGATGAGGAAGCGAACGGCGACTCGCAGCGCGGCCCGACCCACATCGATGTTGGCGCCGTTGATGCCGTCGACGGTCCGTGTTCCGGCGATCCGGTTGCCGATCGACTGCGCACTCGAGGCGATCGAACGCGCGGTCAGCGTGACGAACGCCGCGAAGCCCACCAGTGCGACCAGCAACCCGACGACCCAGAGCGAGCCGGCGAACGCAGCGATCGCCATGCCGGGGAGGAGTGCGAGGCCGAGCACGGCCGTGTCGACGATCAACTCGAGCGCCCGGCTTCCGAACGACGCGAAGCTCGGATCGAAATCGAGGCCTCCGTCGGACTCGATGACGATCTGTGACGCGGTTGACGGACGTTCGAGATCTCGCGGGTCGGTGAGACGCTCGCCGACGGTTGGCACGGCGTCGAGCGGCCTGGAGCCCGTCGCGGTCTCGGGTGCTGCCGTCGGCGCCGGCTCGGGCGACGGGACCGGCTCGTCTTCCAGCTTCGCGAGGATGTCGGCGAGATCGTCGGCCGCCGGTTCGGGTGCCTGCGGCGGGTCCGGGACCGGTGGTGTGGAGGCCGCGGAGGGCGGCGGGGGAGTCGGTGCCGGCGCAGGAGCCGGTGGTGTCGGGACGGCGGCGGCCGGTGGTGTCGGGACGGCGGGGGGCGGTGGCACGGCCGGCGATGCGGGCTCGGGCGGCGGCGAAGATGACGGCGCGGACGGCGCCCCGGGTGGTGGAGGAACCGGCGGTGCGGCGTGCTCGGCGGGTGGTGGCGGGACCCGACTCGAGCCCGGCGGAGGCGGGGGCATCGAGGAGGTCGGCCCGCCCGGGGCGTCGAAGTCGGAGCTCATCTGCGCATCTTCTCACGCGGCCGGGTGCGTGAGACGGGATACGGAAGATGGGAGACGGAACGGGTCAGAGCGGCACGTTGCCGTGCTTGCGACGCGGGAGTTCCTCGCGCTTGGTGCCGAGCATCCGCAGGCCGGCCACCAGCTTGCGGCGAGTCTCGGACGGCTCGATCACGTCGTCGATGTAGCCCCGCTCGGCGGCGGCGTAGGGGTTGGCGTACTTCTCCGTGTATTCCTCGACCAGCTCGGCGCGACGCGACACCGGATCGGCCGCCTGCTGCAGTTCGCGGCGGTACACGATCTCGACGGCGCCCTGTGGGCCCATCACGGCCAGCTCGGCGCTCGGCCAGGCGAACGCCAGGTCGGCACCGATCGACTTCGAGTTCATCACGACGTACGCGCCACCGTAGGCCTTGCGGGTGATCACCTGGATGCGGGGCACGGTCGCCTCGCAGTAGGCATAGAGCAGTTTGGCGCCGTGGCGGATGATGCCGCCGTACTCCTGGTCGACACCGGGGAGGAACCCGGGCACGTCGACGAACGTGATCAGTGGAATGTTGAACGAATCGCACGTGCGTACGAACCGAGCCGCCTTCTCGGACGACTCGATGTCGAGGACGCCGGCGAGGATCTTCGGCTGGTTCCCGACGATGCCGACCGGCTTGCCGTCGATCCGGGAGAAGCCACACACGATCGACTTGGCCCAGTGGGGGAAGTACTCGAAGAACTCGCCGTCGTCGACCACGTGACGGATCACCTCGGTCATGTCGTACGGGAGGTTCGGAGAGTCGGGGAGGATCGTGTTGAGCTCGGGACACAGGCGGTCCGGATCGTCGCCGAGGTCCTCGATCGGCGGCTCCTCCAGGTTGTTCGACGGGAGGAAGCCGAGCAGGAACCGCACGTCGTCGAGACAGGCCTTCTCGTCGGCGGACACGAACGTGGCAACGCCGGACTTCGACGCATGGCTCATCGCCCCGCCGAGCTCTTCGAGGGTGACGTCCTCGCCGGTCACGGTCTTCACGACGTCGGGACCGGTGATGAACATGTGGCTGGTCTCGCGGACCATGAAGATGAAGTCGGTCATCGCCGGGGAGTAGACGGCGCCACCGGCGCACGGTCCGAGGATCACCGAGATCTGCGGGACGACGCCCGAGGCCTGCACGTTGCGGAGGAAGATGCCGCCATAGGACGCGAGGCTGACCACGCCCTCCTGGATGCGGGCGCCGGCACCGTCGTTGAGCCCGATCACCGGGGCACCGACCTTGGCGGCCAGATCCATCAGCTTGTGGATCTTCTCGGCGAACACCTCGCCGAGTGCGCCGCCGAACACGGTGAAGTCCTGCGAGAACACGAACACCTTCCGGCCGTCGACGGTGCCCCAGCCGGTGATCACGCCGTCGGTGTAGGGGCGCTCCTCGAGCCCGGACGTGTGCGCGCGATGGCGGGCCAGGAGGTCGAGCTCGTGGAACGAGTCCTCGTCGAGGAAGTAGTCGATGCGCTCGCGGGCGAGCATCTTGCCCTTTTCGTGCTGGCGTTCGACCGAACGGGGCGAACCGGCATGGTGCGCTTGCTCCCGTCGTTCGGCGAGGTCGGCGATCTTTTCTTCCATCGTCACGGCTCCGAAGTTACCGCGTGACCTCGGCGCTCCCCGCTTCGGGACCGGTGCGGATGCGCCAGACTCGTGCGATGTCCGAATCCGTCGCGTCGTGGAACCTGCCGCATCAGCCGCCGATCGAGCCGATGCTCGCCAAACTGGCGCGCAAGATCCCGGCGGGCGACGACGAGTGGCTGTTCGAGCCGAAGTGGGACGGGTTCCGCTGCATCGTGTTCCGTGACGGTGATCGGATCGAGCTCTTCTCCCGCAAGCTCAAGCCCCTGGCCCGTTACTTCCCCGAGCTGCTCGAGCCGTTGCGGCGGGCCCTCCCGACGCGTTCGATCGTCGACGGTGAGATCGTGGTGCCCGACGGTGGCGATCACGGCCTCGACTTCGACGCGCTGCTGCAACGGATCCATCCCGCCGAGTCGCGGATCAATCGACTCGCCGTCGAGACGCCCGCGGAGTTCGTCGCGTTCGACCTGTTGGCGATCCACGACCGTTCGCTCGTCGACGACCCGATGCGCGTGCGACGCGAGGCCCTCGCGGGCTCGATCGATCAGAACGAACGGGTCCGGCTCACGCCGGCGTCGACGGATCGCGCCCGGGCCGAAGAGTGGTTCGACGCGTTCGAGGGTGCCGGGCTCGACGGTGTGGTCGCCAAGCCGCTCGATGGGACCTACGACCCCGGAAAGCGAGCGCTGGTCAAGGTCAAACATGTCCGCACCGCCGACTGCGCCGTTCCCGGATATCGCGTCCACAAGGACGGCAACGGGGTCGGTTCGCTGCTGCTCGGGCTCTACACGGCCGACGGCGACCTGCGTTCGGTCGGCGTGGCGGCGTCGTTCAGCGTCAAGCGGCGGGCCGAGTTGCTGGAGGAGTTGGCGCAGCGCACCGGGCCCGACGCGCTGATCGAGCATCCGTGGGTCGACTGGGCGACGTGGCAGGAGGAGCAGCACGCGACGCGCGCAGCGAACGACGCGGCGGGCAAGCCGACGCCACCGGCCGCCGGCAGCCGCTGGAACGCCGGCAAGGACCTGTCGTTCGTGCCGATCCGCATGGGCCTCGTCGCCGAGGTCACGTTCGGACAACTCGAAGGTGGGCGGTTCCGCCACGGTGTGGGCTTCGTCCGCTGGCGACCGGATCGTTCCCCCGAATCGTGCCGCTTCGATCAGCTGGACGTGGCCGCCCCGGTCCGGTTCTCGACGCTCTTCTGACCGCACCTCGCCCGAAACACGACGAGACTCCGGCGGATCGAGAATCGGGCGTTCGCGAGCGTCAGCCCTCGGTGGTCACGACGTCCGATGCCGGGGTCACCTCGACGAGGCTGGTCGGCGGGAGGGTGACCGCAGTGGTGGGTGCGGTGCCGTCGAGGTTGAGCACGAGGAACGGCTGCGGGGTGCTGCTCACGGCGATGCCGGCGATGTTCGCGTCGACCTGGATCGTCCACTCGCCGGGCACGCTGATCGGCAGGCCGATCGCTTCGTCGCGAACTGCGAACCCGCGCCCGGTCAGCGGAACGGGCTGGCGGATCGAGCCGAAGTTCTGATCGTTCGGCGGTGCGGTGAACACGATCACGAGCCCCGAGAGGTCGGTTTCGGGTTCGCGGACTTCGACCTCGAGCCCGGCGAGTCCGACCTGATCATCGGTGAGGCGGACGACGACCTCGAGCGTGCCCGTCTCGTCGGTGTGGGTCTGGGTGACCTCGTAGTCGATCTTCGGCGAATCGTCGATGTTCGGCGGGATGAACGCGATCAGCCAGGCGCTCATCGCCAGCACCACCACGCCGATCGCCGCTTCGGCGCCGAACGCCCGCCGGAGTCGGTCGGCCAGTGGCACGCTCATCTGCTGGGCGCGGTTGACTCGCTGGGCCACGAACTGCCGTGCGGAGAACGCCACGAAGATCATCACCGCAACGACCACCGTCTTGAACACGACGACTCGGCCGTGGCCGCTCTGGAAGAGCTCGCCGCCGTCGAGCCGGAACATCTGGACGAGCCCGGTGACGATGGTGACAACGATGGCGGGGGTGGAGACGCGGCTGAACCCACGCACCGCGTGGACGAGGTCTTCGTCGCCGGGGCCCGACAGGACCACTCGGGCGACGAGGATCACGCCACCCACCCACACCGCCATCGCGAGTGCGTGGAGCACGCCCATGACCACGCCGAGCCCGGCGAGCGGTCCGACCGTGCGAGAGATGCCGATCATCGCCGTGGCGAGTCCGGGGAGTCCGAGTGCGGCCAGCTGCGTGGTCGGGTCGATGACACGTTCGGGGCGGAACGCCGCCCACGCCGACACGGTGAGGAACACGAGGCGCAGGAGCACGGCGATGCCCGCCCACCCGGCGTCGAGGAGGTCGAGCCAGGTTCCCGGATTGAACGGGCTCCCGCCGCCGTCGGGGGTGACCGCTGCCGCGGCGAAGCCGGTGAACAGCACCGTGCCGATCATCGCGATGACCCATGCCGCCCGCAGGAACCTGATCGTGACGAGGTATTCGACGCCCTCGGGCCATGCTGCGGTGATCACGACCAGCGAGCCGAACAGCACCGCGATACCGAGTGTGGAGAGCAGGCGCGTGAGCCAGACGGCGGCGTTTCCCTTGCCGGCGGTCGAGAAGTCGACGACTTCGACGTCTTCGGTCGTCGGCGGCGGTGGTGCCGTCGCCGATGGGGATCGCCGCTGGGGTCGTGGCAACGGTGCCGGTCGCCTCGCTGTCGTCGGGTGCCGCATCGGGGTCGACGCCACCCTCGGGAGCGGCGTTCTCGATGACGAAGGTGATCACACCCCGACCGTCGGGTTCGCCGTCGGTGTTGCTGACCTGCCACCGAGCGGTACACGTGCCGCGCGGGAGTGGATCGGGGATGGCGACCGACAGCGTCGTGCCGTCGTCGAGGACCTCCGGTCGCGGCAGGGTGACCGGTTCGGCCTCGCAGTCGACCGAGATCGTGTTCGCCTCTCCCAGTTCGTCGGCGAAGCCGATCACGATCTCGTCGGGGGACACGTTCAGCGTCGCACCGTCGGACGGCGACGAGTTGACGACGGTGTTCTCCGCAGCCGCCCCACCCGGAGCGAGCCCGATGACCGCCGCCAGCGCGAGAAGGAGCGCCAGCGTGTATCGGTGCAGCGTGGAGCGACGGCCCACGGCGTCCGGTGCCGCGTGACTGCGCCGGCGCCGAGGGGATGACAGGAGTGCGATCACGATGCGCCGAGGTTAGTGGTGCACGTGGCCCGGCGGGTGCGATCGTGATCGCTCACGACAGCTCGCGCGCGCGACATCCGGCGAGCGTCATCTCGTCGGCGAGGTCGTTGCGCCCGAGCGTGAGCTCGGTGAGTTCGGTCGTGAGCGCGCCGATCTTCTCGCCGTCGGCTTCGTCGGCGCCGAGTGCCTCGCCCAGCGCGAGCCATGCTGCGGACTGTTCCTCGGTGTTCTCGATGAACGAAGCGTGGTCGGTCCGCAGGTCGTCGCCCACGTTGATCTCGTCGAAAGCGGCAGCCTCGTCGCGCAGCGCCCGTGACACCTCGCCGGCCCAGTCCGCACGGCTGATCTCGTCGGGAGGTGTCGGCAGGGCGTCCAGGCGCTCGGTGGTGGTGATGCAGATGTCGCTCATCGCCTGGGTGTAGAGCGTCGGGGTGAGCGCATCGGCGTCAGCCTCGTCGCTGCCGCTGGTGCTCGAACACCCCACGCTGCCGAGGACGAGCGCAACCACGATCAAGGCAACGCAGATGAGGATGACCCTCCGCCGGGTCTCGTGCGACATGGCCACGAGGCGAATCTAGGTCTCGCGGCCGGCGTTTCGCGTGCACTCGGGAGCGGCTGCGCGCCGGGTCGGTAGTGTGACCGTCGATGGCCACCCAGTCCCTGTATCGCCGTTATCGACCCCGTCGCTTCGCTGAGCTCAAGGGGCAGGACCACATCGTGCGCGCGTTGCGGACCTCGGTCGCCGAGGGTCGTGAGGGCCAGGCGTATCTGTTCTCCGGCCCCCGCGGAACGGGCAAGACCACCACGGCGCGGATCATGGCCAAGGTGCTCAACTGCGAGAATCCTCAGGACGGCGAACCCTGTTGCGAATGCGTGTCGTGTCTGTCGGTCGAGCAGGGCACGAGCTACGACGTGCACGAACTCGACGCAGCGAGCAACAACGGTGTCGACGCGATGCGCGATCTCATCGAGAAGGCGGCGCTCGGTACACCCGGTCGCCACAAGGTGTACATCCTCGACGAGGTGCACATGCTGTCCAAGGGCGCGGAGGCGGCGCTGCTGAAGACCCTGGAGGAGCCGCCCCCGCACGTCGTGTTCGTGCTCGCCACGACGGACCCGCAGAAGATGTCCGACACGATCCGCAGCCGCACCCAACATCTGCAGTTCCACCTGCTCGGGCCCGACACGCTGCAGGAGCACGTCCGTTGGGTCGCCGCCGACGCCGGGCTGACCGTCAGCGACGACGCGATCGACCAGGTCATCGCCCAGGGTGCCGGCTCCCCGCGCGACACCCTGTCGGCGCTCGAGTTGGTGTCGAACTCGGGGGGCGTCGCTTCCGAGGTCATCGCGCTCGACGACTACGTCGAGGCGATGATCGACCACGATCCCGGTCGCGCCCTCACGATGGTCGCCCACGCCGTCAGCCGCGGCCGCGACCCGCGCACGATCACCGAGGAGCTCATCGGGTTCTTGCGCAACGGGTTCCTCTCGCTCATGGCGCCCGAGTTGGTGCAGCTCCCGTCGCAGCGTCTCGACGCGCTGACCGACCTCGCGCGGCGAGCCGGCGCTGCGGGCCTCGTGCGTGGGATCGAGTTGTTGGGCGAAGCGCTGACCGAGATGCGCCACGCGCCCGATCCGCGAGTGCTGCTCGACGTGGCGACGGTCCAGTTGACCTCCGAACAGGTCGGCGACGATGTCGGTGCGCTCGTCGCGCGAGTCCAACGTCTCGAACGACGTCTGGCCGAGGGCGTCCCGGCACCTGCAGCCGCGGCTCCCGTCGCTGCGGCGCCGCCCGCATCGAACGTGCCGGCCCCGACGGCGGCGGCTCCGGCGGATCGAACCGACGGGCGGACCAAGCTCGGTGCTCGTGCGGGCGCCGCCACGCCCCCGAGCCCGCGACCCGTCGAGGAGCCGGCTGCGGCTGTTCCGACGCCCGCTGCATCACCGGAGACGGCGCCGACCCCGGCTGCATCATCCGAGACGCTGCCTGCTCCGACCGACGACACACCGTCGCCGGGGGTCGCCGCGGCCTCGGCAACGCCTGACGACACCGCCGCCGCGTCGGGCGGTTCGCTGTCTGCGGCCGACTGGGAAGCCGTGCGGCCGACGTTGCGCGGCATGGCCCGCGCGGTGTTCTCGCCGGCCACGTTCGTCTCGTCGACGCCGGGCCACGTGCGCCTCGGGTTGCCCAACGACACGCATCGCACGAAGTGCGAACAGCATCGCCCCGTCGTCGAGCAGGCGTTGGCCGCACATGCCGGCGCCTCGATCGCGGTGGAGTTGGTCGTCGAGGGCGGTGGCGGCTCGACCGGCGAGACGAGTGGTGGCGGTGGTGGGGGCGGAGAGACCACGATCGCGCCCGCGTCCCATGTCGAGGCCCGACCGTCGAATCCGGTTGCGAGCCGCAGCGAGTCGGCCTCGATGAGCGCTGGATCCCTGGCGCACGACACAGCGCCGCATGCGGGCAGCGAACCCGGGTTGGAGACGGCCCACCTCAGCGTCGTCCCGCCGGCCGACGCGCGAGTCGCGAACGGTCGAGCGATCGCCGAGCAGGCCCGGAGTCAGGGTCCGGAGCCGGACCCCGACGAAGGCCTCCAGACCTTCGCCGAGACGCTGCCCGACGACGACGACGTCGATCTCGACGATCTCATCGACGCACCGCCCGAGGCCGTGAAGACCCCGGTCGACCGCCTGGCCGAGGCATTCCCCGGCTCCGAGCTGATCGACGACCCGTACTGACATGGCGAGCACGTACACCGCACCGGTCCAGTTGCTGATCGACGAACTCGGACGACTGCCCGGCGTCGGGCCGAAGTCGGCGCAGCGCATTGCGTTCCATCTGTTGAAGATCCCGGCGGACGACGTCGCCCGGCTCGCGGAGGCGATCACCGATGCCAAGGCCCGGGTCCGTTTCTGCGATCGGTGCTTCAACGTCGCCGACGATGCGTTCTGTCCGATCTGCAAGGACGACAGCCGCGACTCGTCGGTCGTGTGCGTGGTCGAGGAATCGCGAGACATCGTCGCGCTCGAGAAGACCGGCGAGTTCCGCGGTCGGTACCACGTGCTGCTCGGGGCGATGAGTCCGCTGGAAGGGATCGGGCCGGAGCAGCTCAAGATCCGCGAACTGGTGGCGCGGATCGAGCCCGAGGGCATCGAAGAGATCATCTTGTGCACGAACCCGAACACCGAGGGCGAGGTCACGGCGATGTATCTGGCCCGCCTGCTCAAGCCGATCGGGTTGAACGTCACTCGAATCGCGAGTGGCCTGCCGGTCGGTGGCGACCTCGAGTATGCCGACGAGTTGACGCTCGGTCGTGCCCTCGAGGGTCGCCGCAGCGTCGCGGACTGACGGCGGACACTGACGGTCGGCGGCGCCGACGACGCCGGCGTTCGTGATGGCTCGCCGAGCCGGGCGGAAAATGAACTGAGGCACCATCTCCTCGAACCGGTAGCGGGCGGACGGGCCGGTTCGGATTGACGGTGCCTCAGAAGAGGGTGATCACGTCGGCGGAATCCTCGACGCTGCGGAGCGCATCTCGGTCTCGGTCGGTGCGATCACTCGATCAAGTTGTTGCACTTATGTTACGAAATGCGGCTTGCAAAGTCAACGTTTCACAACAATAGACAGTCGTGAAGCCAGAGTTGACAGATTCCGTCAAGAAATCCGACGTTGAGCGTTCGAACCTCTACTCAGCGTGATGAGTTGTGACCGTGGGTCGCCGGTGTGGTCGCAGCGTGAGATGCGTCCTCGAACGTCAGAGGGTCTTGAGGATGATGGCGTCGCCCTGACCGCCGCCGCCGCACAGTCCGGCGGCACCGATGCCACCCCCGCGGCGCCCGAGCTCGTGGAGCAGCGTGAGGGCCAAGCGGTTGCCGCTCATGCCGATCGGGTGGCCGAGCGCGATGGCGCCGCCGTTGACGTTGACGATTTCGTCGGAGACCCCGAGTTCGTCGATCGATGCCCGACCGACTGCGGCGAACGCCTCGTTGATCTCGAACAGGTCGAGATCGGCGATGGCGACGCCGGCCTTGTCAGCCGCCTGCATGATCGCCCGGCTCGGCTGCGTGAGCAGCGACGCGCTGTCGGGGCCGGCGACCATGCCGTAGGAGACGAACTCGCCGAGCGGGGTCACGCCGCGCTTGTCGGCTTCGGCCTTCGACATGACGATCACCGCGGAGGCGCCGTCGGACAGCTGCGATGCATTGGCCGCCGTGATCGTGCCCTCCTTGTCGAACGCCGGGCGCATGCCGGCGAGGGTCTCCATCGTCGTGTTGGCGCGCACTCCTTCGTCGTGCTCGACGACGATCGGGTCACCCTTGCGCTGCGGGACCGACACGGTGACGATCTCGTCGGCGAGGCGTCCGGCTTCGATCGCCGCGGCGGCTCGCTGATTGGACGCGGCGGCGATCTCGTCCTGCTGCTCGCGGGTGATCGTGGTGCCCGATGTGTAGCGCTCGGTGCCGAGGCCCATCAGGCAGGAGTCGAACGAGCACCAGAGGCCGTCCGCGATGATCGCGTCGCGCAGCTCGGTGTTGCCGTAGCGGAATCCGCCGCGGGCGCCGTCGGCGAGATACGGCGCGTTGGTCATCGACTCCATGCCGCCCGCAACGACGATGTCGGCATCGCCCATCGCGACCATCTGGTGCGCGAGGTAGATCGCGTTCAGGCCCGAGAGGCAGACCTTGTTGACGTTGACCGCCGGAACGTTCAGCGGGATGCCCGCCTTGGTGGCCGCCTGCCGGCTGGGCACCTGCCCCTGGCCGGCCATCAGGACCTGCCCCATGATCACGTGGTCGACCTCGTCGGGGGCGACGCCTGCGCGGCTGAGGGCCTCGGCGATGGCGAAGCCGCCGAGATCGGCAGCGGAGAACGATGCGAGCGCACCGCTCATCTTCCCGATCGGAGTGCGAGCGCCGGCGATGATGTACGAACCGTTGGTAGCCATGATGCGAGGGTACTCGCGCCGTACCCGTCGGTAACAAGGCCGACACGGTGACGATCCCTCCGTGGGTTGCCACGCGGTTTGCGACCCCGTGCTTGGATGTGCCCATGTTGATCCGACCCCGTTTCCGACCGTTCCGATCTGGTGTCGGTGGCTCGATCGCCGCGGCGTCGTTGGTCGTCGCCGCGCTCGCTGCGTCGTGCTCGAGTGACGAGGGGGCAGGTGACGACGAGGTCGTTCCGACCGACACGCCGCCGTGGCGCAGACCGACGCCGAGGCAGACGAGGTCGTTCCGGCCGACACGCCCGCTGTTGCGCAGACCGACGCCGAGGCAGACGTGGTCGACGGCGGCGGGCTGATCGAGGCGCAGCTCGGCCAGCTGCCGCTGCGCCTCCTCGACGACGCCGAGGGATCTGCGACCGTGTCGATCGTCGACATTCAGGCGGCTGCTCGCCAGGCCGGAGTGGATGACCCGATCGATCTCGACGACGAGGCGGCGATCGACGCGCTCGTCACCCTCACCCTGCCCACGCCGGTGGACGAGGGTGGCACCGGTTTCGGTGTGGTGCAGCCGTTCTTCTTCCCCGCCGAGTTCGGTATCCGCGATCCGCAGGCCTTCGAGGACGAACTCGGATTCTCGCCGCTCGACATCACCACCTTTGCCGAGTTCACCGCACCGCCGGCGTCGTTCAGCGTCGTTTCGGGCGACCTCGAGGTCTCCGCCGACCTCGTCGAGACCGCGCCCGGCATCGCCACTGCGGGAGCGGGCGCGGATTACGAAGCGAACCTGGACGAGCGGACCGAGGCGCGTCCGCTCGGACGCCCGCACCACCTCGCGACACGGGGCGACCTCGTCGCCGTCTCCTTGGACCTGCCGTCGGCACTCGACTGGGTGGACGGCGCCGACTCGCTCGCCGACGATGCGCGCTGGGCGGCGGTCGCTCGCCAACTCGATGCGTCGAACGTTGCGGGAGCGATGTTGCTGCACGGCGACTTCTCGGTCGGCGAGACCCTCCCCCCGGGCGAGGCCGAACGCGTCCCGATCACATCGCCGTTCGATCTCGTCGCCATGGGGTCGTCGCGCATCGACGGCCAGGCTGCGGTCACGATCGTCTACCACTTCGGCGACGAGACCGCGGCGGCCGCAGAGGCCGACAACGTGGCGGCCGCCTGGACGGGGGTGTCGCTGCTGAATCAGCAGCCGCTGACCGACCTGATCTCCAACCTCCGCATCGATCAGGTCGGCAGCACCGTGACCGTCGTCGGGGACGTCGGCGACGGGACGAGCACCCGCGCCCTGCAGAGCTCGATCTTGGCCGGAGATCTTCCCGTTCTGCATCGCTGACGACCACCGGCGGGCTTTGGAGCCGTTGGTTACCGGTCAGTAACCTTCGCGCATGCAACAGATCCTCGAAGCCATCCAGTCCGGGGCCAGTGGTGACGACATCGCCAATCTGCCGATTCCCGAGAGCTATCGGGCCGCATTCGTCAAACGCGACGAAACCGCGATGTTCGAAGGCGTCGACTCGTGGGACAAGGATCCGCGCAAGTCGCTCCACGTCGACGAAGTCGCGACGCCCGAGCTCGCACCCGATGAGGTGTACATCGCGGTCATGGCGTCGAGCATCAACTTCAACACGGTGTGGACGTCGATCTTCGAGCCACTCCCGACCTTCGGATTCCTCGACAAGATGGGCCGACAGAACGAGTGGGGCAAGCGGCACGCATTGCCGTATCACGTGGTCGGGTCCGACGCGTCGGCTGTCGTCCTGCGGACGGGGTCCGCGGTGCGGAACTGGCATCCCGGCGACCGGGTCACCGTGCACTGCAACTACGTCGACGACCAGGACCCGAGCGCGCACAACGACTCGATGCTGGCCACGAACCAGCTGATCTGGGGCTTCGAGACCAACTTCGGAGCACTCGCCGATCTCGCCGTCGTCAAGGCCAACCAGCTGATGCCCAAGCCGACGCACCTCACGTGGGAGGAGTCGGCGGTCAACGGGCTGTGCAGCTCGACTTCGTACCGCATGCTCGTGAGCGAGAACGGTGCACAGATGAAGCAGGGCGACAGCGTCCTGATCTGGGGTGCGACCGGCGGCATCGGCGGCTACGCCGTGCAGTATGTCCTCAACGGCGGCGGCACGCCGATCGGCGTCGTCTCGTCGCCCGAGCGTGCCCAGCTGCTCAACGACATGGGGTGCGAGGCGGTCATCGATCGGCGCGCCGAGAACTACCAGTTCTGGTCCGACGAGAACACCCAGGACGAGTCCGAGTGGCGCCGGTTCGGCAAGAAGATCCGTGAGCTCAACGGCGGCGAGGACGTCGACATCGTCTTCGAGCACCCCGGGCGCTCGACGATGGGAGCATCGGTGTTCGCGGTCAAGCGCGGCGGCACGGTCGTCACCTGCGCGGCGACGTCGGGCTACATGGTCGAGTTCGACAACCGTCACTTCTGGATGAAGCTGAAGAACCTGATCGGTTCCCACTTCGCCAACTACGCCGAGTCGTACGCGGCCAACAAGTTGCTCGACCAGGGTCGCATTCAGCCGCTGCTCACCAAGACCTACACGCTCGACCAGGTCGGCGAGGCGTCGCTGGCGGTCCACCACAACGAAGCCGACGGCAAGCTCGGCGTGTTGTGTCTCGCCCCCGGCGAAGGTCTCGGCATCGACGACCCGGAAAAGCGCGAGCGCATCGGCGAGGACAAGATCACGGTCTTCCGTTCCGACCACTCCTGACCCGCCCACCCGCCCGAGTCGCTCCACGGCTCGCTGCGCTCGCCGTCGCTCTTGTGCCTGCGGCGCACTCGCGGGTGCCGCTCACCGGGGCGTGATCTGACTTCTCACTGGCACACTCTCCCGGTGACTCTTCCCTGCCGCGTTGCTCATCGACATGGACGGGACGATCGTCGATTCGGAGCCGTACTGGATCGCGAGTGAGCACGCGCTCGTGGCGGAGTTCGGCGGCATGTGGGGACCGGAGGATGCGCACTCGATCGTCGGGTTCGACCTGCTCGACGCCGCGGTCGAGTTGCGCGATCGCGGTGGGGTCGACCTCGAGCCGCCCGTGATCGTCGACCGTCTGCTCGACAGCGTGATCGCGAAGTGTGCCGAGGAGCTGCCGTGGCGGCCGGGGGCGCGGGAGTTGTTGATCGAGGCACGTGATGCCGGCGTGCCGTGCGTGCTCGTGACGATGTCGTGGCGCCGGCTCGCCGATGCGGTGCTCGCCGAGGCGCCGCCGGGCGTCTTCGTCGGCTCGGTGACGGGCGACGAGGTCGCCAACGGGAAGCCGGCGCCCGACCCGTACCTCGTGGCCGCGGCCATGGTCGGAGTCGACCCGACCGACTGTCTCGCGATCGAGGATTCGCCGACCGGTGTGGCCGCCGCGCTCGCCGCCGGTTGTCGCACGGTCGCGGTGCCCCACGTCGTCGACGTTGCGCCTCGCGCCGGGCTCACGGTGCTGGCGACGCTCGCCGGTGTCGGACTCGCCGACCTCGTCTGAGCGTCGAGTTCAGCAGGCGTCCGGGTGATGCCGCTCGACGTTCGCCGGGTAGCTGCGCACGAAGTAGTTCCAGAGCTGTTCGCCGTAGGTCCCCGCGTGGCGCCGGCTGGCCATGTCGCCGATGCCCGCGTCGGTTTCGGCCGCGGTCGCCATGAATCCGGCTGACGCATGTCGCGGGCTCGCCGCGACCGCATCGACGAAGCGTCGCGGGAGATCGATGGGGTCGAGCCGGGCATCGAGTGACGGCCCGTGGAAGTAGGCGGCCGACATCCGCGGCTCGGACGTGATCACCCGGTGAGGCGTCGCGACGAAGTAGTTGCCCGTCATCGACTGGAGCATCTCGCCGAGGTTGACGACGAACGTGTTCGGGATCGACGGCACCGGGATCCACTCGCCGGCGGGATTGAGCACCTCGAGCCCGGCGACATCACCCGGCGCCAACAGCGTCACGAAACCGGTGTCGTGATGGGCGTTCACGCCGGCCGCACCCGCCGGCGTCGGCGGGTAGTTGATCATCTTGGTCAACGACATCGGACGATCGCCGAACATCCCGACGAAGAAGTCGGGAGGGAGCCCGAGACCGAGCGCAAGCAGTCCGAGGATGCGGTCGGCGAGATCGCCGAGCTCGTGCATCCAGCGTTCGGTGATCGATCGCTGGTCGGGGAGGACGTCGGGAGGCAGCCACTGATTGGGGCCGTGCAGGCGGTGGTGGATCGGTGCAGACCGGTCGGTCACCTCGGGCCAGGCCGACCAGATGTCGATCTGCTCGCGGACGTCGACGCGGTTGTTGGTGAACTCCGACCCGACCGACTCCCAGCCACGGAAGTGCGGTGACACCCGCTTGTCGATCAGCGCCTTCGTGTCGTCGTCGAGCGCGAAGAAGCGACGCATCAGCGTGAACACGTCGTCGACGACCTCCGAGTCGATGCCGTGGCCGGTGATCACCATGAACCCGACCTCGTGGCAGACGGTGCAGATCTGTTCGGCGAGCACGGCGCGCTGGTCGGAGGTGCCGTCGAGATCACCGAGATCGACGAGCGGAATCGTGTCGAATCCAGCCGCGGATGCCACTGATCGGCCTCAGTTGTACTGGTCGAGGATTGCGGACTCGGTGACGCGGGCGAGCGTGTCGCGCACCTCGGCGGCGGTGGTGGCGTCGATGCCCGCAACCTTGGACAGGTCGTCGACCGTGGCGCGCTGGAGCTTCGACAAGCCGTCGAAATGGCCGGCGATCGCCTCGGCCGATTCCGCCGACAGTCGCTTGGTCCGGTGCAGCAGACGCAGCCCGCGCGGGGTGACCGATGTCGCGAGGTCGTCGGTGTCGCTCAGCCGGTGCAGGGCCTCGGCCGCGAGACGGAGGTCGTGGATCTCGTCGTCGGTGAGGCGTGACATGTGTGCCAGCGTTTCGGCGGCGGTCCGGTCGTCGGCCACGTAGTCCTGGACGACCAACTCGAGTTCGTCGTCGATCTCGCCGTACAGCTCGTCGAGTTGCAGCCGGAGCAGTCGGGCGTCGACGCCGAGCTCGACGATCATCAGCTCGATCTCGTCGGCGATCCGGTGCACCATCTCGCCGCGTTGCACGACGGCGGCCACGTCGCGCAGCGTTGCGACGTCTTCCACCTCGACCGCGGTGAGGCCCGCGATCGCGTCGTCGAGGCGGATCTTGTAGCGCTCGAGGGTCTGCAATGCCTGGTTGGCGCGTTCGAGCAGCCGTCCGATCTCCTGCAGTTGCCGCTTGCTGCCACCGGCGTAGACGTTGATCACGCCCATCTCCTCGCTGGCCGACACGACGGGAACCGCGAGCGAGCGTGCCACGCGCTCGGCCGTGCGATGGCGGGTTCCCGTCTCGCTGGTCGGCACCGTCGGATCGGGGACGAGGTGGACGTTGGCGCGGGCGATGCGGCCGCCATCGCCGGAGATGATGATCGCGCCATCCATCTTGGCGAGCTCGGACAGTCGCTGTGGGCTGTACGGCGCGTCGACGAGGAACCCGCCCGAGCAGATCGAGAGCACGTCGGGGCCGTCATCGAGCACGAGCAGTGCGCCGGCTTTGGCGCGCACGACGCGGTCGATGCCGTCGCGGAGCGGCGTGCCGGGCGAGATGCGAGCCAGCGCCTGGCGCATCCGCTCGTTCGCGCTCCCGTACCGCAGTTCCATGGCCCGAGTCTAGGTGCTGGCCCGAGCTGCCGGCGGGGCTGGCGATCGAGCGGTCAGGTGGGGGTGGGGAAGCCGGGAACACCGTCGTCGAGCTGGACGCCGGTGCTGTTCAAGAACCCCGACACGAGTCGGTAGAACCCGGCGACCACCAGGAGCTCGACGAGTTGGGCATCGTCCCATCGACCGGCGAGCGCCGACCATGTCGCGTCGGTGACGCAGTCGTCGGCGTGCAGGTCGTCGGCGAGCGCGATCAACGCGAGGTCGTCGGCGGACCAGTCGTGGCTCGCGGGGTCGCGGGTGAGTGCTGCGATCTCGTCATCGGTGAGCCCACAGTCGAGGCCGATGATCGTGTGCTGGCCGAACTCGTACTCGGCCTCGGCGTTGGCGCCGACGCGCAGGATGACCAGCTCCCGCTCGCGGGCGGGGACGAGCCCCTTGTTGAGGAGGAACCCGCCGAGCAGATTGAAGCGCTTCAGCAGCTTGGGGTGTCTGCCCAGCGTGCCGAAGATGTTGAGGGGCTTGCCGTCGTGGGTGAGGGCGGTGGCCATGATGTCGGCGAGCTCGCCGTCGAACTCGGTGATCGGCTCGATGCGCGGCTCGGTCGGCCGGGGGCGCCTCGCAGGCGTGTCAGCGGTCATGGACGTCGAACGTACCGTTCGCCGGTCGAGGAACTGGACTCGGATGGCGGCCGCCGCGGTTGAGGATCAGCGGTTCAGACCGGCCTCGCGCAGCGCGTCGACCAGCGTCGTGACGCGCAGCAGGCGGACGCCGCGCAGCTCTTCGTCCGGCTCGGGTGACTTGGCGGGCACGATGATCCGGCGGAATCCGAGGCGGGCCGCTTCGGTCACCCGACGCGGGGCATGGCCGACCTGGCGCACCTCCCCGCCGAGGCCGACCTCGCCGAACACCGCCATGTCGGCCGGCAGCGGGATGTCGTGCATCGCGCTCGCCACGGCCAGACAGATGCCGAGGTCGAGGCCGGGTTCGGTGATCTTCGCGCCGCCCGCAGCCGAGGCGTAGACGTCCTGCTCGCCGACCTTGATCCGCCCGCGCTGGCCGAGCACGGCCATCAGCATCGACAGTCGACCGCTGTCGATGCCCTGCGCGCTGCGACGCTTCGGCACGTTCTCGAGGCCGGGGGAGGTCAACGCTTGGAGTTCGACGACGATCGGGCGGCGACCCTCCATGGTCGGCACGACCGCCGAACCCGGGATCCCGGTGCGACGATCGGCGAGGAACATCGTGGACGGATCGGGGACGGCGACGAGGCCGGCGCCGACCATCTCGAACAGACCCAACTCGTTGGTCGGCCCGAAACGGTGCTTCACCGCGCGCAGGAGACGCAGGGCATGGTGTCGATCCCCCTCGAACTGCAACACGGTGTCGACGACGTGTTCGAGGACGCGCGGCCCGGCGAGGTTGCCGTCCTTCGTGACGTGCCCGACGAGCACGACGGCGATGTTGCGTTCCTTGGCTTCGTTGACCAATCGGTGGGCGCAGCCACGCACCTGGCCGACCGATCCGGGCGCCGACGAGAGCTCTGGGTCGACCATCGTCTGGATCGAATCGATCACCACCAGCTCGGGCTTGGTCTGATCGATGGCCTGCAGGACGTGGGGCAGCGAGGTCTCGGCGTGCAGCCAGAGGTTCGGGCGGATCGCATCGAGACGTTCGGCGCGCAGGCGCACCTGCGTGGCGCTCTCTTCGGCACTGACGTACAGCGTGGTGTCGGTGCGTGCAGCGAGGAGCTGCAGCAGCAGCGTGCTCTTGCCGATGCCCGGTTCGCCGCCGAGCAGGGTGACCGAGCCCGCGACGAGGCCGCCCCCGAGGACGGTGTCGAGTTCGTCGATGCCCGTGGAGATCGGTCGGGCGGTGTCGGTGCCGATCTCGCCGATGCGGGTCGGACCGGGGCGGTTGGTCGGCGCGAGCGGAACGAGCGCGAGCTCGGCGGGCCCGCCGGCGAGCTCCTCGACGAGGGTGTTCCAATCGCCGCACTCGGTGCATCGACCTGCCCACTTCGGCGTCTGCGCGCCGCACTCCGAGCAGGCGAACAGGGTCTTGATCTTCGACGACTTGGCGGCCATCACCCCATCATGCGCACAGGGGTACCTCAGAGTTCGCGACACCGCCCGATGGGCGTCTGCGACGACTGCTGATGCGCCGTCAGGAGTGTTCGACCTGCTGGCGGAACTCGTGCGGCGGCATCGCGGTGAACACGGCATCGCCGATCGTGCGGGCGGTGGCCGAGCGGGGGAAGCCGAGCATCGCTCCCAGCTCACCGAAGTACTGCCCGGGCCCGAGGAGCGCGAGTCGTTCGGTGCCGCCATCGATGAGCTCCCGCACGATCTCCACCTCGCCCGACTCGATCACGTACACGTAGTCGGGTGGGTCCTCCTGGCGGAACACGACCGTGCCGGCCGCCACGCGGACCTCGTGGGCCCCCTGGTCCGGCTCGATGCCGTCCGGGGTCATTCGGACCACTCGGTCCGCCACCGGGATCAGGCGCGCGTCGTGCGTCGACACGACGATCACGCGCCCCTGGGAACGCAGCTCGCGGAAGAGGCCGATGACCGCCTCGGCCTGGATGTGGTCGAGGTTGGCGGTCGGTTCGTCGGCGATCAGCAGCTCGGGGTCGGTCACCAACCCGCGAGCGACCGCGACGCGTTGCTGCTGGCCACCTGACAACTGTGACGGCTTGTGGCGGCTCCGGTCGCCGAGTCCCACCCGTCCGAGCAGCTCGTCGGCCTTGGCGAGCGCTTCGCTGCGGCTCACCGTCTTGGACACGATCAGCGGCACGGCAACGTTCTCGCGAGCGTTCAGCGAGGGGATCAAGTTGAAGCCCTGGAACACGAAGCCGACGTGGCGCTTGCGGTAGTCGTCGAGCGCCTTGCCGCTGGAGCCCGTGACGTCGACCTCGTTGAGCCGGATCGACCCCGACGTCGGTGAGAGCATGCCGCCGAGGCACGACAGCAGTGTCGACTTGCCCGAACCCGACGGCCCGAGCAGGACGACGAGTTCGCCGGGTCGGGCATGGAACGACAGCTCGTCGAGCACCCGCACGACGTAGCCGTCGCCGGCGTACTCCTTGACGAGACCGTCGACGACGAGACCTGCTCGCTCGCTCACCCGAATGCCTCCGCGGGATCGGTCCGGTTGACTTTCCGAACGCCGAGCAGCGCCGAGAGGAGCCCGACGACGACGGCCAGCGCCGGTACGGTGAGCAGCGCGGACGGTGGAATGGTGACCGGCAGCGGGAACACCGGCTCGATCAGCTTCGCGGCCACGGCGCCGACGGCTGCGGCGATCAGCGCCACGATGACCGCCTGCAGCGCGAGACCGCCGCCGAGCGAGGCCCCGCTCGCACCGACCGCCTTGAGTACGGCGAAGTCGCGCTCGCGCTCGAGCGCCGTCAGGTAGATCACCGCACCCATCACGATCGCAGCGACGAACCACAGCAGGACTCGGATCAGATCGATCGACGACACGGCCGACTCGATCGGGCCGAGCGCGTCGTCGGCGACCTCTCGTGCCGTGAGCACCTGCACGCCGTCTCCACCGACACCGGGGTCGCCGTTCACGACGAACCCCGAGACGACGTCGGTGCTCTGGAATGCGAGCTGCTGGGCGGTCTCGAGGTCGACGAACACGAGGGCCTGGCCGGCCAGGACCGTGCTGTCGCGAGTCTCGCCGACGACGGTGAACTCGAGCGGCCCGACCTGCACCACGTCGCCGACCGAGCGGTCGAGGGACTCGTCGACGACGATCTCGCCGGGACCCGAAACCGGCTCGCCCCCCGTGAGCATCGGCGCACCGAGCTCGCCGGGCACGTGTCCGATCAGGACGACCTCGGTCGATTCCACCGACTCGCTCGACAGCGAGCCGCGGCTGACGACGATGCCCGACGACCGGTCCCCGCCGATCGCCTCGGCGAGGTCGACGCTCAGCACCGACACCGCCGTGAACGGGCCGGACACACCGTCGGCGACGACCCAATTGTCGGCGCCGATCCCGTCGACGGCGTTCGCCGGCTCGTTCTGCAAGTGGTTCACGAGGCCGGTCATCAGATACAGCAGCGTGAGCACGAGCGCGACCAGCACCGTCACCAGTGCCACGCGTCGGGCGCGGTACTGCAGGTCCCGCAGGGTCATCAGGAGCACGTCAGCCTGCCTCTCGGGTCATGTCGGACGATGATGCTTCCGATGCCGATGTCTCGGACGCATCGGGGACACCCCAGGGGGAGCCGCCTCGCTCGTCGAGCCACGCGGCGATCGGCGCCCGCGCCTGTTCCAGACCGGCGGCGGCTGCGGTTTCGACCTGTCCGAAGTCGAGCAGCGGGACGTCGCGAAGGTCGAGCTCGAGGTACAGATCGATGATGCCCGCTTCGAGGTGCTCGTCGCGGCTGCGAGATGCGCCGATGAGCAGCGATCGCAGCAGCGTCGTACCGAGCCCCGGGTAGGCGGCGTTCGCCGCAGCGTCGTCGGTACCCGAACGGATCCGCTGCCACCGACGCCGGATCGACGACGGGACCATCCGCTGCCCGGCGACGCGCCAGCCCGACACCCACAGGCCGTGGTCGCCCTTCGCAGACGGACCGTACGGTGGGGCGACGTCGCTCGCGATGACCACGCCGATCGAGGGGTCGGCGCCGAACTCACCGGCCGGCAGATTGTCGAGCACGCCGCCGTCCGCGAGCAGGTGCCCCTCGTGGGCGACCGGCGGGAGTACGCCGGGAATCGCGACCGACGTGCGGATCGCCCGCGCCGCGGGGCCCTCGCGGTGCACGACGATCTCGGCGGTCGTCAGGTCGGTGCTCACGCACGACATCGGCACCCACATGTCGTCGATGTCCCAGCCCTCGAACTGGCGCTCGAGCACCTTGACGATCCGTTCGCCCTTGATGAGCGAGACGAGTGGGATGGTGTAGTCGAGCAGGTTGCCGGCGCCCCGTTGCATGTCGCGCAGCATCGCGTCGGGACTCAGCTGCTGACCGACCCCGCCGGCGACGATCGAGCCCATCGAGGCGCCGACGACGCGGTCGACCGGGATGCCGAGCTCGTGGAGCGCCGTACACACGCCGATGTGCGCGTGGCCGCGGGCCCCGCCGCCACTGAGGACGAGGCCGACGCCACGCCCGGCCGCGAGCCGGGCGAGCCGGCCGAGGTCGATCGCCGAGCCGGCGCGGACATGGTGCACCTCGTCAACGCCGAAGCGGGTCCGCATCGCCTGGCCGTTCGAGGGTCGTGTGCAGTGCTCGGGGTGGCGCAGCGCCAGCCACAGCGGAATGCCCGCCGGGGTGGCCTCGAGGATGGTGCGGATCGTCGCCGCCTCGTCGTCGTCGGGTTGCGGCGAACAGATCACGACCACTTGGTCGGCGTGGTGGAGCGTGCGTTCGACCCAGTTCGGTGCGTCGCCGCGGCGCAGACCCGGACCGGTGTCGAGGATCACGTGGTCGGACTCGGTCTCGGCCTGGTGGAGCAGCTCGCCGAGACGCACCTCGCCGAAATCGCCGTGGGGGATGTCCGCGATGCCCGCTTGGCGAAGCGTGCGATCGACGGCGGCGTGGTCCAGGTGTGTCGTCGGGCCGCACACGGCGAGTGCCGCGACCATCGCCGTGACGATCTCGGATCGCTCGGCGTCGGAGATGTCGACGGTGACCGCGAGTGCGAACGGACGCTCGGTGCGCGCAGTCGAGGTCTCGTCGCCCGAACGATCGAGAATGCGGCGAACGAGCCCCATCGCCAGCGCCGTGTGATCGTGGGTCAGTGCGGCGAAATCGTGGGCCGACAACCGGGCCAGCGACGTGTCCCGCAGCGCCACGACCGTCGCGCTGCGGACGCGTTGCTCGAGCAGGCCGAACTCACCGACGATTCCGCCCCGACCGACCTCGATCGGTCGCACCGCCCGGTTCCACGTCGGCGCGTCACCGACGTCGGTGAGGCCGAGGCGACCGCTGACCACGAGGTAGGCGGAGTCGGCGGGGTCACCGCGCTCGAAGAGCGTCTGTCCGGCGGCGATCGACGTCCATGTCACGCTGTCGGCGATGGCCGCGACTGCCGCGCCGTCGGGGGCTTGCAGCTCGTCGGACAGGAGCGCTGCGACACGCGAGCGGTCGGTGCGCTCACGCGCGGCCTGCATGACCGCGCCTGCTGCCGCGGGGTGTTCGTCGAACACGCGGTACAGGTCGTCGCGACCGATCGCCGCGACGGTCGTCGTGTCGGTCGCCACCAGCGTGGCCGTGCGGCGACCACCGATCAGCGTCGTCACCTCGCCGACGATCGAGCGCGGTCCGTGGGTCGCGACGGTCATCGCTCCGCTGTGGCCGATCACCCGTGCGTCGACGGAACCGTCGATCACGACGAAGGCCTCCTCGCTCTCGTCGTCCTCGCGGCACAGCACGTCGCCCGCCGAGTAGCCGCGGCGGGTGCCGGCGCGCGACGAGCGCGTCGATGAACGCCTCGCCTCCGTCGCCGTCTCGCTCCGTGTCCAATGCGGTTGTCCTCACTTCCTGGCCGCGTCGTTCAGTCGAACGAGACGACCTCGCCTCGATCGATCGACACCCAGTCGCGCGCTTCGAGGTACGGGCGGAATCGGTCGGCGATCACGGCCCCGTGCTCGCGGTTCTTCGGACGCTGCAGCTCGAACAGATACGGATATTCGAGCCAGGCGATGGTCGCGTGCCACAGCCGCATCGCCGATGCCCTCCGAGGCGGATCGAGCACGACCGGCCCGAAGAAGCACTCGGGTTCGCCCGCGTCGTTCGTGAACTCGGGGAAGAACAGCGTCGGCACGCCGTACCCGCCCGCGTGGACCACGCGATCGTGCTCGGCGCGGACCTCGTCGTGCGTCGAGGGGTCGTCGATCGCGGCGTCGACGATCGCCGGGTCGAGCTCCAGTTCCGTCGAGCAGGTGGCGGGCGACGATCGGATCGTGCGGCTTGTGACCCTCCTCGTGGAGGGCGCGACCGGCGCGCTCGTACCAGCGATCGAGGTCGTCCATCGACGTGCGACGCAGCAGCGCGCCGATCCGCATCATCGACCATCCGTACGACCAGTCGCGTTCCCACGGGTGCTTCTTGCCCTCCTGGCGGTTGATCTCCTCCAGGCTGAAGAACTTCCAGTTGATCGTCAGCTCGCTCTGCGCCCGAACCTCACGAATCCACTTCGCGGTCTGGTACGCAAACGGGCACATCACGTCGAAATGGAAGTCCACCAGTGTCGGTACAGGTCGGACGTCCTCGAGAGCCACGTCGCATAGGGTGCCACATCTGCGTCAGCGCTTCGTCAGCCGCTCGTCGCCGTCGCAAGCGTCACGGCAGGGCGCGGCGGCGGTAGCGACGGGCTCGGCGCCACCGGGCGAGGGTGACGTAGCCGATGAACAGCGTCATGAACGCCACCCAGGCGACCAGGACGACGAGGGCGACCGTTGCGACCGGACGCGCCCACACGCCGCCTGCCGACGGCGCCTGCTCGCTGCGCGCGGACGCCTCGAGGATCGTGCCGTCCATCGGGATCGTCCACTGCAGGCGCCCGTCGTCGAGCACCTCGGCATTCGTCTCCGCGTCGACGAGCTCGCCCGGCAACGTCAGGATCAGCGTCGCATTCAGGGAATTCACCGGATTGGCTCCGGCGGCTTCGAACCGCGAGGCGAACGGGATGTCGCCGACCGCGCTGACGAGATCGTCGTCCGCGAACGTTGCGAAGCCGTCCGGGAGCCCCAGGTTGGCGCGAGCCGTGTTGGTGGCGCTGTCTCCGTCCTGGCCGCGTCCGATGACGGGGTCGTTGAACGGTGGGCCCAGGCTGCGGAGCAGGTTCGTCGCTTCGTCCTTGCCCTCGAAGTCGTGTGTCAGCGTGAGCACGAGCCCGCCGGTGGGTGTCGGGTTCGGGCCGTCGATCACCCAGCCGGCCGCGGCGACGTCGTCGAGATCGAGTTCGTCCACCAGCGTCGGAACCTCGGCGACGAGTTCCGCGTCGGCTTCGGCGGTCACGATGACCGTGCCGGTTCCGTCGGGGTCGACGACGACCTCGGCGACGACGTCGAGCTGGCACCCGGCGAGCACGAACAGCCCCACGAGGAGGAGGGCGAGGCGCCGCAGGGTCACACGTTCACGGGCCGCCGAGATCACCCGTCAAGTATGACGTGCGCCGCGGCACAACGGTTGGAGCCCCGCCCCGCCAATCGCCGAATCCGGATTTCTCTGACGGAAACTGCCGTCGATCGTCGCGTTCGGTCACACAAATCGTCGGGACCCGTCCGTCTCGGGATCTGCGTGACCGAAAAGCGCGACGGAGAGGCGGTTTCGGTCACACAAACCGTGGGATTGCGGCGCGGGCCGGGTACGTGCCGACCGGTGAGGTCAGTCCTGGGCTTCGGGTGGCGGCAGCTCGCTGCCGGCTTCGGGAGCGGGAGCGGGCGCCTCGTCGCCGTGAGCTCCAACTCGACCGACGCCGGCGGCACGAAGCCTTCGACGGCGGTGAACGTGAAGCGCTTCTGCCCCTCGGCCTCCGGGTCGTCTTCGACGTCGACCACGATGATCTCGCCGGCCGAGAACTCCTTGTACAGGATCTTCTCCGACAGCGAATCCTCGATGTGGCGCTGAATGGCACGACGCAGCGGACGGCCACCGAGCGTCGGGTCGTAGCCCCGATCCGCCAGCAGTTCCTTGGCCTCCTGCTTGAGCTCGATGCCCAGTCCTTGCCCCTCGAGCTGCTTGATGAGGCGCTCCATCTGCATGTCGACCATCTGCAGCACCTCGTCGCGGGCGAGCTCGTGGAAGACGATGGTCTCGTCGATGCGGTTGAGGAACTCGGGACGGAAGTGGGACTTCAACGAGTCGTTGACCTTCTCCTTCATCCGCTCGTAGCTCATCGCCGTGTCGTCCTGCGTGAAGCCGACGTTGGCCTTGCGCAGGTTCTGGGTGCCCAGGTTCGACGTCATGATCAGCACGGTGTTGCGGAAGTCGACCGAGCGACCCTGGCTGTCGGTGAGGCGACCTTCCTCCAGGATCTGGAGCAAGGTGTTGAACACGTCCGGGTGGGCCTTTTCGATCTCGTCGAACAGCACGACGGAGAACGGCTTGCGGCGCACCGCTTCGGTGAGCTGCCCGCCCTCTTCGTAGCCGACGTAGCCGGGAGGTGAACCGACGAGGCGGCTGACCGCGTGCGGCTCCATGTACTCCGACATGTCGAGGGTGATCATCGACTTCTCGTCGCCGAACAGGTACTCGGTGAGGGTCTTGGCGAGTTCGGTCTTGCCGACGCCGGTGGGGCCGAGGAAGATGAACGAGCCCGACGGACGCTTCGGGTCCTTCAGGCCGGCCCGGGTGCGGCGGATCGACTGGCTGACGGCCTTGATCGCGTTCTCCTGGCCGATGATCCGCTTGTGCAGCTCGTCTTCCATCTTGAGGAGACGTTCGGTCTCCTCCTCGGTCAGCTTGTACACCGGGATGCCGGTCCACAGGGAGAGCACCTCGGCGACGGCCTCTTCGTCGACCTCGTCGAACAGGTCGACGCCGGACTCCTTGACCTCGGTCTCCTTCTGCGCCTTCTCCTCGAGGAGCTTCTTCTCCTCGTCACGCAGGCGGCCGGCCTCTTCGAACTGCTGCTCTTCGACGGCGGTCTTCTTGGCCTCCTGGACGTCGGCGAGCTTCGTCTCGATCTCGCGCAGATCGGGCGGCGTGGCCATGCGCTTGATGCGCAGACGTGAGCCGGCCTCGTCGATCAGGTCGATCGCCTTGTCGGGCAGGTGCCGGTCGGAGATGTAGCGGTCGGCGAGGTTCGCTGCGGCGACCAGCGCCTGGTCGGTGATCGTGACCCGGTGGTGCGACTCGTACTGGTCGCGGATCCCCTTGAGGATCTCGATCGTGTGGGCGAGCGTCGGCTCGTCGACCTTGACCGGCTGGAAACGGCGCTCGAGCGCAGCGTCCTTCTCGACGTGCTTGCGGTACTCGTCGAGCGTCGTGGCGCCGATGGTCTGGAGTTCGCCGCGGGCGAGCATCGGCTTCAGGATCGAGGCTGCGTCGATGGCGCCTTCGGCGGCGCCGGCACCGACGAGGGTGTGGATCTCGTCGATGAACAGCAGGATGTCGCCGCGGGTCTTGATCTCCTTGAGCACCTTCTTGAGGCGCTCTTCGAAGTCGCCGCGGTAGCGCGATGCCGGCGACGAGCGAGCCGAGGTCGAGCGTGTAGAGCTGCTTGTTGGTGAGCGTGTCGGGGACGTCGTTGTTGACGATCTTCTGGGCGAGGCCCTCGACGATCGCCGTCTTGCCGACGCCGGGCTCGCCGATGAGCACCGGGTTGTTCTTGGTGCGGCGGCTGAGGATCTGCATGGTGCGCTCGAGCTCGCGGCTGCGGCCGATGACCGGGTCGAGCTGGCCCTCGCGGGCGGCCTGGGTGAGGTTGCGACCGAACTGATCGAGGATCTGGGAGTTGCCGCCCTTCTCCTCGCCGTCCTTCGTGCCGGGGCCGACGCCGGCGGTGGCGCCTTCGCGGCTGCCGCCACCCGAGCCGGATCCGCCACCGGACAACCGGACGGGCCCTGGTAGCCGGAGAGCAGCTGGATGACCTGCTGGCGCACGCGGGACAGGTCGGCGCCGAGCTTGACGAGCACTTGG
>CAVOHA010000021.1:0-10727 GCA_963695475.1 Ilumatobacteraceae bacterium
GCGCACCGAGCTCGCCGGGCACGTGCCGATCAGGACGACCTCGGGTCATTTCCTCCGACTCGCTCGACACGGCCGCGGCTGACGACGATGCCCGACGACCGGTCCCCGCCGATCGCCTCGCGAGGTCGACGCTCAGCACCGACACCGCGTGAACGGGCCGGACACACCGTCGGCGACGACCCAATGGTCGGCGCCGATCCCGTCGACGGCGTTCGCCGGCTCGTTCTGCAGGTGGTTCACGAGGCCGGTCATCAGATACAGCAGCGTGAGCACGGGCGCGACAAGCACCGTCACCAGTGCCACGCGTCGGGCGCGGTACTGCAGGTCCCGCAGGGTCATCAGGAGCTCGTCAGCCTCCCTCTGGGTCATGTCGGACGATGATGCTTCCGATGCCGATGCTCGGACGCATGGGGGACACCCCAGGGGGAGCCGCCTCGCTCGTCGAGCCACGCGGCGATCGGCGCCCGCGCCTGTTCCAGTCCGGCGGCGGCTGCGGTTCGACCTGTCGAAGTCGGCAGCGGGACGTCGCGAAGGTCGAGCTCGAGGGTACAGATCGATGATGCCCGCTTCGAGGTGCTCGTGCGGCTGCGTCATGCGCCGATGAGCAGCGATCGCAGCAGCGTCGTACCGGGCCCCGGGTAGACGGCGTTCGCCGCAGCGTCGTCGGTACCCGAACCGATCGCTGCCACCGACGCCGGACGACGACGGGACCATCCGCTGCCCGGCGACGCGCCAGCCCGACACCCACAGGCCGTGGTCGCCCTTCGCAGACGGACCGTACGGTGGGCGACGTCGCTCGCGATGACCACGCCGATCGAGGGGTCGGCGCCGAACTCACCGGCCGGCAGATTGTCGAGCACGCCGCCGTCCGCGAGCAGGTGCCCCTCGTGGGCGACCGGCGGGAGTTCGCCGGGAATCGCGACCGACGTGCGGATCGCCCGCGCCGCGGGGCCCTCGCGGTGCACGACGATCTCGGCGGTCGTCAGGTCGGTGCTCACGCACGACATCGGCACCCACATGTCGTCGATGTCCCAGCCCTCGAACTGGCGCTCGAGCACCTTGACGATCCGTTCGCCCTTGATGAGCGAGACGAGTGGGATGGTGTAGTCGAGCAGGTTGCCGGCGCCCCGTTGCATGTCGCGCAGCATCGCGGTCGGGACTCAGCTGCTGACCGACCCCGCCGGCGACGATCGAGCCCATCGAGGCGCCGACGACGCGGTCGACCGGGATGCCGAGCTCGTGGAGCGCCGTACACACGCCGATGTGCGCGTGGCCGCGGGCCCCGCCGCCACTGAGGACGAGGCCGACGCCACGCCCGGCCGCGAGCCGGGCGAGCCGGCCGAGGTCGATCGCCGAGCCGGCGCGGACATGGTGCACCTCGTCAACGCCGAAGCGGGTCCGCATCGCCTGGCCGTTCGAGGGTCGTGTGCAGTGCTCGGGGTGGCGCAGCGCCAGCCACAGCGGAATGCCCGCCGGGGTGGCCTCGAGGATGGTGCGGATCGTCGCCGCCTCGTCGTCGTCGGGTTGCGGCGAACAGATCACGACCACTTGGTCGGCGTGGTGGAGCGTGCGTTCGACCCAGTTCGGTGCGTCGCCGCGGCGCAGACCCGGACCGGTGTCGAGGATCACGTGGTCGGACTCGGTCTCGGCCTGGTGGAGCAGCTCGCCGAGACGCACCTCGCCGAAATCGCCGTGGGGGATGTCCGCGATGCCCGCTTGGCGAAGCGTGCGATCGACGGCGGCGTGGTCCAGGTGTGTCGTCGGGCCGCACGCGGCGAGTGCCGCGACCATCGCCGTGACGATCTCGGATCGCTCGGCGTCGGAGATGTCGACGGTGACCGCGAGTGCGAACGGACGCTCGGTGCGCGCGAGTCGAGGTCTCGTCGCCCGAACGATCGAGAATGCGGCGGACGAGCCCCATCGCCAGCGCCGTGTGATCGTGGGTCAGTGCGGCGAAATCGTGGGCCGACAACCGGGCCAGCGACGTGTCCCGCAGCGCCACGACCGTCGCGCTGCGGACGCGTTGCTCGAGCAGGCCGAACTCACCGACGATTCCGCCCCGACCGACCTCGATCGGTCGCACCGCCCGGTTCCACGTCGGCGCGTCACCGACGTCGGTGAGGCCGAGGCGACCGCTGACCACGAGGTAGGCGGAGTCGGCGGGGTCACCGCGCTCGAAGAGCGTCTGTCCGGCGGCGATCGACGTCCATGTCACGCTGTCGGCGATGGCCGCGACTGCCGCTGCCGTCGGGGGCTTGCAGCTCGTCGGACAGGAGCGCTGCGACACGCGAGCGGTCGGTGCGCTCACGCGCGGCCTGCATGACCGCGCCTGCTGCCGCGGGGTGTTCGTCGAACACGCGGTACAGGTCGTCGCGACCGATCGCCGCGACGGTCGTCGTGTCGGTCGCCACCAGCGTGGCCGTGCGGCGACCACCGATCAGCGTCGTCACCTCGCCGACGATCGAGCGCGGTCCGTGGGTCGCGACGGTCATCGCTCCGCTGTGGCCGATCACCCGTGCGTCGACGGAACCGTCGATCACGACGAAGGCCTCCTCGCTCTCGTCGTCCTCGCGGCACAGCACATCGCCCGCCGAGTCGCCGCGGCGGGTGCCGGCGCGCACGAGCGCGTCGATGAACGCCTCGCCTCCGCCGCCGTCTCGCTCCGTGTCCAATGCGGTTGTCCTCACTTCCTGGCCGCGTCGTTCAGTCGAACGAGACGATCTCGCCTCGATCGATCGACACCCAGTCCGCGCGCTTCGAGGTACGGGCGGAATCGGTCGGCGATCACGGCCCCGTGCTCGCGGTTCTTCGGACGCTGCAGCTCGAACAGATACGGAAACTCGAGCCAGGCAGTGGTCGCGTGCCACAGCCGCATCGCCGATGCCCTCCGAGGCGGATCGAGCACGACCGGCCCGAAGAAGCACTCGGGTTCGCCCGCGTCGTTCGTGAACTCGGGGAAGAAGAGCGTGGGCACCCCGTACCCACCCGCGTGGACCACGCGATCGTGCTCGGCGCGGACCTCGTCGTGCGTCGAGGGGTCGTCGATCGCGGCGTCGACGATCGCCGGGTCGAGCTCCAGTTCCGTCAGCAGATGGCGGGCGACGATCGGATCGTGTGGCTTGTGACCCTCCTCGTGGAGGGCGCGACCGGCGCGCTCGTACCAGCGATCGAGGTCGTCCATCGACGTTCGACGCAGCAGGGCGCCGATCCGCATCATCGACCACCCGTAGGACCAGTCGCGTTCCCACGGGTGCTTCTTGCCGTCCTGGCGGTTGATCTCCTCCAGGCTGAAGAACTTCCAGTTGATCGTCAGCTCGCTCTGCGCCCGAACCTCACGAATCCACTTCGCGGTCTGGTACGCAAACGGGCACATCACGTCGAAATGGAAGTCCACCAGTGTCGGTACAGGTCGGACGTCCTCGAGAGCCACGTCGCATAGGGTGCCACATCTGCGTCAGCGCTTCGTCAGCCGCGCTTCGCCGTCGCAAGCGTCACGGCAGGGCGCGGCGGCGGTACCGACGGGCTCGGCGCCACCGGGCGAGGGTGACGTAGCCGATGAACAGCGTCATGAACGCCACCCAGGCGACCAGGACGACGAGGGCGACCGTTGCGACCGGACGCGCCCACACGCCGCCTGCCGATGGCGCCTGCTCGCTGCGCGCCGACGCCTCGAGGATCGTGCCGTCCATCGGGATCGTCCACCGCAGGCGCCCGTCGTCGAGCACCTCGGCATTCGTCTCCGCGTCGACGAGCTCGCCCGGCAACGTCAGGATCAGCGTCGCGTTCAGGGAATTCACCGGATTGGCTCCGGCGGCCTCGAATCGCGAGGCGAACGGGATGTCGCCGACCGCGCTGACGAGATCGTCGTCTGCGAACGTCGCGAAGCCGTCCGGGAGCCCCAGGTTGGCGCGAGCCGTGTTGGTGGCGCTGTCTCCGTCCTGGCCGCGTCCGATGACGGGGTCGTTGAACGGTGGGCCCAGGCTGCGGAGCAGGTTCGTCGCTTCGTCCTTGCCCTCGAAGTCGTGTGTCAGCGTGAGCACGAGCCCGCCGGTGGGTGTCGGGTTCGGGCCGTCGATCACCCAGCCCGCCGCGGCGACGTCGTCGAGATCGAGTTCGTCCACCAGCGTCGGAACCTCGGCGACGAGTTCCGCGTCGGCTTCGGCGGTCACGATGACCGTGCCGGTTCCGTCGGGGTCGACGACGACCTCGGCGACGACGTCGAGCTGGCACCCGGCGAGCACGAACAGCCCCACGAGGAGGAGGGCGAGGCGCCGCAGGGTCACACGTTCACGGGCCGCCGAGATCACCCGTCAAGTATGACGTGCGCCGCGGCACAACGGTTGGAGCCCCGCCCCACCAATCCCCGAATCCGGGTGGGATTGCGGCGCGGGCCGGGTACGTGTCGACCGGTGAGGTCAGTCCTGGGCTTCGGGTGGCGGCAGCTCGCTGCCGGCTTCGGGAGCGGGAGCGGGAGCCTCGGTCGCCGTGAGCTCCAACTCGACCGACGCCGGCGGCACGAAGCCTTCGACGGCGGTGAACGTGAAGCGCTTCTGCCCCTCGGCCTCCGGGTCGTCTTCGACGTCGACCACGATGATCTCGCCGGCCGAGAACTCCTTGTACAGGATCTTCTCCGACAGCGAATCCTCGATGTGGCGCTGAATGGCACGACGCAGCGGACGGCCACCGAGCGTCGGGTCGTAACCCCGATCCGCCAGCAGTTCCTTGGCCTCCTGCTTGAGCTCGATGCCCAGTCCTTGCCCCTCGAGCTGCTTGATGAGGCGCTCCATCTGCATGTCGACCATCTGCAGCACCTCGTCGCGGGCGAGCTCGTGGAAGACGATGGTCTCATCGATGCGGTTGAGGAACTCGGGACGGAAGTGGGACTTCAACGAGTCGTTGACCTTTTCCTTCATCCGCTCGTAGCTCATCGCCGTGTCGTCCTGCGTGAAGCCGACGTTGGCCTTGCGCAGGTTCTGGGTGCCCAGGTTCGACGTCATGATCAGCACGGTGTTGCGGAAGTCGACCGAGCGACCCTGGCTGTCGGTGAGTCGACCTTCCTCCAGGATCTGGAGCAAGGTGTTGAACACGTCCGGGTGGGCCTTTTCGATCTCGTCGAACAACACGACGGAGAACGGCTTGCGGCGCACCGCTTCGGTGAGCTGCCCGCCCTCTTCGTAGCCGACGTAGCCGGGAGGTGAACCGACGAGGCGGCTGACCGCATGCGGCTCCATGTACTCCGACATGTCGAGGGTGATCATCGACTTCTCGTCGCCGAACAGGTACTCGGTGAGGGTCTTGGCGAGTTCGGTCTTGCCGACGCCGGTGGGGCCGAGGAAGATGAACGAGCCCGACGGACGCTTCGGGTCCTTCAGGCCGGCCCGCGTGCGGCGGATCGACTGGCTGACGGCCTTGATCGCGTTCTCCTGGCCGATGATCCGCTTGTGCAGCTCGTCTTCCATCTTGAGGAGACGTTCGGTCTCCTCCTCGGTCAGCTTGTACACCGGGATGCCGGTCCACAGCGAGAGCACCTCGGCGACGGCCTCTTCGTCGACCTCGTCGAACAGGTCGACGCCGGACTCCTTGACCTCGGTCTCCTTCTCGCCCTTCTCCTCGAGGAGCTTCTTCTCCTCGTCACGCAGACGGCCGGCCTCTTCGAACTGCTGCTCTTCAACGGCGGTCTTCTTGGCCTCTTGGACGTCGGCGAGCTTGGTCTCGATCTCGCGCAGATCCGGTGGCACGGCCATGCGCTTGATGCGCAAGCGTGAACCGGCCTCGTCGATCAGGTCGATCGCCTTGTCGGGCAGGAACCGGTCGGAGATGTAGCGGTCGGCGAGGTTCGCTGCGGCGACCAGCGCCTGGTCGGTGATCGTGACTCGGTGGTGCGACTCGTACTGGTCGCGGATCCCCTTGAGGATCTCGATCGTGTGCGCGAGCGACGGCTCGTCGACCTTGACCGGCTGGAAGCGGCGCTCGAGGGCAGCGTCCTTCTCGACGTGCTTGCGGTACTCGTCGAGCGTCGTGGCGCCGATGGTCTGGAGCTCGCCGCGGGCGAGCATCGGCTTCAGGATCGAGGCTGCGTCGATGGCGCCTTCGGCGGCGCCGGCACCGACGAGGGTGTGGATCTCGTCGATGAACAGCAAGATGTCGCCGCGGGTCTTGATCTCCTTGAGCACCTTCTTGAGGCGCTCCTCGAAGTCACCGCGGTAGCGCGAGCCGGCGACGAGCGAGCCGAGGTCGAGCGTGTAGAGCTGCTTGTTGGTGAGCGTGTCGGGGACGTCGTTGTTGACGATCTTCTGGGCGAGGCCCTCGACGATCGCCGTCTTGCCGACGCCGGGCTCGCCGATGAGCACCGGGTTGTTCTTGGTGCGGCGGCTGAGGATCTGCATCGTGCGCTCGAGCTCGCGGCTGCGGCCGATGACCGGGTCGAGCTGGCCCTCGCGGGCGGCCTGGGTGAGGTTGCGACCGAACTGATCGAGGATCTGGGAGTTGCCGCCCTTCTCCTCGCCGTCTTTCGTGCCGGGGCCCACGCCGGCCGTGGCGCCTTCGCGGCTGCCGCCACCCGAGCCGGATCCGCCACCGGACGAACCGGACGGGCCCTGGTAGCCGGAGAGCAGCTGGATGACCTGCTGGCGCACGCGGGACAGGTCGGCGCCGAGCTTGACGAGCACCTGGGCCGCAACGCCTTCACCCTCGCGGATGAGGCCGAGCAGGATGTGCTCGGTGCCGATGTAGTTGTGGCCGAGCTGGAGTGCTTCGCGCAGCGACAGCTCGAGGACCTTCTTCGCACGCGGCGTGAAGGGGATGTGGCCCGATGGCGACGAGCCGCCCTGGCCGATGATCTCCTCGACCTGGCTGCGCACGGCCTCCAACGAGATGCCGAGCGATTCGAGCGCCTTCGCGGCGACGCCCTCCCCCTCGTGGATGAGGCCGAGCAGGATGTGCTCGGTGCCGATGTAGCTGTGGTTCAGCAGGCGAGCTTCTTCCTGCGCGAGTACCACGACCCTTCGGGCCCTGTCGGTAAAGCGTTCGAACATTGGCTGCCCCTTTCGACTTGTCGTCTCATCGGTACGACGGGGCCGCACCTGGAGACTCGTGGGAGAAGCCTACCGGTGCCTCGACATCCTGCCCGGTCGAGCCGCGTGACAGCTTTCGTCAAGAAACCGGGAATACGCCTCGCCGACCGATCTGCCCGACGCGTTCTCGTGAACACATCCGGCGCACTGCGCCGAACTTGTTCACGAGAACCCGCTAACTCAATGGCGATGTACGTCGACCTCGGGCGATGGCACGGCGGCACGCATGACCTATGTGCAGCTGCTGTTCAGGCCGACGAAGTTCCCGTCGTGTACGTTGATGCAGACCGGCGTCGCCGCTGTCGAGCCACCGACCAGGGTGGTGTCGGCGATGAACGGATCACCGGCGCCGGCGAGTGCTGCCCGGTTCCCCCAGACGTGGCGGTGATCGTGGACTCGGTGAGAACGTAGTCCGACGACGAGTCGGCGCTGATCCCGACGCTGCTCGTCCCGTTGGTTGCGGATGCCGTGATGCCGTCCATCACGGGCTCACTGATCGACCTGAGATCGATGGCGATGTTGGTGGTCGCTCCGGTTGCCGTAACCGTGGTCTGCTCGAGCTTCGGATCCGAGGCCGAGGAGTGATGCATGCCGATCGCCGTGGTCCCACCCGTGGCCGTGGCCCGGACATGGCGGAGCAGGCTGTCCGAGGCTGAGACGTTGGCGAGTCCCACGTTGGTGTCGGAGCCGCTGGCGATGAACGCAACGTTGTCGAGGACCAAGGACGATGACGTCCGAATCTTGATGCCGATCGAGTACGGGCTCGGCCCGCCGAGGTTGCGGACGGTCAGGTCGCGCACCTCGGTGGACACCACGCTGGCGAACAGGGTCGCACTGTTCCCGCTGAACGACAGTTCGTTGTCCGTTCCGGAGCAGGAGCACGAGATCGTCGTCGCACCCACACCCGATCCTTCGACGATGACGCCCGACTTCAATGTCACCGGAGCGGTTTCGACGTACGTGCCCGGAGCGATCCTGACGAGCGTGCCATTGGAACTCGCCGCGATCGCGTCGCTCAACTTGGTGAAGTCGCCGCCCGAGGGTGCGACCCACACGACGTTGTCGGGAGTGGTCGCATCGACCCCCGGGTCACCCTGGGGCCCGGCTGGTCCGGTTGGTCCTGCCGGCCCTGCTGGTCCGGGGGTTCCGCTGCCGCTGGTTTCGGTGGTGTAGCCGACGATGTCGATGAGGAGGTTGGTGGTGGCGCCTGCGGTGTTGGTGCCGTACCAGATGTCGATGGTGCCCGCGGCGGTGCCGGTGGTGGGCAGGGCGACGGTGACGCGTTGGGGACGGCGAGGCCGACTTGGACGTTGAGGTTGGACGAGGCGGGTTCGCCGGTGGCGTTGCCGGGGCGGATGGAGATGAAGCCTTGGGCGTCGGGGCGTACGGCGGTGACGTTGAGCAGGATGCCGGTGGCGCCGTCGGGAACGACTTCGGTGGTGACGTCGGTGGCGCCGACGCGGGTGGGGATGGTGCCGGTGAGTTGGAGTTTGACGTTGGTGTTGGTGGCGACGGGTCCGGCCAGGCCGGTGCCGGCTCGGGTGTCGAGGGCGCGGGCGGGGTCGACGGTGACGATGCCCGAAGCGATGGACGCGGCGGCCTGGACCGGTTGGACGGTGGGGAGTCCGGTGGTCGCGACGACGATGCCGGCCGCGACGAGACCGAATGACGTGAGAAGGGATCGGGTTCGGCTGGAGGGTCGTTGCTTTCCCAGACGAACCATTGAACACTTCGGTCGCTACCGGAGTGTGAAAACGGACTGCACCGCAGCCGTCGGCGGCGCGGAATCAGGTCCGGGCTACGGGCAGGTGGCGTCGAGCCAAGCGGTGGCAGTGGCGATGCCGACGCAGGTCGCGCCACCGGTCACCGAGCCGACAGGGATCGTCGAGCTGCGGATCGTGGTCACTCCGCTGGTGCTTCCGGCGACGGCTGTGCCGGTGGGTGATCCGGTCTTCACGAGCGTCGAGTCGGTGATCGCCAAGGTAGAGAGGCCGCTGACGGCAATCGGAGTCGCGCCGGCGACCGTCGACCGCTCGATCGTCCACGTGACGGATTCGCTGGTCTCCTGGCAGCAGGTGAACAACGCTGTGCTAGACGCCGACGTCACGAACGAATCGGCGATGAACACCGAGGCCGACTCGGCGAAGATGGCTTCCACAGACGTACCGGAAACCATGACTTCAGACCGACGCAGATCGAGCGTTCCGCCACCGTCGACCCGGAACGCGTCGCCGTTGCTCGATGTCGGATTGTGTCGTTCCACGATCGAGTCGACGACAGTCGCCGACCCGCCAAAATCGAGCAAGACGGTACCGCTCCCCGAGCCGGTCATTCGTACCCGGGTCGACTCCAGTCTCAATGTGTCGTCGGCTGCCCTGATTGCGAAGGCGGTCACTGCGCCGTCCGACTCGATCGTGACATCTGCGATCGTCACCGAGCCGTTGATCGAGATCGTGCCGCAGTCGCAGGTGACGAGTGTCTCGTCCATACCGGCCCCCTCGAGTCGAGTGAAGTTCGGGAGGAACCATCCGACCGAAACCCGTGAATAGGTACCCGGCTCGAGCTCGATCACAACCGGCGATTCCTGTGTCGGCGTGAGTGCGTTCGCGGCCGTGATTGCCTCGCTGAGCGCGAGTCCGTTTGCGGTGGGGGTGCCCGATCCGCTGACGACGAGCCGTCGGTCATACAGGTCGGACCCCGGCGCGCCGGCCGGCCCAGCGGGTCCCTGAGGCCCCGTCGCCCCGGTGGAGCCCGGGGTGCCGGCTGGTCCGGTGTTTCCGGTGTCGCCTTTGGGCCCGGTTGGTCCGGTGTTTCCGGTGTCGCCTTTGGGCCCGGTTGGTCCGGCGGGGCCGATGGGCCCGGTGGTTCCGACTGCTCCAGCTGGTCCTGCTGGTCCGACTGCTCCGGTGTCGCCTTGTGGTCCGGCTGGTCCGGTGTCGCCTTGTGGGTCCGGCTGGCCCCGTGGGTCCTGCTGGGCCTGGGGTTCCGCCACCGGCGGTGGTGGTGGTGGTGTAGCCGACGATGTCGATGAGGAGGTTGGTGGTGGCGCCGGCGGTGTTGGTGCCGTACCAGATGTCGATGGTGCCGGCGGCTGGGCCGGTGGTGGGGAGGGCGACGGTGACGGCGTTGGGGACGGCGAGGCCGACTTGGACGTTGAGGTTGGAGGAGGCGGGTTCGCCGGTGGCGTTGCCGGGGCGGATGGAGATGAAGCCTTGGGCGTCGGGGCGCACGGCGGTGACGTTGAGCAGGATGCCGGTGGCGCCGTCGGGGACGACTTCGGTGGTGACGTCGGTGGTGCCGACGCGGGTGGGGATGGCGCCGGTGAGTTGGAGTTTGACGTTGGTGTTGGTGGCGACGGGTCCGGCCAGGCCGGTGCCGGCTCGGGTGTCGAGGGCGCGGGCGGGGTCGACGGTGACGATGCCCGAAGCGATGGACGCGGCGGCCTGGACCGGTTGGACGGTGGGGAGTCCGGTGGTCGCGACGACGATGCCGGCCGCGACGAGACCGAATGACGTGAGAAGGGATCGGGTTCGGCTGGGGCCGTGGCGCTGGATGCTCATCTGACCACTTCAACACCCCCGCTGTGATCCGTGCGTGAACCGGTCGGCCCGAGTGCCGGATGAGGCTGCGTCAGGTGGCCGCGTCGACGTAGAA
>CAVOHA010000022.1:0-123472 GCA_963695475.1 Ilumatobacteraceae bacterium
ACGAGGCCGGTCATCAGGTACAGCAGCGTGAGCACGGCACCAGCACCGTCACCAGTGCCATGCGCTGGGCGCGGGACGGCAGGTCCCGCAGGGTCATCAGGAGCACGTCAGCCTGCCTCCGGGTCATGTCGGACGATGGTGCTTCCGATGCCGGTGCTCTGATGCCGGGTCTCGGACGCTCGGGGACTCCCCAGGGGGAGCCGCCTCGCTCGTCGAGCCACGCGGCGATGATCGGTGCTCGCGCCTGTTCCAGACCGGCGGCGGCTGCGGTTTCGACCTGTCCGAAGTCGAGCAGCGGGACGTCGCGTAGGTCGAGCTCGAGGTACAGATCGATGATTCCGGCTTCGAGGTGCTCGTCGCGGCTGCGAGATGCGCCGATGAGCAGCGATCGCAGCAGCGTCGTACCGAGCCCCGGGTAGGCGGCGTTCGCCGCCGCGTCGTCGGCACCCGAACGGATCCGCTGCCACCGACGCGGATCGACGACGGGATCATCACTGTCCGGCGACGCGCCCAGCCCGACACCCACAGGCCGTGGTCGCCCTTCGCAGACGGACCGTACGGTGGGGCGACGTCGCTCGCGATCACCACGCCGATCGAGGGGTCGGCGCCGAACTCGCCGGCCGGCAGATTGTCGAGCACGCCGCCGTCCGCGAGCAGGTGCCCCTCGTGGGCGACCGGCGGGAGTACGCCGGGGATCGCGACCGACGTGCGGATCGCCCGCGCCGCGGGGCCCTCGCGGTGCACGACGATCTCGGCGGTCGTCAGGTCGGTGCTCACGCACGACATCGGCACCCACATGTCGTCGATGTCCCAGCCCTCGAACTGGCGCTCGAGCACCTTGACGATCCGTTCGCCCTTGATGAGCGAGACGAGTGGGACGGTGTAGTCGAGCAGGTTGCCGGCGCCCCGTTGCATGTCGCGCAGCATCTCGTCGGGACTGAGCTGCTGACGCGACCCCGCCGGCGACGATCGAGCCCATCGAGGCGCCGACGACGCGGTCGACCGGGATGCCGAGCTCGTGGAGCGCCGTGCACACGCCGATGTGCGCGTGGCCGCGGGCCCCGCCGCCACTGAGGACGAGGCCGATGCCACGCCGGCTGCGAGTCGGGCGAGCCGGCCGAGGTCGATCGCCGAGCCGGCTCGGACATGGTGCACCTCGTCAACGCCGAAGCGGGTCCGCATCGCATGGCCGTTCGAGGGTTGTGTGGAGTGCTCGGGATGGCGCAGGGCCAGCCACTGCGGAATGCCCGCCGGGGTGGCCTCGAGGATGGAGCGGATCGTCGTCGCCTCGTCGTCGTCGGGTTGCGGCGAACAGATGACGACGATCTGGTCGGCGTGGTGGAGCGTGCGCTCGACCCAGTTCGGCCGCGTCGCCACGGCGCAGACCCGGACCGGTGTCGAGGATCACATGGTCGGACTCGGTCTCGGCCTGGTGGAGGAGTTCGCCGAAGCGCACTTCGCCGAAGTCGCCGTGGGGGATGTCCGCGATGCCGTCCTGGCGAAGCGTCCGATCGACGGATGCGTGGTCCAGGTGGGTCGTCGGGCCGCACATTTCGAGCGCTGCGGTCATCGTCGCCACGATCTCGGATCGTTCGATCTCGGAGACGTCCGCCGTGACCGCGAGCGCAAACGGGCGCTCGGTACGGAGTGCGAGGTCTCTTCGCCGGATCGATCGAGAATGCGGCGGACGAGACCCATCGCCAGCGCCGTGTGATCGTGGGTCAGCGCGGCGAACTCGTCGGCCGACAAACGGGCCAACGACGTGTCCCGCAGCACGCGACGACCGTCGCGGCTGCGGACGACATTGCTCCAGGAGGCCGAACTCACCGACGATCCCACCGCGACCGACTTCGATCGGTCGCACCGCCCGGCTCCGCATCGGCGAGTCCCCGTATCGGTGACGCCGAGTCGACCGCTGACCACGAGGTAGGCGGAGTCCGCCGGGTCGCCGCGCTCGAAGAGCGTCTGTCCGGCAGCGATCGACGTCCACGTGACGCAGTCGGCGATCGCCGCGATCGCGGCGCCGTCGGGGGCCTGCAGTTCGTCGGACAGGAGCGCGGCGACACGCGACCGGTCGGTGCGCTCACGCGCAGGCCAGCATGACTGCCGCCTGCTTCCGCGGGGTGTTCGTCGAACACGCCGGGTACAGGTCGTCGCGACCGATCGCCGCGACGGTCGTCGTGTCGGTCGCCACCAGCGTGGCCGTGCGGCGACCACCGATCAGCGTCGTCACCTCGCCGACGATCGACCGCGGTCCGTGGGTCGCGACGGTCATCGCTCCGCTGTGGCCGATCACCCGTGCGTCGACGGAACCGTCGATCACGACGAAGGCCTCCTCGCTCTCGTCGTCCTCGCGGCACAGCACATCGCCCGCCGAGTAGCCGCGGCGGGTGCCGGCGCGCACGGGCGCGTCGATGAGCGCTTCGCCTCCGTCGCCGTCTCGCTCCGTGTCCAATGCGGTTGTCCTCACTTCCTGGCCGCGTCGTTCAGTCGAACGAGACGACCTCGCCTCGATCGATCGACACCCAGTCGCGCGCTTCGAGGTACGGGCGGAATCGGTCAGCGATCACGGCCCCGTGCTCGCGGTTCTTCGGACGCTGGAGCTCGAACAGATACGGATATTCGAGCCAGGCAATGGTCGCGTGCCACAGCCGCATCGCCGATGCCCCCCGAGGCGGATCGAGCACGACCGGCCCGAAGAAGCACTCGGGTTCGCCCGCGTCGTTCGTGAACTCGGGGAAGAACAGCGTGGGCACGCCGTACCCGCCCACGTGGACCAGCACGCGATCGGTGCTCGGCGCGGACCTCGTCGTGCGTCGAGGGGTCGTCGATCGCGGCGTCGACGATCGCCGGGTCGAGCTCCAGTTCCGTCAGCAGATGGCGGGCGACGATCGGATCGTGCGGCTTGTGACCCTCCTCGTGGAGGGCGCGACCGGCGCGCTCGTACCAGCGATCGAGGTCGTCCATCGACGTCCGACGCAGCAGGGTGCCGATCCGCATCATCGACCATCCGTAGGACCAGTCGCGTTCCCACGGGTGCTTCTTGCCCTCCTGGCGGTTGATCTCCTCCAGGCTGAAGAACTTCCAGTTGATCGTCAGCTCGCTCTGCGCCCGAACCTCACGAATCCACTTCGCGGTCTGGTACGCAAACGGGCACATCACGTCGAAATGGAAGTCCACCAGTGTCGGTACAGGTCGGACGTCCTCGAGAGCCACGTCGCATAGGGTGCCACATCTGCGTCAGCGCTTCGTCAGCCGCTCGTCGCCGTCGCAAGCGTCACGGCAGGGCGCGGCGGCGGTAGCGACGGGCTCGGCGCCACCGGGCGAGGGTGACGTAGCCGATGAACAGCGTCATGAACGCCACCCAGGCGACCAGGACGACGAGGGCGACCGTTGCGACCGGACGCGCCCATACGCCGCCTGCCGACGGCGCCTGTTCGCTCCGCGCCGGACGCCTCGAGGATCGTGCCGTCCATCGGGATCGTCCACTGCAGGCGCCCGTCGTCGAGCACCTCGGCATTCGTCTCCGCGTCGACGAGCTCGCCCGGCAACGTCAGGATCAGCGTCGCATTCAGGGAATTCACCGGATTGGCTCCGGCGGCTTCGAACCGCGAGGCGAACGGGATGTCGCCGACCGCGCTGACGAGATCGTCGTCCGCGAACGTTGCGAAGCCGTCCGGGAGCCCCAGGTTGGTGCGAGCCGTGTTGGTGGCGCTGTCTCCGTCCTGGCCGCGTCCGATGACGGGGTCGTTGAACGGCGGGCCCAGGCTGCGGAGCAGGTTCGTCGCTTCGTCCTTGCCCTCGAAGTCGTGTGTCAGCGTGAGCACGAGCCCGCCGGTGGGTGTCGGGTTCGGGCCGTCGATCACCCAGCCCGCCGCGGCGACGTCGTCGAGATCGAGTTCGTCCACCAGCGTCGGAACCTCGGCGACGAGTTCCGCGTCGGCTTCGGCGGTCACGAAGACCATGCCGGTTCCGTCGGGGTCGACGACGACCTCGGCGACGACGTCGAGCTGGCACCCGGCGAGCACGAACAGCCCCGCGAGGAGGAGCGCGAGGCGCCGCAGGGTCACACGTTCACGGGCCGCCGAGATCACCCGTCAAGTATGACGTGCGCCGCCGCACAACGGTTGGAGCCCCGCCCCGCCAACCGCCGAATCCGGATTTCTCTGACGGAAACTGCCGTCGATCGTCGCGTTCGGTCACACAAATCGTCGGGACCCGTCCGTCTCGGGATCTGCGTGACCGAAAGCGCGACGGAGAGGCGGTTTCGGTCACACAAACCCTGATGGGATTGCGGCGCGGGCCGGGTCGCGCCGAACGGTGAGGTCAGTCCTGGGCTTCGGGTGGCGGCAGCTCGCTGCCGGCTTCGGGAGCGGGAGCGGGCGCCTCGGTCGCCGTGAGCTCCAACTCGACCGACGCCGGCGGCACGAAGCCTTCGACGGCGGTGAACGTGAAGCGCTTCTGCCCCGCGGCCTCCGGGTCGTCTTCGACGTCGACCACGATGATCTCGCCGGCCGAGAACTCCTTGTACAGGATCTTCTCCGACAGCGAATCCTCGATGTGGCGCTGAATGGCACGACGCAGCGGACGGCCACCGAGCGTCGGGTCGTAGCCCCGATCCGCCAGCAGTTCCTTGGCCTCCTGCTTGAGCTCGATGCCCAGGCCTTGCCCCTCGAGCTGCTTGATGAGGCGCTCCATCTGCATGTCGACCATCTGCAGCACCTCGTCGCGGGCGAGCTCGTGGAAGACGATGGTCTCGTCGATGCGGTTGAGGAACTCGGGACGGAAGTGGGACTTCAACGAGTCGTTGACCTTCTCCTTCATCCGCTCGTAGCTCATCGCCGTGTCGTCCTGCGTGAAGCCGACGTTGGCCTTGCGCAGGTTCTGGGTGCCCAGGTTCGACGTCATGATCAGCACCGTGTTGCGGAAGTCGACCGAGCGACCCTGGCTGTCGGTGAGGCGACCTTCCTCCAGGATCTGGAGCAAGGTGTTGAACACGTCCGGGTGGGCCTTTTCGATCTCGTCGAACAACACGACGGAGAACGGCTTGCGGCGCACCGCTTCGGTGAGCTGCCCGCCCTCTTCGTAGCCGACGTAGCCGGGAGGTGAACCGACGAGGCGGCTGACCGCGTGCGGCTCCATGTACTCCGACATGTCGAGGGTGATCATCGACTTCTCGTCACCGAACAGGTACTCGGTGAGGGTCTTGGCGAGTTCGGTCTTGCCGACGCCGGTCGGGCCGAGGAAGATGAACGAGCCCGACGGACGCTTGGGGTCCTTCAGGCCGGCGCGGGTCCGGCGGATCGACTGGCTGACGGCCTTGATCGCGTTCTCCTGGCCGATGATCCGCTTGTGCAGCTCGTCTTCCATCTTGAGGAGACGCTCGGTCTCCTCCTCGGTCAGCTTGTACACCGGGATGCCGGTCCACAGGGAGAGCACCTCGGCGACGGCCTCTTCGTCGACCTCGTCGAACAGGTCGACACCGGACTCCTTGACCTCGGTCTCCTTCTCTGCCTTCTCCTCGAGGAGCTTCTTCTCCTCGTCTCGCAGGCGGCCGGCCTCTTCGAACTGCTGCTCTTCGACGGCGGTCTTCTTCGCTTCCTGCACGTCGGCGAGCTTGGTCTCGATCTCGCGCAGGTCGGGCGGCGTGGCCATCCGCTTGATGCGCAGACGTGAGCCGGCTTCGTCGATCAGGTCGATCGCCTTGTCGGGAAGGTGACGGTCGGAGATGTAGCGGTCGGCGAGGTTCGCTGCGGCGACCAGCGCCTGGTCGGTGATCGTGACCCGGTGGTGCGACTCGTACTGGTCGCGGATCCCCTTGAGGATCTCGATCGTGTGCGCGAGCGTCGGCTCGTCGACCTTGACCGGCTGGAAACGGCGCTCGAGCGCAGCGTCCTTCTCGACGTGCTTGCGGTACTCGTCGAGCGTCGTGGCGCCGATGGTCTGGAGTTCGCCGCGGGCGAGCATCGGCTTGAGGATCGACGCTGCGTCGATGGCGCCTTCGGCGGCGCCGGCACCGACGAGGGTGTGGATCTCGTCGATGAACAGCAGGATGTCGCCGCGCGTCTTGATCTCCTTGAGCACCTTCTTGAGGCGCTCTTCGAAGTCGCCGCGGTAGCGCGATCCGGCGACGAGCGAGCCGAGGTCGAGCGTGTAGAGCTGCTTGTTGGTGAGCGTGTCGGGGACGTCGTTGTTGACGATCTTCTGGGCGAGGCCCTCGACGATCGCCGTCTTGCCGACGCCGGGCTCGCCGATCAGCACCGGGTTGTTCTTGGTGCGGCGGCTGAGGATCTGCATCGTGCGCTCGAGCTCGCGGCTGCGGCCGATGACCGGGTCGAGCTGGCCCTCGCGGGCGGCCTGGGTGAGGTTGCGACCGAACTGATCGAGGATCTGGGAGTTGCCGCCCTTCTCCTCGCCGTCCTTCGTGCCGGGGCCGACGCCGGCGGTGGCGCCTTCGCGGCTGCCGCCACCCGAGCCGGAGCCGCCACCGGACGAACCGGACGGGCCCTGGTAGCCGGAGAGCAGCTGGATGACCTGCTGGCGCACGCGGGACAGGTCGGCGCCGAGCTTGACGAGCACTTGGGCGGCAACGCCTTCACCCTCGCGGATGAGGCCGAGCAGGATGTGCTCGGTGCCGATGTAGTTGTGGCCGAGCTGCAGCGCTTCACGCAGCGACAGCTCGAGGACCTTCTTGGCACGCGGCGTGAAGGGGATGTGGCCCGACGGCGACGAGCCACCCTGGCCGATGATCTCCTCGACCTGGCTGCGCACCGCTTCGAGGCTGATGCCGAGCGATTCGAGCGCCTTCGCGGCGACGCCCTCCCCCTCGTGGATCAGGCCGAGCAGGATGTGCTCGGTCCCGATGTAGCTGTGGTTCAGCAGGCGAGCTTCTTCCTGCGCGAGCACCACGACCCTGCGGGCCCTGTCGGTAAAGCGTTCGAACATTGGCTGCCCCTTTCGACTTGTCGTCTCATCGGTACGACGGGGTCGCACCTGGAGACTCGTGGGTGAAGCCTATCGGTGCCTCGACATCCTGCCCGGTCGAGCCGCGTGACAGCTTTCGTCAAGAAACCGGGAATACGCCCATGCACCGTGACCGACTCGCCTCCGATGAGATGTGAGACGACCGGTCGACTCACATCTCACCGCACGGTCCGATTGCGTCGCGTCAGGTGGTGGCGTCGACGTAGAAACCGGTGATGTCGATGATCACGTGGGTCTTGCCACCCAGGCCGCCGACGTAGACGCCGAGGGCGTCGGGGAAGTCGAACGCCGAGGTCATGTAGGCCACGCCGCTGTTCGCCACTCGCTGTCCGGTCGTGTCCCACACGAGGGTGGACGCCGAACCGTCTGCCGTGCCGAAGCCGTCGACGTGCATGAAGCCACGGCCTTCGGTCTGGATCGCCTGGACGTTGTAGGCCACGGCGACGACGTCACCCGGGTACCGAGTCGAACAGGTCGGGTCCGTCCTGGTTCTCGAAGCCCGCGAAGACGGGCCGCTGGTTACGCCCGACGTCACCGGCCTCGGCGGAATCGATCTTGCCCAGCGAGTCGTCGCGCGAGTCGTAGGCGCGGTACGAACTGATCGGGACGAAGACCGTGCGCGGCCCCGTCGAGATCGCGGTGTCGCTGGCGATGTCGGGCTGGGCCATCGCGCTCAGTTGGGGGCCGACGACCACGCCGGTCGTGGCGAGGGCAACGGCGACGGCGAGTGCACGGACGGGTGTGAGCATGAGTTCTCCCTGGAGTGGATGGCGCGTATGGCCGACGTCGTCGACCGGGACCCTCAACGTAGGGCACCCGGATCCATCGGCGCGTCGCTTTCGCGCCGCCGCTCTCGTCGCGATTCGGCCCGGTATACCGGGCCGAGATCGCGACGAAACTGCCGGGGCCGCACCGCCACATGACCGAGCGGTCACCTCGCGACGCGTACAGTCGGAGTCGTGGCCACAGTCGGGCAGCGGTCGTGGACCTGGAAGGATCTCGGCCTCGCGGTGCTGATGCTCGCCCCGTCGGCGATCATCCTCAGCGTCTTCATCGTCTACCCCCTCGGCCGCGCGGTCGTGCTCGGCCAACAGCGCTGCAACGCGTTCGGCACCCAGTGCGAGTCGAACGGCTTCGACCAGTACGTCGACCTCTTCACGTCGACCGAATTCCAGAGCGCACTCCGGGCGACGGCGATCCTCGCGCTGATCACGGTCCCGCTCGGGCTGATCCTCGGCGTCGGACTCGCGGTGCTCGCCGACAAACACCTGCGCGGCATCGGCTTCTTCCGTACGGCGTTCTCCTCGACGATCGCCACGTCGGTCGCCGTGGCCAGCCTGATGTGGCTGTTCCTGCTCCAGCCGTCCGTCGGGGCACTCGCCAACATCGACTGGTTCAACGCCATCTTCCCCGTCGTGAAGGATCCCGGGCTCCTGCAGGACCCGAACACCGCGCTGCCCGCCGTGGCCATGTCGAGCGTCTGGGCCGGGCTCGGCTTCACGTTCATCCTCGTGACCGCGTCATTGCAGTCGGTCCCGCGCGAACTGCACGAGGCCGCGGCGGTCGACGGCGCGAGCGGCACGGTCCGCTTCTGGAGGATCACGGTGCCGCTGCTGGCGCCGACGCTGGTCTTCGTCGTCCTCGTCTTGACGACCCGCGCCTTCCAGACCTTCGGCGAGATCGACCTGCTGACCAACGGCGGTCCGCGGCCCGACAACCCGACGACGACCATCACGTATTTCGTGTACGGCGAGTCGTCCGTGATCGCGAGCGACCCCGGTCTGCAGGCCGGCGGTGCGGTGTTGCTGTTCGTGATCCTGCTCGTGCTGTCCGCGCTCCAGCTGCGAGGTCTGGGGCGAAGGGTGGATCTCGATGGCTGACGTCGTCGTGTCGCCGACCGTCGCGCCCGACGACGCTCCCGACGTCTCGTCGTCGCTGTGGAAACGAGCGCGGCCGTGGGACCATCCGCAGGGGCTGCGCCTCGTCGGGCGCTACGCGCTGCTCTTCGTCATCGTGCTCGCGGTGCTCTTCCCCGTGTACACAACCGTCGTCTCCGCCTTCAAGCCGAGCGACAAGTTCCTCATCAACCCGCTCGTCCCCGACGCATTCACGCTCGACGTGTTCCGCGAGGCCTGGTCGTCGGGCCGCCTCGGGCGCTACCTCGTCAACTCGACGATCGTCGCGGTGATCATCACGACCGCGCAGGTGATCACGTCGCTGCTGTCCGGCTACGCATTCGCCTACCTCCGCTTCCCCGGGCGGCGGATCGTGTTCTACGCGTTCCTCGCCACGCTCCTCGTCCCGCTCGAGGCGACGCTGTTCGTCAACTTCGAAACCGTCGAGGACGGGTTCCCGATCCCGTTCACCGGTGTGACGATCCCGTTCGGCGGGCTGAACAGCCTCCAGGCGCTCACCGTCCCGTTCCTCGCGACGGCGTTCGGCACGTTCCTGATGCGCCAGGCGCTGCTCGACCTGCCAGGCGACCTGCGCGATGCGGCGCGGATCGACGGGATCGGGCACATCGGGTTCATCCGCCACGTTGCCGTCCCGCTCGTGCGGCCCACGCTCGCCGCTCTGGCGCTGTTCAGTTTCCTCGCGTCGTGGAACCAGTACCTGTGGCCGAGCCTGGTGATCAACGAAGCCGACCGCAACACCGTCCAGAGCGGATTGCGGCTGTTGAGCAAGTCGAATCTCGACGCGCCGAACCTCGTGATGGCCGGCACGGTCATCGCCGCCATCCCGATCCTGATCGTGTTGGTCATCTTCCAGAAGCAATTGGTCCGTGGCCTGACGGCCGGGGCTGTGAAAGGCTGACTCCATGACCCCCTCCCGAACCGCTCGACGTCTCACGGCGCTTGCTCTCGCCGGCGCGCTCACCGCTGCTGCATGTGGCGGCGGCGAGTCGGCGCTCGACGCCGGCAACGACGACGAGTCGACCACCGCTGCCGCCCGCCACCGCCGATGACGGCGCCGACACCGGTGCCGGCACCGACCCGTCGACGTCCGACGCCGCATCGTCGTCGAGCGGCGACGATGCTGTCGACCCTGCCGCCGATCCGACCGTCGGGCCGACGACGACGGTTGCGCCGCTCGCCGACCTCCCGCCGTGTCCGGTCGATGCGCTCGACGACGCCGACGGTCCCGTCCAGATCACCTTCTGGCACGGCATGGCGAACGAACTCGAGACGGCGCTGATCGACCTCGTCGACGGCTACAACGCGAGCCAGGACCGCGTCCAGGTCGTCCTCCAGAACCAGACCGCCTACGAGTCGGCCATCGACAAGTACATCGCGAGCGGCACCGACAGCCGTCCCGACATCATCCAGCTGCCCGAGTACGTCGTGCAGTCCTTCGCCCAGTCCGACACGTTCGTCCCGATGCAGGCCTGCATCGACGCTGCGGGTTTCGACATGTCGCCGATCCTGCCCCGCACCGCGAACACCTACCTGTTCGAAGGCATCCAGTGGGCGATGCCGTTCAACGTGTCGAGCCCCGTGCTCTTCTACAACAAGCAGATGTACGAGGCGGCCGGGCTCGACCCCGACGACCCGCCGGTGTCGCTGGACGAACTCCGTGCGGTCTCGCAGCAGACTCGTCGACTCCGGCGCGGCGGCCCACGGGATCGTGCTCGATTCCGGTCGGGATTCGGGTGGCGGTTGGTTCTTCGAGCAGTGGTTCGGTCGCGCCGGCGAGCCGTTCGCCGACAACGGCAACGGGCGGATCGCCCCGGCGACGCAGGTGCTGTTCGACAACGACACCGGCTTGGAGATCCTCACCTATCTGCAAGAGATGATCGAGAGCGGCCTCGCGGTGTCGGTCGGCGACAACGCCGGTGGCCAGGATGCGTTCTTCAAGATGATCGACGCCGAGGCTCCCGCTGCGTCGACGATCGCAACCTCTGCGGCGATTTCGAGCGTCGTCGCGGCGCTCGGATCGGGCGTCGCCCCCGGACTGACCACCGACGACATCGGCATCGGACCGATGCCCGGGCCGAGCGACACGCCGGCGGTGCAACCCGGCGGCGCATCGGTGTGGATCCCCGCCGGCAAGAGCGATGAGGTCACCGCAGCGGCGTGGGACTTCACGCAGTACCTGGTCGATGCGCAGGTGCAGTCGACCTGGGCGGCGGACACCGGGTACGTGCCGATCCGCACGGATGCGATCGAACTGGACCCCATCGCCTCGCTGTACGAAGACGACCCGCGGTACCGCGTCGCCTACGACCAGATGTTGGCGGCTGCCGACGACCCGTCGTCGGTCGTACCGGCGCTCGGGCCGCTCCGTGAGATCCGGGCCCAGACAGCCGATGCGGTCGCCGCGACCTATGCCGGCGAGGACGTGGCCGAGGTGTTGGCCGAGGCCGCGGCGGCGGCGAATGCACTCATCGAGACGTACAACGCCCGCAACTGATCCGACTCGGGCTCGACCGTGCCACGTCGACCGTGCCGCCTCGATCGTGCGGTCTTCCCCGATCGGTGAACGTTCCAACACGCTCCGTGGTGCGACGGGCCGGCGAAACCACCGCACGCGAGGCTCGCCACCGATCGTGCCGGGCTGTACGGCCGCTGGGCCTCGTCCCGACGCGCTTCAAGTCACTGTTCACGTCACCTCAAGAGGTCTTCATGATCGGCGCGTCGCCCTTCCCGTCGGCGGATTCGACGTCGCATCATCGGTGCCATGGCTCCTTCGCTGCCGCCCGTCATCGACCGATCGCTTCGCGCCGCAGCCGACGACGACGTCTGGTCCTCGACGACCGTGCCACCGCGCGAGTACGCCGATCGTCTCCTCGCCGACGAGCAGGCGCCGATCGAACGACCAGCGGCATCGAGCGCCCGGCGGTTGGCGACGGTCACTGCGACCGTCTCGGTGGTGGCCATCGCGCTGTTGTTCCCGGCGCTGGGCAAGACCGACAGCTTCTCCGACGAGACCACTCGCTCGTTGTCGGCAGTGCTCGTGCTGGGCTATCTCGCGGCGATCGCCAGCTTCGCGTGGTGGAGCCACGCGCAACGCCTGACGATCGACGCCCTCCGGTGGCGGTCGTTCCGACGCCCGACCAAGACCTGGCGCTGGGCGCTCGGCTGGACCGTCACACCGATGGTCGCAGTGGGTGTCGGGGTCACGGTCTCGTTCTCGTCTCCGAACCGCCTGTGGCTCGTGGGGCTCGGGGTCGTGGTCGTCGCTGTCCGCATGATGCTGCTCCAGGCCCTCGGCACCAACATGGCGCGCGTCGTACCCGGCGCCAAGCGGTGGCTGTCGCCGTGGGGAATCGTCACCGGCATCGTCGATCTGTTGATCGTGGACATCGCCATCAGCGGGGTGTTCGACACCCGCGTGGAACCGGGTCGTCTCGACGACCTGATCGCGTGGCTGTTGCCGCTGCTCGTGGTGCAGGCGCTGTTCGTCTTCTCCTACATGAAGCGGGTCGAGCGGTGGGTGCTCGAATGGTGGGACCACCGGTACGGCATCAGCCAGGAAGAAGTGCTCGCCGTCCTGCAGCTCATCGGGCGCGGCTCCACGGGGCCGCAGCCGTATGCGGGGCGGCGCCTGATTCCGTCCCTCCCGTTCCGGCTTGCGGTGTTTGCGGCGTACCTCGCAACGGCAGGTGTCGCCGTCTGGAACGGTGCCGAAGTGTGGTCGTCGAGGAACGACCTGCCGTTGGCGAGCGATCCGGACACCGCGATCGAATTGCTCGGCCCGTCGGCGTTCGCGTTCATGGTCGCGATCGTCGCCGTCCAGGTGATTCAGGGGCTGTGGAGCATGGTCGCCGCCTGGAACGCCCGTCGGTGCACGATCGCCGCGCCGAGTGTGATCGGGATGCTGATGTTGTTCCTCGCCGGCCCGGCGATGTTGGCCTACACGCTGCTGCTCACCGACGATCCAGGCGCCCGGCTCACCCTCGCCGGTATCGCGTTGCTCCTCAACCTCGCCTGCTGGGCACTGTCGTTCAGCGTGATCGCGAGGACGCTCGACGTGCTCGGCCGGTCGAGTGAGCTCGTCATGCGGTGGGGTGTGACGGTGTCGCTGCACTGGATCCTGATCCTCATGTTCCGACCGCTCGGGCGCATCGACAGCGATGAGATCTATGCGGGGGTCGTGGTCGTCGTGGCGCTCCTCGATGCGGCGATCTTCGTCGTGGCGAGCCTCGCCGCCTGGCGGGCCATGCAGCACTTCGATCGGGCGACGGGCGAGTACACCCAGGTCCGACGCGTGTCGGTCTGACGTCGACGGCGAGGATCACTTCACCGCTACCCTGCCTCGTCATGGCTACAGCTTTCCCGCCCTTCGACGGATCCGCCCCCAAGGCCCAGAGCTTCTCGGAGCCGCCGGAGATGGGGATCGACACGGCCAAGCGATACACGGCCACGCTCGACACGACCCTGGGTGAGATCGTCATCGCGCTCGACGCGATCAAGGCACCGAGGACCGTCAACAACTTCGTGTTCCTGGCGCTCAACCACTACTACGACGGCGTGATCTTCCATCGGATCATCAACGGTTTCATGTGCCAGGGCGGCGACCCGACCGGCACCGGCACCGGTGGTCCGGGCTACCGCTTCGAAGACGAGCTCCCCAAGCCTCGCGAGTACCAGATCGGCTCGGTCGCGATGGCCAATGCCGGGCCGAACACCAACGGCAGCCAGTTCTTCCTCGTGTCGGGTGCGTCGGGCGTCGGGCTGCCGCCGCAGTACAGCCTGTTCGGCCAGATCGTGAAGGGCCTCGATGTCCTCGACACGATGCAGAACGTCCCCACCGGTCGCGGCGACCGCCCGCACGACGACGTCGTGATCAACAGCGTCACGATCACCGAAGCCGACTGACGCGGCGCCGGATTCGGGGCATCCGGCACACGAGATGGCCGCGGCCGACCTCTCCCCGTCGCAGGCGCGACGCATCGCGCTCCAGGCGCAGGGATTCGGGCGCAAACGGCCGAGCGGTCGCATCGATCGCCGTCACCTGCGCACGGTGCTCGACCACGTCGGTCTGATCCAGATCGATTCGGTCAACGTGCTCGTGCGGAGCCAGGAGCTCCCACTCTTCGCGCGGCTCGGTGCCCACCCGCGGTCGCTGATCCCCGATGCGACGGCCGACGGTGAGCTGTTCGAGTACTGGGTGCACGAGGCGTGTCACGTGCCGGTCGGACAGCACCCGCTGTACCGCTGGCAGATGGACAAGATGCACCGGTGGAAAGGGGTCCGCGGGCTCCGCGAGCGTCGTCCGGACTTCATCGACGACGTGCTGCGTCGAATTCGCGACGATGGCGCCATCGTGGCCGGCGACCTGAAACAACGCACCGGCGCCAAGGGGCAGTGGTGGGACTGGGACGACGGCAAGACAGCGCTCGAGTACCTGTTCCACACCGGGGCCGTGACGGCGACGCGCCGCCCCAACGACTTCGCTCGCGTCTACGACCTGACCGAGCGGGTCATCCCCGCCGCTGTGCTCGACCTGCCCACTCCGAGCGAGACCGATGCGCGCAAGGAGCTGATCGTGCTGGCGGCGAAGTACCACGGGGTCGGCACCGCCAACGATCTGATGGACTACCACCGGCTCAACCGACCCGCGACACGACCGTTGATCGCCGAACTCGTCGAGGAGGGCCGGCTCGTCGAGACATCGGTCGCCGGTTGGAACGAGACCGCGCTGATGCACCCGGATGCGTATCTGCCGCGTTGGATTCGTGGCCGTGCCGTGCTCAGCCCGTTCGACCCGGTCGTGTGGAACCGGGATCGCGCGGAGCGCCTGTTCGGATTCCGGTACCGGATCGAGATCTACGTGCCGAAGCCGAAGCGGGTGTACGGCTACTACGTGCTGCCGTTCCTGCTCGGCGACGAGATCGTCGCCCGCGTCGACCTCAAGGCCGACCGCGAGTCCGGACGCCTGCTGGTGCAGGGTGCGTTCGGTGAGCCGGGCATCGCAGCCCATGACGTGGCCGTCGAGCTGCGTGCCGAGCTCGACGAGTTGGCGACGTGGTTGGGTCTCGACGACGGCGTGCACATCGTTCCCCGCGGCGACCTGGCGGCCGCACTGCTCGCGACATGACCGATCCCGCCGACCCGACCGCTTCCGGCGAAATTCCGGCGGATCATGGTGGTGAGCGTCACGACCCGGCCGCTTCTCGGGGGAGGGTGGGGAAGAAGCGATACCTTCGCCCGATGGTCTTCGTGCTCGTCATCGTCCCCGTGGTCCTCGTGGCGCTCGCCGTCGGCGCCGCGATCGCGATTCGACTGCAGGGCGACGATCCCGCCGAATGGCATCTCGATCCGCTGACCGCACCGACGCCGTCCACCCCGAACTCGTATCGAGTCGCGCCGGCCGGCGCCGAGATCGACCGCAACGCCGACGCACCGGTGTTCACGGTTCCCGTGTCCGAGCTCGCTGCCGCCTTCGACGCGGTCGCGTTGGGCGACGATCGCGTCGAGGTCCTGGCCGGGTCGGCGGCGGACGGCTTCGTCACCTACGTCCAGCGCAGCGCGCTCTTCGCCTTCCCCGACTACGTCTCGGTGCGCTTCGTCGACGTCGGCGCCGGTTCGTCGCTCGCCGTGTTCTCGCGCTCGCGCTACGGCAAGAGCGACCTGGGCGTCAACGAGAAGCGCGTCACGAAGTGGCTGAATCAGCTGGAGCAGACGGTCGGCTGAGCCGCCCGGCACCCTGGGCTCGACTCAACCAGCGACGTCGGCCTCGGTGGGCACGATCGCCCAGCGAAGGGTCTTGGTCACCGCATCACCCACCGCTCGCCCCAGCGTCGCCTCGCTGAGCGGCAGCCACGGCAGCCGGAGCGGCCAGCGGGTCCACGCCGGCATCAGCGAGATCGACGCGGCGGCGATCAGCCCGTAGGCCGCACGCCCGGCGAGCGGCAGCGGCGGCTGGACGAGGAGGTAGCGAGCGGCGTCGCGCGCCTCGGGCGTGCCGCGGAGTTCCGGCCGATAGCGCGCCAACTCATCGCGCAGTTCCTGCTCGGACGTCGGTGGTTCGAGGACGCCGAGGGCGCGGGCCACGACGGCGGAGTTGGCGACGTACTCGTCACGCTCGGGGCCGACCAGCGGCCGCTCCCCGAAGCGGTCGTGCGCGGCGATGAAGCTGTCGAGCTCGGCGAGGTGGACCCAGCCGAGCAGGTGCGGGTCGTTCGCCGCGTACTCCTCCCCGTCGCGCGTCGTCCCGACGACTCGCCTGTGGACGCGATGCACCACCTGCACGGCTCGCTCGGCCTGTGTGGCCGGACCGAATGTCGTTGCGGCGAGAAAGTCGGCGGTGCGTTGGAGCCGGCCCCACGGGTCGCTGCGATAGTTCGAGTGGTCCGCGACGCCGGCCATCGCCCGCGGGTGCAGCGACTGGAAGAGCAGTGCCCGCAGACCCCCGATGAACATCGACGCGTCGCCGTGCACGCGTCGGATCGGCGCATCGTCGGCGAACCACCCGGGTTCGGACGTGTCGAACAGCTCCGCGTGTCGGCTCGGTGCGTCGGGCCCGACCACGCGTGTGCGCACCTGCTCGCCCAGCCATTCCCTGACGCCCTCGCTCATCGCGCACTCCTCGCCACCGCATCATGGTGACACGAGTGAGCTGAACAACGGCGACACCCGAGCCACACCCATCTCCTCGACCTGCTGGGCGGGCGCTGAACGCCGAGCACGACGGCACGCCTTCCGGGGGGTGCGCGGGCACCGACGTCGAGATGTCCCGGGTGCGTCGTCTCCACGCGGTACGTTCCGAATGTGACGAGAGACGATCCCGAGGGCGGCATGGAGGCGGAACTCGCCGCCGCCGCGCCAGATGACGGGCCCGGCCCTCGCGACCGTGATGCCGCCGCCGACGAGCGTCGCCGTCGAGACGACGACGCCACGGGCCCGATCCCGCGCCGCGACGGCTGGGGACGTCGGCTCGACCCGGAGACCGGCCGGCCCTTCGAGCGCCGCGCGACCGATCGAACGATCCCGCGTTGGGCCTTCCCCACCATCGCCGTCTTCTGGCTCGGCTTCCTGCTGACCTTCGTCGTCCGGCACGTGTTTCACCGCCTGTCCAGCCTGCTCATCTTGTTGCTCGTGTCCATCTTCCTCACGCTCGCCATCGAGCCGGGCGTCAACTGGCTCGCCCGACGTGGCTGGCGGCGTGGCACCGCGACGCTGTCGATCCTGCTCGGTGTGTTCACGATCTTCATGACGTTCCTCGTCGCGATCGGCACCCTCGTGGGCGGTCAGGTCGCCGACCTCCTCGCGGAGTCCGACACGTACATCACCGACTCGGTCGATTGGATCAACTCGACGTTCGGCACGCAGATCGACCCGCGGGCGGTCATCGACGAGTTCAACGACCCTGACGGACGGGTGCAGCAGTTCGTCCAGTCGCAGGGTGACGAGGCGGTCCGGCTCTCGCTGACCGCCGTCGGCGTCATCTTCCAGGGGCTGTCGGTCCTGCTGTTCACCTACTACCTCGTCGCCGACGGCCCGAAGCTGCGCCGTGCGGTCTGCTCGCGGATGCGTCCGAGCCGTCAGGAGCAGGTGCTCAACGCCTGGGACGTCGCCATCACGAAGACCGGTGGATACCTCTACTCCCGAGCGCTCTTGGCGTTGCTCTCGGCGCTGTCCCACTGGGTGTTGTTCCAGGCGATCGGCACGCCAGCGCCGGTGGCGCTCGGTCTGTGGGTCGGCCTGATGAGCCAGTTCCTGCCGGTCGTCGGCACCTACCTGGCGGGCATCCTGCCGATCCTCGTCACCCTCATCGATTCGCCGGTCGACGCGGTCATCGTGTTCATCTTCATCGTGCTCTATCAGCAGGTCGAGAACTACCTGTTCGCGCCGCGCATCACCGCGCGCACGATGGAACTGCACCCGGCCGTGGCGTTCGGAGCAGCGCTGGGCGGTGCGGCGTTGCTCGGGCCGATCGGTGCGATTCTGGCATTGCCCGGAGCGGCGATGGTGCAGGCACTCGTGGGCGGGTGGGGCCAGCGCTACGACGTGGTCGACAACCACCTCACGGAGGTGGTGCGGCCCGGCCAGTCGAAGATCATCCCGCAGAAACCCAAACCGTGAGCGGGTCGACGACGCGGTTCACGGACGGATCGTTCGCGCCGATCGCCGTCGCGACGCGCAGCGGCGTCGACGAGTCGTTGCACGACGGAGCTGGCGTCGTCGTGGCGGCCGACGGATCGATCGTGTGCGCGCTCGGCGACCCGGAATTGATCGTGTACCCGCGCTCTGCGCTCAAGCCGTTCCAGGCCGAGGCGATGGTCGAGATGGGACTCGATCTCCCTCCACGACTGCTCGCGGTCGTCGCCGCGAGTCATTCCGGCGAGCCGGCGCATCTCGAGGCCGTCGTCGAGATCCTCGACCGCCACGACCTGAGTGCCGACGATCTGGGCAACACCTCGGCTCGGCCGTTCGGCGCTGCGGCGCGAGCCGCAGCACGGGTGGCAGGGGTCGAGCCGTCGCCGCTGCAACAGAACTGTTCGGGCAAGCACGCCGGGATGCTGGCGACTTGTCGGATCAACGGGTGGGCCATCGACTCGTACCTCGACCCGGACCATCCGCTGCAGGAGCTGATCACCGATGTGGTCGATCGACTCGCCGGTCGGCCCGGCGGGTCGGTCGCCGACATCGGCGTCGATGGGTGTGGCGCTCCGTCACACGTCATCGCGCTCGTCGATCTCGCACGTGCACTCGGCGTGCTCGTGCGCGGTGGATCGGTGGTGACCGAGGCGATGTCGGCCGAGCCGTTCTACGTGGGCGGTACCGACCGTGACGTCACGATGTGGATGGAGGCGGTCCCCGGGCTCGTCGCCAAGGACGGTGCGGCCGGTGTGATGGTGCTCGCACTCCCGGACGGGAGCGCCGCAGCGGCGAAGGTCGCCGACGGGTCCGATCTCGCCCGCCAAGCGGTGACGGTCGAGATGCTCCGTCGACTCGGCGTCGATGTCGACGGCACCCTCGCGCCCATCCGCGACCGTGTCGCGGTGCCGGTGCTCGGTCACGGTGCCCCCGTCGGAGCACTCACCCCCCTCCCGTGGACCTGAACATGTCGGTCGGTGCCTGGCACCGACGAGCATCGGCGTAGGTTCACGTTGATGGGGATGGTGGCCACATGGACTTCGTGACGCTCGAATCGGAGGACTTCACCTACGGCGTCGGCGCGGAGATCCTCCCCGGTGTGACCCGGCTCATTGCGCAGAACCCGTCGAAGTTCACGTACCGCGGCACCGGGACGTACATCGTCGGCGACACCGATGTTGCGGTGATCGACCCCGGCCCAGCGCTCGATGCGCATCGCGATGCGTTGGTCACCGCGCTGACCGGCCGCAACGTGCGGGCGATCCTGGTGACGCACTGCCACGCCGACCACTCGCCACTGGCGGCCTGGCTCCGCGCGGAAACCGGCGCGCCCACATACGCGTTCGGGCCCCACGGTGCCGCCACGGTCGACTGGGACATCGGATCGCTGCCCGACGAGTTCGGTCGTGCGAACCCCGCCGACGGAGCCACGGACGACGACCGGACGAACGAACCGGGTGAACCGAAGGTCGAAGAGTCGACCGACGTCGACTTCGCCCCCGACATCGAGGTGCGCTCCGGTGACGAGGTCTTCGACGACGGCTCGATCCGCATCGCCGCGGTCCACACGCCGGGGCACACGTCGAACCACACGTGCTTTGCGATGACCAGCGCGGCGGCCGGGCGGGCGTTGTTCACCGGGGACCACGTGATGGGGTGGAGCACCACCGTCGTGTCACCGCCCGACGGGGACATGGCCGCGTACATGAACTCGCTGCGGATGGTCGCGGGTCGTCGCGACGACGTTGCGGTCCCGACCCACGGCTCCCCGATCCCGCATCCGGGACGGTACGTCGGCCAGCTGGTCGATCATCGACTCGACCGCGAGCGGCAGGTGCTCGATGCGGTTCGGCGCGGCCGATCGACGATCCCGGAGATGGTCACCGAGCTCTACGCCGACGTGCGCGTCGAACTCCATCGCCCGGCCGGCGCGAGCGTGCTCGGGCATCTGGTGAAGCTCGTGTCGGACGGACTGGTCGTCGCAGACGACGGTGCCGACGCGAGCCGTCCGCGACTCGACTCGTCGTACGTCGCCGTGTGATCCGGTCACGGGTTCTTCCTCGGACGCGGCGAACGGCCATCATCTCGTGATGCGATACCTCGGACTCTGCCTGTCACTCGCTTTGGTCGCGGCCTGTGGAGGATCCGACGACGCTGCGACCGGAGGTCGAAGGGGTCCGCCTGATCGACTGGATCACCGAACTCGTCGGAGGCGGCGTGCCCGCCGACGTGCGCTGCATCGAGTGCGACCGGCTGACGACGTCTCGCCGCGCGGTCAGCCGACCGGCCAGGTCGCCAACGTGTCGTAGCGCGCGCCGTCGGGTCGCAGCGTGCTCTCGACCAGCGCGACCTCGTCGGGGTCCCACGACGCGTCGATGAGTGAACCGAGGGCACGCGGCATGTTCGCCCGTCGTTTCATCCGTGCGAGCGTCACGTGCCCGCGAAAGGTCGCTCGGATCGGTTGGTCGCCGAGGTGGCGGGTCACCCGGACCACCTCGGCCGCCAGCTCGTCGGCTCCGATCGCCGGGACGAAGAGCGTCCGCTCGTCGCCGATGTCCACCGCCGGGCCCAGTCGGACCGTCGTTGCGCCGAAGACCGCAGCATCGAGCGCCCGGGCCACATCGTTGGGATCGGCATCGCCCAGGAAGCGCAGCGTGACGTGCCAGTTCTCCGGCGGCACGAATCGAGCGCCGACCTGGTCCTTGCGGTGCAGCTCCTCGATCGCCGCGCGCGACGTGAGCGGGCGGCCACAGGCAGACGAAGAGCCGACTCATCGCTCCATCCTGCCCGCCGGCTCCCGCCACCCGTGGGTTCGTGTGACCGAAGGTGACGAGGAGTGTCGGTTTCGGTCGCGCAAACCCGGAGGGGCGGGAGCGAACGGTTGCGTGGGTGGGGTGAGGAAGCGCGGGAGCGATTTGCGACAATGGCGAGATGCACGTCTCGATCAGCGCCCGGCCTGACGCGGGCCCGGCGCGGGCGCGGCTCGATGCCGTGCTCGCTCAGCTGCCGAATCGGATCGTGGCGTGCAGTGGCGGCATCGACTCGCTCGTGCTCTCGGTGGTCGCACACCGCGCCTCGCCGGCCGCGACGGTCATCGCTCACACCGTCACGCCGGCCGTCCCTGGCGATGGCACCGCTCGCGTCGTCGACTACGCGGACCGCGAGGGCTGGGATCTGCGCGTCGTGCGCTCGGGCGAGTTCGACGACGAGGCGTACCTCGCCAACCCGGTCGATCGCTGCTACCACTGCAAGCGCAATCTGTACGACGCCGTTGGTGAACTGGCCGACGCCGAACTCTCCGACGCCGTGATCGTGAGCGGCGCGAACCTCGACGATCTGGGCGAGTACCGCCCCGGCCTCGTCGCCGCGGCGGAGCGAGCGGTGCGCCATCCGTTCGTCGAGGCCGAGATCACGAAAGCAGAGATCCGGGCAATCGCTCGACAGCTCGACCTCGCCGACGCCGATCTGGCGGCATCGCCGTGCTTGGCGAGTCGCCTCTACACCGGCACCCGTGTGACGCCGACGCGGGTGCGTGCGATCGAGGCGGGCGAGGCGCTCGTGCGCGACCGCACCGGGATCGCGGTCGTGCGTTGTCGTGTCGACGAGAACGTCGTCCTCGTCGAAGTGGCGCAGTCCGACCGTGAGTTGGTGACCGCCGCAATCCTCGCCGGGCTGTCGGAGGTGATGGCGGCCGTCGAGCCGTCGATCACGGACGTCCGTCTCGACGAGCGCGAGTACGCGCCGGGTCGCGCCTTCGTCGGGGCGAGCGAATCGCCGTGACGCATCAGCACGACCACGATCGTCTCCAGCGGATCGGCATGCCCGAAGCCGTCCTGTGCGGGACCAAGACGGTCGAGCAGGTGGTCTCGATCGTCGACGAACTCGCGGCGACGACGACCGAACCGCGGCTCTTCACCCGGCTCACCGACGAACAGTCCGCCGCGCTCGACCCGGGTGTCGCCGATCGTCTCGATGACGACCGCGTCTCGCGCACGGCGATGCTGAACGGCACGCTGCCGGCGCGACCCGGACGTGTGGCGATCGTCGCCGCGGGGACGTCGGACGCGTCGGTCGCCGCCGAGGCGGCGCGCACGCTGGCCTTCAGCGGGGTCGACCACGAGGTGATCGTCGACGTCGGCGTGGCGGGCCTCTGGCGGCTCGAAGCCCGGCTCGACGAGATCCGAGCCGCCGACATCGTGATCGCAGTGGCGGGCATGGACGCTGCGCTGGTCTCGGTGCTCGGCGGTCTCGTCGCGGCACCGGTGATCGGCGTGCCGACCTCGGTCGGCTACGGCGTCGCCACCGGCGGGACGGCAGCGCTGCACAGTGCGCTGGCCAGTTGTGCCCAGGGCGTCACGGTGGTGAACATCGACAACGGATTCGGTGCGGCGTGCGCGGCGGTGCGAATGCTCTCGCTGTTCGGTGGCTCGGACTCGTGACGATCGGTTGGATCGACGGGACGGCCGGTGCGAGCGGCGACATGCTGCTCGGCGCGCTCGTCGATGCCGGCGTCGCGCTCGACGACGATGCAGCGCCGGATCGACCGCCTCGGACTCGACATCGCGCTGCGCGCCGAGCCGGTCGTGCGAGGCGGGCTCGGCGCGACGAAGGTGCACGTCGACGTGGCGCAGACCGACACGGTTCGACACCTGCCGCAGATCGTCGAGTTGCTCGCAACGCTCGACGAACCGACGCGGGGTCGCTCGATCGCCGTGTTCGAGCGCCTGGCGACGGCCGAGGCGGCGGTTCACCGGACGTCGATCGACGAGGTCCACTTCCACGAGGTGGGGGCGCTCGACTCGATCGCCGACGTCGTGGGTGTGTGCGCCGGCTTCGTCGAACTGGGGCTCGATGCCGTGCACTGCTCGACGCTGAGCCTGGGGAGCGGAACCACTCGCGGCGCGCACGGCCCGATCCCGGTGCCGGCGCCCGCGGTGCTCGCCGTGCTCGACGGGATCGGTCGGGTGACGGCCGGCCCGGCACCGTACGAGTCCACGACGCCGACCGGTGCGGCGCTGCTGGCGGAGTGGGTCGACGTGTGGGGGCCACTGCCGCCGATGAGATCGCACGCCGTCGGGATGGGTGCGGGGACCACGGACACCGATGCGGTGGCCAACGTCTGCCGGCTCGTGCTCGGCGAGCCGCCGGCCCGGACGCCTGCGGCAGCAGATGCCGTCGTCCAGATCGACACCAACGTCGACGACCTCGACCCCCGCATCTGGCCCGAGGCGATCGCCGCGGTGCTGGCCGCCGGCGCGCTCGACGCCTGGGTGACGCCGATCGTGATGAAGAAGGGGCGACCAGCCCACACGTTCAGCGCACTCTGCGACGGGTCGCTCGTCGACGATGTCGTCGACGCGATCTTCGCCGAGACGAGCACGATCGGAGTCCGACGTCACGTCGTCGAGCGCGATGTGCTCGATCGGCGCGAAACGACGGTCGAGGTCGATGGTCACGTGATTCGCGTGAAAGTGGCGAGCCGCCGCGGCGCGGTGGTCAATCGCAGCCTCGAGTGGGACGACGTGATCGCCGCCGCCACCGCCCTGGGACGCCCGCCCCACGAGGTCCTCGCCGTCGCGACTGCCCGCCTCACGCCCTGAACCGGCTCCGCCGGTGTCGGCGACGCGCACCGTGTTGATGCGCTCCAGCAGGGAGTCCGCGAGAATCGCTGCACGACTCGACCCCCTACCTACCGGAAGGTAGGCTGGCGTTCGTGAACGGTCAGGAGATCCTCCACGAGCTGACGCCGGTCGTCGAACAGCTCCTCGAACGACACCTCGACGCGTCCAAGGAGTGGTTTCCGCACGAGCTCGTCCCCCACGGCCGCGGCCGTGACTTCGAGCCGGGGCACGAATGGAGCGAGGCCGACGCCGACCTCGCCGGTCATCAGCTGAGCCCCGAGGTGCGCAGCGCGCTCTACGTCAACCTGCTCACCGAGGACAATCTGCCGTACTACTTCCGCACGGTCGAGTCGCTGTTCGGCGCCGACGGCCCGTGGGGCACGTGGGTCCGTCGATGGACGGCCGAAGAGGGTCGGCACTCGATGGTGATCTACGGCTACCTCGCCGCGACTCGTGCGATCGACCTCGTCCACCTCGAGCGCGGCCGGATGGCGCAGGTGTCGCTCGGCGAGACACCGAACCCGGAGACGCTTCCCGATGGCTTCGTCTACCTCGCACTGCAGGAGCTGGCGACGCGGATCTCGCACCGCAACACCGGTCTGCAGATGGGCGACCCGGTCGGTTACGAGGTCATGAAGCGCGTCGGGAGCGACGAGAACCTGCACCAGCTCTTCTACCGCGACCTCGCCGCAGCCGCGGTCGAGCTCGACCCGAACGAGATGATGATCGCGATGGAGCGTCAGGTCCGCCAGTTCGCGATGCCCGGCACCGGCATCCCCGATTTCGAGGCGCACTCGCGGCGGATCGCGAAGGCCGGGATCTACGACCTGCAGATCCACCACGAGCAGATCCTCGCCCCGGTCGTGCTCCGCCAGTGGGACGCCGCCAACATCGGTGGGCTGTCCGGCGAAGGTGCTGCTGCGCAGGAGAAGCTGATGAAGCGGATGGCGACGAGTGAACGGGTCGCCAAGCGGTACGCGGAGAAGCGCGACCGCGAAGCGGCGCTGCAACCCGTCTGACGCGCAGCGCCGATCGTCGGCCGCGCACCGCAGCGGCCGCGACACACGTGCTGTGGCACACTTGCGCCGATGAGTCGCGCCGGCCGCCGCGGGCCACGGGTCCGGAACCTGGCCGCCGAGCAGCCGCCGGCGCACCAACCGCGCCTGATTCGTGAACCGCTGCGGGTGGTGTCCGACGACGAGCTGGAGAACATCCACCGGGCGTCGCTGCGTGTGCTCCAGGAGATCGGCATCGACTTCCTGCTTCCCGAGGCGCGACGTCTGCTGGCCGACGCCGGCGCAACGGTGGACCAGGAGTCCGCCCGGGTGCGATTCGATCCGGAGCTGATCGAATCGTTGGTGTCGACCGCGCCGAGCGAGTTCACGCTGCACGGGGGAGCGCCGGAGCGGGACCTGCACATCGGCGGCGACTGGATCACGTTCGGCTGCGTTGCGTCCGCGCCGAACATCGCCGAACGCGCCACCGGACGACGCGCCGGTGACCGCACGGGGTTTCGGGACCTCACCAAGCTCGCACACGTGCTCAACCCCGTGCACTGCTTCCCGGGTGGGTACCCGGTCGAGCCGATCGACGTCCATCCGTCGATCCGTCACCTGGAAGCGGCGTGGGACGGGCTGACGCTGTCCGACAAACCCAATCACGTGTATTCGCTCGGTGCGCAGCGCAACCGAGATGTGATCGAGATGGTGCGGATCGGACGCGGGGTCAGCGACGCGGAGCTCGACGAGCAGCCGTCGCTGATGTCGGTGATCAACGCGAGTTCGCCGTTGCGCTACGACCTCCCGATGCTCGAGGGCATCATCGAGATGGCGGCACGCAATCAGGTCCTGATCATCACGCCGTTCACGCTCGCCGGCGCGATGGCGCCGATCACGATTCCCGGAGCCATCGTGCAGCAGAACGCGGAGGCGCTCGCCGGTATCGCGTTCGCCCAGATCGTCAATCCGGGCGCACCGGTGATGTACGGCGGGTTCACGTCGAACGTCGACATGCGGTCGGGATCCCCGGCGTTCGGCACCCCGGAGTACGCCAAGGCGGCACTGCTCGGTGGCCAGCTCGCTCGGCGGTACGCGATCCCGTATCGCTCCTCGGGCGTGTCGGCATCGAATGCAGTCGACGCGCAGGCCGGCTACGAGACGATGTGGGCGCTGATGGGAGCGGTGCTCGGCGGCGCGAACATGATCCTCCACGCCGCGGGCTGGATGGAGGGCGGTCTGCACGCGAGCCCGGAGAAGATGGTGGTCGACGCCGACCTGTTGAACATGGTGTCGGTCTTCCTCCGGCCGATCGACGCGTCGGTGGAGGCACTCGACCTCGCAGTGGAAGCGATCGCCGAGGTCGGCCCGGCCGGGCACTTCTTCGCCACGCAGCACACGCAGGACCGTTACACGTCGGAGTTCTACAGCCCCTTGGTGTCGGACTGGCGGAACTGGGAGACCTGGACGGAAGCGGGCCGGCCCGACGCATGGGAACGAGCGGAGCGAATCGCGCAGCAGTTCATCGCCGGCCACGTCGAACCGCCGATGCCAGAGGACCGGCGGGCCGAGCTCCGCGAGTTCGTCGATCGTCGCGTTGCGGAAGGTGGCGTCCCCACCGACTACTGACACTCGTCCAGTGGTGAGTTGAGAGCAGGGAACACATGAAGACATCGGCACAGGTGGTGGTGATCGGCGGCGGCGTCATCGGCGCGTCGATCCTGTATCACCTCACGAAGAACGGGTGGCACGACGTCGTGCTCGTCGAGCGCAAGGAGCTGACCGCGGGATCGACGTGGCACTCGGCGGGCGGGATGCACACGCTCAACGGTGATCCGAACGTGGCTGCGCTGCAGAAGTACACGATCGAGCTGTACCAGGAGATCCAGGACATCTCGGGTCAGGATTGCGGCCTCCATCTCACCGGCGGCCTGATGCTCGCCGACACCGAGGAACGCCTCGACTGGCTGAAACTCGCCCACTCGCGCAACCGGTATCTCGGCCTCGACACCGAGATCATCTCCGTCGCCGAGGCCAAGCAGATCCTGCCCTATCTCGACGAGCAGTACTTCGTGGGGGCGATGTACGACCCGATGGAGGGCCACGTCGACCCGTCCGGCGTCACCCACGCGTACGCGAAGGCGGCACGGATGGCGGGCGCCGAGGTGTACCGCAACAACTGGGCGATGGACATCGTGCAGCGCCATGACGGCACGTGGGACGTGGTGTGTGAGCAGGGCACGATCAACGCCGAGCACATCGTCAACTGCGGCGGGCTGTGGGCCCGCGAGGTCGGCCGCATGTGTGGCATCGAGCTGCCGATCCTCGCGATGGAGCACATGTACCTGCTCACCGAGGAGGTGCCGGGCCTCCTCGACTGGAATCGCGAGTCGGGGCGCGAAGGCCTCCACTGCATGGACTTCGGTGGCGAGATCTACATGCGCCAGGAGGGCAATGGCCTGCTGCTCGGCACCTACGAACGCAGCGGTGTGCCGTGGTCGGAGAAGCAGACGCCCTGGGACTTCGGCGCACAGCTGCTCGCGCCCGATCCCGATCGCATCGCCGAGTCGCTCGACGTCGGGTTCGCCCACTTCCCGATCTTCCACGAGGTCGGCATCAAGCAGATCATCAACGGCCCGTTCACGTTTGCGCCCGACGGCAATCCGGTGATCGGGCCGGTCAAGGGGCAGCGGGGGCACTGGCTCGCCGTCGGCATCATGGCCGGGCTCAGCCAGGGCGGCGGTGTCGGCAAGACGCTCGCCAACTGGATCACCGACGGCGACCCCGGGGCCGACGTGTGGGGGATGGACTGCGCCCGCTTCGGCGACTTCGCAACACCTGCCTACACGAACGCGAAGGTGCGCGAGAACTACTCGCGCCGTTTCCGGATCGCGTACCCGAACGAGGAGCTGCCCGCTGCCCGCAAGATCCGTACCTCGCCGATCCACGACCGGCTCGATGCCGCCAATGCGGTGTGGGGTGTGTCGTACGGTCTGGAGCACGCGCTGTGGTTCCAGCGACCGGGCCTGCCTGCCGAGGAGGCGGTCACGTTGCGACGCTCGAACGCGTGGGACATGGTCGCGGAGGAGTGTGCGGCGGTGCGGACGCGCGTCGGGTTGATCGAGACGACCAATTTCGCGAAGTACGAGTTCACCGGGTCGGGGGCGCGGGCGTTTCTCGACCGCCTCCTGACGAACACGATCCCGCCGCCGGGCCGGATGGTGCTCACCCCGATGCTCAACCGGCAGGGCCGCCTCATCGGTGACTTCACACTTGCGAACCTGACGCCGGCGGGTGACGTCGGGGCCTATCACGGGCGCGCCGCCACCGGTCGGTCGGTCGGGTTGCCGCTCGGGTCGGAGCGTTTCCTGTTGTTCGGATCGGGCGTCGCTGAGCACTACCACGAGCGTTGGTTCATCGAAGCAGCTCGCCGACTGGCGCACGGCGAACGGCGGGTCGGGCTCGTTGTGTGACGTCCGGATGCAGGTGCTGGGGCGGTCGTTGTGCGGGTTGTCGATCGCCGGGCCGCGCTCGCGCGAGGTGCTCGCCGAAGTCGTCGACGACGACGTGTCCAACGAGGCATTCCGCTTCCTCGACATCCGCGAGGCGTGGGTCGACATGGCGCCCTCGATCATCGGTCGGGTCACCTACACCGGCGACCTCGGGTACGAGATCTGGATGGAGGCCGAGCTGCAGACCTACGTCTTCGATCGGCTGATGGACGTCGGAGCGCGCCACGGCATCCGACTGTTCGGTGCACGTGCGCTCGACTCGCTGCGCCTCGAGAAGAACTTCGCGGCCTGGGCCACCGAATACCGACCCATCTACACACCGCACAGCGCCGGACTCGGGTGGTGCGTGAAGGTCGACAAGGGAGACTTCGTCGGGCGTGATGCGGTGATCGCGGCCAGTGCGACGCCGGCTCCCCACGCGCTGTCGTTCTTCGCCGTCGAGGTGGGGGACGGCGACGACGCCGCCGACGTGATCGGCGACGAACCGATCTGGTTGGTGGCACCCGACGGCTCGGAGCAGGTGGTCGGCTGGGTCACGAGTGGCGGGTACGCCCACCACAGCCGGACATCGGTGGCCGTCGGCTATGTGCGCCGCGAGTACGTCGACCGGCCGGGAGAGGTCGAGATCGAGATCCTCGGCGTTCGTCGTCGCGCAACGCAGCTGCGTGCGCCGCTCGTCGATCCGACCGGCTCACGGATGCGGGGTTGAACTCAGCCCCCGGTCGAGCAACCCAGGGCGGCGTCGAAGAGCTCCTCGTCGATCTCGTCGACGGTCTTGCCGTCGAGGGCCGACTTGAGGCACTCGGTGTCGAGCGTCGGGTCGTCTGCGGCGAACGACTGGACCAGCGCGTCGAGGTAGCTCGACGCGTCGACGCATTCGCTGAAGATCTTCTCGCCGATTGCGTCGGCGGCCGCCGAGATGTCGGCGTCGCCTTCGAGGCCCGAGTCGGCGAGTGCCTTCGCATCTTCGTCGGTCAGTTCGCCCACGTTCTCGTTCACGCAGTCGGCGTCGAGTGCGAATCCTTCTTCGTCTGCGGCCGTCAGCAGCAGGTCGGCGACTCGGCCTTGGTCGCCGCTCGCGCTCCCCGAGTCCCCGTCACTTCCGCCGCACGCGGCGAGGAGGAGGGTGGTTGCAGCGAGACAGGCGGTGATGGTGGTGCGCATTCGAGTTCCCTTCGAGGTCTGGAGACTGGGAGATCGTGGCACACCGGCCGGTGTGGGCGTGGTGATATCCGACGTATCGCCGGGGGCGCCCGTTCCCGCTACAGCTCGTTGGCCGCGAGAAACGATCGGTAGATGTCGAGAAGTGACTGCTTCTGGACGTCGGTCAGGGCCTCGTCGAGCATGATCGCGGACTCGGTCGTGACTTCGTCGTCTGCGTCGTCATCGCCGCCGGCGTCGCGGCCGAGAAACCGGAGGAGTCGTTCGGTCGGCACGTTGAGCGCATCGGACAACCCGTGGAGCACCCGCACCGACGGCTCGTGGAGGCCCCGCTCGAGTTGGCTGAGATAGGCGTCGGAGAGGTCGGCGAGCTTGGCCAACTCGCGCTGTGACAGCTCGGCCAGTTTGCGTTGGCTGCGGATGAACTCGCCGAAGGCGTCGCTGCCGGTCGGAGTGGGCTCGGTCATGGTGCGTCCGATCCTAGAGGTGTGCCGCGAGTGCCGAGGGAGTCGTGACCACGGGTCGGGACGCGACCGAGCCCGGACCGTTGGGGGGAACGGCCCGGGCTCGATCGAGGTTCGACGTGCCGCCCGAGGGCGGCGGTCATCACTTGGTGGCCTTGGTGGCCTTCGTCGCCTTGGTCGCCGGTGCCTTGGTGGCCTTGGTGGCCTTCGCCTTGGCGGTGGTCGCGACGCCGGTCGGGAGCATGTCCACGACCCGCTTCGTGAAGTCGCGGTTGACGGAGACTGCCTGCTCGACGAAGTCGATGTAGCGGGCGCCGGCCTCGGCCGGGGTGAGCAGCCGGTCGGCGAGCGGCAGGTCGACGCTCGGCATGCGGTCGGCGGTGCGCACGGCGCCGTCGACGACGCGACGGTTGACGCTCACGACGGTGTCGAGGATGCGCTCGTTGGTGTCGACGACGGTCTTGGCGGCGTTGTCGATGTTCTCGCTGATCTGGGTGGGGACGTTCATGATGTGCTCCTGAGTGCGTGGTTTCGACCCTGCGCCGGTGCGCTTGGTCTGTGTTTGTAATGCGTACTATACCACGCATTGCGTGGAAGTCAACATGTTTGCAAGAAATACTACGCATACACGGGTGGAGCGATCTGCGAGACTGAGTTCATCGCACGCACGACCAGTCACAACGGACCCGCCAGCACGCCGGGCGACGGCCCGGCTCCGCACGCGCGTGTCGACCAGTGGCTGTGGTCGGTGCGGCTGACCAAGACTCGCGCCGACGCTGCAGCAGCGTGCCGGGGCGGTCACGTGACGATCAACGGCAAGGCCGCCAAGCCGTCGTCGTCGGTCGTCGTCGGCGACACCGTCGAGGCTCGTCTGGCGCAGCGCGAGCGAATCGTCGAGGTGTCGCGGGTGATCGTCAAGCGCGTCGGCGCAGCGGTTGCCGTCGAGTGTTTCGTCGATCACTCACCGCCGCCGCCCGAACGGCCGCCCGAGATCGCCTTCGCCGAGCGGGACCGTGGTGCGGGACGTCCCACCAAGCGGGACCGACGCCGTATCGACCGCTTGCGCGGTCGCTGACGGCCGTCTCGACAGACCCGTGATCGTGTAGGTTTGCCGACTCTGGCTGCCACCGATCGGGACTCTTCCGCCGCGCCCTCGGCCGTCGTGAGCGACGACGAGATGAGCCGACCGGCGCGTCCCGGGGGCCACGGCATGCGAAGCATGTGGCCTCTGTTTCTCGGCTTGGGGCTGCTGATGATCGGCAACGGTCTCAACGGTGCCGTGATCGGTGTCCGGTCGGGAGTCGAGGGCTTCAGCCTCGTCGCCACCGGCGTGATCATGGCCGGCTACTTCGCCGGGTTCCTCATCGCCCCCACCCTCGTGGTGCGGATGATCGCATCGGTCGGACACATCCGCGTGTTCGCAGGTCTCGCGTCGACCGCATCGACCGCGGTGCTCATCAACTCGGTCGCCGTCAACCCGCCCACGTGGGCGCTGATGCGGTTCGTGTTCGGCTTCTGCTTCGCGGGGTTGTACATCGTGATCGAGTCGTGGTTGGCCGAACTGTCCGACGCGGCGACTCGGGGACGCACGCTCGCCGTCTACATGATCGTTTCGATGACCGGTCTCGGAATCGGCCAGTACCTCATCGCGTTGGCCGATCCCGGAACGTTCCGCCTGTTCGTGCTCTCGTCGGTACTGGTCTCGATGGCGTTGGTGCCGATCACGCTCGCCGGCACCACCAAGGCACCCGAGATCCGACTGCCCGATGCCGTGTCGATCCGCGAACTCGGGCGCGTAGTGCCGACCGGGGTGATCGGGTCGCTGATGAGTGGCGCTGCGGCCGGCACGCTGCTCGGACTCTCGGCTGTGTACGCCACCGCCGAAGGGTTCTCCGTCCAACGCACCGCGCTGTTCCTCCTCGTCCCCACGGTCGGTGGTGTGGTGATGCAGTGGCCCGTCGGGAAGTTGTCCGATCGGGTTCGTCGGCGAGTCGTCATCGTCGGCGTGTCGGTCATCGCCGCGTCGGCGTGTGCGTTCGGGATCGTCGTCCCCAGCGACAGCCCGCTCGTGTTCCCGATCATGTTCGTCATCGGTGGCTCGATGTACCCGCTGTACTCGCTCGTCGTGTCGTACACGCTCGACTGGGTGGCCGTGGAGCGCATGGTCGGCGCATCGGGCACGCTCGTGCGCATCAACGGGACCGGAGCACTTGCGGGGCCCTTGCTGACCGCGGCGCTGATGTCGTGGCTGACGCCGACGGTCTTCTACTGGACGCTGGGCGCGTACTTCAGCGTGATCTTCGGCTTCATCGCCTTCCGCATCGTGTTCCGCGAGGGGATCCCGAAGGAGCGGGAGCAGCCGTACGTGCCGTTCCCTGCTCGTGCCACCAGCGTGGCGTTCAAGCTCGTCGCCGCGCCCAAGCGGGCGAAGCAGCGCGTGGCCACGCGACGACATCCGCACCGCGCCGCCGACGATCGGTTCGACGAGTGGAGCGAATCGATCCACCACGTCGACGATGAGGCGGACGCCGAGCACTGACCCGTTGCCGCCGCCTCAGCCGAGCGTGCGCTCGCGCCAGCGTTCGGTGGCGTCGACCTGGTTGAACGTGTACAGGTGCACGCCGTCGATGCCGAGCGGCTCGAGGTCGGCAGCGAGTGGCCGGAGCAGCGCGTCGGGTTCGAACGCCCGCTGGGTCATCAGGCGGCCGAGCGCGGTGCGGTTCTTCGACAGGTAGCGCAGCGAGGTCCCGACGCCGAGCCGCATCCCCATCGTGATGAGCTTCGGTCGATCGATCACGCCGGGGACGCCGAGGTGCACGGGCACCGTCAGCCCGGCGTCGCGTTCGATCCGGAGCCACGCACGGATCTGGTCGGGGGAGAAGCACATCTGCGTCGAGACGTGTGCAGTCCGGCCGGTGGTCAGGATCGCCTCCTGCTTGCGGTGGAGTGCGGCGTGCAACTGCTCGTTGCTGATGAGCGGGTGGGCGTCGGGGTAGGCCGGACAACCGATGTGGTCGATCTGTCGCGCCGCCGCGCCGTCGGCGTCGTCGAGCGCCAGGAATGCGTCGAGGAACTCGACGGCATCGAAGAAGCAGCCGGGGGGGTCGGCGTCGCCGCCGACGACGAAGATCTCGCGGATGTCGAGCTCGCGGAGCCGCGCGTGGATCTCGTGCAGGTGTTCGGTCGAGCGCACCATCCGCGCCGAGATGTGCGGGACGACCATGTGGCCCAGCGCAATCAGGCGCGCCGACTCGTCGAGCGTCGTCTCGATCGACTTCGCCGGCGAGCAGGTCATCGACACGCGCGAGTGCGGACGCAGCTCGCTCGCCGCCCGCTCGAGCGAGGCCATCGGCACCAGCTCGATGCTCGCTCCGGCGATCATCGAGCGGAGGTGCGCGGCGTCCGAACCGAGCAGCGCCTTGTTCCGCCGCCGACGCGAGGTGGATGTCGACGGAATCGAGTCGGGCGTGGCGGCCATGGGAGTCGTCGTCAGCTCAGGCCGACGATCTCGCCGTTCTCGTCGATGTCGATCGATTGCAGGGCGGGTGTCTTCCCGAGACCGGGCATCGTGCGCATGTCGCCGCAGATCGGGTACACGAACCCCGCGCCGACCGATGCGCGCACCTCTCGTACGGGCAGCGTCCAGCCCGTCGGTGCCCCTTTCAGCGAGGCGTCGTGGCTGAGCGACAGGTGGGACTTGGCGATGCAGACCGGCAGGCGTCCGAAGCCGTTCGCTTCGTAGTTGTCGAGCTGCGTGTTCGCCTGAGGGCTGAACGACGCACCGTCGGCGCCGTACACCCGCTGCGCGACCGTCGTGATCTTGTCGCGCAACGACATGTCGTCGGGGTACAGCACGTTGAACGTGCTCGCTTCGTCGGCGGCTTCGGCGACCGCTTCGGCGAGCTCGACCGCGCCCTTGCCGCCGTCGGTGAAGTGCGTCGACACCGCGGCTCGGGCGTCGTACTCGGCGGCGATCTCCCTGATCGCCTCGATGTCGGCATCGTGATCGTCGGGGAACACGTTGATCGCCACGACCGGGGTGCACCCGTGGATCCGCATGTTCTCCAGTTGCTTGCGGAGGTTGTCGCCGCCCTGGTGCACCTCGTCGGGGTTCTCGGCGAGGAGCGCATCGGGGAGCGGCTTGCCGGCGACGATGCGGTGGTTGCCGGAGTGCGCCTTGAGCCCGCGCACGGTGGCGACGAGGACGGCGGCGTCGGGAGCGAGCCCCGACGCCCGGCACTTGATGTTGAAGAACCGCTCGGCGCCCATGTCCGCACCGAAGCCCGCCTCGGTGATCAGGTAATCGCCCATGTGGATGCCGATACGGTCGGCGACGATCGACGAGTTGCCCGTGGCGATGTTGCCGAACGGTCCGGTGTGGACGAGTGCCGGCGTGTTCTCCAGCGTCTGCATGAGGTTCGGCTTGATCGCCTCGCGCAGGATCACTGCCATCGCACCGGCGACCTGGAGGTCCTCGGCGGTCACCGGGGTCCCCGACTTCGTGTAGCCCACGACGATCCGCCCGAGCCGCTCGCGCAGGTCCTGGAGCGAGGTGCACAGCGCCAGGGTCGCCATCACCTCCGACGCGGCGGTGATGTCGAAGCCGGTCTCGCGCGGCACGCCGTCGAGGCGGCCGCCGAGCCCGATGACGGTGTTGCGCAGCGCACGATCGTTGACGTCGATCACGCGCCGCCAGGTGATGTTGTGGGGATCGAGTTGGGTCTCGTTGCCGTGGTACAGGTGAGCGTCGAGCGCTGCCGAGCACATGTTGTGTGCGGCGGTGACGGCGTGCATGTCGCCGGTGAGGTGGAGGTTGAGGAGTTCCATCGGGACGACCTGGCTGTAGCCGCCGCCGGCGGCGCCGCCCTTGATCCCGAAGGTCGGGCCCATCGAGGGCTGACGGATCGCGATGACACCGACCTTGTCGATGTGTCCGAACCCCATCCCGAGTCCGACGGTCGTGGTCGTCTTCCCCTCGCCGAGCGGTGTCGGGGTGATTGCCGACACCACCACGTACTTGGCCCGGGGGCGGTCCTGCATCTTCTCGATCGCCTCGAGCTGGATCTTGGCAGCGCCGGACCCGTAGGGCTCGAGATGCTCCAGTGGGATCCCGGCAGATGCGGCGATCTCGGTGAGCGGGCGGAGCGTTGCGTGCGACGCGATCTCCAAGTCGGATGGGAACCCCATGGGTCGTTCTCCTTGCGATTGCACCGTCGCGGAGGGCCCGACCGGCGGCTCTGAACCGTTCCACAATGCGGAACAGTTCCATCATACAGAACGGGGACGGGTGTGTCGAACGACACCGAGTCGACCCGAAGCGGTGTGGTCAGTCCTCCGGCTGCGGCTCGTCGTCGCGCTCGGCAGTCGTCGGCGGCGACGGCGGCGACGGCAGCCAGGGTCTCGTCGAGCTCGCGGAGATCGTCGAGCTCCTCCTCGTCGATGTCGTCGTGCGCCCCTGGTGCGAGGTAGCCGGCGACGAAGCCGGCCGCGGTCGGGAGGACGACGAGGGGCCACCAGGCGACCGACGGAAGCGGGAACACGCGGAGCACGGAGAACGCGACGGTCAACAGCAACCCGATTCCGAGGCCCGATGCGGCGAAGCGCAAGGCCCGTCGGAAGCGGTTCGGCGGGAGCGTGCGCCGAGCCAGCCCCGTCAGGTTCACGAAGAGCGACATCGCCGTGACGACGAGCAGGAGGAGCGCGAACAGCGCCATCGTCGAGGTCACGCTGCCGCGGACGTCGACGGCGAAGTCGTCGGTGCCGAGCAACTCCCGGTCGGTCCCTGGCGCGTACAGCGCGAGCTTCGCTCGCAGGTACCCGTGGGCCTGGGAGTCGATGTCGAAGAAGTCGAGGGGCACGGTGACCGATCGCTGCTCGCCGGGATCGAGTTCGACCGCCACGCGCGTCGTGTAGGTCAGGAACGTGAGGCCGACCATCTCGCCCTCGAGTCGGAGGTAACGCACGGCCTGGGGTTCGTCGCTGGTGTTGGTCATCACCATGACGAGCTCGGATTCCTCGGTCGAGAGCGGGAGCGGGCTCGACGCGTCGGCGTCGTCGAGCGCGACTCCGTCGATCGATGCGTCGATCTCGATCACTGCGCTGTTGTCGTTGCCGCACGCGCCGAGGAGGACACTTGCGCCGAGTGCCGCAGCGACGAGGCGGCGGGTGTGTGTCCTTGGCGTGCTGGAGTTCCGGCTGGAGTTCATGGTCGTCTCCGTGGTCGTGATGTGTGTGGCACCGTGCCGCGTGGGTCGCGGCCGGATGGTTGACGTGTGACGTCGGGCGGTCTTCTACGCTGGTGTCGTGCATCCCGTCGTCGAGATCCAGCAACCGAATCAGACGACGCTGTTCGTGTCGATACGCGGACCGCTCGTGCTCGGGCGCGAGTGTGACGGGCTGTTGCTGGCCGATCCGCAGGTGTCGCGCCGTCACCTGGCGCTCGACGTCGCCGACGGCCGCGTCGTGGTCACCGATCTCGGCAGCACGAACGGCTCGTCGCTCGACGGCCGACGGCTCACGTCGCCGGCGACGTTGGAGCCCGGGGCGGTGGTGCGCTGCGGTGAGACCACGATTCGCCTCGACGTTCCCGTCGATCTGACCGTGCGGGCGCCCAACGGGACGCGCGACACCCTCGTCGCCGGTGGTCACGATGCGACACGGACGCTGGTTCCGCCGGCATCGGCTGCACCGCCGGAATTCGCCGCGCAGCGGCCGGTGTCGTCCGACGGCATCGGGCGCCGCACCTCCATCGACATCGTGGCTGCCAAAGCCCAGGATGACGGGGTCGACGTTCGTTCGCTGCCCGTCGACCAGGGCACGGTGACGATCGTGTTCAGCGACATCGAGTCGTCGACCGAACGCAACGTCGAGTTGGGCGACCAGGCGTGGTTCGACGTGTTGGGCGTGCACAACCGAATCGTGTCCGAGCGTGTCGCCGAATTCGGCGGCACGGTCATCAAGAACCAGGGCGACGGATTCATGCTGTCGTTTCCCGGGGCGCGCAAGGCCCTCGACTGCATGATGGCGGTGCAACGCGATTTGACCGCACACTCGAGTGCGCAGCCGGATCGCTCGGTGCGAATCCGCATCGGCATGCACACCGGCGAGGTGCTCGCGGATGCCGACGGCGACCTGTTCGGTCAGCACGTGGTCGTGGCAGCCCGAGTCGCCAACCTCGCCAACGGCGGTGAGATCCTCGTGTCGTCGCTGACCAAGGAGATCGTGGCGTCCCGCGGCGACATCCAGTTCGACCCACCGCGGCAGGTCCACCTCAAGGGGATCGGCGATGCCATCGTCTACCCGATGGACTGGACCCGCGCCTGATCCGGTGTGCGTCGGGCTCGGGCTCGTCGGCTGGAGCGAGCGTCTCATCGCCCTGAACTCGCCAATGCCTTGATCGCGGTGTGCCGGAGCTCCTGGCGAGCGGCGCGACGACGCCTGCGGTTGGCGCGGGTCGCGAGGCCCAGTGCGAGGGCACCGCATGCGCACAGGGCGGCCGGACCCACGATCCCAACGGGTCCGCGAGCCGTGCCGAAGATGATCGTGCCGGCGACGGCCGCTGCGGCGCCGAAGATCGCTCCGCCGACGACGAGCCCGGCGAACGTGGCGACTCGGCCACGGCCACGCCGGAACGCCCGCAGGTACGACTCGATCGAAGCGGCGCCGAACAACAGGAGGATCACCGCGATGAGACCGGCGGCGGTCAGGTACCACGGGTTGGTGCCGGTGACGTCGAACGTCGCCACCGGCGTGGGTGCCGCGGTCGTCGGATCCTCGAGCACGAGCGTCGCGTCGACGGCGCCGGTCGTGATCCTGCCGATGAATCCGGGGTCGAGCCCCGCACAGCAGCTGGACGTATCGGCGGTCGTCAACTCGGTCGGCGCGTCGCCGATCGGGAGCCCGAACTGCTCGAACTCGATCGACACCACCTGGCGCCCGTCGAGACCCGACACGCTGATCAGCTCGTTCAGATCGATTTCGATCGGCTCGTCGGCGGTGGAGATCGTGACATCGTTGATCTGGATGCCGGCGATGTCGATCGTCGAGGGAGCGGTGGGCGGTTCGCGTGTCCCGCCGCCGATCGCCGCCCAGGCCAGCCCGGCGACGAACAGCGCTGCGGCGATCAGGTACTGGGCCACGGGCCGTGGCGGTGACTTCAGGATCTCGGAGATGTCGATCAGCTGATCGATCTCGTCGGCGTTCGCCCGGCCGACATTGCGGTCGCTCGCCTTCGGCTTCACCGTCACGGCATCGATGACCGGGGCTGGCGTAGCGGGTTCGGGGTGTGGCTCGAGGGCCGGCTCCACGGCGGGGTCGGGGGTGTCGATCGCGTCGTCGGTCGGAGCGTCGGCGTCGCGGTCGGTCGTCGACGGGGCGGGTGCGCCGACCACGGTGTCCGACGTGGTGCGGTCGGTCGGAGCCGACACGGCGCCGGGGAGCACGGTGGCACGAGCACCACCGGTGCTGCTCGCCGGCGCGGCGGTTCGCGCCGCCTGTTCGATTGCGTCGGACCCCGCGACCGTCAGGCCGGCGGCATCGAGCCACGTCGGCCCCCATGTCGTCGCCGCGGCGCGGGCGAGGTCGACGCCGAGTTGTTCGGCCGATGCGGTACGCGTGCGTGGCGATCGGTCCAAACCACGCATCGTCGCGGCTGCGATCGCCTCGGGCACGTGCGGCGCGACCGTTGTCAGCGGTGTGGGGTCGTGCAGGATCCGCTGGGTGAGCATCGCCGTCAGCGAGTCGGTCTGTTCGAACGGCAAACGGCCCGACAGCATCTCGTAGAGCATCGTGGCAGCGGCGTACACGTCGACGGCCGGGCCGATGTCGCCGCCTTCGGCCTGTTCGGGGGCCATGTAGGCGGGCGTGCCGAGCACCGAGCCGGCGGCGGTCGCCCGTGTGCTCGCCCCGTTGACGACGCGGGCGATCCCGAAGTCGGTCACCTTCATCGACCCGGCCCCGTCGAACATCAGGTTCTCCGGCTTGATGTCGCGGTGCAGCACACCCTGCTCGTGCGCGTGTTGCATCGCAGAGCAGGTGGCGAGCGTGATCGCCATCGCACGCGGCATCGTCATGCCGTCGGTGACGAACTGGTCCCACACCGTGCCGCCCGACAGTTGCTCCATCACCAGTACACATCGATCGTCGCGTTCCACGAAGTCGTAGACCGGGACGACGTGGGGATGGTCGAGCGACGCCATCACCTTCGCCTCGATGACGAACCGCGAACGTGTCGCCGGATCGGCGGCGAGTGCCCCCTGCAGTTCCTTCACCGCGACGCTGCGACCCAGCGACTCGTGGCGAGCCAGGAACACGACGCCCATCGCACCACGCCCCAGCTCGCGCTCGAATGCGTACCCGGGGAGCAGGCTGGAGAGGTCTTGCCCGGCTGAGGTCACGGCTCCACCGTAATGAATTGGCGTGATCCTGCCGTCAACGGCGAGCGGTGTCGGCCGTCGATGCCTCACAAGTTGACGCCTGGGTGACGGGACTTCTCTACTCTGGTGTCCATGGCATCGAAGCGAGCGGACGTGCGCACGAATCGTGTGATCGTCCGCGCCCTCGCCTGCCTGGCGGTGCTCCCGGTCGGGCTCGGACCGTCGATGATCGCTTTCGCGCAGACGGGCACCAGCACCGACCCTGCGACGACCGAGACCGCGGCGCCGGCCACGACCGAGGCAGTGGCTCCGACGACTGCCCCGACCACCACGACCACCACGACCGCGGCGCCGCCGACCACGATCGAGGCGCCGCCCTCCACCGGGGCCCCGACCGCCACTTCGCCGTCGGTCGAGTCCGCCGTCACCACCGAGGGCGCCACGACGGGCGGCCCACCGGCGACGATCGGCGACCCGTCGACCGCAACCACGGTGGATCCCGCACCGACGAGCGCGCCGACAGCGCCGACGAGCGATGCGCCGGTCCCGCCCTCCACCGTTGTGCCGGACCCGACGGCCGGATCGGCGGCCACGGTGCCGGACACCACGGTTCTGGACAGCACGGTTCCGGACGGCACGGTGGTCGACCCGACGACGACCGTCCCCGACGCCTCCACGACCGAGCCCGGACCATCGGTGCTGAACGCCGTCGCGCCGCCGCCGACCGTGACGACGTGGACGCTCGGGCTGCAGTACGTCGGTGGCACCACCTACACGGGCCCGTACCGGCTCAACCTGCGCAACTTCATCGGTGGAACCACCGTCAGCCTGGGTGATGGGGAAGTCTCGGGCCCGTTGAGCCGGGGACTGGGGGTCGACTACGCGGTGCGGGTCGAAATGGGGTCCAGCTACGACCCGGCGTTCCCGTTCCGGTGGGAGTGCACGGGCAGCGACTCCGGCCTGCAGACGGCGACGACCGAGCAGTTCACGCCGGCGGTGAGCGACCTCGACGCAACCATGGACTGCGTGTTCATCATCGACAACACGAACCCGCCGACGATCGACGTCGTGACCGAGGTCCAAGGCGACACGTCGGGCGTGGTGAGCTTCGACTACGACGTCCGGTACAACTTCTTCGGTGACTGGCCGATCGGGTCCCATGTGGGAACGAACGGGTCGACGGTCAGGTACGAGGGGCTTGCGGGATTCCGCGTCGAGATCACCCCCACGCCGACCGGATCGACGCCGCCCGACGTCGAGACCGTGATCGAGTGCCGTGATGCGAGTGGCGGGTTCGTCACGTCCTCCACGACCAAGGTCAGCCTGAGCCCGTCGCGAACGGCGCCGCGATCACGTGCACGGCGACGCACACGGTCCCGCCGACCCTGACGATCGTCGAAGACGTCGTCCCGACGATCCCACTGCACCTGCGGCGGACCTACTCGAGAGAGCTCGTTCCGACTCGACGGACCCGGCGACTGGACGCTTGCTCGACGGTGAGTCGCAGCAGCTGATCGTTCCGAGGCCCGTACTTCGGGGTGCGGCGCGTCACCCGCACCGAGGTGCCCGGCTGGGACCTGACCGGCGTCGAGTGTCGTCGAGGACCTCGGCGGGGGAGCGACGGCGCCGTACACCGACTTCACGACATCGTTCGGTGCTGACCGAGGGATCGGCGAGCTTTCCGTATCCGCCGCCCGGCACCGATCTGATCTGCCGGTTCGTCGCCGAGCCCACGGGCCCGCCGACCCTCGACCTCGACGTGAGCGTGAATGCGGTCGACCTCTCCGCGTACGCCGACATCGACGTCGAGGTCCGCGACGAGTCGGCGGCGCGTCGTCGACACGCTCACCGTGGCGCCGACCGGTGGAAGCCAGAGCCTGCTGCTCGACACGGGTGACCTGTCGTTCACGCTCGAGATCCTGGACAATCAGGGACTCGGTGTCGACTGGACCTGCGGCGCCGGACCACGTCGTCGACCGACACGATCACGTTCTCGACGATTCTCGGTGAGACGACTGCCGTGCAGCCTCGAGCTGGCCGAGCCGTTCCCGCCGGCACCGGGTCGATCCTGCTGACGAAGGACGAGGACCCGGACAACGGGAACGCGTACGACGTCACGGTCACCTCGGCGATTTCGTCGTCGGTTCGCGGCCGATCTTCGAAGGCGGACCCGGTCTGCTCGATCCCGGCGATCGCCGACGGGGTCTACACCGTGATCGAGGAGGGGCGATTCACCGACTACGAGCTGACGGCCGTCGACTGCACCGACGCCACACGCGTCGGTCATCACGCGCACGATCGTTCCCGGAGGGCGGCCAGGACACCTCACCGGTGCGGCGGGGCGAGTTCACGCTCGACACCCGAGTGCCGGGCTCGGCGGACGCATCGTGTGTGTTCACCAACACGCCGAGCACGGACCCGGCGATCATCCGTATCGAGACCGTCACCGAGCCGGCCGCTGCTGGAGCGTTCGACTACACGATCGACCCCGCCGGCTCGGTGAGTACGGGGACGGCGACGTTCACGCAGGGCGATGGCGACAGCGCCTCGCGCGGCGTGGAGGCCGGCACGTTCTTCACGATCGCCCAGAACGACGACCCGGGTTTCTCGACCACGGTGTCCTGCTTCGTCACGGCGGGGGGAACTCCGGACCTGCAACCCGGGCTGGAGGGGTTCGTGTTCGCCGAGCCGGGCGTCGACTACACGTGTCGGTTCGTCAACACGGCGATCGCCGTGCCCACGGCGACGCTCGAGCTCGTCACCCAGGTCGAGCCGGACACCGGGATCAACTTCTCCTACGATCTCACGCCGACGAGCGAGATCGTTGCGCCGTCGCCGACGACCGTGGACCAGACCGATGGCGACACCGCCACGCTCACCACGACCGCCGGGTCGGCGATCACGATCACGCACACGTCGCCGTTCGGCTACGAGACGACGTCGGCGTGTGTCGACGGCCCGACCACGATCTCGACCGGTGCGGCAGCGATCACCTACACGCCCGCGGATGGCTCGACGGTGCGGTGCACCTTCACCCACCGCCGACTGCCGTCGCTCACGATCGTCGAGTCGGTCACCCCGGACGGTCTCGGCGCTCCGGCGGCGGAGTTCGCGGCCGCACCGGCCGGCAATGTTGCGTTCGGCCCGAGTTCGTTTTCGTTGAGCGACGACCAGCAGGAGACGCTGCTGCTCGAGGCCGGGACCACCACGACCGTCAGCCGGGACGGGCCCGCCGCGCTCACGCCGCTCGGCCCGGTCGCCTGTGTCGAGACGCTGCCGGGAGGAGGTGTGGTGGGCTACACACCCACGTTCGCCGCCGACGGCTTCGTGACGGTCACCGCGGACTACGGGGACGCGATCTCGTGCTCGTTCCGTTCGATCCCCAGCCCGGCGCCCGTGCTCCGTGTGCGCAACATCGCCACGGTGTTCGACGCGTCGGCGTTCGTCGACTTCGAGGTCGTGGTCACCGGTCCGGCCGGCGAGGTCGCCCGGATCGCCGTGCCGCTCGACGACGTCGGCCCCGCCGTCGATCTCGAACCCGTGACCGACTACTCACTGAGCGTCGTCGACGATCAGGGCCTGGCGATCGAATGGCTCGTGTGCGGCGGCTCGCCGGGTGGACCCGGGACCGACACGACGATCACGACGACGACCCTCGGAACCGAGATCTCCTGCGCGTTCCGATCGACCGAAGCCTTCCCGACGGGGACCGGCTCGTTGACGATCGGCATCGACCACGAACCCGATGCGCCGGGTGCCGTGACCGACCTCTTCGTCGGGCTGGGGCCGTTCGAGATCACGATGAGTGCCCCATCGATCACCGGCGACGGCAGCGTCACTGCGACCGGGCTGCCGGATGCCACCTACGAGGGCACCGCGACCTATCGCACCGACGAGATCGTCACCGGGATCAGTGGCCATCCCAGTTGCACCCTCGGCGGCACCCTCGTCGAGTACTCGGCGGGCGGCGTCGATCGCACGACGTCGTTCAGCGCCGACATCGTGGGCGGTGGGGTCACGTCGTGCACGCTCGAGTTCGCACCGGCCGTGCCGACCGCGTTGGTGACCGTCGCGACCACGACGGGCTTCGGCATCGTCGACGACTTCACGTACGCGCTGGCGCCGGTGGCCGGCGTCATCGGCCCGACGATGTTCGTGAATGCGACCGACGAGGCCACCTCGTTCGATGTTCGAGTGGGCGCTGACATCACGATCACCCAGGTACTGCCGACGGGCGCCTATGACACGACGGTCGAGTGCACAGATGACGTCGGCACCGTGGTCGGGACCGGTGACGACGCGGTGGCGATCTCCCCGGGCGCCGACGAGATGATCACCTGCGTGTTCGACAACCAGCCGCTGCCGCCGTCGGTCGTGGTGCGGACCGTCACCGACCCCGCCGTTCCGCCGGCCACCACCTCGTTCGACTATGTCGTCGAGCCGGTCGGATCGATCCTGTCGGGGACCACGCCATTCGCCCAGGGGAACGGCCAGGAGACGGCGTTCGAGTTCGACCCGGCCGTCGTGTTCGGCCCGACGCCGCCGACGATCACGCAGGCGGCCGACGCCGGCTACGTGACCCGGGTCGGCTGTTTCGATCCGATCACCGAGACCGAACCGGCGGTCTGGATCAGCGGGCTCTCGATTCAGCCGGCGCCGTCGGCGGGCCAGACGCTGGCGTGCGTGTTCGAGAACACCGCGGTCGCTCCGGTCTCCTACGAGATCTCGATCGACGTCGTCGTCGAAACCGGAGTGGTGGACGTCGGTGATCGGTACTCGTTCTTCACGCAGGTGAGCGGCCCCGGCGTGGAGGGCAACGCCGGAACGGGAACCGATCGGAACGTGTTCGTGCAGCGCAACGACACGGTCACCGTCGACGTGATGGGCGGGACCGACGCAACCGTTGCCATCCCTGACCTGCTGGTCGGCCCCGACCGATTCCGGTCCGTGATCGACTGCGACGCCGCAGCCGCACCCGTGACGAACGCACCCGTGACCTTCGCGGTGTCGGCCGACGTGGCCTGCACGCTCACGTTCACGGCTCGAACGATCACCGTGGTCAAGACCGTGGGCGGCCCACCGATCCCCGGGTTCGACGTGTTCGACTTCGAGATCTTCCCGGAGGTCGACACGGACACGACCTTCTCACTGGCCGACGGCGAGGAGCACCTCGCAGTGGTCCCGGTCGGCCGCTCCGTCGAGTTGCGCGAGTTCGACCCCGGGCCGTACGGCGTGACCATCGAGTGCACGGAGCAGACCGCTGCCGGGCCGATCTTCCCGTTCACGGGTCCGGTCGAGTTCTCCGACTCCATCGAGATCACCGATCCGACGACCAGTTTCTACTGTGATGTGTTCAACGACGAGATCGGTCCGATCGTGCACGAGGTGACCGTCGAGAGCGAAGTGGATCTCGCCGGACTCGACGTGCCGAGGAACCTTCCCGGCTTCTTCGTCGACTTCGACGGCGACCTCGCGTTCTCCGACGATGTCGAACCCCGCGGGATCGCCGCAGCCGTGGCGGCCAACCGTGCGTCGGCGGCGTCGCCGTTCGTCCTCGCATCGTCGGCGTTCACCGACTCCGTGTTCGTCGACCCGAACGGGTCGGTGTCGGTGTTGGTCGACGACGGCGGGTCGCTCGACATCGCCGCAGGAGCCGGCTCGGCTCGCTTCGCGAACCGCATCACCTGTCCGGGCGGCGTGACCGCCGCCGACGGTTCGGTCTCGTTGGTCGGGATCGTCGGCCCCGTCACCTGTTCGATGACCAGCGCAGCCGGTGCGCTGCGAGTCATCAACCGTGTGACGGGTCAGACCAGCGTGACCGACTGGCCGTTCACGATCTCCAACGTGCTGGCCGGTCCGGCGTCGACTTCGATCGCCGTCGACGGGTCGGTCACCGTGGCGGTCGCTGCGGGCAGCGATGTCACCATCACCCAGACCGATGCCCGCGGTGCGACGAGCGTGACGAGCAGTTGTCAGACGGGCCTGATCAGTGCGCTCGGCGGTCGCCTCGGGCCCCGATGGCGCCTCACGTCGACGTTCGACACCTCGCGGGTGGTGAACGTCGCCGGCGGCGATGCCCAGACCTGCACGTTCGTCAATCGGTACGAAGCGCCTCCGATCCGCCCCCGCCGACTGTGGTGCCGCCGACTGTGGTGCCGCCGACTGTGGTGCCGCCGACTGTGGTGCCGCCGACTGTGGTGCCGCCGACGCGGTGCCGCCGACTGTGGTGCCGCCGACTGTGGTGCCGCCGACTGTCGTGCCGCCGACTGTGGTGCCGCGACTGTGGTGCCGCCGACTGCGGTGCCGCCGACTGTGGTGCGCCGACTGTGGTGCCGCCGACTGTGGTGCGCCGACGGTGGTGCCGCCGACTGTGGTGCCGACGACTCCGGTGTAACCGCCGGGTGCCACCGACGATTCCGTTCGTGCCCACGGCGGTCACGCCCTCGCCGAGCGACTCCAGCGCACGCCCGGGCCACCGCGACCGTTCCGGACGACCCGCCGCCATCGGGACCGAGCCGACCGCCACCGCTTCACCGACGACCACGGTGCCCGGCGAAGCACCTCCGCCCTGCCGACCGACGATCCGCCGATCGCGATCACCGAGGTCGACACGCCCGAGGAGATCTTCGTCGACATCGGTGATCCGATTCCGGTCGACGTCGACTGCGCCGGAGAACTGGTGGTCATCGTGAACGGCGTGCCTCAGGATCGAGTGGACCAGATCGAGCCCTCGATGCTCGGTCTCGGTGATCACGTGATCAACGTGACGTGCGACGGCGAGGAGATCACCACGGTTCGCGCCGTGGTGTTCGAGCAGGAGGAGTCTTCGCCGGCCGGACGGAACATGACGGTGATCGTGATGTTCGTCGTGATGGCGTCGGCAGCGTTCCTGTTCGCTCCGTCTGCGACCGGTCGCAAACGACTGACACCCTGATCATTCTGACGCCCTTGCAGCGGCCCGCTGAAGCGCCGGAAGGGCTTGCCCGATCACGCGGGCGGCGGCCGGCTGGAGCACAGGTCCGGCGGGTGGCGACGATCGCAGCGCCCCCGAGACCGAATCGGGCGGGGTCGGGTCCGAGGGAGCCGGTCTCAGGCGTCAGCCAGCGGACAGCGGGGCGCCGAGGCGGCTGGTGACCGCCGCTCGGACCTGGGCGTCGAACGAGTTGACGTGTGCCTCGATCAACGTCGCGACGCGGTCGGCGTCGCCGGCGACGAGGGCATCGTGGATCGCGGCGTGCTCCTCGACTGCCTCGTCCATGTCGGCGACGTCGGCGAGGTACATGTGCCACAGGCGGTCCGACTGCGCGTACAGCGTGTCGAGCGTGTCGGTGAGGAATCGGTTGCCCGCAGCTCGCCAGATGATCTCGTGGCATCGGCGGTCCAGCTCGATCAGTTCGTCGGGTTGTTTGCCGGGCGCCGATGTCTCGGCGAGTACGGCTGCCATCTCGTCCCAGTCGGCGGCGCGGCCGCGTTTGGTCGCGAGCCGAGCGGCGTAGGGCTCCATGATCGCCCGCGTCTCGTAGAGCATCGACAGTTCGTCGACGTCGATCGTGCTCACGAACATGCCGCGACGCGGGATCACGGTGACGAACTGGTCGCGGGCGAGTCGTTGGAGCGCCTCGCGGATCGGGGTGCGGCTCATGTCGAGCCTCGCCTGGAGATCGGCCTCGCGGACCACGTCGCCCGGCGCGAGCTCGAGGCGGATGATCATCCGCCGGATCGCGTCGTACGCGCGCTCGGCGAGCGAGAGGTGTTGCAGCTCCGCGGTTGACACGCTCGTCATACTCTGTTGATATATCACCACTGTCAAGCCGTTCGTCGGTGCCCGCGCCAACGAACATTCCCGAAGCGAGCCCGTACATGAGTGAGCAAGAAGTCCCGTCCAGCGCGAAGGTCGTCGTGATCGGCGCCGGCATCGTCGGCAACTGTCTGGTCGGGCACCTGGCCCGGCTCGGCTGGACCGACATGGTGTTGCTCGACAAGGGCCCGCTGCCGAACCCCGGCGGCTCGACGGGCCACGCGTCCAACTTCATCTTCCCCGTCGACCACAACAAGGAGATGGCGCTGCTCGGGGTCCAGAGCGCCAACCAGTACCGCGAGCTCGACCGATCGGTCGACTCGGGCGGCATCGAGGTCGCCCGGACGCAGGAGCGGATGGACGAGTTCCAGCGCCGGATGACCTCGGCCAAGGCGTGGGGCGTCGAAGCCGAGTTGCTGACACCGGCAGGCGTGAAGGCGCTCGTGCCATTCATCAACGAAGAGGTCATTCTCGGTGGTTTCCACTGCCCGACGGTGAGCGTCGTCGACTCGCTCGACACGGGCACGCTGTTCCGCAACGAGGCCATCGAGCAGACCGGGCTCCAGGTGTTCGCCAACACCGAGGTGCTCGACGTCGAGACCGAGGACGAGCCGGCAACCGGACTCCAGAAGGTCACCGCGGTGGTCACCGACAAGGGCCGCATCGAAGCCGAGTACGTCGTCATCGCCTGTGGCGTGTGGTCGAACCGCATTGCCAACATGGCCGGCGCAACGATCCCGCTCGTGCCCGCCGTGCACCAGATGGCCGACGTCGGACCGATCGACGTGCTCGCCGAGACCCAGAGCGAGATCAGCTACCCGATCGTGCGCGACATGGACACGTTCTGCTACGAGCGCCAGTCGTCGGGCTCGATGGAGGTGGGCTCCTACGCCCACCGCCCGATTCTGCACCATCCCGACGACATCCCGTCGAACGACGAAGCTGCGCTCAGCCCGACCGAGATGCCGTTCACGGCCGACGACTTCGACCAGCAGATGGAAGAGGCGATCGAACTGATGGACATGCTCGGCGACGCCGAGATCAAGTACGCGATCAACGGGTTGCTCTCGCTGACGCCTGACGCCATGCCGTGCCTCGGCGAGACGACCGAAGTGCGCAACCTGTGGTCGGCCGCTGCGGTGTGGGTGAAGGAAGGCCCGGGGATGGCTCAAGTGGTCGCCGAGTGGATGACCTACGGGTACCCCCGGGTGATCGACGCGCACGGCGCCGACATCTCGCGCTTCTACCCCGAGGAGCGGCCCGACGAACACATCTGGGCGCGTGCCGAGGAGCACTTCAACAAGACCTACGGCATCGTCCACCCGGCCGAGCAGTGGGCGTCGCGCCGGGAGCTCGTGGTGTCGCCGTTGTTCGAGCGTGAACAGGAGCTCGGCGCGTTCTTCTTCCAGGCGCGAGTGTTCGAGCGTCCGCAGTGGTTCACGTCGAACGAGGATCTGGTGGCGCGCTACCAGGTCGCCGAGCGCGAGGTGGAATGGGACAACCGCTGGTGGAGCCCGATCACCGTTGCCGAGCACCTCAACATGCGCGAGCACTGCGGGCTGTTCGATCTGTCCGCATTCCAGATCTTCGAGCTGAAGGGACCGGGCGCCGTCGAGTTCGCCGACTACCTCAGCGTCAACAAGATCGGCCCGTTTGGCCGGGCGACCTACACGCCGTGGCTCACCCCCGACGGCGGGTTCCACTCCGACCTCACGATGCACCGGGTCGCAGAGGACACCGTGAACGTCGTGACCGGCGCCTTCGACGGCCCACGCGACTTGGCGTGGATCAAGAAGTACATGCCGAAGGACGGCTCGGTCACCGTGACCGACCGCTCTCGCGACGTTGCGACGCTCGGCCTGTGGGGACCCAACGCGCCGGCGCTGCTCGCAACGCTGACCGATGCCGATCTGTCTTCCGAGGGGTCTCCGTACGGGTCGCTGCGCGAGGTCGTGCTCGACTGCGACGGCACGCGCGTGCCGGTGACGCTGTTCCGGATCTCCTACGTCGGCGACTCCGGTTGGGAGATCTACGTCGCCTGGGACGCGGCGGTGAAGGTTTGGGACGCGCTCCTGGCGAACGGTGGCGACTTCGGACTCCGTCCGACCGGGATGGGTGTCTACGCGGTGTCCGGGCGCATCGAGAAGGGCTACCGCCTGCAGGGCGCCGAACTCGAGAGCGAGTACAACCCGCTCGAAGCGGGCCTTGCCCGGCCGAAGGTGAAGTCCGCCGACTTCATCGGCAAGGAGGCGTACCTCGCCGCTCGTGAGGCCGGCGAGCCGGAGGTGCTGATGTGCACGCTGACCGTCGAGGACCAGCGCGATTCCCAGGGGCGTGTCCGCTGGATGCAGGGCGGCAACGAGCCGATCTGCGACATGGACGGCAACACGATCTTCGACTCGCACGGTCGGGTGTCGCGGGTGACGACTGCGGGGTACGGCCCATCGGTCGGCAAACACATCCTGATGGCCTACCTGCCGCGCGAGCTGGCCGTCGCCGGCACCGAACTGCAGGTGATGTACATGAACGAGTTGTTCCCCGTGAAGGTCGTCGGCACCGATGGCCCGTTCGACCCCGACGACACACGGCTCAAGGGCTGACATGCGCGTCCTCGTGTGCGTCAAGCGGGTGCCCGCTCCCGGCGCGAAGATCAACATCACCGACGACGGCCAGGCGGTCGACGCGACCAACCTCGGGCACACGATGTCGCCGCACGAGGAGTGCGCGCTGGAACTCGCAGTGCAACTCGTCGAGCAGCACGGCGGCGAGTCGCACGTGCTCACACTCGGGACCTCCGATGCCGACGAGCAGTGCCGCTGGGCGGCGTCGATCGGCATCACCAAGGCGACGCTCGTCGATGTCGGGTCGATGGACTGGGATCCGCAGCGAACCGCTCGCGCACTCACCGATGCGATCCGGTCGATCGAGGAGGCGGACGGCGGGTTCGACGTGATCGTCTTCGGCAACGAGTCGGCCGACACCGGCGGCTTCCAGGTCGGTGTTCGCGTGTCCCGTGCGCTCGGCCGGCCGATGGTCAATGCGATCAAGGGTGTCGAGGTCTCCGATGACGGTGCGACGCTCGAAGCGCGTCGCGAAACCGACAGCGGGTTCGAGGTGTACCGGCTCCCGGTGCCGTGCGCGATCGGGGTGAAGGAGGGCATCACCTGGCCGCGGTATCCGACGATGCGTGGTCGACTGGCGTCGAAGAAGCTGGCGGTCGACGTTGCGTCGTCCGACGCCGCACCCGGTGGACAGACCAAGATCCGCCTCAACCGACCCGAGGAGAAGGTGTCCGAGACGGTCATCCTCGGCCACGGTCCCGAGGCGGCGCCGGCCGTCGTCGAACTCTTGAAGGAACTGGGGTTGCTGTCATGAGTGTGCTCGTGGTGATCGAACACGATCGCGGCGTCCTGGCAGACGCGTCGCTGGAGGCGTTCGCGTTCGCCGCCGACATCGCAGCACAGCTCGGTGTCGAGGTCGGCGCGCTCGGTATCGGCGCAGCATCCGCCGAGTTGGCCGACGTGTGCGGTGCGCACGGGGCGTCGGTGTTCCACGTCGCGCCGACTCCCGGAGTCGATGAGTACAGCCCACTCGCGTGGGGAGCCGTCGTCGCTGCTGCTGCTGGTGAACTGGCGCCGTCGGCGATCGTGGCGACCGGCACCGATCGGGGCAACGAGGTGCTGGCCGACGCCGCCGCCGAGCTCGATCTGCCGTTCGTGGCGAATTGCCTGACGGTCAAGACCGCCGACGACTGGGAGATGACCCGCGTGCAGTGGGGCGGCTCGCTCAACGAGGAAGCCCGGCTCACATCGTCGGTGCCGATCCTGTCCGTCGCGCCGCATGCCGTCGAGGCCGCCGAGCCGGTCGCCGGGGGGTCGGTCTCGGTGCAGACGCTCGACGTGGCCGTGCCCGAGTCTGCTGTTGCGACGATGATCCGGGACCGCGTCGTGCTGTCCGAAGGGGTCACGCTCGCAACGGCCCCCGTGGTCGTTGGCGGCGGTCGAGGCGTCGGCTCGGCGGAAGGTTTCGAGGTGCTCGAAGCGCTGGCCGCCAAGCTGGGTGGGGTCGTCGGGTGCAGTCGTGCGGTCACCAACAACGGGTGGCGTCCGCATTCGGACCAGGTCGGCCAGACCGGCACCCGCATCGCACCGCAGCTCTACATCGCGTGCGGGATCAGCGGTGCGATCCAGCACTGGGTCGGGGCGAAAGCCGCGAAGAAGATCTTGGCCATCAACACCGATCCCGCCGCGAACATGGTCGTCAAGGCCGACTATGCGGTCATCGGCGATCTCTTCGAGATCCTGCCGGCCATCACCGACGCCGGCTGAGCCGGGGCACCGCGGGCGACCGGGGACTTCGACGGCGATCTCTGGCCAAGGGCTCACACGTTCCCAGGGAGTTCGATCCGCTCGGCCTCGGCCTCGGCGCCTGCTCAGGAATAGTCCTCGGGCAGCGTTGGTTCGACGAGACATGGCAACCATTGATCTGACATCCGACGCTTTCGAGGAGACCGTGCTCGGCGACGGAATCGTCCTCGTCGACTTCTGGGCCGAATGGTGCGGCCCGTGCAAGTCCTTCGCGCCCGTCTTCGAGGCGGCGTCCGAGCAGCACCCCGACATCTCGTTCACGAAGATCGACACCGAGGCCGAGCAGCAAATCGCCGGCGCCCTCCAGATCCGTTCGATTCCGACGTTGATGATCTTCCGCGACGGCGTCCAGCTGTTCTCTCAGGCCGGTGCGCTCCCCGCGCATGCGCTCGAAGACCTCATCGGGCAGGTGAAGGCGCTCGACATGGACGAGGTTCGTGCCGAGATCGCCAAGGAGCAGGCGGCCGACAGCCCCGCCGACTGACCCCGTTCGGGTCTCGTCGCGTTCGTGCCCGCATGCCGGGACCGATCGCGACGAGACCTGCAGGACGGTCGGCCGGCTACTGGTAGGTGACGTCGAGTTCGACGTGTTGGAGGCCGCGGAGGATGAAGCTGCTGCCGTAGCGGAGCGAGTCGGGATCGACCACGTCGATCGTGTCCAGACGGGCGGCGAGGACCTTCAGTGCGGTGACCGCTTCGAGCCGGGCGAGCGCCGCGCCGAGGCAGAAGTGGATGCCGTGGCCGAACGCGATGTGGCTGTTGAGTGTTTCGCGGTCGGGGTTGAATCCCTCCGGGTCCTCGAAGACGCGGTCGTCGTGGTCGGCCGAGCCGTACATCACCCAGATCGTCGAGCCCTTCGGGATCGGGGTGCCCGCGACTTCGGTGTCCTCCATCACGATCCGGAACAGCCCCTGGTTGGGGCTCGCCCACCGGAGACCCTCCTCGACGACCTTGCCGGCGCGCGACGGATCCGCCTTCAGCTTCTCCCACTCGTCGGGATGCTGGCCCAGCTGCACCATCAGGTCGGCGAGCAGGCTCGCCGTCGTCTCGCTGCCGGCCACTTGGATCTGGCGGATGATCGAGAGCATCTCGGGGATGTCGAGCGGCCCACCTTCGACCTCGTCGTCCGCGGGGAGTTCCGCGTTCAGCAGGTCGGTGAGGAAGTCGTCGCGGGGCTCGGAGCGGCGGGCCTCGAGCTCGCTCACGAAGTAGTGCTGCTGCTCGATGATGTCGCGCTCGGCGGCCACGCGCTCGTCGTCGCTGATGACGCGTCCGATCGAGGCGACCGAGGAGTCGGCCCACTTCTTGAACTCGGCGCGGTGCGTGTCGGGCACTTCGAGGATCGTCGCCACGGCAGCGACGGGCAGCGGCACGGCGAACTTGTTGAGGAAGTCGACACGCGGTGCGCGTTCGAACCCGTCGACCAGCTCCTCGCAGATCCGCCGGATGTCCGGCTCCAGCCGGGACACCCGCTTCGGCGTGAAGGCCATCGACACGAGCCGGCGATAGCGAGTGTGCGACGGCGGGTCTTCGGTGAGCATGGTCGACACGTTCGGCCAACCGTCTTCGTAGACCTCCTTGAGTCGAGCGCGGAGTTCGGGCGACGCCTTCGCGCCGGAGCCGCCGAACTGTGACGAGAACGTCTTGTGGTCGTGGAGGATCCGCTTGACGTCCTCGTGGCGGGACACGGCGAACACGCGCTCGCCCGTGCGTCCGACCGTGGCGCCGTCCATTTCGAGGACCGGCGCCTGATCGCGCATCGCGCGGTAGTGCGGGTACGGACACTGCACGACCGCGTCGTCGGTGGCGTCGAACGTGACGGCCCCGGTCTCGGCGGCGCTCATCGTGCGATCCATTCGTCGAGAATCGCGTGGAAGTGGCGCGGCTTGGTCTCCTGGTAGTCCGCGAACGTGACACCGGGCTTGATCATCGCCTCGAGGCCCACCTGCACCTCGGGCAGGTTGTAGACGTCCTGGTTGAACACCCGGCCGAGCATCCCGAGTTCGGTGGCGACGGTCCAGTCGTCGTCATCGTTGAGCCAGTGGATCGGAGCGGCGGGTGGACGTTCGCCGACGAACGGTGAGAGGAACATGCACTCCATGATGGACCGCCGGTGGTCGTTCCCATACGGTCGGAAGCGATACACGATCCGGTTGTACGCCCCCCACGGGTGAAAATTGGGGAACACGGTGTAGTAGATGCTCTCGGTCAACTCGGCGTCGCAGAGCTCGTCGACCCGGTCGCCGATCGCCGGACGCAGCGCTGCTCGAGCCGACTCAGCAGCGAGATGACGGGCGGTCTCGCCCTCGGGCACCACCGCTTTGGGTTCCTCGTCGAGGTTGCGATCGCTCATCGCATCGAAGATGTCCTGCTGCGAGGGCTCCCAGGTCACGTGGGGGCTCGGGACGCCGTTCGGCGAGATGGCGCGACAGAAGTTGCCGAACACGTCGTACTGGCTGATCGCATCACCGAGGCTCGGCAGCAGCTGTGGGTGTGTCGCCACGACGTGGAATGCCTCCATGAAGGCCTCCTGTGCAACCTTCCAGTTGCAGTCCATCACCTTCGCGACGTGCGCCTCCTTGTAGCGGTCCTCGAGCGGCCACCGGTCGAAATGGGCGTCGAGGTCACCGAGGAAGTCCTCCAGCGGTTCGCAGTCGGGATCCATGTTGATGAAGACGAACCCGCCCCAGGTGCCCACGCGCACGTCGGTGAGGGCCCACTCCCCGGGTTCGAGCCGCGGGAAATCCCACTGGCAGGGCACCTGCTTCAAACAGCCGTCGAGCTCCCAGGCGAAGCCGTGGAAGGCGCACCGCAGTTCGGTGTCACGGCCGCGCGATTCCTTCAGTCGGCGTCCGCGGTGCGGGCACACGTTGTGAAACGCTTTGATCTCGCCCGACTCGGTGCGCGCCACGAGAATCGAGCGGCCGACGATGTCGTACGACAGGTGATCACCCGGTTCGGGGATGTCCTCCTCGCGACACGCCATCTGCCACGCCTTCGTCCAGACCTTCTCGACCTCGAGCTGATGGAACTCGGCGCTCGTGTAGCGCTCCACCGGGACATCGGCCTCGCTCGGCGGCATCGGGGAGAACCAGCGCAACACCTCGGGCACCGCATGGCTGTCGGTGTCGAGCAGTTCCTGGTAACTCAAGGTCGGCCGCTGGGTGTAGTCGATGCTCATCGGGCATCCTCCGCTTCGCTGGTGTGGTCGCTCACCGCTCCGGTCGAGCGGAATCGTGGGAGCACCGCGAGTCGAGGAGGGAGCTGCGGGCCCGCGAGCCAACCGCACAGGTGTGGATCGGCATGTCGGAGCGCTCCGCTGATCCACTCGCCGTCCGGTGTGAACGTTCCGGTCACGCCGTCGCGCGACGTGACGTCGACGTTCCCGTCGTCGCGTACGTCGTACAACGCTCCACTCAGCGCATGTCGTCGTTGTCGCATCCCTCCCCCTCTGTCTCGGATGTTCCGTCCAACCTGACAGAGCGCATCGCCGCGTGAGCAGGGCCGAAAGTCCCTGAATTGACCGCACGGTCAATTCGACGGATCCCGCTTGCTCCGGGCCGAGCCTCGAGGACCGGCGCGCGTAGCGTCGGCTCCATGACCGACGAACTGCAGTACGACCTCGACGGGCATGTCGGCGTGATCCGTTTCAACCGTCCCGAACGGATGAACACGATCACACCCACGATGCTCCACGCCCTGTCCGAACGGTTGATCGAGGCCGACGCGGATCGCGCAGTTCGCGTCATCGTGATCACCGGCAACGGCCGGGCGTGGTGCGCCGGCCTCGACGTCGGCGCGGCTGCATCGGGCGACGGCATCGGTGGCGACACGAGCAACATGGGCGGCGGCGAATTCGACTTGCGCGACGCACCGCCGATCGTGCTGAACAAGATCGACACGCCGACGATCGCCGCCCTGAACGGCGGCGCCGCGGGGTACGGCATGGATCTCGCGCTGGGCTGCGACCTGCGCGTCGCCGCCGACACCGCGAAGCTGTCGGCTGCGTACACGGCCCGCGGTCTCGTGCCCGAGTCCGGTGGAACGTGGTTGCTCCCGCGGATCGTCGGGTGGTCGAAAGCCGCCGAGCTGTTGTTCACTGCCCGGACGCTCACCGCAGCCGAGGCGCTGGAACTCGGGCTCCTCAACGACGTCGTGCCCGCCGACGACCTGATGGACACCGCGATGAGCCTGGCCAACGAAATCGCGACGAACGCGCCGCTCGCCGTCCGCGCGGCGAAGCGGATGATGCGGCACGCGATGACCGAGGACTTCGAGGATCACGTGCAACGCCAGTACCTCGCGCTGCTGCCGTTGTTCGCGACCAAGGACTTCCGTGAGGGGCTCGCCAGCTATCTCGAGAAGCGTCCTCCGGAGTTCCAGGGCCGATAGGTGCGGTGCCATCCGTCCACACGGCGTCGCGACGCGCGGTACTGTCCGGTCGATTGACCGGGCCCGACGTCGCGGCCGGTTGGAGGAAACGTGAGCACACACACCGAAGTGGCCGAGACGCTGGCCGCGCTGGCCGACATGGCCCACGAGCGGCGACCGGATGACCCCGTCCTGCCCGAATTTCTCGTCCGCTACTACCGAGAACTCCCTGACGAGGACGCCGACGATCGGCGACTCGACGATGCATATGCGGCGGCGGTCACCCACCTGATGCTCGGGCGGGTCAGGGCACCGGGCGAGGTCCTCGTTCGGGTGTTGTCGCCGAAGGCCGACCGCGACGGCTGGCGAACGGAGCGGTCGGTGCTGATGTTCGTCACCGACGACATCCCGTTCCTCGTCGACACCGTGCGCATGGTGCTCGACCGCCACGACCTCGGTATCCACCTGCTCGTGCATCCGATGTTGCCGATTGCCCGCAACGCCGATCACGAGGTGATCGGCTTCTTCGACGACGACGACGTCGCTCGGTCCGGCGACGGTGCGCCGATCGTCGAAGCCTGGACGCTGATCGAACTCGACCGGTGCGCGCCGGACCTCGAACCGCAGCTCGAAGCCGATGTGGCCACCGCGATCGGCGAGGTGGTGCGCGTCGTCGGTGACTTCGAGACCATGCGCGCACGAATGGCGGCGATCGCCGACGGAGATCCGCTGCTGTCGTGGCTGGGTGACCAGCACTTCGTCCTCCTCGGTGCCGCATCGTATGACCGTGTCGTCGGCGGCGATGGCGACCCGCAACTCGTCCTGCAGCCGGGATCCGAACTCGGCGAGTACCGACGCGATGCCCGGCTCGACCCGACCAAGCCCTACCCGCCGTCGAAGGCCGGGGACGACGAGATCGTCATCGCGCGGACCGACGCGGTCGCCACCGTGCACCGTCCGGCGCGGATGACCTGTGTGTCGATCCGACCGCGTGCCGATCACGGCACGGTCGAACACCGCTTCATCGGGCTGCTCGGCAGCGGGGCGTATCGCGAGAGCGTGTTCGCGATTCCGATGATCGCGGATCGCGTCAACGAGGTGCTCGCCCTCGCCGGGGTGTCCGAGGTGAGCCATACCGGTCGGGCGGTGAAGAACGTCGTGGAGACCCTGCCTCGCGATCTCGTGTTCGAGCTCGACACGCAGGCGCTTGCCGAGCTCGTGATCGACATCGTGGGGCTGCAGGAGCGGCGAATCGTTCGCGTGTTCGACGTGGCCGAGCCAGTCGGGCCGTGGACCACGGTCTTCGTGTATGTCCCGCGAGCGCGGTTCGAGTCCGAGCTTCCCGAGCGAGTGCGCCGCCTCGTCGAGCGGCACTACGCCAGCGAGTCCCGCGACTTGCAGACACTGATCGGGTCGAGTTCGCTCGCGCGCATCACGATGACCGTTCGAGCCAGCGAGCGTGTCGATCTCGAACGATTGGCCGAAGCCGTCGACGACATCTCGACGACCTGGGACGAACGGGCCGAGGCAGTCATCTGCGAGCGGCTGGGAGACCTGGCCGGTCGCTCGGTGTTCGCCGCGGTGCGGCACGCCATCCCGAGCGACTACCGAGCTCGTGTGCCACCCGAGGAGTCGGCGTCCGACCTGACGAGCGTCGCCGAGCTGCTGCCGGTCGAGCCGGGTTCGCCGGATTCGTTGATCACCTCGTTCGGCCGGCACGTCGACGCACCGGCAGGGCAGTGGCGGTTCCGGGTGTTCCGGCGCGGCGAGGCCTCGACGATCGCCGAGCTCGTCCCGCTGCTCGATCACCTCGGACTGCACGCGATCGACGAGCGGCCGTACGTGTTCGACTGCCCCGACGGGGCCGTGCACCTCTACGACATCGGCGTGCGCATCGACGGCGGGGGCGCGTTCGATCGCCGTCGCGACGAACGTCAGCAGACGGAGGTGCGGCGTGCCTTCGCGGGGCTCTTCCACGGGACGATCGAAGCCGACAGTCTCAATCGACTGATCATCGCTGCGAACCTCGACCGACGTCAGGTCGCCGTGCTGCGCACCTACGTCCGGTTTCTCCACCAGGCTCGCACCTCGTACAGCCGGTCCTACGTCGAGCAGGCCGTCGTCCGCCACGCCGAACTCGCCGGGGTGCTCGCCGGTGTGTTCGACGCCCGTTTCGATCCACGTGCCTTCGACGACGACACCGCACGGGCCGAACGGGTCGAGGAGCTCCGCGGGCGGGCGCTCGAGATGCTCGACGAGATTCCGTCGCTCGACGACGATCGGATCTGCCGTGCGGTGCTCACTCTGATCGACGCCACGCTGCGGACGAACGTGTTCCAACGAGACGACGGCGGGGGGCTCGCCGACGAGATCGCAGTGAAGCTCGACCCGCAGGCGATTCCGTTCCTCCCGGCCCCGCGGCCGATGTTCGAGATCTTCGTGTGCTCGCCGCTGGTCGAAGGCGTGCACCTGCGCGCCGGGCGCGTTGCGCGCGGCGGGCTCCGGTGGAGCGACCGACCGGAGGACTTCCGCACCGAGATCCTCGGCCTCGTGAAAGCCCAGATGGTCAAGAACGCGGTGATCGTCCCGGTCGGAGCGAAGGGTGGGTTCGTCATCAAGCGCGGCGTGGCCCCGATGACGGATCGCGATGCGGTGCGCGCCGAAGGCGTCGACCGGTATCGCCGGTTCGTGCGCGCGCTGCTCTCGGTCACCGACAACCTCGAGGGTTCGACCGTCGTGCACCCGCCCGACTGCGTGATCTACGACGACGACGATCCGTATCTCGTCGTGGCCGCCGACAAGGGCACCGCCACGTTCAGCGACATCGCCAACGAGATCGCGATCGATGCCGGATTCTGGCTCGGCGACGCCTTTGCCTCCGGTGGGAGCCATGGGTACGACCACAAGGTGATGGGGATCACCGCGCGCGGTGCATGGGAGAGCGTGCGCCGTCATGCACGGGTCTTGGGGAAGGACCTCGACGTCGACGTGCTCTCGGTCGTCGGTGTGGGTGACATGTCCGGCGACGTCTTCGGCAACGGGATGCTGTTGTCACGGCACCTCCGACTCCTGGCCGCGTTCGATCATCGTCACATCTTCCTCGACCCCGATCCCGACCCGGCGATCTCGTTCGCCGAACGGGAGCGGCTGTTCTCGCTGCCGCGGTCCAGTTGGGACGATTACGACGTCGCACTGATCTCACCGGGGGGCGGGGTGTTTCCCCGCTCGTCGAAGTCGATTGCGATCACCGCGGAGGTCAGGCGCGCCCTGGACCTCGACGCCGCGATCGTGTCGTTGCGTCCCGACGAGTTGATCTCGGCGATCCTGCGGGCTCCGGTCGACCTGTTGTGGAACGGCGGCATCGGGACCTACGTGAAGGCGAGCTCCGAATCGCACGAGGCGGTCGGCGACCGAGCCAACGACTCGTTGCGCGTCGATGCGGTCGAGCTGCGGTGTCGAATGGTCGGTGAAGGCGGCAACCTCGGGCTGACGCAGCTCGCCCGAGTGGAGTACGCCGTTCACGGCGGTCTGATCTATGCCGACGCGATCGACAACTCGGCCGGCGTCGACTGCAGCGATCACGAGGTGAACATCAAGATCGTGTTGGATCAGCTCGTGCGCGAGGGCGACCTGACGGTCAAGCAACGCAACGACATGCTCGTCGAGATGACCGACGACGTGATGCGGTTGGTCCTCGACGACAACCGCGACCAGACGCTGGCGTTGATGATCGCCCGCCGGCAGGCGCTGCCGATGGTCAACGTGCACGCGCGGTATCTCGAGGCGCTCGAGAACGAGGGCGTCATCGACCGTGCGCTCGAGTACCTCCCGACCGACAAGCAGATCGCCGAGCGCCAGGCAGCGGGCAGCGGTCTGCGCGCACCCGAGTTCGCCGTGATGATCGCGTACACGAAGAACATCGACGTCCAGGAGATCCTCGCAACCGACCTCCCCGACTCGATCGTGCTCGAACCCGATCTGCTTGCGTACTTCCCGTCGGCGCTGCGCGAACGATTCCCGGATGCAGTGCGTGCACACCGGCTGCGTCGCGAGATCATCGCCACGGGACTCGTCAACAACATGGTCAACCTCGGCGGGATCTCGTTCGACCACCGGATGACCGAGGACTCGGGCGCTGCGGTGTCCGACGTGGCTCGGGCGTTCATCGCCTCGCGGAACGTGTTCCGGTTCACCGACTACTGGCGCGAGATCGACGCATTGGGCACGTCCGTCTCGCTCGACACGCAGATCGATCTCCTCCTCCAGGTACGACGTGTGTCGGAGCGCGGCACGGCGTGGTTGCTCCGGCACTTCCCGCCACCGATGCACATCGACACCGCGATCGCGACGTTCGGGCCGGGGGTCGACCTTCTCGCAGGCTCGCTCGAGCAGCACATGGGCGGTCGCATCGCCGAAGATGTCGAACGGGTTCGTGCGCAGCGCATCACCGAGGGCGTGCCCGTCGACCTGGCGGCGCAATCGGCGCGTTGGCCGTGGCTGCACACCGCCTTCGACATCGTGCACCTGGCGTTCGGTGAACGCTGCGAGGTCGAGCAGGCTGCCGCGACCTACGGAGCGGTCTTCGAAGCCTTCGACATCGGATGGATGTGGGATGGCATCGGTGCGCTCCCACGTTCAGATCGTTGGCAGACCCAGGCGCGTTCGTCGATGCGCGACGATCTGATGAACGTGATGTCCGAGCTCACCCGCAGCGTGATGCGTTCGGCCCACGGGTCGCCCGACGAGTGGATCGCCGGGCACGAACGAGCCGTTGGTCGAACGATCGCCATGCACCAGGAGATCCGGCGCGCCGAGAGCTTCGACCTCACCACGCTGTCGGTCGCACTGCGCCAACTGCGCAACCTGATCATCTCCGCCTCCGGCTGACGAACTGCTCGGCCCGGGACCGCGAATCGGTCAGAAGGCGTGGCGGCGGGTGAAGCCGCCGTCGACGACGACGTTGTCGCCGGTGACCCACGACGCTGCTGGGCTCGCGAGGAACGCGACGACCCGGGCGACTTCCTCGGGAGTGCCGAGACGCTGCTGCGGATGGTGCTCCACGTTCTCGGCGAAGTACTCGGGTGCCGCGTTCTCGATGAAACCCCACGAGCCGTCGGCGATGTAGATCGGGCCGGGCGAGACGGAGTTCGCCCGGATCTTCTTCGGGCCGAGTTCGAACGCCAACTGGCTGGTGTAGTTGAGCAGTGCGGCCTTCAGCGCGCCGTAGCTGCGGGTGCCGCCGGGATAGCCGTGGTACTCGACCGCCGTGATGGTGCCGAGCTGGACGATGCTGCCGATCCCGCTCGCTTCGAGGTGCGGGGTGGCGGCGTCGACGAGCGCCACGGTCGACAACACGTCGGTCTCGAACACCTTGCGCCACTTGTCGGGCGTGTCGGGTGGCCCCCCGAGCGCGGACGCGTTGGCGATCACGATGTCGAGCCCGCCCATCGACTCGGCCGAGGTATCGACCCAGGCCGTCAGCGCGTCGTGGTCGGACACGTCGACGACGGTCCCGGTCGCACTGTCGCCGAGCGCGGTGACCGTTGCGTCGAGCGTTTCCGCGTTGCGTCCGCAGATCGCGACGCTCGCGCCTTCGGCGATCAGCGTTTCTGCGATGACGCGTCCGATGCCGCGTGAGCCACCGGTCACGATGGCGCGGGTTCCGTTCAGTCCGAGATCCATGTGAGGAGTCTCGCGGGCGACCGTCCGGCCGGACGGACCCGAGCGACGCCTACTTCGCCGTCACGGTGACGCCGTCGGTGACGACCGACTCGTCGAGCCCGATCGGCTCGTCGTCGAGACCGAACACCCAGCGGTAGAAGCCGGTCGACGCCTGGTGGACGCCGGGCCACACCTCTTCGACGGGCCGATTCGGCTCTTCGCAGCCGTCGGTGCCGAGTGCCCGAAGCCGATCGTCCACGAGATCGCCGAGCCCGGCGGCCTCGGCGAGGTCGATCAGCGTGGCGCGTTCGCTCCCCACGGCGCACAGGTCGGAGAAGGCGAGGTGTCCGGTGTCGGCGAACGACCACAGCCACGAGGGCGATGGCGCGCGTTCGAATGCGGCGGCGGTCCGCTCGACCGGATCGACGATCACGTCGAGTTCGCCCGCCATGAACAGCGACGGCACGTCCGGTGCCTCGTCACCGAGTCCCGACGCATACGAGACGTAGCCGAGGATGCCCTCGTCGCCCGCCATCTGCACGATCGTGCCGCCACCCGCAGAGTGCCCACCGAGCGCCACCCGCTCGGTGTCGAGTGCGTCGGCCAACACCTCGTCATCGCCGAGCGTGGTCAGGTAGGTCCGCAACGAGCGGAAGTCGTCGATCGACGGTGGCTGGTCCTCCGTTGCGTTGAGGAGCACGTTGGCCAGGTATCGGGAGGGATGGTCGGTCGAGGCGGTGACGATGCCCCACGAGGCGAGGTGCTGGGCGAGCACACTCGACTGGAGCCGGAACGAGGTCGACCCGTGGCTGAACAGCACGATCGGGAAGGGGCCGTCGGCCGCCGGGGCGGCGTCGCGGGTCGCGTCGATCGAACGGGTGTCGTCGACCGTGTCGGGAACCAGGTCGGCGATGGCAGGGGGGAGGAAGCTGCGGACCGCGTAGCCGACGGTTCCGCCACGTGCCGACTCGTCGGCCGGATACCAGATCTCGACCGCGTTGCCCTCGGGCAGCGCGCGGGTGACGACACCGACGGCATAGGGGCCGGGACCCGCCAAGTCCGCGGCGGTCACGGCAGGTTCGGCTGCCGTGGTCGTGGGTGCGTCGGTGGGCGGTGTCGTCTCGGCGGGATCGTCGGTCGCCGGGGGCTCGTCGACGGGCTCGGTCGCCGGGGGCTCCGTCGCAGCAGGCTCGGTCGGCGCGTCGGTCGCCGGCGCGGAGACCTCCGGTGCGACCGTCGTCGAGACGGACTCGTCGTTCGAGTCGGAACCGCACGACGCGGTGACGATCGCAGCGGTGAGGAGGACCGGGAGCAGTCGGCGCATTCGGGCGATCGTAGGTGGGCGGCACCCCGCGCCGCGAGTCGTCGCCGGATCAGCTGCGGCAGTGATCGGCGAATCGGACGAGGAAGTCGGCGAGCTCGGCGAGCGTCGCCGAATCGGTCACCTCGCCGGCTTCGTCGAGACGCGCGCCGGAGTTGCCGAAGCCGAGCGTGTCGAACGGGCGCGGCGCCTGTCGCTGCATGATCGCGCTGAAGTGGTCGCGCGCACCGATGCCGGCGCGACCGCCCGGCGACATCGAGATCATCGTGATCCCCACGCCCTCCCACGCCGACGCCTCGCGTGACATCCAGTCGATGACGTTCTTGGTCACTGCGGGCAGTGAGCCGTTGTACTCCGGTGAGAACAGCGCGACGCCGTCGGCAGCGCGGATCGCTTCACGCAGCGCCTGCACCTCGGCGGGCGGCCCGGCCGCCTCGTCGTCGCCGTTGTAGAGCGGGAGCGCCGCCACGCTGTGCAGCGACAGCAGGTCGTCGGCCGGCATGAGGCCGACCGCGGCGCGCGCGAGTGCGCGGTTCACCGATCCGGTGCGCAGGCTGCCGACGATCCCGACGAGGTTCACAGTGCTCATGGCCGCCAGTGTGGTCGGGCTCGACGCCGGTGCCACCCCGGCCCAGTGGTGGTGACTCAGCGCAGGATCTCGGCCCGGCTCCGTATCAGGCGGGAGTCAGCGCGGCGGGATGATGCACGGGCCGCCGTCGCAGGTGTCGATGACCACGCCGTCGGGTCGGAGAAACGCGGCGATCTGGTCGTAGGCCGCGGCCGCTCGGCGCACGTCCTCGTGCGGGTCGACGCCGTCGCGGGGCGGCGTGTTGGTGATCGGCGGGAGTGGCGTGCCGCTGTCGAACAGGAACACGGCCGAGCCGTCGAAGGGATACGACTCGATGCGGTCGATGCCCCAGAACGGTTCGACGTCGGTCGAGCGCACATCCGCGGCGCCGACGGACGCGCCCATCGAGCGCGCCATCACGTCCATCGCGACGTTGGCCACCTGGAAGTCGCCGAGCGCCCCCTGGATCAGCGCGTACTTCTGGTCGAGCCCGGGCAGCGGCTCGCGGAAGTGGTTGACGTAGCCGTTGCCTTCGCCACGGTCCCACAGCATCTGGATCGCGAGCAGGACGATCGCCTGGTCGAGCTTGTCGGGGAATGCCGGGTCGAGGACGAGCTGGAACGTGTCGAAGTCGACGCTGCGGTTGAGCAGCGTGGAGTAGTTGACGCCCGGGACGCCGAAGACGCCACGGTCCCAGTCGGTCGACACGGCGGTCGACACCGGCCCCATGATCCCACCCTGCGAGATGCCGTAGTACGACAGCTCGTTGACGTCGAGCAGCGGTTCGTCGGCGTTCGTGCGGAATGCGGGGTCGGACACGAGCCCGTCCGGATGCTTCATCAGACGCCCGAGGTACAGCGTGTTCAGGTGGCCCTGGAGCAGGCGGTCGGCGAGCGTCGAGAAGTTGCTCGGGTCCGTGAGGATCTCCACGGCGTTGCCCGTGTCCTCCTCGGCCATGCCGCTCAGCGCCGTGCCGCACACCACGTAGTTGTGGTTCTGGGCGAGCAGCGTCGGCCCCGCCGAGGTGACCTGTCGTTCGGTACCGAGCAGACCGTGGCCGTACACCAGCCCGGCCCCCGGTTCGGCACCTGAACTCGCCGGCGTGATCTGGCATCGGAACGGCGCGGTGACCGTTCCGTTCGCGGTGGGCAGGTCGGGATCGTCGGTCAGGTTCAGGCCCGTCCCCGGCGCCCCGTCGCCTTCGAGGTACGACGGGACCTGGTAGGTGCCGTCGATGATGATGCGGCCGGGGACGTCCTCGAAGTCCTCGATCGCCGACGTGATCGTGAACGCGGGGGCGGCGTCGCCGAGCTGCGCGAACGCGTCGTCGCGCATGTGGATGAGTGGACCGGTCAGGCTCTCGGTCGAGATCACCGTGAAGTCCCACGCCATCACCAGTTCGTCTCGCTCGACGCCGGCGGCTTCGAGGTCGTCGAACACCTGCTCCATCGCAGGTCGGCGCGCCTCGACCTCGGGAACGTCGGTTTCGAGCCGATCGCGAAAGGCGATGAACGCGTCGGTCGGCTCGATCGGAGCGCCCGTGGCATCGACGAGATCGCGCAGGCCGATCACGATCCGATGGCCTTCGGTGTAGTTGACGGCAGGTCGCAGGAAGAGACCGCGGCGGGCGTCGTCGGTGGCGTTCGCGTCGAGCTCGGCCCAGTGCGGCCAGAGGTCGCCGGTGGTCGCGTCGATGATCACGCTGGCCGAGTCGGCGTCCAGCGAGCGGGCGATGTCGGTGATCGGTGCCAGCCCGGACGCAGCCGGGTCGACGCCGGGAACGAGCACGAGCGCGGCGCTCCCCGGCGAGAACCCGTCGTTGCGGTTCTGGCGGTCGACTCCGACGTTGACGCCGTCCGCATTCGCCGGCATCGACGACGCCGACAGGTTGACGCGCCGACCGGTTGCGGTCGTTTCGTCGACCACGGTGAGGGCATCGGACGGGAAGGGCAGCAGGCACGACTCGCCGATCACCTCGCACCGATCGGGGCGCTCCAGGTCGAGTTCGATCGTGCCGGCGAACTCGTCGTCAGGTGGTTCCGTCGCCGGCGGGGGATCGGTCGCCGGCGGGTCCGTCTCCGGTGGATCGACCTCGGTTGGTTCCGTCCCGGCCGGCTCGGTTGCCGGCGTCGTCTCGGTCGTCGCCGTGTCGTCGGAGCCACCGCTACATGCCGCGACCGCCAACGCTGCAGCGACCACCCATGCGAATCGTTTCATCACGTCCCCTCTCATCCTTGTCCGAGTGTGGCCGGACCCGGTTCCCGGATCGGTGTCAGACAGGCCCCGGGTCAGCTCGTGCGCGCACCGCTGATCGAGTGCCGAGGACTCCGCATCGCACGCATCGCCGGCTTCAGCGGCGTAGACGGGTGGCGGGACGCAGGCCGGCGGTGCTCGCAGCCGTCCCGATCCGGGCATCCGACTCCGGCCGGGGCTCGGGCTCGGGTTCGGGTTCGATCGCGAACAGCCCGAGGTCGTCGGTGGCGAAGCGTCCGATGTTCGGTGCCACCGCCTGGAGTTCGCTGCCCGAGGCGCCCATCCAGCGGGCGAGCGTCGAGGAGTACTGCTCGACCGAGGTGGTCGGCAGCAGGCGTCCGCGCCCGACGTCGTCGGGCCCGTCGTCGCCGATGATCGGCAGTGAGCCGTAGATGCGTCGGCCTCGAACCGCACGACCCATCACGATGTGGTGACCGCCCCATCCGTGGTCGCTCCCATCGCCGTTGCCGACGAGCGTGCGTCCGAAGTCCGATGCCGTGAAGGTCGTGACCTGGTCGGCGACTCCGAGCTCCTCGGTCGCGGCATGGAACGCGGTGAAGGCACCGTCGATGCCCGCGAGCAGACCGGGGTGTCTGGCGACGAGCGAGTCGTGATTGTCGAAGCCGCCCATCGCCACGAAGAAGACCTGTCGCTTCACGCCGAGCTGGTTTCGTCCGGCGGCGATCAACCTCGCGACCATCTGCAGCTGCTCACCGAGGTTGCTGTCCGGGAACACCGTGGCGAGATCTCCGACGCCGGTCACTGCGGTCTCGAGTCGCTCCGACGACGACAGCGCGCGTTCGGTGACGTCGGCGTAGGCCGTGGGGAACGGCCCGGGCCGATTCATCCGCAGTACCTCGTCGAGACCCGCGAGCACCGAACTCTCTCGGAACCCACGCGCTTGCAGTCGGGTCACGCCGCGCCGATCGACCTGATACTGCACAGCGTCGCGCCCGGTCATCATCACCGCGTTGCCGGACACCGAGATGCACGTGAACACCGAGTTGTCGCCGTTGTCGTCGAGCAGGAGATCGGCGAGACGGCCGCCCCACCCGGTCGTCGCCCCTTCGGGCGCGGACGACTGCCACAAGGACTGTTGGTCGTTGTGCGAGAAGAGCTGAGGCGGCCGGTTCGTGCGGAGCTCGTAGTCGGCCTTGCTCGTCGGCGCCAGCAGCGTGCCGACGTTCGCAACGATGGCGAGGTCACGTTCGATCGAAGAGCCGTTTGAGGCCGGCCCACTCCGGGACGAAGCCGACCGAGCGCCCGTCGGCGAACCCGTCGAGCGGCGACAGCGGAAGGATGGTGTTCCGCGTTCGGGCGATACCGGTTCGGGCCGCTGCATACGTCGCGAAGCTCGTCGGGTCGTTCGGGACCATCGTGTCGTAGTGGTCGTTGCCGCCGTACATGAACAGACAGACGATCGCTCGGTACTCGTCGTCGGCGTGCGCCCCCGACGCGGCGGAGAGCCCGGCCAGGTCGAGCGCCCACGGCGCAGCGACGCCCGCTCCCGCAAGGAGCGCCGATCGCCGGAGGAACTCGCGACGCGAGTGCTTGCCGGGCGTCGACAGGTGGTTGGCGTTGGCGAGTGGGTCGGTCATGTCACGTCAGCGTTCGTGGAGGAAGTCGGTCGACGCGGCGATCATCAGGACGACGCCGAGCACGCGTTCGAGAGCTTGACGTTCGAGGTTGCGGTCGTCGATGACGTCGCCGATGTTGCGCTCGACGACGGCGCGGAGCGCAGCACTGATGCCGTCCGGACACAGGCGTGCGGCGACCTCGGTGACGAGGCCGGGAATGTCGTCGGCCAACGCGAGCAGCGCATCGAGATCGTAGGTCTGGGACCGACGCGGGCTCCGGAGGTACGAGCCGAGCCAGTTGATCCACCCGATCGCCGAGGTCTCGTCGACGATCTGGAACTCGGGAGCGACCAGATCGAGGTCGGAGAGCGGTGTCTGCGGTGCGACGTAGCCGGGGCGGTAGAAGTTGAACACGGAGGGCGAAGCGAACGGGAGTTGCCCCAACGACGTGGCCGAGTCGCTCGTGTTGTCGAAACCCCAGTCGTCGTCATCGTCGCTGTTGACGTCGAGGGCGCGGGCGACGACGGTGAAGCGCAGCACGGGCTCGCGCAGCTTGCCGAACGTCGATGGTTGGTCGGCGAGCCAGGCCTCGTCGTCGAGCAGAACGGCCCGCACGACGGCGCCGAGGTCGCCGCGAACGTCGCTGCCGTTGTTGTCGAAGACCGCGGCGACGCGGCCCACGTAGGCCGGCGAGGGGTTGCTGGTGACGAGACGTTGGATCAGTTGGCGGCAGATGAACGGGCCGACGTTCGGGTGGGCGGTCAGCGTGTCGAGCGCAATCGCGAGGCTCTCTTCGCCCGGTGTGTCCTCCGGAATCGTCACGCCGAGAAACGACTTGGATCCGAGCTCGTGGTCGCGCTCGCGTTGCACCATCGGCATCGAGTAGCGGGCGTTCGTGTCGACGTCGGGTCGACGCCAGCCGGTGAAGACGCGAGCGAGCCCGGAGATGTCGTTCTGGTCGTAGGTCGGGACGGGTTGGCCGTCGACCAGCCGCCGGACGCCGTCCGGTTCCAGCTCCCAGAGGCCGATCGTGAAGAGCTGCATCACCTCACGGGCGTAGTTCTCGTCCGGCACCCTGCCCTGGCGGGGGTCGGCCTTGCGGTTGTTGACGAAGGTCAGGTATTCGCCCATGGCCTGCGAGGTGGACACGGCCTCGAGGAGGTCGCGGAACGTACCGAACGCGTGGGCCTCGAGCAGGTCGATGTAGTGGGCGAGGTCCTGCTGGCCGACGCCGTTCGACGATGCGACGAGGATCTGTGACAGCGCGTACGCGACGCGGTCGGCGCAGCTGATCGGGTTCGATCAGCACGGCGCGCCAGTAGCCCCGCCGGGTCGAGACCTCGGTGCGAAGGAGCCGCTGGAGGTGGGTTTCGGAGGGCGTCATCGCCATCTGGTCGTCCAGCCACGAATCCACCCCGGTGGAGATCAGCGTCGTCGACGTCGCCCGAGCGGGGCCCGAACGTGGCGCGCTGCAAGAAGCGCGTCGCATCGCCAGGCTGCAGGGGAGAAGGGAGCGGCATCCGGAGGTTCTTCGGTCGTTCGGCGCCCGCGCTTGAGCGAAAATACCGAATCCTGACGGTCCGATGGCGTCAGGAAGCCGGGCGGTCAACCACCGACGTCGCCGATGCGCCGGAGCAGATCGTCGAGATCACTCGTCCGGCGCGGGTCCCACGTTGCCGTGTCGAGCTCGATGGTGGCGTCGGCCTGCGCGAGCAGCTCGTCGCGCCAGGTCGCGAAGTGGCGGCTCAACTCGACGAGATGATCGATGGTCAGGTCGACCTCCGCGCGGCGGTCGCGGGTCCGGACGCGTTCGAGCAGCGCGTCGGGTTCGGCGTGCAGGAGCACGAGCACGTCGATGCGTGGGCCGTGCTCCATCAGTCGACGCATCTCGTCGAGGACGCGGCGGCGATCGTTCGGATCTTCGAGGAACTCGGCGAAGGGCGCGGTCCGCAGCACGGTGAAGTCGGCGACGACGAGCCGATCGGGGTCGGCCGCCGCCAGCAGCTCGGCGCGGCCGCGCAGGAACGCCAGCTCGGTGTCGAGCGCCGCCGACGGGGTCGCCTCGCCCGTGTAGTAGTCGTCGAGCAACGGACTGACCGAGACCGGATCGAGCAGCAGATCGGCGCCGAGCCGCTGCTGCGATCGCTCGTGATGTCGTGCTCTTGCCGACGCCGGTCGGCCCGTCGATCGCCACGATGGTCACAGCGACGACGATACGGCGCACTTCGCATGGCGCGCCCGTGGCGAATACCGTGACGTGATGCGCATCTGGCGACTTCGAGAACTCGGTGACCCGGCGGAACAGCTTCGGCTGGTCGACGAGGACGCACCGTCACCGCGGGCGGGCGAGGTCCTGATCGACGTCGAAGCGGTCGGCCTGGCCTTCCCCGACGTACTGCAGTGCCGCGGTCAGTACCAGGTGAAGACCGGACCGGGCCATACGCCCGGCGGCGAGTCGTGCGGGCGCATCGCCGCGCTCGGTGACGGGGTCACCGGTGTCGAGGTCGGCCAGCGGGTGGCGTTCCTCGGCAGTGGCGGGCTCGCCGAACAGGTCACCCACCCCGCAGCGGGGGTGTTCCCGGTGCCCGACGGCGTGTCGGCCGAGACCGCGGCGGCGATCCCGATCAACTACTGCACCACGCTCTACGCCTTGCACGACCGGGCGCACCTCCAGGCGGGCGAAACCGTCTTGATCACCGGGGCCGCCGGGGGCACCGGCACCGCAGCGATCCAGCTCGCGAAGGCCGCCGGTGCACGGACGATCGCCGTCGCCGGTGGCCAGACGAAGGTCGACCTCGTGCGAGCGATCGGCGCCGACGTGGTGATCGACCACCGCGAGACACCCGACTGGGTCGACGCCGTGCGCGAGGCGTCGGGAGGCGGCGTCGACGTCGCATACGACCCGGTCGGCGGCGACACGTTCCATCAGGTCCGCCGCTGCATGGGGTGGGACGGCCGGTTGCTGGTGATCGGTTTCGTGGCCGGCATCCCCGAGGTGAAGACGAACCACGCGTTGCTCAAGAGCTACTCGATCGTGGGCGTCCACTGGGGAGCGTCGCTGGCGAAGTTCCCGGAGTCGCTCGGCCGACAGATGACGACGCTGTTGGCGATGGCGGCCGATGGCACCGTCGATCCGCCGCTGTATCCGCCGTACTCCTTCGAGCACGCCGCGACCGCACTGCAGGATCTCGCCGACCGCAAGACCCACGGCAAGGTCGTCGTCACCCTCGCGTAGCGGAGTGGGTCAGACCCACTCCGCTACGCGAGCGTGCAGATGTGGCGTTCGCCGGTCGGCGCCGGCAGCGCCGAACGCATGGCGGCGAAGCCGGAGGGGGCGAAGCCCGAGACCTGCTCGACCGGCCAGCAGTTCCCGGAGCTGAGGTTCTCGATGCTGTGGGTCGGGTTTGCGATCTCGACGCACAGGCGCGTCGGCACCGCGCCGAACGCTGCGACCGGATCGGTCACGTAGCCGGTCTCATCGTCCCACACCTCCCAGATGCCGGTGCCGTTCGACAGACCACCATCCGGGGTGCCGGCATCGACCGGTTCGTCGACATCGGAGAAGAAGTGGAGGTGATAGCCCCCGTTGCTGTCCAGATCCTCGCCGGCGTTCTCGAATGCGAACGTCGCGCGCAGGGTGGTGCCGTCGAACACCACCGACTCCAGACAGGACCAGCGGTCGGCCGACGTGATGTCGGTGCCACACACCTCGTCGGCGGCGAGCCGATCGATCGCATCGCTCACCGAAACGATGCCCTCGACGCCCTTTGCGGCGGCGACCGCAGCGCCGGCCGTCGCGTCGTCGGTCCGACCGCTCAGGGTGGCGACGCCGCCGGAGACCGTCGCGGCCACGTCGGGGGTCACGCCCGCGAGCGCAGCGTTCACGCTCGCCTGGAGCGTTGCATCGTCGACGGGCGCGACGTCGCTGACCGGCGGGACGTCGCTGACCGACGGGGCGTCGGTGACCGACGGTGCCGGGTCGGTGACGTCGGGAATCCGCTCGTCGACGGCGTCGGTGGAGTCCGGAGCCGGTTGCCCGTTCTGCTCGGAGCTCGCCGGGTCGGTGGTGCCCGGCTCGGCGGTGTCGCCGTCGCCGCCGCTGCCGAACAGGAAGAACGCGCCTGCACCGAGGATGACCAGCGCGGCGACCACACCGAGGATCAACGGCATCTTCGACGAGTTCGGGTCGGGTTCGCCGACCGGTGCGCCGGGCGCGACCGGGGCGGCGCCCGGCGGGACGGGCGGGACGGCGTCTGCGGCATCGGTGTGGTCGGTTCGTACTCGGCGGAGGGCGGTTCGGGCGTTGTGGGTGCGGTCGGTGCCGGCGGTGTGGGAGGCATGGCCTCGGTCGCCGGCTGGGTCGGATTACCGGGCGATGCGGCGGCTCCGGTGGCCGCCGCCGCACCGAGTGCCGCGCCCGCAACCGCCCCGGCGGCTGCCGCGGTCCCCGCGCCGACGCCCGACGACTCGCCGGGGTCCGCAACCGGTGCGCCAGCTGCGCCTGCGGGGTCCGACAGCGCCCGGCCGGCGAATGTGGCGGCGCCGAGCGCGATCGCGTGCTTCGGGTCAGCGTCGACCGCCACCGGTCGACCGAGCTCCGACGAAACCATCTGGCTGATCAGGGGAATTCGGCTCGATCCACCGACGAGCAGGACCTTGGACACGTCGGTGGCCGCGATGCCCGCCGACTCCAACGCCCGGTGCATGGCCGCAATGCTGTCGGCGAGCGACGGACGGATCAGCGACTCGAACTCACTGCGGGTGATGCGGACCTCGGTCTGCAGGCTGGGCAGCAGCACGGGAATCGTCGCGTCGGTGTCAGACGACAGCGCGATCTTTGCATCGACGCACTCCTCGCGGAGGCGGGCGACGCCGCTCACCACCATCGGGTCCTCGGGGTCGAGTTCCTGGAGCTTGCCGTCCAGCGCTCGGTTGACGTGTGCGAACACCGCAGCGTCGAAGTCGATGCCGCCCATCCGCTCGATGCCCTCGGGTCGACCGATGATCTCGAAGCCGTCGGTGGTGCGGCGGAGCACGGCGGCGTCGAAGGTGCCGCCACCGAGGTCGTACACCGCGACGACTTCGCCGGGCTCGACTCGCTCCTGTGTCGCGTAGGAGACGGCGGCGGCCTCGGGCTCGGTCAACAGATCGACTCGATCGGTCGGGATCCCCGCAATGCGGATCGCCTGCTGCAGGAGGTCGATCTTGTAGGGGCCCCAGTTGGCAGGGTGGGTGATGGCGACACGTGTGGGCGCGCCGCCTTCTCGTTCGGCGATGTCGGTGATCGCCCTGGTCAGGAGTCGAGACATCAGCTGTTCGGCCGAGTAGGGCGCGCCGCCGACGATGATGGGGGTGGAGTCACCGAGTCGGCGCTTGAACTCGCGAGCGACGCGCTCGGGTTCGTTCAGCGCACGCCGGACTGCCGCTTCGCCGGTCAGCTCGGTGTGGTCCTCGCGGAGCAGGACGACCGACGGAATGGAGGCGTTCTGGCTGCCGAGACCGAAGATCTGACTGCGTCCGTCACGATGGACGGCGGCCGCGGTGAACGTGGTCCCGAGATCGATTCCTACCTGGTAGCCCACGGTTGTTCCTTCCTCCCGAGGACCGACCGTGGTCGGTCGACCCTCCTGATCGTGCTGGTGATGTTAGGGGGGTGGCCACTGCGGTGGCCGAGCATTCGACCGCAGGCTCCGGGGGTCGCACGGGGACATCCCCCATTCGGCCGACGGGCGCGGTCGGTACCGTTCCTGGCGTGACCCTTCGCGACGACGTGCGTGCGATGTTGGCCGGCGCCACCGGCGAACCCGACGCGTCCGAGGACGCCGCTGCCGTATCCGATCTCGCCGACCTGCCTCCCGATCTCGCGGGGACCGCGATCGGGCACTTCGCCGACACGGCATCGATCGCCGATGCGGACGCGTTGGCCCCGATCGCCATGGCGGCCGGTCCCGTGCCGTTCGACCCCGAACTCGACGACCTGGGCGACGCAACCGAACCGTTCGCTGCCGTTGATCGACTCGACGTCGATCCGGCCGCGCTCGACGGGACGGCAGACCGCGAAGATCTCGACGACCCGTCCGACTTCGACGCCCAGGAAACGATCGAGACGGCCGAGACGATCGAGACGATCGAGCAGGCGGACGCCGCGGACGCGACGAGTGAGCCCGCCGATCCGACGGGAACGGACGAGTCGTTCGGGGCGGGCTCGGTGGTCGACGTATCGACCGAAGCGTTCCAGGACGAGGCGCCCGCGCCGACCACCGAGGAGGTCGACGACGATCTGTCGTTCGTTGCAGCGGACACCGACGACCCGTTCGGCGTCGTCGACCAGGTCGGTCACGAGTCGATGATCGACGTCGATCCGGTCGACCTGCACGCCGGGGATGGAGACGATCGCATCGACGACGACCTCGACGACGATCGACCTCGACCTCGCCGACTGACGTTGCCGAGACCGAGTGGCTGTGCTCGAACTCGTCAGCCAGGCCGTGCAACGAGACCCTCCAGCGAACGGATCGCCACGCGTATGGCCGTCGCCATGTCGTGTGCCGTCAACGGATTCTCCGCCAGTCGCTGCCAGCGACCGAGCTGTTCGATTGCGGTGCTCCGCACCACATCGGGGGACGCCGGTGCGTCCAGACCGAGACGTTGCCAGTCGCCGGTTCCGCCGGCACCGAGCAGCCGCTCCAATTCGACGAGCTGCCCGGTGGGACCGCTGACCCACCCGCTGCGAATCGCTGCCATCGTGTTCATCTCGTTGAACGGATGGGCCCCCGCCATCACACGCTCGAGTTCCGCGCCCAGCGCCTCGACGCCGGGGTACCCCTGGTGCTCGGTGCAGAGGCGCTCCACGGCCAACAGCCCGGAGCGAGCCTTGAGGACGTCAGCTCGATCGACGAACAACGAGGTCAACACGTGGCGGAGCTGTTCGAGCCCGGACATCGTGAGCAGGAGATGGGCCAGCGCACTCGACGTCGGGGCGCGATCCGACGCGATGAGGTCGATCGCCGCACGGATGCCGAAGAGACCGAACCGCCCGAGGAGCCGCTCGCGTTCGATCGAGGTCAGCGGGGTCTCGGGCCGGCCCTGCGACGAAACGATCAGCGGACAGCAGGAGCGTCTCGATGTCGTCGGCCCGGGCCGCCAACTGCTGCAGCTCGCGAAACTCGGCCTCGGTCATGGTCCCGGCCGTCTCGGCGAGGAGCCCGGCGACGGGCACGATCATCTGGACCAGGCGACGCAGTCGGCTGTCGTCGCCGAGGCGTCCGGCGATGCGTGCCGCCGACTCCATCGAGTCGAGCCGCCCGGCACCGATCTCGTCGGCGCGTGACAGCACGGCGATCGCGTTCACCGGGTTCGGGTTGGCAACCGAATCGTCGTGGAACGCCTCGAGCAGGCGCAGGTCCGACGCGTGGATGTGCTTCATGAGGTAGAGCACGGCATCGGCAGGTGTGGACGAATCGTCCGGGTCGAGGAACTCGAAGGCCCGGCCCGACACGCTCTCGGTCATCGACCCGACGCCGGGCGTGTCGATCAACGTCAACGTTCTCAGCCCACCGGATGGCCATGTGACGTCGAGGCGGTCGACCGCCGACGCGTCGCGCCCATCGAGGTCGATGTCGATTGCACCGTCGTCGCGACGGAAACGTGCCTGCACGGCCGGGCCCGCCGTCGGCGGGGTAGAGCAGGACCTGGTAGGTGTGCCCGTCCCGGTACCACGTGACGACCTTGGTGCACTCGCCGGTGTCGGTCGGCGCGAGGAGTTCGCCGACGAGCGCGTTGAGCAGGGTCGACTTGCCGGCTTTCACCTTGCCGGCGATCGCCACGCGCAGTGGCTCGTCGAGACGCTCGCGGAGGCGGCGGATCTCGTCGATCTCTGCACGGTCCCGGCGAACACGTCGCTCGGCGTGGGACAACACGTCACGGGTCTGGTCGACCAGCGTCATCGCCGCTGCACCTCCGTTCGAGCCGGCGCCGGGCAACGCGAGGGTCCGGTTCCTCAGCGCGGCGAGCCGGTCGAGTTCGGCCTGGACGTCGCGGATCCGGCCGGCACGTTCGCGCTCGTCGATCTGGGCTGCCTGGTTCGCTGCTGACAGCGCCTCGGACGTCGACCGGTGGAGCTCTTCGGCCCGAGCCGAGTAGAAGTCTCGGATCTGGCGCTGCGTTCGCCGCAGCGTGTCGCGGCGAGTCCTTGCTGACCTGGAACGACACCTCGTCGGTGAATCGCCTCACCAGGTTCTTGCCCTGCGCACGGCGCTGGGTCAGTTGGCGCTCCTTCTCGTCGCGCAGGCTCTTGCGGCCCATGGCGAGTCCGATCCCGATGGCGATCGGACCGAGCGCCACGCCGATCATCGATCCCAGCATCGTGAACATCAGGATGCCGCTGTAGGACCCCCGCAAGACGGTCATTCCCTTCGCGCCGGTCGACTGCGCGTCGAGGTCGAGTCCGGTGTCGGTCGTGACCCGACCGAGCGCACCGGCGGGGTTCTGGATGTCGAGCTGCTCGAGGACGTCACCGCCGGCGAACTCGAAGTGTTCGGCGACTCGGCGACTCAACTCGGTCGATCGCTCGGTGAGGAAGCGGTAGTTGCCGACGACCTCGAAGGACATGCGATTCGAGAGCCACGGCTCGAACTCCGCCCATGTCTCCATCGGATCGCTGTTCTCCAGCGCGACGTCGGCTTCGCTCAACACGTTGCGGACCCGCTGGCGGAAGTCGTGATCGACGTCGCTCGTGAGGTCGGTGACGCCGTCGTTGAGCGTCGTGCTCCACTTGGACGCGTTGCCTCGGAGCTGCTCGGAGCGCAGTTTTGCCTCCTCCAGACGACGGGTCAGTTCCGCACGGGCCTCGGGGTCCTGGAGGGCGCTGAGCTCGGACTCGAACTGCGATGACAGTTGGTCGGTGACGGCAACGAGATCTTGTCGGGCGCGGGCGAGTTCTCGTTCCGCGGCCCCACCGACGATCTCGTCGGTGAGCACCTTGACGATGTCGAGGAAGCCAGACTCGACGTTCAGCTGTTTGTCGTCGCGGCGGAGCGCCTCGATGCGCAGGGTCGATGACACGGGCAGGATCCGCGGTTGGTGGCCGGCGCGCTGCAGGTGGCCCTCGTTGATCTCCTTCACCCGCCGCCACGCGGGATAGAAGTCGGTCTTGGTCATCACGCAGACCACGTGCGGGCACATGTCGAGCGCCTGACTCAAGAAGTCCATCTCGGCGCGCGTGTACTCCTGGGACGCATCGCTGAGGAAGATCGCTGCGTCGGCGACCGACAGGGCACCGAGTGCCGCAGTGGCGTGCGCGGAACCGAGCCCACCGACGCCAGGTGTGTCGACCAGGACGAGACCGTCGGCGAGCAGGCGGCGGGGGAGTTGCACCTCGACACCTTCGATCGAGGTGGTGGGGTCGACCGGACGTTCGGTGGCGAAGTCGGCAATCTCGTCGAAACCGATCGAGCGGCGCTCGGCGGGAGGCAGCTCGTCGGGGTCGGCTGCGTCGTCGGCGAAGACCGGGTTGAGCTGCGGTTCGGCCGCTCGGGTCAGTGCCCAGGCGGCCCGATCGTCGCCGAACCGGACCGACGTCGGCACGGCGGTGGCGATGTCGTCGTCCACCGGGCAGACGGGGGCGTTGAGCAAGGCGTTGATGAACGAGCTCTTGCCCTGCTTGAACTCGCCGACCACGACCACGTTGACCGTCGGCTCGAGGAGCACGCGCCGGGTTTCGGCGAGGCGTTCGGCGAGGTCGTCGCGTCCGTAGGCGGTCGCGGCTCGGACGCCTTGCTCCAGGATCGTCGCCGCCTCGGTGGCTCGGGAGGTTGGTGCGGAATCGCTCATCGAGCTGCTCTGATCGTGACGCGTCGAGCACCCCGGGGCAAAGCCCGGGGTGCTCGACCGGTCAGTCGGGATTTCGATCGCTTGCGATCGGATCACTCACCGACCATTTCTTCCATCTCCGGCTCTTCGTGCATCTCGGGCTCCGGTGCGTGGTACTCGGGCTCGGGTGCGTGGTACTCGGGCTCGGGTGCGTCGTACTCGGGCTCGGGTGCCTGGTATTCCATCGCCGGCTCCGGCTCCGGCTGGTGCTGTTCCTGCTCGGGGGCCACGTAGTCAGGCGTCTCTTCGACGTACACGGGTTCCGGCTGCCCGCTGCCGTAATCCTCCGCCAGCCTGCTGGTGGCCGTCCTGTTGCTGGTACTGCGGCTGCGGGGCGTCGTGCCCGTTGCCGTAGTCGTTCTCGTACTCGTTCTTGTCGTCGTACTCGTCCTTGTCGTCGTACTCGTCGCGTCGTATCGACCTGGTCGTCGTACTCGTCTGTCGTCGACCTTCTCGTCGTACTCGTTCTTGTCGTCGTACTCGTTCTTGTCGTCGTACTCGCCTGTCATCCTGTCGTCGTACTCGTTCTTGTCGTCGTACTCGACCTTGTCGTCGTGCCTCCCGGCGTAGTCGAGCATCGTGTCGTCGTACTCGTGTCCGGGATCGTGACGGTCGTAGGGATCGTCGTACGTGCGGGTCCGGCAGAGCTCGTCGGCGATGTCCGGGCGGTCGTGGTAGACGGTCGTCACACAGTTGCTCACCGAGTACTCGACGCAGCTGAGATCCACGTCGACCTCGGGCTGGTAGTTCTGCGGGGCGTACTCGTCGGGCGTGTAATCGGGCAGTTCGACCTTGTAGCCGCCGTCGTCCATTGGCACGTACGTCTCGGGGACGTCGTACGTGGGCTCCTGCGGCCGATCGGTGTCCATCGGGTCACGGTCGTACTTCTCGTCGACGTACTGCTCGTCGATGGGTGGGCGGTCGCCCTCGTGCTTCTCCTCGTACCGTTCGTCCTGCTTCGGGGCCTCGTACTGCTCGTCGACGTACTTCTGCTCGACCGGCGGGCGGTCGCCCTCGTACTTGTCGTCGTACTCGTCGCGAGGGACGGGAACCCGGATCGTCGGTGCCGGCTGGTAGATCGCGGTCTGGACGGCCTCGGCCATCTCCGGCGGTAGTTTCGCCTCGGTGGCGGCGTACTCGACGGCGGCCGGGATGTCGGCCTCGGCGAGGTCGTGGTCGCCGAGGCGCTCCTGCAAGTAGTGGTTCGGGTCCTGGGCGTACTCCGCCGCAGCGTTGGGATCGCGGAAGAGGCCGGCGATCGTGTCCATCAGCATGTGCTGGACTTGGGTGGCAGCCATGGTTCTTGCTCCTGTGTGTGAGTTGGTTGGTGTGGTTTCGCTGTGCCGGCCTCGACCGGACGATCACCACTCTGAACGGCCCGCGTTAATTCGGCGTCGGTTGGATCCCCGTCGCTTTCGAGGGTGACTAGGGGATGGCGAACGAACCCCAGGTCAACATCGTCGCGGGGGCCACTAAAGATCGACTGAAGACCCCCTTGACTCGCCGCCATCCACCCCTGACAGGTGCCGGATGGTGGCCAACAGCTCGGCACGTGAGCCGGCTCCGAGTCGTTGCCGGATTCGGGCGACGTGATGCTCGACCGTCTTGGCGGAGATGAACAGCTGACGACCGATCTCTTTGTACGTGCGACCTTCGACGACCAGGCGGGCCACGTCGGATTCGCGCTCGGTCAGCCCGGCGGCGACCAGGCCGTCCGCCGACTCGACCGGCGCCGCAACCAGCGATCGGGCACGTTCGAGCAGTGCCCGTGCCGCCGCCGGATCGGGATGGTCCAGCGCGGTCTGACCGAGCAGCCGGGACGCCTCCCAGGCATCGCCGACCGCGGCGAGCCGGTCCACGGCCGTGTCGAGCCCTTCGTCGAACGAGGCCTGTTCGCCAAGGTGACGGAAGGCAACCGCTGCCCACACCGGGCCCGCGAGGTGCCGAGCGGCACTGCGGGGACTGTTGCCGGCGATCTCACCGAGTTCCGTGCCCAGTGTTCGCACCGTCGCCCAGTCTTCGCCCGCGACGGCCACCTGGAGGCGGAGCCAGCATCGGTCGAGGCGACCGCGCCCGTCCTGCTCCCATGACGCCGTCTGGGCACACAACGCATCCACGACCGTTCCGGCGCGGCCGGCCTCGCCGACGCGGCGGCCGGCGGCGACGATCTCCGTCAGCTGATCGAGCAGCAACCACGTCACCGATTGGCGCGTGAGCAGCGGATCGCAGCGCCGCCACGCGTCGCGGAGCCGAGTGGTGTCGCCGCTGCGGCGGGCGAGCGCCGCGTCCAACGCAGCGAGCAACAGCTGATCGCGATGGGGCCAGCTCGGGTCAGGTCCGACGCGAACGAGCTCGAGCGCGGCCGTGTAGCTGTCGCACATCAGCTCGTAGAAGGCAGCGAGCAGGAGATGCGTCCGGGTCTCGCCCGGTCCGCCCAGCTCGGATTCGGCGGCGCGCTGCGCCAGAGCGGCAGCCGTGGCGGGATCGCCGCTCGCCGCCACGACAGGAGCTGCGATCGCTGCCAGGCTCCACCCGAGGGCGGGCTCGACGCGAGCGGCAATCGCGTCGTCCACGAGGAGCGTTCCCATCGCCACGACGTCGCTTCCCGCATCGATGGCGTGGGCTCGGAGCAGTGCGATGGCGTCGTCGAGTGCGTGTGCTTCGCTGGTGTCCAGCGCGACGTGGTTGCGGACCGACAGGTCGCCCGCCAGTGCCGCAGCGATCGCGAGCCGACGCGATGCCGTCGGTCCAACGATCGGCCGGTCGCCGGCTCGTTGCCAGCGCATCGCTCGCATGTCGAGCGCGAACGCCGCATCGGCGGCTGCGGGCGCCGCGAGGTCGGGAAGCCGTGCGAGCAGCGAGGTGCCGGCGGGATCGCCGAGCCGAATCGCCGCCGCGACGTGATCTACGTCCACGTGGGTGTCGGGGTCCTCGCGGGCCACCTGTACGAGGAGCAGTCGAGCATTGGCGTCGGGCGGCAGGTGGTGCCCTTCCGCGGTGAGGCGTTCGACCAATCGCAGATGCTCGTCCTCGGTGAGATCGGCTCGGAACGACGCCGCGACGATCGGGATGAGACGATCGCCGTCGACCAGTCCACTCACCCTGAGGCGGCGCTCCAGGTCCGCCGCGTCGGGTTTCTGGGACCGATCGCCGGCGCAGCGCACTGCCGTGGCGAGATCGGCTCCGAGCATCATCATCTGGCCGGCCTGGACGACGTCGCTCCCCGATCCACGTGCCCGTCGAACCACGGCGTCGATGACCGAGGTCGGAACCGGCGTGTTCGGCCAGTCCGACTCGAGCAACACGGCAACGAGTCCGGGCCAGCCGTTCGTCGCGTGCATGACGTCGTCGACGTCGGCATCGTGTGCGTCACGTTCGATCCAGTCGGCGATCTGCTCGGTCGAATACGCCGTCAGACGTTCCGCCGGGTCCCGCGACGTCAGGGCATCGTCGAGCTCACGCAGCGCGGCGGTGTCGGGATAGCTCGCTCGGGCGACGGCCACCGGCAACCGATCCGCACATCGGAGGAGGAGGTCGACGAGGTCGGCCTGGAGCCAGTGGGCATCGTCGACGGCGATCGCATCGTCGACGGTGGCCGCCTGGATGGTCTCGGTCAGGCGCCGCGGTGGTGAGGCGAGCTGCCGGTGGTCGATGCTGCCTCGCAGCCAGAGGACCTGTCCGGAGATGCGACGCTCGGTCGCATCGGCCCAGGCGCGCAGCCGGTGGGTTCGTCCAGAGCCCCCGGGACCGCTGACAAGCTGGCGGACACCGGCCATCGCCCGGCAACGTAGTGCGCCCTCGCAGGGCCGTGAGGCGAATTCGTCAGCGGGTCGACACCTCGCGTAGCGGAGTGGGTCAGACCCACTCCGCTACGCGAGGGTCGGTCGGGGGCGCACATGCGGCGAGTGTCATGCCACCGATGATCATCGGTTTCCGTCGCACGTGTGTCCGTCGCGCCCGAGGAGCGCCATGACGTGTCGCGCCGCTCGGTCGACGTGGTCCTCATCGATGCGTCCGTCGATGACCGCTTGCTCCAACTCGTCGATCACCTCGTCGGTCTGGGAGGTCAGGGTGAACAGCACCACGTCGATCCCCGCTGCGAGCGCGAGCACGGCGGCCTCGGGCTCGGGCAGCCCCACGGCGGCCATACCGAGGGCGTCGGTGATGAGCAGGGCGTCGCCGTAGCCGAGTTCGTTCCGCAGGTATTCGACCGCGGCGGGGCTCCGGGTGGCGGGCACGCCGTCGGTGAGCCCCGGAACCGTGAGGTGTCCGACCATCACCGCGGCGTCGACCGCGGCAGCTTGCATTGCGAGGTCTCGATAGGGCCGGAGATCGAACTCGCGCAGGTCGTCGAGCGACGGTGTCACCCCGGCGGTGATGTGGGTGTCGCCGGAGGCGGCTCCGTGCCCGGGGTAGTGCTTCAGCGTCGCGAGCAGCCCGGCCCGGTCCCATCCCTCGAGATACGCCGCGGCGTAGTCGGCGACGAGTTGCGGGTCGCCGTCGAAGAATCGCGAGGGTTGGAGCGGGACCGTGCCCACGTTGGGTTGGACGTCGATCACCGGCCCCAGGACCATGTCGACGCCGACCGCGCGGACGATGCCGCCGTGATCCGCGATCAGATCAGCCGCTCCTGCCGGGTCCAGCTCCTGGCTCACCCGGCGCTGGGATGCCAGGGTGGCGAGGCTGCGAAGGCGTTGGACGTCGCCGCCCTCTTCGTCGGTCGACACGATCAGTCCGTGGCGGCTCGCCGCCTCCAGTTCGGCCAGCCGCGAGCGAAGATCGTCGGCGCCGACGCCGCGCTGGTCCATGAGGAGTACACCGCCGACGTCGTTCGATCGCACGGTGTCGATCGCCCCCGCCCAGTCGTCGGCGTAGATCGCCGGCCACACGAGGAGCGCAACGCGTGCGCGCACGTCGAGGTCGTCGACGCACGCGCCCGGCACGATCGACGGAGAAGTCGTCGGTGTCTCGGTCCTCGGTGTCTCGGTCGTCGTCGACGTCTCGATGGTCGCGGGTGAGAGCGTCGACGTCGAAGCGGCCGGTTCGGCTGCGGTGGTGGGGGCCGGCGGGGACTCGACCGGGAGGCGTTCGGTCGGCGCAGTGTCGAGCGGTGCCTGGCTCGCATCGAGTTCCGCTTCCGGCGCCGCGCTCGCCGATGGATCACCGGGATCGCTGGTGACCGACTCTGACGTGGAGGCGCACGCCGTCGCCGCGGATGCGAGCAGCATCATGACGACCAGCGGCCGATTCACCCGACATCTCACCGAACCACGATCGCATGCCGAGCCGGCCGGGCAACGTCATCGGTCATCGGTCGCAACTGAGTTCCGTGCCCGGCGGTCATTGCAGGACCAGGGTGCCGGTGGTGTCTCGGTCGTTGGTGATCAGTTTGGCGGCGCAGTTGTTCCGGTCGATGCCGTTCGCTCGGCACCAGTCCAGCGCGCCGTCCGGCGTGGGGTGGGATTGATCGGCGATCGTGATGAACCATCCGACCATCGGATCGCCGTCGATCTGGAAGTTGTACTCGGCGCCGCTGACGAGCAACGCCCCGTATCGGGCGTCGAGGTCCTCGTGCAACGCCATGATCTCGGGGAGCCCGAAGTCGACGCCTTCCCAGATGGTGCCGTCGCGCTTCGCACTGAGTTGCGGAACCCATCGGTCGAGATGGATGTCGACCGCAGGACGATCGGCGTCGACGCCCTGCGCAAGGGTCGCGGCAGCGACTGCGACCGGGTCGGGTGGCACCGTGGTGCTCGTCGTGCTCGCTGGCCGTGGTGGTGGTCGTGGTGGTGCTCGTCGTGGTCGCGGCCGTGGTGCGGTGGTCGTCGGTCGTGGTGGTGGTCGACGGGGCGAGCGTCGTCACGGCGCCACCGGCGCTCCCGCCTGCGGTCGTGTCGTCGGTGTCGCGCATCGCGACGACGGCAAAGCCGCCGACCACCAGTGCTGCGAGCACGACCGCCGTCATCACGAACGGAGCGATCGGACGGCGGGGTCCCGCACCCACGGCGACGGCTCCAGACGAGTCGGCGGCACTGCCCGGCGCCGACTCGGTCGTGGCACCGCACGTCGGGCAGAACCGGGCCGTGGACGGGAGGTCCTGTCGGCACCGGCTGCACTCCATCGCACGTCTCTTCCCCTCGCGTCGACGGCCCACCCGTCGCTGCTCCGCTGCGCCAGTCTGGCCGATGCGCTGCTCGCGTACCACGCCGATCTCGTCCGATGCTTGCGCGCGTCGGGACAACCGAGCAGAATCCCGCTGGGAGGCAACCGCTGCCTCTGGGGCTGAAGGGGACGAATCGATGGGCGCAGGCGCAACACCGGCCGGCTGGTATCCGGACGCCGAGCGGCCCGGTGGCGAGCGGTATTGGAACGGGTCTTCGTGGACCGAGGATCGACGGCCGGCCGGTCAGGCCGCACCTCGGTACGACGCCCCCCAGTCGTCCGGTGCGCCGCAGTCCTACGGCGCACCACAGGGCTACCAGGCGTACAACACGCCGGGCGGCTTCACCAGCTACCCGCGCAGCAGCAACGCCGGCGTTGCACTCGGGCTCTCGATCGCCGGACTCGTCTGCTGCGGGCTGCTTGCCATCCCCGGTCTGATCATGGGGAGAAGCGAGGTCAAGGCCATCGACAGAGGCGAGGCCGACCCGTCCCAGCGCGGCTTGGCTCTGGCTGCATACATCGTCGGGGCAATCACGCTCGCGCTGTATGTGGTGCTCATTGCGTTCTACCTCGTGGTGATCGTGGCAGTGGCGAGCACCGGGTCCTGAGGGAGCACACGACGTGGGCGCAGCAGCGACACCTCCGGGGTGGTATCCCGATGTCGAACGCCCCGGTGGTGAGCGGTACTGGGACGGCGCGTCGTGGACCGAGCACCGGCGAGGCGGAGACGCCGGCACGTTTCCCGACGAGTCGCCGCCGGCGGCGTTCGGCGGTGCGCCCGCCGGGTCACCTGCCCAGGGATTTCCGCAGCAGGCTTCGGGCTCGGGATACGCGCCGGGCGGTGGGGTACCTCCTGCGTACGGCCCGGGCGCCTACGGGTCTCCACCCGGATACCAGCCGTATGCCGGCGCCGGCCCGGTCTATCCGAGAAGCTCGGTGGCGGGGTGGGCGCTCGGGCTCTCGATCGCCGGATTGGTGCTGAGCTGCTGCGGCGGGATCCTGCTGTTGATTCCCGGCACGATCATGGGGTGGACCCAGATGAAAGCCGTCGATCGCGGCGAGCGTGACCCGGCGTCCCGCGGCACCGCCAAGGCCGCATTCATCGTCGGCATCGTCGGCATGTCGCTGTTTGCCGCACTCCTGGTGGTGTGGCTGGTCGGTGTCGCCGTCGGGGGAACGTGACCGAGCCCGACGACACCCCGGCATCCGGCGTCCATGGAGTTCCCGATGCCGCAGCGTTGATCCTGCCCGATGGACGCCGAATCGTCCTCGACCGGGACGTCGTGATCGGCCGGGCGCCGATCGCGCCCGACGAGTCACCGGCCGCCCGATCCGTGTCGCTCGGCACGCCGACGGTCTCCAAGACCCACGCGCTCATCGGCTGCACGGGCAGGGTCGTCTGGGCGATCGACCTGCACTCCTCGAACGGCTCGGAGATCGTCGACCCGTCCGGCGCCGCGACGGCGCTGACTCCGGGCGCGAAGACCACGGTCGCGCCCGGGTGTGGTCTGCGACTGGGCACCGAGGTCCTCATCACGGTCGAGCGACCGCTCGTCGGCGACGACGATCCGACGGTCGTGCGCGACGTGGGGACGTCGGCGCAGGGCTCGCCGACGACGATCGTCCCGGAACAACCGGGCCGGGACGGACGGGCGTTGCCCGCTGCCTCCGATGCGGTCGACTGGTCGGTCGAGATGGACCCGCCGCCCGGTTCGCCGCCCACACAGCCGCCCCCGCCGATCGCGCCCCCGCGCCAACAGCCCGCCGCCACCGCCGGCGTACTCGGCCCCGACAACCCAGCAGCAGCCGGTCGTTGCGCCCGTCGGCTCCCCCCGGCGTCACACATGCCGCCTGCGCCGATGACGCCGGGACCCGCAGCGCCGCGCGGACGTTCGGCGGCGCACGTCGTCGGGGCGCTGGTCGTCCTCGGGTGGGGGATGGTGAGTGGGTGGCGCCTCCTCGAGATCGGTCCCGACGTGTTGTTCGAGAACCTCGACGGTTGGCCGTCGCGCTTCTTCTCGCAAGTGTCCCGCGACGAGTTCGAGTTCTTCGAGCTCTTCTCCCTGGTGCCCACTCCCGACTTCCTGTCACCGATCGTGCTCGTGTTGGCGGCGGCCGTCTGTGTGCTCGCGCTCTCCGTGCTCGTGTCTGGGAACCGCAGCCTCCGGTTCCTCACGGTTGGCGCAGTCGGCGTGGTGCTCTTCCTGATGGCCGGGTTCGCCGTCGACTACTTCGTGGCGTTCGGTGTCGACTCGCTCGAGTTCACGCTCCCGAACTTCGTCCTGCCGGTGATCGGCTGCGGGCTCCTGCTGTGGCCGAGTGGCCCGTCTCGCACGCCGACACCGCCATTCGCACCGCAGGCGCAGCCGGGTGTGTTCTATGCTCCGCAGCAATCGCCTCCGCCGCCGGGGGCACCGCCGTTCGGCGGACAGCCATGACGATCATCGACCCCGACCCACGCCACCACCCCGAGGCCCCCGCCCCCGTGTCGCCGCGCGGGTTGCGGTGGTTCGTCGCTTCGCCGTTTCGGGTCGGCCTGGCGATCGTGGCAGCGGTGCTCGCTCGTCGATGCCGGGGGTACCGACGACGGTCCGGGCGTGTGCGTGTTCCGGCGATGCACGGGCGGTTACTGCCCCGGTTGCGGGATGACGCGATCAGCACGCCACCTCACGCGGGGCCAGCTCGGTGCCGCCTGGCAGGACCATCCGTTCCTGGTGCTGGCCGCTGCGCAGGCGGTCGTCGCCGGGGCGGTGTACTGGGTGCTCAGGTGGATCGGTGCGACCGTCAACTGGAGCCGGCCGCTCGTCGTGCTCGGGGTCGTCAATGTCGTGCTGATCACCGGGATCTGGATCGCGCGCCTCGTCGACGGATCGATCCCGCGCTTCTTCTGATGTCGGAACACGCGGTGGGGACGCATCCCGGCGCGTTCGAGTCGCCGGTTCGACCGAGGTTCACGTGGGGCGCGACCACGCACGTCGGTGGCGTGCGCGATCACAACGAAGACGCGTTCTACGTGAGCGACGACGTGTGCGTCGTCGCCGACGGGATGGGCGGGCACGAGGCCGGTGAAGTGGCCAGCCAGCTCGTGACCCAGCTGGTGTCCGAGACGTTCGAGGCGCGTCGGATCGACGTCGCCGAGCTCCCGCAGTTCGTGTCGGCGCTGAACGCCGCGGTGCTCCGCAAGGGCGCCGAGAACAACACGCGCGGGATGGGGACGACGCTCGTCGGTGTGGCGGTCGCCGAGAACGGGGAGACCCCGTCGGCGGTGGTGTTCCACGTCGGTGACTCGCGCTGCTATCGGCTGGCGAACGGGATGATGACCCAGCTCACCACCGACCACTCCCACGTCCAGGATCTCGTCGACGACGGTCGGATCACTCCGGCCGAGGCATTGACCCACCCGCTCCGCAACGTGATCACCCGGGCGCTCGGCGCCGACGTCGCGGTCGAGGCCGACTTCCACGTGCTGCCCGAACAGGACTGTCGGCTGCTGCTCTGTTCCGACGGCCTGTCGGGCGAGGTCGACGACGACCGGATCTGGGAGCTCCTGACGACTCGATCCGAGCCGTCCAAGGCGGCCGTCGCGCTGGTCGAGGCCGTCCTGGAGGGCCCCGCCCGCGACAACGTCACGGCAATCGTCGTCGACGTCGTCTTTCCACCCGCCGACCAGGCGCCGCCAGGTCGGCGCACGAATGTGTCGGTGCCAGATGTCGCCGACGTCACCGCGGAGGTCGACGTCACCGCGGAAGTCGACGTCACGGCAGAGGTCGACGTCACCGCGGAGGTCGACGTGGCCGCAGACCCGGAGGAGTCGGTCGACGTCGAGATGGTCGACGTGCCGTGGGCGCCGCCGACCCCCGCCCAGCAGCCGCCGGTCGACCCCGGTCGCCCATCCGCGCCTCAGGATGCGGCAGCATGGGGAGCACCGAATCCACCCGCCACCGACCCGACCCCGTAGTAGGAGACAGGCCATGCCCGCGAACACGCCCAGTGACACCGATGCGAACGACACCGGATCGTCCCTCCGCTGGGGAACTTCCTCCTTCGAGCCCGGCGGTGATGTCGGGCTCGTGTCTCGTCACACCGTCGGCTTGATCGAGCGCGACAACCCCTCGACACGCGAACGCCTGTGGCAGCTCGTGGCCGACGATGCGCCGCTCGACGACATCCTCGACGAGCTCTCCTCGACGGGCCTGAAGGCTCTCCCGGACTTCGGGATCGCACAGGTCGAGGGTGACACCGTGCGCGTCGTGGCTCGTGGCCGCACGACGATTTCCGCCGAGCTCGCGTCGGGCGATGAGCACGAGATCGACCCATCGGGGGTGCGGACGTGGATCGAGGAAGTGGTGCCCGACGTCGTGGCGTTGACCATTGCGTTGGCGGCGTCCGACGACGACGCGCCGTTGGCGCCCGAGGCGTTCGCCGTTCTGGCCGGGTCGGTCCCGGCACGGTCGGTGACCCGTCGATTCGACGTGGCCGATCCGCATGCTGCCGAGGCGATCGAGAGCTGGGTGGCTCGGCCGGCGGCGGAAGCGGAGCGCGTCGATGCCGACGGTGCCGGTGCAGCCGAGGACGACGCGGCATCGGAACCGGTTGCGGAGAGCGGACGCCGAAACACCAGCGGAGCCGGTCGAGGTCGAGTCCGAGGACAGCGACGAGGGTGGGTCGTGGTTCGCGAGCGGCGACGACGCTGCCGCCGCCGAGGTCCCGCCGCAGCCGGGTGCGGCGCCCGATGCCGCGGCGGACGGACCGGCGGCAGATCCGCAGCCGGCGAGCCCGCAACCCACGGGTCCGCCGGTCGTCGATGCGCAGCCGGCGAGCCCGCAGCCGTCGGGTCCGCCGGTCGCCGATCCGCAGCCGGCGAGCCCGCAGCCGTCGGGTCCGCCCTCGGTCGGTGCCGCCGTCGATTCGATCGGGGCGTCGGCCGCCGACGGCCCCTCGGGCCCGCCGCCGTCCGGTCCGGGTGCCGGGGGTCCGCCGCCGGAGCCGACGGTCGTGGTCGGGCCCGCCGACGGTCCCGTTCGCGGTCCGGTGAGCTCGATCTTCGACGACGAGGAACCTGCCGATCCCGTCGTCCCCACGCTGCCGAGCCAGGACCCGACGGTGATCCCCGACCCGGCCGATCTCGGTGACACCGCCGCGCCGGTTGCGGCCACGGTCTACGGGATTCTCGCGTTCTCGAACGGGGAGCGAATCAACGTCGATCGCAGTGTGCTCATCGGCCGCAATCCGAAGGTCGCCGGTGCGATCGAGGGAGGACTGCCGCACATCATGAAGTTCGAGGGTCCGGGCCAGGGGCTGTCGCGCACGCATGCCGAAGTGCGGATCGAGGGCGGCGAGATGCTGCTGGAGGACCTGCAGTCGACGAACGGCACCGAGGTCCAGCTCCCCGGCCAGCAGCGGCGCCGGTTGCGCGGCGGCGAGCCGGTCGTCGTCGTACCGGGCACGCTGATCGATTTCGGCGACGAGCTGCACTGCACCGTCGAAACCGCGGGCTGAGCCGGCCGCCACCGTCGCCATGGGTCTGCGTCTCGAATTCGCCGGCGAGACGATCGAGGTGACGGCGGGCGCTCCGTTCGTGGTGGGCCGCGAGGGAGATCTGGTCGTCGACGAGAACCGGTTCCTCCACCGTCAGTTCCTCACGCTCTCCGACCGCTCGGGCGTCTGGGTGCTCGCCAACGTCGGGGACCAGCTCGCCGCGACCGTGTCGGATTCCGAGGGCCGACTCGAGGCGTTCCTCGGGCCTGGCGCGGTGCTGCCGATCGTGTTCGAGGTGACGACCGTGCGGTTCACCGCCGGGCCGACGACGTACGAGTTCACGTTGCACAACGACGCTCCTGCGTTCGCGGCGAGCCCGGTACTGACGGCCAACGACGACCGCGACACCTCGTCGAAGGCCAACACGACGATCGGGCGCGTCCTGTTGACGCACGATCAGCGGCTGCTGATCCTCGCGTTGGCCGAGTCGGGTCTCCGATCGGCCGGGAGCCAGTCGGCGGTGCTGCCGACGTCGGCCCAGGCAGCCAAGCGACTCGGTTGGACCACGACCAAGTTCAATCGCAAGCTCGACAACGTCTGCGACAAACTGTCCAAACTCGGCGTCCGGGGCCTGCAGGGCGACATCGGCTCCCTCGCCTCGAATCGCCGCGCTCGGCTCGTCGAGTACGCGCTTGCCGTCCGGCTCGTGACCCGCGACGACTTGGACCTGCTGATCGAAGCGGGCAGCGCACCAGCGTGATCCGCATCGTGGTCGCCCTCTCGCTCGCCGCGGCGCTCGCCGCATGCGGCGATGCGCGCCCCGTGGCCACGCCCCTCGACGCTCGCGGCACCGACGTCACGCTCGCCCTCACGGCGCCGGCGACCACGGTGGTGCCCGCGACAACGACCACCACGACCACGACCACGACCGCGACCACGACCGCGATCACGACGACGACCGTCACCACGACGACCGTCACGACGACGACGGCGCCGATGCCGGCCACGACCGTGCCGATCGGGACTCCCTACGTCGTCCCCGTGGCGGATCCAGCGGGGGCAGCGTGGGCCGACACGCACTCGGCGTATCCGGCGACCGACATCTTCGACAACGGGTGTGGTGGTGCGATCGTGTCGCCGGTCAACGGTGTCCTGCTCGAGGTGCGGCGGGTCAACGACTACGACCCCGCCGTGGACAATCCGGCGACGCGTGGCGGCCGATCGGTGTCGATCCTCGGCGACGACGGCGTGCGCTACTACCTCGCGCACTTCGAGCTGGTTGCCGATGGGCTCGAACCAGGCGGGCGGGTCACCGCCGGCGACCCGCTCGGCACGATCGGCACGACCGGGCGGTCGTCGGCCTGCCATCTCCACTTCGGCATCTCGCCGCCATGCCCCGACCGGGAGTGGTCGGTGCGGCGTGGTGTGGTCTGGCCGTTCGGCTATCTCGACGACTGGCGTGCTGGCGGGCAGGCCAGTCCGGTGGCGGAGGTCGCTGCGTTCGTCGAGTCGCAGCCGGAGGCGTGCGCCGAGGCGGCGGCCGACCCGTTTGCCGCCGATGCGTGATCGTGGCCGGTCGCTGGTGCTGTCGTCGACCATGATGGTGCCCATGCGTGACCGGCGACCGGCGGTGAGCCGTGTGTGAAGCCTGCGGACCGCGACTGTCTCGGCGCCGAGCACTGATCCTGGCCGGTGGAACCCTCGCGGCACTCGCGGTGCCTGCCCGCGGTGGCTCCGTGCGCGCTGCGCCGACCGAGTACGGCATCTCGATCCAGCCGCGGGCGTCCTGGGCCGGCGACAGCCGACCGGCGCTGGGTGCGCTCGGCGCAGAAGACGTCCGATTCCTGCTCGTCCATCACACCGCGTCGGCCAACGGCGCCGATCCGATCGGCACGATGCGCGGTGTCTACAACTTCCACACGTCGCCGGAGAAGGGGTGGCCCGATGTCGCCTACAACTTCTTCATCGATCAGAACGGCGTGGTCTACGAGGCTCGTACCGGGAGCCTGGACGGCCCGGTCGAAGCGTCGGCGACCGGGGGAAACCAGGGGTTCGCGCAGCTCGTGTGCCTGCTCGGTGACTTCACGTCGCAGAACCCGACCGAGGCCGCCCTCGCCTCGTTGAACTCGACGCTGGCCTGGCTCGCCGATCGGTACGGCCTCGACACCTCGCCGGGAGCGGAGGCGACGTTCACCTCGCGCGGCTCCAACCGTTGGCCGTCGGGCACCGCGGTGACCGCCTCGATCGTCTCCGGTCATCGGGACATGAGCCAGACCGCCTGTCCGGGTGACACGTTCTACCCCTACCTCGTCGACAACGTCCAGGCCGAGGTCCACGCGCTCCGCCGCGACGCGGGGAGCCTTCCGGCACCACCGGTTGCGACCACCGCGCCCACCGTCGCGTCGACCAGCGTTCCCGCGCCGTCGTCGACCGCCGCGCCCGCACCGCAGGCGACCACGACCGTTTCCGAGCCACCCGCCACCGAGCCACCAGCCACCGACGCCGCATCGACGGTGCCGGCCACCGTCGCCGCCGGGAGCGTGGCCGCGCCGCCTCCACCATCCGCTGACGAGGTGGCCGCCGAACCGACGAGCTCGAGTTCGGGGCGGGATTCGTCGAACAGCGGCGCACTTGCCGTCGGTGCGGGCGCAGCAGTGCTCATCGGCGCCGGCGCGGTCTATGTCGGGCTCCGCGGCCGCAACCGCGACGAGCCCGACCCGCCACCGACCGCCTCCGTCACCACGTCGGACCCCTCGGCCTGACCGCCGACCAACGTGATGGTCATCCCGGATCGACATCACGTTGCTCGGCGGGGAGATCTCCCCATGGGCGGATGGGAACCGGAATTGATAGACCGTCGTCGAAGACAAAGACGAGCGCGCCGGCGACCGAAGAGGGGGAGGATGACATGGAGATGCCCGATCTTCTAGTTTGCACAGTCGTGAGCGCGTCCGGTGTGTGCCGTCGTCTGCCGGCCCGACCGGCCTGCCGTTCGGTCTGCACCGCCACCGGTTTCGGCGCGTCTCGACGTGAGGTGCGGGCGTGACCTTGCGCATCGACGGGTTCACCGAGGTGACCCCCCTCGCCGGTGGCGGCTTCGGTTCGGTCTATCGCGCCACCCGCGCGTCGACCGGCGGGGTCGTGGCGCTGAAGGTGCTCGACCGAGCGCAGGGTGACGACGACGACCTCCTCGAGCGTCGACTCCGCCGGGAAATCGCTGCGCTCGTGGCTCTCAAGGGCCATCCGAACGTCGTGCAGGTCGAACAGGTCGTGTCGACGGCACACGGCCCGGCGATCGTGATGGAGTTCATGAGTCGGGGCTCGGTGCTCGATGTCGATGTGCCCGGCAGTACCCGGGCCGAGCGCGTTGCGTTCATCGGTGCCGCAACCGCCTCGGGACTTCACGCAGCACACGAGGTCGGGATCGTGCACCGCGACGTCAAGCCGCAGAACGTCCTGGTCAACAACTTCGGGACGGTGAAGCTCTGTGACTTCGGAATCGCCGCGATCCAGAAGTCAGCCGAATTCCAGACTCGGACGACGGCGCTCTCGGTGCGCTACGCCAGCCCGGAGGAACTCGACGGCGACCCGAACATCGGGGCGCCGACCGACGTCTACTCGCTGGGGGCGTCGCTGTTCCACATGCTCTACGGCGAGCCTCCGTCGTTTCGGGGAGGGCGCGGGGCCGACCCGGCGCTCACGAGGACCGGACGAGGTGAGGACGCGGCGCGCGATCGAGTGAGCTCGATCATCGAACGATGTCTCGCGGAAGACCCGCGGCGACGTCCCACCGCAAACGAATGCTTCGGACTGTTGTCCGAGGTGTCCTCGGGGGCACCGCCACAGCGCCGGGAATCACCGATCGCGGCGCGCCGCAGGCGACGTCAGGACGACCTGGACGACATCACCGCAGAGCGTCCAGATCGCAAGCTCGCGCCGTCGGGTTCGGAAGCGTCGGGTCCGCCGTCGCAACCGCCGTCGGGTCCGCCCGTGCGGCGTGACGACCAGGTCTCCGCGCCGCCGGCGCTGCCGACCACGTCGAACGAGCGATGGTGGCAATGAACCAGCCGAGCGCACCACGAACGTCGAGTCGCTGGCCCACCGGAACCGAATACGCCGCGGCGGTCCAACAGCCGACGACCTCGTTCTCCGACACCGAGCTCCAGCAGGGGCAGCTGACGTTGACACCGCTCGGGATCCCGGCCTCCGCCAGCGGTCAGAACGCCATCGCGTTCCACATGGAGGCCGCCGAGCGCCCGGTCGCCGTGCGGTGTCTGTTGAGTGCCCATGACGACGGTCGGCTGCGGTACCGGGCGCTCCAGGAGCATGTCGACGCCTTCGACGTGCCGTCCGTCGTGGCGGCGACATGGCTCGACGAGGGTGTGCGGGTGCACGGACAGTGGTGGCCCGTCGTCGTCATGCCGTGGGTCTCGGGCGATCCGCTGCACATCGCGGTCGAGGATCGCCTCGGCGATCCGCGTCGCCTGTCCCGCCTCGCCGACCGCTGGCTCGATCTCGTCGAGACCCTCCAGGACAAGGAGTTCGCCCACGGCGACTACCAGCACGGCAACGTCCTGCTCACCGACGACGACGAGTTCCAACTCGTCGATCTCGACGGCATCTGGGTCCCCGGCATGGGTGTCGGACCACCCAATGAGTACGGGCACCCCAACTACCAGCACGTGAACCGATCCGACACCGATTGGGGGCCGCACGTCGACACGTTCTCGGCGCTCGTCATCGCCCTGTCCATGCTGGGCCTCGCCGCTGACCCGGGCCTCGCCCGCTTCATGACCGGTGAGAACCTGCTCTTCGCCAAGCCCGACTTCGAGGCCCCCGATCGTGCCGAGATCTGGCGTGTGCTCGCCGCATCCGGTGACGCCGAGGTGGTCGACCTGACCGCAAGGCTCCACGCATTGGCCAGCGCGGGTCGCCAACCGGCTCTGTCGGTGCGCGAGGTGCTCGACGCCTCGTTCGATCCCTCGAGCCTCGCGACGGCCGTCGAGCGACCACGACACGACCGGTGGCCTCCCGGTCGCAACCGCCGGCGCATCCGACAACTGGTGGAGCGGTGCGGCGCCGGCGCGAACGCCGAATCCCGACAGTTACTGGCACGGCGGGACCGAACCCGACGTCGCAGCATCTCAGCCGTCGGCGCCCGGCGCACCCGGCCACGTGCCCGCCGTGCCGCCCGGTGGCCCCGTGCAGCCGGTCGGGCCCGTCGGAGCGCCGTACCAACCCGCTGCGGTGGCGACCGCCGAGCGACCGCCACGAACCCACGGTCTCGCTCGGATCACCGGCCAACCCGTGCTCGCCGGTCTGGTCAGCGGCGCGCTCGCCGGGCTGCTCGGTTCGTTGATCGCCGGCCTGCTGCAGGGGGTGGTCACCGACGCCCAGCTCGATGGCGGGCTGTTCGTCGGAATGATCGCCGGGATGCTCGGGGGTCTCGTCCACTCCTGGTCGGCGCTCAACCTGTCGAACTACGGGCTCGCCGCACGACGTTTCCTGATCGGGGCGGCCGTCGGGTTGCTCGCGGGAATCGTGGCGGTCTTCGTCGCCGACTTCATGACCCGCTCGACACTCGAGGTCGGCGATACCGAGAACGCCGTCCTCGTCGCCTACATCTGGGCGCTCACCGCCGCGCTCGTCGGGCTCGCCGCGGGCCTGCTCCACTCGCCCAAGGCGGGCGCGTATGCGTTCTCCGGTGGTGCCGTGGCAGGGTTCGTCGGCGGGATGGTCCACGGGCTGACCAGCGCTCGGTTCGAGGCGCGTGCGCTCCAGGTCAACGGATTCGACGGCCAGGTGTTGTTGACCGCGAGCTTCGTGGCGATGCTCATCGGCGTGCTCGTCGCGGTGGCGATCCGAACGGCACGGAACGGTTCGCTCACCGTGGTCGAGGGCCCGGGTCAGGGGACCGTGATCGATTTCCACTCGAACCGGATCACGCTCGGTGGGGGCAGCGGCGACACCTTGGTCGTCACCGGTCGGGGACTCCGGCCGCGAGCGATCGAGTTGGCCATCGGTGAGCACGCCGCCGACGTCACGACCTCGATCGAGGTCTTCGTGGACGGCGTCGCGCAACCTTCCCGATTCCGTCTCGCGTCGGGTCAGATCATGGCGTTCGCCGGGCTGTTCGTTCGACTGGACATCAAGTCCGACACCGGACGTGGAGCTCGGCCATGATCCGGCAGCGACTCGTGGCGGCGCTCGCCGCTCTGGCCATCGGTTTCGGTGTCACACTGATCGGGGTCCAGCTCGTCGACGACGACGACGCTGCCGTCGCGACGGTCGGGAGCGCCGGAGTCGCCCCCGCCGGGCTCCGAGGCCGAACCAGCGCAGGAAGCCCAACAGGAGCGCAGCGCCTGCAGAACCACCGCAGGAGGCCGAGGTCGTCGAGGACGGCGACGATGATGATGACGACGTTGCGGATGACATCGCCGCGGAAGTCCCGGCGGATGACGTCGACGACGGCGAGGCCCCGGTCGCGACGTCGAGCGGCGAGACCCCACCCCGAACCGGGGACGACGAGCGCGACCCCACCGACGATGCGGAGTGCGAAGCGGCGCTCGTCGTGCGCACCGGTACCGGACAGCTGCTGATCCTCAGCGGTGAGCTGGGGGAGTTCACCGAATCCGACGGACGCTTCTTCCTGACGGTGTCCGGCGACTCGATCGCGGAACGATTCCGAACTCAGGACATCGAGCTGATCTCGGGCATCATCGATGATCGCTCCACGAGCAGATCGGTGCAGGACTGCGAGACCGGCGAGGTCGTCGAGGCGACGGTCCTGTTCGATGGTGACGATGTCGGTGGCGTCACCACGGCGGAATCCGCTGCGTTCTTCCCGTGCTCTGACGACGCGTTCGAGGCGTTGTTCGACGAACTGGATGTTCTCGAGGCGACCGCCTTGGTCGACGATGCCGAGATCTTCGTGCGTGTCGTCGCCAAGAGTCTGGCGCGATTCGGCGGCGCATCCGTCGGCGAGTGGGAGGTCCGGATCGAGGAGGTGTTCGACGACTTCGTCGACCCCGATGAGTGCGTCGACGACTTCGACGACGTCTTCGTCCGCGGTGGCAGCGACGGGTTCTTCTGCGCGTCGGCGAACGTGTCGGCCGACCCGCGTCTGTTCGACTATCTCGCAAGCGTCGTGCCCGACCAGATGTCGCGGTGCACCTATATCCACGGAGAAGGAGTGAACTGATGTATGCGCAACGCGTGGACCGAGCGACCCCGAGCTGTCTGATCTTCCTCGTCGACCAGTCGGCGTCGATGTACGACCCGATGGCCGGGACCGAAACGCCCAAGTCGGTGGTGGTCGCCGAGCAGCTCAACTCCACGGTGATGGAGCTGATCCAGCGCTGCTCGAAATCGCACACCGAACCGCCGCGGCCCTACTTCGCGGTCTCGGTGATCGGGTACCGCACCGACCAGCACGCGAACGCCATCGTCGATTCCTGCATCACGGTCCCCGGCCAGCAGGGGGACCTCGCCTGGACCACCGATCTCGCGCTGCATCCGCTCCGCGTCGAAGAACGCACTCGTCAGACCAGCGACGGGCCGCTCTCGTACCGCATGCCGATCTGGGTCGAACCGCTCAACGAAGGCGGGACCCCGATGTGCGCGGCGATGGACCGCGCCGGGCGAATCGCCCACGCCTGGATCCAGGCGTACCCGCAGAGCTTCCCACCGATCGTGATCAACCTCACCGACGGTGAATCGACCGACGGCGATGCCGCGACCTGGGCGGAGCGGCTGAAGCAACTGGCGTCCGACGACGGGCACCTGTTGTTGTTCAACATCATGCTGGCAACCGGCAACGTGTTGTCGCCGGCAATGTTCCCCAACGACCCGGGTCAGCTGAGCGACCCGTTCGCCAGACAGCTGTTCTCGATGTCGAGCGAGCTTCCCGAGTTCATGCGGACCGCGGCGGTGCGGCAGGGGTACCAGGCCGAGCCGGGGGCCCGGGGCATGTCGATGAACGCCGACTTCCGAGCGGTGGTGTCGTTCCTCAACGTCGGCACCTCGGTCGGACACCTGCTGCGATGAGCACGTCGAGCGGCTCCGATGCGCTCGTTGCGAAGCTGCTCGTCGGCGCCGTCGTCGCGGCGGTCGTCGGCGGTGTTGCCGCGTTGAGCGGCATCGGTGTCGTGCTCGTCATCGTGGCCGTGGTGGCTGCGGTCGGCGCCTTCTGGTTGTTCGACTCACTCCTCGCTCCGTCTCCCGACCATTCCTTCGGTTTCGCCCCCGGAGCGAGCGGCGCCCCACTGCCGGCCACGTCGGCCGAGTCGCTCCCACCGCTCGGTGGCGTCGGTCCGCCGCCGAGTTCGGAGCGACCAGATGATCAACCGCCGGCCGACGGCGAATCGCACGGGGCCCGACTCGACCCCGGTCAGTTCGACCCGCGGAGCGTGGAGATCAAGAAGAGTTCGCAGCGGACGGGCCGTGCGTTCTCGATCCGCATCGCCAAGCACGGGAACTCGATCGAGGAGTGCGAGGACGCAGTGACCGTCGACCCGCGGCGCGCCGTGCTGGCCGTCGCCGATGGCGCGTCGTCGTCGTTCGGCGCCAACCTGTGGGCGGACACGCTCACCAGACACTTCGTCGAGCAGCCGCCCGAGCCGCTCTCGGTCGCCTCGTTCGCCACGTGGCTCGCCGGAGCGCGAGCCGGCTCACCGCCGCCCAGCGGGGGCTCCGAGGGCGCCGGGGAGGACCGCCCGGCGGGCTGGTGGAGCGAGCAGGGGGCGCGTCAGGGCGCCTACTCGACCATCGTGGGCGCCGCGATCATGACCGACGGTGATGCGCGAGTCGCGACGATCATGTGCCTCGGCGACTCGTGCGCCTTCGTGTTGACCGGCGAGGCGGGATCGCGCCGGATGCGACGAGCGTTGCCCTACGAAGACGCGTCGCAGTTCGGCTCCCATCCGGCGTTGCTCGGTTCGATGGTCGACCGACCGCACGACGAGCCGACCTGGACCACGGTTCCGGCCGGTCCCGGAGATGTCCTCGTGCTCGCCAGCGATGCGGTGGCCGAATGGCTGCTCGGCGATCCGAAACGGTTCGCGCTGCTCGACGATGACCAGCCCGATGCCATCGCCACGCGGTTGATCGGCGAGCGCACCGACGGCCGCATCGTGAACGACGATCTCACCGTTGCGGTCTTCGAGCTGGCGGTGTGAGCCAGCGGACCGAGCGATGACCCGCGGTCGGACCAGTGGCGAAGTCGACGGAGATCGCCGTATACGACTGGGAGACCGGCGACGAGGTGGCAGGAGCGTTTCGACAGTTTCTCGATCGTCGACGGTGGACACATCGTCGAGGTCACGAACGATGGCGATGTCGTCGCATACGGGTCACGCGATGATGCCGTCGAATCGACTCCCTCCGATCGTCGGTCGGGTGATCGTGCCGACCGGATGGGTCGCGAGCAGGATCATGTTGTTGGCGACGACGTTCGTCCGATGGGTTCGAACCGTACCCGGGTCCCGATTCCGCGGGCTCGACCTCGCCGACCGCATTCGCTCCGGTGTGCTCTCACCGAGTTTGGGGGTCTGGGTTGCACCCGCGTCTACTCGATCGTGGGCGTCTACATCGCCACGACCACCGTCCGCCCTCGCGGTGTCGTGACCACGCGCCTCGCCACCGGCGCAATCGGGCTCGTGGCCTTCTGGCTGCTGACCATGCTCGTGATCCCGACATCCAACTGGGCGGCAGGCAGGACCTACCATGGCCAGCGGAGCGTTCTTGCTCGCTTGTGGCCTGTCAGCCGTCCAGTTCGCCACGCCACCCGGAAGCTGAAATGTCACGATTGTGCGACGGTCCGCGAGGACGGCCGAACGACCGACCGGTCGTGCCTGATCGACGCACTGGGGCTCGAGGATGTCGACGACCTCGACACGTCGCTGGTGATCGAGACCGTCGACGAGGACGGTGGGCGACGGGTGCGGATCGTTCCGACGTTCACCGACCTGATGGGTCGGCTCCTCGACGTGTTCGACGATCGCCAGAGCCTGCTGTACGCGTTCGACAGTCCGCAGCTCGACGATGCCACCATCGTCGAGGCGGGAAGCGACATCGACATCGAGTTCGACGGTCAGCTCTACGTCGTCAACGAGTTCGAGATCTCCGCCGGAGAGGCCTACAACGTGACCGGGAGCGAGGGCACGAGGTTCGACCTGTACGTCGACGACGGCTTCGGCCTGGAGCAGCGGTTCGGGGACGACTTCGTCGCTGCGCAGGACGGTGTGGCCAGAGTCGTCACGTACTCCGACATCGACGACGACCAGGACTGTGGAGTCATCGGCTGTCTTCCCACGGGACGCGGCGATGCGACGATCCGGATCCGCGAGGCAGGTCGCCAGGCCGTGCCGTTCCCGCAACGGATCACCGGCGATTTCGGTCCTGGCGACATCCGCGTCTTCGAACTCGAGGTCGAGACGGCGCAGGTGGTGCGGATCGACGTGGAAGGCGCCTTCGTCGGCTCCGACTTGGTCGACGGGTTCCTGTACCGGATCGACGACGATACCTACGACCTCCCGGCCGGCACGTACGATCTCGTCGTGTACAACTTCAGCGGCGACGACTCGACGACGTACGACGTCGTTCCGTCGAGCGGATGACGGCCTCGTGAACGGACCAGCTCGCTGCCCCTCCTGCGACGCGGCGAACTCGGTCGAGGCGACCTTCTGTCAAGCCTGTGGCCGCCCGATGGGGAGCCACGCCGCAGTGGCGCCGGTCGGAACTCTCGGGGCCGGCGCGACGGGGGGCTCGACGGGCATGAGCTCGTCGATGATCGGGGCGGTCACGGTCGCCGTGGTGCTGCTCGTCGGCGGGGCGCTCTTCTTCATCACCGGCGGTGACGGTTCCGACGCTGTCGACTCCGTCGCCCCCGCATCGGCCCCCGGCGGGACGAGCGGTACTCCGACGGCTCCGCCCTCGACCGAGCCGGTTTCCACGCCCGGTCCATCGACATCGCTTGCGCCGACCACTGCGCCACCCACGACCCTCGCACCGACCACTGCACCGCTCACGACACTCCCGCCGACGACGCTTGCACCGGTGCCCTCGCCGCCGCCGCCAACGGTTCCGCCGCAGCCGACGGCTCCACCGACGACGGCAGCGCCGGTCCCCACCGTTGCGCCGGGGGTCGGCACGGTGACGTTCGACCAAGCGGCGGCGTTCTACCGCGGGTACATCGCCACGGCGGTCAGTGGCGACTATGTGAACGCCTGGAACATGCTGTCCGCACGGGACCAGGGGGACTACGAACGAGGCTTCGACCAGTTCGTCGGGTTCTGGCAGAGCGTGTCGTTCGCCGACGTCCAGCAACTCGAACGACTCGGTGGCAGTACCGGCTTCCAGTCGATGCGTGCCGAGATGGCGTACGGACAGGTCGACGGAGATCCCACGTCGTTCGAGGTGATCGAGGTCGACGTGAACGTCCGCCCCGACGGGTCCCTCCAGATCTTCGACTACCGCTTCATCGGACCGCAGTGAGAGGGTGAAGGGCGATGCACCGGTGTGAGCGATGTGGCGAATCCAATTCGGCGGACGCGTCCTACTGCGCAACGTGTGGGCTCGCACTCGCCGACCCGAGCGGTGTCGCCGCGCTCGTGGGTGAGCCGACCGCGGACGGCGGACCTTCGTCGGAGTCGGTCGCTCCCCCGGCCTTCGGTGAGACCACGATGCCCCGCGGTCCGGCGCCGAGCGACGAACCGCCACCCACCGCGCCGGCGGCCGGCGGGGGAGCGACCACCGACTTCCCTGCGAACGCCGGACCGCCGCCGGGTCCGACCGAGGTCATCGCCCCCGTGCCCGTCGGCGGCGAACCGGTGGGTCCGTCGCCGGCATCGGAGTCGCGTTCGACGGGGGTGATGGTCGCCGCGTTGGCGATCTCGATCGTGGTGATCGTCGGTGGTCTGTTCGTGCTGCTCGCGTCGAACTCGGGTGACGACGCGGTGATCGACGACGACACCGACGTCACGGATGTCACCGACGGACCCGAGCCCACGATCGACTCGGCTCCGTCATCGGCGGTCGTCGACAACGAGACGGCGTCATCGGTCGACGACGTGGTGCTGGACCCGACGACGACGGTGGTCGAGTCGACGGTGCCACCGACCGAGCCGCAGCCGACCATCCCGACCGAGCCGAGCCGCGCCGCCGGAGACCTCGGGTTGCAGCAGCCGATCCTCGACGAGGCGTGCGACGGTCGATACATCACGTTCGTCGGGTCGGCCGTCGGTGCGCAGCCGTATGCGGACGAGGTCGATTCGCTCCTCGCGCAGTACCCGGGATCCAACTACATCTGGACGCGTGCCTGCCCGTCGCTGCGCCAGGAGTTCCGCGACGGCAACGACATCTACGGTGTCGTGTTCGGGCCCTATCTCACCCAGCAGGAAGCCTGCGACGCAGTCGCCTTCGGGCCACCCGATGCGTACGTTCGCCGGATCAGCACGACCGATCCCGAGGACCACACCGTCGACTGCTGACCAACGTGATGTCGATCCCGGATGAGTATCACGTTGTTGGGGCGAGGAGACGACGCGCTGCGTCGACGGCCACGCCGATCGTGACCGCCTCGACGCGTTCGGCTGCGTCGTCGGCGGGGATCTCGTCGCGCGTCCGGTTGACGAGAACGCCGGCCACGCAACCGGACCGCAGGCCGAGCGCCGCACTCATCGTGAACAGCGTTGCTGCTTCCATCTCGTAGTTGAGCACGCCCAGTTCCTGCCACTCGGCGAGGCTGCCTCGAAACCGTCGGGCGACGTGTCCGGACACGGTGTCGTACCGCTCCTGACCCGGGTAGAAGGTGTCGGACGACGCCGTCACGCCGATGTGCAGCTTGACGCCAGCGGCACGTGCCGCCTCGACGAGTGCCGTCGTGCAGCCGAAGTCGGGGACCGCCGGGAACTCGGCCGGGGCGAAGTGGTGGCTCGCTCCGTCGAGTCGAACCGCCCCGGTGGTCACGATGACGTCACCCGGTTCGATGTCCGGCTGGATCGCACCGGTGGTGCCGACCCGCAGGAACGTCGTGACGCCGAGCTGGGCGAGTTCTTCCACCGCGATCGACGTCGAGGGTCCACCGATGCCGGTCGAGCAGACGATCACACCGGCGCCGTCGAGGGTGCCGCGCATCGAGGTGAACTCGCGAGTGGACGCGAGCGGGACCGGATCGTCGAGCAGCGCCGCGATCCGTGCCACACGTTCGGGATCGCCGGGAACGATTGCCAACGTCGCTCCTGCGACATCTGCTCGCCCGATGCCCAGATGGAAGACCTCAGCCATGCCGTCGACCGTAGCAACATGACATCGATCCCGGATCAACATCATGTTGCGCGGTCGTTATGGTGCGGCCATGATCACGACGACTGACCGGAGCGCAGTCGTGCGCAGCGATCGGTCCGTCATCGCGTTCCTCGCCTTCGTCGGCATCCTGATGGCGTTCGGGATCGACGCCGCGCTCCCGGCGTTCGACGAGCTCCGCGCCGATTTCGACCTCGACGCCCGTGGCGTCAGCCCCGCGATCACCGGGACCCTGTACTTCGCCGGGATGGCGGTCGGTCAGCTGTTCTGTGGGGTGCTCTCGGATCGCTTCGGTCGGCGCAACGTGCTCGCCGCCGGCCTCGTGCTCTACGGGCTCGGCGCCGTCGCGAGTGCGCTCGCTCCCGGCCTGGAGTTGTTGCTCGTCGCCCGGTTCGTCTGGGGGCTCGGCGCGTCCGCGCCGTCGGTGCTGCGCTTCGCGATCGCGCGCGACCTCTACGAGGGCGACCGGATGGCCCGAGTAGTGGCGACCTTCACGGCGTTCTTCCTGATCGGGCCGATCGTCGTCCCGTTCGTCGGCGAGGCGATCCTGACCGTCGGATCGTGGCGCACCGTGTTCCTCGTCGGGGTGTTGCTGGCGACGATCGCATTCGTCTGGACCGTCCGCTTCGGTGAGACGATGGCGCCCGACCATCGGCGAGCGATCCGCTTCGGCCCGTTCGCCGACGCCTTGTCGTCGGTGGTGCGGACGCCGGTCACCCTGTGGGCGCTCGTGGGGTCGACGCTGTTCACCGCATCGTTCTTCGTGTGGCTGGGGAGCTCGCAGCCGGTTCTCGACGAGGTCTACGACCGCGACAGTCAGTTCGTCGTGTTCTTCGGGTTGTCGGGCGTGGGGATGGCCTCGGCGCTGTTGTTCAACAACCGGCTCATCGACCGGTTCGGGATGCGCCTCATGTTGCGGTGGTCGGCGGTCACGCACGTCCTGGCCACCGTCGTCGTGCTGGCGGTCGTCATCGCGTCCGCCGGCGTGCCGTCGGTGTGGGTCTGGTTCGCCTGGGCGGTCGTCGCCAATGCGATGACGATGGTGATCACTCCGATGGCCTCGGCGCTTGCGATGGAGCCGATGGCCGACAAAGCGGGCACGGCGCAGCGCGATCCTCGGGCTCTCGCAACTCGGGATCGGGGCGCTCCTGGCTGCCGTCGTCGACGCGCGGATCGGCGCCACCGTCACGCCGATGCTCGTCGGGGGCGTGGTCTTCGGCGTGGCCGGGTTCGCAGCACTCCACCGGGCGACGCGCGGGGACGGTCAGCCGATCTCGTCGGGCATCTCGGCCTTGCGACGCTCGACGTAGTCGCGGAGCTCGGCGTCGATGGTGTCGTCGATCGCCGGCGCCTCGTAGGTCGCCAACGCCAGCTTCCATGCGGCGTTCGCCCGGTCGGCCGCCGAGGTGGCGCCGTCTTCGGTCCACTGCTCGAAGCTTGCGTTGTCGGCGATCGTCGAGCGGTAGAACGCGGTCTCGAAGTTCGAGAACGTGTGGGCGGTCCCGAGGAAGTGTTCGCCGGGACTGTGCGCGAGGAATGCGTCGACGCCCTGGCCGTTCTCGCTCATGTCGAGACCCTGGCCGAACTTCATCATCATTCCGAGCTGGTCGGCGTCCATCATGAACTTCTCGTAGCCGAACGCGAGGCCCCCTTCGAGCCATCCCGCCGCGTGCAGCACGAAGTTGACGCCTGCCATCACGGTCGGGATGATCGTCGACGCCGACTCGTAGGCGGCCTGTGCGTCCGGGATCTTCGAGGCCGTCAGGGATCCGCCGGAACGGAAGGGCACACCGAGTCGGCGAGCCAGCGCGGCGACGGTGTAGAGCACGATCGCCGGCTCGGGGGTGCCGAAGGTGGGCGCGCCGGTGGCCATCGACATCGACGATGCGAACGACCCGAAGATCACCGGTGCACCCGGTCGCACGAGCTGGCAGAACGCCATCCCGGCGAGCGCTTCCGCGAGCGTCTGCGCGGAGACGGCGGCGGCGGTGGTCGGTGCCATCGCACCAGCGAGGATGAACGGTGAGATGATGCACGCCTGGTTCGCAGCCGCATACGTCTCGGCTGCTGCGAGCATCGTGTCGTCCCAGACGAGCGGTGACGACGCGTTGATCAGCGACGACATCACGGTGCGCTCGACGCCCGATTCGTCGCGGAGGTCGCCCCCGAATGCGATCCGCGCCATCTCGATCGAATCCGCGGCGCGTTCGCCGGCCGTGACCGACCCCATGAACGGCTTGTCGCTGTATCGGAGGTGGGCGTAGATCATGTCGAGGTGGCGCTTGTTGACCGGGATGTCGACCGGCTCGCAGACCGTGCCGCCCGAGTGGTGCAGGTGCGGTGACATGTACGCCAGCTTCACGACGTTCTCGAAGTCGGTGATCGTGGCGTAACGGCGGCCGTTGTCCTGGTCGAAGACGAAGGGGGAGCCGTAGTTCGGCGCGAACACGGTGTTGTTGCCGCCGATCTCGACGTTGTTGGCGGGGTTGCGAGCGTGCTGGGTGTACTGGCGGGGCGCCGATTGTTGGACGATCGAGCGGCAGAGCCCGCGTGGGAAACGGACGCGCACGCCGTCGACGTCGGCGCCGGCCTGCTTCCATCGTTCCAATGCGCTCGGATACCCGCGGAACTCCACGCCGACCTGTTCCAGGATGGTCTCGGCGTTGGCCTCGATCAGTTCCAACTGCTCGTCGGTCACGAGTTCGTAGGGACGAATCCGACGTTCGAGGAACGTGGGTCGAGGGGCGGCAGACGACAGCCGCGTCGCCGCACGCCCGGCTCGGCCTCCGGAGCGTCGGCCACTGCGTCGTTCGTCAGTCATGTCGACCCCCAGTCAGGAGTTCCGCCATCCGGAACAGTTCCATATTACAGAACGCGGCCACCTGGTGTTCCCTGCTCCTCGTCGTTTGTGTGACCGAACACGCCGTTCGGTGTCGCATTCGGTTGCACGAACCCGGGCTGGTTGGGCCGGGTGGCGGTCCGGTGGGCGGGTCAGGCGCGGGGTCGACGGCGGCCGGTGCGCTGGCGTGCACCTGCGGACTCGGCTCGTGGCTGGGCGAGGGGCAAGACGGTCTCGGTCGCGAGGTTCGGGGTGGCGCCGGTGGTGTGGGGGAAGCCCATCGCGTCCACGAAGAGTTGCTGGAACCGTGGCTCGGTCGCCGTTTCGATCTTCTGGACTCGACGTACGGCTGCCTCGATCTCGGCGCGCTGTGCGTGCGACAGCAACGCACGCACCGCGCCGGCACCAGCGGCGTTGCCGACGGAGGCGACCCGGCTGACCGGTACGTCGGGAACGAGGCCGAGCACCTTCGCGTAGAGCGGGTCGATGTGGGCGCCGAATGCGCCGGCGAGTCGCACCGAGCCGATCGCGTCCGGGTCGGTCGTTCCGGCATGCTCGCACAGCAGGTCGATCCCGGCACGCAGCGCCGCCTTCGCCAACTGAATCGCGCGCACGTCGTCCTGCGTGACGATGATGGCGTGCGCCGGATCGTCGGCGTCACCGAACAGGCGGTAGGAGAACGTGCGCCCGTCGGCGAACACGCGGTCGGTCCTGGTCGGGCCGTCGGAGCGAATCGTGCCGTCGACGTCGATCAGCCCGGCGAGGTACAGCTCGCCCATCACCTCGATGATCCCCGAGCCGCAGATGCCGGCGATGTCGAGCTTCATGGTCTGCATGTCGAACAGGGGATCGTCCGACCACACGTCGGCGCCGATGACCTTCACCCGCGGTTCGAGCGTCTCGCGATCGATCCGCACGCGTTCGATCGCGCCTGCGGTCGCCCGCATCCCGGCAGAGATCTGGGCGCCTTCGAACGCCGGGCCGGTCGGACTCGACGCAGCCAGCAGGTGCTCGTCGTTGCCGAAGACGATCTCGGCATTGGTGCCGACGTCGACGAGCAGTTGGAGTTCGTCGCTTCGGTGGGGACCCTCCGCGAGGATCGCACCGGCAGTGTCCGCGCCGACGTGGCCGGCGATGCACGGTAGGAAGTACGTCTCCGAGAACGGCGTATCGATCGCGAGATCGGTCGAGCGCACGATGACGGCGCTGTCGGTGGCGAGCAGGAACGGCGCTTGGCCGAGCGGTGTCGGATCGATCCCGAGGATCACGTGGTGCATGATCGGATTGCCGACGATCGTCATGTCGAGGATGCGCGAGCGGTCGATGTCGCGCAGCGCCTCGGTCGCGGCGGCTTCGGCGATCAATTCGCCGACCATCTCGTCGAGTGCGGCGCGGATGGCCGTGGTCAACTCGACGTCGCCGCCCGGGTTCATCATCACGTACGACACGCGAGACATCAGGTCGTCGCCGAACCGGATCTGCGGGTTCATCACCCCGTTGCTCGCCACGACTTCGCCCGTCGCGAGGTCGACGAGGTGACCGGCGACGGTCGTCGATCCGACGTCGACGGCCACCCCGAACGCCCGGTCGACGTACCCCGGGTACACCGCGCAGACGTCGCGCCCGTGGCGGACGCCGACGGTGACGGTGTTGTTCCCACGCTTGGCCGCGCCGGCCAGCAGCGGGAGGACATGCGGTTCGAGTCGGTCCATCGTGACGTCGTGGTCGGCGAGGAGGGCCGCAGCGATCTGCTCGGTCAGCCCGCCGAGGTCGCTGTCGAGGTCGGCGACGGGCAGCTCCACGTAGTGCAGGCGGACCATCGGATCGATCTGCAGGTCGCCCAGCTCGACCGACTTGCGGACCACCTGTCGGTGGACCTGGCTCGCCGGCGGGATCTCGACCACGACGTCGCCGCACACCCGGGCCGCGCAGCCCAGGCGTTGTCCGTCGGCGATCGGCCGTCGTCCGGTGTAGTCCTCCTCGGTTGCACTCCACCCGGTGATCGACTCGGTGTTCGACTCGATCTGCCACTTCGGGAACGACCCCGAGGTGGGGATCACCTGGCAGCGCCCGCACAGGCCGCGTCCGCCACAGGTCGAGTCGAGATCGGCGCCGATCGCGCGGGCGGCGTCGAGCAACGTGGTGCCCTCGTCGACCTCCGCGGTGAGGCCCGACGGCGCGAACACGACCCGGTACGCAGCTCGGTCGTCGCTCATCGCAGCATCCCGCAGGAGGAATTGTTGCGGATCGTGACGCTCACCGTCACGATCCGCCACAATTCGCGAACGGGGGCCTCCTCGTGCGGGATGCGACGGGGGAGGGAGGGAGACGGTCGGGGTCATGAGCCTTCGACGCGGGCACGGCGGCCGCCGCGTCGGCGCGGTGCGCCGCCCGACTCGCCGGCGCCGGTCGGGTCGCCGCCTTCACGTTGCGCGGCGATCCACGCGCCGCAGTCCTGATCGTGTCCGGCGAGCACGTCGGCCGCCTTCACGATCCGCTTCACCTCACCGTGCAGCGGGTTCATGATCGCCGAGGTCATCCCGTTGCTGATCGCCATCGCGAGGAACGTGCCGGTGATCCAGTTGCGTTCTGGGAGGCCGAAGCTCACATTGGACGCCCCACAGGTCGTGTTCACCTTCAGTTCGGTCTGGAGTCGCCGCAGGAGCCGGAACACCTGCTGGCCGGCCTGGCCGACCGCGCCGATCGGCATCACCAACGGGTCGACCACCACGTCGGACGACGGGATCCCGTAGTCCGCAGCGCGGTTGACGATCTTGCGGGCGACCTCGAAGCGCACGTCGGGATCCTCGGAAATGCCGGTCTCGTCGTTCGAGATGGCGACGACGGCCGCGCCGTACTTCTTGACCAACGGCAGGACCCGCTCCATCTGCTCGTCCTCGCCGGTCACGGAGTTGATCAGCGGCTTGCCCTGGTACACGGCACAGCCGGCCTCGAGTGCTTCGACGATCGAGGAGTCGATCGAGAGCGGGACGTCGGTGACCGACTGGACGAGCTGGATCGCCTGTGCGAGCAGCGCGGGTTCGTCGGCGAGCGGGATGCCGGCGTTCACGTCGAGCATCTGGGCGCCGCCGGCCACCTGGGCGATCGCATCGGCTGAAACGCGGTCGAAGTTGCCCTCCTTCATCTCGGCCGCGAGCAGCTTGCGTCCGGTCGGGTTGATCCGCTCGCCGATCATCACGAACGGCCGATCGAAGCCGATCACGACTTCTTTGGTTGCGGAGCTGATGACGGTGTCGGTCATGGGTGATCGCTTTCGGGGAGTTCGGAGGTGGTCGTGGCGTCGGTCTCGGAGGTGGCGTCGGCGGCTCGACCGTCGCCCGACGACGGCTCGAGGCCGCCGTTGGCGACGAGCGCTTCGAGCCGATCACGGGGGTAGTCGCGCTCGATCTCGGCACATCGCTGGTCCAGCTGTGCTTGGAGGTCGCCATCGGTCAAGGGCGCGGACGAAGTGCGCCACTGCTGGACGTAGTCGTGCGTCGAGGTGAGGCCGGCGACCGCGGCCGCCCGGTCGATGGCGTGTTGGAACCGAGCGTGCAGCAGGACCTTGTGCTGGTCGTCGCCGGATCGGCATGTGAGCTGCGCGGGGATGTCGCGCCACGAGATCGTCGACAGCATCGGCCCGCCGCGGCGTCGACCGCTGCGTCGTGTCGATTGGCGTTCGCGTTGCTCGCCCTGGTCGGGTCCGAGTTCGGGGCCGGGTGCGGTGATGTCGTCGCTCATGTCGTTCCTCGTGCGATGTCGACCATCGTGGTCTCGAGTTCTCCGTAGCCGGTGCGTTCGACGATCATCGACAGGCCGAGCCTGGCTGCTGCTGCCTCGGCGCGCTCGACGAGATCGGGGTCGTCGGTCTGCGCGAGGTAGACGAGCCGGGTGTAGTTGCCGAAGTACATCGGCAACAACTCCGGATGTCGATCGAGGCCGAGCCCTTGCCAGACCAGCCGTTCGAAGTGCTTCACGAGGAAGTCGGTCAGATAGAAGGAGCCGATCTCGTTGTCCTGGATCTCCGCGAAGCGCGGCGCCGTGGCGAAGAACTGATAGCAGTGCGCGCCGGCCAGCATGTCGACGCCTTCCTCCGCACACACCCGTTCGAGGGCGCCGCCGGTCCCACAATCGGCGTATCCGATGAAGATCTGGTCGAAGTGTGAGCCGTCACGGCCGGTTTCGGCATCGGTGACTCGCACTTCACCGTCAACCAGGTCGGCCCGGTCGAGATCGTCGGCGTCGTGCGAGTCGTTTGCGATCGCGTCGTCGCCGCGGGCGCGGCGGATGCGCGCCCGCACCGCATCGGGGATCTCCTTGGGGCGGTTGTGCAGCGCGGCGGGCAGGCACTCGACGGTGACGTTGCCGAGGTGGTTGATCTCGGTGATCGCCTTCAGTTCGTGAGCGAGCGCGCCACACGCGATCACGAGCGTGCGCGGCGCGTCCATCATCAAGCGTGGACCGACGGACCCGCAGGTTCGGGGTTGCCCCGCCGGGCGGTGACCAGTTGCTTTGCCATCTCCGAGGCCACTGCGGCGTCGCGGCAGTAGGCATCGGCGCCGATCGCGTCGCCGAACTCCTGGTTCAGCGGCGCACCGCCGACGAGGATGATCTGGTCGTCGCGCCGTCCGCGCTCGGTGAGCGTGTCGATGACGACCTTCATGTACGGCATCGTCGTGGTGAGGAGTGCGGACATCCCGAGGATGTCGGGCTGGTGCTCGTCGAGTGCGGCGATGAACTCGTCGACGTCGGTGTTGATGCCGAGGTCGATCACTTCGAACCCGGCGCCTTCGAGCATCATCGCAACGAGGTTCTTGCCGATGTCGTGGATGTCGCCCTTGACCGTCCCGATGACGACCTTGCCGACGGACTCGGCGCCGGTTTCGGCCAGCAGCGGCCGCAGGATCTCCATGCCGGCCTTCATCGCGTTCGCCGAGAGCAGTACCTCGGGGACGAAGAGGATGCCGTCGCGGAAGTCGATCCCGACGATCCGCATGCCTTCGACGAGGGCGTCGTTGAGGACTCGCTCCGCGCTCCAGCCGCGATCGAGCAGGATCGTGGTGCCTTCGGCGATCTCGTCTTTCAGCCCGTCGTACAGATCATCGTGCATCTGGAGCATGAGATCCTCGTCGCTGAGCGTCGCGAGATCGATCTCGGCATCGTCGTCGCCGTTGGTTGCGTCGTTGTCGACGTCCGTCATGTCATGACCCCCAGAGGTGGAGTGGACGCGTTGCCCATCGAGCGGAACAACGTCGCCGTTCCGTATTGCGGAACAGTACCGTATAGTGAAACAGCACGCCAGGCCCCTCTGGGCCGACTCCTCTGAGCGGCGTGCGTATCAGGTTACCGGCCAGCAGGAGTCCCGCACATGTCAGGAGTGCAATCGATCGAGCGGGCGTTCTCCGTCCTGCGGGTCCTGGCCCGCGGACCGCTCGGGGTCACCGAGATCGCCGAGCGCACCGCCCTCCCGAAGTCCACCGTCTCCCGGCTGCTCGCCGCGCTCGAGCAGGAGGGCGCGGTCGAGCAACTGGAAGTCGGCGGGGGGTACTCGATGGGCGCGACGCTGGCCACCCTCGGCGACGCGGCGAGCCCCACCGGCAGCCTGCGCTCCATCGTGCGCCCGTTCATCGAGGAACTGGCACTCATGACCGGCGGAAGCGCCGGCTTCACCATGCGCGACGGGGGCCGGGCCTACTGGGTCGACAACGTCGACGACACCGACGAGTTGGTCATGCTCGCCGACAAGTCCGGTCAGTCGTTCCCCCTGCACGCAGTACCGACCGGAATGGCGATGCTGGCGAACATCTCGGAAGCGGATCTCGACGCGTACCTGCGTGCGGCTGTGCGGAACCTCGACGAGCCGCTCGAGGATCCCGATGCCGTCCGGCAACGGCTCATCAGCGTCCGCGCCGACGGCGTGATGGTCTCACGCGAAGAACTCGACCCCGGTGTCAATGCGATCGCCGCTGCCTTCCGCGGACCGAGCGGTGACTGGACCGGCGCGATCTACGTGCAGGGCCCCTCGTTCCGCTTTCCCGACGAGGGTGACGAACCACGCGTGGTGAAGCTGGTGTCGGAGGCGGCGATGCAGTTGTCCGATCGGCTCGTCGGCCGCTGAACCTCGGGTCCCGCCCGCCGTGCAAAGATGGCGCGGGGATGGGAACCGACCACGGGCACGACGCGCACCCACTGCCGGGCACGATGGGCCGCGACGCGCTGGTCGACCACCTTCTCACCCGACTGACGGGTGACCCGCCGCGGTCGGTCGTGCTGCGTGGACCCGCCGGCATCGGCAAGTCGCACCTTGCCCAACGCGTCCTCGATGCGCTCAGCGCACGGCCAGACCCCGTCGCCATCCGTCGTGTGTTCGCTGGAGAAGCACAGCAGTCCCTGGATTTCGGTGCGCTGCTGCACCTGCTCCCGCTCGATGCGCCGCCGGTGAGCGCCGAGTTCGAACTCGTCCAGCGGCTGCGGCGCGGCCTCGTCGAACAGGCGGCGCGGACCGTGGTGAGCATCGACGACGTCGGCATGCTCGACCGCAAGTCGGCGGCGATCATCGAGGGGCTCGTTCGCGCCGGCGACATCACCGTCCTCGTCACCGAACGCAGCGCGCCCGATGGTGATCGAGACGAGGACCACCACTTGACCGCGGCGTTGCGCGATCACGCGGACAGCGTCGTGGTCGGTCCGCTCGACCTCGACGAGCTCACGGCGCTGCTCGTCGAGTGGGCGGGCTCGGGCGAGGTCGGGTCGCTGCGACGCTTGGCCGTGATGAGCGAGGGCAATCCGCTCGCACTCCGCGAGCTCCTCGCTTCCGCGCGTGCATCGGCGTCGATCTCCGAACGTGCGGGACTGTGGTATCTCGACGAGTTCGTGCCCGGCGGCCGATCGCTCGAGCAACTCGTGGCGTCACACCTGCGTCGCCTGTCGTCGGCCGAATGGGATCTGCTGCGGACGATCGCGATCGCCGGCAGCGTGCCGCGCAACGTGCTGTCTCGGCTCGACCTCGCAGCGCTCGAGCGGCTCGAACGGGCCCAGCTCGTCGCAGGTGATCCATGTGTCGTCGACCACCCGCTGTATGCCGAAGTCATCCGGGGTCAGTTGGTCGGCGAGGAAACGCGGCGCCTCTACTCGAAGCTGGCATCGGCGGTCGGTCCCGATGACGGTGTCGACGCTGCCCGCCTCGGCGAGTGGATGCTCGATTCCGAGAGCGGGATCGACGATCGCACCGCTCGCCTCGGCGCGGCGGTCGCGCTCGGCCGGTGGGAGAACTCGTTGGCGCGCCGGATGATCGGCGCGATCGAGAACCCGACGGCCGCCGACCTGGTCCAGCTCACCTGGGCCCATGCAAATGACGGTGACCTCGAATCGGCGCAGGTCGTGGTCGAGCGCGCGATCGAGGCGGCCGAGACCGAGGGTGAGCGGGTCGACGCGGGCCTGGCCAGGGGGGAGCTGTGGTGTCTGCAGCTCGGGCGGAGCGACGAGGGGTACGAGCAGTTGGCGGAGTTGCGCGACACGCTGACGCAGCCCGATCAGCGGGCGCGCGTCGACGGTGCGACGGCGCTGTACATGCGGATGACCGGCAAGGGCTCGCTGGCCAGTGCATCGACCGAGGCCGCAACGGCCACCGACGTCACCTCCGACGCTGCGCGTCTCTCGATCCTGCTCGCGGACGCCTTCGGCAAGGTGTTCACCGGTGCGTTCGACGCCGCCGCTGATGCGATCGTCGAGGGGTACGAGCTGGCCGAACTCCTCGACGTCCCGCACGACACCGTGCGCCTCGGCATCGTCGATTCGTTGCGGCATCTCCTCAGTGGCGACCTCGTGCGTGCCCGCGAAGTCGTCGATCGGTGGCTGCGTCTGGCCGACATCTCGATGGTGCGCCCCGCGCACGCGGTGTGGCTCGGCATGGCCGCACAACTCGCGTCGCTCGACGGCGACTACGCCCGGGCCGTGCTGCGCGGACGCGAGGCGGTGCGGGCAGCCGACCACGTCGACGACATCGGCGTCGGCGGCTTCGTCAGAGGAGAGCTGCGCGCGGTGCTCGTCGAGCTCGGACTCGACGCCGAGCCGCATCCGGGCGAGTCTCCACTCGGACGTGCCCGGGCCGAACTCCGACTGATGGAGCCGGCCGTCGTCGACCGCCGCGCCGTCGAGCTCACACGACAGGCCGTCGACGCGGGTTACGTGCTGTGGGCACCCTGGATCGGCCTGGAGGCCATCCGTCGCGGACCGGCACCGCTGAGCGCCGAGCTCGTTGCGCAGGTGTCCGATCGCCTCGACGGCCGCCTCGCAGCAGCGATGGGTGCGCACGCGCGTGGCGCGCTCGAGCACGACGTCGACGAATTGGCCGACGCCGCCGAACGATTCCTGGAGTGTGGAGCGAACTCGCTGGCGCTCGACGCGCTGCTGGGCGAGCTGGACGTGGCGGTCGAGCGAGGAGCCGATGTCGTCGCCGTGCGCCGCCACGCGCTGGCAGCGCGAGCACTCGCCGTGAACCTGCGTCCGCACATGCCGCCGCGCATCGCCGATCGGCTGGCGATCGTGTCCGATCGGATCGAGATGCCGAGCGAGCGCCAGCTCGAGATCGCCCGGCTGGTGGCCGAGGGGAAGTCGAGCAAGCAGGTCGCCGCCGAGCTCCACGTGTCGGCGCGAACCGTCGACAACCACCTCGCTGCGGTCTACCGCCAGCTGGGTCTCGCCGGCCGGCACGAGCTGCGCGACGTGCCGCTCTGACACCGCCGAGCGGTCGGAGCCCCCGGCGTGGAGCGAGATCAGCGCCTGCGGTGGCCGCCATGCTCGTTTCCAACGTGACATGCGGCGATCGATCGGGTCGACAGAGTTTGGGAAGGAATTCACGAGCCCTGGTATCTTCGGGGCCCGTATGTCGGATTTCCTTCGCGACTATCTGAACGTCATCTGGTTCGGTGCTGCCGCTCTCGCCATCGGTGGGCTGCTCCTCGGGCTCGCCGCTGCCGTTCGGCCCACGTTTCCGTCCGCCGAGAAGTACATCGCGTACGAATCGGGCGTCGACCCGGTCGGCATGGGCTGGTCGCAGAGCCAGATCCGCTACTACGTGTTCGCCCTGCTCTTCGTCATCTTCGACGTCGAGGCGGTGTTCCTCTTCCCGTGGGCGGCCAACATCGAGCGGTACGGCACCTTCGGGCTCGTCGTGATGCTCGTGTTCATCGTGTTGCTCCTCGACGGGCTCTTCTATGCCTGGAAGCGCGGCCTGCTCCGTTGGGTGTGACCCGGATGGCGACGTCGAGCGAAATTGCAGCGATGATGGACGAAACGAACCGAGAAGGAGTGCTCTGACATGGGTCTCGTCGACAAGGGCCGGATGCCGGCCCCACTCACCAAGCTGTTCAACATGAGCCGCTCGTACAGCCTCTGGGTGTACCAGTGGGGTCTCGCGTGTTGCGCCATCGAAATGGGCGCGGCGTTCGGTTCGCCGCGCTACGACGTGATGCGCCTGGGCGTCATCCCGCTCCCGGCGAGCCCCCGCCAGGCCGACTTCGTGTGCGTGTCGGGCACCGTCACCGACAAGATGGCCCCGGCCGTCAAGCGCCTGTGGGAGCAGATGCCCGAGCCGAAGTACGCGATTTCGATGGGTTCGTGCGCCAACTGCGGCGGCCCCTACTGGGACTCGTACTCGGTCACCAAGGGTGTCGATCAGATCATTCCGATCGACGTCTACGTCCCCGGTTGCCCCCCGCGGCCCGAGGCGCTGCTCGAAGGTGTGGTGCTGCTGCAGCAGCGGATCAAGAACGAGGACATGCAGGCCAAGTGGAAGGGCGACGAGTTCACCACCCTGCAGGCCAAACGCCAGGCCGAGCGCGGTGAGTTGAGCGCCGGCGAGCCGACGGGCCAGACCACGCACGACATCTCGACCGACCCGCAGCCGATCCCGGAGCGGGATCGACCCCAACCGATCGTCGTGGGTGGTGGACCCATTGAGTGACACCGACACCACGGCGACCGACGGCGGCGAAACCCAGGCGCTTCCCGGCGATGGTCTCCGCGAGGGGATCGTCGACGATCTGCGGGCACGCATCGGCGATGCGCTGCTCGAGTTCCACATCGTCCCGAACGACGATCTGTTCGTTCGCGTCGCAACCGACGCATGGGCGCCGACCGGTGCCGCGCTGAAGACCGCGGGCTTCACCTGGTTCAGTTTCCTGTCGGCGATCGACTGGATGCCGTCGCCGTACGGCAAGGGCGAGGACGACCCGACCGTCGAGAAGGAACCGATCGACATGACGATCAAGCAGGGTGTGTGCGGCGGCGAGACCCGGATGCAGGTGTTCGCCCGTTTGACCGACCTCGACCGCCACGTCGGGATCACGATCAAGGCCGACGTTGCCGATGACGACCCCGTCGTCGATTCGTGGACCGGCTCGTTCGCCGGCGCGAACTGGCACGAGCGCGAGTGTCACGAGATGTTCGGGATCGGCTTCAACGGCCACCCCGACCTCCGCAACATGTATCTGCCAGGCGACTTCGAAGGGCACCCGTTGAAGAAGGATTTCCCGCTGCTCGCCCGGATGGTGAAGCCGTGGCCGGGCATCGTCGATGTCGAGCCGATGCCGGTCGAAGACGAGCAGGAGGACGGTGACGAGTCATGACGATGATGAGCGACCGCCAGCAGCTGAGCTACATCGCTGCACAGGCCGCCGACGCGCGTCTGAACGTCGAGCTGGAAACCGAGGGGATGACCCTCAACATCGGCCCGCAGCACCCGGCCACGCACGGCACCCTGCGGATCATCGCCCGGCTCGACGGCGAGCAGGTCATCTGGGCCGAGCCGTCAGCCGGCTACATGCACCGCGGCTACGAGAAGCTCACCGAGGTCCGCACGTTCCCCCAGGTCACCACGCTGATCAACCGCATCGACTGGCTCGGCAGCTTCGCCAACGAAGTGCCGTTCATCCTCGCAGCCGAGAAGCTCATGGACATCGAGGCGCCACCGCGCGCCCAGGTGATCCGCACGATCCTGTTCGAGCTGTCGCGCATCGCCAACGTGTCGCTGTTCCTCGGCGACCTCGGCGTGCAGATGGGTGCGATCACGCCTGTGTTCCTCGCGTTCCGTGACCGCGAGTACGTGCTCAACCTGATCGAGGGAGCGACCGGTGGTCGGTTCCACCCGAACTTCGACCGCATCGGCGGGCTCAAGGACGATCTGCCCAAGGGCTGGATCGACGAGACCAAGCAGGTCATGAAGAAGCTGATCGGTTTCTGCGATGAGATCGAGGACCTGCTCTTCGGCAACGAGATCTTCCAGAGCCGCATGCGTGGGATCGGCGTGATCCCCGCCGACATCGCCAAGGAGTACGGCCTGTCGGGCGCGAACCTGCGGGCATCGGGTGTCGACTACGACCTGCGTCGTGACCAGGACGTCGCGCTCGGCGTACGACAAGGCGGACTTCAAGGTCTGGACCCATCCCGACGGCGACTCGTGGGCGCGCTGCTGGGTGCGCCTGCAAGAGACGCGTGAATCGTGCAAGATCGTCCAGCAGTTGGTCGACCAGATTCCGGCCGGACCGGTGATGACCAAGGTTCCGCGCATCATCAAGGTGCCCGAGGGCGAGGCCTACGTGTCGACCGAGAACCCGCTCGGCGAGATGGGGTACTACGTCGTCTCGAAGGGTGATCTCGGCCCGTTCCGCGTGAAGATTCGTTCGGCGAGCTTCAACAACATCAGCATCACCCCGTGGGTGCTGAAGGGCGTCTACGTTCCCGACATCATCACCATCCTCGCTTCGCTCTACTTCATCCTCGGAGACATCGACCGATGATCAGCGCACTGGCTGTGGAGATTCCGTACTGGGGGCAGTCGCTGTTCCGCGTGGTCGGTGGCCTGGTCGCCGTGCTGCTGCCGGCCGGCGCGATCGTCTATCTCTTCTTGTTCAAGATGATGTCGTTCATGCAGAGCCGGCTCGGCCCGATGGAAGCCGGTCCGTACGGCTCGATGCAGCTGCTCGCCGAAGTCGGCAAGTGGATGCAGAAGGAGGACATCGCCCCCGACAACGCCGACAAGTCGATCTTCAAGATCGCGCCGCTGGTCGTGTTGCTGTCGACGTTCCTGCTGGTCGTCGTCGTCCCGTTCGGGCCCGATGCGGTGTTCGCCGACTTCGACACCGGCGTCTTCTACTTCCTCGCGGTCGGATCGGTCAGCGTGCTCGGCATCCTCATCGCCGGGTGGGCGAGCGCGAACAAGTACTCGCTGCTCGGCGGTCTGCGCGCGGCCGGCCAGTTGATCGCCTACGAACTCCCGATGGTGCTCGCCACGCTCGGCGTGGTGATCCAGGCGGAGTCGATGAACCTCAACCGCATCATCGAGGTGCAGAACACCGGTGAGATCTTCGGGATCGGATGGCTCGGCAACCCGTTCATCCTCACCCAGTTCGTCGGCTTCCTGATCTTCATGATCGCGGTCCAGGCCGAGCTGACCCAGGCACCGTTCGACATGCCGATCGCCGAGTCCGAGCTGGTGTCGGGCTACATGACCGAGTACACCGGCTTCCGGTTCCTGATCTTCTTCATCGCCGAGTTCGCGACCGCCGGCGTGTTCGCCTTCATCGCCGCCGTACTGTTCCTCGGTGGGTGGGGCGTCCCGTTCGAATGGTTCGGTTGGAGCAATCTCGACGACGTCGACTGGTGGATGAACATCGTCGGCCCGGTGATCATGTTCACCAAGATGCTCGTGCTCGTGGGCATCATCATGTGGGTCCGATTCAGCTACCCACGATTCCGTGAGGACCAGCTCCAGACCTTCGCCTGGAAGTTCCTCATCCCGCTCTCGCTCGCCAACATCGCCGTCACGGCGATCCTGAAAGTTGCGATCTGATGCCCAAGGTTCCCGGACTGATCAAAGGCCTCGGCGTCACTGCGAAGACGCTCGGCCGCACCGTCAAGGACGGTGCGAACACCGTGCAGTATCCGCACGAGAAGGAAGCGCCGCCGATCCGCGCCCGTGGTGTGATCGCACTCCACGAGGACAACTGCACGGCGTGCATGCTGTGCTCGCGCAGCTGCCCGGACTGGTGCATCTACATCGAGGGCCACAAGCAACTGGCGCCCCCGCGCCGCGCCGGCGGCAAGCCGCGCCAGGTCAACCACCTCGACCGTTTCGACATCGACTACGCGTTGTGCATGTACTGCGGCATCTGCGTCGAGGTGTGCCCGTTCGACGCACTGTTCTGGAGCCCGGAGTACGAGTACTCGGAGCCGAAGATCGCCGACCTCCTGCACGACAAGGAGAAGCTGGGCGAGTGGATGGAGACCGTGCCCGAGGCACCTGAGCTCGAAGCGGGTGCCGGCAAGTGAACACGTTGATTCTCGCCGCCGACGGAGTGAACGTCGCGCAGAACATCGGCTTCGGCATCATCGCTGCGGTGATGGTCTTCGCCGCGCTGTGCGTCGTCACCACGAAGAACGTCGTCCACGCTGCACTCTGGCTGGCGATGGTCCTGGCGGGCATGGCGGCCCAGTACATCCTCGCGGCGGCCGAGTTCGTGGCCGTGTCGCAGGTGATGGTGTACATCGGCGCCGTGATGGTGCTGTTCCTGTTCGGCATCATGCTCACCCGTGCCCAGATCGGCGCCGAATCGGGGCTGAACAACAAGTCGTGGGGCATCGGGATCCCCGTGGCCGTCGTCCTGTTCGGGCTGCTCGCCTACGTGGTCCTCGACTTCACCGAGGACAAGACGATCGACGAGCTCGGGCTGACCGAGACCCCGCTCGAGTTGTCCGGCGTGAACAACGAGGCGACGATCCAGATCGCCGACCGCGTGCTCTCGCCGTACCTCGCCCCGTTCTTCGGGATGACCTTCGTGCTCCTCGCCGCCGCCATCGGCGCCATCGTCCTGGCTCGGAAAGACTGAGGCCGCCATGCTCGCTGCCAACTTCCTCCTGCTCGCCGCGATCCTGTTCTGCATCGGCGTGTTCGGGGTCATCGCTCGCCGCAACGCGGTGATGGTGCTGATGTCGATCGAGCTGGTGCTCAACTCGGTCAACTTGAACCTGATCGCGTTCGCGCTGATGAACAACAACGTCGACGGGCAGGTGTTCGCACTGTTCGTGATTGCGATCGCCGCCGCCGAAGTCGGTGTCGGACTCGCCATGGTCTTGCTGATCTACCGCAACCGTCGCTCGATCTCGCTCGACGAACTCTCGGAACTGAAGGGCTGACCCGGTGCTCGCGGCAGAAGAAATCAATGAAGCGGTGACGCTGAGCTCCGGCTGGTTCCTGGACAACCTGTGGCTGGCCGGTGTGATCCCGATGATCGGCTTTGCGCTGATCATGGGCTTCGGCAAGAAGATGCCGAACGGCGGTTCCGAGTTCGGGCTCGCCTCGATGGTCGCCAGCCTGGTGATCGCAGTCGGAGCCGGACTGCAGTGGATGAACCGTGTCGACTCCGTCGAGGAGGGACACGGTGGTGAAGCGGCCGTCGGGCTCCTGCAGACCTTCGGTCGGTCGGTGCCGCGAGCCGCCGAGGGCGCCGAGCCCGAGGTGTTCATCGAACCGGTGATCACCAGCTGGGTCTGGTGGCAGAACGCCGGGCTCGAGTTCGGATTCGGCTCGTTCGGCGACGGTCTGGCCATTCTGCTGCTGGCCCTGGTGGCGTTCATCTCGCTGCTGGTTCAGATCTTCAGCCTCGACTACGTCCGCGACGACCGCCGCTACACCCAGTTCTTCGGGGCGCTCACGCTGTTCTCGGCCGGCATGTTGATCATGGTCATGGCGCCGAACATGATCCAGCTGATCCTCGGCTGGGAGATCATGGGCCTGTGCTCGTTCATGCTGATCGGGCACTGGTGGGAGGACCACGCGAACTCGAAGGCGGCGCTCAAGGCGTTCTTCACGGTGCGCGTCGGCGACGTCGGCCTGCTGGTCGGCACGGCGATCATCTACTTCTCGTCCAGCGACTGGATCGCCGTCAACCTGCCGGGCAAGTCGGGCTTCGATCTCGACGCGATCCAGGCCTGGGCGCTGTCGGGTGACTCCTCGGCCAGCGGCGTGGCCATCATCGCCGCCGCGACTGCACTGTTCATCGCATGTATCGGCAAGTCGGGTCAGTTCCCGCTCCACACGTGGCTGCCCGACGCGATGGCCGGACCGACACCGGTCTCGTCGCTGCTCCACTCCTCGACGATGGTCGTGGCCGGAGTGTTCCTCGTCGCTCGCATCTACCCGGTCTTCTGGGAAGCGTTCAACATCGCCAACGGCGGGCTGAGCTTCATCGCCATCATCGGCGGGATCACCATCGTGATCGCGGCGCTGCTCGCCTTCGTCCAGGACGACATCAAGAAGGTGCTCGCGTACTCGACGGTCTCGCAGCTCGGCTACATGATGCTCGGGCTCGGCACCGGCGCCTGGCTGCCGGCCGTGTTCCACATCTTCACCCACGCCTTCTTCAAGTGCTGCCTCTTCCTGTGTGCGGGATCGATCAGTCACTCCGGGTCGCACCACTCGTTCGACATGAAGAAGGACATGGGCGGCCTGCGCAAGCACATGCCGATCACGTTCTGGGCGTGGATCGTCTCGACGCTCGCGCTCACCGGTGTGATCCCGTTCGCCGGGTTCTGGTCGAAGGACGAGATCATCGACAACGTCGGGGCGAACGGGTACACCGTGCTGTTCTGGGTCGGCCTGGTCGGTGCGGCCATGACGGCGATGTACATGACGCGGGCGACGTATCTGACCTTCTTCGGCGAGCCGCGTGGTGCCGCTGCCGGCATCCATGGTGACCACGACGACGAGCACGATCTGACGCTCGAGGAGCACGAGCTCGAACTCGCGACCGTGGGAGCACCCGAAGGCGACAGTGGCACGCCCAAGTCACTGGGTGCTGCAGCGAACGCGCACGACGATCATCATGACGATGACGGTCCGCACGAGTCGGGCAAGCTGATCACGATCCCGATCGTGATCCTGGCGTTCTTCGCGCTGACTGCCGGTTTCGTGAACCCCACACCGCTGGTCGGCGGTGCGCTGGGCTTCAACCTCGGCGAGGGCGTCGAGGTCCTCAAGAAGTACGTCGAGCCGCGTTACGAGCCGGTGGCCATCGACTCGCTGGTTCCCGGTGGGCCCGGTGAGGCGCTGACGCCCTTCGTCGCACAGTTCGCCGAGGAAGGCGACGGCGAGAAGGACGCCTACGCAACGGGTTGCGGTCGCACGACGCCACCGGAGGGCTCCGTCTGCTTCTTCCCGAAGGTCAAACATGCGGTGCCGGAAACGGGCAAGATCCTCTTGTCGCTGGCCGTCGTCGCCGCGGGCTACGCCCTGGCGATCAGCTTCTGCCTGGCGTTCTACAAGCGGCGCGACAAGCGCCTCGTCGGGCTCACCGAGCGCAGCCGGCTCGCCAACGCCGGCTACACGTTCCTGGTCAACAAGTACTACCTCGACTATTTGTACGAGAACATCATCGTCAGAGCCGTGGCGTACCCGATCTCCAAGGCGGCGTACTGGATCAACCAGCACGTAATCGACGGCACGGTGAACGCTGTCGGTGAAGGCAGCAAGCGCACCGGCATCTGGGTGTACGAGAACATCGACCAGAAGCTCGTCGATGGCGCCGTCAACGGGTCGGGAACCGTCGCATCGGAAACCGGTCATGGTCTGCAGCGCACTCAGTCCGGTTTCGTCAGCCAGTACGGCGCACTCCTCTTCGGCGCAGCGGCCGTCGGCGCCATCGTCCTCGTCATCATCAACGTCGGCTGAGCCGACGTCCTCGACTGACCATCACAGAAGAACAGAGACTTCGAGAAACACATGGAACTCACGGACAACAACTGGATCCTGAGTGTCGGCACCTTCCTGCCGCTGCTCGGCGCACTCGTCATCATGTTCGGCACGAGCAAGAACGACGAGCGCACACCCAAGATCATCGGCATCGTCACCGCCGGTGCCACGCTGGCGATCGGTATCGCGACGCTGGTGCTGTTCGACTACGACCGGGCGCAGGACCTGCAGTTCTTCGTCGACGCCGAGTGGATCGAAGTGATCTCGGCCGGCTACACGATCGGACTCGACGGCATCAGCCTGCCGTTGTACTTCCTGTCGATGGCCGTCACGTTCCTCGTGATGATCTACTCGTGGGACAACATGCCCGACGCCGGCAACGCCAAGGCGTTCTATGCGTTGATGTTGATCCTGCAGACCGGCATGGCCGGCACGTTCATCGCCCAGGATCTCATCTTGTTCTTCGTGTTCTTCGAGGTCGTGCTGCTGCCGATGTACTTCATGATCGGCGTGTGGGGCGGCGAGGACCGCAAGTACGCGTCGCTCAAGTTCTTCCTCTACACGATGTTCGGCTCGGCGTTCATGCTCGTTGCGTTCCTGGCGCTGTTCTTCCAGACCGGCGCCGAGAGCTTCAGTTTCGAATGGCTCGTCGCACAGGGCGCCTTGATCGACCGCAACGTCCAGATCTGGATCTTCGCGGGCATGTTCCTCGGCTTCGCGGTGAAGGTGCCGATGTTCCCGTTCCACACCTGGTTGCCCGACGCGCACACGCAGGCCCCCACGCAGGGCTCGGTGATCCTGGCCGCGATCCTGCTGAAGCTCGGCACCTACGGATTCGTGCGCATCGCATTGCCGATGCTCCCGCAGGGTGCAGAAGCCTGGGCGCCGGTCATCGGCATCCTCGCCGTGATCGGCATCATCTACGGCGCGCTCGGCTGTCTGGCACAGACCGACATGAAGCGGTTGATCGCGTTCTCGTCGGTGGCGCACATGGGCTTCGTGATGCTCGGCATCTCGACGCTCACCGAATTCGGCATCAACGCCGCGCTGTTCGGGATGGTCGCCCACGGCCTGATCACCGGCATGCTCTTCTTCATCGCCGGGTCGATCAAGCACCGCTACCACACGCTCGAGATCAAGCGGCTCAGCGGCATGCTGATCCAGATGCCGAAGATGGGCTACATCCTCGGGTTCGCCGCCATGGCGTCGCTCGGCCTGCCCGGTCTCGCCGGTTTCTGGGGCGAGTTCCCCGCAATCCTGTCGGCGTACAACCCGCACCCGGCGCTCAACGAGGCCCTGTTCCGCACGCTGATGGTGATCGCCGCGATCGGCACCGTGCTCGCCGCGGCGTACCTGCTCTGGTTGTATCAGCGCACTGCGTTCGGTGAACCCACCGACGAGTTCAAGGGTCATTCCGACGCCGAGCACGCCGCTGACGGCCACGGTGCCCACGGCAGTCACGGCGTGGCCCACTCCCTCAGCTCGGCGGCCAACGCCGACGTGGACGTCGCCCACGACGACCACGAGGACATCCACGACGTCCAGCCGACCGAGTGGATCGCCTGGACGCCGTTCCTCATCGCGATCGTCGTGTTCGGTGTGTACCCGCAGCTGATGTTCAAGGTGTTCGATCCCGCCGTCACCGAACTGGTCAAGACGATCTCCGCCGGCATCCCGCAATGATCGCCGCGGTCACGTCCTTCTTCGCGCAGGCCGATTGGACTGCGCCGGCGATCGATTGGCACGCCATCGCGCCCGAGCTGATCCTGGTGATCGGCATCAACGTGGTGCTGTTCATCGATCTCAACATCGCCGAGACGAAGAAGTGGATGATCGCCACGCTCACGGGCGTGATCTTCCTGGCGGCGTTCATCCCCGTCGTGACGCTCGGGCTGGAGCTCGACGGTGTGCCCCGGGAGATGTTCGACGGCAGGTACGTGATCGACGAGTACGCGCTCATCCTCAAGGCGTTGTTCCTGCTGGTCGGGTACGTGGTCGTGCTGAT
>CAVOHA010000023.1:0-75709 GCA_963695475.1 Ilumatobacteraceae bacterium
AGGAAGTCCTCGAGGGAGCGGAGCGTGTCGAGGTCGAGGTCGTTGGTCGGCTCGTCGAGGATCAGCAGGTTCGGCTTTCGCGCGAGCACCATGACCAGCTGCAGGCGCCGCTTCTCCCCACCCGAGAGCATGCGGACCGGCGCGTACTGCGCGGTGGCGTCGAACCAGAACTTCTCGAGCAGCGCCTTGTCCTCGTGGTCGGGCTCACGCAGCGGGCCGGCCACCAACTTGCGCACCGTGATGTCGGGATCGAGCGACGCCGAGTGCTGGTCGGCGTATCCGACGACGACCGTCGTGCCCGTCGTGATCGATCCCATCGCGGGCGCTCGTCGTCCGGCGATGATGTCGAGCAACGTCGTCTTGCCGGACCCGTTCGGCCCGACGACGGCGAGGCGAGCACCGGGTTCGATGACGAGGTCGACGCCGTGGAAGACGGTCGTCGGCTCGCCGCCATCGGCCGCCGGGAACCGCTGGCCGACATCGACGAGCTCGACCACCTGATTGCCGAGCCGAGTCGTTCCGGCGCCGAGTTCGAGATCGTTGGCTCGGACGCCGAGGTCGCGCGGGCCGCCCGACACGATCTCGTTCGCGGTCCGCAGCCGAGCCTTGGGCTTCGACGTCCGCGCCGGGGCGCCGCGGCGCAACCAGGCGAGCTCCTTGCGGGCGAGGATCTTGCGCGTCGACTCCTCCTGCACTTCGCGCTCCTCGCGTTCGGCACGCGCGTCGAGGTAGGTGGCGTAGGCGCTGGAGCCGGCCGCGGCCTGATGGATGAAACAGCGTCCGTGGTCGAGTTCGACCACCTTGCTCGGCCCGACGCGGGTCGTGAGCCGGTCGAGTGCATGGCGATCGTGCGTGACGAGCACCAGCGCGGCCGACATCGAGACGAGCCGCGACTCGAGCCACTCGATCGCTTCGAGGTCGAGGTGGTTGGTGGGCTCGTCGAGCACGATCATGTCGTGTCCGTTCTCCGCGGCGCCGGTTCCGTCGCCGTTGTCGGCGAGCACCTTGGCGAGCGCCACGCGTTTGGCCTGACCACCCGACAGCTCGGCCGTCGGCCGGTCGAACAATGGCAACACACCGAGCGAGGTGGCGACGGCCGCGACCTCCCACCCGTCGCCGAGGTACTCCGCCACGGTCCCGGCGGGCAACACCGGGTCCTGTTCGAGCATCGTGATCCGCGCCCCGCGTCCGAATCGAACCTCGCCGCGGTCGGGTTGCAACGCGCCGGTGAGGATGCGCAGCAGGGTCGTCTTGCCCGATCCGTTCACGCCCACGACCGCCACACGGTCACCGCGCGAGATCGTCACGTCGAGGTCGTCGAACAGCACCTTGTCGGGCTGCTCGAGCCGTACTCCCGACACGTCCACACAGATCACGCCGCAACGCTACGACCGCCTCACCCGAGTCGGGACCCGACAACCCGGTTCGGTGCGTCGCGGCCTGGCAGAGTGGCGACGTGTCCGAGCCCACCGAGCGCCAGACGATCGCCGCCGTGGCGCTCGGTGGCGTGTTCGGGGCATCGGCGCGTTGGGCGGTCGGCACCCAACTGGCCCCGGACGCCGCCGGTGCCTTCCCGTGGCACACGTTCGTCATCAACGTCGTCGGCTGCCTCGCGATCGGTCTGGTCGCCGCACGCGTCGCCCGACCGTCACTCGGGTGGGCGTTCGTCGCCACCGGGGTGCTCGGAGGCTTCACGACCATGTCCGGCTTCGCCGTCGAGCTCAACGATCTCGCGGAGGCGGGCGAGACCGCGACCGTCGTGCTCTACCTCGTCGCCACGCTCACGGTCGGGTTCGGTGCGCTCCTGGGCGCGGAGTGGTGGAGCGGATCGAGCAACGACGACCCCGAGGGGATCGAGTGACCCCGCTGCTGTTCGTGGTGGCTGCGGCAGGCGGCGCGGTGGGACGGCACCTGGTCGGACGCCTGGCGTGCTCGTGGCAGGCGTTGCTCATCGTCAACACCCTCGGTGCCGCGCTGCTCGGCTGGCTGAGCACACGCGACCTGTCGGCGAGCACGGCGACGGTCCTCGGCATCGGGCTGTGTGGCGCGTTCACCACGTATTCGTCGTTTGCGCTCGAGGCTCGAGCGCTGGGCTGGCGATGGGGCGCGGCGTACGTGGCATCGACGCTGGTCTGCGCAACCGGTGCGGCCAGCCTTGCCGCGACGTTCTGAGCCGCAACGTGCTGACGAGCTCGGCTCAACCGGTCGGGGCCGGCGAGCCCTCGCCACGCAGTCGAGCGGCGGCGAACGCGCCGCTGATCCGTTCCGCAGCGGCGAGCACGTCGTCGGACGCGTCACGCCGATGGGTCGCCGTCCACTCCACCGTGATGTCGCGTCCGGCCAGCGGCACGATCGCCACCGTCCGGTGCGGCCGATTCCATGTCAGCACGAGCGACGGCTGGATGGTGACGCCGTCGCCGTTGCCGACCAGGCGCAACATCATCTCGAGCGACTGGACCTGCACCACGGTCGTCGGGATCAGGTCCGCCGCGAGGAAGAACTCGTGGAACTCGAAGCCTCGCGCCGCTCGATAGTCGGAGGTGAGGAACGTCATCTCGTACAGCTCGGCGGCGCGCACGGCGTCACCGTCGGCGAGCTCGCTGGCGGTCGGGACCGCTGCGACGAGGACGTCGGGCGCGAGGGCCGTGTGCTGCAGGCCGGTCGGGCGCTTCGGCCACGGCGCGATGGCGATGTCGGCCGCACGGTTGCGGACCGCGTCGAGCAGGTCGGCGTCGCTGAACCGAAGCAGTTCGATCCGCGGCGAGCCGGGCTCGGGCGTGAACGTGTCGAGCAGCCATCCGGCCGTGTCGTAGAAACCCACGGCGACACGGATCCGACTCGGCTCACCGCCGCCGATCCAGCGGGTGGTGAGCATCGCCCGCTCGATGTCGCGCTCGATGTCGCCGGCACACGTCGCCAGGTGTTCGCCGGCCGGCGTGAGCCGCAACGTCCGGCCGAACGACTCGGTCAGCGCGGCACCGGCGCGCCGTTCGGCCTCGGCCAGGCGGTGGCTCGCCGCCGACGGGCTCAGGTGGAGCGCACGCGCTGCGTCGCCGAGACGGCCGAACTCCTGGAGTGCGGCGAGCAGTTGCAAGTGCGAACGATCGAGCGACACATGCACAGTCTGCATCATTCAACAAGAAAAGACGCGCTGGACGAAACGGATGAGCGGGCGGAGACTGGTGGGGTGCCCACCATCGCCCCACAGCAGGCCGCCCCGTCGGCGGCCGCGCCACCGCCGCCGCCCGCGCTGCACGTCTGGGGCCGGTTCGCCGTCGCGCTGTCCGCCGTTGGCTTCGGGTTGAGTCCGCTGTTCGCCACCCGTGCGTTCGACGCCGGTGTCGCCCCGACCTCGGCAGCGTTCGTCCGGGTGACCGCGGTGATGCTGGTGGTCTCGCCGTTCGCTCCCGCGGCGTACCGGTGGGGGCGCCAGGCCGTGATCGTGGTGGCGGGCGGGGCCATCAGCATGCTGGGATTCGCCGGCTTCTTCGTGGCGCTCGATCGCGCGCCGGTCGCCGCCGCCACGGTCGTGTACTACACCTATCCCGTCGTCGTACTCGTCTTGTCGGCGATCGTGTGGCGCCGCCGCATGCACCGCCGCGAAGTCGGGCTGTGCCTCGCCGTGATCGTCGGCGTCGCGTGTGCGGTGGGTCCGATCTCGATGTCGGGCGCGCTGCTCGTCGCACTCCTCCCGGCCTTCGCTGCGCCGATCGGTTGGGGGATCCACCTCCTCGTCCTCAGTGGCCCCGCGGCGGCGATGCCGACGCTGTCGAAGGTGTTCGCCGGGTCGTGCGGTGGCGCCCTCGTGCTCCTCCCGATCGTGCTCGCCACGTCCGGATGGCACATCACACCGGTGACCTCCGAGGCGTTGACCTCGTTGGCGTTGCTCACGGCGTGCACGTTCGCGATTCCCGCCGTGCTCGTCTCGTGGGGAGCGGCGCGTTCGGGCGAGCGGGCGACGGCGATGATCGGCAGCGTCGAGTTCGCCGTTGCGGCCGCGGTCGGGTGGGCGTTCCTCGGTGACGCGCTCACCGCACTCCAGATCGCCGGCATCGGGCTCGTCCTCACCGCGGCATTCGTGGCGGGGCGCTCGGCCGCTCCGACCGCCGTTCCGACGGGCCCGGTTGTAGCGTGATGGCGACCGGCCGCGAGCCGCCGGCACCGTCCTCATGCGACTGAAACTCCCGACCTCACCCCGAGCGATCCTCATGGCCATCGGGCTCAGCGGGCTCATCGTCCTGCTCTGGCCGCTGTGGTTCGCCCAGATGCTCATCTCCCGGTTCCGGACCGCTCGTCGCACGCCGACCGCGGTCGAGATCCCGCGCGTCGACCTCGCCGACACCGACCTGCGCACCATCATGGCGCACCGCACCCCGGTGATCATCCGGGGCCTGACCGACTCGCTCGACCTCGAGTTGCTCCCCGACCTCGACGGGCTGCGCGCCGTGGCCGCCGACGGCCCCTCGCCGTTCCGCGTGAAGACCCACAAGGACCACTCGCCGTACTTCCTCTATCGCGGCGACTACGGCGCCGAACTCGACCACACGAGCGAGATGGAGCTGGACGAGTTCGTCCGCTTCATGTTCGAGTCCGAGCAGGCACCCGGCACGTGCACGTACCGACTGTTCGGCGTTGCCGATCTCGACGGCCGCGTCGGCGACATCGTCGACGACATCTCCGACCGGCTCGCCACCCGGATCGACGCCACACCCGACCGCCAGGCCAGCGGCCTCTGGATCGGTTCACGCGGCGTCGTCACACCGCTCCACCACGACGCGTGGACCGGCCTGCTGTTCCAGTTCCACGGGACCAAACGGATTCGGATGTTCTCGCCGGTCGACCGGACCAACCTGTACTTCAGCTCGCCGCGCGAGCCGAACGCCGTGTGGAGCCGCCTGCCCGGCCGCTCTGCGGACACCGATGTCGCCGAGTTCCCACGGTTTGCCCACGCGACGCCGCACGAAGCGACCCTCGAGGCCGGCGAGGTGCTGTTCATCCCGCCGTACTGGTCCCACGAGATCGAAGCACTCGAAGCGAACATCAGCATGCCGTTCCGGTTCACGACGACCGTACGCGAATACCTCGACCCCGGGTTCCTCGTCCCGGCGATGGAGGTCTTCGACAGCAAGTTCGTGCAGCCGCGCACGCCGCAGCGGTGACCGCGGCCATCACGACCGACGACCCCGAGGTCGTCGCGGCGATCACCGGCCAGCGACTGGTCGAGTGGTCGAGGAGTTCCGAATCCGACGTCGCCGACGCTGCAGCGAGCACCTGCGCGACGATCGGCGAGCAGGTGGCCGACGACGTCGCCGCGGTCGTCGCCTGGCTGGAGTCTCGCGGCTGCCCGGTCACCGTCGACACCCGACCGACGCCTCGCCAGCGCCACGACGTGCGCGTCGAGGTCCGCTCGTTCGACGATGCCGACGCCGTCGCCACCCTGCTCGCCGAGCGCGGTTTCGAGCGGTGGGACCGCTGGACCGGCGCGGCGGCGCGCTCGTTTCGTGCCCACGCCGAGCAGATCACGGTGGCGCGCACCGAGCGCCACAGCTTCGTCCTCCGGCTGCGTTGGGCCCCCGCGCCGGGAGGCGGTCGTGCCCGGCGACTGCTCCGATCGGTGTTCCGTCCCACCGAAGGTGACTGGACCATGGTCCAGCTCCCCCCGCGGCTCTGGCGGGCCTACTCCGTCGTGCGCCCCTTGCGGCTCGTCCTCGAACGCATCGGTCGCCGCGATCCGCACGCCGCCGGACTCGGTCCGTTCCTGTCGACGCCGGAGTCGCTCATCGACCCACTGTTCGCCCTGGCCGGACTCGGCGCGAACGACACCCTGCTCGACATCGGGTGTGGCGACGGCCGACTCGCCATCGCCGCGGCGCAGGAGGTGGGCTGTCGAGCGATCGGGGTCGAACACGACGCCGAACTGGCCACGCGTGCCCGTGAAGCTGCGACGGCCGTCGGCGTCGACGATCTCGTGTCGATCCTTCACGGCGACGCCCGCGACACCGATCTGTCCGAGGTGACGGTCGCGTTCATGTTCCTCCCGATCGGCGTCGTGGCCGAGATCGCCGCCGACACCCTCGACCGGCTGGCCGCCGGGGCTCGCCTGATCGTCCACGAGCAGAATCCGCTGCCCGACTCGATCGCACCGCAGCCCGACACGTCGCACGCCGTGATCGCCGGCGACGCAGTGACGGTGGCGCACGTGTGGTCACGGCCCGCTCGGCCTGGCAGAGTCGCCGGATGAAGATCGACACCGTCACCGGGTACTGCTGGCCGCAATCCGTCGCCCCGGGAGCTCCGGTCGGGCTGCACCTGTCGTCGGCCGGCGGACGACCTGTCTCGGTCGAGATCGCGCGAGTCGGCGCGGAACGCACCATGGTGTGGAGTGACACCGTCGAGGCCGACGAGCACCCGACGCCGCACGACGCCGACTCGAACGGCTGCGGCTGGCCCGCCGCCATCATGATCACGGCGGAGCGCGACTGGGCGTCCGGCTACTACGAAGTGGTGCTCACGATCGACGTCGACGGCACAACCCGTCGGAGCCACGCGTTCTTCGTCGTCCGACCGACCGCCGATTCGACGAACACGATCCTGCTCCAGCTCGCAACCAACACCTGGCACGCGTACAACGACTTCGCCGGGCGCAACCTGTACACGGGAAACACCCGTGCGTCGCTGCAACGGCCGATGTCGCGCGGCTACCTGTTCAAGCCGCCGGGCGCCGGCCGTCGCGTCGCCACCACCAACCCGCCGGATCGCGACATGAACACCCACGTCGGCTACCTCCGGCTGAACCACCTCTCGCCATGGGCGGGCTCGGCCGGTTGGCCCGACTGGGAGGAGCCCTTCCTCGCGTGGGCCGAACGCCACGGTTACGGCATCGACGTGATCACCAACGCCGACCTCGAAGAGCATCCGACGATCGTCGATCGGTACCGCCTGCTGCTGTCGGTCGGCCACGACGAGTACTGGTCGGGGCCGATGCGCGACACCGTCGAGGGCTTCATCGGACGCGGCGGCAACGTGGCGTTCTTCTCGGGCAACACCGCGCTGTGGCAGGTCCGCATGGAGGACCCGATCGACGGCATCGCCTCGGTGATGGTCGGCTACAAGGGCCAGTTCAAGAACGATCCGGTCTACGGCACCGACCGCATCGGCGAACTCACGAGCATCTGGTCCGACCATCTGATCGGTCGACCGGAGAACCACATGACCGGCGTGTCGTTCACCCGGGGCGGCTACCACCGAATCGGGAAGCGGGTCACCAACGGCGCCGGTGGCTACACCGTCTACCGACCCGACCACTGGATGTTCGACGGGACGGAGATCGACTACGGCGACGTGCTCGGGGCGAGCGCCACCACCGTCGGCTACGAGTGCGACGGCTGCGAATACACCGTCGTCGACGGGCTCCCCGAGCCGACCGGGAACGACGGCACGCCGGCGAACTTCGAGATCCTTGCGATGTGTCCCACGGCGCACTTCACGCGCACCACGGCGGCGCGCCCGCCGAAGCCCGACGAGCCGTCGGAGATCGAGTTCCTCGCCTCGCGCGTGTTCGACGACCGGAGCGAGGCCGCGGTCAAGCGCATCAGCGCCGGCCAGGCGATGCTCGGGAGCTACACGTCACCCGGCGGGGGCACCGTGATCACGTCCGGCTCCACCGACTGGGCACACGGACTCGCCGGTCGGGACGCACAGATCGAGCAGATCACCACCAACATCCTCGACCGCCTCGGCTGAGCTCGCACCCCGTTCTCACCTGCGGGAACTCAGGAGGTCGATCGATTCCCGAGTCGAGCGGCGAGGTCGGCGGCGATGTGGTGGACGCGGTCGGCGGCCATGATCGACTGATAGCCGCGGTGACGGCCCTCGACGGGCACGACCTCGACGTCGGCGACCTGCTGCCACCCGTGATGGGTCCGATCCGGATTGGTCGTCGTGGCCGCGTACATCAGGACGGGGAGCCCGGCCGACGTCGGGCGATACGAGAACGCTTCGAGCGGGACACCGCCGGTCGACGTGCGTTCGGGTGCATCGGGGACGGGCGTTCCGGCGAACGTGAGCAGTCGTTTGCCGATCGTGGAGGCGTACTTCTTCGCACGACGCTTCACCGTGGTCGACACCTCGTCGGCGAGCGCCCCCGGCGTTGCGAGCGACTTGTACTTCCACCACCGGTTCGACCAGAGATGCTGCTCGGCGCCGGGGAAGAACGTGTCGACCATCACGACCCGCTCGACGTCGTGGCCGTGCTCACGGAGCCGGGCGCCGAGGTCGTAGGCGACGACGCCGCCGGTCGACCAGCCCAACACGGTGATCCGCCGACCGAGGTCGTCGCTCGCCTCGGCCAGCAGCAACCCCTCGAACGCCGCGCCCAGGCCGTCGACCGTGGTGACCAGATCGTCGAGCGAGGCCTCCGCAGCGGAGAGCGCGAGCACGCGGACGTCGTCGGGGAGTTCGTCGGTGAGCGCGCGGTAGCCGAAGACGTCGTCCCAGGCCGGGGTGAGCAGCACCAGCGGACCGTCGTCGCTGCCGGTCTGCATCGTGATCAGCCGAGCGCCACCGGTCGACGAGACACGCTCGCCCGCCGCGACGTCCGAGGTGATGAGCGCCGCCACACCGGACGGCGTTCGACCGTCGAGCAACACGCCGATGGTGAGACGCCGACCGACCAGCGCCTCGGTCGCGGTGACGATTTCGACCGCGGCCAACGAGTCACCGCCCGCCTCGAAGTAGTCGGTGTCCGGTCCGACATCCGCACGGCCGAGCACCCGTCGCCATACATCGACGATCTCGTCGACGAGCGCGCCGGGAACGTGCACCGAATCGGAGTGGACAGCCCCGTCGACCGGGAGCTGCGTCGCCGCTGCGCGGTCGAGCTTGCCGTGGCTCGTGCGGGGCAGTCGGGCGTGGGCCACGATCCGACTCGGCACGTGCGTCGACGGCAACACCTCGGCCAGCTCACGTCGCAACGCCGCTTCGTCGAGCCGCTCGGCCTCGACGTGCGCGACGAGGCGACCACGGGCCGCCGTCGACGCCACGACGACGGCGTCGGAGATGTCCGGGCGGGCCGTCAGCAACGCTTCGATCTCACCGGGCTCGAGCCGCACCCCGCCGACGTTGAGTTGGTCGTCGACGCGCCCGATGAACTCCAACAGGCCACGACCACTGATCCGGACCACGTCGCCGGTGCGGTACCACCGGCGCCCGTCGACCTGCACGAATCGTTCCGCCGTGGCGTCGGCGTCGTTCACATAGCCTTCGGTGACCGTCGGCCCGGACACCAACAGCTCGCCCGCCACACCCGACGCCGTCGGCGCACCCGACGCGTCGGCGACGCGCAGGGTCACCCCGGCGATCGGGAGGCCGATCGGGACCGACACCTCGTCGTCGGCGGTGACCTCGTGCACACTCGCCCAGACGGTCGCCTCGGTCGGGCCGTACTCGTCGAACAGCGGGGTCGTCGGCAGCACCGTGCGGTGCAGCGCCGCAACGTCGGGCGGGCACGCCTCCCCCGCCACGATCGACGTGCGCAGGGAGCCCAGCCGGTCGCCGGCCCGGATCATCAGCGCACGGTAGAGACTCGGCACCATCAGCAGGTGGGTGACACCGTGGCGCTCGACGACGTCGGCCAGCCGGTCGACGTCGTGGACGTCGTCGTCGCCCGGCAGCACGATCGTGCCGCCGGAGACGAGCGGCCAGAACAGCCCGACGATCGAGCTGTCGAAGCCGATGCTCGACGTGAGCAGGAAGCGCTGCGGCGGTTCGTCGTAGGTGACCCGCCGCGCCGCCGTGCTCACGGTCAGGTTCGCGTGGGTCACCGCGACGCCACGCGGGCGACCGGTCGATCCCGACGTGAAGATGACATAGGCACGGTCGTGCTCGTCGAGCTGCCGGAGGCGGCCGCGGGCCAGCGCGACCGCCTCGTTCGAGCCGAGCGTCGTCCCCGGCGCGATCGGAACGGGATGCTCGAATCGGCGACGGTTGGCGTCGTCGCTCAACACCGCCGACAGCTCGACCGACCCGAGGATCGATCGGAGCCGGTCCTCCGGCGATGCCGGATCGAGCGGGACGTACGCCGCCCCGGCCAGTTGCACGGCGAGCATCGCGACGACCATGTCCGCGGACCGCCCGACGCACACGCCGACCATGCCACCCGATGCGGGCACGCCGTCGGCGGTGACCACCGCCCGTGCGAGCAGCTCGTGGTACGTCGACTCGTGGCCGGCCGAATCCACGACTGCGATCGCGTCGGGTGCACGCTCGCACCAGTCGACGAAGTCGTGGAGCACGGTCGGGCCCGAGCGGGGCACGGCGGGCCCGACGAGGTCCGCCCCGACGTCGTCGGGAGGCATCAGCTCCCCGACCGGGACTCCGGGCGATGCCGTCGCCCGTTCGAGCAGGTCACCGAAGGTGTCGAGGATCCGCTGTGCGTCGGCGGACGACACGGTCGCACCCGCGTACTCGATGCCCACGGCGAGTTCGTCGCCCCGCTCCTGGACGAACAGCGTCAGGTCGGCGACCGCCGTCCCGGACGGAAGGATCTCGTGGGACACCACGACGCCGTCCAGATGGGCCGGGGCCAGCCGCTCGTACGCGAGCATCACCGACACGTCGGGTGCGCGCACGCCCGCAGCGCGGGCGTCACGAACGATCGATGCGAACGGATACGTCCGATGCTCGATCGCGTCGGCGACGATGTCGCCGACCCGGGCGCACAGCTCCGTGAACGCCATCTCGGGCAACACGTCGATTCGGATCGGCAGCGTGTTGAGGTGATAGCCGACGATCGGCGCCGCGCCGGGGTGGTCCTTGACCGAGGCGGTGATGCCGAGTTCGACGTGGGAATCGGCGGTGTACCGGGCGACGGTGGCAGCGGCCGCCGCGAGCGACGCCACGAACGGGGTCCGGCCGGGACCACTGCGCAATCCGCTCGTGCTGAGTGAGAGCGGCTTCGAGAGATAGCCGTCGGGTTCGGGTGGGACGGGGCTGCCCAGCGCAAGCCGGCCCGGCACCGGCCGAGCGTCTGCGTTCGCCCGCTCCTGGACCCAGAACTCGGCGTGCATCGGGTGCACTTCGGATCGCTGCCACGCGGCGTGCGCGGCATACGACACGATCGGCGCGGCAACCGCCCGACCGGCGTACGCCGACGCCACCTGGTTCCAGAAGATGTCGAACGATCCCGCATCGACCGAGATGTGATGCAACCCGATCAGCACCGACACGACGGGGGTGTCATCGGCGTCTCGGGTCGTTGCTGCGTGCACGCGCACGAGCGGGCCGGCGTCGAGGTCGAACGGCACCGTGCACTGCCGAGCGGCGAACGCGCGGAAGTCCTCGACGGTCGCGACGTCGACGACGTCGAACGAGACGGCGCCCTCGGGGCCGAGGTCGTGACGATCTGCGGCGTAGGACCGGTGCAGCGGGCCGTGCAGCATGGCGACGTCGCGGATCGCGCGTTCGAGTCGGTGCAGGTCGATGTCGGCAGGAAGCCGGTACCACCGCGTGACGTTGTACCGGGTGTCGCCCGGGTCGCGGCGGTGATCGAAGAGCATTGCCTCCTCCCCCGCCGACAGCGGCACACCGTCCACCGGGGGGATTGGCGCGTCCGACCGGGTGTCGCCTCCCACGGCATCGACGGAAGCGTCGAGCATGGCAGCGAGTTCACGAATCGTGCGCGCGTGGAACACGGCCGCATCGTCGAGCGCAGCGCCCATCGAGTCGCCGATCGCCGCCACGACCTCGAGCGCGGCGAGCGAGTCGCCGCCGAGATCGAAGAAGTCGTCGGTCACGCCGACCTGTTCGAGGCGGAGCACCTCGGCCCAGATCTCGCACAGCGCCCGTTCGACGTCGGACGACGCTTCGACGAGCGCGAGGCCCTGGCGATGCACCCGCGTCGGTGCGGGCAGCGCCGATGCGTCGGCCTTGGCGCTCGCTGCGAGCGGCATGTCGTCGATGCGCACGAACGCCGACGGCACCGCCGACGACGCCACGCGTTCACGCACGTGGCGCCGCAGCTCGTCGGGGTCGAGGTCCCGTCCGTCGACGGTCTGGTACCACGCCGTCAGGATCTCGACCCGCTTCGGTCGGTATCCGACGGTGTCGAGCAGGTGGGCGACTTCGGGGTTCGCGATGCCTCCCGGGACCAGGTCGTCGAGTTCGGCCAACGCTTCGTCGCGGGTCTTGTGTCCGAGTCGAACGTCCCAGCTGTAGGGCTCCGCGTAGTTGTGGTAGCCGCGCTCGGCCTGGTGGACCTGGATGCCCGCCACGTTGATGAGGCAGTTGGTGGAGCGCCCGGTGTCGGCCGGGCGCACCCAGGGCGCGTTCTCCTCCAGATAGCGGTACAGCTCGGCCAGGTCGACGTCGACGTACCGGTAGAAGTCGACGAACTCGATCCGATCGAACACGCCGGCATCGTCGAACACCCGCTGCTCGGGCAACAGCTCGGTCACGGCGTCGGGAACGTGGTGATAGACCTTGCGCGCCTCCAGCACGGTCGCATCGATCGCATCCGGATCGAACCGTCCCGACTCGAACTGGGCCGGAATGAGCCGGGTCTCGAAGAACTGCCCACGCGACAACCCGGTGACGATCACCGGAATCCCGAGCTCGTCGGCGCGGGCGACCGCCATCGTGTAGATCGTCTTGTAGCAGCCCTGACACACGTTCGCGTAGCGATCGAGGCTGTCTCGGAAGATCTCGTTCATCGCGTCGGTCGTGGCGAACTCGTGGGTGATCCCGAGTGCGTCGATGCTGCGACGGATGTTGTCCTTGGCACCCTCGGAAATGAACCCGTTGTCGAGCGTCAACGCATGCACTCGCCATCCCCGCTCGACGAGTTGGTAGAGGGCGTACGAGGAGTCCTTGCCTCCGGAGAGGAGGTGGAGACAGTCGTAGTCGCCGGTGCTGCGGGCGCGAGCGGCCTCGAGGCGGGCATCGAGGTCCGCGTCGGTCTTGAACCATGCCGCCGTCTGCGGTGCGACCTCGTCGAAGGAACGACAGACCGAACAGATGCCGAGGTCATCGATCTCGACGCCGGGCACGTCGGTCCCGAGACCGCACCGGGCACACCGGAGGTCGGACGCCCGGTCGGTGGGGGTCCACAGGCGCACGATGGCGCTCGCGATGCGCGGGTGCTCGACGAGCGCCGCCTCGACCTCTGCCGGCTCCAGGCGGACACCGTTGACCTTCATCTGGTCGTCGAGTCGACCGCCGTAGACGGTGACGCCGGGTCGCACGATCCGGACACGGTCGCCCGTGCGATACCACGGGCCGCGTTCGCTCCCACCGAGCGCGCCGGGAACGTCGGTCAACTCGACGAATCGTTCCGCGGTCAGCTCGGGTCGGTCGATGTATCCGGTGGCCATCCCGACCCGACGGACGTACAGCTCACCCCACGACCCCGTCGCGGTCGGATGGCCGAACGAGTCGAGCAGCGTGATCTCGCACCCCGGTGCCGCGTGGCCGATCGGGACGTCGGGTGCGGTGTCGATCGCCGGGTCCCACTCGTGGATCATGCAGCCAACGACCGCTTCGGTCGGGCCGTACTCATTGAAGATCCGCACGTCCGGTGAGCACACCCGAGCGGTCGCAACGGCGACCGGCCGACGGAAAGCCTCTCCGCCGACGACGACGGTGTCGATCGCGCGAGGGGCGTCGACCATCCGAGCGAAGATCTCGAGCTGTGACGGCGTGGCCTTGAGGAACGTGATGCGGTCGTCGGAGGCGATCCGCCCGAGCGCGACCACGGGGTCACCGTCGAACACGATCACCGAACCGTCGGTCACGAACGAGAGGAAGAGACTGGTGATCGTGAGATCGAAGATCAGCGCCGAGTGCAGGGCGACGACCGGTGGTTCGCGCTCGGCGCAGTAAGCATCGGCCGCGAAGTCGAGATAGTCGGCGAGCCCGCGGTGCGAGATCGGCACGCCCTTCGGCAGCCCGGTCGACCCCGACGTGTAGAGGACATACGCCGTGGCGTCGAGGTCCACCGGGACCGGCTCGGCGCGCTCACCGACGACATCGTCGGATGGCGGCAAGTCGTCCAGGATCGTGCGCAGGTCGGCATCGGCGGCGATCGCCGCATGCCGGCTCTCGGGGTCGGCCGGGTCGAGCATGACGAACGCGGCGCCCGTTCGCAGCACCGCCTGGATCGCGACGAGCACGTCGACGCTGCGGGCCATCCGCACCCCGACGCGATCACCCGGGACGACGCCGGCGGCCTGCAGCCACGCCCGACAGCGCTCGACGCGGTGGTCGAAGTCGGCGGCGCGGACCGCTGCGTTGCGATCCTCGGCGACGACGCGATCCGGATCGGCCCAGAGCCGCTCGGCGATCAACTCGTGTACCGGGCGATCGATGTGGCGATCCGGCGGAGCGGGCACGAGCGCAGCGAGTTGCTCGCGGTCGTCGTCGGTGACGATCGAGAAGTCGGCGATCGGGGTATTCGGCTCGGCGAGCATCGCGTCGACGACACGCTCGACGTACCGATCGAGACGAGCGGGGGCGTCACCACTGCCGAACGCATCGTTGACGTCGAGCTCGATCTCGAGGTCGTTTCCGTAGTCGAACGCATGCACGCGGACCGAGTGCGCCGGATCGACGTGGGGGGCGCGCACCCAGGTCACCGACACCGGGTACGCCGAGAACGTCTCGTACTCGCCGCGGAACACGTTGACGACCATCTCGAAGTCACCGCGCTGCGCGTTCGGATCTCGCCGCGTCGCCCGCAACATGTCGATGACCGACCCGAGCGTGCGCCGGACGAGCGAGTCGAACGTGTCGTCGGGCCGGATCGACACCGCCACCGGGTGCAGCTCCATCAGCGGACCGACGAGATCGCGACGACGTCGATCGGATCGGTTGCCGACCGGCAGACCGATGCGGAACTCCGAACGACCGTCGAGGCGCTGCATCGTGCAAGCGAGCGCGGCGGCGAACAGGGCCGCCAGGCTCAGGTCCCGCGAAATCGACGGGTACGCCTCGGCGACGACCGCCGGGAGCGTGGCAGGATCAGCGCTGTGGACGTGGACCGGGCGTCGGGTACTCGACGTGGTGGTCGAGCGACGCGGACCGAACGGCTGGAGCGGGAGCTCGGCAGCGACGGCCGTCGACGTGGCGGTGTCAGCGACGAGACCGGCCGCCTGTTCGTCGGCGAAGTCGGCATACGACGAGCGCTCGATGTCGTCGCCGTCGTAGGCCAGCGACGTGAGCCGGTGCACCAGGGTCTGGCTGGTGGCGTCGGTGACGAGGTGGTGCAGGTCGAGCCACCAGGTCCAGTCGTCGTCGCCGTGGCGGAGCAGCACCGAGTCGTAGCAGCACACCCGGACGTCGAGTGGCCGGCCGATGCGCTCGGCCATCCACGAATCGAGATCGGTCGGATCGAGGTCGATCACCGTCGTTCGTTGCGGGGGCGACGCCAACACGCTCCCCTTCGTCCGGCTCGCCTCGTCCGTTGACTCGCCGATGACGGTGCGCAGCACGTCGCAGGTGCGCACGACCCGATCGAACGCGTCGACGAAGCGATCGGGGTCGATCGATCCGCTGATCCGATGCGCCGTCGCCATGTTGGCCAACGGGGCATGCGGGTACAGGCGTTGGCTCGACCACACCTCGGTCTGCAGCCGCGTCAGCTCGTAGCGCCGTTCGACGCGCCCAGCAACGGCGACGGGCTGGGTCGTCACGGGATGGCGACAGCGCCGCGCGAGACGACGTACGCGACCATGGCATCGACGGTCTGGAAGTTCTCGAGCACGATGTCGACGGGATCGATCTCGATGTCGAGCTGCTCCTGGATCCAATCGGAGACCATCACCACGCCGAGCGAGTCGACGAGGCCCGAGAGCAGCAGGTCGGTGTCGCCGTCGACGGGCTCGTCGGCGGTTGCGACCTCGTCGAGGATGAACGCCGTGAGGCCCGCTCTGAACTGGTCGGTTGTCTGTTGCGTCTGCATGTCGTTGCCTTCCGGTCGCCAGTCTCGCCGACCGCGGAAACCTACCGCCGACCGAGGGCGAGCACGTGTCCGAGCACGCTGTTTCGATCGACCTTCCCCGTCCCGGTGCGCGGGAGCGCGTCGACCGTGACGACATCGACCGGGACCGCGACGCGTGGGTGCCGCGAGGCCACGTGGCGCTGCAGCTCCCGCAACGACACCGAACTCCCCGGCTCCGCTTCGATCACCGCCACGATGCCGCGCTCCCCGGACGCGTCGGCGCGCACGACCGCGGCCACCTCTGCGACGCCGTCGAGCCGGCGAATCGTGGTGTCGATCGCTTCGAGTTCGATTCGCTGCCCCCGGATCTTCACCTGGTTGTCGGCCCGGCCGAGGAACACGAGGTTCCCGTCGGCGTCGGCTTCGACCAGATCGCCGGTGCGGTACCACCGGGTCGCCGACGCACCGGGATAGGTGCGTTCCAGCATCGACGCGGCGGTGAGATCGGGACGGTTCCAGTACCGATCCATCATCGTGGTACTCGCCACCAGGAGCTCACCCGGGCCGTGGGTCACCGGGAGTCCGCCGTCGTCGACGACCACGAGTTCGGTGTCGCTCCACGCCCGCCCGATCGGCACGTCTCGCCCCGGCGCGGGCGGGGCGGCGAGATCGTGGCGCATGCACTGGTTCACCTCGGCGGGCCCGTACACGTTGGAGACGGTTGCCGCGGGGAGCGCCCGCATCAGATCGGCGAGTTCGTCGGGGGGATACGCCTCGCCGCCGTAGAGGATCCACCGGATCGACGTGAGGTCGCGGGTGTCGAGTGCGCCGCGCGTGACGAGTTGGCGCAGCACGTACGGCACCGAGTACCACACCGTGACCCGCTCGCGTTCGACGAGTTCGCTCACCGACGCCGGAAAACGGAGCACGGCATCGGGGACGACGGTCACTGCGGCACCGACGAAGGGTGCGACGTACAACTCGAAGGTCGACTGGTCGAAGTGCAACCCCGCGATGTTCGCCAGCCGGTCGGACGATGCCAGGTCGTATGCGGCGGCGGCGAGGCGCACATAGGCCAGCGCACTCCGATGCGTGTGCACGATGCCCTTCGGCCGGCCGGTCGAGCCCGACGTGTAGATGATGTAGGCATCGTCGTCGGGGTCGACCGCGTCGAGGTCCGCGAGCGACGCCACCTCGTATGCGGCAAGGGCCGACCACGGCACGATCGTGCATCCCGCGAGTTCGAGGTCGCCCGACCCGTCGCCCCCGCCACGCAGGACGACGCCGATCAGCGGGACCTCGGCGGCCACCGCGATCACCGTCGGAGCCCGAGCATCGGTGATCAGGACCCTTACGGAGGCGTCGCGGAGCACCGAACTCACGTGGTCGACGGGAGCCAACGGATCGATCGGCACCATCACGGCGCCGGCGCGCAGCACGCCGTGGACCGCCGCGAAGGACCACACCGATTTCCGCAGGTGGACGGCGACCCGGTCACCGGGCTCCACGCCGAGTTGTCGCAGTGCCGACGCGAGCCGACCGGCCACCGAGTCGAGCGCTCCGTAGTCGAGCGAATCGACACCGTCGCTCAACGCCGGTGCGGTCGCAGGGATGCCTCGGTCGTCCAACGCCAGCACATCGGGCAGGATCCGGACATCGTGGGGCACCGGAAAATCGTATCGCTCCTGACCACAACCGACGGCGGCCCCGGATACCTTCTGCGGGTAGCCCCGCACGCACATCGCCATGCACCTCACGACGAACGGACATCCACTCGACACCTCGCCCGATCGGTTCGGGGAGCTCGTCGACTCCTCCAGCCTGCTCGGTGATGCCGATGCCCTGCGTGACGCCCTTGCCGAACACGGCCACCTCTTCTTCCGCGGCCTCCTCGACCCGGCCGTGATCGCGGCGGCACGGCACGAGATCCTCACCAAGTACGCCATCCTCGGTGAGATCGACGACCGTCACCCGATCGACGACGCCATCGCCGCCGAGGGGCACGCCGTCCCGCACGCGAACCTGCGTGCGTTCTCCGAGAGCGTGCGCTCCGGTCACCACTACCGGGCGGTCACCGACGCCGCCGAGTTGCTCGCGGTCCACGAGGCGCTGCTCGGCGGTCCGGTCAGGAGTTTCGACTTCCGGTGGCCGCGCTTCGTGCGACCCACGGAGGGGTGTGGCTTCCACTGCGACGGCCCCTACATGAACCGCGGCACCAGCCGCATCGTGTCGAGTTGGATCCCGCTCGGCCGGGTCCGGCGTGAAGAGGGTGCCCTCGTCGTGCTGGAGAACAGCCATCGTTCCGAGCGGCTGCACCACGGCTACCTCGATGCCGACGCCGACATCGACGGCCTCGAATGGCTCGACGCCGACCCGATTGCGACGCAGGAGAAATACGGCGACCGGTGGCTGACCACCGATTTCGAACCGGGCGACGTGTTGTGTTTCGGCATGCACACGCTGCACGGCGCGATCGACAACGCGTCCCCGACGGGTCGTTGTCGTCTCTCGTCCGACAGTCGGTACCAACGCATCGACGAGCCGGCCGACCCACGCTGGAACGGTGAGCGCATCGAGGGACACGGTGGGTCGCGGGTCTTCTATCCCGGTCTCGGCCAGTGGAACAACCGCGACTTCCAGGACGAGTGGAAAGACGTCGACGAGCGCGGGCGGCTCGTGCTCCACGACGCACCGCCGCCACACGCACCGCAGGAATCCGGCCGATGAGCGTGGACACCGACCGCGAACTGCTCGCTCTGGCGCACGCGATCGCCGATCCGAACCATCCGGTGAAGTCCGAGACCGCGGCGTGGGCGGCGGCCGAACTGGCCCGGCACGATCGAGTCGAGGCCGACCTGCACAGCCGGTTCGCCCTCGACGATTGGCGACGCATCGCCGATCGCGGGTTGATGAAGCTGCTCGTCGCGCCGGAACACGGCGGCTCCGGCGTCGACCTCGCGACCGCACTGCTCACCCTCGAGGGTCTGGGATACGGCTGCCGAGACAACGGCTTGAACTACGCGCTGGTCAGCCAGATGCTGAGCACCCAGATCGCGCTCGAACGCTTCGGCTCCGACGAGCAACGCGCTCGATGGCTGACGCCGCTGATCAACGGCGAGACGTTCGTCGCGTTCGGGATGACCGAACCCGAATCCGGCTCCGATGCGTATGCGCTCACCGCGACCGCCGAAGCACTCGACGACGGGTCGTTTCGGATCAACGGCCACAAGGCGTACATCACCTTCGCGTCCCGGTTCGACATGGCGATCGTGTTCGCATCCACCAACCCGGGGGCCGGCCAGTGGGGCATCACCGCATTCGTCGTTCCCGCCGATCTCCCCGGCGTCGTCCGCGTCGGCAACCGGGACAAGATGGGCATGCGCACCACGCCGTTCGGTGACATGACCTTCACCGACGTGGTGGTCCCGCCCGAGGCCGTACTCGGACGCGTCGGATCCGGTGCGAGCATCTTCAACGCTGTGCTCGAAGTCGAGCGCAGCTACGTGTTCATCACGCAGGTCGGCGCGATGGAGCGCCAGATCGACGACACGATCGCGTTCGCGAACTCGCGCGTGCAGGGTGGCGGCCCGATCAGCCGGCATCAGGCGATCGCGCACCGCATCGTCGACATGAAGCACCGCCACGAGACCGCCCGGCTCTTCGTCTACAAGGCGGCGATCGCGGCGGTGACCGGCAAACAACCGTCCCTCGCCTCGGCATTGGCCAAGATCGTGTCGTGTGACGTCGGCATCGCGTCAGCCCTCGATGCCGCTTCCATCCACGGCGCCCGCGGCTACGTCTCGGAGTACGAAGTCGAGCGGGACCTGCGCGATGCGGTCGGCGGGCTGGTCTACTCGGGGACCTCGGACATCCAACGCAACATCGTCGCCCGACTCCTCGGACTCGGCTGACGGTGGTCGGGTCTCAGGTGCCCGCGAGCGGGGAGTACGGGTCGTAGGGATCGCTGCTGATGCTCTCCAGGACGATGTCGCTGCCGAGGTCGTGCTGGAGCGCGAGACGGTGAGCCAACCGCAGTGCGACATCGTCTTCCACCGCCCACCCGGTGGAGTCGAACACGGTCACGCGGCTCGTGTTGTCGGACCCGGCCGGGTCTTGCAGCAACTCCCAGAGCTCGGGGCCGACGTCGGTGTCCGGAATCTGTTGACACTCGCCCTCGACGAGGCACTGCGCCCGCACGTCGGGAACGACCAGCGACGCGTCGAGGAGCGATCGTGGAATCTCGATCTTGCCGGGGAAGTCGGCGCCGACCGCGTTGACGTGGAGCCACGGGCGGGGTGCCGATGGCCCGATGACCGGGCCGGCCCCGATGTCGACCGACGTACACGTGGTGAGAATGTCGACCTCGGACGCGATGGTCGCCGCACGCTCCGGGCCGGCGATGTCGACGTCGAGGCCGATGAAGCCGATTCGTTCCGGGAAGGTGGCCGCCACCTCGTCGTTGGTGTCGATGCCGATCACCTTCTCGATCGTTCGCACTCGCGAGATCGCGTGCACCTGCGTCACCGCCTGAGCCCCCAGCCCGACCACGCCGAGCGTGACCGGACCGCGCTTGGCCAACGCATCGGTCGCCACCGCTGACGCCGCACCCGTGCGAACCGAGGTGAGCAGCGTGGCGTCGCCGAGTGCCACGAGGTGACCAGAGGTCGTGTCCCACATCGCGGACGTGGCGATCACGCTGGGCAGGTGACGCTGCACCGGATTGGTCGGGTGGTAGCCCACCATCTTGATCACCACCGGACCGGCGACCTCGTGGGTCGGCATCCATTCGAGCAGTCCCAGGTCCGGCTTGTCGTAGCGAAAGCCGTCGCGTTCGCGTGCCTGGACCTCGGCGGCGTCGAAGCTCTCGAAGCGTTGACGAAGCGCGTCGATCATGAGGTCCATGAAGGCATCGCGACCCACGATCTCGAGCATGAGGCCGAAATCGCCGGCACCGATGACCCTGGTCGACATCGCGTCGGCGTCGAAGCGCGGGCGGGCGGGTTCGATCATCGGCCGAATGCTAGGCGCCAAATCGGCCGCTGACCCGCCCGAGTCCGCTGCTACGACCAGCCACCGTCGTTGCTGACGACCTGGCCGAACATGAACGTCGAGGAATCCCCGGCGAGGAACAACGCCAGCTCGGCGGTCTCTCGCGGCAGACCGAGGCGCTGGGCGGGCACCTCGGTCCGCAGCCGATCGCGGAACTTCTCGTTCTCCATGATCGACGGCGGGTAGTAGGTGTCGTTCGCGACGAAGTTCTGGGCAATCGCGTTCAGGCGCACGCCGTCGGCAGCGAGTTCGTGCCCGGCCGAGCGCACGAATGCGTTCTGCGCCGCGCGGGCTGCGACGTAGCTGACCGCCTGGGGGGCGCATCCGTCGCAGCGGAGACGACGAGCTCAGCGCGACGATCGCTGACCTCGGCACCCTCGGCCTCGGCTCGGAACAATTCGACGATCGGCGGCCCGATGTAGGTGTCGCAGCTCGTGACGAGGACCCGTTTGCCTGCGAGGCGACCATCCATGGCCGCAGACGCGAGTCGGCGGCCGGTTCGGTCGACCCGAGCATGCGAGCGTCAGCCCGTCGCTTCGCCGGGCCAGCGGAACACCGCGTGCACCGTCGCCCAGTCGGGTTCGTGCAGCGCGAGGAAGTCGGCGACCTCGTCGGCTCGATCCTCACCGAGACACAGACGTCGGAGCGTGGCCGGGACCAGCGCGGCCGCGTCGGCGGTCTGCCGCGCCAACGGCGGGCGCGGCATCTCCCATCGTTCCGCGACGATCCCCATCTCCGCGAGGACGTCGGCGAAGTCGTCGGAGGTGGGCCCGTCGGGCCGGTCGATGTTCCAGAACCGACGCCACGCCTGGTTCCACGCCGACATCGGGTGTCGCGTCGGCAGGACCAGCACCACGGCCAGGCGGGCTCGTTCGGTGAGCGCGGCGACGAACGGCTCGATCTCGGCCACGTTGTAGGCGACGTGATGGCACGTCACCACATCAGCATTCGGCGTGTCGTTCGCGACGTCGGGCCAGTTGCCCTGAATCGTCATCGACCGCGCCCCGGCCGCAGCCGCAGCCTGCGTGAAGGCCGCGAGCATCGCCGCGTCCTGGTCGACACCGATCACCCGCTCGGCCGGGGGGACGAGCGACATCGCCGCACGACCCCCGCCGCAGCCGATGTCGAGCACGACACCCCCCGAGGTCGGGAGCACCGTGCGGGCCACCTCGGCCGACAGGACCGAACGGTCGAGCGTCTCGTCGACGGCGAACGTCGCCGGGTCGTGCGCGTACGGCGAGCGCGGCGCCTGATCCAGGATGTGTTGGGGGATCGCCCAGTCAGCGAGCTGTTCGGCCCACGACTCGATCGCCGACATCAGCCAGCCATCAGTCGGCGAGAATCCTCACGGGAAGCTCGCGCGGGCCACGGATCTGGCCGACCGACCAGCGGGTGTCGCCCGCGAGCTCGAAGTTCGGGAACCGGGCGATGAACTCCTCGATCGCCACGCGCAGCTCGAGGCGCGCGAGGTTCGAGCCGAGACAGCGGTGGATACCGAGTCCGAACGCCGCGTGGCGATTCTCCTCGCGATCGATGATGAAGGTGTCCGCATCCTCGAACTGCTTCGGGTCGCGATTCGCGGCCGGGAACGGCAGGAGGACCCAGTCGTCCTTCTGCATCGGACAACCGTGGAAGTCGTGGTCCTCCTTGACCATGCGCGCCATCGTCACCGGCGCGTACGCCCGCAGGAACTCCTCGACGGCGAACGTCATGACCTCGGGATCGTCCACGAGACGCTTGCGGTCGGCCGGGCTCTGCGCGAGGTGCCACAGCGACGAGCCGATCGCCGACCACGTCGTGTCGATGCCGGCGATGAGCAAGAGGATGATCGACCCGCCGACGTGATCGTCGGACAGCTTGTTGCCGTCGAGTTCGACGTTCATCAGGTAGCTCGTGAGGTCGTCACGCGGGTTCTCACGGTGATCCTCGATCTGTTCGCCGATGTACTTGCCGAGTTCTTCGATGCCGTTGCGTGTGCCCGGCTCCTGGTTGATCGTCTCGAGTGCGGCGTGGACGAACTCGCGGAAGAGGTCCTCGTCCTGCTCGGGGAAGCCGAGCATCCGACCGATCACGTTGACCGGGATGTTCTGTGCGTACTGCACCGCGGCATCGACGACCGTCTCGCCGGGCACGATCTCGCCCATGTCGTCGAGGAGTCGACGGCACAGCACGCGCACCTCGTCCTCCCACGGCTCGATCTGCTTGGGAGCGAACGGCGGCAGCAGCAGGCGGCGCGCCATGCCGTGGAAGGGCGGATCGCTCGAGATCGGCGGAACGCCACCGATCGGCGCCGGGATGGCCAGGTCGCCGGGACGCCCGACGGACACGACGACCGCACGGCTCGTGAAGTGGTCGGTGTCGTAGGCGATCTCGTGCACCGTGTCGTGGGTGATCGGGACCCACATGCCGCCGTACCGGTCGGAGTGGGCGACGGGGCAGCCCGACTCTCGGAGGTCCTTCCAGACGTCGGGGGCGTTCGGGTTGTAGTTGGGGTCGGCGTGGTCGAAGTCGGTCGCGAAGTCCTCGACCGGGCCGTAGTCGTCGGGGTTGTACGGGACGCGCTGCCAGACGTCGGTGCCCTCCGGCGAGTCACCGAAGATGGTCTCGCGGTCGCCGAAGCGGACGTTGCCGGGCTCGACCGGCGTGTCCTGGTCGTGCTCGTTGACGGTGTCGGTCATCTCAGGACTCCTGGGTGATCGTGATCGCGTACTCGGGGCAGTTGGACGCGGCCAAGCGAGCCTTGTCCTGCAGATCGGCGGGGACGTCGCCCTCGACGAGCAGTACGGCCTGGCCGTAGTCGTCGACGTCGAACAACTCCGGCGCCAACGCATAACAACGGTTGTGCCCCTGGCACTTCTCGGCGTCGAGGTGGATCTGCATCTGTGCTCCGTTGCTTGGTGTGATGGTCGGGTCGTGATCAGGTGCCTGATCAGGTGCCTGATCAGGTGATGGTGGTCGTCGGGTGTCGAGGTCGCCAGACTCGTGAGGTGCCTGGTCTCGCCGAACAGTATTCGAACAGTGTTCCAATCTTGCTACTTCCGCCCTCGGAAGGCAAGGCAGCGGGCGGAACTTCGCGGCGCTGGGAGGCGGACTCCGGGGCGTTCTCGACGCTCGCCGGCCGGCGTCTCCAGCTCGCGGATGCGCTCGGGGAGCTGCACGGCGGCTCGGAGAAGCTGCTCGGCGTCAAGGGCGAACACCTCGACCGAGCGCAGGCGGCGAACATGTCACTCGTCGGCGGACCGTCGCTGCCGGCATGGCGCCGCTACACCGGGGTCGTGTGGGATCACCTCGATCCGGCCACGCTCACCGCGGCCGACCGTCGACGGATCGTGGTGGTGTCGGGGTTGCTCGGCCTGGTCCGCGGCGACGACCCGGTCCCGGACTACCGACTGAAGATGGGCGCCAACCTGGCGCCGTTCGGCAAGCTGTCCACCTGGTGGCGCGACGATCTCTCGGCGACGTTGAATCGCTACGCGACCGGACGCACCGCGAAGCAGCGACGGTTGCTCGTCGACCTGCTCCCGAAGGAGCACCGCGCCGCATGGACCCCCGACGACCGGGTGGCGAGCGTGTCGATCGAGCTGGTCGATCCGACCGGCAAGCCCGGCGGACACTTCGCCAAAGCGGCCAAGGGCGAGCTCGCCCGCGCCATCCTCACCGACGGCCTCGACGCCGTCGACCGCTGGCGCCACCCCCGCTTCCACCTGGCGATCACCTGACCCCCACCTCCGCCACCGTTCTCGTGAACAGTTCCGGCGTGGTGCGCTCGAACTGTTCACGAGAACGTCAGGTGGGGTCGATGGCGCGGGATGCGACGACGAAGATCGCCGCGGCGGGAAGCGTGACGAGCGCCGTCGCCGCACCCACCGAGAGGCTCGTACCGGCCAGCGTGCCGACCAGCGCAGGGGTCACGAGCAGCGCGAGGCGTGATCCGCCCGTCAACGCCCCGAGCCCCGCTCCCGGGCGACCCGGGAACTTCGCGGCGTCGTCGTACAGCTTCGGGAACTGCGTGGCGATTCCCAAGCCGGCCACGACGTACGCCGCCAGCACCACCGCTCGGTTCGGGGCGAACGACGCCGTCATCAGCGCGCCCACCGTCATCGCGATCGCCACGTCGAACACCCGACGCTGACCGAACCGGGCGATCGCCCAGTCGCCGCCGAACCGGCCGGAGGTCATACCGAGCGTGAAGGCCACGTACGCGAGCCCCGCGACCCCCGCCGCCGCTCCGAAGTCGTCGCTGAGTCGGAACGCCGCCCAGTCGCTCGACGTCATCTCCATCGCGATCGAGCATCCGCTCGCGAGACCGAGCAGGAGCAGCGGGAGGCGTCTTCGGCCACGACCCGAGGCGCCGGCCGTGGCGGGGCGGTCGTCGCCGGCCGCGTACTCGTCCTCGGTCAGCAGACCCCGGCCGACGAAGACCACCACGGCGAGCAACACCGCCGAGGCGACGAGCAGGTGCGTCTGCAACGACACGCCGGCTGCGGCAGCCTGTGCCGCAACCAGACCGCCGACGACGGTCCCCAGGCTCCACAGGCCGTGGAGCCGATTCATGACGGGCACCGACCGCCGACCGCTGATCCACGACCCCTGCGTGTTCATCGCCGAGTCGACGAGCACGTCCATGGCCGACAGCGTCATCAGGCCGAGGAGGAACACGGTCGGTGTCGTCGCGAGCCCGATGACCGCAAGCGAGGCGACGAGCACGAGCGCCCCGCCGATCAACACCCGCCGCGTGCCGAATCGCTCGATGAACCGGCCGACGGTCGCGCTGCCGAGCAGGCCCGCTGCGCTGCCGATCGCGAGGAGCGCCCCCAGCGTCGCCGTCGACACGTCGATGCGATCGCGAATCTCGGGAAGTCGCGGGACGAACGAGGCGACGACCAGCCCGTTGACGAAGAACTGGACGGCGACCGACAGGAGCGCGCGATTGTCGCCCGGAAGCGGCCCGACCGGATTCGGTCGGTCGGACATCAGACCTCGTCGTGCAGCGCGGCGACCGCAGCGGTGAGCCGCTCGGCAGCGTCGGCCAGCGTCATGTCGATGATCGCGGCGATCGGCCTGCCGGAACCCGTCACGGCCGCCAGCGGCCCGCCGCGGACCGTACCGGACGTCAACACGATCAGCGATTCCCCACCGCCGGACTCGCGCAGGATCGAGGCCTTCGCGACGGTCTTCCACACCGTGTCGATCCGGCTCATGCCCGGGCGCGCCGGCGTGTGGACGCCGCCGAACTCGAACGGCTGCGACACACCGTCCGCGCGGGTCCCGCGCACGCTCACCGTGACCCCCGGGGCGATCCGAGCGTTGTCGTCGAGTGTCTCGAAACCGCACTCGGCAAGCAGCGATCGGGCCATCTCCTTGACCGTGCGCGGGTCCGGCAGTTCGACCGGTGCGAGCGAGTCGATGCGTTCACGTGCCTGGCGGACATACGCCGGTTCGGTGTCGTAGCCGACGAAGTGCCGGCCGGTCCGCTTCGCGGCGACCCCGGTGGTCCCCGACCCCATGAACGGGTCGAGGACGACGTCGCCGTCGTAGGTGAAGAGGTGCAGGCAACGTTCGACGAGTGCCACCGGAAACGGGGCCGGATGACCGACGCGGGTGGCCGACTCCGCCGGAATCTCCCACACGTCGAGCGTCGCCTCCATGAACTCGTCGCCCGGAATCGTCGGCCGTCCGTCGGTGTCGCGACCGACGCCGCCTCGACCGACGCGATCGAACCGGCCCTTGCTCGCGATGATCAGCCGTTCGGTCGTGTCGCGCAGGACCGGGTTCGCCGGCGACTGGTACGACCCCCACGCGCACGATCCACTCGCGCCGCGTTGCTTCTGCCAGACGACTTCGCCGCGCAGCAGGAGGCGGAGGTCGTCCTGCAGGATCGCCGTGACGTCGGCTGCGAGGTTGCGGTACGGCTTGCGGCCGAGGTTGGCGACGTTGACCGCAATTCTGCCGCCGGGCTCCAGCGTGCGCACGCACTCGTGGAACACGTCGCGCAGCATCTCGAGGTACTCGATGTAGTCGGCGGGGACGTGTCCCTCGCCGAGCGCGGTCTCGTACTCCTTGCCGGCGAAGTAGGGCGGTGAGGTGACGACGAGCGCCACCGACGCGTCGGGCACGCGGCCCATGTTGCGGGCGTCGCCGAGATGGATCACGTCGACCTCGCCGGGTTCGCCCAGCGTGTCGTCGTCGCTGATCTGGGGCGGGGCGAAGCGGGCGTAGAAGTCGGTCGCGTCGTGCGACTCCCGTTTACCGGCCCCGAACGCCGACGTGGAGGTGCCCATCAGGTGGTTCCGATCATCGGCGGGTTGGTCTGGCTCGCCGCTCGTCGCATCCGCTCGACCGGCAGCTGCCACGTGTCTGCGTGGGTCAGGATCCAGAACTGCCTGGTGTCGACCGCCGCAGCGAGCTGTTCGGCGACGTCGACGGCGGGGACGCCGTCCTCCACTCCGGTCGTGATCATCGCGCCCATCAGTTCGCCGATCGGCGTGACGATCGTGCTCGGGTCGGGTTCGTTCGCCATCAGGTCGGTCTTGACGAACCCGGGGCACAGCACGCTGACGCCGACCGGCGAGCCGATCGCACCGAGTTCGAGGTACAGGCCTTCGCTGATCCCGACCACGGCGTGCTTCGTCGCGTTGTAGGGAGCGGCACCGGGGACGGCGATCAGACCGGCGATCGAGGCGGTGTTGACGATGTGCCCACTGCCCTGCTCGGTCATGATCGGCAGGAAGGCTCGGATGCCGTGGACGACGCCGTAGAGGTTGATGTCGATGACGCGCTGCCACAGGTCGAGGGGGCCGCTCCAGGCGTCGCCGACGCCGGCGATGCCGGCGTTGTTGAACAGCAGGTGGGCGCCACCGAATCGCTCCAGCGTGGCCTCGGCGAGTGCCGTGACCGACGCGGCCGACGCGGTGTCGCAGATGACCCCGGCGACTTCACCCCCGGCCTCGGTGAGCCGGGCCTCGACGTCGCGCAGCTTCGGTTCGTCGATGTCGGCGAGCACGACGCGCATGCCGCGGTCGAGCAGCAGCTCCGCAACCGCAAGGCCGATGCCGCTGGCGCCGCCGGTGATGACGGCCACGTTGCCGCGCGCAATGACGGTGTCGGTCGATGACATGAGCCGCAATCTTGGCAAACTTCGCGCGACGAGTGGTTGATGTCGCGCGAGGTGCGAGCAGTCGACGGGCCGGCGCCGGGCCCGTGGCGGCGGACATGCCATCATCTCGGGGTGATCGACATCGATGCCGCGCTCGCCTCGCTGAGCCTCAACGACAAGTGCCGGCTGGTCGCCGGCCAGACCAACTGGCGGACCAAGGCCTTCCCCGAAGCCGGGATCCCCCAGCTGAAGCTGTCCGATGGTCCGACGGGCATCCGTGGCGAGGGCCACGGCAGCTCCGGGACACCCGGCGTGGCCGTTCCGGCCGGGATCGCGCTCGGTGCGAGCTGGGACCCCGACCTGCTCGCGGAGATCGGCGATCTCCTCGGGCGCGAGGCGATCCGCAAGCGGGCCCACGTCCTGCTCGGTCCGACGGTCAACCTGCATCGCACACCGGTGGGCGGACGGACCTTCGAGTGCTACAGCGAGGATCCGGAGCTCTCCGGCGCGCTCGCGGCGTCGTACGTCCGAGCGGTGCAGTCCCACGATGTGGCGGTCACCGTCAAGCACTTCGTGTGCAACGACACCGAGATCGACCGGATGACCGTCGACGTCGAGGTCGACGAGCGACCGCTGCGCGAGCTCTACCTCAGACCGTTCGAGCGGGCGGTGAAGGACGGTGGAGCGTGGGGCATCATGAGCTCCTACAACCGCGTCGCCGGGGTGTTCGCCGCCGAGAATCGACGGTTGCTCACCGACATCCTGCGGACCGAGTGGGGCTTCGACGGCTTCGTGGTGTCCGACTGGTTCGGCGTGCACGAGCCGATCGGTGCAGCGAACGCCGGGCTCACGCTGGAGATGCCGGCGCCGGTGCGCGTCTACGGCCGTCGGCTGGTCGAGGCCGTCGAACGTGGTGACGTCGCGGAGACGACGGTCGATGGGCTGGTCCGCGACCTGCTCACCGTCATGAACCGCACGCAGGCCGACGTGCGCAGCTGCGACGACCCGGAGGAATCGGTCGACGATCCCGGCGAGCGGGCACTGACCCGACGTGCTGCGATCGCCGGCACCGTCCTGCTCCGAAACGCCGAGGTTGCCTCCCTCGGGCGCCCGGCGCTCCCGATCTCGCTCGACCACCTCGGCTCGGTCGCCGTCGTCGGGCCGAACGCAGTGATCGACCGCTCCATGGGCGGGGGGTCGGCGAGTCTCACGCCGTTCGGGCACCGCACGCTGCTCCATGCCCTGACCGACCGGCTCGCCGCTCGGAGCCCCTCGACGACGATCACCTACGACGCCGGCGTCCGGATCGATCGCCTCACCCCCATCGTCCGACGAAGTCAGCTGCGCACTCCCGACGGCGAGCCCGGATTGCGCCTCGAGTACGTCAACGGCCTCGACTGGGACGCGCCGACGGCGGTCGACACCACGTCGACGACGTCGATGATCCGGTTCTTCGGGACGACGCCCGACGAGATCGATGCCTCGGCGTTCGGTGCCCGGGTCACCGGGTCGTTCGTGCCCGAGGTCGACGGACCCCACGTGATCGGGGTCGTGTCGACCGGGCCGGTCACGATGACGGCGACGACCGCCGACGGCGAGGCGGTCGTCGTGGTCGACGATCCGGAGATGCTCCTGCCGCGGACACGCGAGTTCTTCGGCTACGGCAGCGAGGAGAGCACCGCCGTGGTCGAGGCCGTCGCAGGTCAGCCGATCGATCTCGCCGTCAAGTGGTCGACGGCGGCCGGCAACGGCTTCGAAGCACTGCGCATCGGTGTCCGCGCACCCGACCCCGCCGACCTGTTCGAACAGGCCGTCGCCGCTGCGGCCGCCGCCGACGTCGCGATCGTCGTGGTCGGCACGAACGACGAGTGGGAAACCGAGGGCTTCGACCGCGAAACGATGGACCTCCCGGGCCGTCAGGACGAATTGGTCGAAGCGGTCGCCGCTGCGAATCCGAACACCGTCGTCGTCGTCAATGCCGGCTCGCCGGTGACGATGGACTGGGCGGCCGACGATCACTCGGCGCCGGCGCCCGCCGTGGTCACGTCGTTCTTCGCTGGTCAGGAGCAGGCCGAGGCGATGGTCGACGTATTGCTCGGCGATGCCGATCCCGGCGGCCGGTTGCCGCTCACCTACCCGGCCCGCCTCGCCGACCATCCTGCAATCGACAACCACATCCCCGACCGATCCGGCGACGGACCTCCCCGGCAGCGGTACGCGGAGGGCCTCTTCATCGGGCACCGGCACTACGAGCGGGCGGGCATCGCTCCTCGGTTCTGGCTCGGCCACGGCCTGAGCTACGGCACGGCGACGTGGGGCGCCGTCGAGGCACCCGTGCGCGAGGTCGCCGTGTCGAGCCTGAACGACGCCGGCGTGGTGGTCTCGGTCCCGCTCGAGAACCCGGGCGATCGGGGGACGACGGTCGTCGTCCAGGGATACGTCGCGCCGGTGGCGCCGCCGGTCGAGCGACCGACTCGCGAGTTGAAAGCCTGGAGCAAGATCGTGCTCGCGCCCGGTACGGCCACGCACGTCGAGCTCACGTTCGGGCCCGATGCCTTCCACCACTGGGACGAGGCCACCAACGACTGGACGGTCGCCCCGGGCGACTACGACCTCGTCATCGCCCACTCCGCAGCTCCCGACGCCGAACACGCACGCCTCCGCATCACCCTGACCTGACCTGCCGGGTCGACGATTTGCTCGATCCCCGGGTCCGACAAATCGTGAAACCGCTTACATTGGCTCGATGGAATCGCAGCACTGGTGGCAGGACGCCGTCGTGTATCAGGTCTACGTTCGCTCGTTCGCCGATGCGAACGGCGACGGCGTGGGCGACCTGGAGGGCATCCGGACACGGATCGGGCACCTCTCGGCGCTCGGTGTCGACGCGCTCTGGCTGAACCCGTGTTACCCGTCGCCGCAGTTCGACCACGGCTACGACGTCGCGGACTACCTCGCGATTCACGACGAGTACGGCGACATCGCGGCCTTCGATGCGTTGCTCGCCGAGGCGCGATCGCACGGGATCAAGATCCTCATGGACCTCGTTCCGAACCACTGCTCCAGCGAACATCCGTGGTTCGTCGAGGCGCTCGCCGCTGCACCGGGCAGCCCCGAGCGCGCCCGGTTCTACTTCCGCGACGGCTCGCCTGCGGGTGAGGATCCGCACGGCGACCCACCGAACAACTGGGCTGCGGCGTTCGGTGGCTCCGGATGGACCCGCGCATCGGCCGACGACCCGCAGTGGTACCTCGGCACGTTCACGTCGCATCAACCCGACTTCGACCACACCAACGCCGACGTCCAGGCGAAGTTCGCCGACGTGCTCGAGTTCTGGTTCGACCGCGGGGTCGAAGGGTTTCGCGTCGATGCGATCAGCCCCGTCGGCAAACACCCCGAACTGCCCGACGCTCCCCCCGTCCCCGAAGGCACCGGCATGCTGCAGGTCACCTGGGAGAACCCGTTCACCGTGTTCCGCCCCGAGGGCCACGACGTGTGGCGGCGGTTCCGCACCACGATCGACGACTACATGGATCGCCACCCGGGACGTGACCTGATGATGGTCGCCGAGGCGTACATGAACGGCCGACCCGATCTCATGGCGGCGTTCGTCAACGACGAGCAGTTCCACCAGGCGTTCGCCTTCGATCTGTTGCTCTCGCCGTGGGTCAAGTCCGAGATGGACCGCGCGATTCGCGACACGCTCGACATCATCGGCATCGGTTCGTCGCCGACGTGGGCGCTCAACAACCACGACGTGCAACGCATCGTCACCCGGCTCGGACGGGACAACGCCACCGATCCGAGCACGGTCACCAACAACGCGCTGGAGACGGGCGCCGGCGCGGTCGATGTCGCCGTCGGGCTCCGGCGGTCACGAGCGATGATCACGCTCGCGATGGCCATGCCCGGGTCGCTGTACCTCTACATGGGCGAGGAGCTCGGTCTCCCCGAGTATCTCGACATGCCCGCCGACCGCCGCCAGGACCCCGTGTTCATCCAGACCGAGGGTCGCCGAATCGGACGCGACGGGTGTCGGGTGCCGATTCCGTGGACCGATGACCCGACGACGGCGTTCGGGTTCTCCAGCATCGACCACGACGCGCCGACGCCCGAGCCCTGGCTGCCGCAGCCCGACTGGTGGGGGGCCATGGCCATCGACGAACTCGACGGCGAGGACGGCTCGATCCTCGAGCTCTACCGCGAGGTGATCGCCGCTCGCCGCGAGTTCGCGACACCGCAGGGTCTGGCCGCTGCGGTGATCGACCTCGGCGCCGGCCTCGTGGCGGTCCGTCGCGGCGAGCTGGTCGTCGTCACCAACGTGACCGGCGCACCGATCGCGCTCGACATGGACGACGATCACCTCGAGATCGCCACACCGGTCTTCGCGTCCGAACCGGCCGAGATGCACACGCCGGGCGTGATCCCCCCGGACTCGACCATCTGGTTCCTGAGTTGATGCTCGCGAGCATCATCAGCGACGTCACCGACACCCTCGAGGAGTTCTCGGCGAACTGGTGGTTCGTCCTGGTGATCTTCGTGATCGCACTCTTGGACTCGGTGCTCCCGATCGTCCCGGGCGAAACCATGGTGATCGTCGGCGGTGTCGCAGCCGGTCAGGACACACAGACCCTGTGGGTCGTGATCTTCTGTGGGGCCTTCGGCGCCTTCCTCGGCGACAATCTGGCCTACGTGCTCGGCCGCCGATACTCGGACCGCGTGAACGCGTGGGCCGACCGGAGCGTCACGCGGCGGGCTCGCCTCGACGCCGCCGATCGCCAGATCAAGATCCGCGGCGGGATGCTGCTCCTCACCGCCCGGTTCATCCCGGGCGGCCGCACGATTCTGACCATCTCGTCCGGGCTCACCAGGCAGTCGTGGCGCTGGTTCGCGATCTGGGTGGCGATCGCGACGACGTTGTGGGCCACGTATGCCGCCTCGCTCGGCTTCTTCTTCGGGCAGGCCTTCGAGGACAACAGCACGCTGGCGTTCTGGCTGGCCTTCGCCGCCGCGCTGACGCTCACCGGGCTCGTCGAGCTGGTCCGATGGCTCCGAGGTCGACGGTCGACGACAGAATCGGTCGTGTGACCGACTCGCTGCTCGACAACCGGATCGAACCGATCACCGCAACCGACGACGAGATCCGAGCCGCACTCGACGGCGCCCACCAGGCGAGCTTCCTCCCCGCGCTGCTTCCCGCGCTCGCGCTCGCAACCGGGGACGACTCGATACTCGTCGAATCGTTGCGCCCCGACGGGACGATGATCCGTGACGAGAGCGCCGGCTTGAGCCCCGAGCAGGCGGCCGAGATCCGCCGCGTGGCCGCCGGCGTGCTGATCGACGTTCGCAACGGGGTCCGATCGTTCGACGACGAGGCGACCAGGGCCGACGTCGACAGTGAGCGTCTGCAACGGCTGATGTCGTTCGCGATCGGTTCGACGATCGACGGCGACTACGTCCCGCTCATGCGCGAGGAGCTGTCGGTGACCGGTGACGACCTCCGTGCCCCGCAATGGCGCGCCGACGAGATCGCGCCCGACCGCCGTTTCGCGGTGGCGATCATCGGTGCGGGGATGTCCGGCATCCTCGCCGCGCACCGCCTCCAGCAGGCCGGCATCGAGTACGTGATCTACGAGAAGAACCACGACGTCGGTGGCACGTGGCTGGAGAACACGTACCCGGGCTGCCGTGTCGACGTGTCGAACCACGTGTACAGCTATTCGTTCGCGCAGCGCAACGACTGGCCGTACTACTTCTCTCCGCAGCCCGAGCTGCTCGACTACTTCCGCACCTGCGCGGACGAGTTCGGTGTGCGCGAACACGTCCGATTCGGCTGCGAGGTGACGGCGATGACCTGGTCGGACGACGCCCAGGTGTGGACGCTGGAGATCGACGGACCCGACGGGGAAACGACGCACGACGTCGATGCGGTCATCTCCGCAGTGGGCCAGCTCAACCGCCCCAACATGCCCTCGATCGACGGCATGGACGACTTCGCCGGGCCGTCGTTCCATTCCGCGCAGTGGGACCACGCGGTCGACCTGGCGGGCAGACACGTGGTGGTGATCGGGGCGGGCGCGAGCGCCGTCCAGTTCGTGCCGTACGTGGCCGAGCAGGCCGCCCACCTGTCGGTCCTCCAACGCACGCCGAACTGGTTCGTCCCCGTCCCGACGTATCACGAGCCGGTCGCCGAGGGTCTCCAATGGCTGTTCCGACACGTCCCCGGGTACGCGCAGTGGTACCGCTTCTGGCTGTTCTGGCGATCGTCGGAGGGCTTGCTCCCGGCGTGCGAGGTCGACGACGGGTGGGAGGACCGATCGCTCGCGACGGGGGTCGGCAACGCCGAACTGCGGGAGTTGCTCGAGCAGTGGCTGTACCTCTGCTACGCCGATCGCCCCGACCTGCACGACCTCGTCCGGCCGATGTACCCGCCGGCGTCGAAGCGCATCGTGCTCGACAACGGATCGTGGTCGACCACGCTCAAGCGCGACGACGTGACCCTCGACGGCGATCCGATCCTGCGGATCGAGGCCGACGCAGTCGTCACGTCCGACGCCGACGGCAACGAGACCCGCCACGCCGCCGATGTGATCATCTACGCAACCGGCTTCCAGGCGTCGAAGTTCCTCACCCCGATGAAGGTCGTCGGCACCGGCGGACGCGACCTCCACGACGTGTGGGGCGGCGATGCGCGCGCCTACCTCGGCGTCGTGCATCCCGGCTTCCCGAACTTCTTCCTCTGCTACGGGCCGAACACGAACATCGTCGTGAACGGATCGATCATCTACTTCTCCGAGTGCGAGGTCCACTACACGCTCGGCGTCATCGAGATGCTGCTCCGCAACGGCTGGACGTCGGCCGATTGCCGACAGGACGTGCACGACGCGTACAACGAGCGGGTGGACGCCGGCAACCTGAAGATGGCGTGGGGGGTGTCGACGGTGAACAGTTGGTACAAGGCCGAGTCGGGCCGCGTCGCCCAGAACTGGCCGTTCAGCCTGCTCGAGTACTGGCAACAGACCCGAACCCCCGACCCCGCCGACTTCGTGACACCCGGTGTCAGGCACCAGGTGTAACACCATGTCCGGGGAGTGCCGGTTGTGATCGAGTCGGCTGGGGGCCGTACCCTGACGCGGTGGAAAATCCCTGGTTCAACCCGTGGTTCGAATCGATCGCCGTCGCCCAGAAGCGGGCGAAGCGGCGGCTCCCGAAGTCGGTCTACGGGGCGCTGATCGCGGGAGCTGAGCGAGGGGTCACCCGCGACGACAACTGCGCAGCCTTCGACGAGATCGGCCTCCGCCCGCTGACCGCGGGACAGCCCGCGACGCGCGAGATGGCGACCGAGGTCATGGGCCAGCCGATGTCGATGCCCGTGATGATCAGCCCCACCGGCGTCCAGGCGGTGCATCCCGATGGCGAGGTCGCCGTGGCGCGGGCGTCCGCGGCGCGCGGCGTCGTGATGGGCCTCAGCTCGTTCTCCTCCAAGCCGATGGACGACGTGATCGCCGCCAACCCCCAGACGCTGTTCCAGATCTACTGGGCCGGTGACCGCGACTCGATGGTCGGACGCATGGAGCGCGCGAAGACCGCCGGCGCGGTCGGCATGATCCTCACCCTCGACTGGTCCTTCGTCCACTCTCGCGACTGGGGCAGCCCGTCGATCCCCGAGGCGATCGACTTCAAGACGATGCTCAAGCACGGACCCGAAGCGCTCCTTCGCCCGCGCTGGTTGGCCGACTGGCTGCGGTCGGGCTCGATCCCGCAGCTCGGCGTGCCGAACTTCCCGGTGTCGAAGGACGATCCGGTCCCCGGTTTCTTCGAGGCCTACGGGGTCTGGATGGGCACCCCGCCCCCGACCTGGGACGACATCGCCTGGCTCCGCTCGCAGTGGGACGGGCCGTTCATGGTGAAGGGCATCAACCGGGCCGACGAGGCTCGGCGCGCCGCGGACGCCGGTGCGACGGCCATCTCGGTGTCGACCCATGCCGGCAACAACATCGATGGAACGCCGGCGCCGATCCGCGTCCTCCCCGAAGTGGTGGCCGCCGTCGGCGACCAGATCGAGGTCGTCATGGACTCGGGCATCCGCCGCGGCAGCGACGTCGTCAAGGCGCTCGCACTCGGTGCCAAGGCCGTGATGATCGGACGCGCGTACCTCTGGGGCCTCGCCGCCAATGGACAGGCGGGCGTGGAGAACGTGCTCGACGTCCTGCGCATGGGCATCGATTCGAACATGCTCGGGCTGGGCAAGGCGTCGATCGCCGAGTTGTCGCCCGACGACCTCGTCATCCCCGACGGCTTCTCCCCGCCGCCCCGCGACTGATCGCGCAATGTTCGCGAGACTGAGCGACGATGCGACTGGGTGAGGCGACGTGGAACGAGGTCGACGCGACGACGCGGGTCATGGCCGACGACGACGGCACGCTCTCCCCGATCGTGCTGATCCCGGTGGGCTCGACCGAGCAGCACGGCCCGCACCTTCCGCTCAACACCGACACCCTCGTCGCGGAGGAGATCGCCGGGCGTGCGCTGCATCGCACGACCGGGTTGATGCTGGGGCCGACCATCGCGATCTCCGCGTCCGGCGAGCACGCCGGATTCGCCGGCACCCTGTCGATCGGGACCGAGGTGATGACGCAGGTGGCGATCGAGTTGGGGCGCAGTGCGGACTGGGCCGCCGGGGTCGTGTTCGTGAACGGTCACGGCGGCAACCACGAGGCACTCACCCACGCCGTGACGCTGCTCACGAGCGAGGGCCGAAGCGCGTTGTCGTGGTGGCCGAGGTGGCGACGACGCACCGACGGCGGGCCCCCCGACCTCCACGCCGGCCGGATCGAGACCTCGCTGATGCTCGCCATCGACCCCGGGCTCGTGCGGCTCGAGCTCGCCACCAACGGGCCCGACCTGGCGTTGGACGACCTCCTCCCTCGACTGCGAGCAGACGGCGTTCGCAGCGTCAGCCCGAACGGTGTGCTCGGCGACCCCGACGGGGCCTCGGGAGCGGAAGGCGAACGGTTCATCGCGGACTTCGTCGACGATCTCGTGCTCACGATCGAGCAGTGGCGCCCGATCGACCCGACACCGCACACGACGACGCTTCCGGTGAGCGACAAGGTCGATGACGCGGTCCCGGGCGGGGTCCCGACCGCACCGGTCGATTGATTCGCACCGATGCGATTTCGCACCGACAGCACGTGGCGCCGCACCGGGCCGACCGGACACGTCGTGCTCGCCGGCTCCCCGCTGCGGGTCTTCCGCGTCACCGCGACGGGTGCTGACGTCTGCGCAGCGATCGAGTCGGGCGCCGACGTCGCGCCCTCCTCGCTGGTGGAGCGACTCCTCGAGGCCGGGGCGATTCACCCCCGACCGCCACACCACCGACCGCACGCCGACCCGCAGCGACGTCACCGTGATCACCCCGCAGCTCGGCGGCGTCGCCGGCGCCGATCGCGACATCACCGTCGACGACGGTTCGATTCCACCCGTCACGGGTGCCACGATCCGGCTCGAAGCGAACCGCGGCCCGGGAGCGGCGCGCAACGCCGGACGTGCCCCCGCGTCGACGCCGCTGCTCGCCTTCGTCGATGCCGACGTCACGCTCCCGTCGGACGACTGGCTCACCTCGCTGCTGCCCCACTTCGACGACCCGCGGGTCGGGTTGGTCGCACCGCGAGTCGTCGGCGACCCCACCGCGTCGCTCGATCTCGGTGACGAGCCGGCTCGGATCCGTGCAGGAAGCCGTGTCAGCTACGTCCCGGCGGCGGCGATCGTCGTTCGCGCCGAGGCGTTCGACGACGTCGGCGGCTTCGACGAGGGACTCCGATTCGGCGAGGACGTCGACCTGGTGTGGCGACTCGACCAAGCGGGCTGGCGCTGCCGCTACGAACCGTGCGTCACCGTCGACCACACTCCCCGACCCGATCGGCCGGCTCGACTCCGTCAGCAGGTCGGATACGGATCCTCGGCCGCACCACTCGCCCGGCGCCACCCTCGGCTGCTCGCCCCGGTGCGCTGGAACGGCTGGATGGCCGCGGCGTGGACCGCGCTCGGCACGGGACACCCGGTGACGGCCTCGGCGCTCGCGATCGCCAACGCCGTGTCGGTGGCGAAAGCGCTGCGTGACGTCCCAGCTCCGGAGATCGCTCGACTCACCGCGACGAGCTACCTCGCAACCGCTCGCCAGACGGCGGCGACCGTGCGTCGGGTGTGGTGGCCGATCGGCGTGGCGGCGGCGCTCGTGTCGACGCGGGCTCGATGGATCGTTGCAGCGGCGGCCCTGGCCGACCCACGGGCGGTCCCGACCGACGTGGCGTACGGATGGGGCGTGTGGCGAGGTGTCGTTCGCCACCGAACGTGGGCGCCGCTGCGGCCGGAGATCAGCTCGTGGCCACCGTCGCGTCGGCCTCAGGGCAGCAGTTCCCCTGCGTCCGACGGCACGAGCCCAGGCGAGCCGACGACGAGCGGATCGGGTACCCCGACGACATCGACGTCCTTGTCGGGGTAGTCGAAGCGGGCCAGCACCGAGCGCATCGCCTCGACCCGGCCGCGCTTCTTGTCGTTGCTGCGCACCACCGTCCAGGGGACCTCCGCGGTGTCGGTGCGTCGGAACATCGCTTCCTTCGCTGCCGTGAACTCGTGCCACCGGTCCAGCGATGCCAGGTCGCTCGGGCTCAGCTTCCACTGCCGCACGGGATCGATCCGCCGGATCGTGAACCGGGTGACCTGCTCCTTGCGCGACACCGAGAACCACAGCTTGATCACCGTCATGTCGGAGGCCTGGAGGGAACGCTCGAACTCGGGAACGTGACGGAGGAACTCGAGGTACTGCTCGTTCGTGCAGTAGCCCATCACGCGATCCACGACTGCCCGCGTGTACCACGACCGGTCGAACATCACGATCTCGCCGGCGGTCGGGAGATGCTCGATCCAGCGTTGGAAGTACCACTGTCCCTGCTCGCGTCCGGTCGGAATGCCGAGCGCCACCACCCTGGCGAGACGCGGGTTCAGATGTTCCATGAAGCGCTTGATCGTGCCGCCCTTTCCGGCCGCGTCGCGACCCTCGAACACCAGGCAGACCTTGTGGCCGCTGTCCTGCAACCAGGCCTGCAGCTTCAAGAGCTCGATCTGCAGGAGCCGCTTGTCCTCCTCGTACTCCGAGCGCGTCATCCGCACGTCGTACGGGTATCCCTCCATCCACGTCTTGATCGGGCGCCCATCGGGCCCGATCAGCACCGGGTCGTCGATCTCGTCGAACGTGCCCTGCACCGAGAGACCACGCTCGACGAACTCATCCGCTGACAGATCGGCCTGGAGTGCGTCGATCAACCGCTCGAGCTCGACGGCCGACAGGCCGTGGTCGCTGATTCGTGGATCGCCGTGGTCGCTCACCGGGGAGAATCTAGTGCCGGGTCGAGGATCGTGACCCGGTTGGGGTCGTGCCCGACATCGGGCGTGACGCGAGGCAACGTCGCGGCCCGGGCGAACCCGTCGGCCCGGTCACCCGCCGATCGCTCGGTACACCGCGCTCGGCAGGGCCGCGCCCGTAGCGCCGATGCCACAGCGCGCCGCGACGATCGCAAGCAGCCAGAACACCAGCGCAAACGTCAACGCGGTGGTGAGCCCGGCGGGCTCCACCCAGCCGAGCCAGTCGACGACCAGGTTGAAGATCAGGATGTGGGCGATGTACAGCGTGAGCGACATCTGCCCCGCCTCGCGCAAGAGCTCGACCACTGCCGCAGCCGGTCCGGTCGCACGGTCCGCAATCCAGGAGATCACGGCGAACGCGACCAGCGACGTCCCCAGCGCACTGGCGACGTAGACCAGACCGCGATCGAACGGGTGTCGCGACAGCGCCAGCTCCGTGAACGCCGTGTCGGACATCGACGACACGATCGTCGCGAGACCGAACAGCAGCATCCCGAGGCCACCGCACCAGAGCCGCCAGTCAGGCGCGCCCAGTACTCGACCGAGCACGATGCCCGCACACAGGAAGACCATCCACGGCAGCAGTGGATGCGTTCCGTTGACGAAGACGTCGAACACGTACCGGCGGATCGAATCGGACCCCGGCGACCGCAGCCACGTCACGCTGCCGCCGTCTTCGACACGCCAGAACGACCACAGCGAGATCCACCAGCCGGCGAGCGCCGCACCGATTCCGATCGCGACGATCCATCGCGTCGCAAGCGTGAAGAGCAGCGCCGCGATCACGAACATGGCCCCGTAGTAGACGATGATCGTCCCCGGCCAGATCACGTCGAGGAGCTGACCGAGCACGTACAGCGCGAGACCGCGCCGCACCAACCGCCACCGCATCTCGGTGACCGCTCGCGACGCACCCTCGACACCAGCTGCGCGGTCGGCGACGACACGTCGGGTGAGCAACGTGATCCCGACGCCGGCGGTCAGCACGAACGTCGATGCGAAACGGGTGGACAGGGGACCTTCGAACGGGTCGAAGAAGCGCTCGAGCGCGGTGTCGTTCGCGCTGAAGCCGTCTCGGCGGAACATCAGGTATCCGTGGTAGTTCATCACCACGACGCCGATCAGCGCCACCGCCCGGACGACGTCGGGGCCGGGCAGGCGATCGCTCGACTCCGACGGCGGGACGATCTCGTCGACCTCGGTGCGGCCCTCGACGCTCACGTCATTCCCAGCGGTACTCGTCGACGGCGGTCATGTGCAGCGGCCGCTGCACGTCGACGTCGTCGCCGACGCCCGGCACGGGGTCGTCGGCCGGAACGAACGCCATCGACGTGTGCATGTGGGGCCCCTCGTGCAGGGCGAGCCGGGTTCGGGCGAAATGGAAGGGACTGCGACCGTCGGCCAGCGGCGTCACGCCGTTCGCGGTGCCCGCGCCGATCATCACGAGATGTCCGTTGCACGGGACCGCGCCCTGGTGGTAGCCGGCGGTCGTCCCCGCCGAAACCGGACGAACGTCGAGGACGTCGGCGCTCAGATGCAGCGCCGACTTGTCGCCGTGCCACAGCGACGTCCCGACCCGGATACGAAACGGCCGATCCGCCGGCAGCGACGCGTACGCCTCACCGCCGAGATGGCTGACCCACACGGGCACATCGGGGTCGACGTCAGCGATCGCCGCTGCGATCTGTCCGAGGCGGTCCGCGTCGGTCCCGGCGATCGGCGGGTGGACGGCCACTCCGACCACATCGAGGCCGCGAGTGCGTGCAACGTCGATCAACGACGCCGGCCCGCCGAAGCGTCGCAGGTCGCTCGTGAGTTTGACGATCACGCGCCCGTTCCACCCGTCGAGGGCGTCGAGATGCTCGAGCCGACCGACGGTGAGCACCGGATTCCCGGCCGCAGGCGCCTGGAGGGTCGGCGTCAACACGACGGGGGTCAGCGTGTCCGGCAGGTGATCGAGCTCGTGGACCGTCCCGACCGCGACGGTGTCGCAGAACTCCGCCGCCATCTCGGCGAGGCGAACGCGACCGAAGCCGTAGCCGTTGCCCTTCACGACCGGGACGAGGCCGGGCGTCGTCGCGACCATCCGTGCGATCTGGCTGCGCCAGACGGCGGTGCGCACGGTCAGACGGACGGTCACCTGTGCGACGGTAGCGCCGTCGGGAGATCAGAGGTCGTTCAGGTTGCCGAAGGTGTCGCAGCGATTCGGATCACCCGTCTCGAACCCGAGCGTGAACCATCTGACCCGCTGCTCGGAGGAACCGTGGGTCCAGGTCTCGGGATCGACCCGACCCTGCGTCTCCTGCTGAATCGCGTCGTCGCCGACCGCCGCGGCAGCGTCGAGCGCCTCTTGGATCTCACCAGGCGAGTCGAACTGATCTCGCGCGTTGGCGTCGTGCGCCCACGCACCGGCGAGGCAATCGGCCTGCAGTTCGAGCGCGACCGAGTACGCGTTCGCGTTGCGCGGATCCTGGCGCTGCAGGCGGTTCATCTCGGCGTTGATCCCGAGGGCGTTCTGGATGTGGTGTCCGTACTCGTGGGCGACGATGTACTGCGCGGCGAGGTCGCCCTCGCCCCGAACCGCGATTGGAGTTGCGCCAGGAAGTCGAGGTCGAAGTACACGAGGTTGTCGGCCGGGCAGTAGAACGGACCGGTCTGTGCCGAGGCCTGCCCACATCCGGTGTTGGTGAAGCCCGAGAAGAACACCGTCTGGGTCTGCGGGTACGCGAGTCCGTCGAACGATCGCGGGTACTGCTCGCTCCAGTACTCCTGGACGTCGATCGTGGCGCCGCACAGGATCTGTTCCGCCTCGCTGCTGCACGTGTCGTCGTCGCCACCGGTGGTCTGCTCCGAGGCTGCCGGGCCGCCACCGAGACCGAAGCCCTGGCCGGCGCCACCGCCCAGCAACTGGGGCAGGAACACCGTCGCGAGCACGATCAGGATCCCGATCACGCCACCGCCCTTGAGCAACCCGCCAGCGCCGCCGGTGGACGGTCCTCCCCCACGACCTCCGAGCGCACCGCCCAGGATGTCGCCGAGGCCACCACCACCGAGGCCACCACCACGACCCGCACCGCTCGGCGCCCGCCCGCCACGCCGGTCCTGGATCATCGACGAATCGCGCGAGCGGATCTTGGTCATCGGGACATCCTGCCAAAGTCGCGCATCGCCGGGCAGCTTCGCCGCGGCGCGAACGCCTGATCAGGCGTCGGCGGCGGGCGGAGCGGGCCGCTGCACCTCGGGCGTCGCACCGCGTCGCGCTCGGCGCAGCCCTCGCCATCCGACGGCGCCGGCACCGATCAGCGGCCCGGAATCGGCGAGGCGCGACGGGGTGATCCGCGCACCGCGGCTGTACGGGAGCTTCGCGTGGTCGTCCAGTGCCACCTGGGCCGAATGGAAGAACGTGGCGGCGAATCCGAGTGCGACGCTTCCTCCCACGACGACGAGCGAGAGGTCGAGCGCATTGCACACCGAGGCCGCTGCGATACCGACCAGCCGGCCGGTCCGCTGCATGATCTCGTAGGTCGGCTCGGTCGGCGGGCGACCGGTGATCGCCTCGATGGCGAGACCCGACGCCTCCGCTTCGAGACATCCCTGTGCGCCGCACCCGCATCGCCGGCCGCCCGGCTCGACGATGACGTGACCGATGTGGCCTGCGTTGCCGGTTGCGCCATCGAGCAGCTCGCCGTCGAGGACCACGCCGCCGCCGACGCCGGTCGACACGGTCAACGCACAGAAGTTGGGGTGTCCCTGGGCGGCGCCCAGCCATCCCTCTGCGAGTGCGAGCGCCTTGGCGTCGAGATCCCCGTACACGGGCAGGCGGGTGGTGTCCTGGAGTCGTGCCCGCAGCGGGAACTCGCGCCACGCCGGAATGTTGACCGGCGACACGGTCTCGAGGTTGCGTGCGACCGGCCCGGCCGCTCCGACGCCGACCGCGCGGATCCGGGCGTGATGCTGGTCGCGTGCCCGCGCCATGAGTTCGGTCACCATTGCGGCGAGCGAGGTGTAGTGCGCTTCGGGCACGACGTCGCGCTCGACCTCGACCCGGGCACGGTCGATCAGTTCCCCCTTGGCCGTGACGAGCCCGGCGGCGAACTTCGTCCCGCCGATGTCGATCGCGAGGATCACGTCTCGGGGCGGCGTGCGTATCGGCACCGTGACGTCGGCGTCGACCGGCTCGCCCTCCACCGGGTCGTCGTGCTGGGAGTCCGACTCGCTCATCGTCGACCGACCGTAGTCGTACCGATGGCCCGCTCGTCGCTGCACCGCAGAACCCACCCAGCGCGACTTGTCGACACCGCCCGAGATCACCGCCAATTCGTGCTCTACTCTGGACGCATCGGTGCCGATACACCTCCGAACGCTCATGTCGACACCCACTCGCCGTCAACTCCGCCCGGCAACGGGGCGCCACCGCCTGTCGTGGCGTCGCGCCCGTCGCTCCGCGGTCGCCACGTCCCTCGCCGCGGGCCTCGCGGCCGCGCTCACCGTGTCGCTCGCGCCGGCGGCGAATGCCCAGCCCGCTGACACCGACACGACGACCACCACCACCACGCACGGCGCCCGACGACGACCACCACGACGACGAGCACCACGACCACGACGACGAGCACGACCACCACGACCACGGCGCCCACCACGACCGTGCCGAGCGAGACGACGCCGACGACCATCGTCGGGCCACCACCGCTGACGCCCGCCACACCACCGACGATCGCGCCGCCGACGCCATCGACGACACCGCCCACCGTTGCGGGGCCCACCGCTCCGCCGGCGCGCAACATCACGGTCTTCCCCGAACAGATCGAACACATCCTCGCGACGATCCGCTATCTCGAGTCTCGGGGCATCTACACCCTGCCTCCGAACAAGGGCGGCGCCTCGGGCGCCTACCAGTTCGTCCACTCCACCTGGAACCGCTACGGCGGCTACGAACACGCCTACCTCGCTCCACCACACATCCAGGACGAGCGAGCCGCGAAGGACGTCAACATGTTCCTCGCGCAGTTCAACAACGACGTCTCGATGGTTCCGGTGATGTGGTACTTCCCGATCGCGGCTCGCCAGACCGAGTGGATGGACCGGGTTCCGAAACCCGAGCACGGCAACATCCTCACGATTCGTGAGTACCAGACGCGCTGGCTCGGCGTCTTCGCATCGATCTCGGGGCAGACGATCGCCCCGCGCCTCGGCGCACCGGTCGACCTGTCGGCGATCGCGGGGAACGCACCCGAGCTCCCCGTTCCCCACGAAGGCGTCCCGTCGTTGTCGTACCCCGTGCTCGGCCCGTCACGCATCGCCGTCCCGCAGTGCGACGACGCCACCGAGGTCGAGGTCGCCGACGGCGCAGACGGCCAGGCGACACCGTCCGGCCCGAGCCGTGCCGACATCGAAGCCGCCGGGCTGTGCACCGAACAGGCGCCCGGCATCGTGTTCGGCGTCAAGCTCCAACCGGTGCTGGCGGTCGCCGACGGCGTCGTCACCGACGTCCACGACGAGCCGAGCTCGGGTGAGCCGATCACCGTCACGGTCACCGATGCCGAGGGCACGAGCTTCATCTACGCCGGGTTCAACGACGACAACCCCGGCACCGACGACGGGTCGGCGCCGCCCCATCTCCGGTTGTCGGGTCTCGCCGTCATCGGCACGACCGTGCGAGCCGGGCAGATCCTCGGCTTCATGGGAGACACCGATCCGATCCCGCTCGGCGTCCGCGCCGATGTCCCGACCGACTCGACCGTCGAGATCGCCGCCGACGCCGTCGCCCCGCACATCCGGGTGACGATGGTCGACATCGACGGCAACCCGATCGACGCCTTCGGGCCGATCATCGACGCGCTCTTCCGACAGACCTGCAACGTCGTGATCGGCCAGTGGTCGATCCCCTCCAACGGATCCGGGCACGAGCCCGTCACGATCGAGACGACCGACACCGACAACAGCGTCGACTCGGAGTGGATCATCACCTCGACCGGCCAGGTCACCGCGAGCGGGTGGGCCGCCCTGGTGAACCCGAGCGAAGGGTGTCAGTACACGCCGCCACAGGCGTTCGGACCGGGCGCCGGCGGGTCACCGGTCGGTTCGCTCCGCTGGGTGAACGACATGCGCTTGCCGACCGACGTGTGGGTCTCACTCGCGCTGCAGGACGACACGGCCGTCCCCGGCATGTTCCTCCGCTGAGCAGTGGTGCGCCTCAGTCCAAACGGCGTGCACCCTCGACGAGGTTGATCTCGTAGAGCACCTCGTCGAGCGCATGGGCGGCGCTGATCGCGCTGAAACGCTGTGGTGTCTCGGGCGTACAGCACGACGGCACCGGCGACAGCACGGTCCACGGCCGCGGGTGGCAGAACTGCACCACGCTGTAGCGCTCGCCTTCGAATCCCGGCGCGGCGACCACGCGATGCCAACCGATCGGGATGCGTCCGTTCGTCAGCCGCTCGAGCATGATCCCGGTGTTGACGATCACGCCGTCGTCGGGCGGGACCGCATCGACCCACTCGTCGTTGACCTTCACCTGCAGACCCGGTGCGGTGGCCCGCGGCAGCGCGGTGATCAGGTTGATGTCGCCGTGCTCGGCGGCCCACACGTGCCCCGGCTCGCCGTCGGCGCCGAGGGCGGTGTCGAGTTCCGACATCGCCGGGTAGCGAATCGCCCGCGTCAGCGTCGGGCCGTCCTGCACCATGTCGTCGAAGAAGGTCTCGTGGCAGCCGATGCCCTCGGCGATCACGCGGAGGAACCGCCGCTGGAGGTCGGCGACGGTGTCGTGGAAGCGATACAGGACGTCGGTGATGCCGGGCACGAGCTGCTCGGGCAGGACCTGGTCGGGGTAGGCGGTCGGGAAAGATCCGCTTCAGCGGGTGACCCGACGGGATCGGCGTCGACCAGTTGAGCATCTCCTTCCAGTCCGGCTTGTCGCTCGATGCAGCCGTCTCGACGAGCAACCCCGTGTAGCCGGTCTGCCCGTTGGCGCCTGCTGCGACGGCGGTCTGCTTCTCCTCCGGCGCCATCTCGAAGAACTCGCGCAGCATCCCGTAGGCGGTGTCGAGGAGATCGTCGGACACGTCGTGGCTCGTGTACACGAAGCCGGTTGCGAGGCTCCGGGTCACGCCGTCGACGACGGCGCGACGTTGCTCGGTCGAGCCGGTCTCGAAGGCCAACAGGTCGACATCGAGGATCTCGTCGTTCATGGCGACAGTGTACGAGTGCCCCGCCGCGGCTCGATCAGCGTCAGGCGAACAGCGCCGGCCAGCCGCCGGTGTGTACGAACACGACGTGGTCGTCGCCGTTCCACCGGCCCTCGTCGACGAGACCGAGCAGGCCCGAGAACCCCTTGCCCGAATACGTGGGGTCCATCAGCCACCCGCCGCGCCGCGCCGCCCAATCGATCGCCGCCGCGCCCTCGTCGGTCGGCACGGCATAGTCCGCGCCGATCCACCGCGGGTCGACCTCGACGTCGGCCGCGTCGACGGTCGCGTCGACGTGCATCAGTGCGAGCGTCGCGTTCGGCCAGGTCGGCGACGTCGGGGAGGCCGATGTTGACGCCCTTGGCCACACCGATGGCGACGACGTCGGGCGCATCGTCGCGGCCCAGCCGACCATCGGCGATCAGCGCAGCACGACCGGCGAGCAGGCCCGCATGGGTGCCACCGCTCGACGAGGTGAACACGACCGCACGCGGGACGAACCCTGCGTCCTGACACTGCTCGATCAGCTCGACGAAGGCCACCGCGTAGCCGAGCCCGCCGACGGCGGTGCTCCCACCGATCGGGATCGACGACGGCGCAAGCCCCTGTGACGCGAGTTCGTCGGTCAGCGATTCGCGTTCGATCTCGAGTTCGCCCCAGTGGCTCTCCTCGGCCCCGGTGTGGTGCATCTGGGCACCGAACATCTCCGCGAGCAGCTGATTGCCGGTACGCGGCGCTCCCTCGACCGGCGCGTCGCCGGACAGGACGAGGTGGACGTCGAGACCGAGCCGCGTCCCCGCCGCTGCAGTCATCCGGCAGTGATTGGACTGGGCGGCGCCGACCGTGACGAGCGCCTGGGCGCCATCGGCGACCGCCTGCCCGCACAGGAACTCGAGCTTGCGGGCCTTGTTCCCACCGCCACCGAGCCCGGTCAGATCATCGCGTTTGATCCACAGTCTCGGGCCGGCTTCGCCGACGTGCCCTGCGTCCTCGAGCGCGGTCGGAAGCGTCGCGAGCGTGGCCCGTGGAAGATGATCGAACACGTACGCATGGTACGACGACCCGCGCCCCCACCCCGCGTTCGTGTGACCGAAGGTGACGCCGAATGGCGTATTCGGTCACACAGATCCGGGTTGGGGCAGCGGCGACACGGGCGTGGCAGGCTGGAGGCGATGCCCACGACGGATTGGAACCCGCTCCTGCGCTCGGAGTTCGACGAGGCGTACTGGCACCAGCTCCAGGCGTTCGTGGCGGACGAACGTGCGCAGCACACCGTGTACCCGCCGCACGACGAGGTGTTCGCCGCACTCCACCTCACGCCCTACTCGGGGCTCAAGGTCGTGATCCTCGGCCAGGACCCGTACCACGGACCGGGCCAGGCGCACGGACTGGCGTTCTCGGTGCGGCCGGGCGTCCGGATTCCACCGTCACTGCGGAACATCCATCAAGAACTCCACACCGACCTCGGACTGCCGATTCCCGACCACGGCAGCCTCGAACCCTGGGCTCGACAGGGCGTGCTGCTGCTCAACACGTCGCTGACCGTGCGCGCCGGGCAGGCCGGCTCCCACGCCGGGAAGGGGTGGGAGACGTTCACCGACCGCGTGATCGACGTGGCGGCAGCCCACCCCGATCCGATCGTGTTCATCCTCTGGGGCAACCACGCTCGACGCAAACGCGATCGGATCGACGCGGATCGCCACGTCGTGCTCGAGTCACCCCACCCTTCGCCGTTCTCGGCGAACAACGGCTTTTTCGGAAGCCGCCCGTTCAGCACGACGAACACCGCGCTCGAACGGCACGGTCGATCACCGGTCGATTGGGACCTGGTTGGTTCCAACGGAGTCCGACCGGGTACACACTGAACCATGCCCTGGACAACGAGCGACAAGGTGCTGGAACTCCGCGAGCGTTCCCACCCATTCGACCTGTTCGCCGAGATGATGGACGGCTGGCGTCGGCACCTGTCGGGACGCAACGCCTCGCTGCTCGCCTTCTTCTCGTTCCTCTCGATCTTCCCGCTGATGCTCGCCGCTGTGTCGATCCTCGGGTTCGTGCTCGACGACAACCAAGACCTCCAGGAGAAGGTCATCAACAGCGCGGCAGCCGAGATCCCCGTCCTCGGCAACGAACTCGCCCAGAACACCGAGGCGATCAACGGCAGCATCCTCGCACTCGTGATCGGACTCGGCGGCGCGCTGTGGGCCTCGACGAAGGCATTCGTCGGGTTGCAGAGCGCGCTCGACGACACCTGGGAGGTCGACGTCGATGACCGCGACGGGCTGCCGGTGCAGCGGGGCAAGGCGCTGCTCGGAATCGCGATCATCGCGGTGTCCCAGGTCGGAACGCTCGTCATCGCCGGCGTCGTGCGTGCCGCCGCCCTCGACGCGTTCAGCAACGTGGCGCTCATCGCGGCAACCGTCGTCGTCAACATCGTGGTGATCGCCTCGATGTACCGGCTGCTCACCTCGTACCCGACCACGTGGGGCGACGTGTGGCGGGGCGCGTGCTTCGCCGGCATCGTGTTCAGCCTGCTGCAGCACTTCGGCACCTTGATCGTCACGCAGCTCGCCCGGAGCGACAATCAGGCGCTCGGGACCATCAACACCATCCTCGGACTCCTCGCGTGGCTCAGCTTGATCGGGATCACGGTGATCATGTGTGCCGAATTCAACGCAGCGCGACTCCGTCTCCGAAAGGATCCGAACCTCGGTTCGGGCCCCAACCTCGACATCGCGATCCGGACCTGACGACCCGTTCGGCTCAACCGAGTCGGGTGGCGATCGCGCTCGCGGCTTCCAGCGTGCGGTGCACCGGGCATTTGTCGGCGATCACCAGCAACCGACGGCGGTCGTCGTCGGTGAGGTCGGCACCCTCGACGGTGATCACCCGCTCGAATCGGTCGATCATTCCCGATCGGCCCTGCAGCTCTTCGTTGTCGGCGCACTCGGCACAGTCGGCGGCGTGGACCTTGCCGTGCGACACCTCGACCGTGACACGGTCGAGGGGAAGCTGCTTTCGATCGGCGTACATCCGCAGTGTCATCGAGGTGCACGCGCCCAGCGCGGCACCGAGGAAGTCGTACGGCGCGGGGCCGGCATCGAACCCGCCGATCGATTCCGGCTCGTCGGCGAGGAACCGGTGCCGGCCGACCACGACATGGTTGAGGAATGGGCCCTGGCTCGTCTCGGCGACCACCACGGCATCGCTCGCCCGAGGTGGTTCGAGCGCGCCGCTCTGGTCCTCGACGTAGCGCGATGCGAAGGCGGCGATCACTCCGGCGGCGAAGTCGGCATCGGCCAGATCGGACAGGAGGTGGTCGGCACCGTCGAGCGAGATGAAGCTCCGGGGATGCCGCGCTGCCTCGAAGATGCGGCCGGCATTCTCGACGCCGACGGTGTTGTCGATCGGCGAGTGCATCACCAGCAGCGGCTTCTTCATCGTCGCGACTCGTTCGGCGACTCGATGTTGCGACAGGTCGTCGAGCAGCTGCTGGGTGATGGTGAACGGCCGGCCGGCGAGTCGGACGCAGGCCTCACCCTTCGCCTCGATTTCCGGTGTCGACTCCTCGAACAGCCCGCTGAGGTGCTCGGTGTCGGCCGGCGCACCGATCGTCACGACGGCACGCACCTCCTCGACGCCGCCGGCGACGGAGAGCACCGCGGCACCGCCGAGCGAGTGGCCGACGAGCAGTTGTGGCGCCGCGTACTCCTGTCGGAGCCAATCGATCGCGGCGATCAGGTCGGCCGCATTCGACGAGAAGTTCGTGTTCGCGAACTCGCCCTCGCTCGACCCCAGCCCCGTGAAGTCGAAGCGCATCACCCCGAACCCCGAATCGGTGAGGGCCGATGCGAGCCGGCCGGCGGATCGGAGGTCCTTTCCGCACGTGAAACAGTGCGCGAACAGGGCAAACGCGCGTGGGGGCCCTGCCGGTAGATCGAGTCGAGCGGCGAGGAGATGCCCCTGGCTCCCCGGGAAGGTCACCCGTTCGACACGGGCCGGTTTCGTCGGAGTCATGCGGTGACGGTACCCAACGCTGCAGTACCCTCTCCACCGATGGCGGGTGCTTTCTCATGAATGCAGTCATCTTCGCCGCCGGGGAATCGGCCATCGGCCCGACGCTCGCCCTGATCGTCGGCGCCGGCATGGTTGCGCAATGGATCGCCTGGCGCACGCAGCTTCCGTCGATCATCGCCCTGCTCATCGCCGGGCTCGCGCTCGGTCCGGTCACCGGCATCCTCGAACCCGACGAGTTGCTCGGCAACACCCTGTTTCCGCTCGTCTCGTTGTCGGTTGCGCTGATCCTCTTCGAAGGCGGACTCGACCTCCCGCCTCGGGAGTTGCGCAACACCGGAATCGTCGTCCGCCGGCTGATCACCGTGGGTGCCGTCGTGACCGGGGTCGTCGGCTGGTACGCCGCACGCGAGATCTTCGGGATCTCGAACGAGGTGGCGATCGTCCTCGCGACAGTGCTGGTCGTCACCGGACCGACCGTCGTCGGCCCACTCCTGCGTTTCGTCCGCCCGGCCGGCACGACCGGACCGATCCTGCGTGCCGAAGGCGTGATGATCGACCCGATCGGGGCGACCGCCGCCCTCGTCGCCTTCGAGCTCGTCCTGGCCGACGAGACCGACGAGGCCGTACTCAGCCTGCTGGGCATCGTCGGGCTGACACTCCTCGCCGGAATCGGCCTCGGGCTCGGCACGGCGTTCCTGCTCGACACAGCCCTGCGCCGCTTTCTCATTCCCGATCAGCTCGCGGTCCCGATGACCTTCGCATTCGTCGTCGCCAGCTACGTCGCGTCGAACGAGATCCAGGAGGAGTCCGGCCTCCTCGCCGTGACGGTCGTGGGTATCTACCTCGCTCGTCGCGACACCTCCACCATCCGCCAGGTCCTCGAGTTCAACGAGAGCTTGCGGACGCTGCTGATCTCGGTGCTCTTCATCCTGCTCGCGGCACGAATCGAAGCCGACGCCCTCCGCGAGGTTGCCGCTCCCGGCGCTCGCGTTCCTCGCCGTGCTCGTGTTCGTCGCTCGTCCGCTCGCCGTGTTCGTGTCGACGATCCGCACCTCGTTGACCTGGCGTGAGCGGGTGTTCCTGACCACGATGGCACCGCGCGGCATCGTGGCCGCGGCCGTCTCGGCGATCTTCGCGCTCCGCCTCGAGGAGGAGGGAGTCGCCGACGCGGACAAGATCGTGCCGATCGTCTTCCTGATCATCATCGGCACGATCGTGGTCTACGGGTTCGTGGCCGGTCCGGCGGCGCGCCTGCTCGGGCTCGCCGAGGCACAGGCCAACGGCGTCCTGATCGTCGGGTCGCACGCCACCGCTCGCGGGCTCGCCGTGCAGTTGAAGGAGCGCTCGGTCAAGACCGTGCTGATCGACACGGATCCCTACAACGTCACCCGCGCGATCGCGTTCGGTCTCACCGCGCGGCGCATGAGCGCGCTCGCCGAAGACGCTGCGGAGAGCCTCGACCTCCGCGGGATCGGTCGCTTGCTCGCCGTCACGTCGAACGACGAGGTCAACGCACTCGCGACCGGACGGTTCGCACGGGTCTTCGGGCGCCGCGAGGTGTTCCAGCTGGCACCGGGCAAGCGACGCAGCGGTCAGAGCGCCGTACCCGACGAGTACCTCGGGCGGATCATCGGGGTGGACGGGCTCACGTACGGCACGCTCGACGAACGCTCGCGACAGGGCTGGAAGGTCGTCGGCTCCACGAGCGGCTCGGTCATCGTCGAAGCGTTCGAGAGCGATCAGTTCATCCCGCTCGTCCGGATCGAGGACGGCGAGATGGCCTTCATCTGCCGAAACGATCCGCTGCCGGTGTCCGGCGACGTGATCGGCATGGCGTCACCGTCGGTCCAGCGAACGGTCGAGGCCGAACGGGCCGCCGACGCCGAGCCATCGGCCGGTGCACGAGTCGGCCGAGCACGCGTCTGATCGTTCAGCCGGCGACACTGCTCGCCGGGTGGAAGGCGATCCAGGCGAACCAGAACGTGTCGATGTGGACGAGTTGGTCGAGCCGCTGGCCAGCGAGTTCGCCGTCGATCGACTGCGCCGAAGATGTTCCAGGTCGAGCCCGGTCTCGTCGTCGGTGATCGTCACCGCGCCGTCGGCATCGGTCTCGGCCGAGAACGTGAGCTCGCGGCCGTCGAGCGTGGTCGAGAAGACGCCGGTTGCTCCGACGTCGACACCCTGACGGATCGACCTCGGCGTCGAGCGCCGACGTCGACCCGGGAACCCAGAACGCCACGATGCTCTCGGCTGCCGAGGCTCGTCGTGAGGACGCCTCGCTCGCGGAGTTCGAGCAGCGGGAACGCGCGGCCGCCGACCCGTCGTCGGTTTCGACGCCGACCACTCGGGTCATCGCGGTGAAACGGCCGTCGACGTCACCCTCGAACAGGAACGGGTCGGGCATCGACGTCGTCGTATCCGGGATACGGATTCACGCCGTAGCTCCGCGACGCTCCCGTGTTCCGGCTCAGCACCAGTCCCGTCGGGGTGCTCGTCGCGCCACGTGCCGAACCCGACGATCGTCGCCGGAAGGCTCACGAGCTCCGTCTCGGCGAGCGCGCCGTACAGGGGCTCGCCGGTGAAGTGGCTCCAGAGCGTCTCGGTCTGGCGGTCGTACATCACCAGGCTCGAGTTGTAGAGCAGACCCGACACGCCGAAGTCGAGCACCTGGCCGTCGATCTCGCGTTCGTACACGGTGACCGAGTTGCACAGCGGGCAGTACGCGACCGACACCGGCACCCCGCCGACCGTGTCGTTCACCAACTCGTGCCAGATGAGGATCTCGAGCGGGTAGGCGCGGGCGTCTCCGTCGATCTCGAGCGCGATCACCGGAGTCGTCGTCGCCGAGGTAGTCGACGCTCGACGCGTCGTGGAACTCGGGGGTGTCGATCGAGGGGATGCCGTCAGGCGGCGGACCGCCGGACCGAAGGACCGACAGGTCGATGGTCGGCGGTGGCAGCGCCGGGTCGGGATCGCGAGAAGGTGTCGAGCCCCGACGGCTCGCTGTCGTCGCGCGGCGAAGCCGGGACCTGCTCGACCGGCACGCACGACCGCGGCGGTGTCGCCGTAGTCGACGACGCCTCGCGGTGTCGCCAGCCGGTGCTCCGCCGGCGGCTGGCCGCCGCGGATCGCTCGCCCCGCATGCAGCCAGGGCGACGACGGACGACGACAACGACGAAGCGGTTCATGCCGCGATTCAACGCCGTGTCGCACGCGCGATGTCCGTCCCGAACCGTTCTCGAAACCTGCGGACACGGCGTGCCGGTAGCTTCGGCGCTGATGCAGTTGCGCCATGTGTTCGTGTACGGGACGCTGCGCCCGGGCGATGTGCGATGGCCATTCCTCCGACCGTTCGTCGTCGACGAAGGATGGCCCGACACGGTCGCCGGCCGACTCTTCGACACCGGGCTCGACTACCCGGCCGCAGTGCTCGATGACCGTGCCGAGCCGGGCGGCACGATCGTCGGACAGACCTTCGCCCTGCTCGAGGCGTCGATCGAGCACTGCCTCGACGTGCTCGACGCCGAGGAAGGCACCGTCGGCGGGCTGTATCGGCGCGTGCGTCGTGACGACCGGACGCAACGTCGCCGCCTACGTGTACGAGTACGGCGCCGGCCTCGATCTCGTCGAGATCGAGAGCGGCGACTGGTTCGACTCCCCCGCTCGCCGGGGCTGACCGTTCCCCTCGCCAGCCACCCGCCGATGGGTCGACGACTCGGTGAGTCCTGCAACGCCGGCGCCACCTACGCTCGTGCGATGACAGGACACTCCCACCTCGCCACCCCCGGAGTCTGGTACTTCACCGACGGGATGAGCGCCGCCCAGGCGGCCGACTTCGCGGGACGCATCGAATCGCTCGGGTATTCCACGTTGTGGCTCCCCGACACGATCGGTCGCGATCCGTTCGCGCACATCGCGTGGCTCGCGTCGCAGACCAGCACGCTCACCTTCGCGACCGGCATCGCCAGCATCTTCCACCGACACCCAGGGCCGATGAAGCAGGTGGCGAACACGATCGGCGAGCAGTCGGGTGGTCGGTTCATCCTCGGGCTCGGCGTCAGCCACGGGCCGATGGTGGCCGGCCTCCGCGGCCTCGACTACTCGAAGCCGCTCACGCAGATGCGCGAGTACCTCGCAGCGATGGAGGCCCAACCGTTCCGTGGTCCGTCGCCGGCCGACCCGGTCCCGATCGTGCTCGCCGCGCTCGGACCCAAGATGCTCGAACTCGCGGCAACGGCGAGCGACGGTGCCCACCCCTACTGGACCACCCCCGAGCACACCGCCCAGGCGCGCGAGATCATGGGGCCCGACTCGATGCTGTGCGTCGAGCAGAAGGTCTGTCTGAGTACCGATGCGGCCGCCGCTCGCGAGGCGGCGAGGGCCGCGATCTCGATGTACGCAGACCTCCCGAACTACCGCAACAACTGGAAGCGACTCGGGTTCACCGACGACGAGATCGAGCACCGAGACGACCGGTTCATCGACGCGGTGGTCGTGTGGGGAGACGAGGACCGTGTCCGTCGTGGCATTCAGGCGCACTACGAGGCCGGGGCGACCCACGTGTGCATCCAGCCGTTGTCGACCGAGGGTCCGACGACGCTCGACTTCCGGGCGCTCGAGGTGCTGGCGCCGGGCGGGTGACGACGCTCAGCCGCCGGCTTCGGCGACCGGTGCGGCGACCGTCGCCGCCACGACATCGGCCGCTGCGGTGCGCACCGCCGCCGCCACCTGCGACGGCGGCGTGCCGGCGGGGAGCGCGATCAGATCCTGAACCGACGGCGTTGCGCTGATCTGAGCCAGTGCTCGGTTGATCGTTGCTGCGTCGGCGCCGTCGGCGGAAAGCGTGTCGACGACGACGGTTTCGGTCGCACGCCAGCCGATCAATTCACGACCGATACCGAAGCGAGCGTTCGACGCGAAGGCGCCGGCGGGGTCGCACGTGCGGAGCTGCACCGTGGTGTCGGGCAGCGTGATCGTCGACGCGGTCAGTTCGGGAGCGACGGTGGTGGTCCAGGAGGCCAACGAGGCGGCCAGCGTCTCGTTGTCGACGCTGTCCGAACGTGGCGATCGTCGCAGGAGCGTCCGTCCGCGGCCTGCACGGACTGCAGCCCGGCACGCTCGAGGCTGTTGGACATCTAGTACGCCGTGTTCGCATCGAGGTGGCTGGCGAAGACGAGATACCAGAATCCACGATCCATCGTGACGATCTCGCCGACCGCGACGTCTCCGGCGACGTTCGAGGCGGCCGACACGATGGCGAGGTCACTGTTGCGGGCGGCGGCCGGGCCGTCGCCGCCGATCCCCTCCAGCGGGTTCGGGCCGAGGTCATCGACCGGCGCCAGGACCTGACCGAGCACGATCGGGCCGGTGAGGCGGTAGTCGAGCACCGGCGGAAGGAACGCGAGCGCAGCGACGTCGGGTTCGGGGACGGGGACCGCCGACGTCGACGCCAGCTCGGCGATGGCGGTCGACTGCTGCAGGACGTGGGCATCGGTCAGCGCATTGGCGTCGAGTCCGCGCTCGGCGGCGTTCGACGAGAAGGTCAGCTCCTGGTCGAGCGCGGCCGCGGCCATCGCCTGCGTGATCAGGCGATCCCGGTGCGCCTGCGTGAACGCTTCGTCGTAGTACACCTGGCCGTCGGACGTCGAGTAGAGCACCGGCGATTGGGCCGAGGTGAGGTCGCGCAGCGACGCGTCGTCGGTGGCATCGGGACCCGCCAATCCGAGCGCGCGCCACAGCGGCATCTCGGCTTGCGCGTCTCCGAGCAGCTGGGCGGACACGAGGTCTCGGTGCGTTGCGGTGTCCTGGGCCGTCAACGACACCGGCTCGACGAACTCGGTCCCGCGCGCCGCCTCGATCACCTCGGCGTACGGCAGCGCATTGTCCTCCCACTCCGCGGGGAACAGGTACGGGCGACCGAAGATGACGCCGGCGGAAACGACCGCAGCGACGAACAAGAGGAAGAAGCCCATCCGAGCGATCGCGGTCGACCGGTCCTTCTTCGCCCCCGACTTGACCGGCCCGGCCCCGACCAGCGGGCTCGCGTGCGGAACCATCGGCGGCGCGGTGGCCCGCGGGAGTGAGAAGGCCTCCTGGCTGGGTTGTGTCCGAGCGACAGCCGGCGGCGCCGAGGCGACGGGTGCGGTCTGGGCAGTGCCGACGGCCGGGGACGGTTGGGCCACCGGCGTGGCATCCGCGACCGGTGCCGCTTCGACGACTGGCGCGGCGGCAACGGGTGCGGGTGCCTCGACCGGCTCGGGCGCCGGGGGTGTCACGGGCGGGGCAGCGGCGACGGGCTCGGCCACCACAGAACCGGCCACCGGGGGGTCGGGCACGACGGCAGCGACCTCGGCAGGGCTCGGCGGTGCGGGCGTGGGTGCCGGTGTGGGTGCCGGGACCGACTCGACGTGGAGCGCTGCAACCGATCGGGTGACCGATTCGGGTGGTGTGGCTTCGACGATCTCGGGCAGCTCGACCGGGACCAGTCTGGCGCCGCTCGGTGGCTCGATGGGCGACTCGTTGGGCGAGGTGTCGCTCACCAGCGGGATCGACAGCGAGAGCGGTGCGGCGGCGATCGGCTCGGTCGGGGCCGTGGACCCGTTCGTCGCGGGGGTGCCGGCATCGGGCACCGCCGACGCCTCGTCCTTCGCGGCGCCCATCGTGAACGAGATCGGAGGTGGTGGTGGCTTCGGGGTCGAGACCGGCTCGCGGCGCCTCCGGCGCGGCGTCGGTGTCGCCGGCGAGCGGCGTCATCTGGAACGAGACCGACGCGCTCGGCGTGTCGGCCCCTGCGCTGCTTCGTCCCTGCTCAGCGGGCGCGTCGTCGGCGTCCGACTCGCCTCCGACATCGGTTGCGGGATCGGCGACGACGGAGCTCCACGACATGCTGGGAATCGCGTCGCGTTCGTCTCCTTCGACCAGACTCATGTCCTGTCTTCGGCATCGCCTCGACGTGACTTGAGTCATGATGCATGAACGTTTCGCGCTCCCGCACGCTGCTCAGTCGTCGGACGACTCGTTGGCCTTCGCCTGGAGTTCATCGACGATCGACGCGTCGGCGAGCGTGGTCGTGTCGCCGATGTTGCGGCCTTCTGCCACGTCGCGGAGCAGGCGACGCATGATCTTGCCCGACCGGGTCTTGGGAAGATCCGGGGTGATGAACACTCGCTTGGGCCGGGCGATCGCACCGATCTCCTCGGCGACGTGCGCCCGGAGCTCGGCTTCGTCGGTTTCGGCGCCACCCCGGAGGATCACGTACGCGAACACCGCTTGGCCGGTCGTCGGGTCGTTGGCGCCGACGACCGCCGCTTCGGCGACCGATGGGTGCGACACGAGCGCCGACTCGACCTCGGTGGTCGAGATCCGGTGGCCCGACACGTTCATCACGTCGTCGACTCGCCCGAGCAGCCAGAGGTACCCGTCGTCGTCGAGTTTGGCACCGTCGCCGGCGAAGTACCGATCCGGGAACCGTGACCAGTAGGTCTCCTGGTAGCGGTCGGGATCGCCCCAGATCCCGCGCAGCATCCCCGGCCACGGACGGGTGAGCGTCAGATAGCCGCCGCCGACCTCGACATGGTTCGCTTCGTCGTCGACGAGTTCGGCCGACACACCGGGCAGCGGGAAGGTCGCCGAACCGGGCTTCGTGGTGGTCGCACCGGGGAGCGGGCTGATCATGATCCCGCCGGTCTCGGTCTGCCACCAGGTGTCGACGATCGGACAGCGGCCGCCGCCGATGTGCTCGTCGTACCACATCCACGCCTCGGGATTGATCGGCTCACCGACGGTGCCGAGGACGCGCAACGACGACAGGTCGTGCTTCGCCGGCTCTTCCGCGCCCCACTTCATGAACGTGCGGATGGCGGTGGGCGCCGTGTAGAAGATCGTCACCCCGTACTTCTCGACGATCTCCCAGAACCGGTCGTTGCCCGGGTGGTTCGGAACACCTTCGTACATCACCTGCGTGCACCCGTTCGACAACGGTCCGTAGACGATGTAGCTGTGTCCGGTGATCCAGCCGACGTCGGCGGTGCACCAGTAGACGTCGGTCTCGGGTTGGAGGTCGAACACGTACTTGTGGGTGAACGTGGTGTGCGTGAGGTAGCCGCCGGTGGTGTGCATGATGCCCTTGGGCTTGCCCGTGGTGCCCGAGGTGTACAGCAGGAAGAGCAGGTGCTCCGCCTCCATCGGCTCGGCCGGGCAGTCACTCGACGCCCCGTCCATCAACTCGTGGTACCAGTGGTCTCGGCCGTCGACCATCGTGACGTCGTTGCCGCCGCGCTTGACCACGACGACGTGTTCGATCGTCGGGGTGGTTTCGCATGCATCGTCAGCGGCGGGCTTGAGCGGAAACACCTCGCCACGCCGGTAGCCACCGTCGGCGGTGATCAGCACCTTCGCCTCGGCGTCGTTGATGCGGTCGCTGAGCGACTGGCTCGAGAAGCCCCCGAAGACCACGCTGTGGGCCGCCCCGATACGAGCGCAGGCGAGCATCGCGACGGCCGCCTCCGGGATCATCGGCAGGTAGATGTTGATCCGGTCGCCCTTCTCGACGCCGAGCCCTTTCAGGACGTTCGAGAACCGGCAGACCTCGTCGAGCAGTTCCTGGTAGGTGATCGTGCGGGTGTCACCGGGCTCACCCTCCCAGTGGAACGCGACCTTCTCGCCGCGACCGGCCAACACATGACGGTCGAGGCAGTTGTACGACACGTTGAGCGTGCCGCCCTCGAACCACTTGGCGTACGGCAACTGCCAGTCGAGGATCGTGTCCCATTCCGTGTCCCAGTGGACGAGTTCGGCCGCCTGCCGCGCCCAGAACCCCTCGTCGTCACGCGCAGCCTCGTCGTACATCTCGGTGCCGGTGACGAGCGCGTCGGCTTTGAACGCCTCCGACGGCGGAAACGTGCGATTCTCACTGGCGAACGCCTCGATGGCGTCGTGGTGTCCGGTGTCTCGATCGTCGCTCATGAGCGATGATCGTAGAACACCCGATCGGACGACCCCGGAGGCGGGTGACGGACCATGCCGGTCCGTCACCCGATCACGGCAGTCCGGTGCTGAGGTTCAGCGTCTGATCGGTCGGCGGGATGCCGAAACTCTCGGCGACGACGTTCCCGTCGCAATCGCGGGCCTGGATGTCGTTCTCGATGAACGGTGCCACGATCGTGAACGCGGCGTCCGGATCGAGCGCCGATTCGAAGTCGGCCGATTCGGCGAACTCGTAGAACGTGTACCAATTCGTCAGGTTCGGGCTGAACCCGACCTCACAGATCGCCACACCGGTGTCGTTGCGGAACGCCAACTGCGTCTGGGCCCGGTCGACCGTGAACGTCTCGACTGCGGAGATGACTTCCCCACGCTGCAGGTAGACCTGATACGCGCCCTCGTCGAACTGGGCGCCGCCCGGCGGGATACAGCTGCCGATGCCCCCGTCGACGGTCGACACCGGGGCCCGCAGGATCTCCGCCCGGTTGAACTCCCAGACGACTTCGGCTTCGAGCGGACCCGGCACGTTCCAGGCTGCGCACAACGTGACCGTCGGGTCGGTCGTTGCGATCGGCAACGGCTCCTCGTTCGTGCGGAGCAGGTCGAACACGATGGCCTCGTCGGCGGACCCCGGCGGGATGGGGGCCTCGAGCGAGCCGATCTCCCCGTCGATGTCGGCCAACTCGTCGTCGGTGATCTGCGGTGGCGGCACGGTGGTCGGCGGCGTTGCGACTCCGGTCGTGATGCTCACCGGATCGGCGGACGGGAAGAACGTGACCGGGTCGAACTCGAACCCGTCACAGTCGACCGCACGCGCTTCCTGCTCGACATCGGCGAGGTCGACGAAGATGCTGCTGCCATCGGCGACCGGCTCGCCGTCGGGGAGGACGTAGGACTGATAGAAGCCGGTGGTGATCGGCGAGACGTCGACCGAGCAGATGTCCGCGCCGGTGTCGTTCAAGAACTCCTGCTCGACCGACGCTGCCCCAACGGTGAACAGTGCGACACCCGAGAGGCCTCCGGCATCGTCGGTGAACGACACCTCGTAGGATCCCGCGGCAAGTTCGGCACCGTTGTTGTTGATGCAGTTGCCGTCGGCCGGGACGGCGAACGTGCGTGGGGCGCCTTCGGAGATCGTCTCGTTGTCGAGGCGCCACTCGACCGACGCGACGACCGGCTCGGGCACCGGGATCGCAGCGCACAGGTTGAGCACCGGATCGGCCGTTGCGATGGGGTCGTCGCCTTCGGCGAGGCCGAGGCGTTCGAGCGTCGCCTGGAGGTCGGCATCGGCGACCACCTCACCGCGCGCCTCGATGTGGACCGTGACACCGCTGACCGAGCCGGTCGCCGGCTCGGTGGGGGGTGTCGTGATCTCGGGCTCGGTGACCGCGGGTTCGGTGATCTCCGGCTCGGTGATCTCCGGTTCGGTGATCTCCGGCTCGGTGATCTCGGGCTCGGTGACCTCCGGTTCGGTGGCGACCGGTTCGTCGTCACCGGACTGGGTGATGAAGAACCCGAGCGCGCCGCCGAGCAGCACCACGAGCGCGATCAGTCCAGCGACCAGCAGACCGCTCTTCTTCTTGGCCGGCTCGTCGCCCGGCCCACCCGGGCCGCCACCGTAGGGCGGGCCCCCCGGCGGTTGACCGCCGGGGCCCCCGAACTGTGGGCCCGGTGCTTGGCCGGGCGGGTAGCCTGCGGCGGCACCGGGCACGGCACCGGGCGCGTAGGCCCCGGGCGGTGGCGTCCCCGCAACCGGCTGCGTCGGCGGGTAGGGATCCGGCGGCGGCGGCGATGAGGGCCCGCCGCCGGGTCCGACTCCGGCCGCTCCCGGCACGAATGCGACGGTCGGATCGGCGGGGGGTGCGGCGGGCGGTGGGGGCGACACCGCCGGGCGCTCGACCGTCGAGCGGTCGTCGCCCGATTGCGTCGGCCGTTCTGGGCGCTGGGGGGTGTCGTCAGCGGCTGAACTCGCGGCGTAGTCCCCCGAAGACTGCTCCGGGATCCGCGGCGGCTCGGCTGGCTGATGACCATCAGGCGGGGTGGGCTCGCTCATGTCTCGCACACTACGCGGGAGCCGCGAACCGAGTGTCAACATTCACCCACGACGTCTCGCGTTGCGTCAGCCGACCCGCCATTCGGCCACGAGGAACCCGCCGAGACCCGACGGGTCGAGCAACGCCTCGGATTCGCTGATTCGGCTGCGCATCCGCATCGCCTCGAGGCCGGGGCGCGCAGCGTGCTCCTCCCAGAACCGCCGGCCGGCGTCGACGAGCTCTTCGATCCCGAGGAGCTGGAGGTACTGCGCCTGCGTCCGCACCGCATCGGGCTCGGGAAGCTGATCGAAGGGGATGTCGACGGTGATGTCCTGCGAACCAGGCGCGTGGAGGTAGTGGCTGCCGGGCTCGTTCGCTCGGAAGGTGCGCAGCCACTCGCGCCAGGGGCGGGCGGCGAGTTCACCGGTGCGGGCAACGCCGTAGTCGATGACGATCACCGAGCCCCGCGAGAGTCGGTGTCGCGCATCATCGACCCACGCTGCGGCTCGATCCACGAGCGGGGCGCGTGCGCCGTGGCGGGCGTTCGGCGGCAACACGCGGGGAACGGGATCGAACGGGGCCGAGAGCCGCTCCGTCGCCGTGCCGTCAGGTCCGAGCTCGACGTACGCCTCTCGCCAGGCGCCGTCGAACACGGCCAGTCGGAACGCCAGGTTGTCGAGCAACTCGTTCGCCACGATCACGCCGTCGCCGACGTCGTCGGGGAGGTCCGCCCGCGACTCGACGCCCGCCGGATGCCGGTCGCGTTGCGCGTCCGAGACCTCGACGGCCACGTAGCGCAGCACCGCAGCGCAGGCGGGCGCCGCAGCGAGCACCGATCGCGCGAGGGTGCCCGGCCCGGCACCGGCGTCGACCACGGTGAACGGGTCGGGCCGCCCGAGCCGCTCCCACTCCCGGTCGAACGCACGGGCGAGCAGCGAACCGAACAGCGGTCCGACCTCCGGCGACGTGAGGAAGTCGCCGCGACGGCCGGCGCTCCCGCCGTCGGGCCGCATGTAGAAGCCCATCGGGCCGTACAGCGCGTCGTGCATGAACTGTTCGAACGGAATCGGGCCATCGGTCACCCCGCCAGGTTCGCACCGCCACCCCGCCATCACCCCGCCATCCACCCGTTTGTGTGTGATTTTCGGCCGCCCGGAGGTCGAAAAGTCCCACACGAACGCTGAGGACGGGCGGGAGTGAACGAGCGTGCACTAGCTTCGCCCGGGTGCTGCTCCGCCTGTTCGACACCATCGAATCCGGTCCCGAATCTGGCGCAGCGCCGGCCGCATGAGCGCATCGCCGTCGCCCGCGCTCGAGGCGGCCGTGCGGATCGCCGACGACGGTCCTGTTCCCCACGTCCCAGGAGACCGACCGCGCTGCGCTCGTGCCCCGAGAACGGTTCGGTGCGCTCGCCGAGGCCGGCCTGTTCGGCATCGCCGGGCCGGCCACACTCGGTTGGCTCGACCTCGGCGCCGCGCGAAGCTCGCCGGGTCATCGCCACCATCGGCGGCGGATGCGGCGCGACGTTCTTCTCGTGGGTGCAGCATCACGGCGTGGTCCGGACCATCCGGTCGTCACCCGACGACGAGCTGCGCAACGAACTGCTCCCGGCGCTCTGTTCGGGCCAGATGATCGCCGGCGTGGCTTTCGCGCACCTCCGCCGCACCGATCGACGTGCGATCACGGCGCGTCGCACCGACGGTGGGTGGGTCTTCGACGGGCATGCACCGTGGGCCACCTCGTGGGGCATCGCCGACACGTTCGCCGTCGCCGCCGAGAGCGAGGCGGGAGACGTCGTGTGGGCGTTGATCCCCGGCGTCGAGTCGCGAGGGGTTCGAGCGACGCCACTGCACCTGCCGGTGTTCGCTGCGACCGGCACCGTCGCGCTCGACTTCGACCACTGCCCCGTCCCCGACGACCGGATCGTGGCGATCGAGCCGGTCGATGCCTGGCGCGTGACGGATCGACGCCGGGCGGCCATCGGCCAGCCTGCGGTGCTCGGCGTCGCCGATCGGGCAATCCGTCTCCTCGCCGCGTCCCGGCGCGCCGACGACGACGCGGCGGGACCGACCGCCGAGGCGTTGCGCGCCGAACTCACGCGACGCTGGGCCGACGACGACGAGATCCTCGCCGCGCTGTCCGACCCGTCCGTCGACGACGTACTCCGCCCAGCGAGCGGCCACCGTGCGGCGTGCCTCGACCTCGCACACCGGGCCACGACCGCGCTGCTCGCGTCGGTCGGCGGCGCAGGCATGGACCTGTCACACCCGGCGCAACGCCTCGCCCGTGAAGCCACCTTCTACGTGATCCAGGCGCAGACCGTCGACGGTCGCGAGGCAACGCTGCGCGGGTCGATTCGCTCCGAACCCGACACGTGACGCTCCGACGACAGCCCGCGACGCAGGCGACCGGTACGGTCGATGTCGACGACGTTCCCGGGGGGTGACGTGTGACGAATCCGTTCCAGGCCGTGATCGACACGGCGATCGATCTCGAGTCGTACGAGGGGCGCCGCAAGTTCGCGCCGATGCCGATCGGGCAGGCGGCCGACATGGGCCACGCCCCCGACGGCACCCCGCTGATCGACCCACGGATCTTCGACAGCGGCGAGTTCGCCCGCAACCCGTATCCGTACTACCGGATCATGCGGGACCACTATCCGGTCTTCCACGACCAGTTGCACAACTGCTACTACGTGACGCGCTACGACGACATCACCGCCTGCTACTTCGACGAGATCGGCTTCAACACGATTCCGAAGGGATCGTCGTCGGGTGTGCTCGGCAACACCCAGCTGGAACTGAGCGGGATCGAGCACCGGCGGCGACGCAACATCTACGGCCGCCACCTCGTCGGCGCGGCGCTGACCAAGCGGTTGCACGCCCTCCGCGAGATCGCCGACGAGTTGATCGCCGAGTGGTGGGATCCGGACAATCCGAAGAACCACGCCAGCGGGGATCGGCCGCCACGGATCGAGATCGATCGCGAGTCGGGCACGGCGCTGATCGAGCTCGGGGCGTGCTTCGCAAACGAGTTCCCGATCAGCGTCGTCGCACAGGTGCTCGGTATCCCGCAGGACGCGCGCCAGCAGTTCACCTGGTGGTACGACGCGATGATGTCGGGCCTCGGCGGAAGCGACACGCACCACGACGGCCTGGTCGCCCGGCAGGACCTCGAGGACTATGTCGAGTTGCTGGTGGAGGAACGACGGAAGCAGCCGACGTACCTCCACGACGAGGCCGGCAACGAGATCTGCCTCGACATCATCTCCGAGCTGTGCACGTCGGAGATCGACGGCGACGTGATGTCGACCGAGGAGATCACGTCGTTCGTCGCGTTGATCGTCGGTGGCGGCGGCGAGACGACCCGTGGCGCGATCATGAACCTCTGGTATCTGCTGCTGCAGCACCCCGAACAGTTCGCCGAGGTCGAGGCCGACCCGTCGCTGTGGACCACCGCGTTCCACGAGATGCTGCGCCACTCGACGTCGATCGGCGGCCAACCCCGGCACAACACGTTCGACATCGAGCTCCACGGCGTGCGGATTCCCGCCGGGTCACTGATCCACATGGTCGACGTGTCGGCGAACCACGATGACCGGATCTTCACCGACCCCGAACGCTTCGACATCTTCCGCAACGATCTCTACAGCGGCAAGATCCTGCGCTCGGGCCACGACGGGTCCGGCCCCGACGGGGACGGACGATTCAGCCACATGGCCTTCGGAGTCGGCCCCCACCTCTGTCCCGGCGCGTGGATCTCCCACCAGGAGGCCGCGATCGGGTCCCAGCTGCTCGCGCCGGTCTTGCGCAACGTCCGCATCGCCACCGATCGGATGCCGAAGAACCCGACGGCCGACCTCGACGGCATCGAGCTCGCGCCGATCGGTCTCGGTGCGATCCGCCAGCTGTGGCTCCGGTTCGACCTGACGGCGCGCGATCTCGCACGCGTCGGCGAGACCACGCCCCGATCATGATCACCACGTACGAGGTCGACGACGCCGACGAGCCGTTGCCGGCGTCGGGATACCGCACCTACGAGGTGTTCCAACGCGAGCGGGTCGGCGAGACCACCAACCTGCTGTCGCCGCGCGAGCTGATCGGCGACGAGATGTTGACCGACCCTCACCGGCTGCTCACGATCCTGCGCGAGCAGTACCCCTGCTACCGGGACTGGAAGGGCAACCGCTTCTGGATCACCCGCTACGACGACGTGACCTCGGTGTTCACCGACGACGCCAACTTCGACACCCGCTCGAAGCGCTGGCGGCTCGGTCTCGAGACGTCGGGGCGTGACCTGTGGGACCAGGTCCCGGTCCTCGCCGCACGCGCCGCACGGATCGACACCGAGCTCCCCGGCATCGTCGAGCGTGCTGGTCGATGGGCTCGCTCGGGACGGCGCATCCGCTGATCTCGCAACCGGGTTCGCCGCACGGCTGCCGCTCGAAGTCTGGGGCGCCGTACTCGACCTCCCCGACGACGACGTGCCCACGTTCGCCCAGCGGTACTGGCGGATGCAACGCGGGGCGGGGTGGGACACGTCGGCTCGGCTCGATGGAGCGGGCGGCGTTCGCCGAACTGGTGGCGTACGTCGAGCCGCTGCTCGACCGGCGGCGCGGCGAACCCGGCGAAGATCTGATCAGCGCGATCGCCACGCTCGACCTCGACGGACACCCGGCCACGGCGGCCGACGTCGTGGCGACGATCCTCGAAGCGGATCACGAAACCCTTCACGGCGGGCTCGCCAACCTCTGGTGCAACCTCCTGACCCGACCCGAGCAGTTCGAGGTCGTCCGCGCCGATCCGCGACAGATGAAGTTCGCCTGGTTGGAGACGCTGCGCCACAGTCCCCCGGTCCACGCCGCCCAGCGGTTCGCTCGTCACGAGGTCGAGCGCTTCGGCCGGCTGCTCCCCGAGGGTGCGCTGCTCGAACTCTCGGCTGCCGCTGCGAACCGAGACCCGCGGGTGTTCGCCGATCCCGATGCGTTCGTCGTCGGTCGCAAGGATCTGTGCCAACGCGAGCCGCGCGGCCAGTACCGCGCTGACGGCTTGCCGTCCGGCATCGCATTCGGCCTCGGCAAACCATCGATCCACCCGGCGGTCCCGAAGGATCGCCCGCCGTCGATCTACGCGATCACCCGTGACGTGGCAGTTGCGGCGTCGATCGCGCTGCTCGACGCCTTCCCGTCGATCCGCCTCGCCGATGGCGCCGACGCCGACGATGCGTGCCCTGCGTCTCGGTGAGATGTCGACGTGTTGGCACCTCCCGGTGCGCCTCCGCTGACCCCTCGTCTGACCGCGGGATTGAACACCGACTGGCCGGTCGAGCGTCGCCCCCACCTCTGTGTGACCGACTTCGACGTCGAGTGTCGGATTCGGTCACACAAACGCTCGGGGTCCGGTTTGTGTGACCGACTTCGACGTCGAGTGTCGGATTCGGTCGCACAAATACGACTCGGCGCGGGCTCGAGAGCGGGGCGGTACCTCGCCGATCGTCAGCCCAAGGCGGCGACGGTTGCCGCGAAGCCGGCGCGATTCCGGTCGACGATGTCCTGGGTTGCCGACCAGCTCCCGATCTCGATCAACATCGACGACACGCCGGCCTCGAACGCCGTCCAGCTCTCACCGCCACCGTGCTGGCTGACGTCGGGCCGGACCGGCAGTCCCGACGCCGTCGACCACGCCTGCTCGAAGGCGTCCGCGGTCGGGCCGATCGAGCTGACGTAGCCGTAGGGCTGGTGCACCCAGACGACGAGATCCGGCTGGAGTCGCCCGATCAGGTCGACCAGTGCTTTCGGCTCGGGCTCCGAGAGCGCCACCGGGCCACCGTCGTCGGCACGCCATCCCCACGGGAAGTTGCGGTTGAGGTCGACCCCGTTCGCATTGCAGCGCGTCCCGGTGGCGACCCCGTCCGGATTGAGTTCCGGGACCAGCCACACCGCGACGTCTGCGGGCACGTCGGCGGCGACCAGACCGCGCACGGTCGGCGGGCTGACCGGTTCGTTGCCGTGAATCCCGCCGATCACGACGACGGTCCGCCGCGCCGCCGCGACGGCGCGCGCGAGCGCCACGATGTCGCGGCCCTGCACCGACGATCCGATCACCTCGGTGGTCCATCCCGTCGGAAGAGCCGGCGCCGGGAGGGCCGACGGCGGTCGGAGGTCCCAGATCGCCGACCCGGTCGGCGGGCACGGAACAGCCCCGCCCGGAACGGGGGCGGTCGTCGTCGCGACAGTCGGTGGCGTCGTGGCCGGTGCCGTCGTCGTCGTTGCGGCCGTCGTCGTGGTCGCGCTGGTGGTTGTGGTGGTGGAGGTTGTGGTCGTCGTCGTGGTCGAAGACGTCGCGGGGGGCGATGTGGTCGTCGCGCCCGTCGACGAAGCCACCTGTTGTGACGGTGTGGGTTCGATGCGGCTGAACGGCGGATCGGTTGGTTCGACGACGGTCGCTGACGACGGCTCGGCGGTGAGCTCGTCACCCGAGCTGGCGCACGACCCGAGAACGATCGTGATCGCCATCGCACACACGGCGGCACGAGCGGGAACGGCCAGCCTCATGACCAGATTCTGTCAGTCGGGGAGCCGACGGGCAGCTACTCGATCGCCGGCGAGGGGAAGTCGGGACACGTTGCCCGATAGGGCTCGCCGTCCGGCATGTGCTGCTCCCACTCGGCCACCGTGAGATTCCGTCCTGCCACCTCACATGCAGTCGCCGCCCACGTCGTCGGGTCGGTGTTCCACAGGTGGTACGTATCGTCGCGAACCTGGTAGAGCGATTCGGCGCCCCACGGCGCCGCGGCCCAACCCGGCACCAACGACATGATCGGCGATCCGTCGCTCGCGTCCCACGCCTGCACTCCCTTGGTCGAGCCACCGAAGATGTAGGCGCCAGAGGCATCGAAGGCGGGAACAGAAGTACCTGGGTTGAACGCCTCGAACTCCTCGGTGACCTCGAACGTACCGCTGTTCCACCTGCCGACGACGAGCAACTCCCCGCGGCGTCCCGCGTAGCGGTCCCCGGTCGAGTTGAAGGCCGCCTGGGTTCCGATGTCGACACCGGTGGCGAGCACCTCGAACGTCTCGGCGTCGAAGATGATCGACGTGCCGGAGACGTCCGTGAGAATTCCGGGACCCGGGCCCGTCGGAAGCCACACCCACAGTGTCTCGGAACCACCGTGGTCGATCCGCGCCGTCTGCTCTCCCGTCTCGGCGTCGAGGACCCTGATGCCCATGGGCTCCCACAGCACGACGTGGTTGAGGTCGTGGGTGATGATGGCCGAGTGCGGGGACCCGTCGACCGCGAACGGTCCGCTCCACACCTCGCCGGTGGCGAGATCATGGATGCTCATGAGCGACACGTCCCGCGACATCCGGATCGTCAGCGACGACCACGGCAGCCCAACCGTCAATGGCGGGGCGCGGTTCGGCTTCGGTGACACCAACGACACCGAAGTCGACCGGCTCGCCGAGATCGAGGCGAAGCGGAGGGCCGTTCGGCCCGATGATCTCTCCGGCCACCATCAACTCCGGAACGATGTAGGTGTTGGTGGCTGTGCCCGCACCGACAGCCGGCATCGGCACTTCTTCGGTGAGTGGGTTCGCGGCATTGCGCGACCAGACTGTGACCCTGCTCGGCGCGCTGCCGTCCAACGGAAAGTGCGCCAGAGCCAGATCATCGGAGCCGAGTTCGGCGACCGACCCGAGCACGGTCCCATCACCCGGCCATGGCCCCGATTCCACTTCCATGGTTTCCACATCGTGGACGGTCGCACCAGCGCCGCTCGACAGCAACAGCGAGCCGTCGGAGAGCTCGTCGACGAGGTTCAGCTGGGTGTGCGCCGGCGTCTTCCTGAACGTCGCCTCGCCGCGTTCGACCTCGACGAACCCATCATCGGAGAACCCGACGTACAACGTCTCGCCACGTCCCCAACTCGGGAACACCGGCCCGTTGACCGTTGCATCGCCAACCGAGTTCAGATCGAGCGCATCGAGGACCGGCGGCAGTAGTGCCGACGCGAGGTCGGCCGTCGAGAGGACTGTCACCGTGCTCCCAGCTGCCACCGCAAGCTGCGGGCCGGTCGGGTGATGGCTCACGAAGATCGAGGACTCGGACGCCCATGCTCCCGGAAGCGGCTCGTCGAACACGTGGCGGACCTCGATCCCTTCGACGGCGTAGACGGCGACCCGCGCCGGCGATGTCGCCGGTACCAGGACGTGGCGGCCGTCTGCGGACCACGCGATGGATCGGTACAGGCGGGAGCGGACCGGACAGCGGGGCTGGGCGCCCCGAGGAACCGTCGCGAACGCTCGTCACCACCAGCTGGTCGTCCACGATCATCGCAATCGCTTCTTCGTCGGGGGCAACGCTCGCGGCGGCGAAGGAACCTCGCGGCGCAGCGAAACTCGAGCTGGGCGCGAGGTCCACTGCCTCGTAGATCACGAAGTCGTCACCCTCCAGCGTCACGAACGCTGACTGCGATGACAGGGCTCCAATCCACGACGCTGGCATCGAACGGCGCCAACCCGGCAGCGCAAGCAGCGACTCGGCAACCGTTGCGAGTGATGCGGCGCCCGGGTCGCGTTCGTATGCGTCAACAGCGAGGAGCGTCCCGACGACGGGATTGGTCGCGGCCACTTCGACTGCCCGGGTCCGGAGCACCTCCGTCTCGAGCGCGGTCACCGCCTGGTCGGCCAGCTCGCGTTCGGCCACGGCATCCTGCCTCGCCTGTTCCGCGTCGTCGGCCGCGCGCTCGGCGTCGTCGGCGGCCAGCTCGGCCGCATTTCGGTCGACCTCGGCCTGCGACTCGGCCGCGGTCGCGGCATCAGCGCGATCCTCGGCTCGACGCGACTGCCGAATCGCGATCAGCCCGCTGATGATCGCGACGACCAGGAACACCGAGGTTGCGACGAGTGCAAGTCGCAGTGTCCGCGCTCGCCGTCGCCGTCGTTGCTCGCCCGCCGCCGCGACCTCCTCGCTTCGCTCGAGAAACGTCAGCTCGTCTCCCGTCAGTCTCGACGGGGAACGCTCGCGAGCATCGAGCGCGACCTCGAGTCGCCCGCCCACGAGAAGGTCGGCGTCGTCGAAGCCGCCATCGCGCCATCGCTCGCTCGCCTCGGTGATGCTGCGCACCACGGTGAGCCGCTCACGGTCGTGCTCCAGGCCAGCGTTGCAGGCGCGGCCAGGCTCCGATGAGCGATTCGTGCGCCAACGCGACCGTCGGTCGGCGGGTCATGGGATCTCGATCGAACGTCAGCAGGCGGGCATCACCGAAACACTCGATCACGGCATCGAGTGCACGATCCTGAGCGATCTCCGGGCGGCGAATCGTGCGCCCCGTGTCGTCGATCCCGTCACCGAGCGCAACGAGCCGACCGAACAGGTCGCGTGCGGCGGATCGCTCGGCTTCGTCCAGCTGTTCGAAGCGTTGCTCGGCATGCAGTGCCAAGGCCCCCGTCAATCCGCCAAGGTCGAGGTACGTCGAGAGCAGCAGCATCCCGGACACCCGTGCGTCGAACAACTTGGTCAGCGCAAACTGCATCAGCGGGAGCGAACCCGCCCCTGACGTCACGTCGCTCACGATCGTTGCGACCAGACCGGGCTCGAACTCGACGCCGGTCGCGTGAGCCGGGCCGACGATCGCTCGCTCCAGTTCGTCGGCCATCAGCGGCGTGACGGTCACGCTGCGCCGCTTCAGCAGTTCGGCGAAGCCGCCATAACGAAGCGGCTGGTCGAAGAAGTCTGCGCGCAACGTCACCACCGATCACGTGCGGAAACTGGGTCACTCGGCGCGCAACCTCGCGCACCTCGACCGGCGCAGATGGAGAGCTTCCGAGCGCGGAGGTGAGCTCCACCACGAACTCGTCGATGTCGTCGAACCTGGCGTCGGCGTCCTTGGCCGTGGCGATTGCCAGGACCTCGTCGACAGACGCCGAGACGTCCGCACGCCGTGCTCGAACGGGCGGCAGGTCGTCGTTGAGTTGGTGTCGCAGCACGTCGGCTCGATCTTCCGCATCGGCAAACGGCAACGACCCGACGAGCGCCTCGTACACGGCGATCGCCAGCCCGAATTGATCGGCGGCGGGACCGACTGCGACCCGCCGGAGCTGCTCGGGGGCGGCGTACGCAGGTGAACCCTCCGACAGCGCCGCCAGCGGGTTCTCGATCGTGGTCGCATCGACCGCGATGCCGAAGTCACTCAGGTAGGTGTTGTCATCGTCGTCGAAGAGGATGTTCGCCGACTTCACGTCTCGGTGCACCACACCGGCGCGGTGTGCCGACCCGAGCGCCGACCCGATCTGCATCACCATCTTCGCCGTCTGACCGAGCTCCAACGGTCCGTCGTCGAGACGCTCTTCGAGGCTCCCGCCGGTAAGCCAACGCATCACGAGGTAGGCGCGATCAGGTTCGCGCCAGAAGTCGTAGAGCGGGACGATGTGCGGATGTTCCAGCCGCGCGACCATCGCCGCCTCGGCTTCGAAGCCGCGGATGAACTCGGGGCGGTTGGCCAGTTCCGCCCGGACCGCCTTGATCGCGACCTCGCGACCGAGCGACGATTGCATGCCGCGAAACACGTCGGCGAAGGCCCCGCTCCCGATGCGTTCGTATCGTTCGTAGTCACGGATACGACCAACCGAGTCGGACAACTGGTCGCCGCGGGCGATCCGGCGGTCCAGTTCGACGAGTTCGTCACTCGGGCCGATACCGACCTCCTCGATCAGCTGGTCACGAAACGACCGGAACGATCGGAGTGCCTCCACATGCCGACCGCTGGCGGCGAGCGCCTTCATGTAGAGCTCTCGCGGTCGCTCACGGAGGGGGAACTCGCTGATCAACGCCTCGAGTTGAGCGACCGCCTCGCCGGGTCGTCCGAGCTGCAGCAATGAGGAGCACCGCACCTCGAGAGCCGACGCCCGCAACTCCTCGAGCCGGGCGACCTCCGAGCGGGCCCACGACTCGTCAGCGAATTCCGCATAGGGACGCCCTCTCCACAGCTCCATCGCCTCGGCCACACGTTCGATCGCTCCGTCGAAGTCGTCGTGATCGAGGCAGCGAGCAGCCGTGGCGCACTGGTCGTCGAAGCGCTGAGCGTCGAGTTCGTCCGAGCGCACATGGAGGACGTAGCCGGGTGCGATGGTCTCGAGCCGATCGGCGTGCGCAGCACCGAGTGAGGAACGGATCCGGCTCACGTAGGTGCGGAGATTTCGCTCGGGCTGCTGCGGCATCTCGTCGCCAGACCACATGATGTCGACGAGCCGATCGACCGAGACGACCTCGCCCGCGCGCGCAACGCGAGCGCGGCCACGATGCGGCGGTGCTGACCGCCACCGATCGCAAGGTCGTGACCGTCGTACACCCCGACCGGTCCGAGCACTCGAACGTCCATCGTGTCGTCCCCTCTCACGGACAAACTATGTCCTCCGAGGATTTCGTTTGTGATGCGGTCGAAACCCCTGCTCACAGCGCTGTCTTGCGGTCACTGAGTCGTTGACGGCCATTCGCAGCCCCGGTCGGTCTCGGATTTCTGTCGTCGCATTCGACAGGAGTTCTGGTCGCAACCCGACCCGTTCAACGTGTTGCTCACCAACCGACGGCCGCAGCAGGCGGCTCGACACGAGGAGAGCACGACATATGACGAACCAAACGCACATCACCCGACCAGCCGGCCACAAGTTCGGCGGACGCCAGATCTTCGCCGCTGCTGCAGCCATCGCCGCGCTCGGGGTATCGGCCGGTGGCAGCGCTGCCGCCGAAGCTCCGCAGGCGGACGACCCGACGGGCCTCGGCGCCGCGCTCTCGGTGACCTACGAGGTGCTTCCGCCCGGCATCGACGACGCCACGCAGTTGGGGTACCCAGAAGCTGCCTGTGCGAGCGATCTCAGAACTTGGATCCTCGGCAGCTGACCGCCCATCGGACGCCGGGGTCACTCGGGCGCGGGGAGGACGCAGGGGAAGCCGGCGTAGAGGCCGATGCTGTTCGCCGTGCGACCGTCGGGGCCCTCGTCGAGCAGCTCGACGACGATCTGGGCGATCTGGGCGGGGGTCATCCAGGTGGCGAGGTAGTCGGGGTCGGGCTCACGGCCGAGGAACCCGCGGAGCATCTCGGTGTCGGTCGCCCCCATGCAGATGTTGTTGACGCGAATGCGGTGCTTGGCGAGCGACTTCGCCCAGTCGAAGGTCAACCCGTTGAGCGCCCACTTCGAGGCGTTGTAGAGGTCCATCGCGCCGTGGCCGTGGTGGCGGTCGCAGTCGGGGCACGGCTTGACGTGGTCGGTGGAGATGTTGACGATGTTGCCGCCGCCGCCCTCGATCATGATCGGCGCCACCGCCCGTCCGAACAGGAACGCGCCCTTCGTGTTGGAGCCGAAGAACCGGTCGAAGTCGGCGGCAGCCCGCTCCCACGGATCGCTCGGGCCGGTCGGGGCGACCTCGCCGGCGTTGTTGACGAGCACGTCGATCGAGCCGTGTGCGGCGAGCGGTGCTGTCGACCACGAATCGGACATGGTCGGCGTCGGCGACATCGCCGACGTGACCGGTCGCGCCGAGTTCGGCGGCGACATCGAGTACGGACGACCGACGATCGGTGACGACCACGTCGTGGCCGTCGGCGACGAAACGCTCGGCGATGCCGCGCCCGATTCCCTGGGCGGCTCCCGTGACGATGGTGATGCTCATGCTGATACTCCCCAGGCGATCGGCAGGGTGCGACGGCCCCAGAGGAGGAACGTCGGGATGCGGGTGGTGGGCCCGTCGAGGCGCAGGTCGGGAACGCGGTCGATCAGTCGGCGCAGCACGATCCGCGCTTCGAGGCGAGAGAGGTGGGCGCCCGGACAGAAGTGTCGACCGAGACCGAATGCGAGGTGGTTGCGCCGGAGTTCGTCGAGGTCGCGGTCGAGTCGGAATGTGTCGGGATCCTCGAACACGGACGGGTCCCGGTTGGCGGCTCCGTAGGTGACCATGGCCTTGGTCCGTTCCGGGATCGTGACGCCGTGCACGTCCAACTCACGCGTGTTGGTCCGATAGAGGCCGAGTACCGGGGCGTCGAAGCGAAGGCTCTCCTCGACCGCCACCGCGTCGAGATCGGGGCGGCCGCGCAACTGCTCGTAGAGCTCGGGCCGCTGCAGGATCCGCCAGAAGAGGTTGGTGATCAACGATGTGGTGGTCTCGTTGCCGCCGACCAGCAACTGCTGCAGGATGTTGAGCAGCTCGGGCTCGCGCAACCGGCGCCCGTCGACGGACGCCACGAGCAGCCCGGACATCACGTCGTCCGACACCGCATCGCCGAGATGCTCCTCCGACCACTCCGGCTCAGCGACCCCGGCGTCGGCGAGTGCCGCTCGGCGTAGGTCGAGCTGCGTCATGAAGAACGCGTCGATCTGCGCACGGTTCTCGGCCGCAGCATCGGGATCCTGGTTCCCCATCGCCTCCACCTGGCGATCCGACCACTCCTTGAACTGCGCGATCTGTTCGGTCGGCACACCGAGGATGTCGGCGATCACGAGCACCGGCAACGGGCAGGCGACATCGTCGTGGAGATCGGCCCGATGTTCGGGACGGGCCAGCATGTTGTCGATCAACTCGTCGGTCAGCCGGACGATGTCGCCCTCCATCCGTTCGACCACGCGCGGCGTGAACCCCTGCTGCACCAGACGGCGATACATCGTGTGGTCGGGCGGGTCGCTGAACAGGCACCCGGTGACGGAGTACCTCGGCGATTGCCCGTAGTGGCTGGACCAGGTCTGCCAGTCCCGCAGCATCGCGCTCACGTCCTGGTGCCGGGTCATCGTCAGGAGCGGCGGATCGAACCCCTCGAACCGGTGGACGGGACACTCCTCGCGCAGTGCGGCGTACGCAGGGAACGGATCGGCGAGCACCTCGGCGCCGAACGGGTTGTAGTCGACGTGTCCCACGCTGCGAAGGTACCGAACGCCAGACCCTACGATCGATGCGTGGAACTCGCGGAGTGCCTCGCCGGCACCGACGCCCTGGCCGCGCTCGAC
>CAVOHA010000024.1:0-321627 GCA_963695475.1 Ilumatobacteraceae bacterium
ATCCGTATCCGTTCCTGTCCGACCCAAGCCGTCCAGCTGCGCGAGTGGGCTGACGGATTCCGCGACGCCCGCATCTGGGCGGTCGAGTCCGCCCAAGGTCTCGGCTACCTGCTCTCCCAGCAGCTGATCTCGGCCGGCGAGACGGTGATCGATGTGCCCGCCGTGCGCGCCTCGAGAGTGCGCACGTTGAGCACGGGACGTTCGCAGAAGAACGATCCCAACGATGCCCGTTCGGTCGCGATAGCTGCGCTTCGAGCGAGCGATCTGGCCGAGGTGTTGCCCGATGATCACACCCGCATTCTCCGCTTGTTGGCCAAGCGTCATCGCGATATCAGCAGAGCAAAGAACCGTGAGTGTTGTCGGCTGCACTCGTTGTTGTTGGAGATGTTCCCCGGGGGCGCCGACTACCGGTTGTCGTCGATGAGCAGGGTCAACGCGATGCTCGACATGTTCACACCGGTTGACTCGATGGGCCGCCAGCGTCTCGAGATCGCACACGACTTCGTCGACGGCATCGACGATCTCAACGCCCGGTTGAAGACCTCGAAGCGGCGCATCACCGCAGCGGTCAAAGCATCGGGAACATCGCTCACCGACATCTGCGGGCTCGGGCCGATCACGGCCGCGATCATCATCGGCAACACCGGCAACATCGACCGATTCCCGACCAAGGCACGCTTCGCGAGCTGCAACGCGACCGCCCCAATCGACGCCTCGTCGGGACCCAAAGTGCGGCATCGGCTGAACCCGCGCGGCAACCGGCAACTCAACTGGGCAATCCACGTCGTCGCGATCAGCCAGCTCCGCCACGACACCATCGGCCGCGCCTACTACGACCGCAAGATCGAAGAAGGCAAGACCCCCAAAGAAGCGATCCGGGCGTTGAAGCGGCGACTCTCCGACGTCATCTACCGGCACCTCGTCAACGACGCCCGACACCTCCGCGGCTGACGTTCAAGGTGGGCCCGGGAGGACACCCAGGAACGACTCTGTCTCCAGCGTGACCGGCTTCGCATCCTGAACAGCCGGCTCTTCGGACAAGTCACAGCCCGGACCCGACAACGACCCTACGACCAGCCCCAGCCACCCGGCAAGGGGCCGACCTCACGCGTCCTCGACACCGGCGAAGACCCCCCTTGACAACCAAAGAGGCTTCGATAGCGAGTGGTTGCAGCAAGTCAAGCGGGACGTGATTCTCGAGCGACTCGATCGACTCGCCGGGAATCAGGGGCCGAACGCAAGCGAGAGGCGGGTCTCAGGGACCTCGACACCGAGCACTTCGTGCTGGCGGTCGACGCCGTCGTCGATCCACCCCCGCCTGGCGTAGAACGCGCGCGCTCGTCGGTTGTCCGGGTGCACCCAGAGAACCGCCGAGGTAAACCCACTTGCCTGAAGCGCGTCGACTGCAGCGTCGATCAGGGCAACGCCTGCGCCCGTGCCCCAGTGGTCCGGGTCGACGTTGATGGCGTACAACTCCCCGACACCATCGTTCTGACTCTCGCCGGCTGGACCGACAAGAGCGAAACCGACGACCTCGTCGTCAACGGTCGCCACCAGTCGTGTCCGCCTTGCCTGCGGGGGATCCTCCAAGCTGGAACGCCACATCGATGCTCGGTCCGTTTCCGACAACGAGCCAAGGTACTCATCGGGCAGGAGTCCGCCGGCGTAGGCCGTTTGCCAGGCCCGAACGTGGACACGACCGAGAGCATCGGCGTCTTCCACTCGCGGCACGCGGATCTGGGCGCCCATCACTCAACCGTACCCATCGCCGCGCAGCAGATGGCTGGTCGATGTCAGTAGAGGCGCTTGTCTTCGTCGTCGACGATGATCTCTTGCATCTGCTCGACGGTCACCGGAAGCTCTCCGTGCTTCACCATCGTCTGGGCGAGGAGCAGATCATCGGAACCCGCAGGCCCGGTCACCTGATCCGTGGTCCACAGACCCGACCTGATGATGCACTTCGCACAGTGGAAGTAGCCAGAGGTGATGTCGACGACCAAAGCCAGTTCGGGCACCTTGCCGTTCACCTGCATCGACTCGCGCAACCACTGGTCTCGCACGATCCTTGCCCGTCCTCGGATTCGCAAGGTGTTCTTCGTTCCTGGGATGAGAAAGATCAAGCCGACAAAGGGGTGTTTGAGCACGTTCTCGAAGGTGTCAGCCCGATGGTTGCCGAGACGTTCCGGGACGGCCAGCGTGGTGTCGTCGAGGACACTCACGAATCCGGGAGGGTCACCCTTGGGTGACACGTCGATCGATCCGGCACCGTCACTTGATCCGATGAGCACGAACGGGGAGCGAGCGATGAAGTCTCGACCGAACTCGTCGAGTTCGACGAACTCCTTGTTCGTCACGAACTCACTTGGCTCGGCGAGCAACTCGCGAAGCTTGGTACGCGTTGTCACCGTTTCGGAGAAGTGCACCGTCGGACCGTAGCCCGCCCTGCTACAACCCCAGGACAGTGCCCATATTCGCGACGTCGCGGCGGCCCAACTCCCTCCGGGGATCCGACAGCCATGAGCGACGTGTAGGCGTTGATCGCTGCGTGGCCGACCTGCGTAATCTGGAGCGGATCACCGCCCGAAGACGTGCCGATCTCGAGTGCCTTCGGGCCGGGTTTGCCACCGTCGATACGAGTGGCCTCGCCCGCGCAACCGACGACCTCACGGCCAGTGGCGTCGGGGATCACGCTCTGTGCACCAAGCGCGTCCGCGGACAGCGCCTCACCTGGCACAGCGACACCAGAGCCACCCAGAGGGGGCGACGAACGGTCGAGCATTTCCGGCCACCTGAGCGAGCGAAGTCGTGCCGTTCCCGGACGGTTGCGGTCGCAGTGGACGGGTGCGGATATGCGTGGGCTGACGGCGGGGATGGCAAGCTCGCCGGAAGGCGCACGGCGTCGAATGCGGGCTGGAGGGTGAAGTCTCCCTCGAACGCGACGACCTCGGACACCGCGAAGTCGGTTGCTGAGGAGCGACAGCGGCTGTCGTCATCCGACGGGTACATGGCCACAGCTGCAGCCTGGTTGGCGCCGCTTCGCAGTGACGGGGTATGGGCCGCTCTGCGGTCTATTCCCACGGCCAGGTGCACACGCCGTGCGGATGGTTGTGCCCGGGGGTCTTCGAATCCCATCCCGAGTAGGTGCCGCCCGCGAGGAGGCACGCATTCTCGAGGATTCGGCACGAAATCGTGCCGCCGCAGGTCGTCGACTCCTCGTCGGTCGGCTCGACGGCGAGGTCGCCGAGGGGACGGGTGGGTGGGGGCGGTGCGTCGGTTGGCACCGTCAGATCGGCGGCATGCACTGCGCTTCCAATGCCAATTCCCGACATGGCGACGACGGCCCCGACAAAGAACCTTCTGATGGAGTGGTTGGCGGACATGGTGACCTCTTTCCTGTCGTGCGGAAGACGCTGATCGCTCCCGTCCCTCGTCCAGAGACGTCCGTCGTCTCGTTCTTGCACTTCTTGCCGTATCCGGTTGGACCGCGTTGTTGGCGCACGTGCACGTCGGCGATCTCGGACGAGCGCTGGTTGCGCACTGACCCACGGCGCGGCGGGACATCCTCGGTGCTGGATGACCATCGCCTCTTGCGGGGGCGGTCGGGCTGGCCAGATGATGAAGATGAACCAGATGAGTCAGCGGTCCGGAGAGCCCACCGGTGAAGCGTTCGCGCGTGCGCTCTGCGAGAGCGAGGAGGTGCTGCGATGACGATGCCCGAAGCGAGACTCCCGACGGGCGGTGGGGCTGCGCCCGATGCCAGCCGTTTGCGCCGCGTCTGCGTCGTCGCAACTGTGGTCCTGGCGTTGACCACTATGGGCCTCGGCATCTGGGTGCTGTCCGGACAGGATCGGTCCGGCGAGTCGACGCTGCCGATCCTGGAGTTTCTCCGGTTCGGTGACGCAGCAGAGTCGCCCTACTGCTTGCCGTACCCCGAGGGTGAGAGCTATTACATCAACAACTCCTACTCGACAAGGGGCTCTCACATCGGCCGATTCGCCTACGACTTCTCCATGCCGTTCGGAGCCGAGATCGCAGCGGCGCGAGCAGGCACCGTCACAGAGCGACGCGACCAGTACCGCGACGACGATCGCCGCGGCGGTCACGAGAACGGCGTCTTCGTCGTTCACGACGACGGCACAATGGCTGCCTACCTCCACATGCGTGAAGAGGGCGTGATCGTCGACGTGGGCGACGGCGTCGCAGCGGGCGATGTGATCGGTTTCGTCGGCACCTCCGGAACCTCACCGGACAACCCTCACCTCCATTTCGAGGTGTTCGAGGGTCAAGGTGAAGGCTCCCAGTGGTACAAGACCTTGCCGGTCAACTTCCGAAACGCCAAGGGCGCCCTCGACGAGCGCGGTGGCCTCGCAGAAAGCGACTACGAGGCCCTCGCCTGCCCGTTCTGATCGCCATCGGCGAGCGTGCTGATCACGACACCGAACATGAACAACTGGTCGCCGTTCGGCGTCAGCCGGCGACTCGGAGGCCCAGGTTCAACAGGGCTTCGCGGGATGCAGCCGGCCGGCTGTCGAGCGCGTCGTTGCTGCGCACGGTCGTTCGCGAATCGCTACAGGTAGAGCGTCTCGCTGATGATCTTCACGTCGCCGGTGCTGGTGAAGTGCAGGACCGAGAGCCACCGGACGCTGACCGAACCGACTCGTCCGGTGAGCACGACGCGGTCGTCGAAGACCATCATCGGTGAGAATTCTTCGAGCGACGCATACGGCCCGTTGATCACTCGATCCTGCACGGAACCATCGGCCACCTCGAATCGCCATCCTTCTTCTGGGTACTCCACGTAGGCATCCTCGGTCATGAACGACGCAACCCGTTCTCCGTCGGTGGCACGCCACGCGTCTCCGTACTGTTCGACGACCTCGAGCATCAGCGTCTGTCGATCCGTCAGTTGCCCTGCTCCGGCCACGACGTAGCTCGAATCGCTCCCACCGTCCAGTGCCGTACCGATGAGCAGGCCGACCCCCAGACCGACAACGAGCGCAGCAATCGCGAGGAACAGCGCGCCGAATCGCCGCCGCGCCGTTGCGGGCTGCTCGAGCCCGGATCGCACACCAGCTGTCGTAGACATCCCGACCTCCTTCCTTTTCCTCCTGCCTCCAGCTTCCGTCGCGACCGCAGTCGGCGGAAGAGGAGTTGGTCAGGACAACGGGACCGTCCCGTTGAAGCCTGCCGACGACGGAGTCCGCCACCGGTGGAGCCCGCGCGGCAACCGACAGCTGGACGGGGCGAGCCAAGTGATCGCGATCAGCGGGCTGCACGACGACACCAGTGCTGCCACCCCGCGCGCGTCAGCTCGGACCCGTCGGCGCCCATGTGGGTTGGCGGAGATCGAGCGGCGACCGTGAGCACCGACATGCTTCCACCCGACAGCAAGGTTGCGGGCGACTCGGTACGGTGGTCGCCATGAAGATCGGAGAGCTCGCACACACCGCCGGTGTGACAACGAAGACGATCCGCTACTACGAATCCATCGGCCTGCTCGACGAGCCGGCGCGAACCCAGGCGGGCTACCGGTCGTACGGGCCCGCAGCCATCGAGCGCCTCGGGTTCGTCAAGCAGGCGCAGGCATCCGGGTTGGCGTTGGCGGAGATCAAGTCGATCCTCGAGATCAAGGACCGGGGCGGCCAATCGTGTGAGCACACCAGGGCGCTGCTCAAGGGCCATCTCGACGACGTCGACGCGAAGATCGCCGAGCTGCCGCGAGGCCAGGACGATGCTCCGCGCGATGTACGACCGCGCTGCCGCGCTCGACCCCGGCACGTGCACCGATGCCAACCGCTGCCAGGTGATCACCGACACCACCCTCGGCAGCTGACCAAGACACTGGGGGCGTGACGGATGGCGCTTGACCTTCCCCTGGACTGGAAGCCCTAGGGTGGTATCCATGACCACGGAACTCGAGCACCAGCATCGGATCCTCGATGTCCGGATCGAGGGCATGACGTGCGGCTCCTGCGCCGCCCGGGTGCAGAAGACCCTGGGCAAACAGCCCGGCGTGGTCGAGGCCGACGTGAACTTCGCGACCGGACGGGCCCACCTCGAAGTGGATCACACGGCGGATCTCGAATTGTTGGGGGCAGCCGTCGAGCGCGCCGGCTACACGCTCGTCGCTCCTGAACCCGTCTCGGATCCCGGTTCGACGGATCGACTCGAATTCGACGTCGCCGGGATGACGTGCGGTTCGTGCGCTGCGCGGATCCAGAAGGTGCTGCAACGTCACGACGGCGTCGAACTCGCCGAGGTGAACTATGCAACCGGCCGCGCGACGGTGGCCGGCGATGCCCTCGACCCCGACGCGCTCGGCGCGGCCGTGCGCAAGGCGGGCTACGACCTGTCCGTCGTCGAGCGACGCGATACCGCCGAGGGAGGACCGACCGCAGCGGAACGGGCCGAGCAGGTCGAACGGGACGAAGCCGCACAACGCGAGATGTGGCGGCGTCGTGCGATCGTGTCGGCACCGATCGCCGCCTTCATGGTGTCGACCATGCTCTACCACGACCTCGCGATGGAGAACGAGTGGCTGCGGTGGCTGCAGTTCGCACTGGCCATCCCGGTCCAGTTCTGGGTCGGTTGGCCGATCCTCGTCGGGGCCGCCCGCCGGGCCCGACACCTGTCGGCCAACATGGACACGCTCATCGCGATGGGCACGCTGTCGGCGTTCACGTTCAGCACCTACCAGCTGCTCACGGGCGGCATGGAGCTGTACTTCGAGGCCGCCGTGGTCATCATGTTCTTCATCACCCTCGGTCGCTACCTCGAAGCCCGGGCGAAGGGCCGCGCAGGGAAGGCGCTGCGGGCGTTGGTCGAGCTCGGTGCCAAGGAGGCGCGCCTGGTGCGCAACGGCGTCGAGCAGATGGTGCCGGTCGAGTCGGTCCAGGTCGGCGATGTCGTCAAGATCCGACCCGGTGAGAAGATCCCCGTCGACGGCGTCGTGCTCGAGGGGTCGAGTGCGGTCGACGAATCGATGCTCACCGGCGAGTCGCTTCCGGTCGACAAGCGCATCGGCGATGACGTCGCCGGCGCGACGGTCAACACCTCCGGGGTGCTCACCGTTCGAGCGGTCGCGGTGGGCTCGGAGACGGCGCTCGCCCAGATCGTGAAGCTGGTCGAGAACGCACAGACCGGCAAGTCGGCTGCCCAACGGCTCGCCGACCAGATCTCGTCGGTCTTCGTGCCCGTCGTGATCTCGATCGCCGTGCTCACCTTCCTCGGATGGAGCGTCATCGGCGGCAGCGTGACCGACGGCGTGTACGCCGCCGTGGCCGTCCTGATCATCGCGTGTCCGTGCGCGCTCGGGCTGGCGACTCCGATGGCGATCATGGTGGGCACCGGCCGAGGCGCCCAGCTCGGAATTCTCATCAAGTCGATCGAGGTGCTCGAGCGGACGCGCCGGATCACGACCGTCGTGTTCGACAAGACCGGCACGCTCACCGAGGGGGCGATGTCGGTCACCGACGTGGTGATCTCGGGCGAGGTCAGCGAGTCGGAACTGTTCGCCAAGGCGGGCGCCGTCGAAGCCGACAGCGAGCACCCGATCGGGCGCGCCATCGCCGACGCGGCCCGCCTCACCCACGGCAGCCTCGACGCCGTGACCGCTTTCGAGACGATCGTCGGTCACGGCATCCGCGCTGACGTGGAGGGCACCACCGTCTGGGTCGGGCGACGTGAACTCGCCGCAACCGCCGGGCTCGAACTGCCGGAGTGGCTCGATGCCGAGGCCGTGGAGCTGGAGCGGCTGGGTCGGACCGCGGTGTTCGCCGGCTGGGACGGCGAGGTCCGCGGCGTCATCGCAGTTGCCGACACGCTCAAGGCGTCGGCGCGCGCGACGGTCCGACGCCTCCACGATCTCGGCCTGTCGGTGGGGATGATCACCGGCGACAACGCCCGCACCGCGCAGTCGATCGCCGATGCGGTGGGCATCGACCGAGTGATCGCCGAGGTGTTGCCCGCGGACAAGCAGCACGAGATCGAGCGGCTGCAAGGTGAAGGTCAGGTCGTCGCGATGGTCGGCGACGGCGTGAACGACGCACCGGCGCTCGTGCAGGCCGATCTCGGTATCGCCATCGGCACGGGGACGGACGTCGCGATCGAGTCGAGCGACCTGACACTGATGCGCGGCGACGTCGCCGGTGTGGTCACGGCGATCGAGCTGTCGCGCCGGACCTATCGCACGATCGTGCAGAACCTGTTCTGGGCGTTCGGATACAACACGATCGCGATTCCGCTCGCCGTGTCGGGCCTGTTGAGTCCGCTGATCGCCGGGGCAGCGATGGCGTTCTCGTCGGTGAGCGTGGTCGCCAACAGCCTCCGGCTCCGCCGATTCACCGGCTCCGATCCGGCCCCAGATCACTCACCCGACGCATCGCCGGCCACACCTCGCACTGCTGTCGCAGCGTGAGACATCGACACCCCGACCCGAGGAGGACCACATGACCACCACCTACTCCGTGCCCGAGATCTCGTGCGCGCACTGCAAGTCGACGATCGAAGCGGCGGTGAGCGAACTGGGCGACGTCGACCGCGTGGAGGTCGACATCGACGCAAAGACGGTCACCTTCGACGGAGGGCGAGCCGAAGCGGTCGTCGCCGCCATCGAAGACGCCGGCTACGACGTCGTCCGCTGAGCGTGGCCCGACACAACGGACGCGCAGGGGACGGCCGCGCCCGCCTCTCGCCGACGCCTCGTAGGGTGGTCGAGATGTACGAGCAGCCAAGTCGGCGCGGCCGGCCTCGAGCGAGCCGTCTCGGCGCGAGCGCTGTTGCGCTGCTGTTCGTGGCGCTCATTGCGCTGCTGTCTCCCGGCACGGCGCACGCCCACACGGGATTCGACTCGTCGACGCCCGCTGACGGCTCGACGGTCGACGAACCCGTCGGCGTGCTCACGATCTCGTTCACCGGCGAGGCGAACCCGGTCGGCGAAGAATTCGTCGCCCTCACACCTGCGGGCGTGATCCAAGAGCCGGTCAGCGTCGAGACCACCGACCAGCGGCTCTTCACCATCCGCTTCGATCCACCGCTCGCCGGCGGACAGGTCGGGATCCGGTGGCACGTCCAGGCCGCCGACGCCCACCCCATCGAAGGTGCCTTCTCCTTCACCGTGACCGCGCCCGCGCCGACGACTGCGCCCCCGACGACGATTCCGGCCACGACGGTCGCCGCCGTCGAAACGAGCCCGCCGGCCACGAGTGACCGCGCCTGCCGACACCGCGCCCGCCGACACCGCGCCCGCCGAGACCGTCGCCGCCGTGCCGGTCGACGAGATCGGCGCTCCACCGGCGTCAGCGCTCGCGGCCGAGGCCACTGGCGACACGGCCGTTCCGGCCACTGTCTCGCTCGACGAATTCCTCGCCGTCGACAACTCGACCCCCGGGGAGTCGACGGCCACGCTCGGCCGGTTGGTCACCTTCCTCGGTGTTGCGCTCGGCCTCGGCGCGCTCGCGTTCCTGGCAACGGCGCTCCGTGGTCCGCGCCGCGAGATCCGCCACGTCGTCACGGGCGTGCGAGTCCTCGGTGCCGTGATCGTCGTCGGCGCGCTGATCGAATACGTCGGCGTCGCCCGAATCGCAAACGAGTCGCTCGCATCCGGTTGGTCGACGGCGCCCGGCTTCGCCACCACACTCCGAGTCGTCGGCGGGGTCGCCCTGGCCGTCGGCATCTTCGGCACGATGGTCCGAGTCGGCCGATCGGGCATCGACGGTCCGCCGCCCGGAGCGCGGTCGCTGTCCGCGGCGGTCGTCGACGACCTCGAATCCGACACGACCAGCCGAGCCGGCGAGCCCACGTTCCGCTGGATCCCCAGCGCCGGATCGTGGTGCGCGTTCGTCGGTGTGGGCCTGATCATCTCGTCGTTCTGGTTCGACGGCCACACGGTCAGCAAGGGATTCCGCCCGTTGCATGCGGTGGTCAACAGCGTGCACGTCGCGGCCGGCTCGATCTGGGTCGGTGGGGTCGTCACGATGGCAGCGATCGTGTGGAGTCGCTCCCGGTCCGCCACCCCAACGCGGATCGCAGAACTGGTCGTCCGATTCTCCAAGATCGCAACGATCGCGCTCCTGGCCGTCGTCGTCGCCGGTGGCCTCATGGCCGTCTTCGTGCTCGACTCGTTCAGCGAGCTCACGGGCACGCCGTGGGGACAGACGCTCCTGCTCAAGACCGCCGCGGTCGGGATCGCGGCGCTCGCCGGCGCCTACAACCATTTCCGGCTGCTCCCGGCGCTCGAGGCCGCGAGTGCGGGTGGGGGTGAGGGTGATGGCGAGTCCGCCGACGTGCTCGACCGGTTGCGCTCGACCGTCACGGCCGAAGCGATCGTGCTCGTGTTCGTCGTCGTGGTCACCGCCTGGCTCGTCGCCGCGGCGTCGTAGCGGCGGCCTCGAGCGGCGGCTCGGCTGTCCACGGATCGCTCCACGGATCGCTCCGCTGAGCGGTCGCCTGCGTGTCTTCGACGGATCCGCGACGCCCGTGTTCTCGCCCGACCGCGCGGCGCCGATCTTCGGTCATGCGATTTCCTTGTTGATTTCTTGACTCAAGCCAGAACTCGGTGGGTCCGAAGCCACGAATGCGAGGGCACGTTCCGCCAACCCCTCGCGCCGACCATCGAGGAGTTGTGCATTCATGAGATCGATCCCGCTTCGGCTGAAACTGGTGGTCGCCCTCGTGCTGCCCATGATGATCGTCGCCGTCCTCGTCGGCGAGCGGGTCACGACCGCCACGAACGAACGGCGGGTGGCCTCGGCGCAGGAGTCCGAGGCGATTCAGCTCGCAGCGGTCGCCCAGTTCGCCGATGCGATCGCCGCTGAGGCCGTTGCGGTCAACGACGTCACGACGACACCCGAAGAACTGGAAGAGCACCGCGCTGCGACCGACGAGGCGATCGACTCGATGCGCTCCCCTTCGTTCGGTCTGGAGACCGGGGTCCTCGAGGCGCTGCGCACGCGCTACGCCCAGCTGACCGGTCTCCGGGCCACGCTCGGCACCGATCCCGCCGAGACGAACGTTCGATACCAGCAGGAGATCTGGCGTGCCGATTCGCCCCAGTTCGACGGGACGGATCCGGCCGAGGCGCAGGGGACGGTCTCTCGTGCGCTGGTCGACATCAACCAGTTGCCCGGCGCCGTCATCGAAGACTTCGAGTTCGACGGCGACGCACTCGTCGACGTGCAGACGACCCGGCTCCTCTCGGACTACGGCCTGGTGCAGCGCTTCCGCGCCGATCACAGCCGTGAGCTGTCGTCGATGTTGCGCCTCAGCTCCACCCCCACGATCGTCATCGACGCCGAACTCATCGACGACGTGAATGCGAGCATTCAGCGCAGCGACGAAAGCCTGCGACTGATCGAAGAGTTCGGCACGCCCGACCTGGCCGCTCGCGTCGGCGCACTCCAGGCGTCGGTTCCTGCGAGTGACTACCGGGCGATGCGTCTTGCCGCCGGTGCGGCCGTCCCCGGTGTCCAGCCGCTGCCGGATTCGATCGTCGTCAACGACGTCGGTGCCGTGGTCACCCAGCAGTACGCGGCGCTGGCCGATGACGTGCTCGGCGAGCTGCGCAGCGAGGCCGATGGCGTGGTGTACGACGCGACACGCAGCCTCATCTTCTCGGTGCTCGTGGGCCTGTGGGTCATCGTGCTCACCGCCCTGCTGCTCCGCTTCCTCTACCGGGCGATCAAGTCGCCGATCGAGCGGCTCACCGAGCAGTCCCGCCAGATCGCGTCGGTCGAGCTCCCCGAGGTCGTCGCGGCGATGCGGCGAGGCGACACCGACACCCCGCCGGAGATCGAGGAACTCGTCGCCGAGTCCGACGACGAGATCGGGGAGTTGGTGCACGCGTTCAACGAGATGCACCGCACGGCAGTCGATCTGGCCGCGCAGCAAGCGGGTTCACGACGGATCGTCGCCGACATGTTCGTCAACCTCGGTCGCCGGAACCAGCGCCTCATCAACCGTCTCCTCAAGCGGCTGACCGCGCTCGAGCAGGACGAACGCGACCCCGACAAGCTCGCCGGCCTGTACGAGATCGACCACGTCGCAACGCGCATGCGCCGCAACGCCGAGTCGCTGCTCGTGCTCGCCGGTGCGGCGCAGTCGCGGCGTTGGAATCATCCGGTCGACGTCTACGACATCGCTCGCGGCGCGCTCTCCGAAGTCGAGGGCTACGAGCGTGTGCTCGTCGACACCGACGACGATCTCGAGATCCACGGCGACGTCGTCGCCGACCTCACGCACCTGCTCGCCGAGCTCGTCGAGAACGCGCTCGCCTTCTCGCCGCCGGAGACCGCGGTCGAGGTCGTCGCTCGCAAGGGCCGTAACGGGAGCCAGATCATCGTCTCGGACCGCGGTGTCGGCATGACCGACGTCCAGCTCGCCGAAGCCAACGAGCGAATCCGCACCGCTGCACACGACACCGAGACGCCGTCGGAGTTCCTCGGCCACTACGTCGTCGGTCGCCTCGCCGCCCGCCACGGCGTCATCGTGGAATTGGCCCACGGCGAGTCGAGCGGGACGGTCGCCACCGTGCAGCTGCCCACCGGTGCAGTGGTGCCGGGCGCGGACGAACTGGTGGAGGAGTTCGCTGCGGCCGTCGCAACGACGGAGGTGCCGCTGGAAGGCCCCGGAGCGATGGAGGCGCCGGTGTCCGCCGAGACGATCGCCGAGCAACCCACGCGAGTCCCGGTCGCACCCGCTGCGCAACCGGCCGATGTGCCGATTGCGTCGGCCCCGATCGGCGGTGCCCCGAACGCGGCACCGTCGCCCGAGGGGTTGAACGTCATCCCTCGAACCCCCGAGCCCGCACCGGTCGCCGTTGCGTCGGCGCCGCTTGAGGTCGCTCCGCTCGAGTTCGCACCGGCTGCGCCCGCGCCGCTGTCGCCTCCGGTGGCACCCTCGACGCCCACAGCGGCACCCTCGCCGCTTGCGGCTCAGCCGACTCGTGCCGCCGCACGCGAGCAGTCGTTGGCCGACCTCGTCGCCGAACCCGAACCCGCTCGGCAGCCGGCGCCCCCCACAGCGCGCGAGCAGTCGTTGGCCGACATCGCAGTGGCGCCGATCACCGCGGCCCCGCTGTCGGCATCGGCACCGATCGGCCTCGCTGCGCCCACAGCAACACCGCGGCAGTCCGTCGCACCGAACCCCGACCTGGTCTCCGCTCAGGCATCGGCCAGCCAGGCGGTCGATGCTGCGCTGTCCGTGTTCGGCGCCGAACGTCGCACGCCGGGGGCGAACCTGCCGAACACGTCGCTCGTCAGCTCGATCTCGGGTGTGATGTCGCTCGATGCGTCGTCGCCCTCACCCGCGCCCGCTGCGTCGACCGCCGCACCCGCCGCCCCGGACCCGGACGAGATCCGATTCCAACTCGCAGGATTCCAGAGCGGCACGCGCCGCGCCGACCAAGAGGACTGACATGACCGACATCCACGCTGCCCCAAGCAATCTCGACCTCGACTTCGTGCTGAACCGCTTCGTCGAAGACGTCGATGGTGTGCTCTTCGCGCAGACGGTGTCTGCCGATGGCATGCACCTCGCCGCCTCCAGTGGGTCCGACTCCGCCCGTCACGACACATTCGCCGCGATCGCATCCGGGCTCGCGAGCCTCACCGACAGTTCCGTGGAGTTGTTCGGGCTCGGTGTCATGCATCGCCAGATCATCGAGGCGAGCAACGGGTGGATCCTGTTGAGCCGGGTGTCGCAAACCGCGTCCCTCGGAGTCGTCGCCGCCCGACAGGCCGACCTCGGGCTGATCGGATACGAGATGACCCGCCTCGCGAAGCAACTCGGCGAGGCGCTGTCGCCGGCCGTCGTCGACCGCCTGAAGGGCGCGCTCCAGTTGTGACCATCGGCTCCGGAGAGTCGTTCGCGACCGATGTGGATGCCGACGACGACGACGTCGCCGATCGCGAACTCGTGCGCGCGTTCATGCTCACTCGCGGTCGGACCCGGGCCTCGAGCCCCGAGCTCGCGATCGAGACGATCGTCTCGGCGCCGTCTGCGCTCGTCCCCGGGGCTGCTGCCCTCGATCGCGAGCAGCGACGGATCCGAACGCTGCTGGCGGTCCCGATGTCGGTGGCCGAAGTCTCGGCGCACCTCGCGATCCCGTTGCGGGCCGCCGTGGTCTTGATCAGCGAGATGGTCGCCGCGGGGACCCTCAGTGCCGGCCAGACGGTCGACACGTCCGATACCAACATGCTGCTGAAGATCCGTTCGGCGCTCCAACTCCTGTGACCGTGACCTCGTGATCCGACGACCACACCCCACTTCCTCGGCCCAGACCCAGGCCCCGACGCACGAAACGAACGCCATGAACGACGTCATCGACCGCAGCGCCACCCAGTCAGCCAAGATCGTCATCGCCGGCGGCTTCGGGGTCGGCAAGACCACCTTCGTCGGCGCGGTGTCCGAGATCAGTCCGCTGTCGACGGAGGCGTCGATGACAGCGGCTGCGGCCGTCGACGACGCCGGCGCAGTCGACACGAAGACCTCGACGACCGTGGCGATGGACTTCGGCCGCATCGGCGTGTCCGACGAGATCGTCATCTATCTCTTCGGAACGCCGGGCCAGCAGCGCTTCGCGTTCATGTGGGACCAGGTGTCGCTCGGCGCGCTCGGTGCGATCGTGCTGCTCGACACGGCACGGCTCTCCGACAGCCATGCCGCGATCGACTACTTCGAGGCTCGACAGATCCCGTTCATCGTTGCGGCGAACCAGTTCACCCATTCCCCGGTGGCGTCTCCCGATCAGGTGCGTGCGGCGCTGACGTTGCCGGCCCACGTGCCCGTCGTCGACCTCGACGCCCGCGAGCGGCACTCGGTCAAGCACGCGCTCATCACGCTCGTCGAACACCTCCTCGTGCTGCGCTCGGCGCTTCCGGCGCCGGCACACGGCTGACCCGCACGGTCGGCGCACGCCGGACGCGCAAGTAGCGTGCGGTCATGGCCACCGTGACTGCCGAGACCACCCTGCCCACCGTCCGGTCGTACATCGGTGGGCGATACGTCGACGCATCGTCGGGTGAGACGTTCGACGCCGTGTATCCCGGGACGAACCGGAAGATCTGCGATGTCGAGCAGGCCGGTCCCCGCGAGATCGAGGCCGCCGTTGCGTCCGCACAGGCCGGCTTCGAGGTCTGGTCGGTGATGCCCGCCCTCGAACGCAGCCGCATTCTGCTCCGAGCGGTCGCGATCATTCGAGAGCGCAACGACGAGTTGGCCGCTCTCGACACCCTCGACACCGGCAAGCCGATTGCCGAGACCACGACCGAGGACGTCGTCACCGGCGCGGACGTGATCGAGTTCTACGCCGGGGTCGTCCAGACCCTCCACGGTGAGACGATCGATTTCCCGGGTCAGGGGTTTGCGCGTATGAAGCGCGAGCCGCTCGGCGTCTGTGTCGGGATCGGCGCATGGAACTATCCGATCCAGATCGCGATGTGGAAGTCCGCGCTCGCGCTCGCCTGCGGCAACGCGATGATCTTCAAGCCCGCCGAGATGACGCCGCTCTCTGCCGGCGTGCTCGCGGAGATCTACACCGAGGCCGGGCTGCCCGACGGTGTGTTCAACGTCGTCCAGGGTGACGCCCGCGTCGGCCAGGCGCTCGTTCGCCACGACGGGGTCGCCAAGGTGTCGTTGACCGGTGAGGTCTCGACCGGAAAAGCGGTCATGGCCGACGCGGCGGGAACGCTCAAGGCGGTGACGCTGGAACTGGGAGGAAAGTCGCCGATCGTGGTCTTCGACGATGCGGACCTCGACAGCGCGGTCAACGCGGCGCTCACCAACAACTTCTACTCGACGGGGCAGGTCTGCTCGAACGGCACCCGCGTCTTCGTGCAACGCGCGGTGTACGAGCGATTCCTCGAACCGATCGCCGAGCGCGTGGCCGCGCTGAAGATCGGCGATCCGTTCGATCCGGAGACCATGATCGGGCCGCTCGTGAGCGCCGAACACCACGAAAAGGTGAAGCGCTACATGAAGATCGCCGACGAGTCGGGGGCCCGGCGAATCGGTGGGGGAGCGGTCGAGGACCCGACCCTCACGGTGGGCAACTACGTGATGCCGGCGGTCTACGCCGACTGCACCGACGACATGGAGTTCGTCACCGACGAGGTGTTCGGACCGTTGATGTCGGTGCTGCCCTTCGACACCGAGGACGAGGTCGTCGCACGCGCCAACGCGACTCCCTACGGGCTGTCGGCCGCCGTGTTCTCGTCGGACTTCGCGCGGGCGAACCGTGTCGCGAACGCGCTGCAGGCGGGCTCGGTGTGGATCAACGACTACGGCACGTTGCCCGCCTCGGTTCCGTTCGGTGGCTACAAGCAGTCCGGGATCGGGCGCGAGAACGGTGCGAACGCGATCGAGCACTACACGCAGGTCAAGATGATCTACAGCTCGCTTGTACCGGTCGAGAAGTACATGTGAGATCGAGCCGCCCTGCAGGGTGGCCTCGAGGTGTGTCCGGAGTTGTCGTTTCGTTCATCTCGACGGGCACCGGCGGGTCTGCGACGTGTCGTACGCTCTGACCGTGCGCCGACTTGCTGCTGCCGCCACCGCGTTGGCGGCCACCCTCGCGTCGTCGATGCTCGGTTCGGGCGCTGCCGCTGCACCGATCGACGGGTCCGGCTCGGTGACCGTGATGGCGACCCGGATCGGCAACCAGGTCTCGACCAAGCCGTTGCCGCCCGCGCCGACGGCTCGGTATCGGATCACCATCGTGTCCGAGTGGACGCCGGCGAGCCACCCCGTGACGCGGCCGTCGAACTCACACTTCTCGCCGACCGTGCTCGCAAACCACGGCGAGCCCGGGGATCTCTTCGTCGTCGGCGCCCTCGCATCGCCGGGGATCGAGCAGATGGCCGAGACCGGCGCAACCGGCACGCTCCGCGCCGAACTGGCCGGCGACGGGTCGGTGTCCGAGGTCGCTACCGGCACGCCGATCTTCGGGATCGGTCAGAACTCGTTCGAGGTGACCGCGGGTCGCGGCGACGATCTGATCTCACTCGTGACGATGCTCGCTCCGAGCCCCGATTGGTTCGTCGGCGTGCGCGATGTCGACCTGCTCCGGGCGGACGGGTGGATCGATCGCCTGGACCTCGACCTGGTGAACTACGACGCGGGGACCGACAGCGGTCCGGGGTTCACGTCACCCAACGCCGACACGAACCCGGCACAGGTGATCAGCGGACCTCGCGACGCCGCGTTCGCCCAGGCGGCTGCCGAGAACCCCTTCGGTCGCGTGGTCATCGAACGTCTGCCTTGATCCGGCCACGGCCGGTCCCCGGACCTCACCGCCGAGATCGGTGAGTTCAGCGGCCAGGATCCTCGGTCCACGGCTCACCGTTCCCCGGGTGCGAGTGGAATCCGGGTGGGGGTGTGTCGTCAGTCGGTGACGAGTTCGCGGACGCGAGCGAGGAGCACGTCGAGGGCGGGGCGGTTGAGGCCGCCTTCGGGGATGATCACGTCGGCGTGGCGCTTGCTGGGCTCGATGAACCGTTCGTGGGCGGGCTTCACCGTCGTCAGGTACTGCTCGATGACCGAGTCGGGGGTGCGACCGCGCTCGGCCACGTCGCGTTGCAGGCGACGGATCAGGCGGATGTCGGCGGCGGTGTCGACGAAGATCTTGAGGTCGAACCGCTCGCGGAGCGCGCGGTCGTACAGCACGAGGATCCCGTCGACCACGACGATCCGATTCGGCGTGACCTCGCGAGCGTCGCCCGAGCGGTTGTGTTGGGCGTAGTCGTAGATCGGCACCGGCACGGTCGCGCCGTTGGCGAGCGCGGCGAGGTGGTCGTTGAGCAAGGGCCAGTCGAACGCGTCGGGGTGGTCGTAGTTTGCCCGGCTGCGTTCTTCGAGGGTCTGATCGCTGCGGTCGAGGTAGTACGAATCGAGCTCGATACGCGACAGGTGGTGCTCGCCGGTCATGTCGACCAGTCGTTCCGAGATCGTCGTCTTTCCCGAGCTACTGCCGCCGGCGACGCCGATCATGAAGGGTCGTGACACGTCCAGCAGCATAGGCGGTCACCCGAAATCGGCGGGTTGCCGGCCCGGTATGCGCGGTCGGGCGCCGCGGCGGGTGGCGGCAATTCGGGACCAATTTGGTCCGATGCTTGTAATTTGCGTACGCGACCGGCCAACCTGTCGGGTGATGCTGTCCGAACGTCACGCCGCCATGCTCGATTTCGAACGCTCGTGGTGGAGCAACGACGACCCACGTGATCAAGTGATCCGTGCGCGCTTTCAGTGCTCACCGGACGAATATCATGCGGAATTGACCATGGTGCTCGACGACCCGGCAGCGATGGACCACGACCCGCTCGTGGTGCGTCGACTCAAGCGGCTGCGTCTGCGAGCACGCAAACTGCGTCATGATGGTGCCGACCTGGCATCGTCGGGAGGCGGAGAAGGACATCACGCATGACGAACGAAGAGTCAGGACTCGGCGCAACCCGCCGCACCCCACGCCAGGGAGTTGGCGGATCGCCGGTGGGGTCGTGGCTCACGATCGCCCTCGCGGTCATCGCCGTCATCATCGGCTTCCTCATCCTGAACAACATCACCGACGAAGGCGGTGGTTCCGCAATCGATCCGGGAGCGATCACCGAGCCGACCACACCGGTGGACGGAACCGGACCCGACGTTTCGATCGACGTGCCGGTCACCGAGGCGACCACGACGACCACGACGGTCCCGCGCGTCACGACCGGTGCATCGGTGATGGTGGCCAACGCCAACACCGTCGGCGGATCCGCCGGCAACATGACGAGGACCCTCGAACTCGCGGGGTACACGATGGTCGACCCGGTGAATGCGAGTGGGCCGAACATCACCGAATCGATCGTCTACTACGACGAGTCGCAGGCCGCAGCCCAAGATGTCGCGAACTCGGTCGCGCTCGACCTCGGCGGTGTCGATGTCCTCGTGCTCCCGACGCCCGCCCCGACCGAGAGCGGCGACATCGGCGACGCCGGTGTGCTCGTGCTCCTGGGTGACGATCAGGCCGGCAAGACGCTCGAAGAGCTGTCGGGCACGAGCGCCGACAGCGAAGACGTCGCCGCGGCCCCCGATCCGTCGGACGGCGACGTGCCGGCCACGGCGCCTGCCGACGCCGATCTCGGCGAGGAAGACACCGAGACCACCGAAGGTTGATCGCCTCGGAAGTGATCGATCCGAGGTGATCGGACCGACCCGACGGGGATCAATTCATCCTCGGCGGGCCGCGATGAGTCCGGCGGCGGCCTGCTCGATGCACTGCTTCGGTTCGGCGAGTGCCGAGTCGCGACCGAATTCCTCCGTCAGGACTGCCGTGTCGAGCAGCCCCCGCGCTGGCGTCGATGTCGGGATCAGCATCGCCGACCACGGCAATCACGGGGATGCCGGCATCTCGGCCCAGTTCCACCATGCCGCCCACGACCTTGCCGTCGAAACTGGTCGCATCCAGATGCCCCTCGCCCGTGACGATCAGATCGACCCGGTCGGGGTTGTCGACATCGAGGTGGTCGAACACGTCGAGTTCGTCGGCGACGAGCTCGAATCCCGGTACGAGTCGTCCGCCGAGCGCGGCGAGGGCAGCGCCGAGGCCGCCGGCGGCGCCGCCACCGTCGATCGTCGTCACATCGACGTCGAAGTCTTCGTCGAACATCTGCACGAGCCGGTCCAGGCGCCGCTGCAGCAACTTGACCTGAGCCGGTGTCGCACCCTTCTGGGGTCCGAACACCTCGGCCGCGTCGCGGGAATCGGGTCGAGACGTCGCAGGCCACGAGGAGTTCGACCTGTTTGAGTCGTGCGATCGCGGTGATCGCTCGGATCGCTCCGAATCCGCCGTCGGTGGTCGCCGAGCCGCCGAGTCCGACGATGATTCGTTTGACGCCGGTGTCGAGCGCGTGGTCGATCAGCTCGCCGGTGCCGGTGGTCGTCGCATCGAGCGCAGCGTTGCCCTCGCGGCCGCCGGCGAGGACGAGTCCGCTCGCACGCGCCATCTCGATCACGGCAGTGTCGCCCGAGCAGCGCCATCCGGCGCGAACGGGATCTCCGAGCGGACCGGTCACGGTCGACTCGCGGTTGGCCCCGCCGAGGACGTCGAGGAGGCCATCGCCGCCGTCGGCCATCGGAATCTCGACACAGTCGATGCCCAACTCCCAGCACGCGTGCCCGATCGCCGCGGCGACCTCGCGAGCGGTCGCCGAGCCCTTGAACTTGTCCGGTGCCGCGAGGACTCGCATCGCGGTCAAGCTACTGTCCGGCGGCGCCAGGCCGTCGGTGCCGGCCGTCGGTGGTGGCGACGCTCAATCCCGACCGAAGAGGTAAGGATTCCCGGTAGCATCGTGCGCATGGCCGCAACCGTACGAATCCCCACCACGATGCGCCCCCTGACGGGTGGCGAGAAGCAGATCAGCGTCGAGCCGGGAACCCTCGGCGACGTCATCGCGGCGCTCGAGGTCGCACACCCCGGGATGGGGGAGCGGCTGCTCGACGAGGACGGCTCGCTGCGCAAGTTCGTGAACGTGTTCGTCGACGACGACGATGTGCGCTACCTCGACGGTCTGGCGACGCCGGTCGGCGACAACATCACCGTCTCGATCATCCCCGCCGTCGCCGGCGGCTGATTCGAGCCCGCTTCACCGTCTTGCGGCGTTGACCCCACCCAACGCGCGCTTCGCGAATTGTGGCGGATCGTGACGCTGGCCGTCACGATCCGCCACAATTCCGCAGTTCTGGGTCGTTCTGGGTGGTGGAGGCGGGTCAGTCGGTGCTGTCGCCGGTGACGAGGTTCTGCGCCTCGTCGAGGATCGTCTCGTCGAAGACGGTGTCGTCGAGATCGGCGTCGTCGATCGCGAGCCACACGAACACAGCGGCGAACGCGGCCACGAGCGGGACGAGCACGAACACCCAGAGTTGAGCGAGCGCATTCGGATCGGTGTCGGAGAAGATCGCCGACCCGATCGATCGAGCGGGGTTGAGGCCTCCGCCGTCGATGCCGCGCAGCACGAGCATCCCGATGGCGTACATCCCGCCGGTGAACGTGGCGATTGCGGCCGTCGAGAGCCGTTGGCTGATCGAGGCGAGCAGCACCACGACGAGGAACACGCCGAACACGAGCTCTGCGGCGATCACCGAACCGAGCTCGCCGAACCCGTTGCGATCCCAGCCGTTCGCGCCGACGCCGGCGCGCGTGAGGTCGTTGATGCCCCAGATCAACGCGCCACCGATGATCCCGCCGAGCACCTGTCCGGTCCAGTCGCCGATCGCGTCGCGGGGTGAGATCTCCCGGATCAGCACGAGCGCGAGCGTGAACATGGGGTTGGCCACGGCACCGATCACGCCGATGGCGATGGCCATCGCCGCGCCGAAGGACAACGCCACGGCCAGGTCGCTGATCGCCCCGCCGCTCAACACGATCGCCCCGGGCCCGGCCAACATGACCAGGCTGGTGGCGACCAGCTCTGTCATGACGTTCCGTGCGATCGGCTGCGGTTGCGTCGGCGATCCAGCGGTGTCGGCGGTCGCCTGCGCGGTCGTCGACGGAGACGCACTGTCGCTCATGCGCGCCACCGTACATCGCAGCCCGCGACGCCTCGGGCCTGCAGCGGCCCAGCGGGGCGAGCCGTCGTAGGCTGGGCCGATGCTCGGACTGGTCACCGCCGAGGTCGCCGCCCCGCTCGACCCGGACCTTCTCCCACTCGCCACCGCACTGCGGTCGCGGCTCGGCGATGGCGCCGTTCGGATCGTGTCGTGGGACGACCCGGGGGTCGACTGGTCGTCGTTCCGTGCGGTCATCATCCGGTCGCCGTGGGACTACACGGATCGTCTGGAGGAGTTCCTCGCGTGGGTCGATCGTGTCGATGCGGCGACCACCTTGGTGAACGCACCCGATGTGGTGCGGTGGAGCGCCGACAAGCGGTACCTGGCAGACCTTGCGGCCGAGGGGGTCCCGGTCACGCCGACCCTGTTCGTCGCACCTGGAGAGCCGGCTCCCTCGGTCGAGGGACTGCATGTCGTGAAGCCGACCGTCGGTGCCGGATCGAACGGCGCGCGGCGATGCGAGCCGCACGAGATCGCTGCACACGTCGCACTGCTGCACGGTGCGGGCCGCACCGCGATGGTGCAGCCCTACCTCGACCTGCTCGACGAGCGGGGCGAAACGGCATGCTGCTTCGTCGTCGAGGAGGGTCGACTCACCCTCAGCCACGCGTTCCGCAAGGGAGCGATTCTCACCGGCACTGTCGTGGAGCAGGAGGGGAACCTGTTCGCCAGGGAGGAGATCTCGGCGCGAGTCCCGACTCCCGCCGAGCTGCAGGTCGCCGAGCAGGCGCTCTCGACCGCCGTCGTGCGCGGTCTGGGCGACATCGTGTTCGCCCGAGTCGACATCGCGCCGCACCGCAGCGGTGACGCCAGTGAGTCTCACGTCGTGTTGGAGCTCGAGCTCATCGAGCCGTCCTTCTACTTCGTCACCGATCCATCGGCGTCCGACCGGTTCGCCGACCGCTTCACGGGGTGGCTTCGACATCGAGGGATCGTCGAGCCGGTTCAGGACGAGACATGATCCGTCGGCCGAGCGAACAGATGACGGTCACCCGAGTGTCCGGTGTGGGTCGCGGCCGGGAAGTGCAGCGGCGTCCGGACGAGCTGATCGTCGAGGAACCGCTGTCGATCCAACTCGATGGCACTCTCGTCTCCACGACGATGCGCACTCCGGGACACGATCTCGAGCTTGCCGCCGGCTTCTGCTTCACCGAGGGTCTGCTGGGTGGCGCGTCGGTGCTCGGTGTGCGGCATTGTTCCGACGCGACGACGCCGGCGTCGGAGTCGAACGTCGTCACGGTCGACACCGGGGCGTTCGCACCGGCCCCGACGCCTCGGCTCGGCAACGTCTCGTCCAGCTGCGGATGGTGCGGCAACGAGCAGATCGACGAGTTGTGCGCGCGGCTCGACCCACTCCCGACCGGCGGCGCGATCGACCTCGACGTGATCGGCTCGATCGTCGACGCCGTGTTCGACGGACAGGGTCTGTTCGCATCGACCGGGTCGGTCCATGCGGCGGCAGCGTTCGATCCGTCGGGCACCGTGCTGGTCACCCGCGAAGACGTCGGGCGGCACAATGCCGTCGACAAGGTGATCGGGGCGATGGTCCTCAGCGAGCCAAACGTGCCGCCGCTGCCGGCAACGGGCCACGGGCTCTTCGTCAGTGGTCGGGCGAGCATCGAGATGGTCCAGAAGGCCTGGGCCGCGGGCTTCTCCACCCTCGTGGCGGTCGAGCGCGCCGACCGCACTGGCCGTCGACGCGGCACGCCGCGCGAACCTGGTGCTCGCCGGGTTCGTCCGCGGCGACGAGTTCAACCTCTACGCCCCGGAGCACCTCCCGTAGCCCGGGTGCAACAAACGGCGGGGGGTCGTCGGTGATTCGGTGGGAACGGGCGTCGGTAGTGTGGACGCATGTTGATGGAAGACGGACTCAGCGTTGTCCACCTGTTCGGCAAGCCGACCCCGGGACCGACCGGGAGGCGGTGATCGCCGCAGTCAAAGCTGCCGAGGCCGACGACTGTCAGGTCATCACCGCGGCGATGGTCGGTCACAAGGCCGACATCTGCTTCATGGCGCTGTGTGCCGACTGGCGCATTCTGCGCAACCTGCAGACGGCGCTCCGCTACGCCGGCATCGACGTGGTCGACAGCTACGTCTCGATCACCGAGGTGAGCGAGTACGCCAAGGGCATGCCCGAGGAGATGCTCCGGGGCCGTCTGCACCCCATCATCCCGCCCGAGGGCCTCAACGCCTTCTGCTTCTACCCGATGAGCAAGAAGCGCGAGGCCCACGCCAACTGGTACTCGACGCCCTACGAGCGGCGCCAAGAGATGATGATGGAGCACGGTTCGAGCGGACGGAAGTTCGCCGGCAAGGTCGCCCAGGTGATCTCGGGTTCGACCGGACTCGACGACTACGAGTGGGGCGTCACCCTGTTCGCGAAGAGCCCGAACGTGATCAAGGACGTCGTGTACACGATGCGCTTCGACGAGGGCTCCGCGCTCTACGGCGAGTTCGGTGCGTTCTACGTGGGCTACCTCGAGTTCATCGAGAACATCATCTGACGTCTGCCGTTTGATCGTCCGCCGCCGGGCTGCCGTCGTCGCCGAACCCGGTTCGGGTCAGGTCTCGTCGGCAAAGGAGCGCAAGAAGTTGTCCGAGCCGTCGCTCTCGAACCGGAACAGGTCGAAGAACGCTCGTGACGGGTCGCCGTTGCGGCCCAGGTCGGTGATCGCCGTCGGGCCGTCGTAGTCGATTTCCTGACCGTCGGCGAGCCGGAGGGCGCATGTCGCGAAGTCACGACAGATCGGCCCACCATCGGACACCGACGACATCTGCCCGGCCATCACCGTCGGCGAGTCCGAGTTGCCCTGCAGGGCAGAGAGCGCGAGCAGGTTCACGCAGTCGGTCACCTGGGGGCCGAACGGTTCGTTGTCGGCCGCTGCGACCTCGTTGCGCAGCACGATCTGCGGGGCGACGACGAGGACGCGGTTGCGGATCGTCGAGGGGAGGCCCGCGATCACCGGTCGACTCGCCGCGCTGCGCGCTGCGTCGTTGACGATGATCGTGGGCACGCTCGAGATCGTCGCGCTGGCCCATCGCCTGCAGCAGACTGGCGGTGTCCTCGCCGCTGCCCACCGACACGACGACCTGCGGAGCGATCTCGGCCAAGCGGTCGAGTTCGTCGGTGAGGTCGTCGTCACCCACGGCGATCGGAATGGTCTGGACGGCGATGTCGTCACCGAGCGCATCGGCGACCGCGTCGGAGTACGGGCGACCGTACGCATCGTCGACGTGGACGATCACCACGCTGCCGGCGCCGGTCTCCGTCGCCTGGCCCGCGATGGCGATCGCTTGCAGCGAGTCGGTCGCGATGCTGCGGAAGAACAGCCCGTTGTCGGGGAACGCGTCGAGCGCGATCGACGTGGCGGTCGGCGAACACGAGACGATGCCGTTGGCGACCGCGACGTCGAGCGCTTCGAGTGCCACTCGAGACGAGGTCGGCCCCAGGATGGCGTCGACATCCATCTCGACGAGGTTCTCGATCGCCTGGGACGCGGTGGCACCACTCTGTCCCTCGTCCTCGATCACGAACTCCACGTCGTTGCCGAGCACCCCACCGGCTTCGTTGATCGCCTCGATCGAGCGCTCGAACGACGAGCGCAACGCCGTGTCGATGCCGGTCTCGGCCGAGGGGATGAGTGCACCGATGATCAGGACCCCGTCGTCGATGCGCTCCGGCGTGACTTCCGTGGTCGTCGTGGCGACGGTTTCAGCCGGATCGGAACCGCCGCCGGTGCATGCGACCAGCACCGCAGCGCCGGCCACGAGAGTCGCCAACGGCCGACGTGCGCGGAGCTGGTCGCCTCGTCGCCGCATAAGCGCCACAGTATCGGCTCGTGCTGGATCGACGCGGTGCAGGGGACCACGGCGCTGCATCGACGTGATGGCATCGATCGCGGCGAAGTTCTCAAGAAAGCGTCAACTCCACCCGATACCAGAGGCGTCGGGTTTGTCCGCGTCGAGCGCGCGATGATGCTCGACGCAGCGGCACCATGAACAGCACTCCGACCCTCCCGAGCGATCGTCAACTGGTCGACGCCGCACGCACGGGTCACGACGCGGCCTGGCATGAGCTGATGGAGCGTCACGAGCCCTCGATCCGCAGCGTGGTCCCGTACCGGGGCCGAAGTGGAAAGCGGGTCGTCACGCAGGCACTCGATGAACTCCGCTCGACGCTCAACGAGCAGTCGCCGGCCGAAGGGCAGGAGGCGATCCGAGCGTTCCGGCCCCGGGCGATCGCGGCGGTGACCGGCGGGTCCTACGGGCCGGCCACGGTGGGTCCGTCGGCCGACCGCATCACCGACGATCGCCAACTGCTCGCGACGGCATTCGCTCGCCTTCCCGAGCCCTGGCAGACGGTGCTCTGGCACACGCACGTCGAGCGGCTGACCGCGGCGGAGGTCTCCCCCCTCGTCGGCCGGACCGTCAACGAGGTCACCGAGTTGTTGTCGACCGCGGAACGCGGCCTGGTCGATGCCTATCTGCTGGAGTACCTCGACGCCGGTGCATTCGACGACGAATCGACTGCCCTGATCCCACTGCTCAACGGGTACGTCCGCTCGGCGCTCCCCGCCCACGAGCAACGTCTGGTCGAAGCCCACCTCGAGCAGGGAACCACCGGTCAGGTCGACCCGGCGACGGATCTCCGGCACCACGGCGCCGACGACAGTCGCCGACTGCTCGGGGTCGCATCATCGTTGTCGACGGCGCTGCCGCCGGCGATCGCGCCGGGCATCACGGGAATGAGCGTCGACGCACAGCGAGCCGCCCTCGGCACGGCCACGCGCTCGTTCGGGACCGCCGCGATGACCGCCGAGCGATCAGATCGCGTGCGCCGGGCCGTCGTCGTCGGATCGGCGATCGCGGTGATCCTCGTGTTGATCGGCGTCGCCTACCTTGCCCGGCAACCCTTCGACAATGCCGATCCGGATCCGACCACGCCGGTGACCACCGTGCCCGAGGCGGGGACGACTGCGACGACCGTGGCGCCGTCCGACTCCACCGCCGACTCCACCTCGACTCCACCGTGCCGTCCACCACCCAGCTCGATCTCCGACCGGCGCCCACCGGACCGAACAACGAAATCGAGCTGTCCGTCGACGACTCGCTGACCGTCGGGTTCGCGCCGGTCGATGCGTCGATCTCGGTCACCATCGACGCGCCGGGCCCGATCCTGGCGGGCGGCACCGGCACGCTCGACATCACCCTGACCAACGACGGGCCGACCGCCTTCGACGGTGGGACCGAACTGTCGCTGCCGCCCGGCGTGAGCCTCGACGCGGTCGCCGCTGGTCCGGCAACGTGCGCGGCCGAGGCGGATGGGCCGGCTCGATGTGCCGTGCCGGTCCCGGCCGCCGACACGACGACGTTCTCGATCCGACTGGCGCTCGAGAGCTCGGTCGTCGGGCGGTTGACCGTGGTCGGCGAGGCGCTGTCGGAGCCGTTCGTGGCCCCGATCGACGCGACGGGCGACGTGGTCCACAACTCGATCGGCCGCGGCGAACTCGCGATCATCGGCAACACGGTGATGACCTGCGACGAGGCTGCCGCCGCCGAGATCGACATCACGTGCGCAGACGTCCTGGCCGGCACCGGCCCGACCGTCAACCGATGGGACGTGCCGATGGAGTTCACCGGTGCTGCGCCCGAGCTCGGGCTCGCCAACAGCTCGAGTGCGACGCTCGACATCGCCCCCGGCGCCGAGATCGTCCATGCCGAGCTGTTCTGGTCGGGCGACCTCCGGGAGAACGGACGGTCCGCATCCGAGGGGGATCAGAGCCTCGCGACGTTCGTGTCGTCTGCCGGCGATGCCGTCGTCGTCGAGGCCGAGGACATCGTCTTCGGCGAAGAGGATTCGACGCAGTACGTGAGTCGCGCCGACGTGACCGACCTCGTCGCTGCCGGCGGCGCCGGGGAGTACTCGGTCGGCAACATCGCGTCGGTCGAGGTCCAGGGTTCCTACGGTGCGTGGGTCCTTGCCGTGGTCACCGAGGACGCCACGTCGCCGCGACGCCACTTCGTCGTGACCGACCCGTTCGACTGGGTCGCGCCGGAGGAGCCGTACACCTACGCCGTCGACATGCCGGTGCCACTCGTGGCGGGCGGCCCGGCACGCCTGAGCGTGGCCGCGTTCGAGGGTGAACTCGGTTTTGCCGGGGAGTCGCTGGTGATCGGCGGAATCGACGTGGGCGGCGACAACCCCTTCGACAGCACGATCAGCGGAACACGCACTCCGTCGTTCGTGAACAACCTCGGCGTCGACATCGATGCCTATGATCTGACGATCGACTCCCCGGCCGGCACCCTCCGCATCGACGCCTCATCGGCGGATGATGGCATCCGCCTCGCCGTCCTCGGGCTTTCCGTCGACCTCGCCGAGTGACCCCCGACGATCGCCGCGGTCAACTTCTCCGCGCCGCCGAGGTGGTCGCGGACGGTGACCGTCGAGGACGCGAGTACTGCGTCGAGCTGGCGCGGATCACCGACACGTGGGTCATCGAGCTGTTCGACGCCGCGCTCGCCGAGCACCCGACCAAGCACCGCGTGGCGCTCCTCGCCGTCGGTGGCTACGGGCGTGGCGAGCTCGCCCCGTACAGCGACCTCGACCTCCTGCTGGTCCACAACTGCAAGCCGCGCAAGGTCGCCGCCGACATCGAGCCGATCGCCAGCGCACTCTGGTATCCGTTGTGGGATGCCGGGGTGAAGCTCGGGCACGCGGTTCGCCGCGTCGACGAGCAACTCGACCTCGTCGACGGCGATCTCGATTCGGCGACGGCCCTGCTGTCGGCTCGGTTCCTCGCGGGTGATGAAGAGATCGCGGCGGAGGTGACCGAACGCGGGCGTCGTTCGTGGGAGTCGCAGCGCACGAGCTACCTGACCGCGCTGCGCTCCAGGATGATGGCCCGGCAGGCCGAGTCGGCCGATGTGGCCTATCGGCTCGAACCCGACCTCAAGAACGGGCACGGCGGGCTGCGTGACGTCCAGACGGTCTGGTGGGCGATGGCGAGCGGTCTCGAGGTGAGCAACCACGACCTCGCCGACCTCGACCGGTGCTACGACATGCTGCTGCGTGCTCGGGTGGCACACCACCTCACCACCGAGCGCGCGGGTGAGGTGCTGCGACTCGAGGATCAGGATGCGATCGCGGCCACCGGCGGTTGGAGCGACGCCGATGCGATGATGGCCGACGTTGCCGCCGCCGGCAGGACCATCGCCTGGTTGTGCGACGAGAACTGGAACCGAGCGATCGAGCGCGATCCGCAGGCGGACCGGGCGATCGCACCGGGTGTCGTGTTGCACCGTGGCGAGATCGAGTTGACGGAGGGAGCCGATCCCCGCCGCGACCCGACGCTGGCACTGCAGGCGGCGGTTGCGGCGGCACGATTCGACTGCCGTATCGGCAGAGCGACGTTGAGCCGTCTGCGTGACGAAGTCGAACCCTGGCCGGGTGACTGGCCGGTCGGTGCGCGCACCGAGTTGGTGGCGCTGCTGCTCGAAGGGCATCGGGCGATCAGCGTGCTCGAGGCGCTCGATCAACACGACCTCATCGCCCGGTTCCTGCCCGAGTGGGAGCCGGTTCGATCGAGGCCGCAGCGCAACGCCTATCACCGTTTCACCGTCGACCGTCACCTGTGGGAAGCGGCGGCCAATGCGGCCGAACTCGCCGACAACGTCTCGCGGCCCGACCTGCTCGTCATGGGTGCGCTGTTCCACGACCTCGGCAAGGGGTACCCGGGGGATCACACGGAGGTCGGGATGGATCTCGTCCGCGAGATCGCCCCACGGCTGGGGTACGACCGCCGCGACGTCGAGACCCTCGTGTCGATGGTCGAATGGCACCTCCTGCTGCCCGACGTGGCGATGCGGCGCGACCTGTCGGATCCGGCCACGATCGACCTCGTCGCCGGCCTGGTCACGTCGGTCGAGCGCCTCGAACTCCTCCATGCGCTCACCGAGGCCGACTCGAAGGCGACCGGGCCGTCGGCGTGGGGCAATTGGAAGAAGGAGTTGGTCGATGAACTCGTCGCTCGCACGCGCATCGCGCTCGGAGGCGGTGATGCGTCGGAGGCCAACTGGCAGCTGTTCCCCGACGCCGAGACGCTGGCGGTCATGGCCGTCGGCGATGTCGACATCGCTCGCGACGGTGACCGGATCACGATCGTCTATCCCGACCAACCCGGCACGTTCGGCCAGATCGCCGGCGTCTTGTCGTTGCACGGGCTGGATGTGTTGAGCGCACGTGCGCACTCCGACGAGGGTGGCATGGCGGCTTCCCAGTTCCGGATCTCGTCGTCGAACGGCGAGATCAACTGGCGGTCGCTGAAGAGCGATCTCCGCAAGGGGCTCGCGCACGAACTGGCGATCGAAGCGCGTTTGGTCGAACGAGCGCAGACGTATCGTCGGCGTCGCCGGATGCAGGCCGACACGCCCGGGCCGCCCCGGGTGAAGTTCATCGAGGGCGGATCCAGCAACGCCACGGTGGTGGAGGTTCGCGCCGTGAGCAAGATCGGCATCCTCCATCGGATCGCCAAGGCGCTCAGTGAGCTGGGGCTCGACATCCGCCACGCCACCGTGCAAACGATCGGGATGGAGGTCGTCGACACGTTCTACGTCCGGACCCAGACCGGCGATCTCGTCACCAGCACGCCGCACCGCAAGGAGATCCAGAAGGCGCTCCTGCACGCGGTCTCGTGACCGGTCGCTGCGGTTCGCAGCGCGCTGCTGCGGCACCCGACCGCTGATCGTGGATGTGGCTGCCGTAGGTTGTCTCCCGTGACTGCGACTGCGCGAGACCTGGCTCGCTGGAGTGAGACGCTGGCGGCGATCGCCCGCACCGGGATGGCCTTCACCGAGAACCTCTACGAACGCGAACGGTACGAAGAGGTGCTGCACGTGGCGGCCGACATCAAGGCTGCAGCTCGAGAACTCGAAGCCGACGCCGATGCCGATGCCGATGCCGATGCGGCTGCGGTGCAGCGCGAGATCGATCACTTCGTCGGCGAGTGGATGGACTCGATCGGCGAGGGTGTGCCGGGCTACGTCACGCCGAAGACGGCGGTCGGGGCAATCGTCGGCAACGACGCCGGCGAGATCCTCCTGGTGCAGCGCAAGGACTCCGGCATCTGGTTGTACCCGACCGGGTGGGCCGACGTCGGCTACTCACCTGCCGAAGTGGCGGTGAAGGAAGTGAGCGAGGAGACCGGGATCGAGTGCGATGCCCAGCGCCTGCTCGGTGTGGTCGACGGTCAACGGATGGGCTTCAGCCGGTTCGGGATGTACATGCTGCTGTTCCATTGCACGGCCACCGGCGGCGAGTTGACGCCCCACCCGCTCGAGACCGGTGACGTCGGCTGGTTCGCCCGCGATGCGCTTCCCGAGGCGACCGCCGGTGCGCAGTGGTGGGGGCCGATGGCGTTCGCTGCGATCGACGGCGACACCACCGATGCCACGTTCGACCCCGTTCGCCCCGACGTCTGGCGCCGATAGCCGTCCGCCGAACCCGTCGCTCGGGTCGGCAGCGACCGGACCCGTCGGTCATGCACCCAGGTGCCGCCCGGCCTCCCGAACACAATCGGACCGACTGCGGGACTCAGTCCTGGTCGCGGAGGTATTGCTCGACTTCGTTCATGAGCTCGTCGGGGTCGATGGGCGCGGCCGCGCTCAGATCGTCCTCGTCGGCGTCATTGGTCTCGTCGGCCATCTGCTCGAGCCGCAGCAGGTACTCGACCATGTCGTCGTCGTCGCCGATCAGCGCCGCGACGCGGGCGTCGTACTCCGCAGCGCCCGATGCCAGGCGCGACAGCGGGGGCGGCGTGCCGATCATCGAGCACGCCCGGTCGACCAACGCCATCGCGGCCTTCGGCGACGGTACCTGGGATGCGTAGCCGGGTACCGCAGCCCACAGGGACGCGGTCGGCAGGCCCGCTCGGTGGAGGGCGTCGTGCAGGACGCCGACGATGCCCGTCGGGCCCTCGTACTGGGAGCGTTGGAGTTCGAAGCGCTCGATCAGGGAATCGTCCGATGCCGTACCGATCAGCGGGACCGGCCGCGAGTGCGGGACGTCGGCGAGCAGTGCACCGAGTGAGATCGCCATCGTCGCCCCGAAACGATCGGCGATGCCGGTGATCTGCTCGGAGAACAGCCGCCACCGGAGTGCGGGTTCGGGGCCGAGCACGAGGATGACGTCGGTGCCGGGCAACGACGCCGACCACACACCGACGGTCGGCCACACGATCGACCGGTTGCGGTCCTCGTCGAGGCGAACCTGCGGTCGCACGGTGGCGAAGTCGGTGAACGGCTCGGGATCGATTTCGGCGAGCACGTCGGCATTCCACGCCTCGACCATCGAGGTCATGGCGGTCGACGCGGCGTCGCCGGCGTCGTTCCACCCGGTGAAACCGGCGATCAGGACGGGCCGATCGAGTGTCGGCTCTGCCAGCCATCGAACATGCTCGGTTCCCACGGCCGTCACGCTATCGGTGCCTATCGTGGGGCCGATGCAGCGTGATGACTCCTCCGACGACGAACCGGCCGCCGACTCCGCCACGATCGAGATTGTGGCCGCCGTCGACGACGAACTCGTCGCAGCGTTCGAGCACCTCATCCCGCAGCTGTCGTCGTCCTCGCCGCCACCGAGCGGAGCGCTCCTGGCCGAACTGGTCGACGGGCCCGACACGGCACTGTTCATCGCGCGAGTCGACGGTGCGATCGTCGGCAGCCTGACCCTCGCCTTCTACCGCATCCCGACCGGTCTGAAGGCGTGGATCGAAGACGTGGTCGTCGACGATGCGGCGCGCGGTCACGGCGTGGGTCGCCTGCTCAACGAGGCCGCCCTGGACGAGGCCCGGCGCCGCGGTGCGAAGAACGTCAGCCTCACAAGTCGACCGTCACGCGAGGCCGCCAACCGGCTGTACCAGCGGATCGGGTTCAAGGCCCGCGAGACCAACCTCTACCGCTACGACCTCTGACGCGTCCACATCGGACGCCCCCGACCTGTGCCCGTCGCGGAATTGTGGCGGATCGTGACGCCTGCCGTCCGGATCCGCCACAATTCGCGGAGGGGGACGAGGGTTTGGGACGGTGGTGGACCGCCGGGGATCTGGTCGCGGGTCAGGTGTCGGTGATGCGGCGCAGGTCCTCGGCTGCTTGGCGAACCTGCCAGTCCCGATCCTCGAGCGCTCGATCGATTGCCGCATCCACCCGTCGACCGATGTCGTCGTCACCGAGGAAGGGTGCGAGCGCGAGCACCGCTCGGCGACGCACTGCGGGCTTGTCGGTGGTGCCGAGGATCACGGTGTCGACGGCGCGGATGTCGCCGATCGCACCCAGTGCGGCGACAGCCGATTCACGAACGAGCGGCTCGGTTGCGTGCGTCGCCAACTCGATCAATCGCGCGACGATCTCGTCGCGATTCGACTCGTGCTCGCCGCAGGCCCACGCGGCGACCTCGACGACTCGCGCGTCGTCGTCGTGCAGGGCCGGCAGCAGGTCCACGCCGAGATGAGTCGCAGCGACCTCGGCCGCTCGTCGGCGGACTCCCACGGCGCTGTCCCGCAACGCCCGGGTGAGGGTGTCGTCGTCGAGCACGCCGAGGCGTTCGAGCGCACCCAGCGCCACCTCGCGGACCGCCGGGTCGTCGTCGGACATCGCCCGACGGGCCGAGTCGACGTCACCGGAGTGCCCGGCGATCGCGACGAGACGCCGCCGATCGGATGCCGAGGACTCCACCGTAGGTCAGGACTTCAGCAGGTCGGTGAGCGTGATGACGACGTACGCCGAGCCGAACGCGATGACGATCGCGCTGACGACGCCGATGACGACGCCGAGACCGGCGCTCGCCACCCCGGCCAGCACGCGTCGCACGATGTTCGGCGGCTTGTACAGCGGGACGGTGGCCTCGGCGATCCCGATCGGGACCCGGGGTCGGCGAAGTTTTGGCTCAGCGCGTGGTGTTCGGGGGACGGCTCTGGCAGTCTTGCGCCAGCCGGCGAACACCAGTGCCGCAATGGCCAGCCCGGCCATCCATCCGGCAGCAGTAGTGAGATCAGTGACCGACACGACAACCCCCATGATACTCGTCGCACCTCGCGAGAGGTGGTGGGCCTGGACGTTGGCCATCATCGCGCTCCTGGGACTCGGCGTCATGTCGCTCAGCGTCTTGATCCCGTCCGATGCGATCGCCCGCACGGAGAACCCCCGAACCGAGGAACAGGAGCCGGCGCCGTACGCTCGCATTCCCGCATCGGCGGAGTCGGTGAACGACCGCGTGGTGTACGGCGACCTGCCGTCCGAGGTCGAGATCTACGACACCGACGGCGACTTCTTCTTCGTGACGGTTTCGGCCCCCGAGCAATCGGTCCTGTCATGGTTGATCGGCTCGACCGACCCGGTCGTGGACCTGTTGACCGAGGAGGGCAAGAACGGCCGCCGCACACCGGTCCAGAACCGCGAGATCGCGCTCCAGCAGATGCGGACCGCCACCCAGGAGGCGCAGTACGTCGCGCTCACCGCGGCGGGCTACGAACCCACGATCGAGCTCGGCGCCGTCGTCGTCCAGGACATCCTCTGTCGGGAGCCGGCCGAGGACGGGTTCACCTGCGCGGAGGAGTTCCCGGCAGCCGAGGTGCTCGAGCCGGCCGACACGATCTTGGAAGTCGACGGGGCCCCCATCACGACCATCGAGGACCTCTCGGCGGCGCTCGAGGACGCCGAGCCCGGTGATGTGATCGAAGTGATGATCGACCGGGCGCGGGAGGGGACGATGACCGTCGAGGTCGAGCTCTCGAGCGACCCGACCGACCCGGACCGGACGATCGTGGGGTTCGTGCCGTTCGACACCCGCACCGTCGAGTTGCCGTTCGACGTGTCGATCGACACCGCTGCGGTCGGCGGCCCGTCGGCGGGAGCGGCGTTCACACTGGCGTTGATCGACGAGCTGACGCCGGGCGACTTGACCGGTGGCCGCGACATCGCCGTCACGGGCACGATTCGCCTCGATGGCTCGATCGGCCCGATCGGTGGGCTGGAGCAGAAGGTGAGCGCCGTGCACCAACACGGAGTGCAGGTGTTCCTGATCCCGGCGGAGCAGATCGAGCTCACCGACGCGGACCCGGACAATCCCGACGACGGCGTGTGCCGCTGGGAGTGTCTGAACGCGGCGGGCAACGGCGAGGTCGTACTGATTCCCGTCGCCACCCTCGACGAGGCCCTCGCCGTCTTGGAGACGCTCGGCGGTGACCCCATCACGGTGTGAGGTCGCGTCGCGGACATCGCGCACGTCGGACCGCAGACTCCCGGTCCGACGCACCCTCCACCATCTCCGGCGTCGAGAACGCGTAGCGTTGTCGAGATGGCCATGTCGTTTTCCCGACCTGACCCGGCTTCGCCGGCGCAGATCGCTGATGCCACCTTCTCCACCGGCCGCCGTGGTTTCGATCAGAGCGAAGTCCGCGACTTCCTGCGGATGGTGTCGGCCGAGCTGGCGCGCCTGCAGGAGCGTCAGGTGTTCCTCGAACGCGAGCTCCAGAACGCACAGGCCAACACCGACCTGTCGTCGGCACGGATGGACGACGAGACCCTCACCCGGTTGCTCGGTGAGGAGATGGCCCGTGTCCTGAACGCCGCTCGCGAGAGTTCCCACGAGATCCGCGAGAAAGCCGAGCAGGCCGCCGCGCAGATGCTGATGGAGGCGAGCGACGAGGCGACTCGCTTGCGCGAGGAGGCGGAGATCGAGGCGTCACGTCGGCGGGCCGATGCCGCCAACGATGCCGAGGCCGAGCTGTCGATGGCCAAGCAGCAGGGCCGGGAGATGGTGAATGAGGCCCGCGCCTACCGGGAGCGAGTGCTCAGTGAGCTCGCCCGGCGCCGCGAACTGGCGCGCGAGCAGATCGAGCAGCTCGTCCACGGGCGTGACCGCTTGATGCAGGCATTCGAGCGAGCCCGCCTCGTTGCGGTCGACGTGGTGAGCGAGATGCAGCCGCTCGGCGAGCCCGACGAGTACGTGAACCTGCAGCCGTCGACCGGCCCGGTCCCCGTGATGGTGGCGCGCGAGGCGATGGCGCCCACGGACAACGCCGACGGCCGGGGCGAGCACGACTCCGGCGCCGACAGCCAGATCTTCGACCATCAGAGCGACGGTGACCTCGACGGCGACGAGCCCGCGACGCCCGCGACCGTCGCTGACGCCGCTGACGCGGCTGCGGCCGCCGAGCAGGCGGACGCCGACGATCCCGCCGCCGACGGCTCCGGATCCGGTGTCTCCGGCGACGACATCGACGCCGACGTTCCCCACGACGCGCAGGTGGTCGACGAGGTCCACGACGATGCCGATGTCTTGGCGGAGGCCGACGAGCCCGAGCGTGCCGATCCCGACGCCGGTTCGGTCGACGATGTCGTGGTCGACCTGTTCGCTCGGTTGCGTGCCACCAACGACACCGCCGAACCCGACGTCGACCGCGCCGTGTCCGATGAGCTGATCGTGTCCGATGAGCTGATCGAGTCCGATGACGATGCGTCCGACGCGCTGTTCGAGACCGACGACGCGACGATCGACGACACTGCGGGCGATGCCGACATCTGGGAGCGTGCCGTCGACGACGGATCCGAGGTGACCGACGACGTCGAGGCCACCCCGTTCGATCAGCGCGACGCTGATCTCACCCCGCTGATCGTGGCGAGTGCGCGCAAGCTCAAGCGGGTCCTCGCCGACGAGCAGAACGAAGTGCTCGATGCGTTGCGTCGCAGCGACCCCGTGCGCGACCTCGACGCGCTGCTGCCGTGGACCAGCCATCACGCGGAGCGCTACTCGAGCGTGCTCGGCGACGAGCTGCACGCTGCGGCCAACGCCGGCGCAGCCTTGACCGCCGCCGACGGTCGAACGCCGAAGCTTCGCAAGGCGGCCGCACGCCAGGCTGTCCAGCAGGGCTCCGAGACCCTGGCGCGGTCGCTGGTCGCACCGCTGCGTGACCGCCTCGAACGCTGTATCGCCGACGGCGACGGCGACAACCCCACGATCACCAAGAAGGTGCGCGCGGTGTACCGCGAGTGGAAGACCCAGCACATCGACGAGCAACTCGACGACGTCTTCCGTGCCGCGCACGGGCGCGGCGTGCTCGCCGCGGTCGATGTGGGCACGCCGATGGAGTGGACGCCCGATCCGGGCCATGACGTGTGTCCCGATTGCGACGACAATCGCCTCGCAGGTGTCGTCCCGGCGGGCCAGGCGTATCCCACCGGTCACGTGTGTACCCCGGCACATCCCGGGTGCTGCTGCATCTTGCTTCCGAGCGCCCGGTAATCTCAGCGCCAATGCGGCGCTCCCAAGACCTCCCGGTTGACCGTCCACGCCGCCGCATCAGCGGCCGTGGTGTGTTGATCGTCCTGGGCGGACTGTTCTTGTTCGTTCTCATCTTCGGCCGGGCGATCGCCCGCTTCTACGTGGATTTCCTGTGGCACGACTCGCTCGGCCGCAACGACGTGTTCTGGGGTGCGATCGGCGCCAAGGTCACCTTGTTCGTCGGGTTCTTCCTGATCTTCCTGATCATCGCGGGCATCAACCTGTACGTGGCCGACCGCACCGCACCCGATTCGTTCCCGGCGAACGTGCACCCCTACGTCGAGCGGTTCCACGAGATCTTCGGTCGTCGCCTGCGCCTGCTGCGCTACGGCGTGGCGGTCATGTTCGCGTTGCTGCTGGCCACGCCGGCGATCGCTCGATGGCAGGAGTGGCTGCTGTTCCGCAACTCGCAGAGCTTCGGGACCTCCGACCAGCAATTCGGTCGAGACGTCGGCTTCTACGTGTTCGAGCTGCCGTTTCTCACCTTCCTGCTCGACTGGATGTTCGCCGCCGTCATCATCGTGTTGTTGCTGACGATCGCCGCGCACATCTTGAACGGCGGTGTGGTGCTCGTGTCACCGGTCCCCACTGTCAGCACCGCCACCAAGACCCACGTTGCGGTGTTGCTCGCGCTGCTCGCACTCCTCAAGGCCGGCGACTACTGGCTCGACCGATTCGAGCTCACCAACGCCCAGACGGGCATTGTCCAGGGAGCGACGTACTCGGTCGTGCAGGCGCGGCTCCCGGCGCTGATGTTGCTCATCCTGATCGCGGTGTTCACCGCGGTCCTCTACCTGTCGGTGGCCCGCACGGGTTCGTTCCGAGCGCCGATCATCGCCTCGGCGCTCTGGTTGATCGTCTCGATCGTGGGTGGCGTCATCTACCCCGCGATCGTTCAGGGACTCGTGGTCAACCCCGACCAGGAGGCCAAGGAATCCGAGTACATCGAACGCAACGTCAATGCGACTCGGTTGGCGTACGGGCTGGCCGAGGTCGAGGTGCGCGATGTCACGTTCGGGGAGCTGACCGCGTCGGACGTGGAGAGTGACCTCGATGCGCTCAGCAACACTCGGCTGCTCAACCCGGGGGCGATGCTCAGTCGCTTCATCTTCGACGAGGGCCGTGAAGCCGGCCTGACCATCGACGATCTCGACGTCGACCGCTATCAGCTCGACTCGACGGAGAACCCCGACAGCGAACAGGTGCTGGTCGCCGCGCTCGAATTGGACCAGGCCGGCCTCGCGAACACCACGTGGCAGGGCCTCCGCCTGATCAACACGCACGGGTGCGGTCTCGTCATCGCTCCGGCGAGCACTGTCCAGGGCAATCGGCGGCCGGCGTACACCGTGCCCGATCTCGATCGCCCGGAGCTGTACTTCAGCCCCAGCATCGGCGGCTACGCGATCAGCAACACCGCCTCGGACGAGAACGCCTGCGACGAATCCGACGTCGCCAAGGAGTACGAGGGCGAGCTCGGGGTGCAGATGAGCTCGTTCGCTCGGCGGGCCTCGTTCGCCCTGGCGTTCCTCGAGTACAACATCCTCGCATCCGGCGCGATTCAACAGGACTCGCAGATGCTCTGGGTCCGCAACGTCAACGACCGGTTGGACAAGCTGGCCCCGTTCCTGTCGTACGACGCCGACCCGTATCCGGTCGAGATCGACGGTGGGGTCAAGTGGGTCGTCGACGCCTACACCACCACCAGCCGGTACCCGTATTCGGAGAGTGTCGGCAACGTGCAGCTGTCCGATCGCTCCGGACTGTCGCCCAACGACAACTACGTGCGCAACAGCGTGAAAGCCGTCGTCGATGCCTACACCGGCGACGTCACCCTGTACGTCGTCGACGAGGAAGACCCGATCATTCGAGCGTGGCAGTCGGCGTTCCCCGACCTGTTCACGTCGTTCGACGAGATGCCCGACGAGCTCCGCGAGCACCTGCGGTACCCCGAGGACCTGTTCCGGGTGCAGACCGACCGCTACTCGAAGTACCGGATCTCGGCCGAGAGCTTCTTCCGGCGAGACGGCGCCTGGTCGGTGGCCCAGGCACCCGGCCAGTTCCCCGGTGAGCGCACCGCAACGAACCCCGGTGTCACCCAGGAGACGGCGGCCTCGACGACGTTCGCAAGCGAGTCGAACGTCCGGCGGTTCACGCCGTACTACACGTACTTCGACACGAGTGCCGAAGGTGAGCCGAAGAACGAGGAGTTCGTCATCTTCCGACCGTTCGTCGAGTTCTCGACGGCCGATCAGCGCACCCAGTTGCAGGCGTACATGACGGCGTCATCCGACCCCGATACCTACGGTGAGCTCACGACGTACATCGTCGTTCCCCCGGAGGGCGAGTCGCTCCCCGACGGTCCGCTGCGAGTGGCGTCGAGCGCCGAGTCGACCGAGGAGATCTCGCTGCGCATCTCGCGCGACAACCAGGGCGACGGTGGCACGCGCGTGCGCTTCGGCGATCTCCAGGCGATCCCGGTCGCCGACGGGTTGATCTACGTTCGTCCGTACTACGTCACGCAACAGACCGACAGTCCCCAGGTTCCCGAAGCGACCGAGTTCCGCGAGGTCATCGTCACCTACAACCGTCAGTCGGTGCTCGCTCCGACCATCGGCCAGGCACTGAGCGAACTGTTCCGTGGCTTCGAAGGCGACGTCGGCGACCGCACCGGTCCGGCGACGAGCGGCGGCGACGACGGTGAGCTCGAGCCGGTCGACGACGTCGACACCGACGTCGTCGTGCTCGACGAGAACGCCGAAGAGGTGCTGGTCCGACTGGACGCAGTGCTTGCCGAAGCCGACGCGGCACTCGCCGACAACGACCTCGGTCTGTACCAGCAGAAGGTCGAAGAGGCCGAGCAGCTCATCGCCGAAGCCGTCGAGCGGCTCGGTCTCGACGTCGCCGTGGCGAGTACCGAGAGCGGCACCGATGCCGAGTCCACGACCGACGATGCCGAATCCGACGATGATCCGAATCCGACGATGCCGTCGTCGAGGAAGCCGCCGACAACTGATCAGGCGCGGCCGGGTCGCCGCAGGCGGTCGGCGAGGTCTGCGAGATCCTCTCGGAACTGAATCGCGTACCGGGCCTGTTCGGTGGCGAGGCGCTGCTGGCCGCCGGTCACGTCGTCGATCCGCGCGGTCAGCTGCTCGATCATCTCGACCGCATCGGCCCGAGCGCTCGCACGGTCGAGGTCTCCGCTCAGCTCGGTGAGCTGGTTGGTGAGCTCCAGGCTCACCTGATTGACACGCGAATCGACCGCGCCAACCTTTTCGGCGAGCTGTCCGAGCTGTGCGCGCACCTCCGCGTCGCGTTTGCCACTCGGGTCCTGCTCGATCGTCGAACGCAGTTCGCCCATCGCCACGTCGGTCCGCTCAGCGGCGTCGGTCGCGACCAGCGCGATGTCAGCGATCTGCTCCTGCTGTCGGGCCAGCGCGCCGGCGAGCTCCTCGAGGCGAGCCGCGAGCGCGGCCTGTTCGCGACTGCTCGCATCGTCGGTGCTGGCCACTGCAAGCTGCTGCGCTGCGACGGTTTCGCGCAGCTGCTCGACGTGGGACGAGATGCCGCCGAGCCGTGCGAGCTCGATCCGGATCAACTCGACGTCGGCCGCTGACGCGGCTTGGACGACGGCGTGGTCGATCGCCGGCGCGATCGATCCGGCCACCGACACGACCTGCTGTTCGACGCCGACCACCTGCTGCTCGACGGTGCTCACCTGGCTCGTGAGTCGCTGCTGTTCGGTGCCGATCCGGCCCAGATCATCGGCCAGGCGTTGCTTCTCCGCCTCGGTGGCATCGAGGCGACGCTGCACTCGTTCGAGCTCGGCGCGCAGCGCGTCGAGCTCCTGTTTCGTCTCGGCGCGGCGGTTGAACAGTCCCATGATGCGCCCCCAAACCTACTCCACTAGCTTCGCCGCATGGCTGGTCACGACACACCGAAGAAGATCCTCCTCGACGAATCCGAGATGCCCACGCAGTGGTACAACATCGTTGCCGATCTCCCCACGCCGCCGCCACCGGCGTTGCATCCGGGGACCCACGAGCCGGCTGGTCCCGAAGACTTCGCGCCGCTGTTCCCGATGGCGCTGATCGAGCAGGAGGTCACCACCGAGCGCTACGTCGACATCCCCGGTGAGGTGCTCGACGTCTACAAGATCTGGCGGCCGACGCCGCTGTTTCGTGCGAAGCGGCTCGAGGAGATGCTCGATACCCCAGCGCGCATCTACTACAAGTACGAGGGGGTGAGCCCGGCCGGCTCGCACAAGCCGAACACGTCGGTGCCGCAGGCGTACTACAACCACATGGAGGGAATCACCAAGCTCACGACCGAGACCGGTGCCGGTCAGTGGGGGAGTGCCCTCGCGTTCGCCACTGCGCAGTACGGGATGGAGTGCGAGGTGTGGCAGGTGGCGGCCTCGTACAAGGCCAAGCCCGGGCGCAAGACGATGATGGAGATCTGGGGAGCGACGCTGCACTCGAGCCCCTCGGAGCTCACCGAGTTCGGCCGGGCGCTGCTCGCCGAGAACCCGGACCACAACGGATCGCTCGGTATCGCCATTTCCGAGGCGGTCGCAATGTGCGTCGAGGATCCCAACGCGCGCTACGCCCTCGGCTCGGTGCTCAACCACGTGCTGATGCACCAGACGATCATCGGCGAGGAGGCACTCCTGCAGTTGGCAAAGGTCGACGAGACTCCGGACCTGCTCGTCGGCTGCACCGGCGGCGGATCGAACTTCGGCGGCCTGGCGTTCCCGTTCCTGCGCGAGAAGCTCGCCGGCAAGATGAACCCGACCATCCGCTGCGTCGAGCCCGCTGCGTGCCCGTCGTTGACGAAGGGTGAGTACCGATACGACTTCGGCGACACCGCGGGCATGACACCGCTGATGAAGATGCACACGCTCGGACACGACTTCGTTCCGGAACCGATCCACGCGGGTGGTCTGCGGTACCACGGCATGGCGCCGCTGGTGTCGCACATCTACGAGGAGGGCCTCGTCGAGGCGATCGCGATTCCGCAGCGGGAGTGCTTCGAAGGTGCGATCAAGTTCGCGAAGACGGAGGGCATCGTTCCGGCGCCGGAGCCGACCCACGCGATCGCCGCGGCGATTCGCGAAGCACTCGCCTGCAAGGAGTCGGGCGAGGAGAAGGTGATCCTCACGGCGCTGTGCGGTCACGGCCACCTCGATCTCACGAGCTACGAGAAGTACCTCTCGGGTGAGATGGTCGACTACGACCTGCCCGACGCCGACATCGCCGAGGCCATGAAGACGGTCCCCGTCCTCGCCTGACTCGCCCGTCCGGACGGGTCCCAGGCCCGGCTCCCGTGCCCGGGTCGCCCGTCCCGTTTGCGTATGACTTTCCGCCCCTCGACGGGCGGAAAATCACACGCAAACGCCAAGGTGCCGGGAGCGGCGGCGTCGGCCTCGGCGCGTCAGAGGTCGAGGACGAGGCGCCCGTCGGACTCGGCCGGGTCCGGGGTGAAGCCGACTCGACGCAGATACTTGTCGTGGACGTCGGTCGAGGCCGCGGTCGTGAGCCGGCGGAGGCCAGCCGAGCGGAACACGTCGGCACCGGGCCCGAACACCCACCGGCCGAGACGCGAGTCGCGATGCTCGCGCAGCACGTAGTCGAGATCGATGACGAGTTCGTCGCCGCGCCGCCGTCCGACGATCAACCCTGCCGGCAGGCCGTCACGGGTGAGGAGCAGGCTCATCACGTCGTCGCCCTGCGGCATGTGGAAGTCGGGCTGGAAGCGGCCGATGTCGGCGGCGTGGTATTCCACGAAGTCGGTGAGGAAGGGTGAGTCGGGGCGGATGGTCGACACCCCCAGGTCGCTGCGTTTCGCGACGGCGACGAAGAACTCCTGACGGAGGAACCACAGATTGATCACGGCGATGCAACCGTTCGTGACCATCACCGGGGGCGATCCGATCAACAGCCCGTACGCGAAGAACGCCACCGATCCGCACAGTGAGATGAGCCGCAGGCGCACGACCGAACGCATGGTCAGGCTGAGGATCACGAGTGCGGAGGCGAGATAGCCGAGCGCCTCGACGCCCGACACGGCCACCATCAGCGCGGACCGTCGGAGTCGACCGGATCGAGCACCTCGCGGTGTGCTGCGGCCGACTTGGCGGCGCTCGATTGGCCCCTGACGATCACGGCGAGCGCACCGATCACGACTCCCATTGCCAGTGCCTGACGGAGCGCGATCGCCTCGCCGAGGAAGATCCAGGCGATGATCGCCGAGAAGACCGGGATCAGCAGCGTGAACGTCGAGCCGACCCAGAGCGGAATCCGTACGAGCGACCAGTTCATCAGCACGTGGCCGATCAGGCCCGCCCCGATCGCCATTGCGGCGAGCAGGGCCCAGTTCTTCCACGACGGCCACGACATGTCCTGACCGAACGCGAACCCGAGCGGTGTGACGATGATCGCCGTCCACAATGCAGTGCCGGCCGTGAACTCGGTCGGGGTGACCTTTCCCTTCGACTGCTTCGACGCAATGAAGTAGGCGCTCCACGAGAGCATCGCGCCGAGTGCCAACAGGTCACCCTTGATGTTGTTGACATCGTCGGACGTCGAAGTCGTGACGATGACGAAGACGCCGGCCAACGCGACGAGCGACCAGATCGCGTCGCGACCGCGGATCTTCTCGCCGAAGAAGCGGGCGGCGACCACGCCGACGAGGATGGGTTGCAGCGAGCCGATGATGGTGGCGTTGACGATGCTGGTGTTCTTGACCGCCGAGAAGAACAGGGCGATGTCGGCGCCGAGTGCGATCCCGCCGAAGGCCGTTGCGCGCATGCTGTGCAGGTTGAACGGAGATCCGCTGAGCCGGATCCAGAGGATCAGGACGAGGCTGAACAGCCAGAACCGGTAGGTGCCGATCGCGAGACCGCCCATCTCGATGCCCTTGGCGAGGACGGTGCCGGTCGACCACGCACATACGGCGATCCCTGCGCCGATCAGACCGGCCGAGAGTTCGCGCGCTTCGGTTCCCCCGATGTCGGGTGAGGTGCCGGTCGTGGTCATCGCGCGGCACGTTAACCCGGTCAGCCGCTCGTACCGCGTAGCGGAGTGGGTCTGACCCACTCCGCTACGCGTCAGATGTCGACGCGGGTGGAGGGCGTCTTGTTGCCTTCGTTGCCGGCGGCGTCGAAGGCTCGCACCTGATACCAGTGGCTGCCGGCACCGGGCGCCGGGACGGTGAAGGTGGGGTCGGTGGATCGGCCGATCTCGACGCTGTTGCGGTAGACGATGTAGCCCGTGACGCCGACGTTGTCGGTCGGCGGCGTCCACGTGAGCGTGACGTCGCCGCTCGCCTCGATGACTGCGACGAGGTTCTGCGGCGTACGCGGCGGGCTGGTGTCGTTGGCCGGATCCGCCGCGATGGTGATCTTGGTGGAGGGTGTCTTGAAGCTTTCGTTGCCGGCGGCGTCGAAGGCTCGGACTTGGTACCAGTGGTCGCCGGGGGCGGGTGCGGGGACGGTGAAGGTGGGGTCGGTGGATCGGCCGATCTCGACGCTGTTGCGGTAGACGATGTAGCCGGTGACGGCGACGTTGTCGGTGGAGGCGGTCCAGGTCGAGGGTGACGTCGCCGTTTGCTTCGATGGTGCCGGTGAGGTCGCGTGGGGTGCGTGGTGGGCTGGTGTCGTTGGCCGGGTCGGGGGCGATGGTGATCTTGGTGGAGGGTGTCTTGAAGCTTTCGTTGCCGGCGGCGTCGAAGGCTCGGACTTGGTACCAGTGGTCGCCGGGGGCGGGTGCGGGGACGGTGAAGGTGGGGTCGGTGGATCGGCCGATCTCGACGCTGTTGCGGTAGATGATGTAGCCGGTGACGGCGACGTTGTCGGTGGAGGCGGTCCAGGTCGAGGGTGACGTCGCCGTTTGCTTCGATGGTGCCGGTGAGGTCGCGTGGGGTGCGTGGTGGGCTGGTGTCGTTGGCCGGGTCGGGGGCGATGGTGATCTTGGTGGAGGGTGTCTTGAAGCTCTCGTTGCCCGCGGCATCGACGCGCTCGAACCTGGTACCAGTGATCGCCGGCAGCGGGAGCGGGGACGACGTGCGTCGGGTCGACCACGATCGCGATCTCGACACCGTTGCGGTAGACGATGTAGTCGACCACGCCGACGTCGTCCGTCGGGGCCGTCCACGTGAGCGTGACGTCGCCGTTGTCCTCGACCACGCCGACGAGGTCGGTCGGGGTGCGCGGCGGTGTGGTGTCGGCGCCGACGATCGTCACCTTCGTCGACGGGGTCATGAAGCTCTCGTTGCCGGCAGCATCGACGGCACGGAGCTGGTACCAGTGATCGCCTTCGGCGGGAGCAGGCACCACGAAGGTGGGGTCGGTGGCCCGGCCGATCTCGACGCCGTTGCGGTAGACGATGTACTCGGTGACGCCGACGTTGTCGGTGGCGGCGGTCCAGGTGAGGGTGACGTCGCCGTTGTCTTCGATCACGGCTTCGAGGTCCTGGGGAGTGCTCGGCCGCGTCGTGTCGTTCCCGGTGGCGGTGAACACGCGGGTGGTCGCCGAGCGGTTGCCGGTGACGTCCATCGACCGCACGAAGTAGCGATCGTCGGCGGTGCCGTCGGGATCGCGGAACGTGGTGATGTTGATGAACGAGGCGAACACCGAGTCGTTCTTGAGGACCTCGTAGCGGACCTGGCCACCGCGGTCGTCGCCGGTCGATGCGGTCCACGCCAGGTCGACCCCGTTCGGCGTCGCGACTGCCGATCGGGCTCGTCGGCGGTGCCGGGGGAGTGGTGTCGGCCGCGCAGAACTTCGCGAAGCCCTGCGGCGTAGCGGGGGACGTCGCCGTCGTAGCTGCCGCGGAAGAAGTCGCCACCGGTCCAGAGGCATCCGGTCGAGTCGGCGAACAGCTCCCAGCTGCCCTCGCCGTATCGCGAGCCGATCGCGGGATACCAGTCGAGATGCTCGGGGTCGACGGTGCTGAACGCACCCATCCAGCGGATCGGCTTGTTGCTGCGTCGCGCCGTCGAGGCCGGGCCAGCGGAACGCGTCCTGGTAGAGGTTGGTGTTTCCGTTGGCGTGGCTGCCGGTGTACACGATGCCGTTCAGTTCGGCGAGCGCCTGGCCGTCACCGTAGGGATGGCTGACCCAGCGAGCGGATCAGCCCGTAGTCGCTCGCCCGGTAGGCCTGGCGGTTGTGTTCGGAGCCGACCTGCCACACCTGGTCCTGGTAGGCGAGGATCGCCTGCTGATAGCTGCGGTTCGTGTTGCTCGATGCTCGTTCGCACCCACGGCTCGAGGCCGGGGACGAGCGCACCCTGGGGATCGAGGACGCCGATGCCGATCGACCAGATGTCGTTGACGTACTTGAAGTTGCCTGCCACGTAGACGCGGTCGGGAGTCGCATCGATGTCGAAGACGACGCCGTCGAAGTTCGGCAGGAACGAGCGGTCGACGTTGCCGGTGGCGAGCGAGACGCGGGCGATCTGTCCGGCGCGGGTCTCGACGCCGTTCGGTCCCGGTGATGCGGGTGAAGTTGCCGCCGATGTAGACGAGTCCGCCTTCGATGTCGAGCGTGCGTGCGAGCGCCCAGTTGGTGCTGCCGGTGAGCTGCGAGGTCGACGCGCCAGGTGGGGTCGACCGCACCGGTGATGGGGTCGATCATCGCCACGCCGGTGGTGTTCGGCTCGCCGTTGACGTTGGTGAACTGCCCGGCGACGATGAGTCGCCCGTCGTCGGTGGCCTTCAGGTCCCAGACGTTGCCGTCGATCGTCGGGCGGAACGTGTCGATCCACGCGCCGGTCGTGCGGTCGAATGCGGCGAGGAACCGCTGGTCGTAGCGCTGGAGGTCGGCGGCGGTCTCGACCTGGGTGAACTTGCCACCGATGTACATCGTGTCGCCGATCTCGGCGATGGCGGCAACGCTGATGTCGGTGTACGGCGAAGGTGTCGTTGGCCTTGTTGATGCCGACGACGCCGGCCTGCAGGATCTCGGTCCGGCGCGACACGATCGGCGATGCCGCAATGGGTGCGGCGGGAAGTCCGTCATCGGGGATCTGGTCGGCCTGCGCATCGACCGGTGCGGTCAGTGGCCCCGCCACGGCGAAGCCGGTGATTGCAACGGCAGCGACGAGCGCGCCGCGCACCAGTTGGGTCATCGATCGATGTGTCCGCCGCATGTCTTCCTCGATTCAACACTTCCTGGTCCGCCGACAAGGTGTCATCGACATGGTAGGGAAGAGCTTGAGGAGACGTTGACAAGAGTTGTACAGGATTGTGTGTGGTCCCGCGCGCAGCGGGGAATCACGACCACGCTGCGTCGAAATCTGCCGGTCGAGCTTGTCCTCGTGCCGAGACCCGAACGCGCCGATATGGGTACCGTGAGCAACATGGCGGAACACCAGCGACGGTCGATCACGCTCGGACGCGAGCGTCCGACGCGGCCAAGGACGGGCCTCGCGCGACGGCTCGCCGTCGCGGCGTTCGTCGTCGTCGCTGCGTGCTCGGGGAGCGACGACTCGGCTCCCGAGCCGAGTGACGATTCCGCACCGACGACGACCGTCGATCCCGACTCGCTGTTCGATCCGTCCAACCCGGAGGGCACTGCACCACCCGTGCCGGGCACGGCGGTCGAACTCGACGACGACGTCATCATCGCGACCGACGACGGCCAGATCCCCACCACGACGACGGAGCCGCCGGTCGACCCCGATGGCCCCGACGCGCCGCCCGATCCGGCAGCGACGACCACGACCGTTGCGCCGGTGCCGCTCCCGGCGCCCTCCGACATCGGCCGAATCGTGTCGGTGTCACCCACGCACACCGAGACGCTGTTCGCGCTCGGACTGGGCGAGTTCGTGGTGGCTGTCGACTCGGACTCCGACTTCCCCGACGCAGCGGTTGCCCTGCAGCAGCCGAACCTCGCGCCCGACTCGGCCGACCTGGGCCCGCTGCTCGCGCTCGATCCTGACATCGTGATCATCGGCGACGATCCGACCGGTCTCGCCCAGCGGCTCTCCGCCGAGGGTGTCGCGTCGTTCAGCGGTCCACCCGCCGAATCGCTCGCCGACGTGTACGAACAGATCATGGGAATCGCGAATGTCGTCGGTCGACCGGATCTCGGTGAGGACCTGGTCGCCGGCATGCGTCAGTCGATCGCGGCGACGATCGCATCGTTGCCCGACACGTCTCGACGCGTCTACTTCCACGAGATCGACCCGTCGCTGTTCACGATCACGCCCGGGACCTTCCTCGATTCGGTCTACGGCGAGATGGGCCTCGTGTCGTTCATGCCGGCGGACCCGAGCGGTTTCGCGCAGGCATCGGACGCTCAGGTGGTGTCCGCCGACCCCGCGGTCGTGATGCTCGCCGACGTCGAGTGCTGCGCGGTCAACGCCGACGTCATCGCGAATCGGCCCGGTTGGTCGAATCTGTCGGCGGTGAGGGACGGAGCCGTGGTCGAGCTGTCGGACTACATGGTCCAGCGCTGGGGGCCGCGGGTGGTCGAATTGGTCGAGGCCGTCGCTGCGGGTGTGGCCTCCGCCGGCTGACCGATGGCGATACGGGCAGTGCGTCGAGCGCCGCACCCGACCGATCATCCAGCGGTGAAGACCGCCGTTGTTGCCGACTTGTTGCCGATCGAGTCGACGGCGCGCACGAAGTAGCGATCCGACGACGTGCCGTTCGGGTCGCGCCAGCTCGTCGCGTTGACCGAACCGTTCAGCAGACGATCGTTCTTCAAGACCTCGTAGCGCACGGCGCCACCGCGGTCGTCTCGTGACGCGGACCACGTGAGGTCGACGCCTCCGCCGGACGCAGTTGCACTCGGATTGGTCGGCGTGGTGGGCGCAACGTCGTCCTGGGTGCAGAACTTGGCGAAGCCGCCGACGTAGCGTCCGCCGCTCCCGCGGTTGAAGTCGCCGCCGGCCCAGAGACAGTCGGTGGAGTCGGCAAAGAGCGCCCAGGCGCCCTCACCGTGCTGCGTGCCGATCGCGGGGTACCACGTGATGTGCTCGTCGAAGTTGGTGTCGTAGGCCTCGATCCATTTGACCGGCTTCGACGACGTTGCCCCCGTGAGTTGCGGCCAGCGGTAGGCGTCGCGGTAGAGCGACGTCTCGCCGTTGGCGTGGCTGCCGGCGTACACGATGCCGTCGAGGTGCGCGAGGGCCTGTCCATCTCCGTACGGGTGGCTGACCCACGACCGGATGAGTTTGTAGTCGCTCTTGCGGTACACCTGCCGGTTGTGCTGTGACCCCACCTGCCACACCTCGTTGCCGACTGCGAGGATGGCCTGCTGGTAGGACGCCGTGGCGGTGCCGACCGAGGTGCGCACCCACGGCTGCAGGCCGGGCACGAGCTTGCCGTTCGCGGGTTGGAGCGAGGCCATGCCGATCGCCCAGACATCGTCCACGTAGAAGAAGTCGCCGACCACATAGATCCGGTCCGCGGTCGCGTCGATGTCGAACACGATGCCGTCCACGTCGGGCAGGAACGCGCCGTCGACCACGCCGGTGGCCTGGTTCACCCGTGCGATCCGACCTGCGCGGCGGGTGTTCCCGTCGGTGCCCGTGATGCGGGTGAAGTTGCCGCCGATGTAGAGCTGACCGCCCTCGATGTCGACCGTGCGGGCCAACGGCCGAGCGCCGCTGCCGGTGAGGGTGAGGCTGACCCGCCAGCTGGGGTCGACCGCACCGGTGACAGGGTCGATCATGGCGACCCCGGCCGTGTTGCTGACCCCGTTCACATTGGTGAACTGGCCGGCGACGATCAGCCGGCCATCGTCGGTGGCGTGGAGGTCCCACACGTTGCCGTCGAGGGTGGGTCGGAACGAACTGATCCATGCCCCGGTGTTGCGGTTGAACGCTGCGAGGAAGGGCTGGTCGTGGCGCTCACCGGTCGCAGCGATGTGCACCTGTTCGAACTTGCCACCGACGAACATCGTCGAGCCGATCTCGGCGAACGAGGTGACGCGGATGTTCGTCGTCGGGAACGAATCGTTGTCGAGGTTGATGCGAGCGACGCCGGCGGCGAGCGGCTCGGTGCGTTCGGACACGATCGGGAGCGCGGCGAATGGCGCAGCGGGGAGCCCGGCGTCGGGGATCGGGTTGGCAGCGTCTGCGCCCCCGGTCGCGATCGCGGCCGATGCGGCGAGGCCGAGCGCAACCAGTGTGCGAGCGGGTGCGGTCCACCTCATGGCGTCATCGGTCCCGTCCTGTCGATGTTCATCGCGGCGCCCGCTCCTTCCATGCGATGTTGCTCACCGAGGCTAGACCGGTGGCGGAGTCGGCCGGGTCTGGCGAATGACAAGGTTTGGTGAGGTCGGGCGCTCAGGGTGGCGCTGCGAGTACCCATCGTCGGTCGCTCCGCCTCGGGATTGGGGTGTTGTGTTCGCGCCGAGTTGGCCCTAGCTTTGGAGGCACGGCGCGGGGTGGAGCAGTTCGGTAGCTCGTCGGGCTCATAACCCGAAGGTCGCAGGTTCAAATCCTGCCCCCGCCACCAACGTAACACCAGGTCAGAGGCCCTTTCCGACTCGTCGGAGAGGGCCTCTTGCCGTTGGCGTGCGAACACAACACGAACAAGCGAGAACACGCCGAGCGGCTCCGAGGCCCTGTCGCAAACATGCTTCGACGCTGGCCGCTGCTGCTGATCGCCGCCATGCTGGAGTTTCATCATCACAGTCCCAGCCGGCGACGCGATCGCCGGACTGACCTTCGGCAGGTAACCCGAAGCAAGTTGGCCGCCGAGGGCCAGTGGCACGCCCGTCGGTTGTCTCTACGGCTTGAGCGTCTCGAGCTGTGAGGCGCCCGAGCCGGACGGATTCGACTCGAGGCTCGTCGGCTTCACGTCAGGGTGTGTCGAACCTCGTGGCTGGAGTTCCTGGCGGGTTGCGCCGGCCAGGTTCAGCGTCGAGGTTCGCGACGCATACTTCGCCTTCGAGGCCGTCGGGGTCAGTGAAGAAGAGGCTGAGGACGGGTCCGAAGTCGGTGACGAACCCGTTGGTGGCGTCGCGGTCCATCAGGCTTCGACGTATCTCGGTGAATGCGTCCAGCGATGCGGCCCGTAGGCCGATGTGGTCCAGTCGCCCTCGGCCGAACATGGGTGTTTGGTGTTCGGCTTCGTGGTTGCCGTCGATCTCGAAGATGTTCAGCTCTGTGTTGGGGCCGATGTTCAGGAAGGTGAGGCGAACTGGGCCGTCGACCGAGGTGTGTTCGACGATGGCGCCGAACACGTTCTGGTAGAAGTCGATCAGGCGATCGGTGTCGGTCGTCAGGATCGCGACGTGGTGGATGCCGGTGAGCAGCATGGGGCCATTCTCGCGTTGGGTCGTCACGGCGTCACCTCGGTTCGGCGGCTTGGGTCGGCTGGGCCGGGACTCTGCGCCTGGTGCGAGTAGCCGGCCGTGAGAACGGCTCGGATGTGCCGGGGATGCTCGGCCTCGTCGAGCACTGCGACGGCAACGTCTTCGAGTGAGATCCTCGACGTGCCGTCGCTGTCGACGATCAACTCGTTGGTGCTCGTGAGAAACTGCCCCGTGCGTTGGCCTGCCGACATCTCGGCTGATGGGCTGAAGTAGGTCCAGCAGACCGTCGAGTTCCGGCGCCGTGCGTTGAGTTGTTCGACGCAGGCCTGCGCGACGCCGCGAATCTGCGCCGGGACGAAGCGGGGGTCATCAACAACAAGTCTTCCGACGCTGTCGGGCACGACGAGGGGCCCGGCGCCGCCGACGACGAGGAGTCGGGCACCGGTATCGGCGATCCCTTCGAGCAGTGCTTTGGCTGTCGTGGTGAGTTCGTCGCCTCCGTTGCGAGGCCCCGAGGTCGCACTGATGACCATGTCTTGGATGCGGCTGAGGCGGGAGACGTTTCGGTACCTGCGGGTGTCGCCTGCGAACCAAGTGACCGAGTCGCAACTGTCCGAAGATGCGCCGCTGCGCGTCACGGCGGTGACGCGATGGCCGCGCGCGATCGCCTCGTCGACGATCCGGCGGCCGACCTGTCCGGTTGCTCCGAAGATGGTGATATTCATGTCGCCCTGTCGCTCCTTCTTGTGGGTGTCTTGCAGGCGAGGTCTGGATCACGACGGTGCTGCGGTGGTCTGAGTGGTCCGAGTTCATGTCGTGACGACGGTTCGGCCGGTGCCGTGCCCGGTCTCGATCTGACGAAGGGCCTCCGCTGTGTCGCTGAGATCGAACGTTCGGCCGACGATCGGGCGGACGATCCCGGTCCGCGCGAGTTCGATCACGGCGGCGAGGTCGTCCCGGTTGGGTTTGGAGAACAGCGGCACGAGGCGCTGTCGGCTGAACGGAGACATCGCAGCAGCCGCGGCGAAGCGCTTCATTCCGGTGACCGACCGCGGGTTCTGCCCACCGACCACCACGAAGGTGCCGGTCGGTGACAACGCTCGACGGAGGGCTCGGATCGGCTGCCTCCCGACGAGGTCGATGATCACGTCGTACCGGCCGGTGTGGGTCGCGATGTTGTCGTTCGCGTAGTCGACGATGTGGTCGGCGCCGATCGATCGGACGCGCTCGGCGTTGCGTGCACCGACCACCCCGGTCACCTCGGCTCCGTACACCTTCGCGATCTGGACGGCGAAGGTTCCGACGCCTCCTGATGCGCCGATCACAGCTACATGTTGTCCGGGCTCCACCTGGGCGGCGTCCCGGATCGCTTGGAGCGCGGTGACCGCGGTCGTGGGCATGGCTGCGGCCTCTCCGGCGCCGATCGTGTCGGGACGGTGGACAGCCATCGATGCGGGCATGATCGCGAGCTCGGCGAATGCTCCGATGCCGAAGCCGACGATCTCGTCGCCGATGTCGATGCTGTCGACGCCTTCGGCGAGGGCGACGACGGTTCCGGCGATGTCGGTCCCGAGTACCGGATGCTTCGGGTGGCGGGCGCCGTAGCCCATGAGGCGGGCGAGGTAGGGCCAGCCGCGCATCTCGAGGGCGTCGCCTCGGTTGACGCCGGTGGCGTGGACTTCGACCAGCACGCTGCCAGTTGGGATCCGGGGTCGTTCGATGGCTCGGAAGGAGAGAGCGTCGGGCGATCCGAAGCGGTCTCTGGTGATGGCCTTCATCGTGTTGTCCTTGGGTCGGTGTGCTGACTGGGTGTGGTGTGGTGCGGTCGTGGTCGACGTGGTCATGACAGCGCTCCGACCATGCGGTTGCCGTCGGTGCGGGTCGATGGGACTGCGGCGGGGTTGCTCTCGGTGAGGTGTTGGAGCCGGCGCCCCTTGGTGAGGAGCCACAGGGCGAACCAGAATTCGGCGACGAGGGCCGGGGCCAGAACGATGGGTGATGCCGAGCCGTCGTATCCGGGGATGAGGAAGAAGCTGAAGGTGTCGATGAGGTAGCCGGCACCTGCGAGGACAAGGAGCACGCCGAGCGGGCGGGGTATCTGCCTCGACGACAGTGCCAAGTAGCCGACGATGATGGTGCTGACCCCGAAGAAGGCGAGGCCGAGGATGTAGCCGTACTTGTGGGCGTCGAGGTGCAGCAGTGCCAGCGTCTCGGTCTGGTCCGCGCCGAAGGCGCCGAGGTAGTCGGCATCGTCGAGAATCCGCACGGCCTGGAACATGTTGAGCAGGTTCAGGCCGATGACCGCGGTCTGGGTCATGCGGAACGCTGCGGCCAGCAGTGCCAGTGTTCTGTTGAGCGGCTTGAGCAGCTGGTAGAGCACGACGGCGATGGCGACATCGGCGATGAACATGACGATGTCGGCTGCCAGTCCGGCTCGGAAGAGCATGGGTGAGTCGATGATGTTCTGGGCCGTGGTGCTCGGATCGCCTGATTCGATGAGTTGGGAGCGGACGCCGATCTCGGCGAAGAGGCCGCAGGCGATGATGATCACGTAGAGCACTCCAGCGGTTCGTGCAGTTGCGAATCGTGATGGTGATGTCGGGGTCGTGCCCGCGACGTTGTGATGGTGGATGTGGGTGTGGGTGGTCATGTCAGGTTCTCCTTGGTGACGGGTTGTGTTATGGGGTTGGTGGGTCGGGTTGGGGCGGGTCGTTGGCCGACCCAGATCGCGGTCAGGACCAGGGCGGCTCCGAGCAGTTGGGCTGGTGTGAGGGTCTGATGGAGGACGACGAGCCCGGCGACGGTGGCAACGATCGGGCTCATGAGACCGAGCAGCGACACCTGGGCGACGGGAAGGCGGGCGACCCCGCGGAACCAGACCAGGTAGGAGACGGCGGCACCTGCGGTGGCGAGCCAGGTAAAACCGATCAGGTTCTGCCCGGTGAGCGATGGGGGCGGCCCCTCGACCGCGAGCGCGATCGGCGCGAGCAGAACGCCGCCGGCGATGAGTTGCCAGCTGGTGAATGCCGCGAGCGGGACCGGGCGCCCCCAGTGTTTCGTGAGGACGACGCCGGTTGCCATGGAGAGTGCACCGGCGAGTCCGGCGAGGATTCCGACGGTGTCGAGCGCGGCGCTCGACCGCAGGACCAGCAGCCCGACCCCGACGATGCCGAGGATGCCGGCTGCCGCCGTCGAGCGGCGGAATCGTTCACCGAGGAACGCGGTCGCCAACGCGGCGGCGACCAATGGTTGGATGGAGCCGAGGGTGGCGGCGACGCCGCCGGGGAGTCGGTAGGCGGCGACGAACAACAAGACGAAGAAGGCGCCGATGTTGAGCACGCCGAGCACGGCTGCCTTCCACCACCATGAGCCGGATGGACGCCGCCGCGTCATGGCAGCCAAAGCCAGGCCGGCGGGAAGCGCTCGCAGTGCGGCCGCCAGCAGGGGCCGTCCGGGTGGGAGGAGTTCGGTGGTGACGATGTAGGTCAGTCCCCAGGCCGCCGGGGCGAGGCCGGTGAAGATGGGATCGAAGCGCCCTGAGGTCGGCGCGTCTGCCGTCGTTGCGACGCTTGTGTGACGTTGGATGGTGGCGGTCATGGTGGTCTCCTCGCGTGGTGGACGGGTCAGGCGGCAGAACGTTCGTGCACGGCCTGATTGACGAATCGAGTCAGTTCGGCGTGATCGAGGCCGACGAGTTCACCGTTCGCTCCGAGGGACGCTTCGCTGACCGAGAGCGTGCGGTCAGCCGTGTCGATGCCCATGTTCGACAGCCACGTCCGGACCATGGCCACACCATTGGCTCCGCCACCACGCCCAGGACTGGCCGATGCGACGAGAACCCGGAGGTGGGCAAAGGCCGAGGCGTCGACTCGGGTGACCCAGTCGACGGTGTTCTTCAACAGCGGCGTGAACGTGCCGTTGTATTCAGGGGATACCAGGACCAGTACCTCAGCCGATGCGATGCGGTCGGCCAACGACGTCGCGGCCGCCGGCACGCCGTCGCGAGCCTCGAGGTCGCCGCCATAGAGCGGAAGGACGTGATCTCGAAGATCGACGACCTCGACCGGCGCTGTCGCGGAGAGCCGGACGGCGATGTGGCGGGCCAGTGCCTGGTTGATCGAACCGGTGCGGGTGCTGGCCGCCATGACCAGGACCTTGCCGGGATGGTTGGGAGAGGTGTGCATCGTTGCCTCCGAATGCGAGTCGAGAGAGGTGTCACTCTTAGAAGTCTCTTCTAAGCGTGATACTTTCGAGTATGTATAGCGTGAGGCTTGCTGTCAAGAGTCTCTCTGGTAAGATTCTTGTGTGGATGCGAAACGAGAGACAGATGTGATGGACGAGGTCGTCGAGGAGGTCCGAGGTTGGCTCCCAGACCTGGACGTTGCCGGGCTGCCCATCACGGGGCGGATCCTGCGGCTCGCTCGTTATCTCGAAGCCGGTCGAGAAGAAGAGCTCGCCCAATTCGGACTGACGCTCGGCGACTTCGACATGCTCGCGACGCTGCGGCGGCGTGCGGCGGGCGAGGCGATGAAGATCAGAGATCTGCAGCTCTCCTTGATGCTCTCCTCGGGCGGCACGACCAAGCGGCTCGATCGCCTCGAGACCGCAGGCTTGATCGAGCGGCTCCCCGACCCCAACGATCGGCGCGGGACGCTCATCAGGCTCTCATCGAAGGGCCTCGGGCTGATCAACGAAGCAGTCCCGGCCATCACTCGCTATGAGGCCGACGTCGTCACCAGCGCAATCGGATCCGAACGCAACCGGACCGCCGTCGAGAACGGCCTGCGACAGATGCTCATCGCCAAAGAGTCCGCATCCGCCGAAGCCCCGTAGACCACCAACGAGAAGCGAGAGGAGCGAACTCATGAGCACCGCCGCCATCGATCCGGAGCTGCTGGCGAACCCGACCGCCGTGCTCGCCACGAACGGTCACGACGGGCATCCCCAGCTCACCGCGGTCTGGTTCATCATCGAAGACGACAGGATTCGCATCTCGATCACCGAATCGACGAGAAAGGCCAAGAACCTTGCAGCCGATAACCGATGCAGCGTCCTGATCTTCCATCCCGAGACACCCAACTACTACGTCGAGATTCGCGGGAACCGCCCTGACCGAACCAGACCACGACTACGTGTTCGCCGATCGTCTCGGTCAGCGGTATGCCACCGACATGCGCACCTTCGACCGCGCCGACGCTCGGCGGCTACGAGTGACAGTCGAGCCATTCAAGGTCGTCGTGACGGATGTTCGGGGGTGAGTGCGCTGTCGACTCCGTCACGCCCGGATGCTGACGAGTAGGTGAGCACAAGGTCGGGGGGCCTCTCGGCCGTCGGCGTTGAGCGTGGGTGTGCGAGCGCGAACAGGACGCGAACATCGCTCCCACCGACCAACCCCGACGAGTGCAGACGAGTGCAGACGAGCATGTCCGGTAGATCACAAGATCTGCCAGGGCTTCTTTCGTTATCCACAGGCACCTTCTAAGGATTCGTCAGAAGATCAGGGCGCGAAACGACGATCGGCGAGGAGTTTCGCTGCGCTGCCCCTGGCTCGGCATCATCCGCGGAGAGACTCAGAAGTCGGGCATCATCGTTCCAGCGATCGCTGGTCTGCACGGCGTTCGGCAATCTCGGGGCAGGTTCAGATCGAGATCGATGGTCAGTGGCGGGGAAGCGTCATCGCGACGGTTGTGCCTGCGGCTTCGCTTCGCAGGTCGAGGCTGCCACCGGCGGCCCGGGCGAGCCGATCGGCGATCGTCAAGCCGATCCCGACGCCCGGGTTGGTCCCATGGCTGACGAACGGTTCGACCGACGTTGCAACCTGATCCGGGGTCATCCCGGGCCCTGCATCGTTCACCGTCAGGGTGAAGTGGTCGTCGGCGACATCCAGCGAGATGTTGATCGCCCCTGGGCCTGCATGGGTGGTCGCGTTCGACATCACTGCATCGAGCATGCGGCGAAGGCGAAGCCAGTCGGCAACCGTGGCGTCAGGAGCCCCCGTCGTGGTTGGCACGAGGAGTTGACCGCGAATCGCCGCGCGCTTCGTCCAGTCGTTCGAAGAAGGCAAGACCCCGAAAGAGGCGATCCGAGCGTTGAAACGGCGACTCTCCGATGTCATCTACCGCCACCTCGTCAACGACGCCCGACGAGCTCGCGGCTGACGTTCAAAGTGGGCCCGGGAGGACACTCAGGAACGACTCTGTCTCCGGCGTGACCGGCTCTGCATCCTGAACAGCCGGCTCTTCGGACAAGTCACTTCCCGGACCCGTACTTCGACACTACGACCGGTCCCGACCATCCGGCAAGGGGTCCGACCTCACGCCGCCCTGACACTGCCGAACAACCCCTTGACAACCAAAGAGGCTTGCTACGGGTGGGTGGAACAAGTCGTGCACGCGTTGATCTGATCGGGTTCGATTTTCCGGTTCTTCAACGCAATCGGCCGGTGCGGCTGCGCAAGATGTGCAACTCAGACCTGGCGTCGCTGATGGCGACGGTCGTCGGGGTGGGGGAGGCGTTCTTCCACTGAGCGCCGGCTTGCCGATGGCGGCGAGCTCATCGAGCAAATCTGGATCGCGTGTGAGGTGGGCGATCCCGTTGACCCGATAGGTCCCGCGCTGTCCGAAGATCATGAAGATCAGCCCAATACGGCCGGTGGCCAGCACGTTTCGGGGGCCGAAGCCGAGTGCGTTTGCGTTTCGTTGGGGAATGACGAGCGTTGTGGGGTCGATCACGTGGACGAATCCGGGTGGGTCTCCTATTGGGAGATGCGTCGAGCCGACTGTTGGCGTCGATGTGGCGACAACGAAGAAGGGCGAACTCTCGGGCCGTGGCGGTAAGGGGTGGACCACCTGGCTCGTGCACCCGACAACCCTGCTCCAGATGCATGGCAACATAGCATTCATGAGTCTCAGCCGTTTGGGTCTGATCCTGCCGCCCGTGGGGCCCTGGAGTGCGCAGGCGCGTGGGTACCGGTGGGCGGAGGAGGTGGGGTACGACGTCGTGTACACGGCGGATCATCTCACCCATCCGACGTTCCCGGGGTTGTGGTTGGGTGAGGCGTTCACCACGCTCACGGCCGCCGCGGCGGTCACGGATCGGATCATGTTGGGAACGCTGGTCGCCTCGTCGGCGTTCCGTTCCCCGGTGTCGTTGGCCCGGGTCGCGATGACGGCGCAAGACGTCTGTGCCGGTCGACTCGTCCTTGGTCTCGGCATGGGGGCGCCGTTCTGTGCCGAGGCCGATCGCGGCGTCCGTGAATCCATCGGTGAGCTCTCGACCCGGTTCGCCGATGTGGTTCGGGGATACCTGTCGGTACTCGACGGTGCGACTGACTGGCAGGGTGACGTGATGGCGTTTGGTGGACTCGAGACGACGGCGCAACCCGAAGGCGTCGGGAGGCCGGAGCTGCTCCTGGCCGGTCACGGCCCACGATCGCTCGCGCTGGCAGCGGCCCATGCCGACACCTGGAACACCTACGGCGGGCCCGGGACCGCCGACATCGAAGGCGACGACTTCTGGCAGCTCCTCGGCCGTCAGGTCGAGGGCTTCGCCGAGGCGTGTGACAGGCAGGGCCGCGACCCAGCGAGCATTCGGCGATCGGTGTTGCTCGGCTTCGGTCGGGTGCTCCCGACGGCAAGTGTGGGCAGCTACCTCGACGCCGCCGGGCGGGCGACCGCGTTGGGGTTCGACGAGCTGATCGTGTTCGGATCGCCGTGGGCCGACGGTGAGCCTCGGGATCTTGATGTCCACGAGCAGGCGCTCGCACAGTTGCGCTGACCTCGCCGGTTCGTTCGGCGATCATCGGTGTCGAGCGAGACCGTGGTTGGCCCTTGGTTCGCCTCGGTGCAACCAGGTGAGCATGTCGGGTGGCTCCGCTCGCGATGCCCGGGCGAGGTGTGCAGAGAGGCGTCGAGGATCACGCTCTGTGCACCAAGCGCGTCCACGGACGCGTTGCGCTCGCACAGCGACACCAGAGCCACCAAGAGGAGGAGACGAACGGTCGAGCATTTCCGACCACCTGAGCGAGCGAAGTCGTGCCGATCTCGCGCTGGTCGTCGGCGCCTCGGTCAAGTCGTTCTCCAGCGGGTCGGCCGGGGGCGCTGCTTGAGTCAGCGACGTGGCCAGGTCGTTCTCGAAAGCCTCAGAACTTGCCGTCTGGATCCTTCGGCTGGGTAGTGGTTGCCGGTTACCCGAGTCCGGTTCGGGTGTCGACCTTGCGGTCGGGGGCGCCTGTCGAAGTCGCCGCGGTGTGTGCGTTGGCATCGATCGTGCCGAGGTGATCGGCGACGAGGTGAACAGCTGCGAGGTTCGAGTTGACGTACCAGACCTTGCCGTCCGCACCGATCGGCGCGATCGCAACGTCGGGATCAACAACACCGGGCGCATAGTCCACGTTCGACGCCTGCGGCGCAGTGGTGACGTCGGACGACACGAGCAGGCCGTTGCCCTTCCGATCAGCCTGCACCGGCGTCAAGTTCACCAACGCAGCATCGCCAGGCGACCCCGCCACCTCGAAACACAACCGACCACCAGCAGCGATTGTGGGAGGACCCTGTTCTCGCTCGCCACCCAGACCGTCATGTTCGACGACCGCGAGGTCAGCCCACACCGCTACAGCAGCCACACGCGAGAAGCCGAGACAGCCCGCATGCTCCTCGCCTACCTACAGTCCCCACACACCAGAGCCCCCGAGTAGACCCGGCCGAGCCAGCCCGAGCCAGAGGATCTGGCGTCTTCCGCCGAACGACGCGCAACACCGAGCTGGGCAGCGGAAGGAGCGCACCGATACTCGACTGGGCACGCGAGACCGGACGCAATGGCCTGGTCGACGAACTCGAATCGATCGGCCCGCCACCCTACGAGACGATGTTCCCGTACGAGACAGCGCTGTCCAACGAGCACGAGGTCTACCCCTACGACTCCCGGCAGCGTCGGCTTCGGACCTCGAAGACGTCTTTGTCGAGATCGGTGGCGAGGTGACGAGCGTCGATCAAGACGGTGACGGCCTCGAGAACTGCGAGGAACTCGCCGACGACCCGGATCTGTTCGAATACCTCACCGACAACGGGATTCCCTGCGTGATCCACCTTCCGTAGGCTCCTGACCGACATGACCATCGACTACGCCGCGTACTGGGACGGCCTGAGTGCCGACCAGGCGTGGTCGAGCTCATCAACGATCTCGCCGCGTACTTCGCACAGACGGCGTTGCTCCTCGACATCGGGTGTTCGTGGCATCTTGGCGATGTGCCCGACAGAGAGGGGTATCGACAGTCGCTGTTGCGGTTCCCCGCCGGAGCCGAGCTCGCCGTGGAGAACATGGTGAGCGACATCTTGATGAGGGCGGTCTCAGGCGACGCCCCGGCCGCCGCGAGAGCTGCGGCGCCAGATGGGCTTCGTCGGCCACTCGACATGAGGGCCAAGTTCCCGACGGCTGATCAGCCGGTTGCTGCGACGTTCGAGATCCACCCCGACGGGGTGGACAGCTATCACGTGACGTTCGCCGACGAGGTGGACGACGGGATCTCCGAACGCCTCGACGATCTCGTCGACGTGCTGAACGAGCGATTCGACGCGACAGCGATCCGAGAACATCGCGACGTGATCCTCGTGCAGCGTTGGGAGCGCGGCGTCAACGCGCTCACCGCCTGCCTCGCGCTTTGGTACGGACACCCCTGAGCCTCCCGGGAAGGCAATACGACCGGGCGAACCAGATCCCGTGCGGCCTTGCCATCGACAGCTCGGCTCGCATTGCCTGCTCGTGGAGCGGCGGGCGCTCCGGGGTGGGTATGGGATCTTGCCGGTCAGGCGGGCGTGAGGTCGACCACGAGGTTCATCATTCAAGACCTCTCTCCGCTGTCGAGACGATGTCGCGTTCCGCCCCCTCGATGGCGATCGACACCGTCACCGCGCCGCCAACGCCCGACCAGGTTTCGGCGATGAGGTCGACAGCGGTGTCGGTGCGGGTCGGGGAGTGGTGAAACAGTGCCAGCTCCCGGGCACCGGCTTCGGTCGCCAGCTCCACGGCCGCCCCGACCGTGGCATGCCCGTAGTCGGCGGCGGCCTGCTCCTCGCCGGCGACGAACTGAGCATCGTGGATGAGCAGATCGACATCCCGGGCGAGTTCGAGCGCGGCGTCGCGGGCTCGACCAGCTGCGGCGGGGTGGTGGTCCGGGAGATAGGCCACCACGGCGTCTCGACCCTGGATGCGGTAGCCGAACGTCCGCCCGCCCTTGTGGGGTATCTCGCGGGCCGTCACCGTGCACCCTTCGAGTTCATGGGTGCCCTCACCGATCGTGCCGAACGTCCACCGTCCGCGCAGGCCGGCCGTGCCGATCGGGAAGTGCGGTGGCGACATCGCACGGTCGAGCAGCGCCGCGGCCGGTACGCCCTGCTCGGGCAGGAGTAGCCGCACCTCGGCATCGTCGCGATCACCGCCAGCGAAGAAGGGCAGACCCTGCAGGTGGTCCCAGTGCAGGTGGGTGAGCAGGATCGTCCCGTGGAACGGTGCACCTCCGAGCTGGGAGGTCACCGCTCGGATCCCGGTGCCGGCGTCGAGAATGAGGCTCGGCGCAGCTCCGTCGGTCGTCCAGAGCAGGACGCACGACGTGTGCCCGCCGATCCGCACGTATGCCGGGCCGGGGGCGGGTGTCGAGCCTCTGACTCCGCAGAACCGGAGCCTCACCCCTGCATCTCGCGGCGGTGTCCATCACTGATCTCGGCAAGCACTTCGTGATCGACCTGCTCGCTCCGGACAACGGCCACCTTCACCTTGGTCACCGCGCGCAACGTCGCCGTCCGTCGGCCGCCCTCGAGCAACGCCCGTTCGCCCAGGATCGCGCCGGGTCCGACCTGGGCGAGCGGCTCACCGTCGACCTCGACCGACAGCGCGCCGTTGAGGAGGAGGAACACCTCGTCTCCCTCGTCGCCCTGTTCGGTGAGGAGCGCGCCCGGCTTGACGGTCCGCGTCTTGACCTTGTGGTCACCGCGCATGACGGCGGTCGCAGCCTGGCGTTCGAGCGCCGTCTCGACTTCGGTCACAAGAGCTGCGGAATCCTGATCGCCCCACGGTGTGTGGCGGCCGAATGAGTGACGCCACCACTCCTTGAAGTCCGCGAGGCCGGCCTTGGCAACCAGCTCGCCGTCGTTGCCGTAGACCCAATGACGCGGGAACTGGCTGGCGCCCACGAGTTCATGGACCGAGCTTCCGTCGGCGTGGATCGTGAGGGCGAGCGTCGTCCAGACGGTCGGCGCTTCGAACTGTACGAACGGTGGCTTGTTCACGCGGCGGGGTGCTGGCAACGCGGTGTGACCGCCGACGGTCTGGACGAAGCGGGCGGACCCGTCGACGATTTCGACAGCGGGCCGGATGTCCGGAAAGGCCACTGCAGCGAACGTCGCGCGGGCCCCGCCGATCGCGACGGTGGTTGCGCCCATCACGCATCCGCCGTCGTAGCCGGCAGCGACGATTGCACCCGCCTGGTCGACATCGATCCAGCCGGCCAGGTTGTTCGCGAAGCGGAACCGATCCTCGCCACACATCTGCTCGAGGTCGTCGATCACGTCGGGCGGTGGGTCGTCGTAGTGCACGAATCCGGTTCCGAACATCGCCTTGTTGAGGCCGCCGACGGCTTCGGATGGGATCCAGCTGATGCTGGTGACGCTGGCATGGTGTCGCATGGTGGCCTCCTCGTAGGTTTCGATCCCGCGCCGACGGCGCATCAGCGACGGTACGGACGCGTGGCGTCCACGGCCAGGGCGACAGCCCGTCGGTTTCCCTCGGTGCTAGCACCCCCTCGTCGCCGGGCGTCTGTGCCATTGCGCCGACGGCGCCATCGGAGTCTGATGGAGACGATGACGGACAGCCCGCGGATCACGGTTCTCCTCGCCGACGACAACGCGCTCGTCCGTGAAGGTGTTCGGGCGCTGCTCGCGATCGAAACGGACTTCGAGGTGGTCGGGGTCGCCGTCGACTACGACAGCCTGATCGCCGGTGCCGGCGAGCACGTCCCGCATGTCGTCGTCACCGACATCCGGATGCCGCCCGACTTCCAGAACGAGGGCATCGAGGCGGCCAAGGAGATCCGCAAGCGACAGCCGGGCACCGGGGTCGTGATCCTGTCGCAGTACCCGGACCCCGAGTACGCGATCTCGCTGCTCGACGAGGGAGCCGCCGGATACGCCTACCTGCTCAAGGATCGGGTGTCGGACGGCAACCGCCTGGCACGTGCGATCCGTGAGGTCGCGACGGGCGGATCGATGCTCGATCCGGAGATCGTCGAAGCGTTGGTGTCCCCCGCCCGCGACGAATCGGACCTCACGTCGAGCGAGCAGGAGTTGTTGCAGCAGGTCGCCGAGGGACGTCCGGTCAAGGCGATCGCCGCGTCGCTCGGATCGACTCCCGAGTCGGTCAACGACGCCATCGAGTCGTTGTTCCTGACGCTTGCCACGCGGCGCCAGCGCCGGTCAGGAGAGCGCTCTGCGCCGACTGCGCCTGCTGCAGAAGGCGATCGTCGATCGCGAGGAGCAGGGCGAGACGTTGAGTCGCCTGCTCCCCGGCGGGCTGGCCGAACGGCTGCTCCACGATCGCGAGGCGATCGAGCGGACCGAGCTGTTGACGGTGACGGTCCTCATGTCCGACATCCGCGGCTACTCGGGCATCGCTGAACTGACCGACGCGCGAACCCTCGCCGGGCAGCTCAACGAACACCGCCGGGAGATGAACGGCGCGATCCTCGAAGAAGGGGGCACCGTCATGCAGTACGTCGGCGACGCGGTGATGGCCGTGTTCGGTGCGCCGTTCAGTCAGTCGGATCATGCTGACCGTGCACTTCGTGCGGCCGAACAGATGCATCGTCGGCAGGAGGTGGTGAATGAACGATGGGCCGACTGCCGGTCTGGCATCGTTCGGCATGGGCATCGGACTCTCGACCGGCGAGGTGGCTGCCGCGCTGCTCGGGAGCGACGAACGCATCGAGTACACCGTCGTCGGCGACACCGTCAACCTCTCCCAGCGGCTCCAGGATCTCGCTCGTCCGGCCGGGACAACCGTCCTGTCCGAGGCCACCCTGCTCGCCCTGTTGGAACGGCCGAACTGCGAAGAACTGCCAGCACAGTCCGTGAAGGGACGGGATGCTCCGGTGGCTCGCCTACCGCGTCACCCATCTCGTCGCGTCAGCAGCCGAGGCCGTCGGTGAGCGTTGAGCCGGTCCTGCGCGTCGCCGGTGTCCGCCGGACGTTCCAGGCCGAACTCGCTCCCGTTCGGGCATTGCGGGGTGTCGATCTCGACGTCGCACCGGCGGAGTTCGTGGCGATCATGGGACCGTCCGGCTGCGGCAAGACCACGTTGCTCAACCTCGTTGCCGGTCTCGACGTCGTCGACGACGGCGACGATCAGCATCGACGGCGACACGATCACCGGCTCGACCGAGGATGCGCTCGCGCTGATGCGGCGCCGGCACATCGGCATCGTGTTCCAGTTCTTCAACCTGCTCGACGGGATGACCGCGCTGGAGAACGTCGCGCTCGCGGCGATGATCGCCGGCGCCAGACGCAAGCCCGCCGAGACCCGGGCGCGCGACCTGCTCGACCTGCTCGGCCTCGGCGACAAGGCAGGCGAACAGCCCGCGGTCCTCTCCGGTGGGCAGCGGCAGCGTCTCGCGATCGCCAGGGCGCTGGCCAACGAGCCGACCCTGCTGCTCGCCGACGAACCGACCGGAGCGCTCGACAGCGACGGCGGCCTGGAGATCCTCGAGCTGTTCCGTCGACTGCACGACGACGGCCAGACGATCCTGATGGTGACCCACAGCGACGAGGTGGCGAAGGGCGCCGATCGGATCGTGTACATGCGCGACGGACGGGTCGAGTGATCGGGCCCGATCCTCTTCGTCGCCCGCATCAGGTGCCGGCGCCGGTGGGCCGGACTGGCCGGGATCACCGTCCTCGTGGCCGTCTTCGCAGCCGCCGTGCTCCTCGCGCTCGTCGGCGCCCATCGCACCGCGACGTCGCTCGACCGATATCGGGACTGGTCGCGTTCGAGCGATGTCGGGTTCCAGGGTGACTCGGTCGAGCGGGCGCAGGCGATGCAAGCGAGCGCTGGACGGCAAGCCCGGCGATTCGCCAGACGATCGCTGCGCTATCTCGCCAACGCCTTCCCGATCAGCGACGACGGAACGCTCCCCGACATCGCGATCATGTCCGATCCGGCCGGCGAGTTCGGCGTGACGATCGATCGGGTGAGGGTGCTCGAGGGCCGGATGCCGAGTCCGGACGCACCGGACGAGGTGATCGTCAACGAGGTCGCCGCAACGCTGCTCGGCGTCGGACCGGGTGACGTGCTGCCGGTGATGACCTGGAGCGCCGCAGATCTCGAAGCGCTCTTCCAGGAAGGCGGCTTTCCGGGGTTCAACGGCCCGCAGGTCGATCTCGAGATCGTCGGGATCGGCCGGACCCCGCGCGACCTCCCCGGTGAACTCCGACGCACCGACCTCATCGCGCTGGCGAGTCCGGTGTTCCTCGACGTCCATTCGGTCGGCGCATGGCCGCCCGCCGTGATGGCTCGGCTCGTCGACGGCGACCGCGACCTCGACACAGCGACGCAGCTCGTGACCAACGTCGGGAGGGTGGTTCCGGACGGCCTCTACTACCCGACGACGATGACGGCTGGGGACGAATACATCGACACGACCCGAGCGATCGATCGACGGGCTCGTGGCCGGCCTGCTGATCTTTGCGCTCGTCGCCGCGGCGGCGGGCGTCCTCGCCACTGCCCAGGCCGCAGCGCGTGAGGCTCGTGCATCGGTCCGGGTCGACGACACGCTCGCCGCGCTCGGGATGAGCCGTCGGGAGCGGACACTCGCGGTCGCCCTGCCGATCTTCGGCGCCGGCGCTGCTGGGCATCGGGGTCGGGGCGGGCGCCGCGGTTGCAGCGTCCCCCATCCTCCCGCGGGGTCAGGCCCGGCTCGCGGAGATCGAGCCGGGCATCTGGGTCGACCCCGTCGTGCTCGCGGCCGGGGTCGCGCTGCTCGTGGCACTCGTGGCCGCCGTCGCCCTGCTCGAAGCCGGGCGGACGACTCGGCGCACGCCACCGAGTGCCGTGACCGGGCGGACGACGCTGACCAGTCGGGTGATCACCACCCTCGGCCTCGGGGTCGTCAGCGCGACCGGTCTCCGGCGCGCGAGCCCGGCCCGGGGTCGAGCCGGATCCGTTCCGGCCCGATCGGCGATGGTCGGCATGGCGATCGCGGTCGCCGGGATCCTCGCTGCCGGGGTCGTCGTGCGCAGCATCGACTCGCTCCAGTCCGACCCCGCCAACTGGGGGTGGGTGTGGACGACGAAACCGGACAACTTCGGCGACGGCGATCCGATGATCGCTGCGGCAGCCGACCCCGATGTCGTGAGTGCCGGCCTGCTCTCGACCAGCACCGTCATCATCGATGGACGTGAAATGCAGGGAATGTCGCTCGCCTCCCACAAGGGCGATCTGGCGTTCACCCTCGTGCGTGGCCGCCTTCCGTCGAGCGCCGCCGAAGTGGCACTCGGTTCGCAGACGCTCCAGGATCTCGGGCTGAGGATCGGCGATTCGCTCGACGCGCTGGCATCGGACGGTGTGACCGGCCTTTCGCTGCAGATCGTCGGGACCGCCGTCCTGCCGCAGACCGAATTGGCCACCCTCGACGAGGGAGCGGTGTTCACTCCGGACGGTCTCGACCGGCTGAGTCAGGGCCCAGCGTCGCCCGACGTCGTGATCGGCTACCGCGACGGTGCCGACGTCCCTGCGCTCGAGCGACGCCTCGCCGAATCGGCCGGCCTCTCGTTCCCCGTCTTTGCCCGCGCTCGCGTGCCCGGCTCGATCACCAACGTCGCGCAGTCCAGCGGCATCGCGTGGGCGTTGGCGGCGTTCTTCCTGGTCATCGGCGTCGTCGGCCTGATCAACGCGCTGACGACGTCGATCCGGCGCGACGGTCACGACTTCGCCATCCTCCGCGCGCTCGGCTTCCGTGGGCGACAGGTTCGTCAGGCCACGCTGGTTCAAGCGCTCGCACTGAGCGCGGTCGGTCTCGTCGTCGGCGTGCCACTCGGGCTGATCGCCGGGAGAGCGGTGTGGCGCGTGCTCTCCGGCGGTCTCGGGATCGGCGCCGATCCGCAGGTGCCGTGGTTGCTGATCTGCGGCCGTGATCCCGCTGACCGCAGCCGTCACCGCACTGCTGTGTTGGTGGCCGGGGCGATACGCCGCCCGATCGCGACCGGCCGTACAGTTGCGAGTCGAGTGATGACCACGACTGCTGCGCTGCTCGCCCTCGGCGTGGTCGGTGTCTGGCTCGCCGCAATCCTCAGGTGGTCGGGCCAGGTTCGCCGGGGAGACCATCGATGCCCGGAGTCGGCTCCACTGGGCGTACGTCGGAGGTCTCGTCGCGCTGCTCGTCGCCAGTACCGGTGCGATGCTCGAGGTGCTCGTCGCGTGGCCGCCTGACTCGTCGGCCACGATCGCCGTTGCGGCGGCCGTGCTCCCGATCGGACTGCTCCTCGGAGCGAGCACGCGACTCCGTCCGTGGAGCGGGCGCGTGCTCGCCCACACGATCGTGATCGTGGGCCTGATGCTGATGGTCGGGGCCGTCTACGTGGTGACCGTGATCGGTCTGGGTCGCGTCCCCGAAGGGCAGGAGCGGACGGTGCTCCTGCTGTCGATGGCCGCGGCGGGTGTCGCCGCGCTCGCTCGCGGTCCCGACGCGCAGACGCCTCGAGGAGTTCGCCGAACGCCACGTCGCACGGTCTCGGCCGAACGCCCGACGACGCCCTGAAGACGTTCTCCGGCCGGATGACCCGCGCCGTCCCGATGGACGAACTGCTGCTCCAGCTCGCGGAGTCGCTCCAGTCGGCGATGGGGCTCACCTCGGCGGAGATCTGGACCGGGACAGCGGGAACGTTGACCAGGGCCGCCTCCGTACCGGCGCGGCCCGCCACCCGGATCGAGCTGACCGACGAGGAGCTGGTGGTGGTCGCCCGCTCGCGTGTGCAGGGCAACAGCTGGATCGACGTGTGGCTGCCGACGCTGCTCGGCGATCGCTCGTCGATCGCCCGCGTCGCTGCAGCCGCCCACCTCGGTGATCTGCTCGGCGTGATCGTCGTGGAGCGACCGGCCAGCGGTGACCAGTTCGACGAGGAGGAGGAACGGGTGCTGCACGAGCTGGCCCGCCAGCTCGGGTTGGCACTGCACAACGTCCGGCTCGACTCGGCGCTGCAGGCGAGCCTCGAAGAGCTCGAGGTCCGCAATGCCGAGCTCGCAGCGTCCCGACTCCGGATCGTCACGACGGCCGACGAGTCGCGCCGCCAGATCGAACGTAACCTGCACGACGGTGCGCAGCAACATCTCGTCGCCCTCGCCGTCAAGGTCGGCCTCGTGAAGACCCTGCTCGGTTCCGACCCCGAGACGGCGACTCGAATGGTCGACGAATTGCGCGGAGATGTGCAGGCTGCACTCGACGAATTGCGCGAACTCGCCCATGGCATCTACCCGCCGCTGCTGCGCGATCGTGGCCTCGGCGAGGCGCTTCTCAACGCGGCCAACCGGGCGCCGCTGCCCACGATGGTGTCGGCGGACGGCGTCCAGCGACACGAGACCGACATCGAAGCGGCCGTGTACTTCTGTTGTCTGGAGGCGATGCAGAACGCCGGCAAGTACGCGGGGCCGGAGGCGAGAGTCTGCGTGACGGTCGGAACCGACGACGACGGCGTGCTGTGGTTCGAAGTGCGCGACGACGGCATCGGGTTCGATCCGGCGACGGCCGCACACGGCGTCGGCTTCGTCAACATGCGGGACCGGCTCGGCGCCTTCGGCGGCGCGCTCGAGGTCACGTCCGCGCTCGGACGCGGAACCGCCGTCCGCGGGACGGTGCCGATCGAGGTCCGCAACGAGCGGCCGGACGAATCGCGCGATGGTGCCGTCGGCGCCTGAGGTCGACGCAGTCGTCGTCGGATCCGGGCCGAACGGTCTCGTCGCGGCGATCACGCTGGCATCGGCCGGGTGGAAGGTGGTGGTGCTCGAGGCGGGCTCGCGGCCAGGCGGAGGCACCCGCTCGATGGAGCTCACCCTGCCGGGAGTCGTGCACGACGTGTGCTCCGCGATCCATCCGCTCGGGCTCGCCTCCCCGGCGCTCCGTTCGCTCCCGCTCGCCGACCACGGCCTGGAATGGGTGCACCCGGATCTCCCGCTCGCCCATCCGCTCGACGGTGGGCGCGCAGCGCTGCTCCACCGGTCGGTGGCGGCGACCGCCGACGGCCTCGGTGCCGACGGCGCCGCGTACCGCAAACTGATCGACCCGTTCGTCCGGTCGGGACTCGACCTCACCGATGGTCTGCTGTCGCCGCTGACTTTCCCCCCGAAGCATCCGATCGAGCTGGCGCGGTACGGCATCACCGGGATCCAATCCGCGGAGCGTGTCGCCCGGCGGCGATTCACGACCGACGAGGCGGGCGGGTTGTTCGCCGGACTCGCCGCGCACTCGATGCTGTCGCTCGGATCGCTCAGCACCGCCGGCTACGCCATGATGCTCGGCGGCCTCGGACACCTGGTCGGCTGGCCGATGGCGCGCGGTGGATCCCAGTCGATCGCGGACTCCCTCGTCGGCGTCCTGGAGCGCCTCGGCGGTTCGGTGGTGTGCGACAGCCGGGTCGCCTCGCTCGACGAGTTGCCGCCGGCCCGCGCCGTGCTCCTCGACCTCACGCCCCGTCAAGTGCTCGCGATCGCCGGCGATCGCCTGCCCGGCCGCTACGCGCGCCGTCTCGGGCGGTACCGCTACGGGCCGGGCGTGTTCAAGATCGACCTGGCGCTCGATGGACCGATCCCGTGGACCAACGCCGACGTCCACCGTGCGGCCACCGTTCACCTCGGCGCCACGATGATCGAGATCGCGGCGGCCGAGGACGACGTGCTGCACGGTCGACACCCCGAGCGGCCCTTCGTTCTCGTGGCGCAGCACACGCGCTTCGACCCCAGCCGTGCGCCGAACGGCGTGCACACCGTCTGGGCCTACTGTCACGTCCCGAACGGCTCGACGGTCGACATGAGCGAGCGCATCGAGAACCAGATCGAGCGGTTCGCTCCAGGGTTCCGCGATCTCGTCGTCGCCCGTCACACGATGGGTCCCGTGGCCATGGAGGCGCACAACGCGAACTACGTCGGCGGCGACATCAACGGCGGAGCGTCCGACCTGCGCCAGTTCATCGCCCGGCCGACGCTGGGGCTCCACCCGTGGGCCACGCCGCTCGACGGCGTCTACCTCTGCTCGTCGTCCACGCCGCCCGGTGGGGGCGTCCACGGAATGTGTGGTCGGCACGCCGCCCACGAAGTGCTCCGCCGGCAGCCACTCCTCGGCTGAGATGCCGCACGGTCGTCGCTACCGCCGCACCTCGTCCCAGATCTCGCGCAGCACGGCCGGACCGAAGTCCTCCTTGTGGACATAGCGTGCCGCGCCGCAGGTCGCTGCGTCAGCCGGCAGCGACCGCTCGTCGTACGTGGAGAGCAAGATGACGACGGTGTCGGGCAGTTCGTCGAGGATCCGGCGGGTGGCTTCGATGCCGCTCATGCCCGGGAGGTTGATGTCCATCAGCACGATCGACGGATGCGTTTCGGCCGCCGCACCGACGGCAGCTTCTCCCGACTCCGCCTCGCCGATCACTCCGAAGCCGTGCGCCACGGCAACGACGGTCTGGGCCACGGCGCGAAACGGAGGTTGATCGTCGACGACCAACACGGACACGACGCCGGGCGGCTCGGCGACGTGATCACGGTCGGACACTCACGTATCCTCGCACCGCTCGAACGACCACGCCAGGGTGCACGCATCGCACCGACCGGGGGTGCTAGCCACCCCCGCGGGCGCCGAGGAAGAGCAGGACCGCCTTCACGCGGCGGTGGACATCGGGTTCCTCGGACAGACCGAGTTTCGAGAACAGCGAGTTGATGTGTTTCTCCACGGCTCGTTCGGACAGCCCGAGCGTGCGTGCGACCGCCGCGTTGTTCCGCCCCTGCGCGATGCCCTCCAGCACCTCCTTCTCGCGAGGAGTGAGATGCTCGAGGGGTGACTCGAGCCTGCTTGATTGGGCGACGAGTGCCTCGACAACCTTCGGATCGACCATCGAGCCGCCACGCGCGACCTCCTTGATCGCAAGGAGCAGCTGGTCGGCGTCTGCAATGCGCTCCTTCAAGAGGTACGCCCGACCCTCCGAACCCTCGTCGAACAGCGCGAGCGCGTACCCGTGTTCGGCGAAATGGGAGAGCACGACCACCCCGATCGAAGGGTGATGCTCCCGGAAATCAGTCGCGGCACGGATGCCTTCGTCGGTGCCGGTCGGTGGCATCCGGATGTCGGTCAGCACGACATCGGGCGAGTGGGTGTCGACAGCCTCGAGCAGCGTCGGAAGGTCGCCGACCGACGCGACGAGGTCGATGTCGTCGTACGTTGCCAGCAGCGTTGCGATGCCCTCGCGCACGAGGAGCGAATCCTCCGCAACGACCACCCGAATCGGCATGCTCGCGAACGCTACTGCCTACCTGTCCGGTACATCGGACCCCCGTCGGACTGCACGTGCCTCGTCGGTCATCTCGCCGGATCCGCGCCGGTCGTGCACCCGTCCGGAGAACAGCGCAACGCAACCGACGATCTCGATCACCGCATCGACGAGGTGCGTCTCGAGCATGAGCCGGAGACCGTCGACGTCGTCGCCGGCGTTCGAGAAGATGCCCTTGGCGTTGTTCCGCTTCATGATCTGGCATGCCATGCGGTTCCTGTGCACGCCGCCGTGCAGCAGCGTCGCCCCGAAGACGACACCTCCCGGACTGACCAACGGCGCCAGGTTCTCGAACACGGCGCCCTTCGCGTCAAGCGCGCCGGGAAGACAGTGGAGGAGGTAGTTCAACGCGATCGACTCGAACGGTCGAGCCTCGAAAGCGCTCGGCGCCAACACGTTCGCTCGGTAGACCTCGGGCCGATATCGCGAGACCCGACACATCGTCATTTCGAGACACGCTTCGTTGACGTCCATCAGTCCGAGCCGCGGACGTTCGTCGGGGAAGCGGCAGTGATCGAGGAAGTAGCCACTTCCCACCCCGACATCGAGGTGGTTCGCCGTCACATGTCGGTCGTAGTGCTCGAGCACACGGCTGGCCGGGCACTTCCATGCCACCCGCGAGAAGAACCCCAGGATCGCAGGGTCGTACACCGCGAGCGAACGCCTGGTGTAGAAGGCGTGCCCTGCCTCGGCGTGTTCAGCAGTCGCGTCCATTTCTGTTCCCTCTCGGTCCTCTCCGCGTGCCGGCAAGGGCGGCGGTCGCCATCGAGGACCCCACGCACCGTGCCGCCCTTCCTTCGCAACCGCCGAACGAACTCGACGGTCACCACTGCCATCCTGAACCCCAGCGCCTCCGAACACGAGGGCGATAGCCCGCCGGTGCGAGGGTGTACAGGCACCCCTGAGCCGGGAGGGCTTCGAGAGTGCCGGCTTCACGTCCGCTCGGAGTCGGTGACGCCACAGGTGAATATGCGGACGCCCGCGGCCGGTCCCAGTCGTCACCGTCAAGGTGATCATCGATGCCGTCCGAGGATGATCGTCAACGCTGGATCAACGAGGGCGTCGTTCGATCGCGGCATCCGACGACCTCGGCGCTCAGGTGCCGGCGTCGCAACAGACAGGATCCCGCAATTCGTCGTGCAATGTCATCGGGTTCGAGGCCTCGAGACTGCTCAGGTACTCGATGCGATCAGCACTGCCGTGATGACGACAACGGTGACCACCAGTCGTGTTCTGCACTCCGGGTGTTCGACGCGATGCCTACGACGTCTCGTTGTCGACGATCGCCCACGTCGAGTTCCACGACTGAACGGGAGGGGTCACTTGTGTATCGCCCGTTGGCGGGTGGATGAACGTCCCACCCGTGCGACCGCCCCGATCGTTCCGGGACGCTCGCTCTGGACGTCGTCTGTCAGGATTGCGGTATGACAGATTTCGACATCGACACCCGTACGGACCCAGGTCATGTTCCGTGGTACCTCGAAGGGAATTTCGGGCCCGTCTTCGACGAGGTCACCGACGTCAACCTGCGAGTCACGGGTTCCATCCCGCCGTCGCTGTCGGGCCGCTACCTGCGCACTGGATCCAATCCGCCCTCGGGGATGTCGAGCCACTGGTTCGCCGGTGACGGGATGGTGCACGGCGTCCGCATCGACGCCGGCAACGCGGTCTGGTACCGCAACCGGTACGTCCAGACCACCAAGTACCTGAGGGGACTGGACGCCACCGACCCGGACGTGTTCGCCGACCCGACGGCCGGCTCGGGGAACACGAGTGTGCAGGCCCATGCCGGACGGATCTGGGCGCTGGAGGAGCTCCACCTTCCGTACGAGCTGAGCCCTGAACTCGACACGATCGGCAGTGACGACTTCGGTGGCAAGCTGACGACGGCGTTCACCGCGCACCCGAAACTGTGCCCCGAAACCGGAGAACTGCACTTCTTCGGTTACTCCCCGCTCCCGCCGTTCCTGACGTACCACGTGCTCGATGCCGGCGGAGCGCTCGTGCATTCCGCGGTGATCGACGTGCCGAAGGGCACGATGATGCACGACTTCATGATCACCCGCGACCACGCCATCTTCATGGACCTCCCGATCGTGTTCGATCTGTCGAACCTGGAGTCGCCGATCGGGTGGGACGACACCTACGGCGCTCGCATCGGCATCATGCCTCGCATGGGCACGAACGCGGACATCCGCTGGTTCGAGATCGACCCGTGCTACGTGTTCCACCCCCTCAACGCCTACGTCGACGACAACGTGGTGGTCTGCGATGTCGGTCGTCACGCGTCGATGTCGATGGAACCGGAGGTCTACACCCCTCCGGCATTTCTGCACCGGTGGACGTTCGACCTGGCATCGGGTGCCGTCAGCGAACAGCGGATCGACGAGCGGACGCATGCCTTCTCGCGTGTCGACGACCGGGTCGTCGGCCTTCCGCACCGGTACGGCTGGGGCGTGAGCCACCGCGACGGCAGCGAGACCACACTTCGTGAACCCGGAGTCGTCGTGAGGTGGGATGTCGTCACCGGCACGCAAGCCACCTACGACCTCGGGCCTGACGCCTTCCCGAGTGAGTTCGTCTTCGTGCAAGACGATGATGCTGCGGGCGAAGACGAGGGCTGGGCGATCGGTTTCGTGTACAACGCGTCCACGGACTCGTCCGACCTCGTCATCCTCGATGCATCGGCGCCCGGCAGCGATCCGGTCGCTCGGATCCATCTCCCACAACGTGTGCCCTTCGGTTTCCACGGCAGCTGGGTCGACGACTCGGTCCTCCCCGCCTGACGACCGACTCTGCACTCGAACGGTTCGACCCGGTGACGGCTCGACCGACGTCGGCCTCGTCGGGAATCGGGCGATCGACGAGCACCAGGAGGCTGGATCGAAGTGTGTCGCCGAACGGGTCCCTGCGCGATGCTGTCGATCATGCAAGCGACTCCCGACTCGGCGACCGACAGCGCTTTCGAGCGGCTCCAGCAAGACCTCGAGGCGGTCTACGCGCTCAACTCGCCCGAGTCGACCGTGCCGCACGTCGTGGTGGCGTTGCCGTCGTTCAGCGTCGGAGAGAGCCTGATGTCCCACTACAGCAGTCGGCTCCCTGCGCTCGAGCATCGATTCCTGGCCGCGCTCCTGATGCTTCGTATGCCGGCTGCCCGGCTCGTGTACTTCTGCTCCGCCGAGCCAGAGGCGGCTGTCATCGACCATTACCTCGCGCTGCTTCCCGAATCGCGAGATACCCGTGAACGATTCCATCTGGTCGTGGTCGATGATCGGTCGGCCCGCCCCATCGCGACAAAGCTGCTCGATCGGCCCGATGTGCTCGCAGGCGTTAGTCGGTGGATCGGTGAGGACCCTGCCTTCATCGAGCCGTGGAACGTCGCAGAGCCGGAGCGCCAACTCGCACTCGCACTCGGGGTGCCGATCAACGGTTCCGCACCGGAGCTGTGGCCGCTGGGATTCAAGAGCTCCGGGCGGAAGCTGTTCCGGGAGGCTGGGGTTCCGGTCCCGCCAGGCTTCGAGGACCTGAGGACCGTCTCCGATGCGGTCGGCGCGATACAGCAGCTGTACGCCGCTCAACCCGACACTCCAGCGGTGATTCTCAAGCACGACGATTCAGGAGCGGGCGATGGCAACGCCGTCATCCACACCGACGATCTGGAGCCCGCCGGGTCACCGGCCGCTCGACGACGGCTACGGAGTCGGATCAACAGCCTCGAACCGTGGTATCTCGACGAGTTGGAGCAGGGTTTCGTGGCAGAGAGCCGCATCGTGGGAGATCAGTTCTCGAGCCCGAGCGCCCAGGTGGAGATCCGGCCGGACGGCTCGGTCGTCGTGCTGTCCACCCATGAACAGATCCTGGGTGACGACGGCCAGGTGTACCTCGGTTGCCGGTTCCCTGCAGATCCTGCCTACGCACCTGAACTCGGCGCGCATGCACTCGCTGCTGCCCTCGTACTCGGTGAGCGCGGCGCCGCGGCCGAGCCGGGATCGACTTCGTGACGGCCCGTTCAGGGGGCGAGCCTTGGTCGACGTACGCGATCGAGATCAATCTCCGCAAGCCCGGAACGACGCATCCGTACACCGTGCTTCGTCACCTCGCTCCAGGGCGCTACGACATGGACACAGGCACATACACCGATGACACCGGTACCTCGAAGTTCTACGTGGCGTCGGACAATCTCGTGGACGAGAACTGGACCGGGATCCCAGAGGCCGACGTGATCGCTGCCCTCGCACGGGCAGGTATCTCGTTCGACCCGCTGACGAGGACCGGCGTGGTCCCGCACATGCTGTCGTGTCTCGCCGTCGACGGGCGCTTCGGCATCACCGCAGTCGGCGACTCAGCCGCACATGCGGACGAACTCAAAGAGGCAACCGTCTCCGCCATGGACGAGCTCGCCGCGACCTTGGGCTGAACGACGCGGGTGCCGTTGGCGTCGGTGAGGGCGGCGACGAGGAGCCGTCCCTGCGCACCGCCGACAACGGCCTCCACAGGGCGCACGAAGTCCAGCCGCTGTCATCCAGCGAAGCTTCTGTCTCGTCTGTCTGATCATGCCTGAACTCAGCGACCTCCCGGTCATCGAATCCCGCGCCCGCCTGAGCCGCCAACGTCGCTCCGGGTGGTGGTTCGTGTGCGGCGCCCCACTCGCTGGCGCGACGCTCGGCGTTGTTGCCCGCTGCTGGATGCGGCTGATCAGCGACGATCCGGCGTTCTCCTGGGGCGGGACGATCTTCATCGTTTTCGCCTTTGCGATCGCGGGCGCCGGGCAGGGGATGGCGTGGGCGGTACGCCGGGCGGGTGTGCGGCGACGGTGGAGCACGACTGCACGTGTTGTGGCCGGTGTGTCGACCCTTCCGATCTTCGCGGGCGCCGGTGCGATGATGCTGCCCACCGTGTTCGGTGCCTCGGTCGCCGGTGCTCGTACCGACTGGCCCCGCGCCGCTCGATTGGCGGCTGCGTTGGTGGCGATCCCGGTCCCGATCGTCGTCGGGGCGAATCTTCACGAGAGCGGCATCACACCGGGCGTACTCCTCGGCGTGGTGTTGATGGTCGCCACCTACGCCGTCGTTGTCCGAAGCTCGTACGCCATCGTGGCGCCGGTCTGCGACGGTTGGCGACTGCCTCGAATCGTGCGAGTCCTCACGGTGGTCGCGGTCGCGATGGTCGTGGTGTTCACCGTGTTCTCCGCGGTCGGGACCGGATGAGTTCGCCGTCACGAATCGGCGGCACGCTGATCGGCGGTGAGGCACCGACCTGGTGGTCGGTGTCACCCGCGACGTCGGCTTCGTCGTCTGTCTGAGTACGTGGCCGCCGCAACGAGGCGACGGCTACACGACACAAAGGAGACACGTCATGAAGTCACTCATCCCGACGCTCGCTGCCACCGTGGTACTCAGCGTGACCGTTGCGGCGAGCCCGGCCGACGCCGGCAGCGCGGCCCAGGTCACGCACGGCCGCTTCCACACCACCAGCGCCGGCTCGGCACGAGGTCTCGACATCACCGGTCAGGCGGTGATGGTTCGTTCGGACACCGACGGAGGGCGCACGCTCGTCGTCAGCATCGCCCGCGGGCTCGAGCCCGGAACGACCTACGGGTCGCACGTCCACAATGCACCGTGCTCCACAGGCGGCGGTGGCCACTATCAGCACGTCGTCGGCGGAGCGGTCGACGCCGTCAACGAGATCTGGCCGGTGCTGCACGCCCGGCCGAGCGGGGTCGCCCACGGCATGGCTGTACACGGTCACCGGGCCCGTCCCGAAGCGCAGTCGATCGTCATCCACGATCCGAGCGACGGAGCACGCATCGCCTGCCTCGACCTCGACTGAGCCGAACCGGTCGGTCCACCCATCTCTCGGGTGGACCGACCGTTCCAGGGGGTCTGCAAGGACGGCGGGATGTCGGGTCCGCGGTGAGATGCCTCTCGACACGGCCAGGAAGTGGGCGCAGGATCGCATGGATGGTCGTGTGCTCGTGTCACCCGGTGAGGCGACTCGATCGTCTGTCTTGAGTAACCCGGCCAAACGGACCGACGACAGGGGGCATGCATGGAGTGGTGGATACTCGAGTTGATCACTGTGGCGGTGATGATCGCCGTGATTGGTGTACTCGGACCGCTGATCAAGCGGTACGGCAAGTCCTACGCGGCCGACGTGTTCCGGGTGAATCCGCGCACCGGCAAGAGCTACCTCGTGCTCATGGACTTCGCCTACTACCTCATCTTCGGCGCCTACATCCTCTTCTCGGTCAAGTGGGAACCCGACACCGGCTGGGAGCAACAGGTCAACGCCGAACAGCTCCAGGCGTCGGTGACACGCCTCGGAGGTCTGCTCCTGCTGATGGGTCTGTTGCACGGGTTGAACGTCCTCACCCTCCCGGTGATCGGCCGGATCTTCACCCTCAATCGGCAGCTCGACGACGATGTCGCCGGCCCCCGGGCCGCCTGAGGCCGATCTCGGCGAACGTGTCCTTCGACGCAGCACTGAGCGCACCAACGGCAGAGATCGATGCCGACGCGCTCGTCGCGAAGATGTTCGCCGAACAGGGCGCCTCGCTCGTTCGCCTCGCCCGAGTCTTCTGCGACGATCGGGACGCTGCCGAGGACCTCGTGCAGGAGGCCTTCATCCGACTGCACCGATCGGCCGCCTCGATCCGGGATCTCGGCCGGGCGCCGGCATTCCTGCGATCGATCGTGATCAACCTCGCACGCGACCACAATCGGCGTGGCCTGATGTCGTTGCGGCATCGATCGAGCACCGATCGTCCGGCACCGCCTGTGGAGCCCGATGAACGTGCGGTGCGCGACGACGAGGGCGACGCAGTACTGCTTGCACTACGCCTCCTCCCCGAACGTCAGCGGGCGTGCCTCGTACTGCACTACTACGAGGAACTCTCGATCACAGAGGTCGCCGAGACCCTTCGCATCTCGCCGAACTCGGTCAAGACCCACTGCCGCCGCGGCCTGGCGGCACTCGAAGCACGACTGGAGCACACGACGTGAAGATCGAGCAACGACTCGTGGACGCACTCCGCACGGTCGATCGCGTTGAACCGAGCGAGGATCTCTGGTCACGAGTCGTGCACTCCATCGAGGAGGACCGAGCCCACCGTCGCCGTGTCGTGGAGTCGTTCGCCAGCGTCGTCCTGACGGCGACCGGCCTCGCAGTGGTGGGAATCCTGAATGTCGTCGAGGTGTCACCCGGTCGGCAGGTGCGGCTCGGGGTGATGGAGTTGATCGAGACGATCGCGCTCGCGCTCCTCGTCGCGGTGCTCGGACCGTCGATCCGGCGATTCGGACGCGGCTACGCCCGCGACCTTTGGCGGTCGAACCCCGACACGGCCGACGCGCTGGTGCGCCTGCTCGACGTCGCGTACCTGCTCGTGTTCGGCGGGTACATCCTGCTGAGCGCTCACTTCGACTTCGAGTCATCAACGATCGGCATCGCTCGACAACTCGAAGATCTCGGGTGGCGGATCGGCGGACTCCTCTTGACGATGGGACTACTGCACGCCACCACGATCATGACGCTGCCCGTCGTTGCCCTCATCGCCAACTCCACCCGACGAGGACGACCACTCCCGAGATGGCTCGCCGTCGTATTGGTCATCGGGGCGGGCGTCGCGGGCTTGCTCGCGCTGTGGATCATCGCCGGTGTCGTCATCGGGGGTATCCAATGATCCCGCATCCGGTTCGAGACCGTCGGCCCGACGCGTACCTCGCACGCCGGGCGATGAACAGCTCCAGGCGGTTGGCAATCCGGGCGCGCGGTGGGCGGTCATCGGTGGTCCGGCGGGCACGTGACCGGGAACCTCACGCAGGGCCTCCGGCAGGGTGGCGGGCCCACTGCGCGCGCCAGCGCGACCGAGAGGCACTCGACCTCGGACCAAGATTCGTCAGGTGCCCGACATGACCACTGATCAAGGTGTTCCCCCCGACGGCAAGATCTGGGTGGCCGACATGGAGCCGAGCGTCCGCTACCCGCTCTACACCCGCGGGAACACGGGGGAGGTGTTCCCGAACGTGCTGTCAGCGCTCGGTGGGACGCTGATGGGTGACGATGTCGGTCGTGCGCAGATGGAGGTGTTCCAGGAGATCGGATTCGTGCGCCACCGAGATCTCGAGGGCATCCGCCTGGGGACCGGCGTGTTCGGCGGGTACCTCTATTCGAGCGGGTCACTGGCGCGGATCATGGGGGTGCGCACACCAGGCATGAACGCGAACACGAGCGACGAGATGGTCTTCGGAACCGTCCACGGGATCCCGCCCTATCGACGGGCGAAGGGCGACCGCGATCTGCTCGCCACGTTCAAGATCACTCGCTTCCTGCTCAAGGTGCTGAGGGATCCCGATCTTGCGCCGCTCGAGGCCGCTCGCGCCGACGCGGTGGCCTGGGTCGCTTCGATCCCCGATCTCGAGACCGCGTCCGACAGCGACCTGGTCGAGTTCGTGCACCAGTATCCCGCACGGCTGGCTGAGAGCATGAAGCGATTGCTCCACTTCTCCATGATCGCCGGTGGCCCGCGAGCACTGCTCGACAAGATGGTCTCGCGGCCAGGGCTCACCCCTGGTCTCGGAAATCGATTGGTGAGCGGGATCGACGATGTCGACTCCGCTCGCCTCGCCGAGCGGCAATGGGATCTCGGTCGGATGGTCGCCGATGACGCGAAACTGATGGCGCGCTTCGACGACGGTCTCGTCGGGCTCCGCGAACGGCTGGAGGGCACGCTCTTCGCCGACGCGCTGTCGCAGTTCCTCGACGAGTTCGGCCATCGAGGCAACGACGAGTACGAGCTCGCCGCCCCGTGTTGGGCGATGGATCCTGCTCCGGTGCTCGCCGCAGTCGACCGCCTTCGCCACGTGCCGGGCGAGCGCTCACCGAGGGCGGCGATGGTTCGGCTCACCGACCAACGATCCGAGGCGGTGAACGAGGTGCGTCGGGAGTTGCGTTGGCCACTCCGATCCCTCGCGCTGCGCGCCGCGGCGGTCTGTCGCTCCGGTGCCGTTGGTCGGGAGCGGGCCAAGGACGTGCTGGTGTACGAGAACCTCGGTGCCCGGCTGGTACTCCATGAGCTGATGCGGCGGGCCGCAGCGCGCGGTGGCCCGCCCGACTCCCGGCTCGGCTTCCACGTCACGATCGACGAGCTTCCGGCCTTCCTCGCAGATCCGTCCGCCTTCGCGGACGTGATCGCCGAACGCTCCGCGCTGGCTGACTACCTGAACGAGCGGGAGCCACCGATGTGGTTCGAAGGCAGAGTCCCGGATCCGGCGACGTGGCCACTCCGGGATCGCACCCGCTCGGCGTCCGACACAGGCTCGCCTGGTGCCGACCTGCAGGGCATCGCGGTGAGCGGCGGGACGGCCGCGGGATACGCCCGGGTGATCGCCGACCCCGGCGATCCTCGAGGCCTCGAGCCCGGGGAGATCCTCGTGTGCGCCATCACCGATCCGAGTTGGACGCCGCTGTTTCTCGTCGCGGCCGCCGTGGTGTGCGACACCGGTGCTGCGCTCAGCCATGCTGCGATCGTCGCCCGCGAGCTCGGCATTCCGGCGGTGATGAGCGTGCCCGGTGTGACGTCCATCTCGGACGGCTCCTGGCTGAACGTGGACGGCAACACCGGCATCGTCCGGGTGGGACAAGCGTGAGTCCAACTCAGCCGGTCCTGCGCCCAACCCGCCGGCGAGCCGCGGCGGCCTGGGTGTGCCAGGGCAACCGATGATCGGGCCACGCCGGGGCTCTGCTTGGTGCAGCTCGCCATGGTGTCGGGCGTAGCATCCGCTCGATGCAGGTCGTTGCGACAGCAGCCCAACCCATGCTCCAGTACGAAGTGACGGCGACCGATGGGTCGGCGCGCCGGGTGACGGTGTTCACCGGGACTGTCGAGGTGGTACCGCCCGACAGCGGCCGTCGGTTCCGTGTTCTGACGAGCGACCCAGACGGGACGCCAGTGGGTTTCTACGTGGCCGATCCGCTACCGCTGCCGATCGAGGGGGCTGTCGTTGTGACCGACGCGTGGGTGGCACGGATGCCGATCTCGACCGGTGCGGAGAACACCTTCCGGTACGGCATCGTCGAGGTGGCAGGTTCCTTGGTTGCCGCCGCAGATCAGCCCGGTGTCGGTTGGCCGTACGTGCAGGGACGCTTGTTCGGCGGTGACCTCACGATGACCATCGCGTATCGGGTGACGGTGATGTCTTCGATGTGAACCGGGTCGCACCGGGTTTGGCAGACTTCGCCGATGCGGTTTCGGACGCTGCTGATGATCGGTGCGGTGGTCGGCTTGATCGGGACCGCGGTTGGGGTGCTGGTTCATTCGTCGTCCGGCGCCGAGAGTCCGAATGAGGCGGTGTTCATCGTCGCTGGTCTGTCGATCCTGGTGGTTCTCGCCGGCGTCGGTTTCGTGGCGGGCTGGTTCGGGCGCGAACGCGACGACGTGGTGGTCGTCGCGGCCGGTGCCGGGATCGTGGTGGCGGTTGCGTTGGTGGTCGCATCACTGCTGTACGGGCAGATCGCGATCGCATCAGTGGTGTTGGCGGTCGGCGTCGCGATCGCAGGTGGGGCTGTGGGCGCGGCCACGTGGTGGATCGGTGACTTGATCTGCGACGCACGAGACCTGCCGACCGCGCACCGCCTCGTCGCACCCGCGTACGCCGAAGACCACCCCGGCTACCCCATGTGGACCACCGATGCCGGCCCGACGATCCGTACGACACTCGACCAACTCGCCGAGCGGGTCGCACCGGGTGAACCGGTCGAGGGTCGTGCGGTTGGCATCGTCCTCGGGCTGCCGCGTGATGTCCCGGTGGTGGTGCTGCTGGTGGGCGATCGACTGGTGTTCCAACCGGTCGACATCAACGGTGGCGTCAACGGCGAGTTCCGCACACTTGCCGGGGCCGACATTGCTGCGGTGTCGATGCGCAGCGTGAAACCCGACGGGACCGAACGCCAGATCAACGCCTATGACGACGTGATCACCATCGCCTCGGCCGACGGTTCCCGCATCCGGTTCCGCCTGCCCTACGGCACCCGTGGCGTCGGCACGACCACCGGTGGACCCGACGTGATCCGACACTGGCTGACGGGCCTGATCGGGCCTTGATCGGTGACCGTTGTCGACGTACATTTCGCCGATGTCCAAGGGTCCGTCCCCCGTGAAGATCACCGCCGCGAACGTCGAGGCCGCCATCGCGCTCGCGGAGCCGATCCCCGAGTCGGCGTCGGTGTCGTATCAGGTGACGACGCTCGAGTTCTCCGCCAAGGAACCGTCACGTTTCGCCAAGGTGTTCAACAGCGGCGACGGCATCACGGTGACGGTCGATCCCTCACCGGTCGAGGGCGGCGCGTTCTTGTGGTCCACGCAGGTCCGGTTCTCGAGAGGCACCGACATCGAGCGCGAGTTCGCCCGCGTCGGGTTGGACTGGCCGGTGTGGTGGGCGATCCCCGACATGACCCACCTCGTCGAGAAAGCCCGCATCGTCGACTTCGTCGGCTTTGCGTGGCCTGAACTCGCACTGCCCTGGTTCGTTCGGCTCCACGCCGCCGCCACCGGCGTCGACGCGCTCGCTCCCGTGATGGTGACACGCAACGTGAAATCGCCGATGCGCCCCGAGTACCAGAACGTCGAAGACCTCGACGACCTCATCGACGACGTCCAGGAATCGACACAGAGCGACTCGTTCAAACAACAGGCATACGATGACTGGCAAACCCGAGCGGCCGAACACCCCGACTGACACCGCCACCGCCCGGTATCGCACGCCAATAGCCGCCGTCGTGCGGCCGTCATCGGGTGCCCCGGACCGGCCTGCCGGCCGCTGAGCCCTCGGTGTAGCGTCTCGTGGGCGGCAGACACGGAGGGTCCATGAAGGTGTTGCGAGTCTCATTCGTCGGGATCCGGTCGGGAAGCTTTGCTCCAACCGTCGACATGTTCCGTGATGTGCTCGGCATGGACGTCGCGTTCGAGCATCCCGGATGGGCCGGTTTTCATCTGCCGTCCGGCGACCGGGACCTGCTCGAGGTCTTCGGTTCAGGAGACATCGATGAGCGAGTGGTGCCCGCTGAGTTCGAGCACGGTGTGCTGGTCGCGTTTGCGGTCGAAGACGTCATCAGCGCCAGGGAGGAACTCGCCACGGCTGGAATCGAGCTCATCGGTGACCTGGTGTGGGCGGCCGACGTCACGGGCGATCCGGCTGACCAAGGCTGGGGCTGGTGCTTCTTTCGAGCACCGGACGGCAACGTCTACGTACTCCAGCAAGACGGTGTCGGCCGCGACAACTGATCCACGGCAACGCGATCAGGGGGCGCTGCAGCGGGGCCGTGATGCGGCGCTTGGAGTGTCGGACCGGTCGCGACCATCCGGAGCGTGATCCAGGACCGTTGGCCCTGTGTCCGCTCCACGGACCGGTGGGCACTGGAACTGGCTGCGCTGCTTTTCGCAAGCTGTGGTGGTTCCGCCGATGAAGCGACGCCTGCGACAACGCCGACGACGATCAGCGAGGCGGATGAGCGGAACACATCGGCACAGCAGCACCGCAGAGCGAGATCGGTGATCAAGCCAGGCCTCGGCACGATCGAGGTCGGTCTCGCCGAAACCGATCCACCTGCCCCACCGGATGATGATGGTCCGCAGACGAACGGGGCCGACCGCCGCTGAGAGCCCGTACAGGATCCATGCGCCGATCACCGATCCGATGGTCGCAGCGATGATCATGTCGAGGACCCATGCATCTCCCCGTGCCGCGGTGTAGCCGGCGAGGCCGAGCACGACTTCGGCCGGGATCGGCGGGAAGACGTTCTCGATGGCGACGAGCATGGCGACGCCGAGGTAGCCGAGCCGCTCGACGACCGAGGTGGCCCAGTCGGTCAGGTTCTCGAGCATCGGCGTTCCCTCGCGTGACCGCCGACGGCGCCCACCAGTCGCAGCGCAACCGTGAGTTGTGACACCGAATCCTCCTGCCTCGGACCGGACTCGCTGCCACCTCTTCGAAAGGTACGAAATCATTGGTGTTTTGTGTGGAAGGCGTTTGGCGGTCTGTATCCTCTCGACAACTGAAGGGGAGTACCCCTCGAGGCCAGTCGTCAAGACGTCCCGCACGGGACCGGCGTGGCCAGTCCGAGAAGTCGGGCGGGGAGACTTTCAGCAACGTCAATTCGTCGTGTGCTGAAAGGAAGCTCCCGTGTTCAAGAACGGTCTGAAGACCTTCACCCTGTTGGCCGGTCTCGCCGGCTTTTTCGTTCTGGTCGGCTCGATGCTGGGCGGGCCGACGGGCCTCGTGATCGGTGCCGTGTTCGGTTTCGGCCTCGTCGGCGGTTCGTACTGGTTCTCCGACCGACTCGCCGTCCGATCCGCACGAGCCGTCGAAGTCCCACCCGGTCAGTTGGAGTGGTTGCGATCCGATCTGGCCGCGCTCGCGGAGCGTGCGGGGATGGTGACGCCGCGGTTGTTCGTGTCGCCCGATGTCCAGCCGAACGCATTCGCCACCGGACGCAACGAACGCACCGCTGTGGTGTGCGTGACCGAAGGGCTGCTGGCGGTGCTCGATCGTGACGAAGTACGCGGGGTCGTTGCCCACGAGGTGGCCCACGTGCGACACCGCGACATTCTGATCGGGTCGATTGCCGCCGCTGTGGCGACCGGCATTTCGATGTTGGCCAACCTGGCGATGTTCGCCTCGATGTTCGGTGCGGGCTCCGACGACGACGACGCACCGAATCCCCTGGCCGTCCTCGTACTGGCGCTCGTCGCTCCGATGGCGGCAACGGTCATGCAGATGGCGCTCTCACGCTCCCGCGAGTTCGAGGCGGATCGGTTGGGCGCCGAACTCATGGGTGACCCGCGCCCGCTGGCCCGTGCGCTCGCGAAGCTCGACAGCGCGGCGCAAGCCGTGCCGATGGACGTCGCACCGGCCCAGGCAACGGCGTACATCGTCAATCCGTTGACCGGGCGCGACGTCAAGTTCTCGAATCTGTTCCTCACTCACCCGCCCACCGAGGCGCGTATCGCTGCGCTCCTCGCGCTCGACCCGGTACTGGCGAGTCGGTGATGACTGCAACCTCTGTTCCGACCGCCACCGACAAGGACGCCGCGACCGGCGCTCGGCCCGATGCTGCGGGCAACTGGTATCGAGTGTCGGCGGTAGCGACCCTCGAAGCGCAGCGGTCGTCGTTCGACGGGCTTTCGCTCGACGAGGTCGAACAACGCCTGGCGGAGTTCGGTCCGAACGAATTGATCGACAACGGGTCGACGCACCCGTTGAAGATCGTCTGGCAGCAGGTGTCGGCGGTGATGGTGTTGATCCTGATCGGCGCTGCACTGCTGTCATTGGCCCTCGGCAAGTTCCTCGAGGCGGGTGCGATCGGGGCGATCGTCGTGCTGTTCACGATGCTCGGCTTCTTTCAGGAGTACCGCGCCGAACGAGCCATCGCTGCGCTGCGCCAGATGTCGGTTCCGGTCGTCAAGGCACGTCGCTCAGGACGGATGACCGAGGTCCCTGCGGCCCAGCTCGTCCCCGGAGATGTCGTTCAGCTCGAAGCCGGGACGGTCGTGCCCGCAGATCTCCGTCTGATCGAGGTCGCGAACCTGCGGATCGAGGAAGCCACCCTGACCGGTGAATCCGAACCGGTCGACAAGCACACCGACTTGATCGACCGAGACGATGTCGCTCTCGGCGACCGTCGATGCCTGGCGTTCAGTGGGACGCAGGTCTCGGCCGGGCGCGGCCTCGGTGTGGTCGTCGCCACCGGCATGAGTACCGAGCTCGGTCGGATCGCCACGCTGTTGCAGAGCGTGCACGTCGAGGCCACACCGCTTCAGGTGCGGCTCGATCGCGTCGGCAAGCAGCTCGCTCTCGTCGGTGTCGTCGTCGCCGCCCTCGTCGTGGTGATGGGCGCCATCGGCGGGGAGAGCGCGTCGGACCTCGTTCTCACCGCGATCAGTGTTGCTGTTGCGGTGATTCCGGAGGGTTTGCCGGCGGTGGTCACGTTCACGCTGGCGATCGGTGCTCAACGGATGCTTCGCCGAAATGCGCTGATCCGAAAACTGCCCGCTGTCGAGACGCTCGGTTCGGTCACGGTGATCTGTTCCGACAAGACCGGGACGCTGACCCAGAACAAGATGACGGTCACGGCACTCCACGTGCAGGGCAGCCGAACGGCCGTCGAGCCCGACAACCCGATAGATCTCGCTTGCTGGAACAGCGCGCAACGTCTGCTGGTTGCGGCAGTTGCGTTGTGCAACGACGGCGAGGTCGAACGCGGGACCGACGGTGCGTGGTCCTTGATCGGCGACCCGACCGAGACGGCGCTGTTGCAACTCGCGGCGAATGCCGGGGTCGACGTGCGGTCCCTTCGTGCGGCGGTTCCGAGGGTCGGTGAGAACCCGTTCGACTCGGGTCGCAAGCGCATGAGCACCGTCCACGGTCCGATCGCTCCGACGCCCGCCACCGACACGCTGTTCGACGCCATCGACCGCGCTCGGCCGTTTGCCTTCACCAAGGGCGCAATCGACGGACTCGTGGCTCATGCCGACCACATCCACACCGTCGACGGGATCATCCCGCTGGACGATGAGCAGCGAGCGTCGCTACTCGCTGCGAACGACGAGATGGCCGCTGCCGGGCTCCGTGTGCTCGGTGTGGCCTCCCGCGACTTCTCCGAACCTGCGGCGCCGGTGTCGACGCTGGTCGCGAACGCCGAGTCGTCGCTCACGATCATCGGCCTGGTCGGCATCATCGACCCGCCGCGCAGCGAGGTCCGAGACGCCGTGGCCGTGTGTCGCACGGCCGGCATCCGGCCGGTGATGATCACCGGCGACCACCCGCTCACTGCGAAGGCCATCGCCGAACAACTCGGGATCGCCACCGACGATCGGGTGCTGACGGGGCTCGACCTGGACCGGCTGAGCGATGCCGAGTTCGATGCCGCCGCCTCCGAGGTGTCGGTGTTCGCCCGCGTGTCACCCGAACACAAGCTCCGTATCGTCGGTTCGCTCCAGCAGCAGCACCAGGTCGTGGCGATGACCGGAGACGGAGTCAACGATGCGCCGGCGCTCAAGCAGGCCGACATCGGTGTCGCCATGGGCATCACCGGCACCGATGTCACCAAGGAAGCTTCCGACATGGTGCTGCGCGACGACAACTTCGCGACCATCGTCGCAGCGGTCGAAGAGGGCCGGGTGATCTACGACAACCTGCGTCGCTTCGTCAGCTTCGCCGTCGCCGGCAACCTCGGCAAGATCATCGTCATGCTGGGCTGGCCCATCCCGTACTTGCTCGCGGGTGGCGAACTCGACGCAGCCGTCGCGTTGCTGCCGCTGCAGCTCCTGTGGCTCAACTTGATGACCGACGGCCTCCTCGGGCTGTCGATGGGCGTCGAGCCGGCCGAACGCCGGGTGATGCAACGCAACCCGCATCGACCGGGTGCCAGCCTCTGGGCTGACGGTCTCGGTCGCCAGACCGTGTGGATCGGCATCGTCATCGGCGTCGTATCTCTGGGCGTCGGGTTCGCCTATCGAGAGACCGACCAGGCCGAATGGCAGACCATGATCTTCACCACCCTCGCGTTCATGCAGGTCTTCCAAGCATTCGGAACCCGATCGCGCACCGAATCGCTTCGGACCATCGGGTTCACGACCAACCGGGTGATGCTTGCCATCGCCTCGCTGGTCGTCGCTCTCCAACTCGCGGCGCTCTACACGCCGCTCAACGGTTTCCTCGACCTCGACCCACTCAGCGCACTCGACCTGACCATCTGCATCGGACTCGGCCTGGCACTGCTCCTCGCCCTCGAAGTCCACAAGCACCTCGTCCGCTCACCTCTCACCCGTGAGAGCCACGCACCCCAACCAATGATCTCGACTGGAGACGCCTCATGAACTGCCCGACCTGCCCCGACGCCACGCTCGTCATGACCGAACGCTCCGGCGTGGAGATCGACTACTGCCCGAGCTGTCGCGGCGTCTGGCTCGATCGCGGTGAACTCGACAAGATCATCGAGCGATCAGCACCCGACACAGTGCAACCGCGACGCGGAGACGACCGGAACGACCGCGCCCGGCGGCCAGATCGCGATGTCCCCCGATCCGGCCGCGACGACGACTGGGATGACGACGACCGCGACGCGGGCCCCTACCGCAAGAAGCGCAAGCGCGAATCGCTGCTCAGCGAGCTCTTCGATTTCTGAGAGCCTGATGCTCCGCCGCCGACACCCGCCCAATTCGCCACCCCCTGTACCCGAGTGGCAGCGTCGATTCGACGAAGCCTCGGCCATGATCCTGTCGCGTGATCAGCCCACCTGGGTCCACGACCGTCTCAATGACCTTCAACGGGCACTGGATGCGGCGAACGACACAGCCTCACGACTCGAAGCGACCGTGCAGCGACTCGACCCGGACAAGACCGCAACGGAACTGAAACAGGCCCTGCGTCAACAGGCGAGACCGAGCTCGCCCGCCGATGCCGACGACCTCGATCGCCGTGTCGCCACACTGCGCGAGCGATACGACGCTGTGAACGACATGATCAACCGCCGGGAAGCGATCGGCCGACACATACTCAACACCACCGCAGACGTCGAACTTCTCGCGGTACAAGCTCTTCGCGTCCAGACGTTCGAGTCCGACCCCGAACACCACCTCGACGAACACCTGCAACGCCTCGACAGTGATCTTCGCTCCCTCGAACTCGCTCGCCGCGAAGTCGACGGGCTCTAGACCGCTCCATCACGAACCACGAACGACGAGAGTCCCCTGAGATGCACTGTCCACTCTGCCTCGACACAACACTCGACATCACCTTCCACGCCGGAATCGAACTCGACATCTGCCCACGTTGCCGAGGAGTCTGGCTCGACCGCGGTGAACTCGAACGCCTCGCACACGACCGACCGACGACCAGCGACGACCGTCCCCGATCGAAGCACGATCGACCCGACGGAGAACGTGAGCAGAGAGCGTCCAGAAAGGGGAACAAGAAGCAACGCAAGAAGCGGCTTGCCGATCGACTCGGTGACGTGTTCGAGGAGATCATCGATCTCTGACACCCTCGGCCGATCGTCTCGACCGCGGGATCGCGGTCGGTCGCGAGGCCGCCGAGGGGCTGAGCGATGCTTTGCGTCGCACCGGTCTACTCCTCGCCGTCGGAGACATGACGTTCTTCCACCACGACGCGGCCACCGGGATCCGGACCGTGCTCGATGAAGCCGAAGCCGTTGATCTCGCCGAGCGCCGTGCAGTTGCCGCGGCTGAGGTGTGCTCGGGCCGGGCGTAGTCGGAGCGGAGGGTGTTTGGGATTGCTCGCTCAGACGACGGTGACGGTGCCGCGAATCGGGTCGACCTCGACGTCTGCGCCGTGCGGGATTCGGCTGGTGGCCTCGTGGGCGCCGGTGACGGCGCTGCAACCGAACTCGCGGGCGACGATCGCGGCGTGACAGAGCGGGCCGCCTTCTTCGACCACGAGTGCGCCGATGATGGGCAGGAGCGAGTTGATCGATGGGCCGGTGAACGGAGCGATCAGTACGTCGCCGGGTTGGAGCTGGTCGTGGGACAGCATCAGATCGCGCACGACGCAGGCACGTCCTCGGTAGACGGTGTTGCCGATGCCGACTCCGCTGACCGTGCCAGCTCCTCGGTCGGTTGGCGGTGGCGTCTGGTCGGCCGCGAGGTTGGCGAGTACCGCCCTCGTCGCTCGCGCCATCGCCGCGGGGAAGGCGTGGAGCGGCGGCTCGGCCTCTTCGGCGCCGAGCCAGCGCGGCGGTGGTGTCGCTTCGATCCGGTCGCGTTCGGCGGCACGCTCGGCCAGCATGTCTGCGGACGGCGCATCGCCACCCCGCATGGCGCACGCGAGCTCGTCGGGGAAGAACTCGACCACGTGCTCGCGGTCGTGTAGGCGTTCTGTCGCACACAGGCGCTGGCCGACCTCGAGCACGGCGCGCCGGACCAGGCCGCAGGGCCAGTTCCAGCAGAGTCCGCGGATGTCCTCACGCTGGCGATGCCCGTACCGCGCCTCGACGACGAGTTCGTCGAAGCGTGCTCGGTGCTCGGTCGGCACCCGGGAACGAACGGCGGCGGTGTCCGGCTCCGGGGCGTCGGGCAGCTCGGCGGCATGGAGCAGTGCCGACAGCTGCAGGTCCGGCAACTCGGCCAGGGTCGGGCGGTCGATGTCGTCGCTCGTGACGGTCCGCCATTGGTGCAACGCGAGCCACGCGTCGACAGCAGCGCGGGTGTCACCGTCGAGTGCTCGGACGTCGTCGACCGTCGCGAAGGTGGCGGTGCGAGGCTGCCGCCGGATCGCTGTCTTCGACCGGGCGCAGCATCACTGCGGTTTCGACCGTGCCAGGCGAACTGCCCACCAGCAGGGCAGCGGCGTCGTTGGCGTCGATACCCCAGTCCGCACAGTGCGCGAGGAGATCCCCGCTGGGGAGCAGGTCGCCGCCGTGGGTGGCGAGGTTCCGACGAGCCGACGCTTCGAAGTGCGACAGGGCTACCTCGACGTGTGCAAGGAGGCCGACGTCATCGAGCGAGCCGACGTCGATGTCCTGGATCGCTCGATTGTTCGCGGTTTGCTCGCGCGGTCGTGGTCGAACCACTGGTCGACCTCCTCGCGCCAGCGTCGCTCGGCGAAGGCCTGCTCCGCCGTCTTGGCGCGTCGGCGGAGCTCGGGGTGGAGCCGGGTGAGCAGCTTCAGCACGAAGCTCGGAGGGGGATCCTTCGGTGTCGACCCGGGCTTCTCGCCGATCGAGAGCGGCCGCATGTACAAACAGCCGTGCACGAGCTGGGCCTGGATGGCGGCGAGTGGGAGGCCGTAGCGTTCGAGCGGCTCGACGATGCCGGCCTCGAACGCTCGTTGGTAGGCGTGACGCAGGAACGGCGAGAGTGGGCGGAGTCCGTGATGGGCGGTCTCGAGTTCCCACCGCCCTGGTGCGGGCGGCTCGAAGACCAACGCGGGCGGTGCACTGCTGTTGTCGAGCTCGCTCATGTGGTGTCCTTCTTCTCGGATGACGGCGCAGGATCGATCTTCGGCAGTTCGCCGGCGCGCACGGAGCGGACGAGGGTCTCGACCGCCCACCGCATCACCGGGCCGGCCTCGGCGCCGGGCACGCCGAACTCCTCGCGCATGCGCAGCCACGCTTGTGACGATCCGAGGCAACGCAGCAGGCCCGCGAGTTGGGCGTGCTGGCGTTCGTCGAGATCCGGGAACTCGGCCGCGACCACGCCGAGCATCTCCTCGGAGTGGCGACGTGTGTCGTCACCGAAGCGCCGGGGGTCGGCATTGAGGAGCGCCTCGGCGCGCATCTCGACGGGAATGGTGTCGGAGACCGTGAACAACCACTCGACGCGCGGGCCGACCTCGTCGATGCTGTCGAGGGCATAGCCCCCCTCCTCCGACTCGGTGGCGAGCTCGTTGATGCGCGCCGAGATACCGGCCAGCAGCGCGGTCCGGTCGGGAAAGTGTCGATAGACGGTGGGCTGCGACACGCCGGCGCGGGCCGCGATCTCGCGGGTGGTGATCTCGTCGGCGCGTCGATCGGCCAGCAGCTCGGTCAGCGCGTCGAGGATCTGATCGCGCGTCTGGCGGAGCTGTTCCTCGCGCAGCGGGGAGTGATACGAGCGGCGTGAATCGGCATGCATCGGCGGAGAAGACATTACACGCAAGGCACCAATATTCAAAAGATAATTCTATTGACAATATGATTCTCTCGCGAATATGGTCGATCGAGTCAGAACGTCCCAACAAGGAGCACAGACATGACCATGACCCAGACCCGACAGGTGGTGCAGGCAACCCCCGATGACCGTGACCGGTGTACGGCCACGGCCGTCGCCGCGTTTGCGAACGACCCGCTGATGCGGTGGATGTTCCCGGACGCCGAGCAGTACCTCACCGCTTTCCCGCAGGTGGCCCGCTACTACGGTGGCTCGGCCTTCGATCTCCGCACCGCGTTTCGCACCGATGACTTCGCCGGCGTCGCCTTGTGGCTCGCACCCGGCGAGTCCGTCGACGAGGAGGCGCTCGGCGGCGTCATGGAGGCCGCCGTGGAACCCGGACGCCTCGACGTGATCTTCGAGTTCATGGAGCAGGTCGGCGCGTCGCACCCCGACGTCGACCACTGGCACCTGCCGGCCATCGGCGTCGATCCGTCGCGGCAAGGCACCGGACTCGGCTCGCAGTTGCTTGCCCACACCCTTCGCGAGATCGACCGCGAGGGCGGCGTCGCCTACCTCGAGTCGTCGAACCCGTTGAACGTCCCGCTCTACGAGCGATTCGGATTCGAGGTCATCGCCGAGATCCAAGCCGGAGACTCGCCGACGATCTGGCCGATGCTGCGCCCCGCCCGCGGCTCGACCTGATCGTCGACCTTCGGGGTTCGGTGTGTGATGATCCCGTTGGCGGCGGGCGGATATCGACGCATCGGTTTCGACGTCATCGATGTCGACCCGCAGGTCGACGCCCGGTCGGTGGGGAGTTCGCCCGGCTTCAGCGACATCGGGCAGAGGGACGAGTCGACCCAGCCCGGCGACCGCCACGGCTTGGAGGTCGTGGCTTGCATGCAGGGTCGCCCGCCGGGGGCGGAGTTCAGGTCGCGGGTGCGTCTGCGTAGCGCAGGTACGACTTGACTTCCTCGACGTTGTCGAACTTCGTCTTCGCGTCTTCGGTCGAGACGGTGGGGGACACGATGACACGGTCGCCGGGGCGCCAGTCGGCTGGTGTTGCGATCGGGTCACGATCGGTGGCCTGGAGCGCGTCGAGGACCCGGATGATCTCGTCGAAGTTGCGGCCGACCGACTTGGGGTAGGTGAGCATCAGGCGCAGCTTGTTGTCCGGGTCGACGATGAACACCGAACGCACCGTGGAGGTGTCGCCGGCACCGGGATGGATCATGTCGTACAGCTCAGCGACCTTGCGGTCCGGGTCGGCGACGATCGGGAAGTTCAGCGGTGTCCCCGTGACCTCGCCGATGTCGGGTGCCCAGCCGCGGTGGTCTTCGATCGGGTCGATCGAGAGCGCCATGGGCTTGGTGTTGCGCTTGGCGAACTCGCCGCCCAGCGCAGCGGTACGACCCAGTTCGGTCGTGCACACCGGTGTGAAGTCGGCCGGATGACTGAAGAAGACCGCCCATGATCCCTTCTTCCAATCGTGGAACGAAATCTCGCCGTCGGTGGTGTCGGCGGTGAAATCGGGGGCGGTGTCGCCGAGATGCAGAGTCATGTCGAGTGGCCTTTCAGAGTCGGTCGATCGCTCGACCATTTGTACGGACAATTCGCTTCAACCATCCTCTCGCCCTGGTATTCCCGTCTGCGGAGGCGGTATCGAGAGTACTCATCACGCACGCACCTCTCGGCGTGGCGAATTGGATTCCGATCACGGACATCTCGTACTCGGCGATCATGTCGATCGGTTCACTTCGTCCTCCACCGGATCGTTGACCGGCCAGCCGACCGCACTCGAGCCGTGCTCGCGGAGGTGCAGCAGCCGGCGGTGGGCGTCGGCGAGGTCGGGGATGTGGCCCGCAGGGATCCACCAGCAGACCGACGTCGCGACGTCGCTCTTCTCGAACCATTCGCGCCGGCGGCGCAGATACATCGCGTGGCCGCTGCGGTACATGAAGTGCTTCAGTGACTCGAGGTCCGCCCACACCGACAGGTTGACGATGTCGTGCGGATCGTCGTCGCCCGGCAGCCGCACGTGGCTCGACGACTGCCCGTCCTCGTCGACGAGTCGCCACACGAAGCCGGGCGTCGCCTCGGCCAGCGCGTTGATCGGCCCGAGCGCAGCGTGGAACTCGGCGGTTTCGGGCGCGTCGAGGGCGTGATGCAGCCTCCCGATGTTGAGCTGAGCGAGATGGAAACCGTTCATGTCGGCAACCTACGTGCGACCGTCCCGCGCAGCCACCGGTCACCTGGTGCCGCCGCCACCAGGTGACCGACGCCGGCTGCGTCAACGAGGCGCGGCGCCTCGGGGTGACGAGTTCGATGATCCGGTCTTCATCCGTCGGCCCCGTCGCCGAACCCGAAGCACCTCGCTCGATGGTCCGTCCGGGTGACGGTGTTGCAAGCTCGTCTCGGGGACGATGGACCTTCGCGGGATGTGGGACGCGGGCGTCACCGTCGGCCTCGCCACCTGCGAGGTGGTCGGCATCGACGAGGAACGGGTGGTCGCCGAGTTCACGCGGCATGCACTCGCCCGTCGCGACCGATCGATCTGAACACCGCGGCAGGAGTGCGGGCCGGCACCCGATCCGGGGTCGATGCCCGAGCCGCTCACGGCCGATCGAGGCTGCGGGATCGGATCATCACGGCGGCGCCGGAAACGATGGCGAGCGCCAGCGCGGTGAGCAGCCCGTTGCCCGGCGCGTCTCGACCGTCGAGGACGGCGACGACGGCCCACATGCCGACGGTTGCGGACGCGATCAGCGCCGTCCTGCCGGCCCAGCGGACGATGGTCGCCGCCGGGAGCACGCCACCGACGGGGATCGACGCCGACAGCGCGATCACGGCGTGGTGGACGAGCAGGCACACGGCAGCGAGCGGGAGCCACGGCCCGTCGACCTCGTCGACGGTGGCCAGCCAGTGCCACGCGACCACCACGACGACGATCAGCGCGGTGTGGGCGTCCGGACGCACGGCCGAGGCCGCGGCGAGCGCAGTCACGATGAACAGGCCGGCGGGCCAGAGCCGACCGTTCGCGCCAGCGGCGGCCAGCAGCGCACCCAGTGACGCAACGACGGCCACGAGGCGCAACGCCCACTGCTGCAGGCTGGTGGCGTGGAACTCGTCGATCCACCGCTGCAGCATGGGCGGATTCATCGCCGGGCCATCCTCGGTGCGGAGGACCGCCGGACGACTTCGCGCAGGAACGGATCGAGGCTGCCCGGACCCCGCCATGCGATCACCGGCACCCCGACCTGCTGGACCGTTCGCACCTCACGGCGCCGCTCCAGGAGCCGGATCCTCCAGGCGAGCTCGGTCGTCGGGTCGTCGTCGACGTGGACATCGTCGGGCAAGGTGTCGATGACGGCCACACTGATGCCGTGGCTGGCGATCGTCGTCGCCCGCTGCAGTGCGACCGGTGAGATGAGCGGCGAGAGCATGATCGCCAGCGCGCCGTGCGGTACCGCTCGGTCGGCGTTGCGGCTCGGCCCGAGCCGGAAGGCGTCGGCATGGATCGAGGTCAGCACGTCGAGGATGCGCCGGAGGTGACCGGATCCGCTGGCCGGCGGCACGTTCCCCGGCATCCGCGATCCGATGACGCGCAGCGACACGCGGTCGCCGCGCAGCAAGAAGTGCTCGGCGATCGCCCCGGCCGCGCGGACGGTGGTGTCGAGACTGGATGCCGCACCGTCGATGCCCCCCGTTGCGCCGAAGTCGTCGAGCGCATCGACGAACAGGGCGACGTGTGTGTCCTGGTCGGCGTAGGTGGCGGTGACGTGCAGTTCGTTGGCGCGCAACGAGCGTCGCCAGTTGATCCGCCGCAGTCGGTCACCGGTCTGGAACGGTCGGAGGCCGGCGAACTCGCTGCCGTCTCCGGGGTTGGCCGACCGGTTCAGCCCGACGAGTCCGTTCGCCCGGAAGCGGGACGGAGCGGCATCGAAAACCTCGGGGAGTGGCAGGGTGCTGACCCGGTGGCCGGAGTCGAGTGCCTTCGATCGGAACGCCCCCCACGAGCTGACGGCGACGATGTTGATCGGCCCGACGTCGTGGTGTCCCCAATGGGTGGAGCGCATGGCGAGGGTGGCGGAGGCGGTCGTCTCGCCGGGGTGCACCGAGGTGGCGACCACGCCCGAGGCGGGGCGCGTCTCGAGCCAGGCCCGGTCGGGAGCGAAGACGACGAGGTGGTCGACGTGCGCGGTGTTCGAGAGCGTTGCGGTCCACGCCGTCGCCTCGCCCTCGCGGACCGTGGACGGGGCGAGCCGACCGGTGAGCTCCGGCTCAGCCGTGGGTCGCGTGGCAACCGACCAGACGGAGATGATCGCGAACGGCGTGGCGAGCACCAGCAGTGCGGGCACCCGGAACAGGAGCGCAGCGGCAATGCCGACGACGCCGAACGCAACGGCGCGGAAGTGGGCGGGACTGGGCCGCCAGGGTCGGCCGGTCGAGATGGTCACGGCGTCGCATCGCTCGCGCCCGCAGCGTCCGCCTCCAGCGCAGCGGGCGTGGGGACCGACCGGAGCACCTCGGTCACGACCGAGACGCCGCTGGCATTGCTCATCCACAACTCGGGCTTCACGGAGATGCGATGGGCGAGGACAGCCGGTGCCGCTGCCTTGACGTCCTCCGGCGTGACGTAGTCGCGGCCGGCGATCACCGCGAACGATCGTGCGATCAGCATGAGCGCGAGCGATCCACGCGGCGACGATCCGAGGAGCACCTGCGGGTGACTGCGCGTCGCCTCGGTCAGCGCGACGCAGTACCGCCCGACGCTCTCGTCCACGGTCACCCGCTCGATCGCTTCCTGCATCGCGATCAACGTCGGCGCGTCGATCACGCTGCGCAGCGTCTGCTCCTCGCGGCGGCGATCGAGGCGGCGACGGAGCACGTCCCATTCCTCGTCGGGTGTGGGATAGCCGAAGCTCACCTGGATCATGAAGCGGTCGAGCTGCGCCTCGGGGAGCGGATAGGTGCCCTCGTACTCGACCGGGTTGGCGGTTGCCAGGACGTGGAACGGCGCGAGGAGCGGAAACGTCTCACCCTCGACGGTCACCTGGCGCTCCTGCATCGCTTCCAGCAGGGCCGACTGCGTCTTGGGCGGGGTGCGGTTGATCTCGTCGGCGAGCAGCAACCCGGTGAACAGCGGGCCGGGTCGGAACGAGAACTCGTTCACACGCTGGTCGAAGATGAACGAGCCGGTCAGGTCGGCCGGAAGCAGGTCGGGGGTGAACTGGGCGCGGGCGAAGTCGAGGCCGAGCGTCTGGGCGAAGGACCGCGCGGCGAGCGTCTTGCCGAGCCCAGGGAAGTCCTCGAGCAGGACGTGGCCGCCCGCCAGGATGCCGCTGAGCACCATGGTGAGTGCGTTGCGCTTGCCGATCACCGCGGTCTCGACCTCGTCGAGGATCGAGGCGGCCAACGCCGAGACGTGGGGGAGTTCGAGCTGCGTCACGGCGGGTCCTTCATGCGGCATGTGTTCGGGAACAGAGATCCTCGATCATGCCGAGCGTGCGGGCCAAGCCGCGCCGTCCGGTCATCGAGCGCCGCGCCGACGAGTCGGTCACGAACTTCGTGAGCTCCGGACCGAGGACATCGGCGGCGGCCGCGGGGTCGGTCGACCGGTCGATGCCGAACTCGGCGAGCAGGTGGTCGTCGATCACGCCGATCAGGGTGCCGACGATCTCGTCGACCGGTTCGGCGCGGCCCGTGTCGATCAGCTTGGGAACCCGACGTCGACGGGAAGGGCTGCGCAGGCGAGCGCGCAACGCCTGGACTCGGCGATCGGCACGAGGCGCGCTGCCGGTGCCGCGGCCGTGGTCGGTCCAGACCATCGGCGCCGACATCGGGCCGAGATCGATGGCGAGCCACGTCGCGGCGCCCACGGCCATGACGACGAACCCGACGAGGACGAGTCGCGGTTCCATCTCGAGGAGCAGCATTCCGACCGCGACGACGATGCCGACGGCGACCGTGAAGGTGACCCGCCAGTCGACGCGATCGATGAGGCGTTGCTTCACGAGGTTCCGAACGCCGGGTCGGACACCTCGGTGGCGATGCCCGCGTGGTCGATGAGTGTTCGGTGGAGGCGATCGAGCGCGACCAGCGCGGCGCGTCGTGCGTCCTCGTCGAGGGGATGCTCGGAGAACCGCGCCTCGCGGTAGAGCGCAGCGAGCTCGCGGATCGCTGCGGAGTCGACGCTGTACCTGGCAAGGACGCGTTCGGTGAATTCTGCTGAGGTGTCGGCCGGTCGGCGTGGCAGGCCGGCGGCGGCGACGTCGCGCTCGAGGCGGAGCCAGCACTGGACGATCGCGTTGCGGGGCGCTCCCGTCAGCAGCGCGGTGCGCTGGGCCTCGGCCTCGTCGACGACCGCTGCGGCGATGTCGGGCAGCACGTCGAAGTCGCCGTCACCGGATTCCGGTCGTCGCCACTGCAGCCTCGGTCGCCGGTTCCAGGCGCCGATCAGCAGTGCGATCACGGTCACCATCCCTGCCGTGACGAGGAGGACCTGGAGGATGGCCGTCAGCCAACCGGGAAACTCGATCGGCGTCGGGGTGCTCTGCTCGCGATCCTCGGTGGCCTCGAACGGGTCGGCGGGCGTCTCGATCTCGATCGGGTCGAGTTCGAGGGGAGCCGGGTCCCACCGGGGGTCGCCCCACAGCCCGACACCGCCCGAGGTGGCGACCGAGGCGAACAGGAGGACGGTCAACGTGGCGGCGACGCTAGATGCCCACGGCCCGTCGGCTCATCCTGCGACCCTACGTGCTCGTCGGGGCGGCGGAATCAACCCAACCAAGCGATGAGCGCGGCGGCGACCTCTTCGCCGTGGTCGTCCTGGATGAAGTGCCCGCCCGGTTCGAACGTCGCGTGGGGCTGATCTGCTGCGCCGGGAATGCGATCGATGAAGCTCGGTGCGAGGTGACCGAGAACCTGGTCGCCGGGGCACCACAGCGTGAGGACCGGACGATCCCACTGTTCGAGCACCTCCCAGGCGGCACGGTTCTCGGCGACGCCGCCGTGATCGGGGGTGATCGGGACGAGCCTGGGGAACGCGATCGCGCCCGCCGTGAAAATGCGCTCGGGGAAGGGGGCGGCGTAGCCGGCGATCTCCGCATCGGTGAGCTGGCGTGCCTGGATCGCCCGTCCGAAGAGCGCGCCGACGTCGTCGAGGGCGCCGTCGCTCTGGGAGAACTCGAGCCAGAAGTCGAACCCCGGGCCGAGCGAGTCTCCGGTCGGCAGGGCCGTGTTGCCGATGGCGACCCGATCGAACTGACCCGGCCGCTCGGTCACCAGCCGGAGCCCGAGCAATCCGCCCCAGTCCTGTACGAACAGGTGGGACCCGAAGGGGAGGTCGACGACATCCAGGAAGGCATGCAGCCACGCCACGTGCCCGTTGTAGGTGTACGCCTCGACCTCGACCGGCTTGTCCGAGCGCCCGAACCCGATGAGGTCGGGGGCGATGCAGCGATGGCCGGCGGCGACGAGCGGCGGGATCATCCGGCGATACAGGAAGCTCCACGACGGTTCACCGTGCAGCAGGAGCACGACCGGTCCGTCGCGTGGTCCTTCGTCGACGTAGGCCATGCGAAGTCCGTCGACATCGACGTAGTTCGGCTCGTACGGGAAGTCGACCAGTCCGTCGAATCGGTCGTCGGGCGTCCGAACGAAATCGATGCCGCTGTTCGTGGAGTGGATCTCGGTCACGGGTCGTCCTCTCGGGTCTGCCACCGAACACTCGGCGGTGCCGCGACCGTACTCCTCCCCGAGATGTTCGTCGGTGCGAGGCACCGACGGACGTTCTCGACGCGGAGGCGTCGACGCGGAGGGCGTAGGGTTCATGTCTCGTGATCGCAGATCAAATCGCATTGCCGTTCGCGACTGCTCGCCCGGTGGGCTCGTGAGCGGCCCGGCCCGCTACGTCGTCGGCCTCGACAACGGCGGTACGGCCAACAAGTTCACGGTCATGAACCGCGACGGCGACTTCCTGATCGATCAGCTGGTCGAGCTGCCGAGTCGGGTCACGGAGGGGCCGGTCGCCGCGATCGGCGCACTGCGTGAGGCCTTCGAGGCTGCGGTCGAGTTGGCGAACGTGGATCGGGGAGAGGTGTTCGCCGTGGGCTTCGACACGCCGGGCCCTGCCACGGCCGACGGGGTGATCTCCTCGCGCGGTGGGACCAACTTCGCGCATGACGACTGGAAGGGTTTCGACTTCCGGACCGCGCTCGAGGACGAACTCGCAGTGCCCGTCGTCTACAACAACGACGGCAACGCTGCGGCGCTGTACGCCCACCACGAGCACTTCGGGGCGATCGGTGTCGAGCGATCGTCGATCTCGGCCATCGTCGGGACCGGTCTCGGCGGCGGGGTCGTCGAGAGTGGGCGCATCGTCAAGGGCGCGGCCGGAATGGCGGGTGAGCTCGGACACGTCCACATCCCGATGGACGGTCTGCTCGACGACGGGCAACCGGTCCCGACGTGCAACTGCGGATTCGTCGGCGACGCCGAGAGCGTCGCCTCGCTCACCGGTATTCGCAACAACCTCCTGCCGTACTGGCTCACCCGGTATCCCGACCACGAACTCGCCGGGGTCGATCCGCTCGATGCGGCCAAGCAGGTCCGCGGCTTCGGCGAACGCGGCGACGAGATGGCCCGTCACATCTTCGAGCAACAGGCGATGGCGATCGGGCGGCTGTTCACGATCGCCGCCAACTTCACCGACCCCGACGTGTACCTGCTCGGCGGGGGAGTGATCGAGGCGGATCCGTCGTTCCGTGACTGGTTCCTCGACCGGGTCGAGGAGCACACCTTGCTGCGCGACGAACAGCGCGCGGTCGCGTCGTTCGCGCTCGTGACCGATCTCGACATGGCCGGTGCTCGCGGATCGGCAATCGCCGCCTTGGGCGTGTTGGGCCACCGCTGACCAGCCACCGATGGCGTGAGCTCTGTATGGGCTGACCGATTGGTGGATCGTCAGCCGAGGTGGAAGCCGGCGTCGACGTGCACCAGTTCGCCGGTGATGAAGGCGGCACGGTCGCTGACCAGGAAGGCCACCGCCTCGGCGATCTGCGACGGATCCGCCACCTGGCCGAGCGGAAGCGTCTTGGCCACCACCGCCCGCCGATCGGCATCGACCAGCCCGTTCATCTCGGTGGCCGCGAGCGGTGAGATCGAGTTGACCCGGACGCCGAACCGGCCCAGCTCGCGCGCGGCGGTCTGCGTGACGGCGTGCAACCCGCCCTTGCTCGCCGAGTACGCGGCCTGGCCCGGGTTGCCGCGCTCGCCCGACGTCGAGGTGAGGTTGACGATGGCGCCACCGCTCGCCTGGTTCTTGAAGACACGGGCGGCCGCCCGGATGATGGCGAACGGCGCGGTGAGGTTGGCGGCCAACGTGTCGTCCCACCGTTCGTCGGTGACCCCCGTGATGAAGTTGTCGAGGGCCACGCCCGCGTTGTTCACGACGATGTCGAGTCGGCCGCTCTGTTCGACGACGGCACCCACCAGTTGGTCGCCCGCGTCGGCCGAATTGAGTTCGTGTGCGATCGGGTGTGCTCCGGGAATCTGCGCGGCGACGTCGGCGCAGCGCTGTGTCGAGCGGCCGTGCACGATCACCGTGGCGCCGCCGGACGCGAGCCGCTCGGCGATGGCCCGTCCGATGCCGCGCGTGGAGCCGGTCACCAACGCGACGCGCCCGTCGAGCCGGTCGCTGGGGATTTCGGGCATTCCTCGACCGTAGTGACCCGGCTCCGCGCGGGACCGGTTCGAGCGCTACGGCGTCACGCAATGTGTGCGGAGCGTGCGACGGCGAAGACGAGGTCGATGCGCCCGCGACCGTGTTCGACCACCGCCGCACCGGTGGACTCGGCGAGGCGGATGAACGACTTGCTCCGCCAACTGCTGCGGAAGGTGACGGAGTCGTGGCCGTGTGTCGCCGCACGGCGCAGCGTGAACTCGAGGAGTTGTCGGCCGATTCCCTGGCCGCGATGTTGCTGAACGACTGCGATGACCGCGGCGCCGTCGTGTTCGACCCGCGACATGGCGACGAGCCGGCCGCCGGCCATCACCCCGAGACGGATTCCGCCCAGGGTGGTCAGGTTCTCGAGCGACGCCCGCGGGAGCTTGGGTGCCGCCGTTCCGAAGAATCGCTGCTCGCACATCAGCTCTGCTGCGAACGCGCCGACGGTGTGCTCCAGGCTCGGATGGGCGAGGGCCACGAGGAGGTGGTCCTTCGTCGACTCCTGGTTGTCACGCATGCCGGTGATCGTTGCATTGCGAGGTCACCGCAGCGTTTCGGGCCGATGAGCAGTCGTGGTTCGAGCGGCCGCCCGAACAACACGTTCCGATGGCGGCCCGTCCGTCGAGGTCGGCAGGTCGGACTCCACCGACCAACAAGATGGATCATGTATGACATCGACACCGCCGTGGTCGCGTCATGATGTTCACGTGGCCGAACTCACCATGACGCCTCCGCCGGCAACCGCGGCGATGGGCTCCGACAACGGCTCCGACACTTCGGTCCCCATGATTCGGGCCGCGTGGGGTCGACGGATCGGTGGCCGCACCGTGACAGGCCCTGCGACGGACCGAAACGGGTGAATACGAAACGCCGCCGGTGCGCGGTGGTCGCCGTCGTACTGATCGGTGCGGGATGCTCTGCTGGATCGGGCTCGGTTCCGGACACCGCGGCCACGTTCGTCCCCGAGCCGGTGGACTCCGGTGCGACAACCACCTCGACGACCGCCCCGACGACCGTGCAGGTTTCGGTACCGCCGTCGGTCGTCGACGCTCCGGTCACGACGACGCGTGACATCGTCTACATGGTGGTCGACGACGTCGAAATGGGACTCGACGTGTATGCACCCACGGAGGTCGGGCCGTGGCCGGTCGTGGTCGCCTTCCATGGCCGCTCGCAGCAGGGGAAGGACGCCCCCGGCAACGAGTTGGTGCCCGCGGCGGCCGCCGAAGCGGGCATGGTCGTGTTCGTTCCGACCTGGTATTCGGGAGACCCCTTCCCCCTGCAGTTCGACGACATCGACATGTTGACGGACGCCGGGAACTGCGCGGTCGCGTACGCGCAGGAGCATGCAGCCGATCACGGCGGAAATGCGACGCGGACGGTGGTGTACGGGTTCTCCGCCGGGACCGGCCCGGCACTCGCGGCCGCCGTCGACCCGAGTGGGAGTCCGATCGCCGGGTGCGAGGCCCGCACGTCACCGAGCCCTGTCGCCGGTGTCGTGCTCGGTGATGGGGAGTACTTCTGGCAGTCCGAGGCCTTCGATGGTGCGTTCGCTGCCGACCTCGCCGCCATGCAGGCCGCGGTCGCGGCGTTCACCGAGCCCGCATCCTGGCCGGACGATCTCGACGCGACGTTCTTCCTGTGGGCTGCGGCGGACGGCACGGCGCCACGGGCAATCGACGATCCGTGGGACGAGGCCGGTTGGCTCGCCCAGCGTGACCCCGGCGGCTCGATCCGCGGCGACCTGGAGCGGATCGACCAACTCGACGATGGCGTGATCAGCTACATCGACTCGGCCGAACTGCTGCGACTCCGGTTGGCCGAAGCCGACCACGATGTCACGCTGACCATCGAGCCCGGCGGTCACACGATCGAGGGCAAGGTGCCCGAACTCGTCGAGTGGCTCGCCGTCGCCGCTGGCGGCTCCTGACGGGTCGAGTTCCTGCGCGCGGTCGACAGGTGGGGGAAACCCCACCGTGAAGACGCCGGTTGGCCGGGCTGACCCGGGCGCCGCGAATCGCGACGATGGAGCCATGACCGACACCCTCGACTCCACCCAGCTGCCGCCGCCCGCCGGCGCACCACCACGTCCCCCTGCCGCGCCACCGATGCCGGCGTCACCACCCCCGGGTCGATCACCGCGCACGCGCACCCGCAACGCCGGACACATCGTCGCGATCATCGTCGGCTGCCTGCTGCTCGTGCCCGGTCTCGGCATCGCCACCGGTGGCGCGGCGGCCGCGATCGGCCAGGCCGTCGCAACCGACGACGACGGCTACTTCCGTTTCACCCTCGATCGCATCGAGAGCAGTGGTGTCGCGATCGCAACGACCGACCTGTGGCTCGACGACGTCGAAAAGGACTCCTCGCCGTGGGTGTTCGACTTCCTCGACGTCGACCTGCGCCTGCGCGTCGACGGAGCCGGCGCGACCGACGAGGTGTTCGTCGGAATCGCCCGCTCCGCCGACGTGGAGGCGTACCTCGCCGATGCAGCCTTCTCCGAGCTGGTCGACGTCGACGACCGCAGGCCCCGCTACGAGCAGTTCGACGGCGAACGCTCGATCGACCCGCCGATCGAGCAGGACTTCTGGACGGTCAGCGCCGCGGGTCCCGGCGAGCAGCAACTCGACTGGGACGCGCGAGGCGGTCGCTGGTCGGTGGTCGTGATGAACGCCGACGGAGCGCCGGTCGTGGCGGCCGACGTCGAGATCGGCGTCCGCTCGGGCGCCGTGACACCGGTTGCGATCGGGCTGCTCGTGATCGGCGGCGTCGTCACGGCGGTGGCACTCGTCCTGATCGTTGTCGGAGCCCGAGGACGCCGCTCGAACGGGGCGGGGCCCGACGCCGCAGACCCGCGCTCCACGCCGCTTCCATCGCTCTCGCCGCAGTCGGCGGGCGCTTCGCCGCAGTCGCCGCAATCGGCGGACGGCGCAGCCGACGCCGACAGCGCAGACTCCCGGTCCGCACCGACCGATTGACGTCCGGCCCGTTCGCCCCCTCCGCTGCCGGAACCGCCGACGGTTCCGGCAGCGTGGCGCGTCCGTGGGGTCGGCATTCATCGCGGAGAAACATTGCGGTCTCGCGACAACTCGGCCCTCGCGTGTGTTCCCGGACGCTGCCGTGGCACGGTCGGGGGTGTGCGTCCGAATCTCGGGGCACGAAACATGGAACGAGTAGTCGATGGCAAAGAAGCAACCCGTCTCGAAGTGGTCCGACGGAACCACCCCGGTGGAGGAGCTGCCCGAGCCGCAGCAGCTGGCCCATCAGATCGTGGTCGAGCGGCGTGACGTCATCTCGTCGGTCACACGGATCATGGAAGCCGAACTGAGCGACGAAGGTCGCATCCAGGCGCTCAACGCGTTCCACGCCGCGCTGTCGGATCTCGACGATCCGAATCGCGACCCGCGGGTCAGCATCGCCGCGGCCGAAGGCGTCTGACCCACCTCTCGTCGGCGATTCCGATCCGATGTCGGGGCCGTCCGACGTGAGACGGTCCTCGTCGCGCGGCTATCTTCGTCTCGATCATCGAGACGGGGGTTGGATGTGCACGAACGAGAGCTGATGCCAGAACGCGTTGCTGCGTTCCTCGCGTTGCATCGAGACGACATCGACGAGATCGACGTCGTCGCGTACGAACCGATGGCCGGCGGGTACAGCCGGTCGATGGCGAGCGCCCGAGTCCGCTATCGCTCCGGTGAAGTGACCCTGGAGGAGACCGTCGTCCTGCGCGGCGACCCACCACCGGGCCACGCGATGATCGAGACCGATCGCGACCACGAATGGATGGTGCTGGAGGCGCTGACCGCAATCGACTCGATTCCGATCCCTCCGGCCCGCCACTACGACTCGACCGGCGAACACCTCGGAACCAAGGCGATCGTGATGGATCATGTGGTCGGTGGCTCGCTGCAGTCGCTGCTCGAGGAGATCGACGACTACGGCGACCATCCGACGCGGCTCGCCGAACTGTGGGGGACCGTGCACGCGATCACCCCCGATCAGCTTCCCGACGCCATGCCGCATCCGACGAGCTGGGACGACCACATCGACGGGCTCATCGAGATGTGGCACATCGTCGAGACGCGCAGCGTCAACAGCGACCCGGTGGCGCGCTACATCGCGGCGTGGCTGGCGGCGCACAAGCCGCCCCCGCTGCCACTGCGCCTCACCCACGGAGATCCGCAGGCACCCAACGTCATGATCGACCCCGATGGTGACTATCTCCTCGTCGACTGGGAGTTCGCCGCCATCGGCGACCCGCGTGAGGATCTCGGTTGGTACAACATCTACTCGTCGGCCGCCGGACCCAACCTGTACACCGAGGATCCCGAGCGCTTCCTCGCGGCGTACCGCGCGGCGACCGGATTCGGTGAGGCCGAGGTCAACCAGTGGACCGTCGGCTACTTCACGATTCTCGCCGGCATCAAGATCGGCGCCACGATCAACGAGCAGCTCGACCGGTTCGCGATGGGAGAGAACTCCGGCGTGATGACCGCGCTCCAGGTCGGGTCGCTGTGCTACGGCCACGAGCAGAACCTCGCCGCCATCGCCGGCCTCCAAGCCGCCCTCGACGCCCAGGGAGCCACGTCATGATCGTCCGCCCGACCACCAGCCAACTCCTGCGCGACGTGCGTCACGAACTCGTCGAGACGATCGCCCCTGAGGTCATCTCCGCAACCGCACAGGTGGCGCTCGAACAGATCGACATCATCCTCGAGCAGTGTGCGGTGCGCGCCGACAACGAGATCGCGTGGATGGCCGAGGAGATCGCCGAGATCGACGAGTTCGTCGGCCGCGTCGTCGACGCAACGCACGACGAACCGACCGCCGCCGCGCTGCAAGCCGCCCGCCATGAAGCCGGCGGGTCACTCGTGCTCGAGTCGATGTGCGACGACTACAACCGGATGTCCGAGGCGCTGTCGTGCGCGATCGAAGCGTGCATGGGAGTTCCGGAGCGCGCCGAGTTGCTCGGCGAGGCCATCGGCATCCTGCAGGCCCGTCGATCCGACCGCGAGGTCGACGCTCGCGCCAACTGGCGCCTCGTCGGCCGCGGCTGACGCGGCGGAGGGAGACGGCCGGCTACCCGTCGCGCAACTCACCGACGCGGTTCGGGCGCGAGGCGTGACGGTCAGCGGCCGAAGATGCGAGCGAACATGCCCGGTCCGCTCGCAGGACCGCTCTCGCACGCACATCGATCGCTCGCCGGGACGTCGCCCAGCACCTGCTCGACGTGTGCTCCGCATCCGCGCCATCCCGGCTTGTCGCAGGTTTGGCAGTTCACTCGTTGGCACATCGGCGGTTCCCTTCGGGTCGAGATCGAATTGTACGTACAATATCCGCGTCCTGCGCGATGTCCACCAGCGCAAGCGCGCAATGTCCACACCGCGTCGGGGCCGTACGATCGGGCGCATGACTGCACGCCTGATCGAACCGTCCTTCTGGATGCAGCCGCTCGACGACCGGATGCGCGAGATGATCGACATCCGCGAAGCTGGTCCCTTCGCCGAGGTGCCGTTCCACAACGAGTTCAGCGGTCAGGACGAGCGGTTCTACGCGGTGACCCGCTACGACGAGGTCGTCGCGATCAGCAAGGACGCGAAGAGCTTCAGCTCGGCGCAGGGGGCGATCTCGATCGTGGACCTCCCGCCCGAAGCGCTCGAGTTCTTCGGGTCGTTCATCAACATGGACAACCCGCGTCACCAACGCCAGCGGGCAATCGTCGCCAAGACGTTCACGCCGACCGATCTCGCCAAGGTGCTCGACTCGGTCGAGACGATCTCGCGTGAGGTGATCGACGACTTCTGTGAACGGGGCGAGGTCGACCTCGTCGAAGCGCTGTCGCAGCCGTTCCCGCTGCTGGTCATCTGCGACATGATGGGGATTCCGCGCAGCGAGTTCGACACGGTCTTGAATGCGACCAACATCATCCTCAGCGGTGGCGACCCCGAGTTCATCGGTGACGGCGATCCGATGACCGCGATCCTCGGGGCCGGGCTCGAACTCACGCGAGCTGATGAACGAGCTCTCCGCAGAGCGTCGGACGAACCCGACCGACGACCTCACCAGCAAGCTCGTCCACGCCGACGTCGATGGCGAGATGCTCGCGCCCGAAGAGGTCGCGCCCTTCTTCATCCTCCTCGCGGTTGCCGGCAACGACACGACCCGGACGGCCATCAGCCACGGCATGAACCTGCTCGCCCAGCACCCCGACCAGCGGGCGATCTGGCAGGCGGACGTCGAGGGCGTGACGGCGAGCGCCGTCGAGGAGATCGTTCGCTATGCCTCGCCCGTCACGTTCATGCGGCGGACCTTGACGACCGATCTCACGATGTCTGGCCATGATTTCGTCGAGGGCGACAAGGTCGTCATGCTCTACGGCGCGGCCAACCGCGACCCGCGCGCCTTCGAGAACCCCGACGTGTTCGACGTGCGCCGCAACCCGAACCCGCACCTCGGCTTCGGCGGTCCCGGACCGCACTTCTGTCTCGGAGCCAACCTCGCCCGCCGCGAGCTCGCTGTCGTCTTCCGCGATCTCTTCGCCCGGCTGCCCGACATCGAAGTCGTCGGTGATGCCGTGCCGCTCGACGTGGCCGGCCTCCCGCTCGTCGGCGGGATCAAGCGGCTGCCGGTGCGCTTCACGCCGACCGCACGCTCCGACGCCGAGTAGCGGGTCAGGCGTCCGCGTCAGGGCGCTGGGCGCGATGGCGGGCGATGTCTGCTGCGGTGATGTCGCGTCCGGCGGCACGGGCGGCTGCCTGGACCTCGGGGTCCGACAGCGAGGCCGTGTCGTAGTAGTCGGCGGCGTAGACGATCTGCCCGTCGGTCCGGCGTCGCACGCTCGTGCCGCGGGCCATGAACACCCGGCTGCCGTCGGGCTGCACCGCCATCTGTTGCCACTCCTGCACCGAGGTCGATCCATCGTCGAGGCGCGGGCCGAGCGGTTCGAAGACGACGTTGCCGGCCTTCGGACCCAGATCCGTCAGCCACGCAGCGATCGCGTCGCGGCCGTGGAGTTCGCCGACGAGCGAGTCGTGATACACCGAATCGGTCGGGTGGAACGACTCGGCGAGCGCGGCGTAGTCGATCGAGTCGGCCGTCGTTTCCGCAACGTCGGGGTCCCGGTGCCACACCGTGCGCGGCCAGTCCGGAAGCGGTTCCGCGTCGACGTCGACCTCCGTGTCGGGTGGCGGCGGGACCCGGAACGGTCCGGTGTCGTAGACGTCGCAGGCCCACGTGATCCAGCCGTCTCGGTAGCGGCGCACGCTGACCCCGCGGGAGAGCGGCATCCGATCGTCTCCGAAGACGGCGAACATCTGCCACTCGTCGAGAGACGTGGTCCCCGCGTCGTCGTCGAACACCGCAGGGGCCGCCGTGGGGACGAACTCGACGAAGTCGATGGTCGCCATGGTCGGAATGAGCCAGTGGCGGATCGCGCGCTGGCCCTCGAAGTCGCCGTAGATCGCGTCGTAGTAGATCGACCTCTCCGGTTCCATGAAGTCGCACATCATCTGCAGTGCAACGGGTTGGCGGCCGGGCTCGGTGAACCACGGGTTGGCGAGCGCATCCAACATCCCGGCCGCGTCGAGCCCCGCGGGCGTCGTGATCACGCGGTCGAGGTCGGGTTCGTTTCCGCCCGCCTCGGCAACGTAGGCCTCGACGAACTCGTCGGCTGATGTGGTCATGACAGACACCCCCATGTCGGTTGCCGGTGACCGTAATCCGCGTGCGCCGCGGATCTCGGCTCCAACGACCGCGTAGCGGAGTGGGTCAGACCCACTCCGCTACGCGGTGTCATCCGCCGTCGGTCGTCTGGACGGTCGCGCCCGCCGCGATCGAGCGGGCGGCGCGCCGGCGTCGGAGTTTCCACAGTCGTCGACCGACCGCCAACGGTGACGATGACGGCGAGCAGGATGCGACGGGTCGATGTGGAGAGATCCGTGAAGAACTCGATCAGCCCACCGCCGGCGATGACGAACAGCACGACGCCCGGGATGATGCCGATGCCGGTGCCGATCAGGAAGTTGCGGGTGCTGACCTTCGTGACGCCGAGCAGCCAGTCGGCCGGTGGCAGTTGCCCGAACACGAGCCGCAGGAGTACGACCGGCCAGATGCCGCCGGTTTCGAGTCGGTCGTCGTAGCGGTGCATGCGGGATGGGATGCGGACGGTCACCCAGTCGCGGGCGGACCAGCGGGCGAACGAGAACGCGATGTAGCTCGCTCCCATGTTGCCCATCCAGCACAGCGGCGATCGCGAGCGGGTCCGGCCACACGATGCCGGCCGGCGCCATGTACACGAAGCCGGGCACGCCGAGCGGCTGCGTGCACCACATGACCAGCACGAACAGCAACGGTCCGACCACACCGGTTTCGGTGAGCAGGCGTTCGACGTTGCCGTCGCCGGTCACCCACCCGTAGCCGCCGGCGACGAAGAACGCGGCGATCAACCGCCGCCAGGAGCAAGGAGGACGACGATCCTGCGGTTCATGGTCGATCGCGTCGGGTCTACGCCTGCGAGGCGGCTCGGAGCAGCTCCAGCCGCTCGGCGACGCGTGGATCGGCAAGTCGCCCACGAGCTGACGAGAGCGCGGCGGCGGTCGTGCCCTCGCGCCGTGCGGGGTCCATCGAGTTGCGCCCCATCGCCGACACGACGTCGGGTGTCGGCTGGAACGTCAGGACCTCGGCGCCGGAGCGCCGGATCCGTTCGACCTCGTTCGCGAGTCGCCGGGCGTGCATCGGTCGTGCGTTGGGCAGCAGCGCGCCGTGGGCGAGTCGTGTCGCCGACATCGGCGAGACGATCACCACGATGTCGAACTTCGATCGGGCGACGAGGTCGGCGTTGGTCGGTGAGTGCACGCCGCCGTCGACGTAGCGCCGACCGCCGTGCTCGACCGGGCGGAAGAATCCGGGGATCGACGACGACGCCTGCACGGCGATGCCGACGGGGGTGTCCGGACCGTCGTGTCCGAACACGATTCGGTCGCCGTGCTCGAGATCGACGGCGCAGATCCACAGCGGGCGTTCCGGCCAGCTCCGGTCGCCGTACATCAGCGCGATCCGCTCGCCGATGACGTCGGTCGCGATGGTGCCGTTCGGGAGCAAGCCGACCAGCGCCTTGGTCGGGTGGCGAGCCGAACGCAGCAGGAGTCGGGGCGAGGCGGGACGCGGGCTGCGCGAGAAGGGTCGGGGTCGCAGGTCGAGCGCGGGTGGGCCGCCGGTGCGGCCGACGATCGCGGCGGCTTCGTCGGAGATCGGCTCGCCGAGGTTGCGGGCGGCGAGATCGAGCGGTGGGAACCCAGCACGCAACGTTGCCGCCACGGCGGAACCGGCCGACGTGCCCACGAGGAGGTCGGCGTCGCGTGCGTCGAAACCGGCCTCGGCGAGCGCGGTGAGCACGCCGGCGTGGTAGGCGGCTCCCGCAATGCCGCCGGCCCCGAGCACCACTCCCACCGTCGGCATCGCAGCATTCTTCCACGGGCACCGTCGACGAGCACCCGCGTAGCGGAGTGGGTCTGACCCACTCCGCTACGGGGGTCCAACTGAACACTGTTCAGTGAATGGGGTATGGTGTGACCCATGACCACGATCGACACGCCCGTCACCGACCAATCGACCAGCGAGGAGTTGCCTTGGCACCTGCGCGAGAACCGCGCGCCGGTGTTCGACGAGGTCACCCTCACCGAGCTCGAAGTGCGCGGAAAGATCCCTGAGGAGCTGAACGGCCGCTACATCCGCAACGGTGCCAACCCGCAGACCGGCCAGTCCGAGCACTGGTTCCTCGGCGACGGCATGATCCATGGCATCGAGCTCGCCGACGGCAAGGCCAACTGGTATCGCAACCGTTACGTGCGCACGCCGATGTTCGCCAACCCCGGCGTCGAGCGGATGGATCTCTACCTCGATCCCGAGACGTTCCAGTTCAACTTCGAAGTCGGCGTCGCGAACACGCACGTGATCGGCCACGCCGGCAAGATCCTCGCCCTGGAAGAGGGTTCGTTCCCGTACGAGGTCGACTGCAACCTCGAGACGATCGGCGTGCACACCTTCGACGGCAAGCTCACCACGGCGATGACCGCCCACCCGAAGATCTGCCCCGTGACCGGTGAGTTGCTGTTCTTCGGCTACAGCTCGCTGCCGCCGTACCTCACCTACCACCGCGTCAGCCCGACCGGTGAGCTGCTGCAGTCGACGGAGATCACCGTCGGCGGCCCGACGATGATGCACGACTTCACCGTCTCGCGCGACCACTCGGTGTTCTTCGACCTCCCCGCGATCTTCGACATGGAGCTCGCGATGTCGGGCGGCATGCCGATCCGCTGGAGCGACGAATACCCGGCACGGATGGGCGTCATGCCGCGCGAGGGCAGCGATGCCGACGTGCAGTGGTTCGACGTCGACCCGTGCTACATGTTCCACTCCCTCAACGCCCACGACGAGGGCGACGTGACCGTCGTTCGCGGCTGTCGCATCAACGAGATCTGGCGCGACAGCGCCGACATCGGCGACCCCGACAGCGCCACCGACGCCGACATGCCCAAGATGTGGGAGTGGCGCCTCAACCGGGCGACCGGTGCCGTGAGCGAGAGCCAGCTCGACGACCGTCCGTCGGAGTTCCCGCAGGTTCCCGACGCCCACGTCGGCCTCGCGAGCCGGTACGGCTACTCGATGTCGACGACGCTCGACGGCGACGCCGGCGAGATCTTCAAGTACGACCTCGACAACGGCGCGGCTCGCACGTCGCACCGCTACCCGAAGGGGCAGATCCCGGGCGAGGCGCGGTTCGTTCCCGCCGCCAACGCCACGAGCGAGGACGACGGCTACCTGATGACCTTCGTGCACGACGCCGAGACCGACACGTCGCACCTGAGCATCCTCGACGCGTCCGATGTCGCCGCAGAGCCCGTCGCCGAAGTGCACCTGCCGCGGCGGGTCCCCGCCGGTTTCCACGGCAGCTGGATCGCCGACTGACCGGAATGGCGCTTCTCTCCTCGGAGCGAATCGTCGACACCGCGAAGCAGATCGTCCGCACCGAGGGCTACGAACGGCTCTCGGTGCGCGGCCTCGCACGTCGACTCGACGTCACCGCCCCGGCGATCTACGACCATCTCGACTCGAAGGACGCGGTGCTGCGCGCCGTCGCGGCGTCGGGCTACGACGAACTCGGTGCGGCGTACTCGACCACCGCCGACTCGGCGATCGAACGAATGCGGGAGCGGGCGCTCGCCTACGTCGAGTTCGCACGGACCAATCCCGAGCTCTTCCGCCTGATGTTCATGTTCCGTCCGAACGCGATCGCCATCGAGGCGGACAACGAACTGGGCGCGGCGACCGACGTGTTCGAGTCGGGCGTCGACGACGTTCGCCAGGCGATTGCCGACGGCGATCTCGTCGACCGGGATCCGGTCCAGATCAGCCTGACGTTGTGGGCGGCGATCCACGGCGTGGCGACGGTGTCGATCGTGGCCCCGCCGGTGGCCGATGCGGTTGCCGCCGACGTCATCGATGCGATGCTCGTCGGGATGCGGCCCGCCTGACGACGACGCTCGAAGCCGGCGACGCGCTCGATACCGTCGCCACGCATGGCCGACGTCACCGCAGCTTCCTCGACCGCTGCGGCGGCGCGAGCGCATGGACGACGAACCTGGCCGGTCGTCGCGGTCGGGACGATGTGCAGTTCGCTGCCGGTGTTCCTCACCGGTGCGCTCGGCGTCCAGCTCAGCGACGACATCGGGCTCTCGGCCACGCAGATCGGTCTCGCGATGGGCGCCTCGTTCACCATGGCGGCGTTGCTGTCGGCACCGATGGGGCGAGTCGCCGAGCGGCTCGGACCGCGCCGCGGTTTCCGCGTCGGGCTGACCACGTCGGCGCTGTCGATGATCGCCATCGCGACGCTCGCCCGCAGCTTCTGGCAGTTCGCCGTGTTCCTCGGCGTCGCCGGTATGGCGAACGCGATCAACCAGCCGTCGGCGAACCTCATGCTCGTCACCCATGTCGAGCCCGACCGGTTGGGCTTCGCCCTCGCAACCAAGCAGTCCGGCATGCCCGCGGCGGCGCTGCTCGGCGGCGCGGCGGTTCCGGCAATCGCACTGACGGCCGGCTGGCAGTGGGCCTACGTCGCGGGTGTCGGCGTCGCGCTGTTGGCGATCGCTGGGTTTCCGGGGGACGTCGGCGGTCGATCAGGGCGCAACACGAGCACGACCGACTCGGGTGCGCGGCGATCCGCTCGGCCCGATCTCGGTGTCCCACTCCTCGTGCTGTACGCCACGGTCGGAATGCTCGGCGCCTCCAGCGCCGGCGCGATGGTCGGGTTCATCACGAGCGGCGCGGAGGCGTCGGGCCTCGACCCGGGCGCCGCCGGTCTGGTGTTGAGCCTCGGCTCGCTCGTCGGGATCGTCAGCCGACTCGCCCAGGGGTGGCAGGTCGACCGATTCGGCATCCTGCCGATCCAGCGCCTGGTGTGGCTGTACGGCCTCGGAGCGGTCGGCGTGGCGATCCTCGCGGTCGACGTGCCGCTCACCTACGTGCTCGCGCCGATTCCGGCGTTTGCGTTCGGGTGGGCGTGGCCCGGTCTGTTCAACCTGTCGGTCGTGCGCAACAACCCGTCCGCACCGGCCGCGGCGACGGGCATCAGCCAGATCGGTGTCTTCGTCGGTGCCGCCCTCGGGCCGGCGCTGGGTGGGATCATCATCGACAACGGGAGCTATCGACTCCTGTGGTTGTTCGGCGCGAGCACGCTGTTCGTCGGGTCACTGCTCGCGGTGTACCTGCGGACTCGGATCGTCGCAGCGCACCGGCCCGCCGGACAACCGGCCGGCCGAGCTTGACCCCTATTCTCGTCGACATGGGAGTTCGTGACGGAGACCGCTACGTCGTCAGCGAGGAGGAACAACGCCGCTTCGCCGACGACGGATACGTGCACCTCGCCGGTGTCCTGACCGAGGAGGAGGTCGCCGCCCTCGATCCCGTGTACGACCGATTCATGCGCGGTGAGATCGACGTCGTCGGGCGAGACCTGTACGACATGGTGACGGGCGAGTTCGGCACCGACCCGACCAACTACGCGATCTTCAACGTGATGCTGCCGCGCAAGTACTACCCGGAGTGGCAGGGCAACGTCTTCGAACGGGTCGGGCACACCATCGCCGAACAGCTCTGCGGGGAGGGGATGACGCTCGACTTCGACCAGTTGCTCGCGAAACAACCGGGACGCGAAGACGCCGTGTTCGCGTGGCATCAGGACCAGGCGTACTGGATCAACACCGACGATCGCCGGACCGCGACCTGCTGGCTGGCGCTCGATGACTCGACCATCGACAACGGCTGCATGCAGTTCCTCCCCGGTAGCCACCGCGAGCCGGTGCGTCCCCATCGACCCGCCGGATCGAGCCGGGAGGAGCAGCACACGTTGGTGACCGATCTCCGTCCCGACGACGAACTCCGGCCGGTTCCGATCCGCCGCGGCGACATCACCGTTCACAACGAGGGGGTGCTCCACGGGTCGGGCGGCAACCGGACCGCCGACTCGCGGCGCAGGGCGTACATCAACGCCTACCGATCGATCGAGACGGTCCGACAGGAGCGGGCCCTCGGATTCACGCACTCCCACAACGACGACCAGGACGTCCTCAACCGGGTCGACGGCCTGCTCGCCGAGTGACCGCGCGCTCGTCGGACGCTCGTTGGCGCTCGATCGGAGGCGTCCCGCCGACGCTGAGTACCGTGAGAGCCGACCAAGGAGAGCACCATGTCCGATCTGATCATTCGCAACGGAACGGTGGTCGACGGGACCGGAGCGCCGCGTCGGTCCGCCGACATCGCGATCGAGGGTGACCGGATCGTCGCGGTCGGTGACGTGTCGGCCCACGAGCCGGCAATCCGGGAGATCGACGCCACCGGGTTGATCGTCACCCCCGGATGGGTCGACATCCACACCCACTACGACGGGCAGGTCACGTGGGACCCCGATCTCGCACCGTCGTCGATCAACGGGGTGACCTCGATCGTGATGGGCAACTGCGGTGTCGGGTTCGCGCCGGCGCGGCCGGACCGTCACGACTGGCTGATCCGGCTCCTCGAAGGCGTCGAGGACATACCGGGAACGGCGCTCGCCGAGGGGATGACGTGGGGCTGGGAGAGCTTCGACGAGTACCTCGACGTGCTCGACACGCTGTCGTGGACGGTCGATGTGGGTGCCCAGGTTCCGCATGCCGCGCTCCGCACCTACGTGATGGGAGAGCGTGGCGCCGACCACCAATCGGAGGCGACGCCCGACGAGATCGAGACGATGTGTGTGTTGACGGAGTCCGCGATCCGCAACGGTGCACTCGGCTTCACGACATCGCGCACGTGGGCACACCGCACGTCGTCGGGGGAGTCGATCGGCACCCTGCGCGCAACGGCCGACGAGGTGGTCGGTGTGGCGAAGGCACTCGATCGGGCGGGTACCGGTGTGATCCAGTTGATCTCCGACGTCTACCAGTCCGGTGACGACGAGCTGGTCGCCCGCGAGCTCGAACTGCTCGGGCGGATCGTGCAGGAAGTCGATCGTCCGTTGAGCTTCACGGTGCAGCAGAACGACGAGACGCCGAACCGGTGGCGAGAACTCGTCGAGCGGATCGACGCGTGGTCGGCTGCCGGCGCCGACGTACGGGCGCAAGTCGCCGTTCGCCCGATCGGCGTCCTGCTCGGCCTCGCTGCCACTGCCAACCCGCTCCGGCGCTGCCCGACCTACGCCCGCGTGCACGACCTCCCGGTCGAGGAGCGCGTCGCCCACCTCGCCGACCCCGACACCCGAGCTGCGATCATCGCCGAGCACGCCGAGGTGCGGGTGCGCGACTTCCCGGCGCTGATCCATGCGGGCTTCGACCGGATGTATCCGCTGACCGACCCGCCGAACTACGAGCCGACCCCGGAGGACAGCGTGGCCGGCCTGGCCGCGGCCGAGGGCGTCGACCCGGTCGAGAAGATGTACGACCTGATGCTCGCCGACGAGGGCCGCCAGTTGCTCTACATGCCGTTGATGAACTACGCGAACGGCGACCTCGACGACGTGCGGGAGATGATCCTGTCCGAGCACTCGATGTTCGGGCTCTCCGATGCCGGGGCCCACTGCAACGTGATCTCCGACGGGACGTTCCCGACCACGGCGATCACGCACTGGACGCGGGACCGGACCCGAGGCGAGCAGCTCGATCTGGAGTTCGTCGTGCACCAACAGACCCAGCGGACCGCGGCACATGTCGGGTGGCACGACCGCGGCGTGATCGCTCCCGGCTACCTGGCGGACATCAACGTGATCGACCACGACCGCCTGGCGCTGAAGCCGCCACGCCTCGTCGACGATCTCCCTGCGGGCGGCACGCGCTTGATGCAGCCCGCCGACGGCTACGTCGCGACGATCAAGCGCGGGCACGTCACCGTCGACAACGGCGTGCTCACCGGCGAGCGCCCCGGTCGCCTCCAACGCGGCCCCCGCCCGACTCCGTGACGCCGTGCCGGGTCCGGGACCCGGCGGATCACGGGGCGTGGTGGGACCCGATGCGGTGGACGCTGCGGATGATCAGCTTGCACACCGTTTCGGGGTCGGTGCTGCGCAGCAGTTCCGCGTTCTCGCCGTCGGTCAGCCCGTTGCGCAGCGAGCCGGTGGTCCTGAATCGGGCGAGCATCTCTCGAAAGCCGACACCGGGCGCGCCATTCGGGAGGGGGTCGGGGAGTCGGAACCTCCGTGCCAGCTTGTCGATCTCGGCGGGGTACAGGTCGCCGAGCATGATCCGTGCGATGAGCCCGGCGGCTCCACCGAATCCACCGACGACGATCAACGGGACCCCGGAGTCGACGGCGATGTAGGCCTCCTCGATGATGCCCGGGGCGACCCGGGTCATCGGCTTTCCGGGCTCCAGCGCCCCGCCGACGACGATCTGGAGCTCGGAATGGCCGGCCACGTGGCGGCGCATCGCGGTGAGATCCCGAGACTCTCGCACCTCATCCGGTTCGTCGGCTGGCCGATCACGGCTGACGCGTTCGACGTCCATGACCCGACGGTGACGGTCGGCCACGGTGGGGTCCCAGAGATAATCGGGGACGTAGTTGATGAGGTGGTGCTCGGCCTCCGGATTGCCGGCGTGGCGTTTGACCTCGATCGCGTGGAGCTGCGCCGTGTAGCCGGCGCCCGGGTACCCGCCGTACATCAGGGTGTGACCACCGTTGATCAGCTGCTTGCTCACCTGCTGGAAGACCTCGGTCGGGCTCGGCGGTGGGGCCGGCGGGTCCGGGTTCGAGGGATCGGGCGGCGGCAGCTCCGGGTTGGACACCGAGACCGAGATCCGGATCGGTGTCGGTCGGAATTTCTCGTACGTCTTTCCCCACAGGTAGTGGAGTTGCGGGATCCCTGCAGGGTCGTCCGGCGGAACGGGTTCGCCGTGCTTCATCGACTCGTACCACCCCTTCCCGACGGGATCGATACCGATGGCGAAGCAGGTGAGGTCGCCGTTTCGATCGATGCGGAATCGGAGGAACTGCTTGAATCGCGTCGACTCCGCCGGGGAGAACGCGACGGTGTCAGAGGCCTTGATCCGAGAGTTCACCCACCGCATCATGCTGAAGAACACGACGATGCTCAGCGCCCCACCGAGCAGTGCGGCGATCGCGTAGCCCCACACGCCCGATGGCAGTGAGCGCTGTCGAATGACTTCGCTCAGGATCAGGGTGGCGCTCACTGCGACACCGGTGAGCAGTCCGTAGACGCGGATGCCCTTGGTCAGTTTGGACTCGACGCTGTTGCCCTTGATCAGGGGGATCATGGCCACCGACAACAACACCAGGAAGGCGAGCCCGAGCGGAGCGCGCAGGGTCATGTGGAGCGCCGTACGCCACCCGGTTCCCAGTGCCGGTTCGCACGATTCCAGGGTTGGCGAAATCGGCAGGCATGCCTGCAAGTTGGGAGCGTGCCACAGGGCGACCAGGCCCGCGTAGGCCACGTGCAGGAGTCCCATCAGCACCATCAGCGGCCAGTACTTCCGGGAGAGGAACGTGGTCGCGCCGGGGGCGAGCGCGCGGCTGTCGGCGGGTCTCGGCCATCGGCTCGTGAGCTTGAATTCGGCGTTGCCGTCCTCCAACGGAATCCGCTCCGCCAGGTTGTGCGTGGGTTGCAGGAAGGCGCCGCCTCCGCCGGAGGTGATGTGATCTTCGCCGAAGTCGGTGTCGAGCCGCTCGTAGTGGGCAAAGAAGTGCGAGTCGCCCGACAGACACAGCGGCATCGTTGCCTTTACGTCTTCGCCGTCTTTCCGGAACTCGAGGAGCGGATCGAAGGTGTTGCGCAGGGCGGCGTACGCGTCACGGTCCTTCTGGCGGAGTTGCCACAGCGGTACGGGGCTGCACAGGATCACGCGGTCGCCGTCCTCGAGACGTTCGGCGGCCTGTCGGAAGTAGTCCTGCTGATCGCCGACGAGGCGGTCGTCGAGCGCGGTGTCGATCCCCCACAACCACCAGCCCTGCGGGAGCTTCGCGTGCCACCATGTGTGCGTCTGGGGCGTGGACCAGTGACCGGCGAACTCGTTCTTCTCGACGAACCGCTCCTCGAAGTGTCCGATCCCGCCCATCCAGTCGTGGTTGCCGGGAATGGCGAGGAGCACCGGCTCCTTGCCGGTCCCGTCCTCGAGGCCCATCAGGTACGGCAGCTCGGTGTGCGACTCGTAGCGTCCGGCGGCCGCATAGGTGTACACCTCGTCGCCGCCGAAGACCAGCAGGTCGGCGTGCGGCATCCGCCGCGGTGGGGTCGGAAACTCGCTGAATCGATCGTCGGGGATCTCGAGCTCCTTGCGCCCGATCAACCACGCCACCGGCGCGGTGCCGTCGAACGCATCGCCCATGTCCGCGACGTAGTCGAACCAGAACTCGCGACCGGCCTCCGCTTCCTGGGTGAACGCCGGCTCGCCGAACGAGTCCGTGGTCTCGTTCATCTTTGTGATCGATGCCTTGGCCGGTCGCAACGAGAGGCCCATGAGGACCAACTCGCGAGCGTCGAACCAACCCACCATGTCGGGCCGGGGCTCGACGTCCGCGGGGACGACGACAGACGGAGACATCGCCTGCTTGGGCATCATCTTCGAGTTCGGGACGCTGAGGATGGCGTCGGCGATGTCCGGTGCCCCCGCGATGCGGCTGAGCGTGTCGATGTACGCCCGGACGGACGAGCGCATTCCGCGCAGCTCGCTCCGGCACTGCGGGCCCCGCTCCCACCGCTGCTCCCACTCGACGGCCGACATGTCGGGTGCGTCGATCGGTCGGCGGGCCTCGTAGTCGCTGAGCAACGGTTGCCACCTCGACAGGACCGGCCGAATCACCTCGTTCAGCACGCGCACTGCCACCACGGCGAGGCTCAGGTTGCCCGGGCTCCCCTTCGAGGCGTCCGTGCCGTGCGTTCGCAGGATGCTCCGGGTCAGGTCGAACAGCTGCTGGAGGTCGGACAGGGCCTCTCGAATCGAGTCGTCGGTCGACGCCAGGTGCGCGCCCGACGTCCGCGTCGACAGCTCCACCAGCAACTCGTAGGCCGCTGCACGTTCCGACTCGGTGGGGTTGATGTATCCCTTCACCTCGCCGATTGCGACCTGCACCATCTTGTACTCGTTGATCATTGCGCTGGCTCCTGGTGATTCATCGTGGTCATTGCGTTGGCTCCCACAACGTCTTGCTCGGCTCCCTCGCTCCTGCGTTTCATGCTGAACCGACCGCGGCCGCCGCGACTGCCGCCACCGTTGGCACCAGCGCCCACCACGAGACCCAACTCCAGAGGTCGCGATGGTCCGTGATCAGCACGTCCTCGGCGTACTGGCGGTACGGGCGTGCGAGGTCCGAAACCTCGGTGGCGAGGAGTGACGAGTCCGCGAGCAGCCGGGCGTGGCTGTAGTACGCACCGGCCGCCACGATCAGCGTCAAGAACACTCCCAGGGCGACCAGACCGTAGAACTCGCCGCCTGCGGGATCGTCGGCGTTGAGGAGCGAGGCCGTGGTGAACACGGCGGGGACGACGGCGATCACCAGCGCAGGCGTCGCCTGCCGTATGAGGTGCCGTTCGAGCGCAATGATCCGTGCGCGCTCTCCGATCGTGGTCCTCGCAGGTCGGGTCACGTGAGGAGCGAGCAGCATGCAGATCCACGGCCCCAACACCCCGATTGCAAGCAGCGCGTGGATCAGTGTCCGCCCCACCTGGTTGTGCTCGCCCGGTCCGAATGCGATCACCGTCAGTGCGACGAGCACGGCGGCGAGGCCGGCGCTCTGGGCGATGGCCTTCCATCGCAGCACGAGGTGCGGCGCAGCGACGCGTCGGAAGTGGGCGAAGCCGACGGTGGCGAGCATGCCCCAGAGCGAGACCTGGATGATCGACCAGGCGAGCCAGTTCCAGTTCGGGTCTGAATTCGGCTGCGGCCGCGACGGGCTCGGGGGCGCCATTGCCATACCGGCGCCGAGGCCGAGGCCGAGGAGTCCGGCCAGCAGGGCGAGTCCGATCAGCCGGGTCGTCAGCGTTGCACGCATCGACATGTTCTCCTGGTCGATGGGTTGCTCCAGACCGCGCGTCATTGCCAGCTCGGCGTCGATCTCCTCGAGGTGTGACTTGACGTCTTCCATGAGGACGCCCAGCGCGGCGGCTTCGTTGAAACGAAGGGCGTGCAGGTCGGCGAGCTCACGATGCTCGGGCAACAGATCGCTCGCCTGCAGCGGTTCGACTCCGTCGAGCAGGACCGGGATGATGCGCTTGTTCAGTTGCAGCGCGGCGTCGATCTCGCGGCCGACCCAGTCGAACCTCTCGAGGATCCGAGCGGACCCGTCCGGCCGCTCACCGCGCCAGTGGGGACCGATGACGGCGATCAGGACGTCGCACGCATTCACTTCGTCGGCAAGCTGCTGTGGGAAGTCGTCGCCATGGCGAAGGTCACTGTCACGGAAGGCGGTCCGGACATCCGCCACCGTTTCCAGTCGTCGCAGCACCTCCTCGATCCAGCCGACGGCGTACTGTCCGTCGGCTCGCCGATAACTGATGAACACCCGTGCCATGGCTCGCCGTCACCGATCCTGTTGCCATTCGGCGACGAGCGTGCCGAGGCGGCGGCATCGGATGATGTAGTTGTAGGTCCGGACGCCCGCGGTGAGCACGAACAGCCCGAGCAGGCAGAGCACGATGGCGACGGCGAATCGAGGGTCGTCGAGGGCGCCGACGATCGACGCCGTCTCGGCCGCCTCGTCGATCTCGACGAACGCTTCCTCGCCGAGCCGGAGATGGCGCTCGGTCTCGAGGGTGAGGGGCTCACCGGATCCTTCGACGCGCAGCTCGTAGACGTTCAGGTCGTCATCGCCGTCGGTGGCTTCGACGCGCTCGGCTTTGACGACTTCGGCCTGGAACGTCGTGTCGTTCTGCTCGGCCATGGTCCACGCCGACAGTGCGCCGCTCGCCACGACGAGCGCCACACCGGTCACGATCCACGCGACCGCGACACCGATCGGTCGCTGGGACGTCGTGGTCACACCGACGCGAGCCCGGGTCGCCGCACGACTGCCGGCCGCGCCGCCGAGGAAGATCAGCGCGGCGACGCCGACGACGACCGCGACGGCAAGTGCAAGCATGATCGACCCGATCGAATCGACCCCGGCGGCGTTCGTGGCCCACCACGCGAGGACGCCGAGCAGCGACGTCGCGATGATCATCGAGAGCACGCTGCGGATCGAGATTCGATCGTCGTGCGACGTCGGCTCGAGTGCTGGGTCGGGACGCGGTCGTTCCGGACGTTCGTCGGGCCGGCCGGCGAAGAGTGCATCGAGCTTGCGGACGGAGCTCGGATCGTCGAGTTGTCGGCCCGCGCTGGCGCGGGCATGGTCGACCGCTGCTGCCCGCGTCGTCTCGTCGACGTCGAAGTCCAACGTCGACAACTCGCCCCGCGGCACCCGGATGACGACCGAGTCGTCGCCCGTTCCGACCCACGGCGGCGGCGACATCGGCACCCCGACGACGGCATCGACCGAGGGCAGGACCGTGTCGGCGACCATGCGACTGACGAGGATCAATCCGGCGATCAGGGCGATCGAGGTGATCGTTGCGAGGACGACCGCTGCCATGGTCGTGACCAGCGCGACCGGAAAGAGCCAGTCCGGCATCCACCCATCGAGCACCGTGGCAAAGCGTCGGAAGCCGACCGGCAGCGTCACGATCGAGTTGGCGATCCATGCCACGAGGGCGAGTGCGATCAGGAGCCGGGCCCAGTCGCTCGAGAGCACAGCCCCGATCAGGTAGCTCACCCGGTTGCCCGACGTGTACGTGGGGCCGCGATCGAAGCGCCGGTTGATGTCGGGGCCGGCGAGGGGCACGAAGCCGATCGCATTGCGGTCGGCGGGTGGCTTCTCCCGGCTCACGACGAATCCGACGAGCGGTCGAGCCGATTCGACGTCCCAGGCCTGCTCGTCGGCCTCGGTCCACGCACCGAGGTGTTTGGTTTCGTCGTGCAACCAACACCGGAACGAGTGGTCGTCGAAGATGAACGACGGGTAGTTCGCCCACAGGCTGCCGTCGACGAGCTGGTGGACGGTGGCGCCGGATTGCTCCGAGTCGAAGACCGCACGCGCCGCGGGGAAGGCGCCGGGAATCGCTGCCGATGCCGCGACCGCCGCCGCGACCTCGGCGTCGGGGGTCATCCGGCGATTGAAGACCGTGGGAAGCCCGTTCGACAGATCGACGGCCAGCACGTACAGCTCGATCTTCGTCTTGGCGTGGAGTTCGGCAAACGTGACCGGGGCGCCGCTGGTCGAACCGATCGCGGCCCGATAGATCCCGTCGAGGTGGGTTCGCAATCGGTCGCTCTCGAACACGGAGTGGGCGTGGCCGACGGCAAGCTTCGCGAAGCGTGGTGCGATCGGCGACTTGGTGGCGGCGAGCGCACCGCTCACCTTCTCGGCGACGTCGTTGGCGCGCAACCCTGCGGCGATCACCGAGGCGATGATCGATCCGGCCGACGTGCCGGCAACGCTGCCGAACCAGAGGCGGCGTTCTTCCATCGCCTGCAGGGCACCCGCATACGCGATGCCTTTGGCCCCTCCGCCCTGGAAGACGCCATTCACGAGTCGGATTGCCGGTTCGGTCATTCGGACGTCCCCTCCGGTCGGAGTCACCTGGCCACTGTTGTATCAGCTCCGCTGACAACGGAGTTCACCGTCGGAGCTGCGGACGAGCCGAGCCGGTCGCGGCGGTACAGCAGTTCGCACGTGTGGACGGCGGCATCGGTGGCCGGGCCGAACACGCCGTCGACCACCAGATCGGCACCGAGGTCGTTGAGGCGCGTCTGGAGGTCGGCGACCTCGCGGCCGCGCACCCATCTCGCTTTCCATTCCGCCGGTGACTCGTCCGCCCGTCGGCCCACGACGTGAGGATGGTCGGCCGGCCCGGGTCGTGTGGCCTTCGGCGTCGCCCAATGCACCCGGTGTGACCCCGGACCGCCCCGATCGGCGGGGACGGTGCGGGCACCGGTCAGCGGGGCACCGTCCGGCGTCCGCCGAGCCGATCGGTCCACCGGTTCGGCACTCCATCGCGGTCGGCCCGCCAGGTCGATCATCACGTGCTCGCGCCAGAAGGCGTCCGACGTGAACACGCCCACCGGCTCGCCGAGCAGGGCGTCCATTCTGGCGAGGAACGCCGTGAGGTAGCGGCCGAGCGAATCGGCGCTGAGCCCGTCGGTGGTCGTGATGTCGGCCCAGTGTCCACACGAGAAACCCGACGAGGCCCCGCGGATCGCCGCCATCCACAGCTCGGCTTGATGGTGCGGGTCGGCGTGTGACGGATACACGTGCCAGTACGACGCGGCGTGCAGGCCGCTGCCGTGCACGGCGCGGACGTGCTCGATCCATCGGGCGTCCTGTCGCGTGCCGCGACCGGCCCGGATCACGATCACCTCGACCCCCTGATCGGCGACGACGTCGAAGTCGATGCAATGATGCTCGGAGACATCGATCGCGTCGATCCAGCGCGCCCCGATGGCCGGAATGGTCATGGTTCCAGTGTCGGCGTCCGACCCCGAGCCGAACAGCGCCACGGGGTCAGTCCTGAACATCGCCGGAGTCAGGTCGAACTGTCGTCGGCGCCAGCCGCAGCGAGCCCTGCCCGACACCGTGTGATCCATGGAGTGGCTCCCTGCTCGGTTGCCGACTCGAGCGCCGAGGTGAGCAGGGCGCGGCCCGTGTCGATGCGGCCTGCGGCGACGTGGGCGAGTCCCAGCACTCGGTCGACGGGGCCCCAGCAGGCGAGTTCCGCGGCAGCCATCGCCCACGTGCCGGAGTAGCGGCCGAGGACGACGGCGAGACGGGCCGCCATCTCGAGTTCGTTCGCGAGCAGTGCCGTTTCGAGGGCGGCGGTGGTGGTGGCGATCCACAGCCAGTTGCGCGGCCACGGTGCGAGGTCGTGCAGCGTGGCCAGGAGCCGGCGGGCGTCGTCGTGATGTCCGGCCTCGGCGTGGATGAGAGCGAACGCGGCGATGAAGAGTGGATTGCTGTCGACCAGGTCACCGAGCTGCTGTCCCAGATCGGAGAGCTGTTGCAGCTGCCCGCGGTCCCGGCCGATGCTGTAGTTGATCGCCATCTGGACCAGCAGGAGGTTGTGTCGGTCCGACATGGCCGTGGCATCGCGTGAGAGTTGCTCGGCCAGGTCGTGATGTCCGAGCGTCGCATGGATCATCGCCTGGCCCATCATGACCCGGGTCAGCAGGAAGCTGGTGCCGGCTTCGTCGGCCACGAACGCCGCTCGATCGGCGTCGTCGAGCGCACCGATGACGTCGCCGACCTGCACCCGAGCGGCCCAGCGCAGGTTGAGCGCCTCGATCAGCACACCGGTCCAACGCGACGGGCCGCCGACGCGCAGTTCCGCGCTCGCCGCGTCGACGAGGCGTGTCGTCAGCGCGATCCGATCGTCGGCATCGTCCGGACACCAGCAGGCGCGAGCGACCTCGGTTTCGACCGTTGCCCGATCGACCGGCTCCATGAGGTCGAGATCGACCAGCGCCAGGCGCGCCATCGCCGAGCGTTCCTCGTGTCGAACCGTGGTCGGCAGGAGTCGCGACCGGCGCACGTGCAACATCGCGGGGAGCACGGCCGGTTCCGGCGGGCAGTGTTCGGTCGCCCGCTCCAACAGGCGAAGGAGTTCGGGATCGTCGCGGCCGTGTCGCCGGTTGAGCGACGCCACGAGCGCCGCCTGCGCGAGCGTTGCGGGGTCGCCGCTGGATTCTGCGAGCTCGGCGGCGCGATAGAGCTGCTCGACGGCCTCCGCATTGCGAGTCGCGACGAACTCGGCGCGGCCGAGCGCCACCCGCAGCCGGGCCTCGACCCCGTCGCGTTGGATGGTGGCCGGCGCACCTCCGAGCACGGTGAGCGCTCTGTCGAGGATCGTGATCGCACGCTCGTGGGCCAGGCGCTCGGTCGCCCGCGTCGCGACGTCGACGGCGATTTCTCCCGCATGGAGCGGATCGCCGAGACGCTCGGCCGCGAACCAGTGGTGCATGGCCGCTTCGAGTCGGTCGAGGTCGTCGCCCTCCTCCTCCAGGCGCCGCGCGACTGCGGCGTGGAGCAGCGCCCGGTGCGTGGCCGACAGGCTCTCCTCGAGCGTGCCCCGGACGATTGCGTGCACGAATCGGAATGCGCCGGGATGGGCACCGTCGACCACGAGGCCGGCGTTGGACGCGGCATCGAGGTGGGTGAGCGTCTCCAAGGGGCTCACGCCGAGCACGTCGGCGAGCACGACGACTTCGAAGTCCCGCCCGACCACGGCCGCCGGGGCCAGCGTTTCGATGGCGCCGCCCCCGAGCCGCTCGACGCGCCGCAGGATCCAGTCGCGGACACCTTCGGGGAGGTGCTGCTCGTCCAAGTCGTCCGCCGGCGGCGTCGCGGAGATGACCGAGCAGTTGGAGCCCGAAGAAGGGGCTCCCGCCGGTCAGCGCGTGGAGACCGTTGATCGTCTCGGTGCTGAGATCGAGCCCGCTCGAGGTGGCCATCGATGCGATGTCGGCGGCGCCCAACGGCCCGATCGGCAGCACCGTCGCGCCCGGACGAAGCGCCAGATCGCCGCACCTGTGCTTCGGCGCCCGGACGACTTCCCGCGACGATCGACAGCGACGAACCGACGTCGTCGAGGAGCTGGGTGAGCAGTGCGAGCGACGACCCGTCGATCCACTGCATGTCGTCGATGACCAACGTGATGCGGTGATCGAGCGAGCCGAGGGTGTGCGCGATCCGACCGAAGAACCGGCGGCGGTCGATCCAACCTTCCTCGTCACGCTCCAACTGGCCGGCGTCGAACGCGAAGAAGTCGTCGCCCAGCGCGTCGAGGAACGGCTCGAATGCGCCACCCATCTCGGTGCACCGGCCGACGAGCACGACGTCGCCTGCTGCGCTGGCCCGGTGCCCGAGTTCGGCGAGGAGGCGGGTCTTGCCCATCCCGGCTTCGCCGACCACGATGAGCAACGGTGCCAGCCCGTTGGCACGTGCCGAGTCGGTGGCGGCGTTCGCCGCGGCGATTTCCTCGGCCCGACCGGCGAGCTCACGGGCGACGCGGGTCGCGATCCACCCGGCGGCTCGGTCGACGCCGGATCGCACCGATGGTCCTGCAGGCTCCAATGCCCTCGTGGGCCTGCGGCGTCGAAGCCGACGCCTTCGTGATGCGCACGCGAGTGTCCGACAACGGTTCGAATCGAAGTGTCTCGTCGCCGCCGAGCAGCATGCGAACCGGCGGCGAACAGACCACCCCCGGCCCGGCGGCCCCATCGAGCAGCTCCTCGCATCGCTCGGCCAGCTGCTGCAGTGTGGCGCCGTGCCACCCGCCGATGTCGCCGGCGTGCATGGCGATCGATGCATCGGTCACCGCGCCGAGACCGAGCGCGGCCGCCGCGGCATCGCCCGCCCGCGAGAACACGGCCAGCGCCTGATCGCTCGGCAGCGCAACGGCGGCGGCATGGCGGCCACCCGCGGCCTCCAACGCGATGAGTGTCGATGGCATCGTGTGTCGATCGCGCACGAGCAGCAGCGTGATCGTCCCGGTCGGCAGATCCATCTCTGCGGCGTCGCGGAGGTGTCGTGCGAAGTCGGTCGCACTTGCCGGGCGGCCGAGTGGGTTCCACGTGAGGCCGCGACGGATCACCCGCTCCAGTCGAACGAGCCCGGCGTCGCCGAGCTCGGCAATCCACGGGGTGCCGAGCGTGGGCACGATGCCGGTCAACAGGTACACGGTCAGTGCGGCGAGCGAGTAGACGTCGGCGGCGGCGGACAGCTCTTCTCCGGCGAGAACCTCAGGGGCGGAGAAGCCCGGCGTGCCGAGCCGGACGTGGTCATCACCCACGCGCATCGCCGCGCCGAAGTCGATCAACACGGCCCGCCCGTCGGCGGCAAGCATCACGTTCTCGGGCTTGACGTCACCGTGCACGACCGTCGGCTGGTGGCGATGCAGGTGGTCGAGCGTGTCGGCAACCTGATCGACCAGCGCGAGCACCGTGGGAAGCGGAACGCCACCGTGTTCGTGGGCGGCGACCAGCGCATGCAGGTCGTTGCCGTCGACGAAATCGCTGATCATGTAATAGCGGTCGTCGTCGACGAGGTCGCTGCGCACGGTCGGAATGCCGGGGTGCGCGACGATCCGCATCAGGGTCCCGGCTTCGCGCCGCATGCGAGCGAGGTCGTCGCCATCGGTCACCAGGCGGGTCTTCAGCACCACGTCGAGGTCGAGTTCGAGATCACGCGCTCGGTACACCTCCGCTTCGCCGCCGGTGCCGAGTCGCCCGCGGACCTCGAAACGACCACCGACGACGCGGGGGAGTTCCTGCGTGACGGTGCGTGCACGGGGGCTCTGGACGGGGTTCGTGACCGAGCTCACGGCGCCTCGCGTCGTGCGACGTAGGTCGGCGAGGCTGACCGCGCCGCGGACCAGCGCTTCGTTCGCAAGTCGGAGCCGGCGGTCGGTTCCCTCGGGGACGTCGAACTTCAGGTAGAGGCGGCCGAGCTGTTGCTTGACGGCACTCTCGGTCACGAACAACGAGCCGGCCATCAGCTGCACCGATGCCGGCGGGGTGAACGCGTCACCGTCGAGGACGGGGGCACAGAGCGCAAGGAGAACGCGACGCTCGCCCGGCGTGAGGTCGGGCACCGGGCGGGCGGCCTGCGTACTGGAGCGGTCATCGGATGCCGCGGTCAAGGTGTGGAACACGAGCACGGTCCGTTCGCCGAGACGCACTTCGTCGCCGTTGCCGAGGAGAACGACCGTCCCCGGAGCGAGGCGCCGCCCGTTGACGAAGAGCCCGTTGGTCGCGTCGGTCGCCTGTACGCACCATCCTGCGGCCTTCGGGAGGATCAGCGCATGGAGTCGGGAGACGCCCGGGTCACCGAGCGTCGCGAGGTGACCGTCGACCGCTGGGAGTCCGACGTCGCGGCCGATGGTCAGCTCGCGATCCAGGGGGACGGTCGTCGGTGCGTGCCCGGGCTGGTGCAGCACGAGCCACGAGGTGGCCTCGGAATCGTGCGGGGCAGCCGTCATTGGTCAATCCTGGCCGTTGGCTGTTGCCGAGGCCATGTCGTCGGAGACAGTTGCATCTGTCGCGGGAGGTGTCTGCCGGCCGATGGCACGAAGCAGTGTCGCGGTCTCGTCGTCGCGGCAGAGCTCCGAGATGGCGAGCGCCTCGGGGACGAGTGCGTGGATCGGGTGGTCCGGTCGATCGCGCAGTGCGGTCGCGAGACAGGCGATGGCGGCGGCCCAGCGGTCCTCGCCGTCACTCGGGGAGCGTCCCGTCAGCCAGGTCGCCGCGGTGACGAGGTGCGCGTGGTGGCCCAGCGCGGCGAGTCGCCCGCCGATGCCCCGGATGATCCGGTAGGCCACCGCCGGGTCCGGCCCGGCCATCGATGCGTCGAGCGCACTCATCAGGTCGGCGAGATCGGGGCCCAGCATGGAGTCAGGCATGTCGGATCCGCCGGCGCCGAAGCGTTCCGCCACCGTCGCGTACCAGTCGCCGTGGCGAGCGGTGGTCGCCTGGAGGTCGTCACCGCTGATCAACAGCTCGTGTGCGAAGGATCGGATCTCGGGCGACATCACGAATCGCGTGGAGGAGGGGTCGTGCGCGACGAGATGCTGATCGAGCAGCTGCCGGATTGCGACCGCGGCGTCGTGCGTGTCGAAACCGGGACCGGCCACGACGGCGGTGGCCGCATCGATCTCGACGTCGCCGCGGAAGATGCCGAGTCGCCGCAGTGCCGTCTGCGCGGCGGGCTCGACGAACTCGTACGTCCATGCGATCGAAGAACTCAACGTGTCGGCGAGTCCATCGGGCCGATGCCCCTGCGCCGCGAGCGCGGTGAGGCTGTCGGCGAGTTCCGCCATGGACGTCGCTCCGCTCCGGGCCGCGGCGAGTTCGATGCCGAGCGGAACGCCACGGAGCTCGCGGCAGACCCGTGCGATGTGCACCGCATCGGAGTCGAGGAACGATGTCCCCGCCCTGGCGTTCACACCGCGCTCGACGAACAGCCGCGACGCAGCGAACTGATGCAGGTCGTCGACGTTGCCGGCGAAGTCACCGGGCGGCAGCGGCATCGACCCCAGCTGATGGACGATCTCGCCGGGCATCCCGAGCGGAGTCCGTCCGGTGGCGAGCACGCGGACGTCGGGACATCGCGTCAGGAGTTCGTCGATCAACTCGGCGGTCGCGCCGGGAGCTTCGATTCCGTCGAGGACCACGAGCGAATCGGCGATCGCCCCGAAGTGGTCGGTGACGGCGCCGATCGGACCCTCGGCACTGCGCTCCAGCGCGCAGGCCCTGAGCACGGCAGTCGCGACCGAATCGACATCGTCGCCCGCGCCGCCGAGGGAGACCCACCAGACGCCGCCGGTCATCGCGTTGGCTCCGGCGCCGGCCACGGCCTGTGCGAGCCGGCTCTTGCCGACGCCGGGTTCGCCGACGACGGTGACCAGCCGCTCGGTGCCGAGTGAGTTCCCGACGGCGGTGAGTTCGTTCCGACGCCCGATGAAGGAGGTGATCGGTGCCGGCAGATTGCCGGCGGCCGACGTGCCGGCCTTGAGTGGCGGGAACTCGGCTCGGAGGTCGGGGTGCGTGAGCTGCCAGATGCGGGTCCGCCCGTCGAGGCCGCGCAACCCGTACAGCCCGAGGTCGGTGGCGTCGGCTGCCTCCGGCAGCGCACCGCGCACGGCGTTCACCGTGTCGTCGGAGAGCAGGATCTGGCCACCGAACCCGCACGAGCGAATGCGGGCGCACCGGATGATCGTCAGCCCGACGTAGTTGTCCTCGTTGCGCAGCATCGCTTCACCGGTGTGCAGGGCCATTCGGACGGGAAGTTCGGGGAGCTCGCGCCGCAGTGCTCGCTGCGCGTCGAGTGCGGTGGTGACCGCGTCGACGGGGTCGGTGAACACCGCGACGATGCTGTCGCCTTCGCCCTGCTCCTGGGGTCGCACGCCACCGCGAGTCGCGACGGCAGCGTCGAGGATCTGGTAGTGGCGCGACACGATCGCAGTCATCTCGTCCGGCGCGGTCTGCCAGGCCTGGGTCGAGCCCTCGATGTCGGTCAGCAGAAACGTGACCACCCCCGTGGGGAGGGGGGTCTCACGGCCGGCCATCGCAACATCTTTACGCACGGATCGTGTCACCGCGAACGCCAACGATGCGTCGGGTCCGGGACCCGACAACTCGGTCAGCGTGGTCGACCGATGAGGGCGCTGCGGCCGGCGACGATCGGCAGGTCGAGGAACGTGACGACGCCGGGCGACCGCTCGAGCAGGTAGGGCACGGCGTTGATCGCATGGGCGGCGGTCGATGCCAGCACGTTGCGATTCCACCCGTGCTTCAGATCGACGTACATCGCGGGTTCGCCGACGATCCGTACGGACCAGTCGCCGACCGGCCAGTCGGGCGCGGCTCGCTCGTGCATCCGCCACACCGTCTCCTGGGTCACGAGTGCCACGTCGTCCACCAGCGCCTCCCACCGATACCGCTGCCCGGCAACGGTCCCCGCGGCGACCCGTCCCGCAGCGGTGTCGAGGTCCTCCTCGGTCAGCCACGTCTCCATGTGTGACGTCGTATCGGTCGTGGCGACGCCGAGGCCGGCGGCAACCATCTCGACCGCCTCGGTGAACAGCCCGTCCAGCCAGCCGCGATGACGAACCGCCGCAGCCTCGAACGCGTCGGGAGTCGCCCCGAAGTTCATCATCTCGAACATGATCTCGGGTGACGGGTAGTGCTGGAAGTTGCTGATCTCCTGGACTTCGATCCGGTCGATGCGCAACGACAGGCCCGACATCAGGAGCGGAAGCAGGTCGCCGAACCAGCCGGGGTTCGCCCCCGTGCCGTGGAAGGTGACGCCACCCGTTTGGCACGCAGCGGTCAGTCGGCCCATCACCTCGTCGCCGTAGACCTGCGGATACATGTAGCCCACGGTCGTGACGACGTGCTTGCCCGAGGCCAGGAGCCGGCAGAAGTTGTCCACGTCAGCGCCGGGGTCGTCGCCGTACACCAGCGAGGGCAGCGGCATGTGGAGCACGACGTCGGCGTCGACCGCCAGGATCGCATCGAGGTCGTCGGTGGCCGCAACGCCGACCGGGTCGATCCCCGCGACGTCACCGATGTCTCGACCGGCCTTGTCGGGGTTGGTGACCATCATGCCGACCAGCTGCATGTCGGGATGCGCGGCGACCGTGCGGATCGAGTGTCGCCCCACGTTTCCGCTGCCCCACTGGATCACACGAATCGTCATGGCCGCGATGGTAGGTGTTCGATCTCGGCGCGGACGCCGTCAGCGGCCCCGTGGTCTGGACCACCCTCGGGAACGGTGAGCGACGGACCGAGAAGCCTCGGTCGTGGACTCACCGTTCGCCGAATTCGCGAGACTGGAGGGGCGCACGCGACCATTCGTGCATCGAACGAGCCGGTCGACCGAGCAGGACGAGGTATCCGTGATGGCCGAGAACAAGACACGGGCGACCGACGTCGACCCGGAGGCGTCGCCCGTATGCGCGAGGACTACGAAACCTTCGACGAGTAGCACCGGTTCATCGCCGAATTCGGTTCGCCGGGCGGGCGGGTGGGCGGTCGGTGGCGGTCAGTCGTAGGCGGCGAAGAGCTCGGCAAACGCCTTCGCCTGGCCGCCCGAGGTCGACGACGGCACCAGCACCGGTGCGGCGACGCCCGCGTCGAACCACGCCTCGACGCCGTCTCGCACCTGTGCAACGGAACCCGACAGCGTGCAGTCGTCGAGCCAGCGGTCGGTCATCGCCGCGAGCACCGCGTCGGCGTCGCGGGCGGCCAAGCCATCGGCCACCGCCGACATCTCGGCCTCGTAGCCCGCCTCGGACCAGTAGTTCCGGTAGTTGGGCAGCGCCACGTAACCCTGCAGCGTCTTGCGATTCCGCGCACGCGCCGCGTCGAGGTCGTCGTCGATCACGGTCGGGATCATGTTGCCGATCCAGAAGCCGGCGGCCTGTCGCTCGTCGGGCACGAGCGACAAGGAGTGCCCCATCCGGCTGCGCGACGCGTTGGCCCACACCGCGCCGTCCCCCACCTCCACAGCGAGGCCGACCATCTTGTCGCGCAGCGTCGCGAGGACGATCGGGGGGAGGCCGCCCATCGGTTCGCCGGCCGCTTGCATCGTGGTGACGTACTCGCGCATGTCGCTGAGGGGTTTGCCGGTCTCGACACCGAGACGCTTCACCACCGGACCGTGGGTGACGCCGACCCCGAGTCGGAACCGCCCGTTGGCGATCTCGTGCAGGTAACTCGCCGTGGTCGCCAACGCAATCGGGTGCTGCAGGTAGATCGGCTGGATCGACGTGCCGAAATCGATCGTCGATGTCGCGTGCGCGATCGAGAGGCACAACCCGAGCGCGTCGCCGAAGCTCGGGCAGTAGATGCCGGAGAACCCGCGCTGTTCGATCTCGGCTGCGAGTTCGACGGTGCCGGAACGCCGCCCCGGAACGGCGGCGAGCGACAGGGCGGGCATGCGGTTGGCCATGGCGTGAACCTAGGCGCCGGAGCGGCGGCGTTCAGCCTCGGTCGAGCTGGTTACGGCGGATCTTGCCGGTCGCGGTGCGGGGGACTTCGTCGATGAAGTACACGTCGCGCGGTGTCTTGTGGCGGGCCAGGTTCTCGGCGACGAACGTGCGCACCGCCGCAGCGCTCAGCCGCGCCCCGTTCGCCTTGACGACGTAGGCAGCGAGGCGCTGGCCGAACTCCGAGTCGTCGACGCCCACGACTGCGACGTCGTCGATCTTCGGGTGGCTGAGCAGCAGGTCCTCCACCTCGGCGGGGAACACGTTCTCCCCGCCGCTCACGATCATGTCGTCGGCTCGCCCGGTGACGAAAAGCAGCCCGTCGTCGCGCAGGTAGCCCACATCGCCCGAGGACATCAGCCCGCCGATGACCTCCTTGCCGCCGCCGCCCGTGTACTGCTCGAACTGTGCGCCGCTCCCCACGAAGATTCGGCCGAGCATTCCTGGCGCGACTTCGTCGCCTGCGTCGTCGAGGATGGCGATGGTGGAACCGGGCATCGCCCGTCCCGCGGTGGCGGGCTCGGCGCGAGAGATCGTCGGGTGTCGCCAGCGTGGCTTGACCGACCTCGGTCGACCCGTACAGGTTGTACAGGTTCAGCCCGACCCGCTCGTGCCACTCCTCCACGACCGGGACCGGGAGTGCCGACCCACTCGACGCAACGATGCGCAGCGATGACAGGTCGGTCGTGTCGAGCGAGGGGCACGCGAGCAGCCGCTGGAGGATGGCCGGCACGACGGCGAGGACCGTCACCCGCTCCCGCTCGATCTGAGCGAGCGTCGAGGTCGCGTCGAACGTCGTGGTGAGCGTGGTGGTGGCCCCCAGTGAGGCGGCGAGCAGCATCTGGGCGAGGCCCCACGCGTGGAAGAGGGGGGAGGTGATCGCGATCACGTCGTCGTGGCGATACGGGATGCGCTCGATGATCCCGGTCGCGGCGGCCGGGTCGAGTCGTCGGCTGCGCTGCGCCCCCTTCGGCGTGCCGGTCGTGCCGGACGTGAGCAACACCGGGGGCACGGGAAGCGATGCACGCAGCGGCCCTCCGGAGTCGCCCCGGGATCGGACCTCGGCCATGCTGAATGCATTGCAGCTCGATGGGTCGGCGACGTTCACGCCGGCCGCGTCGTCGCCGTGTCCGGCGACGATCACGGGCGCGTCGAGCCAGGCGCCGTCGAGCAGGTGCACGAGGTCGAGGTCGATGGCCAACACCGCGACGTCCTCGCGCTCGAGCGACTTCGCGCAGCTGGGGAGCGGCAAAACTCGTGTTGAGGTAGACGACGCCGAGTCCGGCCTTGGCTGCGGCGACGGTCAGCTCGACGAAGTCGCGGTGGTTGCGACAGGCGACGCCCAGGCGGTCGCCGCGCTGTGCGCCGATGCCGTGCAGGCCCTTCGCGAGCCGAGTCGACCGATGGTCGAGGTCGCCGTAGCCAACGGCCCCGAACGCGTCGATGATCGCCGTCCGATCGGGTGTCGCCATCCCGGCGGCTGCGTAGGCGGCAGCCGCCGTGGGCCCCCAGCGAGCCGTCGCCGCCGTGAGCGACGGAACCCGTCGGGGGTCGAGCAGCCCGGTCCGGTTGACGATGCCGAGCAGCGACGTGAGCCGGTCAGCCAACGTCGACACCGAGACGGTCGCTGAGCGCCTGTCCGACGAAGCGCTTGACCGACGACTCGATCGGGAACGACAGATGGCTCCCCTCGTACCAGCAGATCTCGGGCTCGTCCCAGTGCCGCCAGAGCGCCTGCACGTTGCCGGGCCGGACCCAGCGATCGACGAGACCGCCGTAGATGTAGCGCGCCTCGCGCGGGATCAACGGCTCCATTGCGAGCGGTGATACGGCGCGGTTGACTCGTTCGAGCGATCGCCAGCTGAGGCCCCACTGCTCGTAGAACGGGGGCAGGAGCGCCTCGACGTTGCGCCGCATCCCGCGGACGAGGTCGGCTTCGGGAACGCCCGCGATCGCGACCGCCAGGTCGTCTTCGAAGCAGGCGAGCAGCGAGGTGAAGTAGCCACCGAGCGAGATCCCCGATGCACCCACCGCCGGAGCGTCCTGCGTGTCGACGATCCACGACTTGAGCCGGCGGATGTCCCAGATCGCTTGGGCAGCAGTGTGGACGGTGTTCATCGCGCCGCCGAACAGCACTCGATCGCCCGAGGCTCCCTCCGAGCGTGGGCCGTGCAACGGCGACACCGGGAAGGCGAGGTTCAGACCGTAGCGATGGTGGAGTCGGCGAGCATCGAACGCATTGAAGTCGACGAATGGCGTCCCGGTCCGGTAGCCGTTGATGCAGATCAACCAGGGTCGCGGTGCACCCGGATGCCGCAGTACCCAGGCATGCGCGTTGCGGTTCTTCTGGTAACCGAGCCAACGTTCCCGGCCCGGCTCGTCGTCGTGCGGCTCGTAGCCACTCCGCACGACGAGGTGCTCGAAGTCGAGGCCCGCCGCCGACTTCTTGGTGAGGCGCGGTCGCTTCAGCGGCGGCGGATCCGTGTGGTACGAACGCGGGTCGTCGACCCACCCCATCGAGTTGAACATCTCGACGCCGTCGCCGAGTTCGTCGCGGAGCCGTCGGCGGAACGCGATCGAGGGTGCGCGCAGCCGGCTGTTGACCGTTTCGATCTGGAGCGCCCATTCGTCGACCATCCACTTCGCGGCCAGCGCAGGGGTGAGGCGCGCACGCGGCAGCTCCTGCTCGCGATGACCCACGAGCCAGTCGCGGGTCTGTCCGACGAATTCGTCGACGACGGTCATGTGATTGGTCTCCGGTCCCGGTGGTCGCCCGGGTCGTCTGGGTGAGGTGTGCTGAGCGCACGGCCCGAGCGGGCGGTCATCGACCGTATCCGGTCGCTTGTCCGGCACCCGCACCGTGCTGTGCGTCGCCACCGGTCCTGTGCAGTGACGCGAGGCCGACGCACTCTGGGATACTTGCGAGGTGGAGGAGACAGGCCAGGGCGGACCGCTCGCGATCCCCACCGGCGTGGTGACGTTCCTGTTCACCGATGTCGAAGGCTCGACGCAGCTGTGGGCAGCAGATGCCGACGCGATGGCAGCGTCGCTGCGCCGACATGACGACATCGTCCGAGCCACCATCGTGGAGTTCGATGGCTACGTCTTCGCGACCCGCAGGGGACGCGTTCTGTGCGGCCTTCGATCGCGCGAGTGCAGCCGTCGACGCAGCTCGTCGCGTCCAGACGCAACTCGATGCCACGGAGTGGCCGGGCCCGGCGCTGCAGGTCCGCATCGGAGTCCATCTCGGTGAGGCCGACGAAAGAGACGGGGACTACTACGGTCCGTCGGTGAACATCGCGGCGCGAGTCGCGGCGGCCGGACACGGCGGCCAGATCCTGCTCAGCGATGTCGTTCGGTCTGCGGTCGGTGGCGACACCGGTGGCGCGTTGGTGGATCTCGGTGATCACGCGCTCCGGAACGTGGACGATCCGGTTCGTCTCTGGCAGCTGGGAACCGGGGACTTTCCGGCGTTGCGGACATCGACGATCCGGTCGAACCTGCCGACGCCGGCGACGCGCCTGATGGGACGCGACGATGCGGTTCGCGTCGGTCCGACTGATGTTGGCCGACCACCGGTTGGTCACGCTCGTCGCCGTCGGCGGGACCGGCAAGACCCGACTGGCGATCGAGGTGGCCGACACCGAACTCGGGCATTGGCGCGACGGTGTGTGGTTCGTCGACCTGACGCGCGTCAGACACGACGAAGACGTGGTCACGGCCGTTGCCTCCGCGGTCGGATTCGAGGTCCGCGCCGCCGGCGGCACCGAGGACCTGGTCGCGTATCTGGCGGGTCGGGAGGTGCTCGTCGTGCTCGACAACTGTGAGCACGTGGTCGATGCGTGTGCCGATCTCGTCGGCCGGGTACTGCGCGCCGGCGGGAAGTCGTCCGTGCTGGCGACCAGCCGGGAGTGGCTCGACATCGACGGAGAACGAGTGTTCCAGGTGCCGACGCTCGAGGTCGATGGGATCGACAGCGCTGCCGTCAGGCTGTTTGCCGACCGCGCCGCCGCGGTCGCTCCTGACTTCGTCGTGGACGACACCAACCTCGCGCACGTCATCGAGGTCTGTCGCCGCCTCGACGGCGTGCCGCTCGCGATCGAGCTCGCCGCGAGTCGGGTGACGGTCTTGTCACCCGCGCAACTCGTCGAAGGGCTCGGTGATCGGTTTCGGCTGCTGTCCGGCGGGCGACGTCGCCAACGCCATCGCACCCTGGAAGCGACGATCGACTGGAGCCATGAACTCCTCGAACCGGACGAGCAGCAGGTGTTCCGTGCGCTCGGTGTGTTCGCCGGCGTCTTCGACATCGACGCGGTGGCGTCGGTGTGCGACCTGTCGAAACAGGATGCCGTCGACGTCGTCGAGGCGTTGTACGCGCAGTCCTTGGTCTCGAGGAGCTTCACGGAGGCCGATCGATTTCGTCTGCTCGAAACCTTGAAGGCGTACGCGGTCGATCGCCTCGTCGAGTCCGGTGTGGCCGACACGGTGCGCGAGCGCCATTGCGCGTACTTCTCGGATCGGGCGTCGGTCGACACGATGATCGACGCGTGGCGGCTCGACCGCTGTATCGAGCTCCTCCCCGAGTACGCCGATCTGGTGCAGAGCGCCGACTGGTTGGAGTCCACGGAGCGGTGGGATGCCCTGGCCGAGCACCTGATCGGGACGGCCTTCGTTTCCGGCGAGGACGCCCGCTCGATGATCCGCCGTCTCGCGCGGTGCCGCAGCCACCTCGTCCGACAGGACTTGATCGACTCGCTCATCCAGGCGGAAGTGTTCTGCGCGATGGCACTCGCCGACTGGCAGGCGTACTCCAACGCCGCGGCTGCCTTGCGACGCTCCCCCGATCGGAGCGCAGCCGCCTTCGGGTACCTCTTTCCCGCGCTCGTCGCGGCCAGACATGCACCGGACGACGCGCATTCGCTGATCGACAGGTTCGTCACGATGGCCGGTGACGACCCCGGCGGCGATGTTCGAGATCACGCCACCCTCTGGCACGCCATGGTGGAGGCGGTGAGTGGTGATCTCGACACGGCCGCCGACCTCGCCGGTCGCGTTCGAGACCGCCCCGTCGGACAGAGCAGCTTCGCCATGAACGGGCCGATGATCGTGGGGGTCGCCGCGTGGGCGCGCGGTGAGCCGGAGGTGCTGCGAGAAGTCGTCCGCGACATCGGAGCGCGGCACGGCCCTGCCGGCCGCATGGATCCGTACTTCGCGTACTCCCTCGGATGGGCGGCGGCGTTGGCGACGCTCTCGGCGGACGACCTGGACATTGCGCGGGAAGCGGTTCGCAGCGCCGCGCTCGAATGTGATTCCGGTCGCGTCGCGCTCGTCGCCGGCGACGCCCTCGGGTTGTTGGCGGAACTCGCTCGTGTGGAAGGCGACACCGCCCGCGCCCGGCTGGTGATCATGGACACCGGCCCGGGTCGCTCACCTGCGTCGGTCGCGGCGCTTCGGTGCATCGCTCGACGGCTCGGCGTGGAGGATGAACTCGAATCCGCCTACCGCGACAACCTGCTCGATGTCGACTGGATGATCGAGCGGCCGAAGGAGGCACTCCGTCGCGAGATCGAGCGCCGAGGCTGGACCGAGCAGTAGTGCGGCCTCAGGACACGTGCGCGACTCGGTGGCGGTGTCGCGGAAGTACTGCTGGACCATGAGGACGCCGGACCGGGGGAGTCCCGCGGGTCGGGAGGATCAGCCGTGACCCGCGGCGCTGACTTCCGCGAAGTGGGCGAGGAACGCGTCGAACTGTCGACGCTTGTCGAAGTCATCCTGCATCAGCCGTTGGCCAGCAGCACCCATGCGGGCGCGGGCGTCGTCGTCCTCGGCCAGCCGGCGGATCGCCGTGGCCAGTCCGCCGACGTCGCCGGGTTCGACCAGTAGCCCGGTGACCTCCTCGATGACGACCTCGGGTGTCCCGGCGAGGCGACTCGACACCACGGGGACACCCATGGCGAGTGCTTCGAGCAGCACGTTCGGTAGGCCCTCCTTGTGGGTGCTCGACAGCGCGAGCACGTCGATCAGCTCGAAGACGTGGGCCGGCTCGGAGGTGAACGGGAAGAAGCTGACGTGCTCGTCGAGCCCGCGGTCGGCGACGTCGGTCCGCAGCATCGCCTCGTCGGGTCCGTCGCCCACGAGGATCAGGTGCACGTGCGGGAGCACCGATCGGACGTCGTCGATCGCGTCGAGCAGTTGGCGCTGTCCCTTGCGGGGCTCGAACGAGCCGATGCAGCCGACCACCGGGAACGCGTCGTCGGGGAGTGGATAGCGTGCCCGTGCCTCGTCGGCCCGTGCCGGGATCGGGGTGAACGTCTCGACGTCGGTGCCCTGGTAGATGAGGCTCACCCGGTCGTCCGGGACGCCGTACTCGTCGATCATGTAGCGCCGGGTGAAGTCGGTGATGCAGATCACGTGCGACCTGATGTCGTACGGCGGCGCATAGAACTCGGCCAGATAGTCGGCGACGATCGTGCCCGTCTTCGGTTCGAGGACGGTGCCGAGCCCGGCCTCGGCGATGCACTTCGCGGCGAACACCGAACAGTGGAATCCGTTGCGCGGCGGATGCACGGTGCAGACCGCGACATCGGCGGACGCCAACGCGGACGTCCAGATCTCCTGGTGGTCAGCATCCTCGGCCGTGACGGCGTCGTAGTCGTAGGTCACCACCCGTGCATCGGTCGTCGCGGAGTCGACCGCATTGAAGCCGTCGGCGGCGGTGAGCACCGTGACGTCGTGTCCTGCCGCCAGCACCACACGGACGGCTTCGGACACCCAGATCTGGGTCCCCCCACGGAGCTGGGTGTCTTCGATGAAACAGATGTGCATCAGTGGCTCCGTACGGTCGTGTCGAGGTGATCCAGGACTGCGTTCAGTGACTCCTGGAGTGCGGTCATCGAGTAGCGGTGTTCGACGGCCCGACGATTGTGGGCGACGCGGGCCGCGCGTGCCGTCGGGTCGAGCAGCAACTCGGTCAGGTGGTCGAGGAGTTCCTCGCTCGGAACCCCGTCAGGGAACTGCTCGTACTGGACCTGGTCGGGAGGCGGGAGGTGTTCGCCGACCACCTCGGCGAACACCGCGTCGGGCTCGTACCGACTGCAGATGATCGGCACGCCCGCCGCCGACGCCTCGACGATCGGGAGCCCGCGGCCCTCGGTCTGACTCGGGAACACGACCAGGTCGGCGAGTTGGTAGATGTCGACGATGCCGACGTCGTGGGCGAGGGTCGGGTGGCTCTGCCACCCCGCCGACAGCGCGAGGAACACACGTCGCGCGATGTCCGGCTCCAGTTCGTCGAGCGTCGCTCGATACGCGTCGATCACACGCTCGAGGTCCTCCTGGTGTTCGATCGGGACCGGTCCCGTGATCTGCAGCGTGACCGTGGTGTGCGGGCTCCGGCTGAGCGCTGTGGCAAAGGGCGGATGCTGCAGCAGTGCGCCCACCAGTTCCCAGTCCTTCCAGATCCGTTTGCGGGCGACGATCGCGAGTCGGCTGCAGGAAGATCAGCGCGTCGTCGGCGGCGATGTCGAGTGCCTGGCCCGGCCTCGGCGCTGCACACCACGGGCCGCTGATCGGACATCCAGGTCGTGATGCCGGCGACGAAGTCTCCGACGGGCGTGGTCGCGATCGACCGGGCCGCCGCCGAGGACGTGGCTCATCGCCAGGCGGCAGCGTCGCGTGAGCTCCGGCGACCGGTGACGGAAGAACTGCGGGTCGAGCCCGGTTCCGATCGTGAACACGCTGTCGGGGTGGAAGTGGTAGCGGTCGATCAGCCGACGACTCTGGAGGGTGTTGATGTTCACCTGGGCCCAGCGGCGACCGTTCCACGGGTAGATCCGTTGGAAGAAGGCGAAGAACTCCTCGTTGTCGTGATTGCGGAAGAAGTGATCGCGCGGGCCGGGCTCCTCGCCGGGGTTGCGTTTGCAGCCGGCCTTGCCGCCTTCCCAGTAGAAGTCGTGGTTGTTGTTGACGACGATGATGCCGGTCGACTCGGAGGCGAGGACGACGGCGAGTCCGAAGGCCACGTTGCCCGGATTCGAGTTCGTGTTCACGTTGAACAGCAGACGAATCGAGTGTTCGTCGATGTACGCGATCAGTCGCTCGGCGAGCGACAGCGCCTGCTTCCACATCTCGGCGGCGAGTGCGCTCGATTGCTCGCTGTTCGGCGGGAGGTCTTCGTAGAACAGCTGGTGGAACCACACGCCGTCGGCCCACTTGTCCCAGCCGTCGGCTCCATCGAGCACGTGTCGGTGCCAATGCGGGTCGAGCACGGCGTCGGCCTTCGCACCGAAGTTGCCGGCGATGCAGTGGATCGGGATGTCCGGCGCGATCTGTTCGAACGACCGGGCGTACTTGGCGATCTCCATCGACACGCCGTCGATGTCGTACGCGAACGTCACGAAGGCGATGCCCGACGCGATCGCCGATCGGACGTCGTCCTCCCAGGGCGTGGGGCGGTGGCGGGCCAGCCGATCGAGCAGCACGCTGATGTGCTCGCCGTGTGCGACGTCGTGGTTGCGAATCTCGTTGAACCGCATGGTTGTCGCACCTCCTCTGATTGCGTTGTCCGTTGTCCGTGTCCGTGGCTCGTGCGTTGTGATGTCGGTTGCGATCGCCGACCGGTGGGCTGCGTCGGCGCGGCCGCCTGCACCATTCGAGCGACCGTACGTGCGCTCGTGAACGCCGAACAGGGTCGAAAGGCCGCGCGGCGCGGAGACGTAGTTCGGAGACGTGATGTCGATGAACGATCGAATGAACGGGCGGGGACGCGGCGCCGAACGGCCGCTGACGGTTCTGTGAAGTCGGTCGACCATCGCCCGGTCTGGCTCCAGATGTCCGTAGCGTTGTCGATGAAGAGTCATGAGAATCGGAATCGTGATCGGCCGCATCGGCGGCGTCGACGGCGTCGCGCTGGAGACGGAGAAGTGGGCTGACGTGCTCCGCCGCCTCGGCCACGACGTCCACATCCTCACCGGCGAGCTCGAGGCCGAGGTCGCCGGGAGCCACCGTGCTCCCGATGTTGGCCTTCTCCCATCCGGCGACGATCCGCGAGCAGGCCGACGCGTTCTTCGTCCAGGAGGCCGACGAGGACGAGCTGGTCGCCCGGTTGCGACGAGACGCGGCGACGATCGAACGCGACGTGCTTCGGTGGCTGGCCGACACCCGGATCGACGTGCTGATCACCGAGAACTCGACCACCCTGCCGTGCCACCTCACGATGGGGATGGCACTCAAGCGGGTCATCGAACTCACCGGTATCGCGACCATCGCGCACGACCACGACTTCTACTGGGAGCGCGGCGACCGCTACGAGACGCGATACCCGCGAGTGCGCGAGATCATCGAGGAGTGCTTCCCGCCGGTACTGCCGAATCTGACCCACGTCGTCATCAACTCGTACTGTCGCGACTCGCTGCGGGATCGCCACGGCATCGAGGCGATCGTCGTTCCCAACGTGATGGACTTCGACGCCGGCTTCGGCCGACCGGACGAGTTCAACCGTCGGATTCCCGAGGAGCTGGGCTTCGCCAGCGGCGACATCGTCCTGTTCCAGATGACCCGAGTCGTGCGTCGCAAGGGGATCGAAACCGCGATCGAACTCGTCGAGCGCCTCGACGACCCGCGGGTCCGGCTGGTCGTCACGGGCCACGCCACCGACGACCACCAGGGCGAGTATCTGCACGAACTCCGCAGCACGCGCGCGGGCAGCTCCGCCGGCCCGAGCAGATCCAGTTCGCCGCTGACCGGTTTGCGAACGTGCGAGTCGCCGCCAATGGGGTCCCGGGCAAGTTCTCGTTGTCCGACGGCTATGCCTCGGCCGATGCCTGTACGTACTTCAGCAAGTACGAGGGGTTCGGCAATGCGTTCGTCGAAGCGCTCGCCGCGCGGGTCCCGATCTTCGTCAACAACTACGAACCCGTCTACTGGCCCGACATCGGTTCCAAGGGGTTCAAGACGGTCCAGATCGAGAACAACCAACTCACCGACCACGCGGTCGACGACATCCGTTCCGTGTTGAGCGACCCGGAGCATCGAGCCGACATCGTCGAGTTCAACCACGACATCGGCAAACAGCACTTCTCCTACGACGTGCTCGGTCGCCAGCTCGGCCAACTGTTGGCCGCTTGACCAGGCTGCGCGACGACGAGAATCCACGAACCGCCCACCGCGGTGTGCGAGGCCCCGGGACCTAAGCCCCTTGTGCGCTCGTGCGCGAGTTCTTAACGTGGGCGCGGTATGAATTCCGCCCTGTATCCGCCGCCGAAATCACCGCCGCACCGCGACCCGAGCAGCAGGGGAGCGACCTCATGACGGTGGTCACCGGGCACGTCGGCGGAGCGGGTCTCGACACCGACATGCTCGCGATGATGCTCGACGCGCTCGGCGACTTCGTCGGCCACGAGCTCACCCCCGAGCTCCAGCTCGAACTCGACCACGAGGACGTCTGTCCCGAGAACATCGTCCGGGCGATGAGCGACCCCGAGCAGCTGGGGGTGCAATTGGTGTTCATCCCCGAGGCCTTCGGCGGCATGGACGGCGGGGCGTTCGACTCCTACCGGATCTGCGAGGTGATGGCCCGCCACGACATCGGGCTGGCGACGGCGGTGTTCGCCACGTTCCTCGGCAGCGACCCGATCCTGGTCGGTGCCACCGACGACCAACGCGATCGGTGGCTCCGCGCGATCGCCGAGGACGGCGTGGTCTTCGCGTACGGCGCCACCGAGCCCGATGCCGGCAGTGACCTGGGATCGATGAAGACGACCGCCGCGCGGATCGAACAGGACGGCGAGATCACCGGCTATCGGATCAACGGTCGTAAACAGTGGATCTCGAACGGCTCGATCGCCGACATGACGACCATCCTGGCGATGGCGCCGGACGGCCCGTCGTGGTTCGTGGTCCCGAAGGACACCCCGGGATTCGCGGCGGCGAAGCCGGAGGACAAGCACGGGATCCGGCTGTCGAACACTGCCGCGCTGTTCCTCGACGACGTCGAGATCCCCGCCGACCATCTGATCGGTGAAGTCGAGGGCAAGGGGCTCGTCCAGGCGCAGCAGGTGTTCGGCTACACGCGGATCATGGTGGCGGCGTTCGGTCTCGGCGGTGGCTGGGAGGCGCTCGATCGAGCGATCGAGTACTCACTCGAACGCCAGCAGGGCGGCGCGCCGCTCGCCGAGAAGCAGGGGTTCACCCACAAGCTGATCGTCCCCCACGCCGTCCGCCTCGAGGCCGCTCGTAGCTACATCGAGGAGTCGGCCGACAAGATCGACCGCGGCCTCGGCGAGAACGGGGCGATGAACACCGAAGGTGCGATCGCCAAGCTGATGGCCACCGAGGCGGGCAACGCGGCCGCCGATGCCGCGATCCAAGCGCACGGTGGCTACGGCTACACCCGCGAGTACGTCGTCGAGAAGATCAAGCGCGACGTTCGCATCACCACGATCTACGAAGGCACCTCGGAGATCATGGAGATGACCATCGCCCGTGACCGCTGGCAGCACCATCTCAAGACGAAGGGTGCCTACTACCACGATCGTGCGACTGCGCTGAGCGGCCTCCACGCCCGCCGCCCCGAGGTGGGCGCCGATCACGCCGCACTCGCCGCACACGCGTTGGCCGCCGTGCTCGAAGCATGTCGGCTGGCACGACTCACCCGTAACCAGCACGTGCTGTTCCGTCTCGGCGAGTTGATCACGTGGGTCGAGTGTGCAGAGTCTCTCGCCCGCCGTGCCGCCGACACCCTCGACGGCAACCGGCACGAGAAGAGCCCAGATCGGTTCGACGGGTCGGTGCTGGCGACGATGAGCCGCGTGTTCGCACGCGAGGCGGCACAGAAGATCGGGCAGGAGGGCGTGCGCTGGGTCGCCGGGTCGGTCGATGCCGATCGGGCCGACATCGCACCGTTGCTCGCCGCGATTCCCCACGACGCCATCCGCGGCGCGCAGGCCGGGCTGCTGGCCGACATGGATCGCGTCGCTGACGCGCTCTACGGCCGGACCGCCTGAGCCCGAACGATTTCGCACCCACACAGGAGCCCCAGAACGATGTCCGAATCCTTTGCGATCCCGAGCACTCCCATCGCCGTGGTGGGGCTCGGGGCGATCATGCCCGACGCCGTGGACGCCGAGGCGTTCTGGGCCAACATCACCGGCGGTCGATACTCGATCAGCGAGGTCCCACCCGAGCGGTGGGATCCGGCGCTGTACTTCTCGCCGGATCACGCCGCGCCGGACAAGACGTACTCCTCGATCGGCGGCTGGGTGCGCGACTATCCCTGGGACCCGATCTCGTGGAGGATGCCGATCCCGCCCAAGGTCGCCGACCAGATGGACGACGGTCAGCGGTGGGCGATCAGCGCCGCTCGGTCGGCGCTCGTCGATGCCGGCTGGCCGGACTGGAACGTCGACTCCGACAACGTTGCCGTCATCATCGGCAATGCGATCGGTGGCGAGAAGCACTACCAGACCAACCTGCGCATCGAGCTTCCCGAGGTGCTGCAGGATCTCGAGAGCTCCGCATCGTTCGCCGCGCTGAGTGCCGATCAGCGCCAACACATCCTCGACGAGACCCGCGCCCACTTCCTCGCGCACTTCGGTGAGATCAACGAAGACACGATGCCCGGCGAGTTGGCCAACGTGATGGCCGGTCGAGTGGCCAACCTGTTCGACTTCCGCGGACCGAACTTCACTACGGACGCGGCGTGTGCCTCGGGCCTCGCAGCGATGAGCGTGGCGGTCGAGGGCCTCGTCGACCATCGCTTCGACGCGGCGATCACCGGCGGCATCGACCACAACATGGGCGTTGCGGCGTTCGTGAAGTTCTGCAAGATCGGCGCGCTGTCGGCGACGGGAACCCGGCCCTTCGACGCCGGTGCCGACGGCTTCGTGATGGGGGAGGGGGCGGCCCTGTTCGTGCTCAAGCGGCTCGAGGATGCCGAGCGCGACGGCGACCGGATCTATTCGGTCATCCTGGGGATCGCAGGGTCGAGCGACGGCAAGGGCAAGGGCATCACCGCGCCGAATCCGATCGGGCAACGACTGGCCGTGCAGCGCGCCTGGGAGATCGCCGGAGAGGACCCCGCAACCGTCACCGCGGTCGAGGCGCACGGCACCTCCACGCGAGTCGGCGATGCCACCGAGCTCCAGAGCCTCACCGACGTGTTCGGCGCGGCCGGCGCGCCCGCGCACAGCATCGCGCTCGGATCCGTCAAGTCGAACATCGGTCACCTCAAGGCGGCGGCCGGCGCTGCGGGCATGTTCAAAATGGTGCGCAGCCTCCACGACAAGGTGCTCCCGCCGAGCCTCAACTTCAACGATCCGAATCCGAACGTCGATTGGGACACGTCCCCGTTCGTCGTCAACTCCGCACTGCGCGACTGGCCCACGCCACCGTCGGGTGTGCGCCGAGCCGGCGTGAGCGCGTTCGGGTTCGGCGGAACGAACTTCCACGTGGTGATGGAGGAGCATGTGCCGGGTCGGCACAAGCCGCCGGCCCGGGTGTTCGCCGGCGCCTCGGTCGGCCAGCCGACGTCGGTGCGCCCGGTCGGTGCGCCGACCGTCGCCGCAGATCCGACGAAGCCGCCACCGCGCGGTGCGCTCGTGCTCGGCGGTCGTGACGACGGAGATCTGCTCGCCCAGGTGGAGGCTGCGCTCGCCGACGCCCGGGCCGGCCGGGTCCCCGTCCCCGCGCGCCCCGATCCGAGCATCGGACGCGCCGCGGTGCGTCTGGCGGCCGACTTCGCCGACGCCGACGACCTCGCCGGCAAGCTCGACAAGGCCGTGAAGGCCCTCAGCAGCGGCAATGCCGCCATCTTCAAGATGCTGCGCCAGCAAGGTGTCTTCGTCGGCCGTGGCCCGGCACCGAAGGTGGCATTCCTCTACACCGGCCAGGGCTCGCAGTACGTCAACATGCTCCAGCAGCTCCGGGCGAACGAGCCCATCGTCGCCGACACGTTCCGGGAGGCCGACGCGGTGATGACCCCGCTGCTCGGACGGTCGCTGTCGTCGTACATCTTCGTCGACGGCGACGACCCCGCCGCGGTGACCCAACTCGAACAGGAGCTGCTCCAGACCGAGATCACCCAGCCGGCCGTGCTCGCGACCGACTCGAGCATCAGTCGGCTGCTCGGTGCCTACGGCATGCGCCCCGACATGGTGATGGGACACAGCCTCGGCGAGTACGGGGCCCTGATCGCTGCCGGGTCGCTGACCTTCGAGGCCGCGCTGGAAGCCGTGAGCGCACGCGGGCGCGAGATGGCGTCGCTGTCGGTCGAGGACAACGGGGCGATGGCGGCCGTGTTCGGCCCGCTCACCGAGATCGAGCGGATCGTCGACGAGACCGACGGTTACGTCGTCGTGGCGAACATCAACTCGAACAACCAGGCCGTCGTCGGCGGCGCGACCGCAGCCGTCCTGGCGGCGGTCGACGCGTTCACCGCGGCGGGCATGCAGGCCATCCGCATCCCGGTCAGCCACGCGTTCCACACCTCGATCGTCGCGCCGGCCTCGGTGCCGCTCGTGGCGACGCTCGAGCGGCTCGACGTCCAGCCGCCGCAGATCCCGCTCGTCGCGAACGTGACCGGCGACTTCTATCCGGCCGACTCGACGACCGACACGATGCTGGACTACCTCGGCAAGCAAGTTGCGTCACCGGTGCAGTTCGTCCGCGGGCTGCGCTCGCTGTACGACGCGGGCGCGCGCGTCTTCGTCGAGGTCGGACCCAAGCGTGCCCTGCACGGCTTCGTGGACGATGTGCTCGGCGAGTACGACGACGTGCTGGCCCTGTTCACCAACCATCCGAAGCTCGGCGACGCGGCCTCGATCAACCAGGCGCTGTGCGGGCTCTGGGCAGCCGGCGTCGGCTTCGACGATCCAGCTGAGGCAGCCGCCGCTCCCGAGGCGGCGCCCGTCGCCGCCGCGTCGGCATCACCGACCGCGACGCCCACACCCGCCGCTGGATCGGCGGGGCCGGACGATCGGATCATGCAGCTCGGCCAGCTCTTCGCCGGCGTGATCGAAGAGGGACTCCGGATCTACGGCGACGTGCCCGCGCAGGTGCCGCCCACCGCCGCGCCGTCCACGGCTGCGGTTCCCGCCGACGGTCGGCATCTCGGTGGCGAGCCGGTCGTGATCACCGGTGCCGCGTTGGGCCTGCCCGGGGTGGAGCAGGTCTTCGACGACGCCAACATCGGCCGGATTCTCGCCGGCCAGCAGTTCATCTCGTCGTTGCCGGAGGCGGCCCGGATCCGCATGGCGGAGATGCGGATCACGCGGCTCGTCAAGAGCGAGTCGGGCGGTGCGAGCTTCGAAGCGATCGACGATCCCGCCGATGTGATCAAGCTCGCCGGCCTCCACGCGCCGATCGACGTGGTCGAGCAGTTCGCCGTCGACGCCGCCCGCGACGAGGCACTCGACTCCACGACCCGGCTCGCCATCGGAGCCGGATACGACGCGCTCCGTGACGCCGGTATCCCGCTCGTCATGCGCTACAAGACCACCACGCTCGGCACGCAGCTCCCCGACCGCTGGGGGCTGCCCGACGCGATGCGCGACGACACCGGCGTGGTGTTCGCGAGCGCCTTCCCCGGCTACGGCCGGTACGTCGAAGAGGTCGAGGCGTACACCGCGGATCGGTCCCGCCGCGAGCACCTGCTCGCGCTCGAAGGGGTGCGCACGCGCCTGGATGACGATGCGGCCGCGGCCGCCGAGGTCGACCGGCTCATCGCTGATCTCCGCGCCGAGCTCGATGCGAATCCCTACGAGTTCGACCGTCGCTTCCTGTTCCGGGTGCTGTCGATGGGACACTCACAGTTCGCCGAGATCATCGGTGCACGCGGCCCGAACACCCAGGTGAACGCTGCCTGTGCGTCGACCACGCAGGCGATCTCGATCGCAGAGGACTGGATTCGGTCTGGTCGCTGCCGCCGGGTGATCGTGGTGTCGGCGGACGATGCCAGCGGCGACACCTTGTTGCCGTGGATCACGAGCGGCTTCCTCGCCAGTGGTGCGGCCGCCACCGACGAACACGTCGAGGACGCGGCAACGCCGTTCGATCGGCGCCGCCACGGAATGATCCTGGGCATGGGCGCCGCTGCGTTGGTCGTCGAGGCCGCGGACGCGGCCCGCGAGCGCGGAGTGCAGCCGATCTGCGACGTGCTCGGTGCCATCACAGCGAATTCGGCCTTCCACGGGACGCGGCTCGACGTCGAGCACATCGGCGCAGTGATGGACGCCGTGATGAAGCAGGCCGAGTCCCACGGTGTCGACCGTGCGGCCATTGCCAGCGAGACGATGTTCGTGTCGCACGAGACCTATACGCCCGCCCGCGGGGGCTCGGCTGCCGCCGAGATCAACGCGCTGCGTCACGTGTTCGGCGACCACGCAGATCAGGTCGTGATCACCAACACCAAGGGGTTCACCGGTCACGCGATGGGCGCCGGGATCGAAGACGTGGTGGCGGTCAAGGCACTCGAGACCGGCATCGTGCCGCCGGTGCCGAACCTGCGCGAACCCGACCCCGAGTTGGGCAACCTCACCCTGTCGAAAGGGGGCTCGCATCCGGTGCGATACGCCCTGCGGCTGGCCGCCGGGTTCGGCTCGCAGGTCGCCATGGCGGTGCTGCGCTGGACCCCCGTGTCGGACGGGAAGCGGCGTCGGCCTGACGAACTCGGGTACGCGTACCGCATCACCGATCCGGCGGTCTGGCAACAGTGGCTCGACCGCATGGCCGGCCACGATGGCGCCCGCCTCGAGGTCGACCACCGTCGCCTGCGCGTCGTCGACGTCGGCGCGCCCTCCTCGTCGCACCACGAATCGGCGGTTCCCGTGCCGTACGCCGGCCAGTTCGCCGCGGCTCCGACCGGCGGTGACGCACCGGCGCCGGTCGCACCACCGGCGCCGGTCGCACCACCGGCGGTCGTGGTTCCGCCGACGCCCGCACCGCTGCCACCGAGTCCCGAACCGGCTCCGGCACCGGTGGCGACGGTCGACGATGTGCTCGCGGCGGTGACGGCGGTCGTGTCGGAGATGACCGGGTATCCGGCTGATCTGTTGGAGCCGGATCTGGATCTGGAAGCGGATCTGGGTGTGGACACGGTGAAGCAGGCCGAGGTGTTCGCTGCGGTGCGCGAGCAGTACGGGGTGGAGCGCGACGACAACCTCCAGCTGCGGGACTTCCCGACGTTGAACCACGTCGCTGCCTGGGTGCGCGACCGGGCTGACCTCGGCGCTGCGCCGCCCGCTGCGGACGCGCCGGTGGTGGCCGCGTCTGACCTCGTGGTCGCGTCGGTCGACGATGTGCTCGCGGCGGTGACGGCGGTCGTGTCGGAGATGACCGGGTATCCGGCTGATCTGTTGGAGCCGGATCTGGATCTGGAAGCGGATCTGGGTGTGGACACGGTGAAGCAGGCCGAGGTGTTCGCGGCGGTGCGCGAGCAGTACGGGGTGGAGCGCGACGACAACCTCCAGCTGCGGGACTTCCCGACGTTGAACCACGTCGCTGCCTGGGTCCGCGACCGAGCCGACCTCGGGCCCGCCCCCGTCGCCGGATCGCCCGCACCCGTCGTCGCCGAGTCGTCGACGACGGTCGTCGGCGAGCCGACCGATGCCGTGCTTGCGGCGGTGACGGCGGTGGTTGCGGAGATGACGGGCTATCCGGCTGATCTGTTGGAGCCGGATCTGGATCTGGAAGCGGATCTGGGTGTGGACACGGTGAAGCAGGCCGAGGTGTTCGCTGCGGTGCGCGAGCAGTACGGGGTGGAGCGCGACGACAGCTTGCAGCTGCGGGACTTCCCGACGTTGAACCACGTCGCGGCATGGGTCCGAGACCGAGCCGGTCTCGACGCTCCGGTCGAGGCGACGACCGTCGACGGGGCGCCTCCGCTCGCGGACGGCGCGGTACTGGTCGACGAGGTGCTCATGGCGGTCACGAACGTCGTGGCCGAGATGACGGGCTATCCGGCTGATCTGTTGGAGCCGGATCTGGATCTGGAAGCGGACTTGGGTGTGGACACGGTGAAGCAGGCCGAGGTGTTCGCTGCGGTGCGCGAGCAGTACGGGGTGGAGCGCGACGACAGCTTGCAGCTGCGGGACTTCCCGACGCTCGAACCACGTCGCGGCATGGGTCCGAGACCGAGCCGGTCTCGACGCTCCGGTCGAGGCGACGACCGTCGACGGGGCGCCTCCGCTCGCGGACGGCGCGGTACTGGTCGACGAGGTGCTCATGGCGGTCACGAACGTCGTGGCCGAGATGACGGGCTATCCGGCTGATCTGTTGGAGCCGGATCTGGATCTGGAAGCGGACTTGGGTGTGGACACGGTGAAGCAGGCCGAGGTGTTCGCTGCGGTGCGCGAGCAGTACGGGGTGGAGCGCGACGACAGCTTGCAGCTGCGGGACTTCCCGACGCTCAACCACGTCGCCGCCTGGGTCCGAGACCGAGCCGGTCTCGACGCTCCGGCCGCGACGATCGGATCGGCGCCGGCCGCGGGAACCGACGCCGCGCCGAGCACACCCGATGCTCCGACCGTGGTGCACGGCGACCTCGACGCCGTCGATGCGCTGCCGCGCCGAGTGCCGGTCCCGTCGCTGCGGCCACCGGTCTCCGCGTGTCTCCCGACCGGTGTCGATCTCGACGGCGCGCGCGTGGTGGTGATGCTCGACGAGGGAGGGGTCGGCGACGCCCTCGTCAAGCTGCTCGACAAGGCAGGCGCCACGACGCTCGTCGTCGATCCGGGCATCGCAACCGACGACCTCCTCGCTCAACTGACCGAGTGGCACGAGGCCGCCCCGATCACCGGCGTCTACTGGCTCCCCGCACTCGACGCCGACGGTGATCTCGCCGACTACGACCTCGATCGGTGGCGCGAGGCGCTGCGGCGGCGGGTGAAGGCGCTCTACGCCACGATGCGGCATCTCTACGACGCCAGTCCCTTCCTCGTGTCGGCCACCCGACTCGGCGGCTACCACGGCTACGACGACGCAGGCGCGACCAACCCACTCGGCGGTCCGGTGGTCGGATTCACCAAGTCGTACAGGAAGGAACGTCCCGACGCGCTCGTCAAGGCCGTCGACGTCGCCGAGAGCCGCAAGACGAAGGCCATCGCCGCGCAACTCATCGAGGAGACGCTGCACGATCCGGGTTGCGTGGAGATCGGGCGAGTCGACGACCACCGCTTCGGCGTCGCGTTCGTCGAGTCGCCGTTCCCGGAACGCAGCGCCGAGGCGGATGCACCCGTCGGCGGGATGACCCTCGACGCTGCATCGGTGGTCGTGGTGACCGGTGCAGCCGGCAGCATCGTGTCGGCGATCACCGCCGACCTGGCCGTCGCATCCGGGGGAACGTTCCACCTGCTCGACCTGACCCCGACTCCCGACCCACGCGACCCAGATCTGGAGGCGTTCCGCACCGATCGAAACGGGTTGAAGGTCACGATCGCCGAACGGATGAAGGCGGCGGGTGACCATCCCACGCCCGTCGCGATCGAACGTGAGCTCGCACGATTCGAGCGCCTCGATGCCGCGCTCACCGCCATCCAGTCGGTCGAGGCCGCCGGCGGCACGGCGCACTATCACTCGGTCGACCTGACCGACGCCGAGGCCGTGGCCGCCGTCATGGCGACGGTGGGAGCGGTCAGCGGGAGAATCGACGTGCTCCTCCACGCGGCCGGGCTCGAGATCAGCCGCAACCTGCCGGAGAAGGAACCTCGCGAGTACGACCTCGTCTTCGACGTGAAGAGCGATGGGTGGTTCAACCTGTTCCACGCGGCCCAGGACCTGCCGATCGGTGCCGCGGTCGTGTTCTCGTCGGTGGCTGGACGCTTCGGCAACCAGGGCCAGACCGACTACTCGGCCGCCAACGATCTGCTCTGCAAGACGATGAGCAGCTTCCGGCGCACACGGCCCGAGACGCGGGGCCTCGCACTCGACTGGACCGCATGGGGTGGCATCGGGATGGCGACGCGCGGCTCGATCCCGAAGATCATGGAGATGGCCGGCGTCCAGATGCTCCCGCCCGAAGCCGGAGTCGCATGGATCCGACGTGAGCTCACGTCGGGGACGACCGACGGCGAGGTCATCGTCGCCGGCGTGTTGGGGATGATGGCCGGGGAGTACGACGACGCGGGCGGCGTCGATGCTGCGGCGCTGATCGCCGACGACGCCACGACCGGCCCGATGCTCGGGACGGCGACGATGAGCGTGCACGACGGCGTGGTGGTCCATACAACCCTCGACCCCACCGAGCAGCCCTTCCTCGACGACCATCGGATCGACGGGACCCCGGTGCTCCCGGGGGTGATGGGCATGGAGGCGTTCGCCGAGGCGGCGCAACTGCTCGCCCCCGACCACCGCGTGGCCGCGGTCGAAGACGTCACCTTCGCCGCACCGTTGAAGTTCTACCGCGACGAACCCCGGACGATCACGGTGCAGGCGGTCGTCCGGCCCGACGGTGACGATCTCGTCGCGGACTGCCGCCTGGTGGCAGAGCGGCTGCTCCCCGGCCACGAGCATCCACAACGCACCGTGCACTTCACGGGTCGCGTCCGGCTCACGACCGACGAGCCGTCGGCAACGACCGACGCGCCGGTCGGTGATCCGAGCGGGCCGTCGATGGACGCGGAGCGGGTCTACTCGTTCTACTTCCACGGACCCGCCTACCAGGTCGTCGAGGCGGGCTGGCGAGCCGGCGACGTGGCCGTCGCAGCGCTCGCCGATCCGCTGCCCGACAACCACGTCCCGAACGATCGTCCGCTGCTCACGGCACCCCGTCTCGTGGAGCTGTGTTTCCAGACGGCGGGGCTCTGGCAGGCCGGGCGAGAAGACGTGCTGGCGCTGCCGATGCGCGTGGGTCGAGCTCGGGTCGTGGGTGATGCCACGAGACGTCCGCTCCACGCGCACGCCCGCGAGACCGAGCCCGGGGTCTTCGACTGTGTGGTCGTCGACGCCGACGGCAACGTCGTGGTCCAGCTCGACGGCTACCGAACGATTCCACTGCCGGCGCCGATTCCTGACGACGTCGGCGCCGACCTGCACGCCACCTACCGGGAGTGAACATGGGCGACTCGACCACGACGCCGTCGGACCCGGGACGTCCGATCGACCGCGACACCGGTCGTCACATCGGTCGCCTCGGCGTGATCGACCGCGGCGAGTCCGCGGTGCGCGTACTCCACGCCGTCGTCGGGTTGAACGGATCCGGCGACGCGCCACCGATCACGACCGTGTTGTTCCACAGCGATCCACCCGACCCGGCGCCGTGGGACGGGCGCGAGGCCGACGAGGTGCGCGGCCTCGCCGCCGATGTCGACGATGCCCAGATCGTCGAAGCCCTCCGCCAGGCGCAGATCGACACGCTGTGGCTCGGCGAGTGGACCCCCGGCGAGCGCGCCGATCTGGTCGCCGCCTGTGAAGCCGCTGGAGTGGGTGTGGTGGGGCCGGACGCCGCGGTGATCCGCCGGCTCTCCGACCCCGAGGTCCTGAGCACCCTGCCCGGTGGCGACATGACGCTCGACGTCGGGCCCGGCGAGTGGACCCGGACGATCGAGGTCGACCTGCTCGCCGACGCCGCGGGCGGGGTCTGGATCGTCGACTCACGAGACGCGAGCATTCGGCGTGGAGGCCACTCGGTGATCGCCGAGGCTCCGTGTACGACGCTCGGCGGTGGCGTGTGCGGGCGGGTCCGTGCCGCGGCCGCCGACCTGATGCGGGCGGCCGGGTACCGCGGCGCCGCCACGGTCGTCTTCCGGTCGGACGGCGAGCGATTCGCGTTGGTCGGGATCGATTGCGCCGCGGTGCCGGAACACGCAACAGCGGAGGAGCGCACCGGTACGAGCTTCATCGGGTGGCGTCTGCGACTGCATCGCGGTGAGACGCTGCCGGGTGATGGCCCCTCCGATGACGGCGTGGCGGTCGAGGCTCGCCTGCTCGCCGTCGACCCGGCGTCCGGGTTCGCGGTGGCGCCGGGGCGCCTGCAGCTGCTGTCGTTCCCGGTCGGCACGGGCGTCCGGATCGATGCGAACCGGCGGGTGGGCGACACGGTCGACCCCGAGGATCCGCTGATCGCGGTGTTCACCGCGTGGGGGCCCGATCGCACGGTCGCACTCGAACGGGTCAGGCGGGCGCTCGAGCGAAGCGCCGTCGTGCTCGACGGTGGCGCGACGAATCGCACGTTCCTGCTCGAGGTCCTCGCGCACGAGACCTTCCTCGACGGCGACTTCGACGACACCTGGCTGGAGCGGATGATCGCCGACCGGTCCGACCCCGAACCGCATCCGGTGGCGCTGCTGGCGGCGGCCGTTGCGGCCTACGACGACGACCGCGAGCACGCCCTGGAAGCGTTCTACGCGTCAGCCGAACGCGGCCGACCGCAACAACCGATCGAGGTCGGCGCCGGTATCGAACTCCGCCACGGCGGCACGACCTATCGCGTCGACGTGGATCGGGTCGGACCGCGGCGCTCCACGATCCGGTGCGGTGCGGACATCGCCGACATCATGGTCGACGAGCTCGACGAGTTCGAGCGGCGGGTCACGTGCGGCGGCCGGCGCTACCGGCTCGTGGTCAGCCCCACCGCCGCCGGATTCCGGGTCGAGCTCGGCGCGGCAACGCACGTCATCGCTCGCGAGGACGGCGTCGCCGTGCGCGCCGGTTGGCCGGCGCTCGTCGTGAGCGCACTGGTCGAGCCCGGCGACACGGTCATGGCCGGCGATCCGATCGCCGTGCTCGAATCGATGAAGATGGAAACGACCGTCACCGCCCCCATGGCGGGTGAGGTCGTCGCGGTGTCGATCATGGCGAACGCGCAAGTCGAGCGCGGCGCGCCGATCGTGCGTCTGCGGGCGCTCGAGGGTTCCGGTCCCGCCGACGACGCTGCGGATCGTCTCGATCTCTCGGACCTGCGGGTGCGTGTCGATCCCACGCGCAAGCCGTGCGATCGCGTGTACACGCCGCTCGGGGACTACCTGCTCGGCTATGACCTGTCGCCCGGTGAGCTACGCAAGCTGCTGACCAAGCAGCGGCGCCTCGCCGAGATCGCCGATCCCGACGATGCGGCACTGCTCGCGTGCGAGGACGGACTGCTCGACATCTACGCCGAGCTGGGTGCGCTCTATCGCCCGCAGACCGAGGCCGAGACCGACGAATCGGCGCCGACCGAACACACGCAGGAGTTCCTGCTGTCGTTCCTGCAGTGGCTCGATGCCGACCTCGCCGGACTCCCCGAGGCGTACCGCCGCCGTCTCGAGCGCGCGCTCGGCCGCTACGGGATCGACGGTCTCGAACGCAGCCCCGCGCTCGAATCCGCGCTGATGTGGATGTTCCGCTCGTTCGCGCGGCTCGACGAGCTGAGTCCTGTGGTCCTCGCGATTCTCGAACGTCGACTCAGCAACCGCGATGCGCTGCGCGAACACGCCGATGTCGAGATGCGGGCGCGCCTGGACACGCTTGCCGAAGCGACGCAGGGACGCCAGCAACCGATCGCCGACCTCGCCCGCGATCTGCGGTTCCACGCGTTCGACGAGCCTCCGATGGAGGCGGCCGCGGCCGAACTCGTCGACGAGATGGCCGCGCACATCGAGGAACTCGCGGCGCACCCGGACCGCGCTGATCGCGACGAGCGGATCGAGCGTCTGGTCTGGTGCCCCGTGCCACTTCGCGGGTTGGTCCTCGATGCCTGGGGGGTGAACGATCCGGCGACGTCGGCGGCACGTCGCCGGGTCGTGCTCGAGGTCCACATCCGCCGCTTCTACCGGGTCGGTGAGGTCGGCAGCATCGCGTTCCACGAGTCGAACGGGTTCCTGGTGGCGGCGACCGACTGCCGCGTGGGCGGCGATCAGGTACATCTGGTCGTCGGCTACCTGCCGCTCGACTCGCTTCCGGACTGGTCACGAGCGGTTGCCGACGTGCTCGACACGTTGAATCCCGACCTCCCGACGGTCGCCGACGTCGTGACCTGGCGGGAGGGTCCCGACGCCCACATCACCGAGATCGTCGGCGAGGTGAGCGATCTGGCAGGCGACACGGCGTTCGGTCGAGCGCTGCGACGACTCGATGTCACCGTCAGCAATGCCGCCGCGCCGACCCGCCCGCGCTCGCAGCACGTCACCCTGGACGGGACCTCCGACGGCGCGTTCGTCGAGAACCCGCTCTATCGGAACCTGCATCCGATGCTCGCGGAGCGGCTCGAACTCTGGCGCCTGTCGAACTTCGAACTGCGACGTCGGCCGTCTCCCGAAGACGTCTACGTCTTCGACGGGGTGGCCCGGAGCAACCCGAAGGACCACCGGCTCTTCGCCGTCGGTGAGGTCCGCGACCTCGTGTCCGCGCAGGATCCGGTGACCGGCGAGCGGACGTATCCGCGGCTCGAACGGATCGGTCTGCTCGCGCTGGCAGCGATGCGCTCCGAACTGGCCCGCTACGCGCCGCGCGATCGGCCCGTCGCCAACCGCCTGGTGCTCGACGTGCGTGCCCCGTGGACGCTCTCGCGCGAGGAGACGTTGCGGTTGGCCAACCGCTTCGCACCGATGGCTGGACGCGTCGGGTTGGAGAAGCTCGTCGTCAAGGTTCGCCTGCCGGACGGAGATGACCGGGGTGACGGTGTGCGTGATGCCGTGCTGCACATCGAGCAGGCCGGTCATCGGCTGCTGGTGCGCGAGGACCGGGCCGGCGACCAACCGGTTCGCCCGCTGAGCGTCTATCAGCAGAAGATCCTCACCGCGGCGCGCTTCGGGTCGCCGTATCCCCACGAGATCGTGCGTCTGTTGACCGAGCAGCGACCGATCGCCGGCCTGCCGCCCGACTCGTTCGTCGAACTCGAGCTCGACACCGACGACCGACTCGTCCCCGTGGACCGTGAGCCGGGGACCAACGTGGCCCACCTGGTCGTCGGCCTGATGACCAACCACACGCCGGTGGTGCCGGAGGGCATGCAGCGCGTCGCCATCCTGTCCGACCCGACGCAGGGGTTGGGCAATCTCGCCGAACCCGAGTGCCGGCGGGTCAACGCCGCACTCGCCTACGCGTTGGAGCACCGGCTGCCGGTCGAGTGGTTCGCCGTGTCGAGTGGCGCGTTGATCGCGATGGACTCGGGCACCGAGAACATGGACTGGATCGCACTCACCCTGCGTCGCCTCATCGAGTTCACGCAGGCGGGCGGCGAGGTGAACATCGTCGTGACGGGCATCAACGTGGGCGGTCAGCCGTACTGGAACGCCGAGGCGACGATGCTCACGCACACGAAGGGCATCCTCGTGATGACTCCGGCGTCGGCGATGGTGCTGACCGGCAAGCAGGCGCTCGATTTCTCGGGCGCGGTGAGCGCCGACGACAACTTCGGCATCGGCGGCTACCACCGGGTGATGGGCCCGAACGGACAGGCCCAGTACTGGGCGGCGTCCTTTCCCGACGCCTGCGCGTTGCTCTTGCGTCACTACGAACTCACCTACGTCGTCCCCGGCGAGCGCTTCCCCCGTCGGCACCCGACCGCCGACCCCGCCGATCGAGACGTGTGCCCGAGCCCGCACGCCGAGTTCGCAGCGTCACCGTTCACGACGGTCGGCGACGTCTTCTCGAAAGAGCTGAACCCCGATCGCAAGCAGCCCTTCGACATGCGTTCGGTGATGCGCGCCGTTGCCGACCGCGACGAGGAACCACTCGAACGGTGGAAGGACCTCCGCGACGGCGACACCTCGATCGTGTGGGATGCGACAGTCGGCGGCATCCCGGTCTGCATGCTGGGGCTCGAGTCGCACACGGTCGGACGCAAGGGGTTCGTCCCCGCCGACGGGCCGCCGGCCTGGACGTCGGGCACGCTGTTCCCGCACTCATCGCGCAAGACGACCCGGGCGATCAACGCGGCCAGCGGCAACCGCCCGCTGGTCGTGCTCGCCAACCTGTCGGGCTTCGACGGTTCACCCGAGTCGATGCGCCGTCGCCAGCTCGAATACGGCGCCGAGATCGGGCGGGCGGTCACGAACTTCGACGGTCCGATCGTGTTCGTGGTCGTGTCCCGCTATCACGGCGGTGCGTTCGTGGTGTTCTCGAAGGCGCTCAACGAGTCGATGGAGATCGCTGCGGTGGAAGGATCGTATGCGTCGGTCATCGGTGGTGCGCCCGCGGCGGCGACGGTGTTCGCCCGGGACGTGAAGCAGCGGACCGAGGCCGACCACCGCGTGCGCGAGGTGCGTGACGCACTCGCTGCAGCGGAGGGAGCCGAGGCGACGCGGTTGCGCGCGTCACTCGGGGCGATCACCGCCGAGGTGCGCTCCGAGAAGCTGGGAGAGGTCGCCGACGAGTTCGACGCGATTCACACGATCGAGCGGGCGCTGCGCGTCGGATCGGTGGATCGGATCATCCCGGCGAGCGAGCTGCGGCCCTACGTCGTCGATGCACTCGAACGCGGTATGGCGCGCCACGCCTGAACGTCCACGTCATCGTCGCCCCTGGATCCCGCGGTTTCGAGGGTCAACAGCGGGGTGCATCGATCCACGAGTGACGCGGTGTGGCCGTGTCGAGGTCGCTGCTGGTCGGCAGCAGCCGGGGAGGTTCGGCCGGTTCGGCGAAGGCGATGGTGAGCAGGAACACCCCGGCACGACGCCACCACCCGGGCATCGGTCCGTTGCGACCGGTCACGGTCATCGCCGACCACCCGTCGACCAGCGCGTCACCCTGCCGCTCGTCGTGCAGGTCGACTTCGACCGTGCGGGTGTCGACCCGGAGGCCGACCTGTTGCACCTTGAGGGCGGCCTCCTTCGCCGACCAGATGAGGTTCGCCAACTCGTCGTGGCGTTGCGGTGGTTGTGCGGCGATGTACGCCCGTTCCGACGAGGTGAAGTAGTCGGCGACGAACGCCGAAGTCCGGGGTTCGACGACTTCGAGGTCGATGCCCACGGTGCCCGAGGCCATCGTGCCGGGCGGCCCGACGAGGCACACCGCCCAACCCGAGCGGTCGCTCATCGACACGTCGACGGCGGCCATCGCCCCGTCGAGGTGCACGAAGGGAGCGCCGCTCTCCCGATGACGGACCTCGATGCGGGCGAGCGCCGCGGGCGAGCGGTCGAGTTCGAGCACGCCGGCGATCGCCTGCTTCGTCGTCCACCGTCGCGTCACGTATTCGTCGCGGCGCTTGGTGAAGCGAATCGACGCAAGGTGGTCGCACTCGTGCGGCGACAACCACTCGGTCGACGCCGGAACATCGTCTTCACCGTGGGCGAGCCACCACATGATCCCAGTGTGTCAGTCGACGTGAGCGCGCGTCGCGCTGATCAGCAGTGCCGCATCAGGCGGACACGGCGGCGGCGAGCGCGAGGAACTCGCGCTCGATGCTCGCGGCGACGACGCCGAGGTCCGCGATCACGTCGCGGTCGCTCGTGATCCCGAAGAAGAGGCGATCCTCGTACGACACGACCGCGATCGTGAGACCCTGGTTGTCGATCACCTCGACGTAGGGGTAGGTCCGGCGAATCGGCGCCCCGAGCAGGTACAGCGGGATCGGCGGCCCCGGGATGTTCGTGATCACGAGGTTCATCGGGATCTGACGGCTCACGAACTGGGTGAGCGGGACGGCGAACGGCGTGACGGCGTCGGCGATCTTGAGGATCGCCTCCGCACCGTCGATGTACCCCGATCCCTTGAGCTCCTGCGTCGCAGCGTGCACCCGATCGAGGCGCGCAACCGGGTCGGCCTCGTCGACCGGCAGATCGACGATGATCAGCGAGATCCGGTTGCCGAGGGTCTCGCCGTGCTCGTCCTCGGTGCGCAGCGACACGGGGACCATGGCCTTCAGGACGCGACCATCGGCTTGCGCGTCGTGGCCGACGAGGAAGTCGCGCAGCGCGCCGCTGCACGCGGCGAGCACGACGTCGTTGATGCTCACGCCGCGGGCGGCCTTCAGGTCGCGCGTGATCTCCATCGACACCTCGGCGTGGACCCACCGCTTGTGCGACGAGACCGGCCGATTCCAGGGTGCGGGGTCGGGCTTCGACTGGAAGTTGGCGGCGGTGCGGACCACGTTGGTGACCGAGTCGATTGCCGGCTTCGGGTTCCGCGCCGCGCGCATCGCGGACTTCGTCATCGCGAGCGGCCGGCTCATCTGATCGCCGACCGAGTCGGCGAGCAGCTTTCGTTCCGATGGCGCGGGCCGCGGCGTCCACGCCGGCGGCTCGCTGTCGTCGGAAGCATCCGGTGTGAGGTCGACGATCGCCAGCGCGAGGTCGACATTGGCGATGCCGTCGCCGAGTGCGTGGTGGGTCTTGATGATCAGTCCGACGTCGTCGTTCTCGAGTCCGTCGATGACCCAGATCTCCCACAGCGGCCGCACGCGGTCGAGTGCGATCGACTGGATCCGGCTGACGAGGTCGTTGAGCTGATCGCCGTCGCCCGGACGGGGCAGCGAGGTCAGCCGGAGGTGGTAGTCGAGATCGAAGTCGGCATCGTCGATCCACACCGGTCGGCCCTGTCCGTAGGGGACCTCCATGATCCGGTGTCGCATCCGTGGCACACGGTGGAGACGACGACCGACGTGTGCGCGGATGTCGTCGAATCGGATGCGGCCCGAGTCGTCCCGCAGCGGGCCGCCATCGATGATCGACACCGAGCCGACATGCTGCGGCTCGTGCGGCGTTTCGATCCGTAGAAACGTGGCGTCGGCGGCCGTGAGCCGTTCGTAGAACATCGTGGAGTCTCCTGACCTCGCGTCAGGTGCATCGTAGAGCTCTGCAGCGTTTCTCCGGAACGCGCGTCCTGGTCCGACTTCCCGAAACGGAGGCCACTGCTCGATGCACTTTTCGACGCGGAGACTGGCAGAATTCAGCGCGGCCGGACGGCCATTCGCTGTCGGGCCATGCACGCCCTCATCCCCGATCCACAGAAGTGAGCAATCAATGAATCAATCCCTCGCCTCGACGCCAGACGTCAAGATCGACGACGCGGTCGTCGTGCCCCGGGCACGTCGTTGGCTGGGGATCGCCGTCGTGGCACTGTCGGTGGCGACGCTGTCGTCGTGTGGATCGGACGGCGACTCGTCCCAGGACGCGTTCTGCGACGCCGGCGACAGCCTCCGCTCGAACATCACGGGAATCGCCGACATCGACATCCTGTCCGGCGGACTCGACGCCGTGACGACCCAGCTTGCGGCCATCCGGACCGACGTCGATCAGTTGCGCGAAAGCGGGTCCGACGTGGCGGCTGAGGAGATCTCGACGCTCGAGACCGCCGTCGACGACCTCAGAAGCGCGGTCGACGACCTCGGTTCCGACATCTCGGTCTCCGGGGCACAAACGGTCGCGACATCGATCGCAAGTGTGGTGACCGCTGCCGGCGGGGTGTACGAGCAACTCGACGCGGCGTGTTCCTGAGCGCCGGGGCGCTGCCGTCGGCAGACGAGCGTTGCGTCCGGGACGGAGCGTGACGGTCCTGCGAGCGGCGTCAGACCATCGGTGACGACGGCGGCGGCGGAATGCTGCCCGGTGCGGTCGGCGGCGGTGCCGGCACCGTGGTCGCCGTGGTCGAGGTCGTCCCGGTGGGCGTGGCACTCGTGATCGTGGTCGTCGCCGCCATTCCGGAGCGGAGCATTTCCTGACGGATGCGCTCAGCCTCGAACGCGGCCTCTTCGTTGCGCTCCTCCCGCTCGATCAACCGCAGGCGATAGGTCAGCCACTGGAGCAGCGAGTGGATGAGCAGGCCGACGACGCCGTAGATGATCATCGCGAACAGCACCGACGTGTCGAACACGGACTCGATCTGGTTGCCGGCGGTGGTGCCCAGATCGATGGGCGTGAAGATCCCGCGGAACGGCTTCATCGCCCGGTCGAGGTTGCGGTAGGCCCACTCGACGAACCCGGACGACTGGTTGGCACCGAACAACAGCAGGAAGAAGCCGAGGAACAGGATGATCTCGACGAAGATGATGTAGATGTACGCGACGTACCCGATGAAGCGGGCCACCATGGCGGCCACGCGTCCGGTCGAGCGCATGTAGTGGGGCTCGGGCTCGCTCGGGGGGCTGGCGGGCTGGTTCGTGGTGGTGTCGCTCATGTGGGTCGCTCCTTCGTCGTCGTTCGGATGTGTCGCCCGATTACGAGCTGTGTGGTCATCGACGTCGCGCCCGTCAATGCGAATGTAACTCGGGGGGGTACGCCGATGACGGATGTCCGGTGGGGTATCGGCACGATCGGCAACCGCCTTGAGGATGAATCGTCCCGGGCGGCTCACGCGATCTCCCGATCGCGCGCTGGGGTCGTCGAGCAGCCATGATCGTGGTCGGTGCCCGGAGGATGCGATCGATGAACGATGAGCCGAGTTCCGCCGTGCACCGGGGCGATCACGGAGGCGACGGGTCGGCCGAGACGGTCACCGCGTTCCGCGTCGTCACCTGGAACATCCAATTCGGCGTCGAGGTCGATGCTGCCGCCGACGCGTTGCTGCGCATCGACGAACTGCGTGGGGCCGACATCGTGCTGCTCCAGGAGATGGACGAGGTCGGCACCGAGACGATCGCCCGAATCGTCGGGCTCAATCACGTCTTCGCCTCATCGGGCGTGCACGACCGCACCGGTCGCCACTTCGGCAATGCGGTGCTGTCGAAGTGGCCACTTCGCGACCCCGAGGTGGTCCGGCTGTCCCACCGGTCGGCGGTGCAGGGACAGGACCGGATCGCCGTCCGTGCGACGGTGGCCGTCGGCGCCGACGACATCGACGCCTGCAGCGTCCACACCGAGGTGCCGTCTCTCAGCCCGCCGAAGCGGCGCCGGCAGTTCGAGGAGGTCGTCGAGGCGACCGAGCGATGGGGCACCGAGCGTCTGATCGTCGGTGGAGACTTCAACACCCTGACGACGCGTGGTGTCTCGCTCGTCACCGAACGGATGCGGCGGGTCGGTGCCGAACGGGTGTCGGCGGGGGCGGGCACGACGTTGCGGCGAGCGGGCCGGGAGTTCACCCTCGACCACGTGTACGCCCGCGGTGTCGTCCCGCTCGACCGGGGTGTCGTCCACGGCATCGCCGCCAGCGATCATCGACCGCTCTGGGTGCAGCTCCGGATCTGACCGGCTCGGGGGTCCGATCGCGGTGGTACGTTGACCGCTGCCCGACCCCCGACATCGACGAAGGCGGTACTCCGTGGGATCCACGATCGGTCAGATACTCGGGAGTGCCGTCGGCGTCGCGATCAGCCCCGTGCCGATCATCGCCGTGATCCTGATGCTGTTCTCGACGCGGGCGAACGCGAACGGGCTCGGTTTTCTGGCCGGTTGGGTCCTCGGGCTGCTGGGCGCGGGGACCGTCGTGTTGGCGATCGGCGTCGGCGGATCCGACAGCGGACCGAGCACGACGACGGGGTGGGTCAAAGTGGCGATCGGCGTGCTCTTCGTCGGCCTGGGCATCAAGCAGTGGATGGGTCGCCCGAGCGGCGACGCGGAGCCATCGATGCCCGCCTGGATGGCATCGATCGACCGCTTCAACGCGATCAAGTCGTTCGGCCTCGGGTTCCTGCTCTCCGCCGTGAACCCGAAGAACCTCGGGCTCACGATTGCGGCGATGGCGACCATCGGTTCGTCGGGCCTCGACTCGTCGGAGGAGTTCGTCGTCCTGCTGGTGTTCGTCGGGATCGCCTCGCTGACCGTCGCTGCGCCGGTCGTGCTCAACCTCGTCCTCGGCGAGCGGGCAACGGCCACGCTCGACGACGCAAAGGGCTGGCTCACCGAGAACAACAACACGGTGATGGCGGTCCTGTTCGTCGTTCTCGGTGCCAAGGTGCTCGGTGACGGCATCGCCATCGTCGCGTCGGGAAGCGTCACGAGCCGCTCGTACGGCATGCTGCCGTCCCGATCGGACTGCTACCTTCAGAGTCCTTCGTACCGACAAGGAGACCCAACATGCCCAATGGTCAACCCAACATCCTCGTCCTGTGGGGCGACGACATCGGAATCAGCAACCTCAGCTGCTACTCGAACGGATTGATGGGATATCGGACGCCGAACATCGACCGCATCGCTGCGGAAGGTGCGATCTTCACCGACTACTACGGCGAGCAGAGCTGCACCGCCGGTCGGGCAGCGTTCATCACCGGCCAGAACCCGTACCGGACCGGGTTGACGAAGGTGGGCATGCCCGGCGCCGACCTCGGGTTGCGCTCCGAGGACCCGACGATCGCCACGGCGCTCAAGGCGCAGGGGTACGCCACCGGTCAGTTCGGCAAGAACCACTTCGGCGACCGCGACGAGTTCCTGCCGACCAACCACGGCTTCGACGAGTTCTTCGGCAACCTGTACCACCTGAACGCCGAGGAGGAACCCGAAGACGTCGACTATCCCGACCCCGTTCGGTACCCGCACTTCCGTGAGCGGTTCGGCCCGCGTGGCGTGATCCACAGTTGGGCCGACGGCCGGATCGAGGACACCGGTGCGCTCACCAAGAAGCGGATGGAGACGATCGACGACGAGATCATCGAGCCCGCGCAACGGTTCATCCGCGACGCCGCCGAGAGCGAGACGCCGTTCTTCATGTGGTTCAACACCACCGGCATGCACTTCCGCACGCACATCGCCGACGAGATCCGCGGTCAGGCCGGCCATTGGCAGTCCGAGTACCACGACGCGATGGTCGAGCACGACAAGCGCATCGGCTCGATGCTCGACTTCCTCGACGAATTGGGTCTCGCCGAGGACACCATCGTCGTGTACTCCACCGACAACGGCGTCCACATGAACACGTGGCCCGACGGTGGCATGACCCCGTTCCGCAACGAGAAGAACTCGTGCTGGGAAGGGGCGTTCCGCGTGCCGGCGATGGTCCGCTGGCCCGGAACCGTCGAGCCGGGCACGGTGCTCAACGACATCGTCAGCCACGCCGACTGGTTCCCGACGTTCCTCGCCGCAGCCGGCAACCCCGACATCGTCGAGGAGCTGAAGGCCGGGACCGATCTGAACGGCACCCAGTACAGGGTGCACCTCGACGGGTTCGACACGACGGCCTACCTGCGTGGCGATGTCGCCGAAAGCCCGCGCGAGAGCTTCTTCTACGTCTCCGACGACGGTGACCTGATGGCGATGCGCTTCGACAACTGGAAGTTCGTCTTCCTCGAGCAGCGCTGCCCCGGCACACTCCAGGTCTGGGCCGAGCCGTTCACCGAACTCCGCATCCCGAAGATCTTCAACCTCAAGACCGATCCGTACGAGCGGGCCGACATCACGTCGAACACCTACTACGACTGGATGATCAGCCACGCCTACCTGGTCGTCCCCGCGCAGGCGCACGTCATGGAGATGGCCTCGACGCTCGTGGAGTTCCCGCCGCGCCAGGAGTCGTCGAGCTTCACCGTGGGCAAGATGCTCGACAAGTTGAAGGTCGGCATCGGGAGTTCATGACCAGGCCGACGACTCGGACGCGCGCCGTCGGGGACGAGTTCGTCTCGTTGCCCGGCGGCACGTTCCGGATGGGGTCCGAACGGCACTATCCGGAGGAGGCGCCGGTCCACCGGGTGACCGTCGGGCCGTTCTCGATGCGCGCGACCACCGTCACCAACGCGGCGTATGCCGCGTTCGTCGACGCGACCGGCTATCGAACCGTCGCCGAACGGCCGCTCGACCCGGCCGATTTCCCCGGCGCGCCTGCGGAGAACCTGGTCGCCGGTTCGCTGGTCTTCACGATGACCCCCGGTCCCGTCGACCTGCGCCACCTCAGCCAGTGGTGGACGTGGACCCCTGGGGCCTGCTGGCGATCGCCCGGAGGGCCCCGGCAGCACGATCGACGACCGACTCGACCATCCGGTCGTCCACGTTGCATTCGAGGATGCGCAGGCGTTCGCCGACTGGGCCGGTGAGGAGCTCCCGTCGGAGGCCGAGTGGGAGTTCGCCGCTCGCGGCGGGCTCGACGGTGAAGCGTTCGCCTGGGGCGACGAGGCCGTGCCCGACGGCGAATTCCTGGCCAACTTCTGGCAGGGCGACTTCCCGTGGCGCAACTCCGCCGCCGACGGCTTCGTGGGGACCGCGCCCGTGGGCTCGTTCCCCGCGAACGGCTACGGGCTCTTCGAGATGACCGGCAACGTCTGGGAGTGGACGACCGACTGGTACGCCGACGGTCACCCCGCCGACGCCGACAAGCCGTGCTGCGTGCCGACCGACCCGCGCGGTCCCGACGTTGCCGCCAGCTACGACCCGGCGCAGCCGCAGTTCGCGATTCCGCGGCGCGTGATCAAGGGCGGATCGTTCCTCTGCGCGGACAACTACTGCCAGCGCTACCGCCCGGCAGCCCGCCGACCGCAGATGATCGACACCGGGATGAGCCACGTCGGATTCCGGACGATCGTCCGGCACCGACGACACACAGAAAGCACGCCATGACGACCATGACCAGCGAACGACTCCTGCCGTCATGGCGCGAGGGAGACACGCGAAACGCAGTCCTCGACTTCCTCGACGCCGCCGACGACATCCCCCCGGAGCACCGTCTCGCCGTGTTCGACAACGACGGGACCCTGTGGTGCGAGAAGCCGCGGTACGCCCAGCTCGACTTCTTCGTGTGGCAGCTCGCGGATTCGGTCGGGGAGCGCCCCGAACTCCGTGACGTTCCCGAGTTCGCCGCGGTGCTCAGCGGCGACATGGCGACGATCGCGGCCTTCGGCCTGGAGCGGGTTGCGGTGGCGCTGCTCGGTCTCTTCGACGGGATCGAGCCCGAGGTGTTCGAGGCCCGAGTCCGCGCGTTCTTCGCCGAGACACGCCACCCCGACCACGGTGTGCGCTACGACGAGATGGTCTACCAGCCGATGCTCGAGTTGATGGACGCACTCGCCGAGCGTGGCTTCACCAACTGCATCGTCACCGGCGGGGGGACCGAGTTCGTCCGTGCCGTCAGCGAGCGTGTCTACGGCATCCCGAAGGAGCGCGTGGTCGGCACACTCGTCACGTACCAGTTCGACCGACGCGACGGTCGTGTCGGCCTGCTGCGCACCACGAACGTGCGCGGCGAGGCGAACGAGGGCGCGGCCAAGGTCGACAACATCCAGGTGGCGCTCGGCCGCCGTCCGACCGTGGCGGGCGGAAACTCGCCTGGTGATGCCGAGATGCTCGAATACACGAGCACCGGCGACGGCCCGTCGCTGTCGCTCTTGGTGAACCACGACGATCCCGAGCGCGAGTACGCCTACGAGAGCGAGGCCGGCACGTTCGCGGCGGCCGAATCGGTCACCGACACCGCCTCGCGCCTCGGCTGGACGCAGATCAGCATGCGCGACGACTGGTCGAGGATCTTCCCGCACCAGTGACGAGCGACCCGGGCGCCGACGCCATCGCGTCGTTCTACGAGCAGCATCCGTACCCGCCACCCGTCGACGACCTCGATGCGTACCGTCGGGCGTGGACCGACGATCGACGACGCGAGGAGACGCTGCGGATCTGGCCGAACGGTTCGGTCGGCGACGACCGGACGATCCTGGTCGCGGGGTGTGGGACCTCGCAGGCCGCCAAGTACGCCGTGCGGTACCCGCGCTCACGCGTCGTCGGGATCGACGTGAGCGAGCGGAGCATCAGCGAGACCCGGCGCCTGGTCGACCGTCACGGATTGGTCAACGTCGACGTGCATCGGCTGCCGATCGAGCATGCTGCCGAGCTCGGCGAACGCTTCGACCAGGTCGTGTGCACCGGGGTGCTGCACCACCTCGCGGACCCCGATGTCGGCTTGGCGGCGCTCGCCTCGGTCCTGGGACCCGGTGGCGCCATCGAGGCGATGGTCTACGCACCGTACGGACGGACCGGTGTCGCCATGCTCCAGGAGTACTGCCGACTGCTCGGCGTGGAGGCGACCGGCGACGAGATCGGCGAACTCGTCGACGTGTTGCGCGAGCTTCCCCTCGAACACCCGTTGAGCCACCTCTTGCGGAACACCCCGGACTTCGCGGACGACGACGCCCTCGCCGACGCGCTGCTCAACCCACGCGAGCAGGCGTACACCGTGCACGAGCTCATGGCGTGGCTCGACCGAGCCGGCCTCCGCTTCGGCCGGTGGATTCGTCAGGCGCCGTACCTGCCCGCGTGCGGCTCGATGAGCGAGCTGGCGCATCGGAGTCGCCTCGAACGGCTGCCGCTCGTCGAGCAGTACGCCGCGATGGAGCTGTTTCGCGGGACCATCGTCCGGCACGCGTTCATCGCCCGCCGAGCGGACGAGCCGGCGGAGGCGACCGGGTTGGATGTCGGATGGGAGCGGTGCGTCCCGGTTCGCTCGACGACGTCGATCGTGGTCACGGAGCGGGTGCCGGCTCCGTGGACCGCGGCGTTGTTGAACCGGGCGCACACCGATCGAGACCTCGTTCTGTTCGCCACCGACGACGAGCGTCGCGGTTTCGAGGCGATCGACGGGCGCCGGTCCTGCCTCGAGCTCGGCCTGGACCGGTCATTCGTGGAGCGGCTGTGGCAACAGGACCTGATCGTCCTCGACGCATCGCACGCGGCCGACGACCAGCGCTGAGCGTCAGCTGCCGGGCAGCGGAACGTACACGTCGTGGTCGTCGGGCACGACGGGGAAGCGTTGGTCGATCCAGCGCTGCTTGGCGTCCTCGATCCGGTCCGGGTCGGAGTGGACGAAGTTCCACCAGATGTGGCGCTTCCCGACCGGCTCGCCGCCGAGGACCAGCGCGGTCCCCTCACCCGTGACGCGTGTTGCGACGCTGCGTTCGAGCACGGCGAGCGACCCGGCCGTCAGCGTCCGGTCGTTGAGCCGGACATCGCCGTCGAGCGCGAGCACCGCCCGCTCGGGCAGGTCGGGGACGTCGATGGCCACATCGGACACTGCGACTTCGGCGAGCAGGAGTGGTGACGAACCAGCGATCGGCGCGTCGAGGCCCCACCCCGATCCGGCCGCGACTCGGATCTGCGAGGTGCCGAGCTTCAGTTGGGGGACGTCGCTCGCCGCGCAGTGCTCGAATTGCGGCGGTCCGTCCTCGGCCTCGTCGGGCAGCGCGACCCAGATCTGCACACCGAACATCCGCAGCGTGATCGCTCGATCGTCCGGGAGGGTGCGCTCGGTATGGGTGACGCCCCCACCCGCGGTCATCCAGTTGACGGCGCCGGGCTCGATGGTCTGGACGGCGCCGGTCGAGTCGCGGTGCTCGATGCGCCCGGCGAGGAGATAGGTGAGCGTCGACAGGCCGATGTGTGGATGGGCATCGACATCCATCCCGACGCCCGGTCCGAACTCCTCCGGTCCCATGACGTCGAGGAACGCGAACGGCCCGACCATCCGCCGAGAGCGGAACGGCAAGAGCCGTCGCACCGTGCCCGAACCGACGGGGCGTTCGCGCGGGTCGATGATCAGTTCGATGGCGTCCATGCGCCGATGATGACAGCCGGTCGGCCGACCTTCTCCGCGGTGCTCGGTCAGCCGGCGGGCGCGAACTCGATGACCTGCTGGAACGTCGGCCGGTTGGTGGCCCGGAAGTCGTCGTCGATCAAGCCCGGTGTGAACGTGATGCGCTGCCCCTCGCTCAGCCAGGTGCTCGGATCGTCGCCGAGTTCGGCGGCAACCTCTGCGACCGCAGTGTCGATCGCCGCCCACAGTGCGTCGCGGCATTCGTCGATGTCGCCTGCGCCGCAGTACGACACCTGGAACGGCCCGTCGACCGACTGACCGAGCAGCGCCCGGAGGTCCTTGTCGACGAAGCTCTCGTCGTTGATGCCCCGCCGTTCGAAGGTCAGCGTCTCGCCGAGCACGGCCTGGCCGACGGCGCCGACGATCGGATCGAAGACCGCATCGAAGATCAGCGGGCCCGGGCTGTCGTGGTCACCGTCGTCGTCCGCATCCAGCCGCGGCGCGTCGTCGGCCACCCAGTCGTCGAGCAACGCGGTCACCTCGTCGGCCAGCTCGGAGGGAGCGTCGCCGCCGGCGAGCACCTCGCTGATCACCGGCCACACCGTGGACCGGACGTCCTCGGTGGCCGACCGGTTCATGATGCCGACGACGTCGGTCAGCTCGGCCTCGTCCGGCCACTGGTCGAACGCCTCGACGCGATGCACCGAGCCGTACTGGTTGCCGTCGCCGTGCATGAAGCCGGGCGCCGACTGGTTGTTCCAGTTGAGCAGGCGATCGGTCGAGTGTCCGACCGCGTGCGGATGCTCGTCCTGTTCGAGGAAGCCCTGCCACTCGTACTCGCCGGTGCCGAGAGTCGGCAGGCGACGGTCGAGGCCTTCGGCGCGCACGGGCAGCAGGCCGGAGGCGAAGTAGCCGATGCTGTCGCGGTTCGCGTAGCCCCAGTTGAACGTGAAGCCGAACTGGTTCGCCACCTCGAAGAAGGCCTCGGGCGTGTCGCCGTCGCCCTCGGTCATGTCCTTGAGTGCGCCGAGGTTCAACCCGTCGCGCCCGAAGGTCGAGCGCTGGCTGGTCAACGCGATGGGCACGCCCTCGGAGGTCGCGGTGCCGATCACGGGTCCGTGCACCGACACGAGGTACCGAATCGGCTGATCGCCGAGCGTGCCGGCGTCGAACTCCTCGAAGGGAACGCACTCGCTGTCGAATTCGTAGTGGGTCGACTCGCGAGTCGGCTCCGACCCGTCGGGCTCGCACAGGATCTCGGCGAACACGTCGCGCACGTCCTGGTTGGCAGACGTGAGGCTCCAGGCATAGTCCTCGGTGCGGCCGAGCAGGAGGTACATCGAGAGGCCGGGCACGGCGGCGCCCTGTGCCTCGATGCCGGGAGCCGAGAGGTGGATCTGCTGCACGATCTCGGGGTAGTAGTAGCCCAGCTGTGGGCCCTGGACGGCGAGCGTGGTGCCGTTTGCCGACGCGGCCGGGTCGACCATGAGCCAGTTGGACGCCGTTCGCGTCGGCGGGCCCGATGCGGCGGGGTAGAAGACCCCGGCCTCGGCGTCGGGGACTGCCTCGGGGTCGGCCTCCGCTTCGGCCGTTTCCTCGTCGTCGTCGGGGACGGCGATCCCGTCCGGCTGGCTGGGGTCGACCGAGATCAGCGATCCCTCGTCGATCACGACCGACCCGGTCACCTCGCCACCGGTCAGGGCCGGGTACTCGAAGCGCTCCTCGATCGTCTTCGGCGCCTCGGGGTCGCTGTCGGGCAGCAGGTCCTCCCAGACCTGTCGCCCCTGTTCGGCGCCCAGCTGGTTCTGCAGCGTCGAGAGGAACTCGGCGTTGCGCGCCTCGCTCCCGCCGCCCGCCCCGAAGATCGACCCGATGAACGCGGTCGTGGCGATGACGTCGTTGACGGTCGCCGGAGCCTGGTCGATCCCGTTCGCCTCCCAGTAGGCGGTGACGCCGTCGGCGTAGGCCTGCGCGTCGGAGATGATCTCCTCACCCTCCTCGCCGTACTCGTCGAGGATGACCTGGATCTGGTCGGTCACGAGTTGCTCGGTCGCTGCGCTCGGCGTGAACGTCTGCCCGCTCGTCACCAGACTGAACGCATCGATCCCCGGGACGTCGGCAACGGCGGCGCGGGCCGGCCCCCGACCCAGTTCGAAGAGCAGGCCGCGGTCGCGTGCGGTGACCCACCCCGCACCGAATGCCATGTCCTCGCGCGTCTCACCGGTGATGTGCGCGACGCCGAACTCGTCGTAGAGCACCGTCGTCCCCGGCCGACCGGTCGGTTCTTCGATGGTCTCGCCGACCGGCTCGAAGTCCTGCGGCAGGAAGAGGCGCTCGATGTCCTCGTCGGTCACGTCGTCGCGCAGCGGGGTCAGGTCGTCGTAGAGGGCGAGCTGATCGGTCGATTCGTCGGTCTTCGGCAGCCCGCCGTAGTTGCCGGGTGGGAGGATGTAGTACGCACGATCCTCGGTGACGACCGGTGCGTCGTCGAGGGCCTCCGTCGTCGCTGTGTCGGTCGCGGGCGGGTCGTTCGCCGGCGGCTCCTCCTCCATCGACTCGGTCGCGGGCGGCTCGGTCGCGGGTGATTCGGCCGCGTCGGTGGCGGGCGGCGTGTCGTCGGATGCATTGTCGTCGGATGAGCAGGCCGCGATGACCAGCGATGCCGCAGCAACCGCTGCGATCGCGCGCAGACTCGTTCGTTGGTGTCGTGGCCTCATTCGTCCCCCTCGTCACTGACTCGGCGTCGAATGTAGGCGAAGCCGAGTGACTCGCAGTGATCGGGCCCGCAGATCGTTGCCGTGTCGTCGCAGGGCGTGGATGGCGCGGCGACGGCCGTCCGATTCGAGTCTGGTGACGCCGAGGCATCCGCCGGGGGACAGACTTGTCGGATGAACGCCACCCCCGATCGGTCGGGTCCGAAGAACGTCGCGGTGATCCTGCTCGACTCGCTGAACCGACACATGCTCGGCGCGTACGGCGGCGACGAGTTCGCGACGCCGAACCTCGACCGATTCGCGGCGCGGTCGACCCGGTTCGAGCGTCACGTCACCGGTTCGTTGCCCTGCATGCCCGCCCGCCACGACATCCTGTGTGGTGCGCTCGACTTCCTCTGGAAGCCGTGGGGGTCGATCGAACTGTGGGAGGAGTCGATCACCGCGGCGCTGCGCCGCTCGGGTGTGCACACCATGCTCGCCACCGATCATCCCCACCTGTTCGAGACGGGCGGCGAGAACTTCCACACCGACTTCGGCGCCTGGGACTTCGTGCGTGGCCACGAGGGCGACCCGTGGCGCTCGTGGCCCGACCACTCGGCGATCGGGGCACCCGAGACCGGGTTGCGCATCATCCCGTCGGCCGCCGACGGTGGGTGGTTCCTCCGGGACCGGTTCGGCATCGAGAACGATCGGTTCGGTCGCCGCCATTACGACGACGCTCGCACCTGGTTCCGCGAGGAAGACGACTTCCCCGGCCCGCGCACCATGCGGGCGGCCGCGGACTGGATCGATCAGGCCGCGCAGCAGGACGAGGCGTGGTTCCTGTTCGTCGACGAGTTCGACCCGCACGAACCGTTCGACACCCCCGAGCCGTGGGCGTCGATGTACGACGACACCCGGTGGCTCGGCGATCGGCTCGTGTGGCCGCCGTATGCGGTGGGTGGCGTCACGACCGGAGCGCTGACCGAGGCCCAGGGTCGCCACATCCGGGCGAACTACGGCGCCAAGCTCTCGATGATCGACCACCATCTCGGCACGCTGCTCGACCGGCTCGACGCCAACGACCTCTGGGACTCGACCGCGGTCATCGTGTGCACCGACCACGGGCACTATCTGGGCGAGGAGCGGGCGATCGCAGCCCCCGGCGAGTCCGGCCGCAACGACATCTGGGGCAAGCCGATGGTCCCGCAGTTCGAGCCGCTCGGGCACACGCCGTTGATGATCCACTGGCCCGGAGTCGACAGTCCGGCCACCGTCGATGCGTTGACCACCAACGTCGACATCAATGCGACGATTGCCGACGCCTTCGGTGTCGAGATGGACCACCGTACGCATGGCCGATCACTGCTGCCGGTGTTGTCCGGGGGCCGCCGAGTCGATCCGCGACTGGGCGATCGGCGGCGTGTTCGGAAACTGGGTCCAGGTCACCGACGGGACGACCAAGTACGCCCGCGCCGCAGTCGACAGCAACTTCCCGCTGTCGATGTGGTCGAACCGATGGTCGACCATGCCGGGGAGTCAGGACCTCGCCGACTTCATGAAATTCCCGAAACCCGACCAGCGGGCGTTTCTCGACACGATGCCCGGGTCGGAGATTCCGGTCATCCGACAGCCGTTCGCGGTGGGCGATGTCCTGCCCTACTGGGCCGGTGGTGGACGATCGGTGGGACAACACCACCTGTACGATCTCGACGTCGATCCCGGCGAGCACGAGAACCGCGTCGGCGAAGCCACCGAGACGGACATGATCGAGATGTTGCGGACCGCGCTCGTCGACGTCGACGCCCCCGCCGAACAACTCGAACGCCTCGGACTCACCTGACCAACATGATGTTCATCCCGGATCAACATCATGTTGGTCGGGGAGCATCACGCCGGGATTGAACAGGCCGTCGGGGTCGAACGCGGTCTTGATGCGTTGCATCAGTTCGAGCTCGACGGCCGGCTTCTGGCCGACGATGCGGTCACGGAGTTCGCGGCCGAGGCCGTGCTCCGCGCTGATCGTGCCGCCGAAGCGCCACACGAGGCGGTCGATCTCGTGGCGGAGATCCGGTGCGGCCGCCTCGAGCGCGGTGTCGTCGCCCGGCCGGAGCACGGTGAAGTGGAGGTTCCCGTCGCCGACATGCCCGAACGCGTAGGGCACGCACCCCGGGAGGATTCGCTCGACGAGGTCGGTGGCAGCCTCGATGAACAAACGAATGCAGTCGGGCGGAACCGCCAGGTCGTACTTGACGCCGAAGCCACCGAACGATCGGGTCGCCGTGAGCTCGTCGCGGAGCAGCCAGAGGTTGTCCTGCTGCGCGCTGGTGTCGGCGACGACCGCGTCGGTCACGAGGCCCGCCTCACTCGCACGGGCCAACATGGCAAGCAGTTCCTCGCCCGTCTCCTCGTTGCCGCTGTACCGGACGAGCACGTACCAGTCGGTGACCGTGGTGATCGGTCGGACGACACCGAAGCGTTCCACCACCTGGGCGACGCCGACCTCGGGGACGAGCTCGAACGCACTGAGCGCGCCGGGGGCGTGCGACCGAGCGAGGTGCAGCAGGTCGTCGAGGCCGGTGAGCGAGTCGATGGCCGCGAACGCGGTGCGGCTCTCCGCAGGCAGCGGGTGCAGCGCGACGACGGCGCGGGTCACGATGCCGATCGTGCCCTCGCCGGAGATGAACAGCTGCTTGAGGTCGAAGCCCGAGTTGTCCTTCGGGAGCGCCCGCAGTCCGTTCCACACTCGACCGTCGGCGAGGACCACTTCGAGCCCGCGTACCTGCTCGCGCATGTTGCCGTAGCGGAGCACGTTGATGCCCCCGGCGTTGGTGGCGATGGCACCACCGAGCGTCGCGGTCCCTCGTGCGCCCCAGTCGGGGGCGAAGAGTCGGTCGACCTTCGCCGCAGCGAGCTGCAGCGCTTCGATCGTGACGCCGGCCTGGGCGGTGATCGTCGACCGGGCGGCGTTCACCTCCTCGATCGCGTGCATCCGGGAGAGGGAGAGCAGCACGGTCGCCCGGTCGCCGGCGGGGATTGCGCCGCCGCTCAAACCGGTGTTGCCGCCCTGCGTGCTGACGGTGACGCCGTGCTCTGCGCAGAGGCGAACCGTGGCGGCGACCTCCTCGGTCGTTGCAGGTCGGGCCATCCCGAGCGCGGACCCGCTGAACACGCCGCGGAAGTCGACGAGGTGCGCGCGGATTTCGTCGGCCGGTAGCCACCCCGCGGCGCCGAGTCGGTCGACGATCGCTGCGGCGATGTCGCCACTCACGAGGAGCCGCCGTCGATCGTTGCGGCCGTCGCCTGCGGGAGTGTCGTCGCGTGCTGCAGGGCCCACGCGAACATCGCGATGCCCGATGCCACCCCGGCGTTCAACGACCGCGTCGAGCCGTACTGCGACACCTCACACACGTGCTCGGCGGCAGCGAGAAGCGCGTCGGAGAGGCCCGGACCCTCCTGGCCGAACACGAGGATGCATCGCTCCGGCAGCCGGGCCGACTCGATCGGGCGCGCGCCGTCGACATTGTCGATCGCAACGATCGCAAGGTCGGCGTCGGCGGCCCACGCGGTGAATGCGGCGACATCGGCGTGGTGGCGGATGTGGAGGTAGCGGTGTGTCGACATCGCGCCGCGGCGGTCCCAACGGTGCGGGCCGATGATGTGGACCTCGGCGGCGAGGAATGCGTTGGCGTTGCGCACGACCGTGCCGATGTTGAAATCGTGCTCCCAGTTCTCGATGGCGACGTGGAACCCGTGGCGGCGGGTGTCGAGATCGTCCACGATCGCGTCGACCGACCAGTAGCGGTAGCGGTCGACGACGTTGCGCCGATCGCCGCTCGCCAGCAGGTCGGGGTCGAGTCGTGGGTCGTCGGGCCAGGGTCGGGGATGGGGGCCGACGCCAACCGAGGTGGTGGTCTCGGACACGTCCGGGTCACCGGTCATCGAGGTCAGCGGGCGCGCATCTCGGTGCCGATGCCCGAGGTGATGAACACCACCGTCGGGTTCGGTTCGCCGTCGACGAGGTCGGCTGTGTGCCAGACGCCGGGGTCGTTCACGACCGCCTGACCCGCGGAGATCGTGACGGTCGAGGTCGTGCCGTTCGGCTCCTCCTGCGTGAGCGACACCGCGCCGGCCACGCAGAGCACGAGTTCGCTGCCATGGGGGTGCATCTCCCACGTGTCCCACGGCTCGCTGAAGGTGTGCATCGACACGAGGCGGCCCTCGTTGCCGTCGCTCGCGTGCTGCTGGCCGTACTCCGCGTACCACGACACGTCACCGGTGTGGCGGGGGAGTGGGATCGTTGTGGCCCCCAACCCGAGATGCACGAAATCGCCCGCCGAGAACTCGATGACCTCACTCATCACCCCATCATCCCACACCCAACGTGATGTTCATCCGGGATCAACATCACGTTGGGGTCGAGAAGTCATCGATCCGGGATCGATGACTTGGCAACGTGATGTTGATCCGGGATCGATGTCACGTTGGGGAGGCGGAGGGTGAGGAGCCAGGTGATGCCGACGAAGGCGGCGGTGCCCCACAGCGCGAGTGAGAGCCCGCCCCAGAGGTAGAGCAGGCCCGACAGCAACGTGCCGACGAGGCGCCCGGCGGCATTGGCCGAGTAGTAGAAGCCGACGTCGGCCGACACCTGGTCGTCGTTGCTGTAGGCGAGGATCAGATACGAGTGCAGCGAGGAGTTCAGTGCGAACACCACGCCGAACGCGACGAGCCCGGCGATGATCGCAACGGTCGTCGCGGTCTGCGACAGGTCAGCCGACACCGCGATCGCAATCGAGGTCGCCACCACACCGAGAGCAAAGGCCCACCGCCGTGCCGCAGCGATGTCGTCGCGCTCTCCGAGGAACCGCGGGGCGATCGACTGCACCGCGCCGTACCCGATCACCCACGCGGCGAGGAATCCGCCCACACCGTAGAACGACCATCCGAGCACGTCGTGGAGATAGATCGGCAGCGCCACCACGAACCAGATGTCGCGAGACGCGAACAAGAAGAAGCGTGCCGCGGACAAACGGTTGATGGCCTCGGACTTCGACAGGATCGAACGCAGCGGTGCCTTGACCTTGGACTTGCCGATGTCGCCCGTGAGCATCGTGGCGATCACCACCAGCGTGACGGTCAAGACACCGGCCATGGCCCACAACGCGCCGTCGTAACCGATGCCGGCCAGCAGCGCAGCGCCGAGGAAGAACCCGACGCCCTTGAGCGCGTTCTTCGATCCGGTCAGCAGCGCGACCATCCGGAACAGTGCGCCCTCGCCGTCGCCGGCGACGAACTTGACGGCGCTCTTCGAACTCATCTTGGTGAGGTCCTTGGCGATGCCGGACAGTGCCTGGGCGCTCATCACGAACGCAACCGACGTCAGCTCCGCCCAGCTCGGCTGCTGGAACGTGAGCGCGACCAGCGCGATCACCTGGAGCGCCAGCCCGACCATCAGCGTGCGGTTGAGGCCGGTCCGCGACCCGACCCACCCACCGATGAGGTTCGTGAGGATCCCCATGAACTCGTAGGCCAGGAACAGGAAGGCGATGGCGACGGGTGAGTACCCGAGTTCGTTGAAATACAGCAGCACCACCATCCGCAGCGCACCGTCGGTGAGCGTGAACGCCCAGTAGCCGGCGGTGACGAGGACGTAGTTGCGCAGGTTCACAGACTGCCTGCGACCTTTGCGGTGAGGTCGGCCATGCGGAATGCATAGCCGTACTCGTTGTCGTACCAGATCAAGACCTTCACCATCCGGCCGTCGATGACCATCGTCGAGGGTCCGTCGACGATCCCCGATCGTGTGTCGTTGGTGTAGTCGGCCGACACGAGTGGGCGGTCCTCGAACCCGAGTATTCCGGCGAGTGCGCCGTCGGCCGCGGTGCGCAGGAATCCGTTGATCTCCGCGACGGTGACATCGCGCTGCATCGTGAAGACCGCATCGGTCAGCGATGCATTCAGCAACGGGACCCGCACCGCGGTGCCGTTCAGCTTGCCGGCCAGCTCCGGGTAGATCATCGTGATCGCCGTCGCCGAGCCGGTGGTCGTCGGGATCAACGAGTTGAGCGCCGACCGCGCCCGCCTCAGGTCCGTGTGTGGAGCATCGACGATCACCTGGGTGTTCGTGACGTCGTGGATCGTCGTGATCGCGCCACGCTCGATCCCGACCTGCTCGTGGAGGACCTTGACCACGGGCGCGAGGCAGTTCGTCGTACACGACGCAGCGGTGACGATGTGGTGCCGCCCCGGGTCGTAGCGGTCGTCGTTGCACCCCATCACGATGTTGAGCACGCCGTCGGACTTGACGGGTGCGGCGACGATCACCTTGCGGACACCGCGGTCGAAGTAGGGCTCGAGCACCTCGGTCGTCTTGAAGACCCCGCTGCACTCGAGGACGATGTCGACGTCGCGCGCCTGCCACGGAACGGCGCCCGGGGACTCGTGCTGCGAAACCGCAACCCGCTGATCGTCGAGCACCATCTCGTCGTCGGCGAGTTCCACGGTGCCGGGATACCGACCGTGCACGGTGTCGAACTCCACGAGGTGGGCTGCGGTTCGCGCGTCCGTATGTGGATCGTTCACGTGGACCAGTTCGAGGTCGTCGCCCAGTTCACGGCGATGCGCGAGCCCACGCGTGACCAGTCGCCCGATCCGTCCGAACCCGTTGATGCCGACGCGAATGGCCATGGAGCCGAACGCTAGGCAGCCCGATCCGATTCCAGGTGAACCCGAGGTGAACGGTCGGGGTCAGTCCACCGCGGCGCGAGCGGCGGGGACGACGACATCGAGATAGGCGTCGAGCGCATCGGCATCGACGGGAAGCCGCAGCGCCACGTTCACCATGTCGGCGCCGGCGGCGCGGAACGCGGCAATCTGTTCGACGGCATCGTCGGGTGTTCCGGTGAGGGCGCCTTCGGTGACCCGCTCGGCCATCTCCGGACCCCACTGCTCGCGGATCCGGCGGAGTTCGGCGTCGGCTCGCGAACGATCGGCGCCGAGATGGAAGGCCAGGTTGACCGATCGTTCCAGCGTCGACGGGGCGCGATCGATCGCCACGCATGCGGCGTCGAGACGATCGTTCAGCCGGCGATAGTCGTGCGGTCCGACATAGGGAACATTCCATCCGGCGCAGAACCGGGCGGCAGTGGCCGGTGTTCGCCTCGGCCCGCGGCCGCCGGTCCAGAGCGGAATCGAACGGCCGAACGGTCCTGGCACACAGCTGACGTGGTCGACCGTGAAGTGCTCGCCGGTGAACGTGACCGGACCGTCGTCGGCGAGCATCGCCGAGATGATCTCCAGCCCCTCGGTGAGTTGGTCGAAGCGGGTACCGACCTCGTGGAACGTGTAGCCGTGCGCGCGGAACTCGGGTTCGTGCCAGCCGGCGCCGAACCCGGGCTCGAAGCGGCCGCCGGAGATGTGGTCGATCGCGACGATCGACTTCGCGAGCAATGCGGGGTTCCGGAACGGCACGCAGAACATCAGGCAGCCGAGCCGCGCCTTCGACGTGACCGCGGCGAGGGCGCCCAGCGTTGCGACCGCTTCGTAGTGCGGCGTGGTCCCCCCGGCGGGTGGCGCCTCGTAGAGGTGGTCCCACATCGAGATCCAGTCGACGCCGGCGTCGAGGCGTTGCCACAGATCGATCAGCTCGCCCATCGTCGCGTTCTGCTGGCCGACGTGCACACCGAGTGCGAGTGGCCGCCGTGCGTCGAGCGATGTGTGGTCGGTCATGCGAGAGAGATGATCGCTTCGTGCTCGATGGCCGCCACGTCGCGCCCATCAGCGGTGATCCGGACGTCGAGGATCGCCCGCTCACCCGCACGGCTGTCGACTCGCTCGACGACATCGGCCGTCGCTCGAATCTCGGCGCCGATCGAGGCGACAGCCAGGTGGGAGATGCGGCTGCGGACGTGAATCCACGATCCGGTGACGAGTTGCTCGTGGCAGAACTGGTTGGCGATCCTCGGCCAACTCGACGGGTGGGCGATCGCCTCGTCGGCGTACATCGGACAGTCGTCGCCGGCTCGCATGCCGTAGTCGGACCACGATGCGTCGAGGACGAACTCGATCGGGCGCAGCGTCTCGCCGCTGCGATGCACGATCGCGTCGTTGACCGTCTGCACGAAATCGGCCTCGACGCGGACACTGCCGTCGACCTCGGCGGTCACCCGCCGATTGTCGTCGACGACGCAGTCGATCCGGTCAGCGTCGAGGATCGGCTGTCGGAAGCGCACCGACGCGCCACCGGTGGCGATCCAGTCTCGACCCCAGGCGGTCGCCGGGAGATGCGTCATCGCTGCGTAGGTCGTCACGCCGGCCACGAGCGCCGCGCTGAAGCCGACGGCCTGCGCACCGGCGTCGGTGTGGATCGGGTTGTCGGCGTGCTCGGGGAGGTTGACCGCCGTGACCGACCACGGCTGCATGTGGGCAGTGGTCATGCAGTGATCGGATCGATCGGCATCAACGGTTCGGCAGCGGCCTCGATCTGGGCGGCGACGTCGAGGCAGCGCAGGTCGGTGAATCGATCGCCGATCACCTGCACCCCGACCGGCAGACCGTCGGCGGTGCCGTGCGGAACGACCGCAGCCGGCAACCCGAGGAAGTTGACCGGCGTCACCGGGCGGAGCGTGTCGCGGATCAGTTCGTCGCCATCGGCCAGGTCGGCGCCGTGTTCGAACGCCGGCATCGCCCACGTCGGCGAGAGGATCACCGGGTGCTCGGCGAAGAACGCCGACCACAGGCGCATCGCCTGCGCTCGGCTCGCTTGGAGCATCACCGTCGTCTCCACGGTGATGTCGGGGGCACCGTCGAGCAGGTTGGCGATGATCGACTGGGCGTCCTCGCCCATCACCATCTCGAGCATCGGGCGCATCACGACCAGGTCCTGGATCAGCAGCGCCGCCCACATGTCGATCGTCTCGGCGTACATCGGTGGCGTCGCCTCGACTACGTCGTGGCCGGCGTCGGCGAGGACATCCGCCGCTGACCGGACTGCGGCGGCGATCTCGGGGTGGGTGGCTCCACCGGGCGGTTCGGCGAGCACGGCAACGCGCAACCGTTCCCCGTCACCGAGCTCGGTGAGCGTGACCGGCAGGCTGAACGGGTCGCGGACGTCGGGGCCGGCGACGACCTGGAACGAGGCACGAACGTCGGCGACCCGGCGCGCCATCGTCCCCTGCACCGCCATCTGTTGGAACGACAGCGTCGGGTCCTCGGGCGGGAGCGACGAGGCTTGCGCGACGACGCCGACCGACGGCTTGATCGACGCGATGCCGCAGCAGTGCGCGGGGTTGCGCAGGGAGCCGCCGATGTCGTTGCCGAGCCCGAGCGGGCTCATGCCGGTCGCGATCGCGGCGGCCTCGCCACCGCTCGAGCCGCCCGCAGTTCGATCGGGGTGATGTGGGTTGCGAGTGAGGCCGTGGAGCGACGAGTCGGTGTGCACCCGCAGCCCGAAGTCGGGCAGGTTCGTCCGCGCGATCGGGATGGCGCCGGCCGCCTTCATTCGAGTGGTGACGGGTGCATCCTCGGTGGGGAGGGCCTCGGCGAATGCGGGTACCGCCTGCGTGGTCGGGCTGCCGAGCAGGTCGATGTTCTCCTTGACCGTGATGGGAACGCCGTGGAACGGCCCGAGTGGCGTGCCGTCCGCGACCTCACGGTCGGCGGCATCGGCAGCGGCGAGCGCGCTCTCGTCGAGTCGGCGGACCACGGCGTTCAGCGCGTCGTTGACGGCGTCGATCCGTCCGAGGTGTGCTTCGACGACCTTGCGACTCGTCGTCTCACCATCGCGGATCATCGCCGCCAGTTCGAGTGCGGATCGCTGCCAGAGTTCGGTCATGTCGCGATCTTCGCGCGCCGGAGGAAGGCCGTCCGACTCGATGGCGCTCCGATCAGTTGCGGGGAACCTCGTTCCACGGAACCGACTTGTCGACCCGTGGTTCACCGGGCAGGCCGAGGACCTGCTCGCCGAGGATGTTGCGCATGATCTCCGACGTGCCGCCCTCGATCGAGTTGGCCCGGACCCGCAGGAACGCGTAGCGCAGGCCGTGGGCCGTGCCCGACACGTCGAGATCCTCGGGTCGGCGGAACGTGTAGTCGTAGTCGATCAGCGCGTCGGCACCGAGCAGGTTCATGCAGAACTCGTAGAGCCCCTTGTTCAGCTCGGAGTAGGCGAGTTTCGCGATCGACATCTCCGGTCCGGGGTTCCCGGCCTTCGCGTTCTGGGCGGCGCGCATGTTGGTGAGGCGGCCGACCTCGGCACGCACCCACCACTGCATCAGGGTGTCCTTGTCGGCGGCGGTGCGCTTCGACGGGTCCATCGCTTCCCAGACCTCGACGGCGTCGTTCGCCGCTGCTCCGCGTTTGGGGGCGCCGCCGCCACCACCGCCGATGGCGCTGCGCTCGTTCATCAGGGTGGTGAGGCTGGCGCGCCAGCCTTCGCCGACGTCGCCGATGCGGTGGGCGTCGGGCACACGCACGTCGGTCATGTACACCTCGTTGAACTCGGCCTCACCGGTGATCTGGCGCAGTGGGCGTACTTCGACCCCGTCGGCCCGCATGTCGAGCGCGAAATACGTCATCCCCTTGTGTTTCGGTGCGTCGGGGTCGGTGCGGGTGACGAGCATCCCGAAGTCGGCGAGGTGGGCCAGCGTGTTCCACACCTTCTGGCCGTTGACGATCCACTCGTCGCCGTCGCGTTCGGCACGGGTGCCGAGGCCGGCGAAGTCAGATCCGGCACCGGGCTCGGAGAACAGCTGGCACCACTTCTCCTCGCCCGTGAACATCGGACGCAGGAATCGTTCTTTCACCTCCGGCGCTGCCGTGGGTGGCGATCGTCGGGCCGGCGAGCGCCATGAAGAACGTCCTCGGGTCGGTCGGCTTCGCACCGGCCTCGCGCAGCCGTCGATCGACGATGCGATTGAGTTCGGGGCGCACGCCGAGTCCGCCGTCGCCTTCGGCGAAGTGCACCCATGCCAGGCCGGCGTCGAAGCGGGCGCCGCGAAACTCGCGGTCGTCCATCGAGCGCGGATCGTGCGCGGCGAGCAACGCGTCGATCGCGTCGTTCACACGCTGGGTTTCGGAGTCGCTGGCGACGTCGGTGTCCTCGAGAACGGTCATGTTTCCAGCATCGCGCACCGAGCCGCGAAGGTCGCAGTCCATGATCACCCCGAATCGTCGAAACCCCGGGGATCGTGGCGGCGAGCGTCACGATCCGCGGAGATCTGCGAACTGGATGGATGAGCGAGCTGGTCGACGACCCTCGCATCGATCCGCGAGCGAGCTTGCTGTCATCAGGTGATGGGGACAGGTGATGGGGGCGCTCACCAACCCGGGAAGAAGCGCCCGGTCCGCGCCGCGTAGGCGGCGTAGTCCGGGAAGCGTTCGGCCAACCGGCGCTCCTCCCACCTCGACTTGGCGACGAAGAACACGAGCGTCGCCGCCGCGACGACGACCGAGATCACATTGCCGGACCGCGCAGCGAGCGCGACGACCACGAGGATCACGCCGCTGTAGATCGGGTGACGTGCCCACCGGTACGGACCGGTCGTTCGGAGTTCGGCGCGCTCGAGCGGCACCGGCGTCGCCGTGAGCGAACGCCCCAGGAAGCCCGCAGCCACGAGGATCAGGGCGATGCCGAGCCAGAACGTCGCGTCGGCGACGGTTCGCGCCCAGCCCGGCAACGAGAAGTCGTCGCGACTCGGGAGGAGGATCAACGTGGCGAGCAGAGTCGCCTGCACGGCGACGAACACCCAGCCGGTGGTGCGCTCGGACCGCGATGTGTTCATCGGTCCACATCGGGGTGACGCGGGGCGCCCGCCGAACCGATCGCCACGTGCAGGGGGCCGGGCGGCTCGGGGGTCGACCTGTTCGGCGGCATCGGCCCAGTCTGCTCGGTGCGCCGGTCGAGCGAGTCACGCACGCGACGACGCCCGACTCGGCGGGTGTCGTCGAGTCGGGCGTCGGACGGGTACGAGAGCAGATCCGCTGCGGGACGGATCAGTCGCTCTCGGGACTCACCGGGCTGGCCGGCGACTGAGGGGTCGGGGGCGACACCGGGCTCGCGGGCGATGCCGGGCTCGCAACCGATGCCGGCGAGGCGGGTGACGGCGGGCTGTCGACCGAGGTCGGAGGTGCCGGCTGCGCCGTGGTCTCGGGTGCGACCGTCACCGGCGGAGCAGGCGTGGGCGGGGTCTGCGGGCTCTGCGGCGACGGCGGGCTGTCGATCGAGTCGTCGGCTCCGGGCTGGATCGTGTTGTCCGGCATCATGTCGCGAGACCGAGTCGTCTGGCACCGAGTCGTCTGGCACCGAGTCGTCGGGGACGGCGCTGTCCGTTTCCGAGCTCTCCGGCATCGTGTCGTCCGGGACCGACTCGTCGGGGACGGTGTCGGCGGGCATCGTGTCGCTCGGAATCGAGTCGTCGGGCGCTTCGGTCGTTGCCGTGGTCGTGTCGACCTGGACCTGCGCCGGAACGTCAGGCGACTGGAACGACGGGCTGGCCAGCGCGATGCCGCCGAACCCGGCGCCGAGTGCGGTACCGGCGGCGGCGGCGATCTTCCAGTTGAACCGTGTGGGTTTCATGTGGTGCTCCATTCGTGAGTGGGTCGACGACGGTGCGTCGGGGGGACGTGGACGATCATGCGCAGCCTCCGGTGAGAGTGCGGTGAGCTGATGCTGAGAGTTCTCTCATCGAGGCCCGCTCGACGAGTGCGGTCACCTCGGCACGCCAGTTCGGGCCCTGCACTCGGAACGGGCCGGTCGCCAGGCCGACCAGCGCAGCCGACGTGTGCAGGTCGAGCTGGGCCGGGTCGAAGCGGGTGAGCGACGCGCTCCGGATCCGGTCGGCGTAGTGGAGCAGCTCCGGACGACCCGTTCGGTCGAGCGTGGTGCGGAACAGCAGTCGGGCGATCACGTTGGCGCGGTCGTCGATCGCCGCCCCCGGTCCGGCATCGTCGATGTCGAGGACGCCGACGATCGCCGAGTCACGGACGATGAGCTGTGCCTCGTGGAGGTCGCCGTGAATGGTCGAGTCGGCCGCCGGGACGAACGCCGCCTCGAATCGGTCGGCCAATTCATCGAGCCGCCCCCGAAGCTTCGGCAGCACGGTGCCGAGCATGCGCGCATGCAAGATCCCGTCATCGAGCCGGGAGGGGAGAGCCGGCCCTCCGAGCTGCGCACCGGCGAACCGATCCGCCAGACGATCGAACTCGTCAGGCTCGACCCAGCCGTCGTCGCCCGACTTGATCAACTCGCGCAGCGTCGGTCCGACGATCGGCTCCAGGACGAGGACCCCCAGCGTGTCATCCGACGCGATCACCCTCGGCGCCGGAACGCCCGCGGCGACGAGCGCCTCGTGTCGCCGCGCGATGGCCGCCGCCTCGCTCGGCGGGACGATCTTCAGGTAGCTCGAGACGTCGCCGGCGACGTCGGTGACGCAGACGACGGCCCGCTCGGTCGGTCGATACGCGACGACGTCGAGCCGGATGTCGCGGTGGTCGACGTCGAGCACGGATGCGACACCGACGGGCGTCACGGCGGTGCCGAGCCCGGTGAGGACGGGGTCGAACGGCCATCGCCAAACACCGATGTCGAGCGGCCCGTCGGGCGTGTCGGCGGTGACGGTCAACGTCCCCGGAAGCGGACCGTCGATCGCCGACGCGGCGACGAGCGTGTCATGCTTCGCGGGGCGCCCACCCCAGGAGATCTGGGCCGAGTACCGCACGATCACGTCCGAACCCGGCCGGTACTGGACGTGGACGGGGCGCACCGACTCGATCACGCCACCCGCAGCTTCGACCGGTGGCCGGAGCACGTCGATCGACGTCGTGCCCACCAGATGCTGCACCGCTGGCAGGGCGCGATCCACGAGTCTCACGCCCTCAGCATCGGGCAATCAGATGACATGGGGATGAGGCAGAGATGAGAAGGCTCTCATCTTCGACGGAGTCAGGTCGCCCGCAGGCGATACCCGGCGCCGCGGACGGTCTCGAACGCGTCGGCACCCACCTTGTTGCGGAGGTAGCGGACGTAGACGTCGACGACGTTGGAGTTGGGGTCGAAGTCGTAACCCCATGCGCTCGAGAGCAGTTCCATCCGCGACATCACGCGGCCGGGATTGCGCATGAACGTCTCCATCAACGCGAATTCGCGCGCGGTCAACTCGATCTCGACCCCGCCGACCGTGACACGGCGCGAACGCAGGTCGAGTGACAACGTGCCGGCGAGGAGCACCGACGCCGTCGACTCCTCCGCGGCCACCCGATCGTCACGCAACCGGAGGCGGACCCGAGCGAGCAACTCCTCGAAGCGGAACGGCTTCGCGACGTGATCGTCGGCCCCGCCGTCGAGCACACCCACCGTGTCCTGGAGCGCCGAGCGGGCGGTCAACACGATGATCGGCAGGCGTTCGCCGCGCCCACGGACCTCGCGCAGGACCTCGTGGCCGTCGACGCCCGGGAGGCCGAGGTCGAGGATCAGGAGGTCGAAGGACTCGTCGCGGGCAAGTGCGATGGCATCGGTGCCGGTCCGAACCGCGATCGTCGTGTAGCCGTTCGCCCGCAGACCCTTCTCGAGGAAGCTGACGATGCGTTCTTCGTCTTCGGCGATGAGGATGCGAGTCATGTCGGTTCCAGCCCTCCGAGTCGATCTCGGACAGGCAGCGTGATGGTGAAGGTAGCGCCGGCGTCCGGCTCCGAGTCGACGACGACGGTGCCACCGTGGGCGACGGCGATGGCGTCGACGATCGACAGCCCGAGCCCGGTGCCACCGTCGGTTCGGCTGTCGGCGCTTCGGATGTGTCGAACGAACAGGTCGTCGATCACGGCGGGATCGACTCCGGTTCCGCTGTCACGGACCCGGATCGTCAGCGTCGCGTCGTCCAGGGAGATGCCGATGCCGATCTCGTCGCCGACCCTGGTGTGGCGGACTGCGTTGTCCGCCAGGTTGAGAACCGCCTGGGTGACGCGTTGCTCGTCGAGGTCGGCGACGCCGACCGCGGTTTCGTCGAGTGTCCAGACCCGATCGGCCAACGCGCTCGCCTTCTCGAGCATCTTCGACCCGAGCACGTCGAGGTCGACGCCGGTGACTCGCAGGAAATCCGGGCGCTCGGCCTGCGCGAGTGTCAACAGATCGTCCACGTAGCGATTCATCCGGTCGAGCTCGTCGTGGAGCAGGGCCACCGTCGCGGCACGTTCGGCCGGGTCGTCGTCCAGGACGTCGAGGTGTCCCTGGATGATCGTGATCGGCGTGCGGAGTTCGTGCGCAGCGTCGTCCAGGAACTCGCGTTGGACGACGAAGCCGTGTTCGAGGCGGGACATCATGTCGTTGAACGTGGTCGACAGCTCGGCGAGTTCGTCGTCGCCCTCGACGGGGATCCGGGTGCTCAGATCGGCATCGGTGACCGACCGGGCGACCGTGGTGAGATCGCGGATCGGCCGCACGACGCGCGTGGCGATGGTCAGTGCGAAGAGCGCCGACACGAGCATCGCAACGGCGCCGACCAGACCGAGCGTGCGAAAGATGTCGTCGAGGTCGCTGCGGGCGTTCTCGGTGAACACCGCGGCGACGAACATGCCCTGGTCGTCATCGAGCGTCACGGGCACGACGAGCGTTCGCGCCGGGCCGGCGCTGCTCGAGACCGTCGCGAACCCGCTCGTCTGGGTCGCGAGCCACGCGTCGACGAGGTCGGGATCGGTGAGCAGGTCGGCGGGTGCACCGAAGCTGAGGTTGAAGGGTGCGCCGTCGACGAGGGTGAAGAACGCGGCATCGTCACCGGGGAGCACGCGCTGCAGGTGTGTCTCGAAGAGCGTGGCCGCGCTGGTGAAGGGCTCTCCGGTGTCGGGGTCACCTTCGGCGATCACCAACTCGAGTTGGTCGACCTCGGCGGCGAGACGATTGTCCACGTCGTGGTCGAATCGCGTGAGCAGGGCGCCACGCGCGATCACCACGGTGATCACCAGCGCGATCGCGACCAGGACGACGTATCCGACGACGATCCTCGTCCGGATCGACCGGAGCCGCGAGCGCCGACTGGTCGCCATCACCTCAGTCTGCTGTGACGCGGCGCCGCGTGCGACACTCACCGGCGTGACGAGTTCGTTCCCGGCCGATCCGCAGGCGATCGATCTGATGATCGCGTTCCCATTCAAGAAGGACGACGTCTACGCGTTCCTGCGCGAACAGACCAAGGATGACGAGTCGAAGACGGGCACCGGCGACCTCGCGATGCCGGCCGGCTACATGTTCAGCGACGTCGGTGACGAGCCCGACCCCGACGAGGACGTGATCGAAACGTGTATCGCTGCGATGGACGCCGTCGGCGTCGCAGCCGGGCTGTTCGACCTGAGCGCCACCGGCATCGAGGCGAAGCGGCGGTATCCCGGGCGCGTCCACCTCGCACTCGACATCGACCCCAACGACGTGATGGGTGCCGTGCGGGCGATCCGCACCGCGCATGTCGACCATGACATCAAGGCCGTCACGACCTTCTCAGCGGGCTGCAACCCGCAGGTGCCGATCAGCGACGCGAAGTACTACCCGATCTATGCGGTCTGCGTGGAGCTCGGTCTCCCCATCTGCCCGACCGTCGGGGTGCCGGGCCCACGGGTGCCGATGGAGTGTCAACGGGTCCACCACGTCGATCGGGTCTGCTACGACTTCCCGGAACTGAAGCTGGTGATGCGCCACGGGTGCGAACCCGACGTGGAGTTGGCGGTGAAGCTGATGTTGAAGTGGCCGGGCTTGCACTACATGACCTCGGCGTTCTCCCCGAAGTACTACCCGCGTGCGATCGTGGAGTACGCCAACACCCGCGGGGCCGACAAGGTCATGTACGCGGGCTACTACCCGATGGGCCTGAGCCTCGGTCGCATCTTCGAGCAGCTCCCCGCGGTGCCGTTTCGCGACGAGGTGTGGGCACCGTTCCTGCGCGAGAACGCACAGCGCGTCTTCGGGCTCTGAGTCGGCCTCCGTTCAGTCGGCGAGCGAGTCGACGAAGTCGGCGATGAGCTCGGCGACCTCGGCGGCGTGCGTGTCCTCGTGCATCGAATGGCCGCCGCCCTCGAGGACGACGAGGCGTGCATCGGTCATCTTCCGTTCGAGGTACTGGCCGGCACCGGCGTATTCGGGTCGATCATCGCCGCCCGCGAGGACGAGTGTCGGCACGGTCATGTCGGCGACCCGATCCATCACCACCGAGTCCTCCTGGAGGTTCAGCGCAGCCACACGCTCGGGCACACCGAAGCGATGCGCGTTGCGCCGTGAACGCTGGTTCCACCCCTCGCGCTTCTCCGGATCGCGAAAACCCGGCCCGGTGTTGAGCACGACGATGCCGCGGGCGACATCGGATCGCGTGGCCGCGTGGGCCAGCGCGAGGTAGCCGCCGAGCGAGTGTCCGACCAGCACGGCCGGTCCATCGAGGGTCGCGAGCACCTCGTCGAGGTCGGCCAACGCAGCGTCGCGGGTGAAGGCGGCGGGGTCGTCGGGGCACGGCGAATCGCCGTGCCCGGGGAGGTCGATGGCGACGACCTCGAATCGGTCGGACAGGCGGGCGGCGACGGCATCCCACGTGTGGGCGGTCATCCCCAGCCCGTGGAGAAAGACGATTGACGGGCCGGATCCACTGCGGAGGGTGTTGAGCTGCACGAGCCGACCGTACCGAAACCGCGGTGGGGTGCCGAATGACACCGCCACCTGCGCTCACGTCGAGCGTGGCGGCACCGATACTGCACGGGTGGACTTCGACCAGCGAGCAGCTGACGACATGACGTCGGGCGTGATCCCGACCGTTGCGGATCGTCTGCGCAGGCGCGCGTGGTCGCGCGCCGGCGCGGTGGCTGCGGTGCTCTCGACCGGCCCGACGCGTCGTGCGCTCGGCCTGTCGACTCGAGTGGCGATGCTCATCACCGGGTCGTTCCTGATCGCTGCATCGGTCTCCGTGACGCTGTGGACCGGGCTCGGCCCGGGGCCGCTCGACGTCTTCATCGGCGGCGTGCGCAATCTCACCGGCCTCCCGATGTCGGTGGCCGTCTGGTTGACGGTCGGCTCCCTGGTCGGGGCTGCGTGGATGCTCGGGCGTCGTCCGGGGTTCGGGACCGTCCTGTCGCCGCTCCTCATCGGCCCGATGCTCCAAGCGGTGTACGGCGCGCTCGGAGCGTTCGCGGCGCCCGATTCGTTCGTCGTGCGTATCGCACTGCAATCGGTCGCGATCTTCGGGATCGGCCTCGGTGCCGGCGCGCTGATCGTGTCGGGGTTGGGTGCGGGCTCGGGTGAGCTGTTCGCAGGTGCCGCTTCCGATCGGGTCGGGCATCCCGAATCGCGGGTTCGTCCGGCGATCGAACTGTCGTGGATCGTGCTCGGCGTGGTGCTCGGTGGACCGGCCGGCCTCGGCACCGTCATGGTCGCGGCGTTCGTGGCGCCTGCGGTGGTCCACGGCTACCGCATCGTCGACGGCCTCGCCGCCCGCTCTCGCCGAACCGTTGCCAACACACACGTCGCGATCATCGACCGCGAACTGGCCTACGCCACCCGCTGAACATCTTCAGTCGGCCCAGGTCGGTGGGAGCTCGGCGTGGTCGGTGACCGCGCAGTCGTCGCCGAACACCACGAAGCGATCGAAGCCACGCAGGAACCAGCGGTCGTGGGTGACCGTGACGACCGTTCCGTCGAACTGGGCGAGGCCGTGTTCGAGGGCTTCTGCCGAGACCAGGTCCAGGTTGTCGGTCGGCTCGTCGAGCAGCAACAGCGTCGCCCCCGACAGTTCGAGCAACAGGATCTGGAAGCGCGCCTGCTGCCCGCCCGACAGCGTCTCGAACGGCTGTCGCGCGCACGGCTGGAGTTCGTAGCGGCGGAGCATCCCCATCGCCGGGCCGAGCATCACGTCGAGATCGTGGAGGATGTCGACCAGCTCGCGACCCTCCCACTCGGGATGTTCATGCGTCTGATGGAAGAGCCCCGGCCGCACGCCCGAACCGAGGCGGGCCACCCCGTCGTGGCGCCACCGCACCGTCGCCTTCACGAGGGGCGCCCTCGATCCCGGCCGATGCCAGCAGACGCAGGAAATGGCTCTTGCCGACCCCGTTCCCGCCCAGCACGGCCACGCGCTCGCCGTACCAGAGTTCGAGGTCGAACGGATCGGTCAACCCCGCGATCTCGAGCTGCTCGCAGATCACCGCTCGCTTGCCGGTGCGGGCGCCGCGCAGTTGCACGTCGATCTTCTGGGTGGCGACGTCCGGCGGACGCTCGTTCTTCTCGACGAAGTGTCGGAGCTTGGTTTCGGCGGCCTTCAGCTTGGGCGCGAAGGCTTCGCTGATCGACGCACGCTGGCGCATCAGCTTGACGTAGTCCTCCAACCGTTGCTTCTCGGCGTCGTACAGCGACTGGTTGTGTTCGCGCAGCGCGTCGTGGTGTTCCTTCGCCTCCGCGTACGTCGCGAACGAACCACCGTGCGTCCATGCTCCCGCCGCGTCGAGGGTCACGATCTTCGTGGCGGTTGCCGCCAAGAGCTCACGGTCGTGGCTGATGAACACGACGGTCTTGCGCGTCTCGTTGAGTTGCTGCTCGAGCCATCGCTTGGCCGGGACGTCGAGGAAGTTGTCGGGTTCGTCGAGCACGAGGATCTCGAACTCGCTGCGCAGGAGCGTCTCGAGCGCCAGGCGTTTCTGCTCCCCGCCGCTGAACGTGCGCAGTGGCCGCTCGGCGACGTCGTCGAACGACTCGCCGACCGCTCTGGTCGTGCATTCGTCCCACAGGACCTCGGCGTCGTAGCCGCCGACGTCGCTCCACGCAGCGATGGCATTCGCGTAGGCCATCGGGTCCTCGTCGAGCAGCTTCGCAGTCCGGTCCAGCCGGGCCGCGGCATCGCGGACGCGCATCGGTGAGATCGACAGCAGGAGCTCGCGGACCGTCGTCGCCGGATGATCGGCGGTCCCCACCAACTGGTGCATCACGCCGAGCCCGCCGTCGATGCTGATGGTGCCCTCCGTGGGGGAATCCTCGCCGACGATCAGACGGAACAGCGTGGTCTTGCCGGCACCGTTGGCGCCGACGAGCGCGACTCGGTCGCCGTTCCCGACGTTGAACGACACGTCGCGGAACAGCTCCTCGCCGCCCGGAAGATTCCACGCGACATGACTCACAGCGATCGACCCCACACCCGCAGACTACGAATCGGACGCGGCGCCGCCGCGCCCGGTTGTTCGGCGGCGGAACGCCCCGCCTGGCCGGGGCGTTCCGCCGCCGTTCCGCGTCCGAGGCCTCCCGGGTCAGGGTTCGACGAGGTTGGGGCTGATGAACGAGTCGAGTGCGCCGAGCAGCGCCTCCAGGACCGTCCGGTCGCCGGCGTCGATGGTGACCGTGCCGTTCTCGATGCGCTCGTCGAGCCGTTCCGGGAAGGCGATCACGTCGACCATTGCGGCCCGGTCGAGCGTGACGGCAACATCGGCGTCCGTCGTGTCGGGGTCGTGGTGGATCGTCGCGTTCTCGACCGTCAGCCGGTGGGTCAGGGACTCCTCGTCGGCGTTCAGGTCGGTGATCGTGAACGACACCGACAGCGTGTCGAGCGGGCACTTCGCCGGGTCGAATCGTGAGCCGGTCATGTCGATCAGCTGCTCGCCGGTCATCCCGGCGGACAGCCCGGGTGGGCCGCCACGTCCGAGCTGGATCGTGCCGTTGCGCAGCTCGAACGCACCCATCAGGTAGGCGTTGCGCCAGGTGCTCGATTCGGCCTGATAGCCGAGTTGCTCCATCGCGTCGGCCGACAGCGAACGGGCCTCGCGATGCTCCGGGTCGGCGAAGATCAAGTGCTTCAACACCTCGACGGTCCAGCGGTAGTCGCCCTCGTCGAACGCCGACTGGGCGCCGCGCATGACGCCGTCGGGGCCGCCCATCATCTCGACGTAGCGTGTGCCGGCGTCGACCGGTGGATGGGGATGGAGGTTGGCCGGGTTCCCGTCGTACCAGCCGAGATAGCGGTTGTAGACCGAGCGGACGTTGTGCGACACGGTGCCGTAGTAGCCCTGCACGTGGGACTGCTTCGTGAAGCAGTCGGGGAGGTTCACCAGCTCGTCGGCGATCTCGTCGGGCGTGTGGCCGTGGTTGGCCAGGCGCAGCGTCTGGTCGTGCATCCAGCGATACACGTCGCGTTGCAGCTCGAGGAAGCCCTTCACATCGTCGGCGCCGAAGCGTGGCCAGTGGTGGCTGGCGAACATCGTGTCGGTGTGTGCCCCCCACATCCGCATCGCTTCGTGGATGTACTTGCTCCACGCCAGCGAGTCGCGCACCTGTGCGCCGCGGATCGGATACAGGTTGTGCAGCGTGTGCGTGCAGTTCTCCGCCATGCACAGCAGCCGCTTGTCGGGGAAGAAGAAGTTCATCTCCGACGGCGCCTCGGCGTCGGGCGTGTTCTGGAACACGATCCGCACCCCGTCGACGTCGAGTTCGGTGCCGGTCTCGGTGATCAGTTCGGTCGGGGCGACCAGCCCGGATGTGCCGAGCGGAACGGTCTTGCCGAGTCCGGCGTCGACCTGGCCCATCGGCCCGAACGGCAGCAGCGGTCCGAACTGGTACATCGATCGGCGACCCATGATCGGCCCGGCCAGTACGTTCTCGCCGACGGCCTCGTGCATGAACCCCTCGGGCGCGATCACTCGCACGTCGCCGCGGTCGACCGCCTCGCGGGTCGTGACGCCGAGCATGCCGCCGAAGTGGTCGAGATGGCTGTGGGTGTAGATGACCGCGCTGACGGGGCGCTCGCCGAGGTGTTCGTTCGCCAGGGCCAGGCAGGCTGCCGCGCACTCCTCGGCGGTCAACGGGTCGATGATCAGCCAACCGCTGTCGGCCGCGATGAACGTGATGTTGCTGATGTCGTAGCCCCGTGCCTGCCACACCCCATCGGCGACCTGGAACAGCCCGTGTACCGCGTTGAGCTTGCCTTGACGCCACAGGCCGGGGTGCACCGTGTCGGGTGCGGCGTCGGCGGTGCGCAGGAAGTCGTGGTTCGCGGTGTCCCACACCGGTCGACCGTTCTTCTCGATGCGGCCCGTCGGGTGCTGCGCCACGAGGCCGCGACTCGCTGCGGCGAAGTCGACGCCGTCGTCGAAGTTCACGACTGCGGCAGAGTTGCGCGCGCTGGTGAACGTCGAAGCTGGTTTCGGGATGTTGCGATCCGTGTCGGCCATCTCGTCAGTTGAGCAGACCGGACGATCACGCCACGACCGCAGCGCTACCGTCGGCGTCGTGCGGGCGATGTACTACGAACGATTCGGGGTTCGTCCGACGATCGAGACGCTGCCCGATCCGGTTCCCGACCCGTCCGGTGTGGTCGTGGCCGTCGAGGCGTCCGGGCTCTGTCGGAGCGATTGGCACGGCTGGCAAGGGCACGACGCCGACATCACCCTCCCGCACGTCCCCGGTCACGAACTCGCCGGCACGGTCGTCGCGCTCGGCGACGACGTCCGCCGTTGGCACACCGGGGAACGTGTGACGGTCCCCTTCGTCGGCGGGTGCGGCTCGTGTGCGGTGTGCCTCGGTGGCGACCCGCAGGTGTGTCCGGAGCAGTTCCAGCCGGGGTTCACCCACTGGGGGTCGTTCGCCGAGTACGTGGCGGTCGACTACGCCGACGCCAACCTCGTCGCGGTTCCCGCCGAACTCGAGTCGGTGCATGCGGCTGCCCTCGGCTGCCGTGTCGCAACGGCGTTCCGGGCGGTCACCCAGCGCGGTTCGCCTCGTTCGGGCGAGTGGATGGCGGTCCACGGCTGCGGGGGAGTGGGCTTGTCGGCGGTGATGATCGGTGTCTCGCTGGGCGCGCGAGTCGTTGCCGTCGACACCGCACCCGCTGCTCGTGCCGCCGCCCTCGGAGCGGGTGCCGCGGTGGCTGTCGATGCCACCGGTCTCGACCCCCATCAGCTGGGTGCGTCGGTCGCCGAGATCACCGGTGGGGGCGCCGCCGTGTCGATCGATGCGGTCGGTGGCGCGGCAACCTCGCTTGCCTCATTGCTGGGCTTGCGTCGGCGAGGACGCCACGTGCAGGTCGGTCTGATGACCGGCGATGCGGCGCACGCCGAGGTCGCCTACGACCGAATCGTTGCGTGGGAGCTCGACGTGCTGGGATCGCACGGCATGGCCGCGGCCGATTACCCCGCGATGTTGGAACTGGTCGGGAGCGGTCAGCTCGACCTTGCGTCGCTCGTCACCCGCACCTGCTCACTCGACGACGCGATCGATTCGCTCGTCGATCCCGATCGTGATGGCTGCGGGATCACCGTGATCGACCGGTTCGGTCCGTAGCGGAGGCGTGTCGGCGTCGGCGGTTCAGCCGCTCTCGGCGGCCTCGAACACGGTGAACTCGGCCTGCTGGCCGCGCGAGCGATGGTCGTCGATGTCGCAGATCACCCGATACACCCCGGCCTCCTCGAACGTGACGACGACCGTTGCGCTGTCGCCTGGTGCGATCCGCTCCGTCTTGCCGAGGCGTCGGTTGGCGTCGGTCAGCACCTCCATCTCGTGGTCGAGCGACCCCTCGTTGGTGACGATGAACTCGATCGTCTCGCCAGCGGAGATCGTGATGCTCTCCTGCGCCTCGAAGGCGTACTCGACCGTTGCGATCTGCACCGAGCGTGCTTCGCTCGCCGGCGCTCCCGTGTCGTCCGATCCACATCCGGCGACCAGCGCCAACGCTGTGATCAGGGTTCCGGCGCCGGCACGTTTCCGCATGCCGCCACGATAGGCGGCCTCATGCGGTTGGCCCGCAACGTCGCCACCGAACAGTAGGTTGGCCGCGTGCCCGTCCCCGTTTCCCCTGCCCGCCGGAAGCCCTCCGTCGAGCCGGTGGTGATCGGATGGCGAGAGTGGGTCGCGTTCCCGGATTGGGGGCTCGACGCGGTGAAGGCGAAGATCGACACCGGCGCCCGGACGTCAGCGATCCATGCGTACGACATCGAGGAGTTCGAGCGCGAGGGCGTCCGGTGGGTGCGTTTCGTCATCCACCCGTGGCAGCGCAACGCCGACGACGCTCGAACGGTCGAGGCCGTCCTGGTCGACCAGCGCCACGTCACCAGCTCGTCGGGCTCGAAGAGCCTGCGGCCGGTCGTGCGGGCGGTCATCGACCTCGCCGACGCACCCCATGAGATCGAGATCACCCTCACGCGTCGCGACGAGATGGGCTTTCGCATGCTCCTCGGCCGCAAGGCGATGGCGGGGCACTACGTGATCGATCCGTCGCTGTCCTACGCAACGGGTCGCCCGGAACGCAGCGTGCGTCGACGCAATCGGAGTCGGGCATGACCGACTCCCTGCTCGACCCGTCGGCCGGTGCTCAACCTGCGGTTCCGCGCCGTCGACGCCTGCTGCGCCGACCCTCGTTCTCGATCGGGGGTCTCGACGTCACGGCGGGCCGCTCCGCCATCGGCGAGCTCCCCGTGTCTCGGCTGGTGACCGGCACGCAGATCTCGATTCCGGTGAACGTGTTCCACGGTCGACAGGACGGCCCGGTGGTCTGGCTCAGCGCCGCGGTGCACGGCGACGAGATCGGCGGGGTCGAGATCATCCGCCGTGCGCTCGGCTCGATCGACCCGCGCACGCTCGCAGGGACGATCGTGGCCGTTCCGATCGTCAACGTGCACGGATTCCTCAACGGCGACCGCTATCTCCCGGACCGTCGAGACCTCAACCGGTCATTCCCCGGTTCACCCAACGGGTCGCTGGCCGCTCGGATCGCACACCTCTTCATGACCGAGATCGTCGAGCGTTCCGACGTCGGCATCGATCTGCACACCGGGTCGGATCACCGGACGAACCTCCCGCAGATCCGTGCCGACCTCGACGATGCACGCACGCGCGACCTCGCCATCGCCTTCGGTGCGCCGTTCATGATGCACGCCAAGCTGCGCGACGGTTCGATGCGCGCAGCGGCGACGTCGAAGGGGGCCAGCGTCCTGCTCTACGAAGGCGGCGAGGCGTGGCGTTTCGACCGCTCGGCCATCGATGCCGGCGTGGCCGGTATCGGGCGGGTGCTCACGCGGCTCGGGATGGTCGAGTCGAGCGACGACCCAATGGCGCTCGACGGTTCTGTTGCGGCCGAACCACCGGCGGAGAGCCGTTCGAGCTCGTGGGTTCGCGTCCGCCGGAGCGGCATCGCGCTGATCAACGTCGAGCTCGGACAGATCGTCGAGCGCGGCGAGGTGATCGCCACGGTCCGCGATTCGGTGGGTCGCCAGCTGAGCCGGACCCGTGCGCCGCGTTCTGGCATGGTGATCGGACACACCCAGCAACCACTCGTCAATCAGGGCGACGCCATCATCCACATCGCCGAACTCCTCGATTCGGGGCCGGCCGACGCTGCGCCGGACATCGACCCGCCGCCCGAACACGACGACGTCCCTGCGTCGCCGGAAAGAGAGTCCACGTGAAGCTCGCCATCCTGTCCCGCTCGCCCCGCGCGTACAGCACACACCGCCTCAAGTCTGCGGCACTCGAGCGCGGCCACAACTGCAAGGTGCTCAACACGCTGCGCTTCGCGGTCGACCTGTCGAGTGGCGAGCCCGACCTCCAGTTCAGAGGCAAACAGCTGTCCGACTACGACGCAGTGCTGCCGCGCATCGGCGCCTCGATCACCTACTTCGGCACCGCCGTCGTCCGCCAGTTCGAGCAGATGGACGTGTACACGCCGAACACGGCCAACGGCATCGCCAACTCGCGTGACAAACTGCGCGCAGCGCAGATCCTGAGTCGCCACGACATCGGGATGCCGGCGACATCCTTCGTTCGCGACAAGGCCGACGTGCTCCCCGCGATCGAGCTCGTCGGCGGTGCACCGGTCGTGATCAAGTTGCTCGAAGGGACGCAGGGGATCGGCGTGATCCTCGCGCCCGACAAGAAGGTCGCGGAGGCGATCATCGAGACGTTGCAGTCGACGAAGCAGAACGTGCTGATTCAGCAGTTCGTCGCCGAGAGTCGGGGTCGGGACATTCGCGCGCTCGTCGTGGGCGATCGGGTGGTCGGCGCGATGCGTCGCAGCGCACAGGGTGACGAGTTCCGCTCCAACGTCCACCGAGGTGGCCTGGTCGAGCCTGTCGAGCTGTCGGCCGAGTACGAGCAGACGGCAGTCCGTGCTGCGCAGATCATGGGGCTGCGAGTCGCCGGCGTCGACATGCTCGAGGGCAACGAGGGTCCACTCGTCATGGAGGTGAACTCGTCGCCCGGACTCGAGGGCATCGAGCGTGCGACCGAACTCGACATCGCAGGGGCCATCGTCGACCACATCGCGAACCAGGTGGCGTTCCCCGAACTCGACGTCCGACAGCGCCTCACCGTCAGCACCGGCTACGGCGTGGCCGAGCTCCACGTGCCCGACGGGTCGGAGTTCATCGGCAAGACCATCGGCGGCTCGGGCCTGCGCGAGCGCGACATCACCGTGCTCACGCTGCACCGCGACAACGTCGTCATCCCGAATCCCCGCGAGGCTCGCGAGCTCGAGGCGAACGATCGGCTGCTCTGCTTCGGCAAGCTCGAAGAGATGCGCGACATGATCCCCGCTCGCCGCAAGCGCCGCGCCAAGGTGCGCAGGCTCCCCAAGGAAGCGCGCGAGGAACTGCAGGACTGACTGCGTCGTCCGCTCAGGGGGCGAGGACGCAGTAGCCGTCGATCTCGGTCAGCAGCGGCGAGCTCGGGCGAGCCGGGAGGGCGCGGCCGAGATCGCGCTCGCGGACTTCGCCGATCCACTGGGCGTGCTGGTACTCGTGGTTGACCACTGCGACGACCAGCGTTCGCCCGATCACGTCGAGCTGGGCCGGTGCGCCGACGTCACCGTTCGCGATGTTCCCGATGCGAAATCGCAGGCGGTCGGCGACCGCCGCCCGATACGCAGCGAGGCGGTCGATCCCCGGGAGGTCGCCGCGATCGGCCTCGGCCGTGGCGCTGTCCATCAGCGCATCGAGTCCGGGGTCGGGGCTCGGTTCGGCGGCGGTCAGATTGCGCACCATGTAGTGCGCGACTGCTGCTTGGTGTCCGAGGTGCCAGCCGATCGCACTCGACTGCTCGTCGGGTCGCCACCGGACCTGCTCTTCGGTGAGGTCGTGCCACAACGACGTGGTGTGGTCGAGCGCACGGTCGTACTCGGCCAGGAGCTGCTGGATGGTGGCGCTCGGGGTGTTGGTCATGGTGACTCCTGCTGGTGGGGCGAAGGGGAGTGGGTGGCGATGGCGTGCACGGTCCGCTCGGCTGCGGCGAGCGCACCTTCGATGTGGCCCGGCGCGACGGGTGAGGTCTCGGTGGAGGCCCAGTGGACTCGGCCGCCGAACGTCGGCTGCGCGAACCGCGGATCGCCGTAGGTCGAGTAGTCGGTCAGCCGGTCGGCGCCGTCGGGGGTGGTGAACGGCTCGCGTCGCCAATCGGCGATGTGCACGCCGAGCGGCTCCGAGGCCGACGGCCCGAACATCCGAACGAGTTGGACGATGACCGCGGCCGGGTCGATCCGGTCGGTCTCCTCGCCGGTCGGCGAGAAGCCGAACAGGGCGGCGGGTTGTCCGTCCGGGCCGCTCAGATCGTGGATCTCGCGCAGCGGTCCGCGGTGGCTCACGGCGGATCCGGAGCAGCCCGCCCGACGCCAGAACGCATCGCGATAGCGGATCACGGTCTTCGTCGTCGTCCCCATCCAGACCGGGGTTCGGCTCGCGAGTTCCGCGAGGTCGTCGGGGAGGGCCGGACGGAAACCGATGGCCGCCACCGCGAGCGCCGGCGGCAGTGCGATGACCACGTGGTCGGCGCTGATCGTCCGCTCGACGCCGAGTCGTGCGTACGTGATGCGGACCGGCCGATGCGCCTCGTCGGTGATCTCGATGGTGTGAACGTGACTGTCGAGCACGACGGTGGCGCGATCGCTCGCGACGAGTCGCCGCCCGAGGGCCGCTGCGAGACCGTCGGCGCCATCACTGAATCGAAAGGCGGGGACATCGATCGGGTTGCCGTCGAGGCGGATGACTCCGTCGGGTCCGTCGTAGAGGGCGTCACCGTCGAGGTGCTGGGAGTGGGTCGGAACGTGCAACTCGTTCACCAGCCCGGCCACCCGCTGCTCGCCCGGCCAGAACCAGGAGGCTCCGAGATCGAGTCGGTCGACCGAATGGAGGCGACCGCCGATTCTGCTGCGGGCCTCCAAGACGGTGACATCCACGCGTGGTACGAGTTGGTCGGCGGTCGCCAGCCCGGCGATTCCGGCGCCGACGACGATGACGTCGCACTCCATCTGCGGAGCCTACGGCTGCACCCGTTGCGGTCGGTCCCTCCGACCGGATCGTGGGTCGTCTCGACGTGTGCAGCCATCCACCACTCGTGGTGGTGGAGGTGTGAAACTTGCTTTCATATGAACGCCTACTCGCGCACGCTGCCTCTGGTCGGGGGGAACGGGGTCGCGGTCCCCGTGCGTGAGGCCGGGTCGTCCGCACTCGATCGTCGCACCACGTGGGCAGCCCCCGACCCGTCGACACGGGTCCTCGATCCGTGGGGCGCTCCGTCCGCGCAGGCGCTCATTCGCACCGATCTCTCGCCGTGGGCTGCGCCCGACCCGTCGATGCGCGTCGCACTCCCGGCTCCCGTCGCCGGGTCGGCGGTCGGCGTGTCGAACATCGTCGAGCCGTTCCACCCGATCGACGTGCCCGATCTGGTCGCGGCGCGACAGTCCGCTCTTGCACCGCCGGCGCTGGTTCCGAGCGGTCGTCCGCTGCCGCCTCCGACCCTCGCTGACGCGGCCGAGCGCCTCGTGGTCGCACCGCTGCCGGCTCCCGCTGATCGCAGCGGGGTCCGTCGGCGCCTCGCCATCGGCCTCGCCGCCGTGGCCGGCGTCGCCTGCGCGGCTGCTGCGGCTGCGGTCACGCTCTTCTGAGCCCGCCCTCGGCGCTGTCCACGCCGAGCCGCCCCCGCACTGCGATGATGTCGGGATGAACGTTCGACATCTGATCGTCGCCGGTGCCGTGATCCTGGCTGGGTGTTCGGGGAGTGACAGCGACTCCGCCGCCGATCCGACGCCCGCGCCGACCGACGCTGCGGCCCCCGACACCGAACCCGTCAGCACCGAACCTGCGGTGTCCGACCCGGTCGTCACCGAACCCGTGGTCACCGAACCCGTGGTCACCGAAGCCGCAGCGGACACCACCCCCTCCACGGAGGCGGAGGATTCCGGCGGTGAGATCCTCGTGATCGACGGACCCGCCCGCGTGCGGCCGTCGTGTGACTCGTTGACGCCGGGCGTCACCGATTTCACGCTCGATGCCGGCGGAGGGGTCCACGACGTTCGGGTGTTCGTCCCGACGCAGGTGTCGTCGGACCCCGCACCGGTCGTGCTCAACTGGCACGGCCTCGGGTCGAACGGATTCGAACAGGCTGCGTTCAGTGGCTACGAAACACTCGCCGAGGAGGAGGGGTTCGTCGTGGTCCACCCGACCGGTCTGGGGTTCGACGGTGAACCCAACTCGTGGCAGCTCGGCGACGTCGGCGATTCCGGGCGCGACGATCTCGCGTTCGCCGACGCGTTGATCGACACGCTCGTCGCCGATTGGTGTGTCGACCCCGACCGCATCTATTCGACGGGGATGTCGAACGGCGGCCTGTTCACGGCAGTGCTCGTGTGCGAGCGTGCCGACCGCATCGCGGCGGCCGTATCCGTCGCCGGCGTGACGCACTCCGACGGCTGCGATCCCGCCCGCGCGGTGCCCTACGTCGCCTTTCACGGCACCGACGACGAGGTCGTGCCCTTCGCCGGAAGCGGCGAATCGACGCTGCTCGAAGGACTCGATCTCGACGAGGCCGAACTTGCGGAGGTGGTCGAGCTCTTCAGCCAGGTGATGCCCGACGAGTTCGCCGAGTTCGCCGACGACGCCGGCTGCGACCCCGATCCCGTGCGGACCGAGGAGACGCCCGAAGTCATCAGCCATGCGTACACCGGCTGCGAGGATGGAACGCCGATGACGTTCTACGAGATCGTGGGCGGTGGCCACACCTGGCCCGATTCGCCGCTCGCCGACCAACTGGCGGACCTCGGTTTCTTCACCGACGACATCAGCGCCACCGTCGACGGGTGGGCGTTCATGTCGCAGTTCTCGATCTGAGGGTCGGGCTCGCGCATTCGAGTGGGCACCGACGCCTACGCTCGGGCGCATGGCGACGATCCTCATCCTGAACGGGCCGAACCTGAATCTGCTCGGCACCCGTGAGCCCGAGGTGTACGGCGCGGACACGCTGGATGACATCGTCGACGAGTTGCGGTCGCTTGCCGGTCAGCGGGGCTACGAGATCGAGGCGGTGCAGTCGAACGTCGAAGGAGAACTGGTCGACGCGCTCCATGCCGCCCGCACGACGGCGGCCGGCGTCGTGTTCAACCCGGGCGCGTACACGCACACCTCGATCGCGCTCCGCGACGCGATTTCGGCGATCGAGCTCCCGGTCGTCGAGACGCACCTGTCGAATGTCCACGCCCGCGAGGAGTTCCGCCACACCTCGATGCTGACCGCCGTGTGCCTCGGCGTGGTCGGCGGGTTCGGCCGCACCAGCTATCGGCTCGCGCTCGATGCGGTGATCTCGCACCTCGAGTCCTGACGGCGGCTCAGGCGGTGTGCCACGGGTGGCGTCCGGCTTCCTCGACCTGGTCGGCCACCACCTGGAACTCCTCGAGTCGTCGTGTTCGGTAGCCGCTGATGTGGAGACGCGACGCCGCAGGGGTCTCGACGAAGCGCGCGACTGCGGCGTGCAGTGCCGCATCGAGCGCAGCGCGGTGGGTCTTCAGTTCCCACGACACCACACAGACGACGCCGGGCGTGGGATCTGTGGTCCCGATGACCGCGAGGCGTCGTGCCAGCTCCGGCTCGTACTCACTCGCCAGCCTCCACGAGTGCACGTCGATCGCGGCGAGGTCGACGGTTCCGTCGGCGACGGCGCGGACGGAGTCGCGGTGGGCGCCGGTGAAAAGGACCCGCCCGAAGAACGGGCCGTCGTCGAGCAGGTCGCGCACGAAATGCCCGAGGCTCCAATAGCCCGACTGCGAGTCCTCGCCGTTTGCCGCCACGCGAGCGCCGCGGAAGCGCTCGATGTCGGGCAGGGCGTGTCCGGTCCCGACACCGTGAGCGCCGGCGGGCCGCCGCTCGTCGTCGGCGCGACACACGATCACCGAGTAGTAGCTCCCCGGATCCGATTCGGGGAGGTCGGGCGGCGGCTCGTAGACGATGGTGCCGACGACCTCGGTCTCGCCGAGCCCGTCCCGGACGGGATTGAGGGAGCACACCTGGCCGAGCAGCATCGCCGGATCGGTCCACAACGCGACGAGGTCGTCGTGACGGGTGAGTTGCGCCGGTGCGGCGAGGCCGACACGGCGAGCCTCGGCGGCGATGTGGGTCCACAACTCGTCGAGCGCGCCGGCGACCTCGGGCCAGTCGTACATCGGCAGACCGGCGACGAACGGGGAACTCAACGGGGCTGTCGCCGATCGATCCCGCGACGTTGCATCTCGATCTTTCCTCCGAACCGTCGGGGCGGGAATGCCCCGGTCGCCACAGTGTGGCCCGCGAGGGTTTGTTGCGGCGAACGGTGTGGAATACTGTTGCGATGGCAACAGACTCTGCGAGTACGCCGACCTTCGGAACCGACCACGACGGCGACCATCCCGATCGTGGCGACGAATGGGAGACGCTGCGCCAGCGCTACCTCACGCCGAAGGCGTCGCGGCCACCCTCGTCGGCTCGTGGCCAGCATCACCAGGCGCTGATCTCCTCCGACGTGGCGCGGACGATCGACTTCTACCAGGGTCTGCTCGAGTTCCCGTTGACCGAACTCTTCGAGAACCGGGACTACGTGGGCTCGACGCACTTCTTCTTCGACATCGGCAACGGCAACGCGCTGGCCTTCTTCGACTTCCCGGGCCTGGGCCTGGAGGACTACGCCGAGGTCCTCGGCGGTCACCATCACCTGGCGATTTCCGTGACCCGCGAGAACTGGGAGCGGCTGAGAGTCAAACTCGCCGATGCCGGCGTCGACGTGTTCGAGCTGGACAACACGTCGCTCTACTTCGCGGGCCCCGACGGCGAACGCATCGAGCTGATCGCCGATCCACTCGGCGAGATGTACGGCATGCAGGTCCTCTGACGCGTCGCGGAGTGGGTCAGACCCACCCCGCTACGGTCGGCCGGCGTGCGCGACCTCGATGCGGGTCGAGTAGATCGCCCCGGTTGCCGTGCCGGCGACCACGTCGGGACTGGCGTCGTCGGCCGTGAGGACGAAAAGAGTCTGGCCGTCGTCGCCGCCGAGCATGCACGCATAGGTGTTGTTCGGCGTGCCCATGCGGATGGTGGACGGGTCGTCGATGTCGCCCGATCCGATCACTCGCACGATCTGCTTGCCGACCGCATCGGAGAACCAGATGCCCTCTTCCTCGTCGAGCGTGCACCCGTCGGGCGCAGTCCCCTGCACCGTCGCCCAGATCCGTGGTTCGGTCAGCGACCCGTCGTGATCGATCGTGAACGCCGTGAACTGGCCCCCGAACGTCTCGCCGACCATCAGGGTCCGATTGCTCGGCGTGATGACCGCGCCGTTGGGAAAGAGCAGTTGGTGATCGTCGGCGGTCACGCTGCCGTCCGGTCGAACGATGACGAGTGAGGTCGTCTGGACGCTGTCGCCACCCTCGAAGTCGAAGCCGAAGTTGCCGACGTAGGCGGTGCCGTCCTCGGCCACGACCATGTCGTTGCAGTGCCCGCCCGTCACCGCGGACAGATCGGCGTGCTCGACCACGGTGCCGTCGGCTTCGCGGCGCATCAGCTTGCGATCGAGCATCGACACGAACAGCAGCCGCCCGTCCGGGAGCCATCCGAGACCCGATGGGCGGCCGTCGTGTTCGAGTTCGACGTGGCGGGTGCCCGTTCCGTCGGGGTGGATCTCGACCGACGAGATCGTCTGCTGATAGAAGTCGCTGAACCACAACCGGCCGTCGTGCCAGCGTGGTCCTTCGCCGAAGTCGATCCCGTCGATCACGAGGGTCCAGTCGGCGTGCATCTGGGTGGCGTCGTCCATGCGCCGACGCTACTGCGGATCGCGGTCCGCCCGAGAGGGGGAGTGGTGGGCGCAGGTAGGGGTCGGCGATGCCGCTGCGGCAGAACAGCGAGAGCCGCAGACGGCCCAGAACCCGAAGGCGACGTTGCCGAGGTCGGCGGGCTGGACACGCAGCTCGTCACCCGCCTCGGCTTCAGCCGGCGACGTAGGCGAGGACGTCGAGGGCGTAGTGGGCGGTGACGTTGGAGAAGATGCACACTTCGCCGCTGGCTGTTGAGGGCGACGGTGGTGGCGTTGGCGATGTTGATGCCGGGTGTGTAGTTGAGGGTCGACGCGGTGGGCACGTTCGGCGGTGCACGGGTAGAGGGTGGCGAACCCGCGGCCTTCGTTCTGGATGGCGGTGATGTTGACTTCGACGCCGACGGCGGTCGGCGGCGACGTCGCCGCGTCCGGCGATCTTGCACCTTGGTGAAGCGTGTCGGCTTCGGACTTTGCCGGCGCCGAGGAACTGGCCGTCGATCGGTGAACCCGGTCGGCTCGGGTGTCGAGCAAGCGTCCCGGCTCGACCGTCATCGACGTCGGAGCCGGCGGGGACGTAGGCGACGACGTCGAGCAGCGCGTAGTGGGCGGTGACGTTGGAGTAGATGCACACTTCGCCGTTGGCGTTGAGGGCGACGGTGGTGGCGTTGGCGATGTTGATGCCGGGTGTGTAGTTGAGGGTGGAGGCGGTGGGAGGTTCGGGGGTGCAGGGGTAGAGGGTGGCGAACCCGCGGCCTTCGTTTTGGATGGCGGTGATGTTGACTTCGACGCCGACGGCGTCGTCGGCGACGCCGCCGCGTCCGGCGATCTTCACCTTGGTGAAGGTGTCGGCTTCGCGGCCTTCGTTTTGGATGGCGGTGATGTTGACTTCGACGCCGACGGCGTCGGCGGCGACGTCGCCGCGTCCGGCGATCTTGACCTTGGTGAAGCGTGCCACCGTGGACTTTGCCGGCGCCGAGGAATTGGTCGTCGACGGTGGATCCGGTCGGTCGGGTGTCGAGCAAGCGACCGGGCTCGACCGTGACCACATCGCGTCTCGGTTCGCACGGTGCCGCCGTCGTCGATGAAGCGTCGGAGCGCCCCTTGCCCGTCACGCTGGGTGGTGACGAGCACGCCGCCGTCGGGTGCGCCGGCGATCGCGGTCGAGGTCAGTTCGCCGCCGACCGGGACGGTGACCCGTCCGAACGATGCGTCGCGAGCGCCGGTCGACGTGAGCCGCTCGACCAGCACCGACGTCGGCGACGAGGTGAACGTCGCAGCGTTCACGATCCCGACCTTGCCGCTCGGCGAGCTCGGCGATGCCGCCGACGTCACCGAAACCGGCGGCGATGGTCGCTCCGACCCCCGGCGCCCCACGAAGCTGACGGGTGCGCCGGTCGAAGCAGACGAGCGGTGCACGTAGGAGGTCGCTCCGTCCTCTGTCGCGACGACGACGTCCGAGCCGACGAGCGCGATGGGGTTTCTGGAACGATTTCGTCCGAGAACGCTTCTCGAGGCGTCGAGGACTTGCGTCCACTCGATGGTCGCCGGAATCGGTCCTGACGGGTGACCGTGACCACCGTGTCGTCGATGCCGAGGCCGCAAGCTGAGGGATGGATGCCACCAGCTGGATGGCGTAGACGAACGCAGAAGTCGAGACCCTGACCGACCGCACGGTGGGGACGGCTCGCCATGAAGCCGCAGGCAGGCGGGAACGCGTCGACAGTCGATAGGCCAGGAACGACGTGCTCCGAACGCGCCGGCGGGCGAGATCGGTGGTGGCGAAATCGCCTCCGATGCGACCGCTGGATGATCGTCGCCGATCCGTCCGAGCGCCGACGGTGCCGTGCTCGGCCGAACACGATGAACCCCTGGTCGTAGCATCGACACCCCGTTCGTGCCGTAGCCGCGACGAGGGTGCCCCCGACGACGTCGACCTTCGCCGACCAGAGACCGTTGCTGAACGGATTCATCGGCAACGGTGGTGCGACAACCGATCGCGACGATCGAGCCGTCGGCGAGGACGCGAACATCGACGAGGTCGGCGAGTGCCACGGGGATTGCGAGGTCGGCGCGCCCGTCGCCGGAGAACGACGTGTCCACGCGTGCCGTCGGGCAGGTACCGCGCGATCGCGATCGAGTCGGACTTCACGCCGAGCACGACCGAACGACCCGCGCTGTCGACATCGACGGGCCCGACCTGATCGAGGAGGTCGGTCACAACCACGCCCGACGCACCGAATCCGGGATCCGGCACGCCCACCGCCTGGGCGGTACCGGAGACGACAACCAGTCCGGCCGTGAGCGCAACCAGCAGCATGCGACGCATGAAAATCTCCCTGTTGTTCCTCGGATCGGTGTGATCCGAGTGGACGGTAGAGGACGCGCGTTACACCGCTGTTACATCTGTCGGCCTCGCGTGATTCCGGAGGCGTGCACGAGCGGTCTAACGTTCTCGGGAATGGCGGACGTTGGAAGTGGCGGTGTTGGGCCGACCTCAGGTTCGTGTCGACGGCGAGGTCGTCACGCTCTCGGCGGTCGTCAACTGCTGCTCGCGCTGCGGCTTGCGCCTCGCCGGTCGGGTGCCGGTGGGGCGAGACGCGCTGCTCGACGTCTGGCCGGACGACTCGGGTACCGATGGGGCGCTACGAGTGGCGCTGACCAGGCTTCGAGCGATCGCTCGGCGGCGAGGTCGTGCGTGCGGGTCGGCCACGGCTACCGTGCTCGACCCGGCGGCGGACGTCGATGCCGACGACCTTCATCCGTTCTGGTTCGGCAGTCGAACGATCCGCTCCACGACCCGCGAGGCAACGCATCGGTCTGCTCGACGAGGCGCTCGCGCTGTGGACCGACGATGCGTACGCCGGGGTCGAGCGGGCGCCGTTCGTGGATCACGAGATCGTCCGGCTGTCCGAACTCCGCGAGCAGTCGATCGACCGGCGCTTCGAGCTCCTCGTCGATGCGGGCCGACGCAGTCGAGCGTTCGTCGATCGTGCCCGAACTCGTCGAGGCGGCAAACCGCTGTCCCGAACGCGAACATCGCGACCGCGCTCGCAGCAACGGTCGCTGTACCACTGCGGTCGACAGGCCGACGCGCTCGCGGTGATCGCTTCGACGCGCCACGTCCTGCTGGAGCAGTTACGGGCTCGACCTCGGTCGCGAGACTGGCTGACCTCGAACTCGCGATTCTCCGACATGAGGTGGTGGACCCGGCGCAGCCATGTTGAGCGGAGGAACGAGCGCGGGCAGATCACCAGTCAGGACTGCACGCGGCAACAGGCCCTGCTGGCGGCGGGTGCCGACGATGCGCTCCCGATCGCTCGAGAAGCCGTGCAGCTCTGCCGCGACCACGGTGACCGCGAGGATCTCCCGCGAGCGCTGCTGATCGCGGCGCAGTCGATGGCGCATGACGGGCGACGGCGACCTGGCGTCCGCTCCTCGACGAGGTGCAGCGCGATCGCACGGGCGACGTCCGAACGGCGATCTGCTGGCGCGGACGGCGCTCGTGAAGTTCGGTCGAGGCGTCGGCGAGGATCGTCACGACGCGCTGATCGAACTCGCCGAACCACTCGACATACTTCCCGCTGCGGCGCCGCGTACGAGTCGAGCTGTTGTGTGCGTCGGCCGCGATCGTGAGCCTCACGGGCGCTGGCCCTGCTGCCCAGCGGCTCATCGAGGCCGCCGAGCGCGAGCATCACGATGTCGGCTCGGTGCGGACCGAGGTGGTCTGGCTCGCCGCTCGCTGCGATCGTGTGCGGCAGTCGACGGCCATGATCCGGAGACCCTTCGCGACGACGCAGAACGATCGCTGCTCCTCGCTCAGTCTGCGGACGACCCGATGCTGCTCACGATCGCCTACCAGGCCGTGCTGCGCATGGCGTACGCGACCGGCGACCTGCGACGAGTCGACGCCGTCCTCGAACCGCTCGCTGCCGCATCGGAGCGCGCGCTCCTTCCGTTCGGAGTGGTCCGCCGCCACCTGTGCGAGGTGACGAATGCGATCGCGCGCGGGCAGCTCGATGATGTCCGGCCGCTGCATCGCACGAACGCGCGAGGTCGGGCATCGTCTCCGCTCTCGCTCGGTCGACGCAGCGACCGCGTCACAGGAGTTGCTCCTCGAACTCGAACTCGACGAACTCGACCAACGCGGCGACGTGCTCGACGCAGCGGCTGCGATGAACCCGCAGAGCCAAGCGATCATGATCGCAGCGCTCGCGCGTCCACACGACGAGCTTGCTCATGCTCGTCTCGTGTCGGGCATCGCCCACATTCCGGACGACGACTCGAGACCGGCCGTGTTCGCGCTCACGGCGTTGGCGGCCGCCGACTGGCGCGATCCGTTGCTCGGCCAGCGCTGCGTCGACGAACTCGAACCGCTCGGAGAACGCACGATCGCCGTGGGGTTCGGCTCGTTGGTCCTCGGATCCGCGGCCCTCTACTCGGGTGTCGCCCTGCTCGGCGTCGGTCACCTCGATCGCGCTCGGGCGCTGCTGGAGCGGGGTGTTCAGTTGTCGATCGAATCCACGGGCCGACTGTGGGAGGCCCACGCCCGACTCTGGCTGGCCGAGACGTTGCTCGAACGCCGAGCCGATGGCGACGTCGACGAAGCGGTCGCAAACATCGAGGCCGTCCTTGCGTTCGGATTCTCGGCCCGGTGGCGGACCGGCCGCCATGCGACGCTGCTGTGCGACGCGCTCTCGGAAGGCGTGCGACCCGTGACGCTCCGCGAGGGAAGGCGACATCTCAAGAGCGCGTCGTAGGCCGCTTCGACGTGCGGCGTGCTACGCGTTGTTGGCGCGGCGGACACGAACCGACTTGTTGCGGATCTTGGCACCGTCCATGCTGCGCAGCACCTTGCCGGCGTGCTTTTCGGGCACCTGGACGAATGCCGACTTGTCGTTGATCTTGATCGCACCGATCTCGCTGCCGCGCATGTTCGCCTCGTTCGCGATCGCACCGACGAGGTCACCGGGTCGCAGCCCCGCCGACCGTCCGAGGTTGAACTGGAGGCTGACGAAGCCGGCTTCGACGTGATGCGATCCATCGGCATTGCGAATGGCGCGGTTCTCGTGTGTCCCGCGGTCGCCGCGAGGTCCGCGGTCGTCACGCTGACCCCGATCGTCACGTTGACCGCGGTGGCCCCGGCGGTCGTCGCGGTCGGAGCGATCGCGGCCCTTCTCCGATCGCGCCTGCACGTCGGGGATCTCTTCCTCGCTGCTCGTGCGGCCCGCCGATTCGTGCGCGAGTCGGACCGCCGCGATCGCCACCTCGACCGGGTCGTGCTCGGCGGTGAGTTGCTCGACGATGGTGCGATAGAGGTCAGCCGACTCGGGGTCGCCGATCTTCGCAGCCACTTCGGCACCGGTCTGCTGCATCCGCCGCATGGTCAAGTCGTTGACCGTCGGCACCTTCTCGATCGAGATGTTCTGCTTCGTGTAGCGGGCGATGTTGTTGATCTTGCGGTGATCCTTGGGTCCGCCGAGTGTGATCGCGATGCCCTCGCGGCCGGCGCGGCCCACACGCCCGATCCGGTGTGTGTACGCCTCCGTCGTCTGTGGAATGTCGTAGTTGACGACGTGGCTCAAGTGGTCGACGTCGATGCCTCGCGCCGCAACGTCGGTCGCGATCAGCAACGTCGCGACGCCGCTCTTCAACCGGCCCATCGCTCGGTCGCGCTGGTCTTGGCTCATCCCGCCGTGGAGCGCTTCGGCGCGGTAGCCGCGACCGTTCATCACGTCGGTCAGTTCGTCGACGTCACCGCGTGTGCGACAGAAGACGATCGCGGCCTCGGGGCTCTCCATGTCGAGGATCCGACCGAGCGCCGACGCCCGATGCGTACGGTGCGTGAGGTACGCGCGCTGGGTCACCTTCGGCATCGTGCCCGCAGTGTCGGTCGCTCGCTGGATGCTGATCCGGACCGGATCGCTGAGCTGACGTGTGGCGATCGAGTCGATGCGATTCGGCATCGTGGCCGAGAACAGGATCGTCTGCCGTTCGGGAGGCGCCGCTTCGAGGATTGCCTCGAGGTCCTCTGCGAATCCCATGTCGAGCATCTCGTCGGCTTCGTCGAGGACCACCATGCCGCAGTTCGACAGGTCGAGCGACCCCCGCTTGAGGTGGTCGAGCACGCGGCCGGGCGTGCCGATCACGATGTCGACGCCCGCGTTGAGCAGGCTGAACTGCGGCCCGATGTTGGTGCCACCGAAGAGCGCCGCCATCCGGACCCTGCCCTGCGCGCCGTACTCCTTCATCGCCTCGGCGACCTGGTTCGCGAGTTCACGGGTGGGGACCAGGACCAGCCCGAACGGCAACTTGGAGCGTTTGGCGCCGGCCACACGATCGAGCATCGGCAGCGCGAACGCGGCGGTCTTGCCGGTTCCGGTCGCGGCCTGGCCGAGCAGGTCGAACCCGTCGAGCAGCGGCGGGATCGATTCGGCCTGGATCGGCGTCGGGATGACATAGCCCAGCGCATCGAGCGATGCGAGCAGATCGTCGGAGAGCCCGAGGTCGGCAAAGGTCAGCGGCCCGTCGATGTCGTCGTCGGCTTCGCCGATTCCGATGTCGTCGCTCGTGTCGTCGGCCGCGTCGTCGTCGAGGACGTCGGTGTCTGCCACGGCATCGATCACGTCGTCGGCGACGACCACCGGGATCTCGGCGGTGACGTCGACATCGACGTCGACCTGGCGGTGCTCGGGCTGCGGCGGGTCGAACGCTGCGGCGGCGTCGGGCGCAGCATCTGCGGGCGCGGACGTGATGGACGGTTCGTACTGAGTGCGGTCTGACATGGCTTCGATCCCTGGGGCTTTGGTGCCCCGTGGTTTCGAAGCGCTTCCAGGCTAGGTCGCCAAGGGCCGCAACGGCGCGGGGTGACGCACGGCGCTCAGGCGGAGGCGAGTGCGGGCACGAGCGGCGCGAGCTCGTCGAGCGTTGCGAGCACCTCGTCACGCGGCCCCTGTGGCAGGCCGAGCACGGCCCGGCTGATCCCGGACTCGGCGAGACCGTTCAGCTTGGCCTCGTCGGGTGCGGCGCCGAACACCCCACGCTCGACCGACGCCGGGTCGCGTCCGATGGCATGACAGGCATCTTCGATCAGCCCCCACTTGTCCAGTGGATGGCGGCCGCCGATGGGCATCCAGCCGTCGCAGAACTCGGCGATGTGCGCGGCGGTCTTCGGGCCGGCGTTCCCGCCCAGGATGATCGGTGGACCGCCGTCCTGCGTCGGCTTCGGCCACGCCCAACTCGACGAGAAGCTGACGTGTTCACCGTCGAACGACGCTTCGTCGTTGTTCCACAGCTCGCGCATGGCGAGCACGTTCTCACGCAGCATTTCGCGGCGCTCCGTGTAGCGAGTGCCGTGGTGGGCCATCTCTTCCTTGTTCCACCCGTACCCGACACCGAACAGGAAACGGCCGCCTGAGATGCGGTCCAGGCTGGCCACCTCCTTCGCAGTGTGGATCGGATCGCGCTGGGCCACCAGGCAGATTCCGGTTGCGAGCTTGATCTCGCTGGTGACCGCTGCGCACGCCGCGAGCGCGACGAACGGGTCGTGCGTGCGCCAGTAGTACTCGGGCAGCGGTGGCGCGGACGGGTTGCCGCCCCACGGTGTCTCGCGGCTCGTCGGGATGTGCGAGTGCTCGGGGAACCACAGCGATTCGAACCCGCGTGCTTCGGCCTCTCGTGCCAGCTCGACCGGATCGATGGTCTGATCGGTGGGGAAGATGACGAGACCCAGTTGCATGCCTCGAACCTAACCGGACGATTGCCGGACGTTCGCCCGTCCGCCGCAGCGGATCAGTCCTCGCTGCTGTCCCCGTCGGCGGGCGTGTGCTCGAAGTCGTCCACGAACTCACCGATCATGTCGAAGATGCCACCGCCCGGGAGCAGCGCGGTGCATTCTTCGAGCGCCGCGGTGAACTCGGGGTCGGGTTCGAATCCCATGTCGCCGAGGTCGAAGTCGCCGAGGTCGAAGTCGCCGAGGTCGAAGTCGCCGAGGTCGAGGTCGCCGAGGTCGAGGTCGCCGAGGTCGAGGTCGCCGAGGTCGGGCAGCGACGTCTCGAGGTCCGCGACATCGCCGTCGGTGCTGACGGTGATCTCGCCGTCGGTCTGCGTGATGGTGATCGTGCCGTCGCCCTCACCGAATTCGAGCAGCGTCAGGTCGCCACCGTCGGCGCCGGGTGAGAAGACGGTGACCATGCCGCCGAGCAGGTCCTCGAACTCCTCGGTCCACTGTTCCAGGTCGGGGAACTCACCGCCCTCGACGTCGCTCCATCCGCCGCCGACCACGTCGGGGAGCTGCTCGGAGAGACACGCGTCGAAGTCCTCGAAGGCGGCATCGAGCTCGTCGAGGCTCGGCATGTCCCACGTGCCATCGCCGTCGTGCTCGTCGTCCATCGGCAGCTCGTCGACCGGCTCGACATCATCCGTCGTGTCGCCGCCGCCGGTCTCGTCGTCGATCGTCTCGTCACCGGCCGGCTCGTCGTCGGCCGAGGCGAGGGTCGATCCGGCGACGACGCCGCCGACGCCGAGCGCGGTCGCCGCGGCGGCGGCGAGCACGAGGCGTCGCCGCGAGCCGGTCGGCGGGGTCGTGGGGGGTTCGGCGATCGGAGCGGGGGGAGGGAGCGGGTTCATGGTCGGGCCTTTCGGATCGGGTGATGGTCCCCACTCTCGCAAGGTCAGCTGAGATCAGCCTGAGAAGGAGGCGCCTCGTTGCCGACGCCGGTCAGCGATGGAACGAGATGGTGAACCGGGCGCCACCGATCGGCGCCTGGCCCACCGTGACGGTGCCCCCGGACCGCTCCGCCGTGCTCCGGACCACAGCAAGCCCGAGCCCGGCGCCACCTTCGTCGCGAGTGCGAGCGTCGTCGAGTCGCGAGAACCGCTCGAAGATCCGGTCGCGGTCGGCGATGTCGATGCCCGGACCGTCGTCGTCGACCGTCAACTCGACGACGCGCGGCGACGTCTGGAGCGACACCCGCACGACGGTTGTGGCGTGGCGGGCGGCGTTGTCGATCAGGTGGCCGACCATCCGAGTCAGCTCGTCCCGGCGACCCCGGACCCGGCCGGCGGACACGCTGGTGGTGTCGACCGGGACGCGGCGAGTGCGCGCTGCCTCGGCCAGCACGAGGTCGTCGAGATCGACCTCTGCTGCGGGTGGTGTCACTCCCTCCTCGTGTCGAGCGAGCGCGAGCAGGTCGTCGATGATCGTCGACAGCCGCGAGGACTCGGCCGCGACGACCGAAGCGAGTTGGCGAACGTCGGTCGTCTCGGGGTGTTCGAGTGCGACTTCGGCATCGTTGCGCATCACGGCGACCGGCGAGCGCAGCTCGTGAGATGCGTCGGACACGAACTGGCGCCGCGTGCGGTCGTCGTCCTCGAGGCGGTCGAGCATCTCGTTGACGGTGACGGCGAGGGTCGAGATCTCGTCGCCGGACGCGGGCACCGGCACGCGAGCATCGAGGGAACCCCCACTGATCGTTGCGGCGCGGTCGGTGATGGCCGCGACCGGGCGAAGTGCCCGGCTCGTCAACAGCCACGCGAGCCCGGCCGCCAGCACACTCAGGAGCGGGACGCCGAGCCACAGGCCGAGCTGCACCCGCTGCACGCTGCGGTCGACCGCGGCGGCGTCGGCGGCGACGAGGAGGCGCGCTCCGTCGACCTCGACGACGCCGGCGATGGGCCGTCCGTCGCCATCGGTTCCGACGACCGAGTCGGCTCCGGTCGGACGGAGCCCGAGGTCGTCGAAGAGCAGTTCGTCGAGCTCGGCCGCCGACATGATCGGAACGCCGTCGTCGATCTCGCGCTGGAGATCGTCGACGATCTCGAACGCGCCGTCGGGGCTCACGAGCGCGCCGGTGCGCGGGCTCAGCTCGATGACGAAGGGCCCGTCCGCCGCATCCGCGAGGAGATCGAAACGATCGATGCTGCGCAGGAGTGCGATCTGTTCCGCCGCCATGCGGTCGCCGTCGACGCCATCGATGTCGAAGGGGCCGAACTCGTCGAAGAGGTCGCCCAACACGCCGCCGACTTCGATCAGCACATCGGAGTCGATGGGGAAGAAGTCGTTGTCGGCGAGATCGATGAGGTCCTCCGGGTCGAACGTGGCCGGCCCGTCGAACGTGAGAAGCAGCGCTGCGTTGTCCGCTTCGGCGACGAGCAGATCGTCCTCCAGGACGCTGCGCACGACGCCGGGTGCCGCGAGCGCAACGACGGCGAAGGCGAGCGCGGCGACGCCTCCCATCGCGAGCGTGAGCCGCATCCGCATCGACATGCCGCGCGGGGCACTGGTCACGACTCGACCGCCAGTTGGTAGCCGACGCCGCGCACGGTCCGGATCGTGTCCTTACCGAGCTTCTTGCGGAGGTACCCGATGTACACCTCGACGATGTTCGGGTCGCCGTCGAAGTCGAGGCCCCACACAGAATCGAGCAACGCCGATTTCGGCACGACATCGGGTGTGCGTCGTGCCAGGAACTCGACGACTGCGAACTCGCGCGGCGTGAGCTCGACCGAGTGGTCTGCGACGATCGCTCGCAGTTGGCCCGGATCGAGCGTGATCGATCCGGCGGTGATCGTGTTGTCGGCCGCTCCGGTGTCGCGTCGCAGGAGGGCTCGGAGCCGGGCGACCAAGACGACGAACGAGAACGGTTTGCGGAGGTAGTCGTCGGCACCGGTGTCGAGACCCTCGGCTTCGTCGTACTCGCCGTCCTTGGCGGTGAGCATCAGAATCGGCGTGGTCACGCCGTCGGCGCGCAACTCGCGGCACACCTCGTAGCCGTTCTTGCCCGGCAGCATGATGTCGAGCACGATCGCCGCGTAGTCGGCTTCGCGTGCGCGCCAGAGTGCCTCGAGCCCGTCGTGGACGACGTCGGTGTCGAACCCCTCGGCGGCGAGACCGCGTGCGATCGAGTCGGCCAAACGGACCTCGTCGTCGACCACCAGCACACGCATCGGACAAGTCTGCCCGCTCCGCCTGAACGGACCCTGAGAACGCGTGGGTTCCGCAAGAGCTGGAGGCTCAGTCGCGGAAGTTCTGGAACTGCAGGGGGATGCCGACGTCTTCGGCCTTGAGGAGTGCAATGACGTCCTGGAGCGCGTCGCGCTTCTTCGCCTGCACTCGGATGGAATCGCCTTGGACCTGGCTGCTGACGCCCTTGGGCCCCTTCTCCTTGATCGTCCGGTTGATCAGCTTCGACTTCTCCTGGGAGATGCCGACCGCGATGGTCATGACCTGACGCACCGTGTTCTGGCTCGCCTCCTGCACGTCGCCGTACTCGACGCCGCGCAACGAGACACCGCGCTTCACGAGCTTCTCCTCGACGACGATCCGCAGCGCGTTCAGGCGGTCTTCGCTCGCGGTGTGCATCGTGATCGTGAGATCGGTGAGCTCGATCGAGGAGTTCGTGTTCTTGAAGTCGTAGCGGTTCGCGATCTCGCGCTGCGCCTGATCCACAGCGTTCTTGACTTCTTGTTCATCCACTTCGGAGACGACGTCGAAACTTGGCATGCACCGAACGGTAGCTGAGGGAATCGTCGGGGTTGCGTGCCGGATCGGGGGCGGTACGCTTTCGGCGCCTCGTTCGACAGACCACTGCGGTCTCGAGTCGAATGTCTGTGGAACGGGGACCAGAGGGTCGGTGTCCGAGTGGCCAAAGGAAGCAGATTGTAACTCTGCCGGCGTATGCCTTCGTAGGTTCAAATCCTACCCGGCCCACACATGTCGAGAGCCCGTCAGCGTTCGCTGGCGGGCTCTCGTCGTTTTCCGCGCCCGCCGATCCGTCCGCCCCGAATGCGGTCTCACCGGACACCGTGATGGACGTCTCGTATTGACAACATGGTTTGTCAATACGAGAATGGGAGCGTGTTGGACGTGCAGGTCATCGACGAGCCCGAGGTGGCCGTCGCTGCGCTCGACCCACTCCGAGCCCGCGTGCTGGAGGCGCTCGCCGAACCGGGATCCGCAACCAGCGTGGCGGCCGCGCTCGGCGAGCCGCGCCAGAAGATCAACTACCACCTCCGCGCACTCGAGCAGCACGGTCTCGTCCGGCTGGTCGAAGAGCGGCCACGGCGCGGGTTGACCGAGCGGGTGGTGGTCGCGTCGGCGTCGTCGTACCTGGTTGCATCGTCGGTGCTCGGGTCCAACGCGGCGACGCCCGACCGCGTCGATCGCCTCTCCACGCGCTACCTCCTGGCGATCGCCGCTCGGTTGCTCGACGAAGTCGCGGGCCTCGCCCGGCGCGCCGATGCCGCCGACCAGCCGCTCGCGACGCTGACGATCGACACCGAGGTTCGCTTCGCCTCGGCATCGGCTCGCTCGGCGTTCACCGCCGAGCTGACCGCATCGATTCACGACCTGGCCGCTCGATACCACGATGAGTCCGCGCCCGGCGGACGCCGCCACCGGCTCGTGGTCGCAGCACACCCGCACCCCCTTGCCGACCCGAAAGGAACCAGCAATGACTGACCAGCAGCGTTCGATCCGCACCGAGATCGAAGTGCCCGGCACGCCCGACGAGGTCTGGGCGGCGATTGCCACCGGCCCGGGAATCTCCTCGTGGTACGTCCCCCACACGGTCGAGGAACGAAGTGGCGGCGCGATGTTGGCGTCGTTCGGCCCGGGCATGGATGCACCGGGCCGCGTCGCCGCCTGGGAACCACCTGACCGAGTGGTGTTCGACTCCGGCGAGGGTGTCGATGGCCTCGCTTTCGAGTGGATGGTCGAAGCCCGCGACGGCGGCACCTGCATCGTCCGGTTGGTCAACAGTGGATTCGGGTCGGGCGCAGAGTGGGACGACCAGTACAACGCGATGCGGGACGGATGGCAGCTGTTCCTGTGCAACCTCCGTCTGCACCTGGAGCACTTCCGCGGGCGTCAGGCCACTGCGCTGCTCCCGATGGCGGTCTGGAACGCGCCGCAACCGCAGGCATGGCGAGAGCTGTGTCGCCGCCTCGGCATCGACTCTCAACTCGGCGTGGGCGATCGTGTCGACATCGAGCTGTCCGACGGCCTCGGCCTCACCGGCACCGTTGCGGCCCGTGGCGACCACAGCGTCTCGCTCCTCCTGGTCGGACCGGCCGAGGGCACGGCGTTCATCGCCGCAGAGGGTGCCGGCGAGCAGACGTCGGTGTCGATCTGGTCGTATCTCTACGGCGACGACCGGGAGACCCTCGCCGCACGCGACGCCACTCGGTGGAGTGATTGGCTCGAGGCGAACGCGCCATCGGCGCCCTCGACCTGACATCGCGGTTGGCCCGCTCCGTCGCGGTTGATCGTGCCGTCAGCCGGCGTCGATGGCGGCGAGCAGTACCTCGGTCGCGAGCCGGGAGAAGCGCGGGGCGCGCATCTCGGCGGTGGTCACCAACGCGTCGGCCGCGATCGACTCCGCACGTCGATGATCGCCCGCGGCGAGAGCGAGTCGAGCGCGCGTCAGGTCGAACGGACCGAACGTGCACGATCCGCACCACGACCAGGTACCGGCGAGCGGTTCGAGCAGCGCCTCGATCGCACGAATCGGTGCGGCCGCACCGATCTGCGCGGCGGCTTCGCCCAGCGCGATGAGGCCGGCGGTGTACGTCGGATCGGGCTGGAGGTTCGGGGTGCCCTCACCGAGCACGAATCGAATCGCCTCGAGTGCTTCGTCGACATTGCCTGCTCCGGCGGCGGCCGCAGCCCGCGCGGCGTGCCAGGCGCCGACACCCGGCTGATCCGTCGCCAACTCCCGAACCGATTCGACGAAACCGCCGACGGTGCCGTCGATGAGCGCGGTGACGAGATGATGGGCGCCGAAGACCGCGGCCACGCGCTCGGCGTTCAGCATGTCGGTGAACGCCAGGGACTCGTCGATCAGTCGTCGCGCTGCGTCGAGGTCACCGTCGATGATGGCCACGTTCGACCGGATGAAGTGCATCTCCCACTCCCGTGACCGTTCGTGGAGCGATTGTGCGACGTGCTCCAGTTCTGCCAGCGTCGACCGGAACGCAGGGTCGCCGGTCATCACCTCGGTCGAGTACCGAAGCTGCAAGGCTTCCCAGCGCGCATCGGCACGTCCTGTCGCGTCGGCGAGTTCGAGCAGGCGATCCGCATGTGCGAGCCGGACCGCGGTGTCGGAGTGCAACGGCAGCGACATGTACGTGAGCGGGAGGACGTCGGCGAGGACGTCGTCGTCGTCGGCCTCCATCGCGGCAACGGTTGCGGCGTCGAACCGACGGCGCAGTTCGCCGGGCCGATCGGCGAGGCTGAGCACCATCGAGGCGGCCGCCCCGAGCTGCGCCCGCGCCCTCGGAGCCGTGACGACCTCGGCGAGTTCGTCGAGCACGTCGAGTCGATGCTGGTCGACCGTTCCGGCACCGGCCGCGACTCCGAGGCGGCACCACTCCAACGCGGCGGTTGCCGCCTGATCCAGGTCGCCGTTCGACCGGGCGGCGACGACGACGGTTGCGAGGAGATCGTCGCCGGACAGGTCGCCGCCCGCAAGCAGCCGCGTGCCGGCGTCGATCGCCAGCTCGCACCATGCCCGTGACCGCCCAGCCGCTGCTTCGAGCGGCGCCATCGTGCGGAGCAGCACGCGGGCGCCGGTGAGGTGATCCCCCCGCTCGCCGTGGAGTGCGGCCGCACGGCGCGTCGCCTCGAGCGTGACCGGTGCGTCGGGGCCGCTGGCGGCCAGGGCGAACGCGGCGCGGCGGGTCTCCTGCCGGGCGCCGTCGGCCCCCGGGAATTCGATGCCGATGAGCAACTGGGTGAGGCCTTGGCGCTCGGCGGGGTCCAGGCCCGCGAGTTCGGCCACGCCGATGTCGGGTCCGGTGAGGTCGACGATGCGGCTGACCGGGTCGACGCGGAGGAGGTCCGAGCGTGCGCCGAGCTGTGCGGTATCGGTGGCGCCGGGGACGATCTGATCGAGCACGTCGATCAGCGTCGGCTCGCCGAGCAGGCGGAGTGCCGCGAGCATCGTTGCCAGCCGTTCGGTTCTCGGGGCGGTTGCCGGGTGGACGTCGATGACGAGGTCGGACACGTCGATCGTGGCCGTTGCATCGACGTCGACCAGCGCGGTGGGCAGTCGATGCTCGCCGGTGACGACCCAGCCCGTCGGCTCCTCGCCGACGACACTGCTGCGTCGCACAGCCGACACGACCGCCTCGAAGTCGTCGAAGGACTCGTCGCAGTGCTCGATGCCGTCGAGGACCGCGACGAGTGGACGTCGACCGGCGTGCGCCAGTCGAATCGTCGGCGGGCCGATGTCGTCGGGGGCGCACCGGGCGAACGCCGTCGCGAAGCCGCTGGCGCGGGCGTCGTCGACCAGGCGGGCGAGGAACGCTCTTCGGGCCACGCTGTCGGCGCCCACGATGTCGACTCGAAAGGTCCCGGGTTGCGACCAGAGGGTCCGGATCTCGCGCAGCGCGTCGCGCATCTCGTCGCTGCCGCCCGCACCGAGGCTCGGCGCGCCGTCGGCGTGCGGCAGGAGCACCTCGACCGAGTCGACGCCGTCGGTGATGAGGCGATGGAGGTCGAGGAGTCGCCGGCCGGGCTCGAGCCCGATGTCGATGAGCGCGTTGCGCGCCCGATCGAGCACGGCGAGTGCCTCGGCGGTTCCATCGGTTCCGACCGATGCAACGGCCAGCAGCGACCACATACGCTCGTCGAACGGATCATCGTCGATGCGCCGCTGCACGACGCTGCGTGCCTCCGCGAAACGTTGTGCACGAAGCGCTTCGACCGGGTCGAAATCGTCGGAGAGCCGGTGGCGGGTGGCGAAGGATTCACGGGCGTGCGCAACGTGCGGCGCGGCGCCCAGCTCGATCAGGAGGTCGCGAGGGCCGTGGGGAGCTTCGAGCCCGGCGATCTCGATGCGGACCCTCGGTCCGAACCGATAGCCAGCGCGATCGGTTGCCACGAGCCCGTCCGCGACCCGCCGGAGGCGGGCGAGGTGGTTGTGAATCGACTGTCGGGCGCTCGCCGGCGTGCGGTCCGGCCAGACCAGCGCGATCAGTTGATCGACGGTGACGACGTCGGGATGGCGCAGGGCGAGGGCGGCGACGACGGTGCACTCCTTGGGTCGCAGATCGGCCGGCCCTGTCTCGAGCTGCACCTCGATCGGGCATCCTGCTCGCGCGATCACCGTGATGTCCGATCCGGTCATGCGAGCTCCGACAGCACCTGGGCGAGTTGGCGCGCGTAGAGGGGAGCGCCGACTCGCGTCGTCGACGACAAGCCGCGCCGCACGCACGCACGCGCCGCCGCCGCCTCGCCGAGTGCGGCGTGCAGCCGGGCCAACGTGAGATCGACCGGGCCGACGGTCCCCACGTTGAACCAGGCCCAGCGGTCCTCGAAGGGCCGGAGGTGTGCCACCATCGTGCGCATCCGGGCGTCGTCGCCCAGTCGCACGGCGCCTTCACCGGCCATCACGAGCCCCGCCACCATCGTGAAGTTGGCCGGGATGCGGTGGCTGTCGGCGGTGAAGATCCGGTCGAAGGCCGCCGTGGCAGCGGCGGGGTCCGAACGAGCCGCCGTCACCGATCGGACGGCGTGCCAGATCGCGAGTTGCGGCTGGTCCGCCTGGAGGCCGACCACGATCGGGTCGAGCTCTTCGAGGCGGTCGTCGGTGAGGCGGATGCCCATCAGCAGGGCGCCGTACGTGGTCGTGGCCAGCTGCTGGCTGGTCGTGACCTCGTCCGAGAGCAGCATGGTCGCGTGACGCTCGGCCTCGACGGTGTCGCCGTCGAGGAGTGCGATCGTGGATCGGAAGGCGAACAGGCTCCAGTTCCTGCTGCGTTGGCGAAGCTGCGCCGCCACGTCTTCGACGTGGTGCATCGGTTCGCGCGGGTCGGCGAGGCCCCAGTGGATGGCATCGGCGAAGTCGAGTCGGTGCGCGGCGTACTCGAAATCGATGCGATCGAGCTCGGCGGCGAGCCGGTGCAGCTCACGAGCGATCTCGCGCCGTGCCGGGACATCGTCGGTCTGGCTGAGCGGTGTGTATGCGGACGACAGGATCTCGGCCCGGATCGTCACGTCGCCGAGTTCGGCGCTCAGCAGCTCGGCCTCGCGGTAGAGGCGCCGGGCCGTGTCGGGATCGTCGGCCAGTGCAGCGGAGAAGGCGCCACCGCGGCACACCAGGGCCCGCAACGCCGGGTCGTGGACGTGGCGATAGGCGTGATCGAAGATCACGGCGGTCGCCTCGTCCATCGCCCCGATTCGCGTCGTGGGGCTCTGTGAGGACAGGCGCGCCGCCGCCTCGGCGACGATGTCGTCCTCGTCCAGCTCGATGGCGCGAGTGCCGCCGGCGACGAGCAGTTCGGATGCGTCCGGGTCGCCGGTCTCGACCGCAGCCATGCCGGCGATCGTCGTGATCATCGCCCAGCGTGCGGAGCGCCCTTCGACGTCCTCGACGAGGCGCATCCCGAGTCGGGCGATGTCGACCGCCTCCTCCATTCGCAGCGCGTCGAAGGCGGCGCGTGCTTCGGCGATGGTGGCGTCGATTGCCGCGTCGGGGTCGCGGCTCGACGCGGTCCGGGCGAACCGTGCGACGTCGGCGAGACGCTCGTGCGAGTTGGGACCGCGGCCGATGAGATGGGCGACCCGATGGGCGAGCGTGACCTGTTCGTCGACGTCGACCAGATCGAGAAACGACTGGCGGAAGCGCTGGTGGACGAAACGGTGGTGGTCCTGGTCGACCCGTTCGATCAGCCCGTGTGCCTCGCCCAGTGCGAGCATCGGTGCGACGCGTGGGACGAGTCCGGCCAGGTCGCGCGTGCGGAACTCGTCGCCGAGCACCGCTGCGGCGGTCAACGCGTCACGCAGGTTGGACGGGAGCGAACCGAGCGCGAGCTCGGAGCCGTCCGTCACCATCGACGCGACTTCCGGGGGGACGAAGGGTTGCGACGTCGGGTCCTCGGGGAGCCGGCGCAACGCGTCGATCGACAGTTCTCGGACGAAGAGCGCGTTGCCGCCGGCCCGCTCGGCGATCCAGCTGCTCGCTCCTCGGGTCCAGACGCCGGCGCCCACGAACGAGTGCAGGTAGGACTCGATCGCCCGGTCGTCCCAGGCCGGCAGATCGACGGTCGCCATGGTGGGCGGTGCGGGTTCATCGGCGGGTCTCGAGGCGGTGACCATCACGACGTGACCGTCGCCGGCGACGACCCGTTCGGCCAGTCGGTCCACGTACTCGCGCATTGCCGGGCTCGCACGGTGGAGATCGTCGACCACGAGGAGCACGCGTCGGTTGCTGGGCTCGGTGAGCGCGTCGAGCAGCGTGAGCGGCCAATCCCCACCGGCTTCACCGGTGCGGTGGCGTTCGGTGATCGGCGGCTCGCCGCGACGCTCCCGGCGTTGGGCGTCGAGATCGGCGAGCGGCGCGAGTGGATTGCTCTCGATCGGCGAGCAGCTCGTCGAGAAGCAGTGCCAACCGCGCGGCGGGAGCTGCATCGTCAGCGATCGCAGCACACTCGATTTGCCGCCCCCGGCGGGGGCGACGATCCCGATCGCTCGCGCACCGTCGTCCAACCGGGTGAGGAGCTGGGCGATCGCACCGGTCGCATCGATGATCCCGACCGGCGCAACGGTCGAAGACGGGTCGGGACGCTGTGCCCGATCCGCTCCGAGCGAACGAGGTTCGGCGGCGGCCGGGCTGTGGAGGAAGACGTCGTCTTCGAAGATGGCCTGCTCGAACCGGTCGAGTGCGCGTGCCGCGTTGGGCTCGAGGTGCACCGACTGCCGACGGCACTCGCGGAGGGCATCCAGCGCGGCTTGGCGGCGCCCGAGCCGGGCCAGCGTGAGCGCCAACCACCACCAGCGGATCAGACGTTGCGGCGCGGCCTCGACGAGCTGCTCGAGCTCCTCCACCAGCGAGGAATCCGCCGAGAGCCGGACGCGAGGGCGCAACTCGGCTTCGGAACGATCTGCCGCGGTGATGCGATCCCGGGCTCGGGCGACCGCGACCTGCGGTTGGTCGGCGAGATCGTGGTAGCTGAGCGTGCTGCCGTTCGAGGTCACTTCGGTGCCGTCGACGAAGCGGTAGCCGTCGCCGGCGGTGTCGATCAACTGCGGCGCACTCGTGCGGATGCGCGACACGTGGTTGTGGATGGACTTGACGGCCGTCGCCGGGAGTTCGTCCCCCCAGATCAGCGGTGCGAGCGAGGCGGCGGTGGCCGGCACCGGGTGGTGGAGCGCGAGTGCAGCGACGATCGAGCGCTCCTTCGCGCGGAGGTCGACCGGACCGACCGGCCCGGCGACCGATGTCGTTCCGGACACGTCGACTCTCCAGCGGCCCATCACGATGCATCATCGCAGACCGGTGGCCCACTGCGGCAGCGGGGATCTCGATGCTCGTCGGGGTCCCCAGGCGGCCATCGGGCGGCAATAGGGTCGACGGTCATGTCCGCTCGCCTCGATGCACTCATCCTGTGTGACTTCGCACAGATCCGCGAAGGGCTGTTGTTCGTGCAGTCCGGCGGGCTGACCCGGCTGGCAGCGGCGTCCGTTCCGGCGGGGTTCGACTGCCACGTCGCGGCGATGGTCTACATGCCGCCGCACGAGGCCGTCGAAGCCCACCACATGGTGATGAAGGTGAAGTCGGCCGACACCGCAACGGTGGTGGCGACGATCAACGTGCAGATGCACGAAGTTCCTCGTCCCACCGGGTTGCTCCCGGGGGAGGGGCGCCAGGTGCCGGTCGTGATCCCGATGCGCAAGGTCGTGTTCTCGAGCTTCGGTCGCTACGACCTGCAGGTCGACATCGACGACGAACTCGCCGGCGATCTGTCCTTCACCGTCGTCGAGCGCGCCGTCGTCGAGCGCTGAACGGCCTCAGAGCATCAGTTGCAGCGTGGCCACGTCGAGCCAGCGCCTGAACTTGCGTCCCACTTCCTTTTCCACGCCGACCAGCTGGAACCCGCACGCACGGTGCAGCGCGAGCGACGCTTCACCGCTCGTCTCGATGCGTGCGATCATCGAGTGGAAGCCACTGTCACGAGCGTCGCTGATCAGACGATCCATCAGCGTGCGCCCGATTCCGAGTCCGGCATGGGACCTCGACACGTAGATCGAGTTCTCGACGGTCGGGCTGTAGGCCGGGCGATCCTTGAACGGCGAGAGCGACGCGAAGCCCACGACCTCCCCGTCGTCGGCGTGCGTCGGCGTCGTCGATGGCGGCGACGATCGCCGCGAATGCGCCGGAGCGAGCGGCGATCCAGGCCTGCTGGTCGGCCAGCGATCGTGGCACCATGTCGAGGGTGGTCGTGTGGTTCTCGACCTCGTGGTTGTAGATCGCACGCATCGCTTCGGCATCGCCCCGAGTCGCGACTCGAACGGTCACCGTCGGTCGTGGCGTGGAGGTGTCGGGCATCGCCGCAGACGTTACTGCGCAGCTCGGCACGGGCCGCGGGACGGTCCGTTTCGCCGTGCCGGTCGCCGGTTCGCCGGGCCCGTTCGATCACACGAATCGCGGTGCGGACGCGGGTGGGAGTCGGGGCCGGGGCGATACACTCTCGGGCTGGCCGCAACGCTGATGCGGTCCCGAAGGTTGCCCCGGAGCCGGTCATCGCCCCGGTTGCAGCGGTCGGAATCACATAGTCAGCACGGCTCGACCGATTGCGTTTCGCACTCGTTCGTGACGCCCTCTTAGCTCAGTCGGTAGAGCACAGCCATGGTAAGGCTGGTGTCGTGAGTTCGATTCTCACAGAGGGCTCGACCAAGTGGTCGGGGCAACCCGGCGACGAGCAAGTCATCTCGCAAGAGGTCATAGCCACAAGGCGGCGTAGCTCAGTTGGTCAGAGCATCCGGCTCATAATCGGAAGGTCGTCGGTTCAAGTCCGACCGCCGCTACCACATCATCACAACCCCGAGCATCGGGACCACCTCAGGAGTAGAGGAAGCAACAATGAGCAAAGAGAAGTTCGAGCGGAACAAGCCGCACGTCAACATCGGCACCATGGGTCACATCGACCATGGCAAGACCACGCTCACCGCTGCGATCTCGAAGACGCTGTCGGAACGCGGTCTGGCCGATTTCACCGATTTCGAGGGGATCGACAAGGCGCCGGAGGAGAAGGCGCGCGGCATCACGATCTCGATTTCGCACATCGAGTACGAGACCGAGAACCGCCACTACGCGCACATCGACATGCCGGGTCACGCCGACTACATCAAGAACATGATCACCGGCGCCGCCCAGGTCGACGGTGCGATCCTCGTGGTCGCGGCGACTGACGGCCCGATGCCCCAGACGCGTGAGCACGTGCTGCTCGCCCGCCAGGTGGGCGTTCCCTACATCGTGGTCGCCTTGAACAAGTCGGACATGGTCGACGACGAGGAACTCCTCGAGCTGGTGGAGCTCGAGGTGCGTGAGCTGCTCACCGAGTACGAGTTCCCCGGTGACGATGCCCCGGTGATCCAGGTCAGCGCGTTGAAGGCGCTCGACGGCGACGCCGACGCCCAAGAGAAGATCATGGAGCTGATGGCAGCCTGTGACGAGTTCGATCCCCGAATCCGGTGCGCGAGTTGGACAAGCCGTTCTTGATGCCGATCGAGGACGTGTTCACGATCACGGGTCGTGGCACGGTCGTGACCGGCAAGGTCGAGCAGGGGATCATCCACACGGGTGACGAGATCGAGATCGTCGGGTTGCGTGACACGCAGAAGACGACGTGTACGGGTGTGGAGATGTTCCGCAAGTTGCTCGACGAGGGCCAGGCCGGTGACAACATCGGTGCGTTGCTGCGTGGTACGGGCAAGGAAGACGTGGAGCGTGGCCAGGTGCTGTGCAAGCCGGGTTCGATCACCCCCCACACCGACTTCGAGGGTCAGGTGTACGTGTTGAACAAGGACGAGGGTGGCCGTCACAAGCCGTTCTTCAACAACTACCGGCCGCAGTTCTTCTTCCGTACGACCGACGTGACGGGCACGATCGAGTTGCCGTCGGGCACCGAGATGGTGATGCCGGGTGACAACGTCGAGATGACCGTTCAGCTCGGCAAGCCGATCGCGATGGACGAGGGTCTGCGGTTCGCGATCCGCGAGGGTGGCCGCACGGTGGGTGCCGGCCGCGTCACCAAGATCATCAAGTAATCATTCGAATCAGCCATCGGCCGGCTCGGGTTTCGTCCCGAGCCGGCCGTTGTCTGTCATCCACCCTCCGGGCTCGTCTCGGTGGGCGAACACGAAAGCGAGGCCGACATGGCCAAGAGTGACAAGCGGGTCAAGGTGACCCTCGAGTGCACCGACTGCAAACGGCGCAACTACATCACGATGAAGTCCAAGGTGAATGATCGTGAGCGCCTGGAAATGCAGAAGTACTGCAGCAACGAGCGCAAGCACACGCTGCACAAGGAGACTCGCTGACGCGAGTCGTGGACCGACACCCGTACCTCGGGTGCCGGTGAGGCGCTGGTACCCTGGCACCTCGGCCTCTCCACAGAGGGCAGTAGCTCAGTTGGCTAGAGCATCGGTCTCCAAAACCGACGGTCGTGGGTTCGAGTCCCTCCTGCCCTGCACGGTTCCTTCGGGAACCCTTTGAAACCATCCGTATCCGACGATCGAGAAATCGCAGCAACTCACCGTGTCACTGGACGACCTCAACCGCGAGCAGAAGCGCCAACTCAAGAAGATGGGCGCGCTCGACGACAAGGGCAAGGTCCAGAAGGCCCCGCGGCCGCAACCGAAGAAGAAGCAGGATCGCGTCGGCCCCCGTCAGTACCTCAAAGAGGTGCGCGACGAGATGCGCAAGGTCGCATGGCCGAAGCAGCCAGAGGTCGTCCGCTACTCGATCGTCGTGCTCATCACGGTGATCGTCTACACGGCGCTCGTCGGTGGACTCGACTACCTGTTCGGCTCACTCGCCGAATGGTTCTACTCATCGTGAGCGACATGACCGACATCAACGACGACAACTCCACCGAATCGAACAGCCTCGACGACCTCGACGAGCAACTGGAAGCCGTGTCGGCCGAGGCCGCCGCGTCGACCGCTTCGCTCGAATCGGCTGCCGATCAGCTGGCTGCCGACGTCTCCGCCGACCCGGGCACCGAGCCCGACGCTCCCGGCACCGAGATCCTGCCGGCGTCGCCCGCCGATCTGTTGCCGACCGGTGATGCCGACCTCTCGGTGGCGTCAGATGCCAAGGCGTTGCTCGGCGAGGAGATCTCGACCGACGCCGCCGCCGTGCTGTTGCCCGTCGGCGACGCCGGCGAGTCCGATGCGGATGACACGAGCGTTCCAGAGACGTCAGACGCCGCGGGCGACGAAGCAAGCGCCACCGACGAGGCCGCCGTCGACGCTGATCCCGACGCCGGAGCAGCGGTGGACGGTGAGACCGCCGACGTCGAACCGGTCGACGACCCGAACAAGCGTCCCGGCAAGTGGTTCGTGGTCCACACCCAGAGCGGCTACGAGAAGAAGGTCACCGCCAACCTCAACGCGCGGATCCAGTCGATGAACATGGAGGACAAGATCTACGAGATCGTCATCCCCATGGAAGAGGTCGACGAGTACAAGAACGGCAAGAAGCAGACCGTGATGAAGAAGGTCTTCCCCGGCTACCTGCTCGTTCGGTGCGAGATGGACGACGAGTCGTGGTACTGCGTGCGCAACACGCCCGGCATCACCGGTTTCGTGGGCCAACAGCAGAAGGGCCAGAAGCCCACGCCGCTGTCACGTCGCGAGGTCAAGACCTTCCTCACACCGAAGACCGAAGGCGTCGAGGCCGCACCGCGCCGCAAGGCCAAGCTCGACTACGAAGAGGGCGAGAGCGTCCGCGTGAAGGAAGGCCCGTTCGCCGACTTCACCGGCGAGATCGCCGAGATCAATGCCGATCACATGAAGCTGAAGGTCCTCGTCAACATCTTCGGCCGCGAGACGCTGGTCGAGATGGACTTCAGCCAGGTCGCCAAGCTCTGAACCCCTCCGGGCCCCGAGCAGCTGCGACATCACCCACCCCCAACTGACGAGAACACGAAGAGAGAACTCAAATGGCCAAGAAGAAAGTCATGGCGGTCGTCAAGATCCAGATCGAAGCCGGCAAGGCGAGCCCCGCCCCGCCCGTCGGTACGGCCCTCGGCCCGCACGGCATCGCGATCATGGACTTCGTGAAGGCGTACAACGCCCAGACCGAAGCCCAGGCCGGCACCGTCATCCCGACCGAGATCACGATCTTCGAGGACCGGACGTTCGCGTTCGTCCTCAAGACCCCGCCGACGTCGACGCTGATCCGCGAGAAGGCGGGCCTCGAGAAGGCCGCGCACAACCCGGGCAGCGAGACCGCGGGCTCGATCACCGAAGCGCAGGTCGCCGAGATCGCCGAGATCAAGATGCCCGACCTGAACGCCGTCGATCTCGAGGGCGCGAAGCTCCAGGTCCGCGGCACGGCTCGGTCGATGGGGATCGACGTCGTCTGACGACGACGTGGCGGCTGGCGCCGCCTCGGCGACTCCGTCGCCGCAATCCTTCTCGGGCCTGCCGGCCCGAAGCGCCTTCGGCGCTGATGTGAGGTCCAGTACCTCACTGCGGCAGCGTTCCACCAACATCCAACACAGTCTCGACCGGCACCACCTCGGCCGGCGGACTCAACACCGAGGGAGACAACCAATGTCCGGCAAGAAGTTTGCAGATGCACTGAAGAAGTTCGATCGGGACTTCATGTACGCACCGAAAGAAGCGGTCGTGCACGCCAAGAACACGGCGACCGCCAATTTCGACGAGTCGATCGACATCGTCGTTCGACTCGGCGTCGACCCCCGCAAGGCCGACCAGATGGTGCGTGGCACCGTCGCACTGCCCGCCGGAACCGGCAAGGACGTGCGCATCGCCGTCTTCGCCACCGGTGAGGCCGCCGAAGCCGCCCGCGAGGCCGGCGCCGACTTCGTCGGTGCCGACGATCTCTTCGAGCAGGTCGACGGCGGCATGATGGACTTCGATCTCGTGATCGCCGCACCTGACATGATGCCCCTCGTCGGTCGCCTCGGTCGCTCGCTCGGCCCCCGCGGCCTGATGCCGAACCCGAAGACGGGGACCGTGACCCCCGACGTCGGCAAGGCCGTCGAGGAGTTCAAGGGCGGCAAGGTCGAGTACCGCACCGACCGCTACGCCAACGTGCAGGTGCCGATCGGCAAGGCCAGCTTCGACGACGACAAGCTCGCGCAGAACTTCTGGGCCGTGATCGACGAGCTCAACCGTGCCAAGCCGGCGTCGGCGAAGGGTCGCTACATTCGCAAGGTCACCGCGTCGGCGACCATGGGCCCCGGTGTGCGTGTCGACATCTCGCGCCTCAAGCCCGACCTCGACTGACCCGACCCACCGCAACACCAGGACAAACCCGCACGTTGTGCGGCCTACTGGAAGTACTCGGGGCGACTGACGTGGGTCTCGCTGACGAAGATCACGCCGGAGAACTCGTCGAGGATCGGACGGATCCCGGCGACCACCCCTTCGACCCGATCGGGTGCGACGACGCTGATCACCATCGACAGCGCATTGCGATCGTTGAAGAGCAGCCGGCCTTCGTGCAGGCCATCGTGGCCGAAGCCCGACACTCCCGGGAGTGCGGTGTAGCCGGTCGCGCCGGCGCTGAGCAGTAGGTCTCGGACGGTCGGCATGTGTTCGCCGTCGACGACGATCTCGATCCGTGCCATCGGGGTGAGTTCGCTGTAGGTGGTCATGAGTTCTCCATTCGGTCGTGCAGGTCGTGCAGGTCGTGCTGGGCGGAGCCGGGCGTGCCGGCCATCTCGTACTGATCGTCAGTCTGTCGGTTGGTCGTGGCCTGGTCGCGCAATGCCTCGGGAGTGATCACCCAGGTGCCGCCCGGCGTCCGGGTCGACCATGGCACGCCCGCCCGGGGGCGTGCGGCAATGCGGATCCAGGACCCGTTCGTGAGCGTCTGCAGGATCGGATTGGCAGCGATGATCTCCTCGATCCGCTCCGGCTCGGCCTCGATCACCGCGAGCAGCCGGACCGGCTGGTGATGTCGACGTCCGTCGACGTGGGTGCTCTGGAGCGGCAGGCCGACACGGAGGTCGCCGCCGTCGCCGGAGATGACGCCGAGGCTGCCGATCGGGTTGTGCAGCAGTTTGTCGCCGGCACCGAACACCTCCGGATCGACCGTCGAGAAGTAGTACTGCGACGAGATCCAGTGTCCCACGACGAGCGGCGCCGTCATGATCGTCTCGAGTACCTTGCCCGTTTGGTCCTGGTTGCTGTCGTAGGTGTGGAGAAACGCCCGACCGCCGAGGTCGAGGCCCGACGTCATCGAGCGGGGGCCGATGATGAACGCGGCGTTGCGGGCAAGGCCCCACTCGGGCCGCACCTGCGCCCAGTCGGCGCCGCGTGCGGTCACCATGGCGCTGGGTCCGGGAAGTGCGGTGGAGCGATCGGCCGCCTGTGCTGCTGCGGCGAGGGCGAGGCGGTCGCGCAGCGCCGCGATGCCGGTCTGATGCGACGCCGGCGCGTGCTCGGTGTCGAGCAGTTCCACGTGATCGCTCACCGTTTCGTGCAGACCGGCGATGAACCACGTGTCGTCGGGGATCACGATGCCGCGTTCGGGGAGCCCGGCGCGCACGTCCGGCGAGTTGAGCAGTGTCGCGACCGCACGGGCGTTGCCGTCGCCCGCTGCGCCTGCACACGCGCCGCACTCGAGCGCCGTGGCGTGCGGGTTGTTGGTCGTCACGCTCGTGTGACCGCAGAGCGCAACGATCGGGGCGAAGCCGTCGATCAGCCCCATCGTGTTGAGGACCGATTCGGCCAGGAACACGCGCTGCTCGACGAGCACCGCGTCGTCGAACTGGATCGTCGTCGTGGCCCGTTCCGCTTTGCGACGGGGACGTGACAGGAAGGTGCGCACGGCAGCGATCGGCCCGAGCAGCCATCCGAGTGTCTCGGCGGCGACGAACGCCGCGCCGGCGACGTGCTTGGTCTCAGCGTGGGCGAGTTGGACACCGCCGGCCGTCCGACTGCGACGGAGCAGGCGTGCGAGGTCACCGACCGCGTCGGGATCTGGTGTTTCCGTCGCATCGACGGCCGGGGCCACGAGCACGGGGCAGCGGGCCTCGGCCCGATCCCAGCCGACCTGGCGGACGCGCATCGGGACCCCGAAGAATCCGGCGAACCCGATCGTCTCGTCGTGTCCGGCGGTCTCGAGATGCCGCCGCAGCCCTTCGGAGCGGACGTCGATGCAGAACACGAGTTGTGCGTCGGGTCGCGAGACGCGCCGCTCGCTGCTCGGGCGGTCGAGCAGGTCGAGCAGCTGGCGATCGAGCTTCGCCTCGCTCGCCGCCAACCACGCGGCCGCCCGTTCGGAATCGGAGATCGCTCCGAGCAGCCCGGTGATCTCGGGCCGGAGTGCGGGCAGGTCGGGCAGCCGGAGCCGTTCCATCACCGACGTGACCCGTGCCGCGAGGTGGCGGGCGTCGTCCACCGCCGTCGAATCGTCTGTCGGGGCCCGGCGTTGGCTGCCGAATCCGGCGCTCACCGACAGCACGACTGCGGCCTCGAGCATCGCGCGGACGGCGACGATCTCGGTCGGTGTCACGACCGGACGCGTCTCGTCGGGTTGTGCCCACTCGGTGCGCCACTTCGCGAGACCCGACCAGCCCGCGATGCTCGCGAGGTGCCCGCGCATCTCGGTGACGCGGTCGGCGTCGTCGACCTGCACGGCGGAAAACGCCGTGTCGATGACGCGGGCCGGATCCGCATCGAGCGAGCGGAGCCACGTCCGGGCTCGGGGATGGAGCGCCCGACCGAGCGACACGTCGGCGAGCGATCGGCGGACGGCCATCGCCGTGAAGGTTTCACCGGGCCGAGCGAACGACCAGGTCGGCGGGCTGACGAACGACGTGAGCCACTTGGCGAGGACGTCGTCGAGCATGGCGACGTCGTCCGATGCCGGGCCCGTCAAGCGTTCGAGTGCGGTCCGCGGCATGAGCCGTTCGGGGGCCTCGGGACCGTGGAGGAGGTCGGCGAGAATGATGTCGTCCGGGTGGATGACCCGTCCCTCGGCGAGCAGCGGGTCCCGGCTGCACAGCTCCATGAACCGGAGGTGGATGGCCTCGAGCAGGTTGTCCTGGGTGATCAGCCCGTCGGCGAGGTCGGCGCGATACTGCGCCAGCGAGAGGTGGGTGCGCCCGCGCAGCCACCGTCGAGCGTCCTGCGCCGCCTTGTCGAACCCGTCGGTTTCCAGACCGCCGATCGGGTTGACGGCGACGAACGACGACAGCGGCCACAGCGGGGCGATGATCCGACCGGCTCGGGCAACGTCCGCTCGGATCTGGGCGGCCCGAGCGGGATCGGGCGTGATCGCCTCGATGTCGGTGGGTGCGGCCTTCGGGATCCGAAGTGATGCAGCGAGCCCTTCGTTCGCGATGCCGTCGATGCGGTGCTGCACCGAGGTGCGCACCGCAATCCCGGCCCGACCGGGCCAGGCGGCGAGGGCGATGAGGCCTGCAGCGAGCACGCCGGCGGTGACACCGACTGCCACCGGTCCGATCACCGTGCTGCTGGGCGTGGTGGCGAAGGAGGGGGCGACGAAGCGCTCGAGCAGGCGCAGACCGGCGAGGTAGGCGAGGACGCCGATTGCCGTCGCCGCGGCGCCGGAGGCGATCCCGAACGCCGGTGCGAACGGGGACCGCCCGAGCCAGCCGTACAGGGCTGCCGCGGCGCTCAGCCAGGCGAAGATCGCAATGAGCACGATGCCCGCGTCGGACACCTCGGGCGTGATCCACCAGAGGCCGAGTCCGAGCAGCGCCGTCGGCACGATGATGGTGGCGGCCCACCGCGCAGCCGGGGCGATCGGCGTGGCACCCGGGCGCCGGACGCTGCGCAGTCCCGCAGACACCGTGTCGCCGGCCCCGAGGAACAGTGAGGCCTTGTACATGCCGTGGCCGATGATGTGGAAGACCGCACTGCTGAAGGCCCCGACCGCGCACTGGACCACCATGAACGCCATCTGGCCGACGGTCGACCAGGCGAGCGAGCCCTTCACGTCGGAGCGCATCGCGCTCGCGCCGGCGGCGACGAGGATCGTGGCCGTACCGAGTGTGAAGGCGGCGATGACGGCGATGTCCGATGCGACGAACGGTGCCGAGAACCGGATCAGGAGGAGTCCGGCGCCGCTCACGAGGCCGGCATGGACCAGGGCGGAGACCGGCGTCGGCGCTGCGAGTGTGCCGACGAGCCAGCGGTGGAAGGGGAGCAGCGCCGAACGTGAGGCGCCGGCGAGCACCAGGAGCAGCGCGAAGACGTGGGTCGCCTCGATGCCGAACACCGAGAAGTCCGCGAGGGTCGTGTTGGCTTCCGGATCGCGGACGGTCGCCCCGGTGGCGTCGGCCAGGCCGAGGAGGACGAGGGCGGCGACGAGGGCGGCGTCGCCGATCGCCAGGGTGGAACGGATGCGCTTCGTGGCGCGTTCGGCGGTGACCCATCCCCGCTGCCAGCCGATCAGTGCGGTCAGCGCCCAGCCGGAGGCCAGCCAACCGGCGCCGAGCGCGATCGGCCCGCCGGGGAGCACGACCAGCGCCGATGCACCCACCACGACGCCGAGCAGAGCGAAGTAGCCGGTGGTGCGCGCTTCGTCGTCCACGTTGCGCCGGGAGAATCCGGCCACGACGGCGCCGGTTCCGGTTACTGCGACGAGCAGCAGTGCGCCGGCCCGGTCGGCGCCGATGCCCAGGACATCGCCGACCGTGCCGTCCTCGTCGGCGGCGGCGGCGGCCACCAACCCGATTGCTGCAGCGGTGGCGATGCCGGCGGCCGACGTGGCGATCCGTCCGGCGGCGAGTCCGGTGGCTCGGAGCGCAACGATGGCGACGGAGGCGATGAGGGGTGCGAGCACCGCAACGACGACGAGAGCTGATTGCATTCTCGCAATATATATTGTCTAAAATACATATTGCAAATATTAGTTTGTGAAGAGGTGGTCGATGGTTGCGGTCAGGTGGGCGTGCGGCCGACTCGGGGCTGCGTCGGGCGCCTTCGTACGATGACCCCATGGACCCGTCGATCACGCAACTCCTCGACCTCGAGGGCAGGACCGCCATCGTCACCGGTGCGGCGACCGGCATCGGCGAGGGGATCGCCCGGGTGCTTGCCCGAGCCGGCGCACACGTTGTGGTCGCCGACATCGACACCGACGGGGCCGAGCGAGTCGCCGGAGACGTCGGCGGCGAGTGGGTCGAGCTCGACGTGACCGACCCCGCTGCCTGCGCCCGGATCCTCGCCGACGTCGGCGAACGCATCGACATCCTCGTCAACAACGCCGGTTCGTATCACGAGGCGGGCAGCATCCTCGATCAGAGCGTCGAGTCCTGGCGGCGCTCGATCGAGCTGAACCTCGCCAGCCTCTTCAACTGTTCGAAGCCGGTGGCGGCACGCATGGTCGCGCAGGGAGCGGGCGGCGCGATCGTCAACATCGCCTCGGTCGACGGGCTGCTGCCATGTCTGGGCACCGGGTACGACTCGGCCAAGGCCGGCGCCATCCACTTCTCGAAGAGCCTGGCCGTCGACCTCGCTCCCCACGGGATTCGAGTCAACGCCGTCAGCCCCGGCGTCGTGCCGGTGCCGACGCTCGACAAGATGCATGCCGGTGAGATCGATCCACTGTGGCCACTCGACCCGTCGGAGAGTGGTTTGATGGGGCCGCTGATGAAGCAGCGCTCGTCGAACGTGCCGCTCGGCCGCAAAGGCACACCCGACGACATCGGCCGGACGGTCCTGTTCCTGGTGAGCGATCTGGCGAGCTACGTCACCGGCCAGAACGTCGCCGTCGACGGTGGATGGACACTCGTATGAGCAACGAACTCCAGGAACTCCTCGACGAGCGCGACATCGTCGCGTTGGCGGCCCGCTACTGCCGAGCGCTCGACACCAACGACTGGCCGCTGCTCGACGACGTGTTCCTCCCGGACGCGACCGCCGAGCTCGGCACGTCGAATCTGCTCGAGGGGCGCGAGGCGATCCGCGGCCGGATTCGGGCCGCCCTCGAGTACCTCGACGACAGCCAGCACCTCGTCGGCAACCACGAGGTCAGCATCGACGGCGACACCGGCACGCACCGCTGCTACCTGCAGGCGCAGCACATCCGCCAGCTGGGCGAGGGCAGCCCCCTCTACATGATCGCCGGGCGATACGAGGACCGCGTCCAGCGAACTCCCGACGGCTGGCGCATCGCGCACCGCACGCTCACCGTCATGTGGAGCGACGGCAACCTCGCCGTCGTCCGACCCTGACCCTGCCGCGTCCTCGACCCGCCGTCGTCCGACGCGGCGTCTCCGTGGCCGGCCCACATCAGCACTCGTCGCGTCCTGGCCCGAGGATCGGGCCGAAACGCGACGAGACGCGTCGGGTGCATGCACGTGTCGCTTGGAAGTCGGTGGCGCTCAGCTGGTGATGTCGGTCTGCTTCCACGAGTTCCAGTAGGTGACAGATTCGGCGGGCTTGCGTGACGCAGGCTTGAAGTCGTCGCCGGTGTAGAAGGCGGTCGGGATGCAGGCGAGCTGCGACACCGTGTCCGGGATGCCGAGCGCCTCGCCGACCTCGTCCTCGTACGGGAGATGGAGCGTGGTCCAGACCGTGCCGAGCCCCCGAGAGCGCGCCGCGAGGCAGTAGCTCCACACCGACGGGATGACCGATCCCCACCAGCCGGCCTGGGAGGCGCTCGTGTCGCCCGCGTCGGTCGGCGCCCCGAGGGCGCAGGGAATCGCGAGCACCGGGACCTCGGCCAACACCTCCGCGAGATGCGTGCTGGAGTCGATGATCGGATTGGATTGGGCCGCGTTGCCCGCCTTCTCGACCGCCTTCTTCTGCGCGGCGATGTACGGCGCATAGGACCGCTGGTAGGCGTCGGCGATGACCGCCTTGCGCTCGGGGTCGTCGACGATCACCCAGCGCCATTTCTGGTAGTTGCCGCCGGCGGGGCCCTGCGTGGAGATTCGTACGCAGTCGAGAATCAGTTCACGCGGCACGGGACGAGTGAGGTCGAGCCGCTTGCGGACCGCCCGCGTGGTGGTGAGGAGGTGATCGGTCTGCGCAAGGTCGAAATCCATGTCCCCGTTTCTACGCGCCGGGCCGCAGCGACGGCGAGTGGGACCAGCTGGCGCAGGCGCGCCCGACGAGTCGGCCGTGGCGTACGCGAACGGTCGGGTGGGAGTACCTGAACGACCGTTCGGTAACGTCGCCGCCGATGAGCGAGATCTTCAATCCCACCCCATCGGTCGAGCAGCTGTGTGCGATCGAGGCGTGCCGTGAAGCGGCCCGGCGCTACTCGTACGGCCTCGATCGGCTCGACGGCGACGTGATGAAGTCGGCGTACTGGCCCGAGGCGATCGACGAGCACGGCCGATACAACGGGAATGCCTGGGACTTCTGCGACTACTGCGTGGGGAGCCACGACAAGTGGACCTGGACGATGCACTCCATCTACAACCATCGCGTCGAGATCGACGACGACGGCGTCAACGGACGTGGGGAGGCGTACTGCATCACCCACCTCTTCGACGAGGACGCACGCCAGATGTCGACCTGGTACGGCCGCTACCAGGACACCTACGAGTGCCGCGCCGGTGAATGGCGGATCGCCCACCGCATCTGCGTGCACCACAGCAACACGCTCCAGCACGTGCCCGACACGATGGGGATCGACGCGAGCCTGTTCCGGCAAGCGGACTTCGACCGGCCGGCCGGTGGCCGGCGGATGGGACCCTGATGCCTGCGTTCGCCAAACGACGCGCCGCCGAAGACCCGACCGGCTTCGCACTCGTCGACGCAACTCGCGAATACACCTGGAGCGAGGTCGACGAGGCGCTCAACCGCTGCGCCAACCTGCTGCTCGACGCCGGTGCCCGCGGCGAACTCGGCGAGGAGCATCGCATCGCCGTCTTCGCCGAGAACGCGGCCGAAACGGCGCTCGCCCATCTCGGCGGGCTGCTCGCCGGCGCCTCCACGGTGCCGGTCAACTTCCATCTCACGGCGTCGGAGGCCGCGTACATCCTCGAGGATTCCGAGAGTCGGATCGTGTTCGTGGGCCCCGAGACGGTCGAACGCGGGCTCGCCGCCGCAGCCGAAGCGGGTGTCGACACGGTGATCGGCTGGGCGTGCGAGGGCGTCGAGGGCGTCACCGACTGGAACGAGTGGCTCGCCGGCGGATCGACCGACGATCCCCCCGACTCGGTCATCCCGCGTCCGAACCTGCTCTACACGTCGGGGACCACCGGGCTCCCCAAGGGCACCGAGCTGCCACCCACCATGTTCGCCGGTGGCGTCGACATGGCCGAACACCTCGAGCGCCTCGCCGAGGGCGGGTTCGCCGTGTTCGGTACCCACCTCGTCGTCGGTCCGATGTACCACACCGGTCCGCTCTCGGGGATGCGGCTGCTGTGTGCCGGGGTGTCGTCGGTGATCCTCCACAAGTTCGATGCCGAGGCCACGCTCGCGGCGATCGACAAGTACCGGACCGAAACCACCGTCATGGTGCCGACGCACTTCGTTCGGATGCTGGCGCTGCCCGACGACGTGAAGGCCAAGTACGACGTCAGCTCGATGAAGCTGATGGCGCACACCGGCGCCAAGTGCCCGATCGATGTCAAGGCGGCGATGATCGACTGGTTCGGACCGGTCTTTCGCGATGCGTACGGCGCGACCGAGGTCGGCACGGTCTGCGCGATCACCAGCGAGGAGTGGCTCGAGCACCGCGGCTCGGTCGGCCGGTCGATCCCACCGTTCCATGCGCTCGTGCTGGACGAGAACCTGAACGAACTCCCGGCCGGCACGGAGGGCCAGCTCTATTTCCGCGACGACACCGGACGCGGGATCGTCTACCCGAACGATCCGGAGAAGACCGCTGCCTCCAATCCCGAACCCGGGCTGTTCACGCTCGGCGAGATCGGCTACATGGACGACGACGGCTACGTGTTCATCACCGACCGCTTCAACGACATGGTCGTCTCTGGCGGCGTCAACATCTACCCGGCCGAGGCCGAACTGCTGTTGATCGATCACCCCGACATCGCCGACGTCGGCTGCATCGGTGTGCCACATCCCGAGATGGGCGAGATGCTCGTCGGCCTGCTGATGCCGGAGAACGTCGATGCGCCACCCGACGTTGCGGACGTGTCGGCGTGGTTGCGCGAGCGACTCAGCCACTACAAGTGCCCGCGTGAGTATCACCTCGTCACCGACCTCGGCCGCTCGACGATGGGCAAGATCAACAAGCGAAAACTGCGCGATGCGTGGCTGGCCGGCGAACTCACCCCGCTCGCGACCTGAGCGGTCCTCGCGTGCGGCGCTCCGACTGAAGTCGGGCCCGGGCGCCACTGTTACGGTCGTCACATGACACTGATGGACGACCCGACCGGGACCACGACCCGTGTTCCGTGGCACCTGCGCGACAACTGGGCGCCGGTGCTCGACGAACGGACCGACCACGACCTGCGGGTCGAGGGCACGATCCCGACCGAGCTCACCGGGACCTATGTGCGCACCGGCCCGAACCCGGCGTCGGGCCGATCCGATCACTGGTTCTTCGGTGACGGGATGCTGCACGGCGTGCGCCTGGCCGGCGGCAAGGCCGAGTGGTACCGGAACCGATTCGTCCAGACGCCGAACATCACCGATCCCGTCGACGATGTCATGGCGACGATGGGCGACTTGACGCGCGGGACGGCGAACACCCACGTCCTCGCCCACAACGGGGAGCTGCTCTGCCTCGAAGAGGGGCACTGGCCGTGGCGCGTCGACACCGAGCTGAACACGCTCGGCGTGCAGAACTTCGGCGGCGACCTCACCTGCTCGATGACCGCCCACCCCAAGATCTGCCCGGTCACCGGCGAGCTCATCGCGTTCAGCTACATGAGCCCGGAACCGCCGTACCTGAACTACATCCGCATCAGCGCGTCCGGCAAGGTCGAGCAGATCGAGGGCATCGACATCCCGAACATGGTCATGATGCACGACTTCAACGTCACACGGAATCACGTCGTGTTCATGGATCTGCCGGTCTGCTTCAACCTCGGAGCGTTGGACACCGGCGTGCCGTTCCAGTTCGATCGCGACGCAGGTGCGCGGCTCGGTGTCATGCCGCGCAACGGCACGAATGCCGACGTGCGCTGGTTCGAGATCGAGCCCTGCTACGTGTTCCATCCGGTGAACGCCCACGAGGAGGGCAACACGATCGTGTTGCACGTGTCGCGCCAGCCCGAGGCGTTCGGTTCCAGCAACGACGACTACGCCGAGGTGGGGCGCCTGTGGAAGTGGACGATCGATCTCGATGCCGGCACCGTCACCGAGACGCAGGTCGACGATCGACCCGGCGACTTCGGTCGCGTCGACGATCGCATGGTGGGCCTCGACGCGACCTACGGCTATCTGATGGCGATGGCGGGGGAGGGCAACGCCGAAGAACCCGTCTACGGATCGGCGCTGTGGAAGTACGACCTCAAGACCGGGGCGTGCACGGAGCATCAGCTCGGCAGCGGCGTTCGCGGTGCCGAGCCGGTCTTCGCGCCGGCGTCGAGTTCGGCAGGTGAGGACGAGGGCTGGGTGATCAGCCTGACCCACGACACCACGGCCGACGAGTCGCGGCTGATCATCGTCGACGCACAGGACTTCTCGGCACCGCCGGTGGCGACGGTGCACCTGCCGCGCCGCGTGCCGTACGGCGCACACGGCAGTTGGGTGCCGGACTCCGCGATGATCTGATCAGCACGGGGCGGGTCGCCGGCGACGACGACCACATCGGGGACACAGGGGACTACGGGAACAACGGGGAAATCGGGGGAACGATGAACACGCGGAGAGCCGGTCGCTACGTCGGTGGGCAGGCATGACCGACTACGCATTCTTCTTGTTGCTCGGTGCCGCCGCCGGGGCGATCATCGCGGCATTCGGGCTCGGACTGCTCATCACCCACGAGGGCTCGGGCGTTGTCAACTTCGCGTACGGCGCGATGGCGACCTGGTCGGGGTACGTCTACGCCGACCTTCGTCAGGGTGCGTACCCGTTCCCGATTCCGGGGCTACCGGCCCGGTATCACTTCGACGACGACGTCGGCTTCCGGTGGGCGCTGTTCCTCTCGTTGCTGACGTCGGCCGTGCTCGGCATCGTTGCGTTCTTCGCCGTCTTCCGCCCGCTCATGCGCGCGCCTGCCCTCGCGAAGGTCGTGGCGAGTATCGGTCTGGTCATCGTGTTCATCGCACTCATCGAGCAGCGCTTCCCGGACAACGCCGGTCTGCGTGTCGATGCGATCCTGCCGCGCGAGCCGGTCACGTTCGCGGAAGGGATCACCGTTCCACGTGATGGGCTGTGGCTCACCGGCATCGTGCTGTCGATCGCGGCCGCGGTGTGGGCGTTCTCGCGCCTCACGCGTTGGGGTCTTGCCATCCGCGCCGCCGCAGAGAACGAGAAGGGAGCGGTGCTTCTCGGCTACTCGCCGGTGGTCCTCGCCGCCGGGAGCTTCGTCGTCGCGTCGCTGATCGGCGCCCTGATCGTGATCCTCGCCTCGCCGATGATCCAGCTGTCGTCCACGGTGTTCACGTTCGGGTTCCTCGTGCCCGCCCTGGGCGCTGCGTTGATCGGTCGGTTCCGCTACGTCTGGCCGGTCGTGTTCACCGGCCTGGCGATCGGCCTCGTGCAGTCGTCGTTCACGAAGATGCAGGTCGACTTCAGTTGGTTCCCCCAGTACGGCGCTCGCGAAGGACTGCCGTTCCTCGTGATCATCATCGCCATGGTGGTGATGGGCGAGGGGTTGCCCGACCGCGGTTCGGTCGACACGTGGAAGCTGCCGGCCGTGCCGGCTGCCAAGGTGACCGCGTTCAACGTGTCGCTCCCGGTGGTCCTCGCAGTCGGTGGCCTGCTGGTGCTGGGGCCACTCTGGCGCGGTGCGATCATGACCACGATGGTGTCGGTGGTCCTGGCGCTGTCGCTCGTCGTCCTCACCGGATTCGGCGGGCAGACGTCGTTGGCGCAGATGGCGTTCGCGGGCGTTGCCGGCTTCGCGTTGTCGAAGATCGCGACCGATTGGGGTGTGCCGTTCCCGCTCGCGCCGTTGATGGCCGCCACGGTTGCGATGGGGTTCGGGGTCCTCGTCGGCCTCCCGGCCCTACGCGTACGCGGGACGAACCTCGCGATCATCACGCTGGCCGGTGGTGTGGCGATCACCGAGTTCGTGTTCAAGAACCCGAAGTACGTGGGCGACGCGTCGACGGGCGGCGCCCAGGTGCCGAACCCGAAGTTGGGCGACTGGGATCTCGGGCTGATCCTGGGCGATCAGGCGTCACGCCCGATCTTCGGAATCGTCTTGGTTGCCGTCGCGCTCGTCGTGGCACTGGCGGTGGCGAACCTCCGGCGGAGCGGATCGGGACGGCGGATGATCGCGACGCGTTCGAACGAGCGAGCCGCAGCCGCCCTCGGGATCAGCGTGTTCCGCACGAAGATCCAGGTGTTCGCGGTCTCGTCGTTCATCGCTGGGCTCGCCGGATGCATGATCGCCTATCGATTCGGGAGCGTGTCGGATGCCTCGTTCGGGACGATCGCGTCGCTCACCGCATTGGCCGTCGCGTACCTCGGCGGGATCACCTGCGTGAGCGGGGCCGTCACCTCGGGCATCACGGCTGCCTCCGGTGTGGCGTTCTACGGCATCTCGCAGGCCACGGGGAGCCTCGGGCAGTGGGAGACGCTGATCGGCGGGGTGGCGCTGATCCTGACGGCGATCCTCAACCCGGAGGGCATCGCCGGCGGGATCCGGGCGAAGGCCGCAGAGGCGCGAGCGGCCAAGGCGGCCAAGGAAAGAGCCGAGCTTCCCTCCGCCAGCACCGTGACGGTCGCAGCGCAGTAACGTCGTCGCCATGTCGAGCAAGGAATATCACCGTTACCTCCGGGCCGTCCCGCTGTTCGCCGATGTCGACGATCACGATCTCGACGTGATCGGGTCGGCGGTGACCGAGCTCTCCTTCGAGCCCGGCGAGATCCTCATGCGCGCCGGCAGCATTGCCCGCGAGATGTTGATCGTGCTCGACGGCGAGCTGTCGGTGTTGCTCGGCGACACCGAGATCGCCACCATCGATGCGGGCGGTTTCGCCGGCGAGATGGGCTTGCTCGCGCACCGGCCACGCAACGCGACGGTGGCGGCGAAGACGCCCACTCGGGTCCTGCACATCGACAGTCGATCGTTCGCGAACGTCCTCGACGAGGCGCCGCAGATCGCGGTCAAGATGCTGCCGATCGTTGCGCAGCGAGTCGTCGAGAACAACGCCCGCCACACGGACTGACGTGGGTCAGCGCAGCACGTAGGGGTCGAGCACCGGTTCGATCCGGAGCTCGGTCGGGATGTTCTCGGGTCCGATGACTCGGTCGATCTCTTCGTGTAGGTGCCAGATTCGCCGCTCCTGATAGTTGATCGGGATGCCCGTGAGCGCCGGCGACTCCATCGAGCGTTGCATCGGCGCCATGTTCATCTCGTCCTCGGCCATGATCTGGTTGTAGACCGCGCGGCGGGCCTTCCACTCGGCGGAGAGTTCGTCGGGGAACCGATCCTCGCCGTCGGGAGGCAGCGCGTAGTAGATCCAGTCGAGGCGGGTCGTGTTCTTGTCGACCGGCCAGAAGATGTTGATCGGAAAGCCGATCCGTCCGAGCGGGATGATGGCGTTCGGGAAGATGCTGACCGCGGTGCTCGTGCAGTCGACCATGCCGGGGACGCCGTCGATGGTGCGCATGCCGCGTGCGTCCAGATGCCGCCAGTCATCCCAACTCGACAGCCCCGAACGCTCGAGGTTCTGCTGGGAGTACGGCGTGATCATGCGACTGTGCCCGTTCGGGTACAAGCCCATCGCTGCGCCGCGGTTGTCGAGAACGCTCACCCCGTCGTGGGAGTGGATGTGGCGGAAGTGGTACACCTCGAGAAATGCCTCGGCGGTCACCTTCCAGTTGCACGGCACGATGCGCGACTCGCGATACACCTCGCGGAGGTTCTCCGCGCGGAACGGCTCGAGCATCTCGGCCATCGGGCCGATCCAGTCGGCGAGCGGCGTCGCGTCGAGGTCGCAGTTGACGAACACGAACCCGCCGAACGTGTCGCAGCTCGCTCGCGGGAGGCAACGCTGTTGCCAGTCGAGGTCGACGAAGTCCCGCTCGTCGGGGACGGACACGAGGGTGCCACCGTCGACCTCGTAGGTCCATGAGTGGTACTGGCAGCGCAAGCGGCGCGCCGAACCCCGCTCGTCGCGCACGACCGGCGCCCCGCGATGCTGGCACGTGTTGTAGAAGCAACGGATCACACCATCGGTGCCGCGCACGATCAGGAGTGGCACGCCGAGGTCGTCGAAGGTCATGTAGTCCCCGGGGTTCGCCACGTCCTCGACGCGCCCGGCGATCACCCAGGTCTTGGGCCACAGGTACTCCTGTTCCAGGTCGTGGAACTGCTGGCCGGTGTGTCGCTCGGTCGGGATGTCGTGGAAGGCGGGAAAGCCCGCCGGCGGTGCCGTTCGTGCGAACTCGTAGGCCATGTCCTGTCGGATTTGCTCGATCAGCTGATCGTCCATGTGGCACTCCCTCGTTGCAGCGTGGCTGGGTCGCTTCCGGTGTCGAGTTGCGACGCTCCGCATCTCGCCCGATACCGACGACCCGGTAAGTTTCGCTGGTCGGCGGCACGTGCCACGAACGCAACCGATCAGGGTTGCGGGGAGAGCACGTCGGACCACTGCCGTCGACGCGCGGCGAAGGGGGCCGAGGTAATGACCGATCAGATCGACACGTGGATCACCGACACCGAGATCAGCACACGATTCCCGTACTACACACGGGCGAACGCGGACGAGGTCGGCCCGGAGCCGTTCAGCCCGCTCGGATGGAGCCTCGGATGGGCGAAGGGGTGCATCCCCGGGGTGGCCAAGGGATTCATCGCGTTCGGGGTGGTCGAACCCGAGGAGTTCGCGGTCGATCCGCCGGAAGTGTTCGGAAACTGGGGCGGGTACTTCTACAACCAGCTCTCGCTGCCACGTGTCATGGGCGTGCGCATGCCGGGTGCGACCCCGGAGGCGATCGACCTCGCGTACTTCGGCGATCATCCCGGCGTGCCGCCGTACACCCCGCATCCCGACGACGAGAACGACGCACAGAGCGCCAAGCTCGCCGACACGATGGGCTGGGCGATGTCGACCACCAGCTTCCCGGCGCAAGAAGAAGCGTCGCGAGTTGCGATGCAGGCCGTGACCGATCGACCGGACCTGACGACGCTGTCCAACGCCGAGTTGGTCGCCCGGGCTCGTGACCTTGCCGGCCCGGCGCTCGACGAGGCGTGGACCGCGTACTGCCAGGCGGCACTCGGTGCGTCACTCGGTCCGGGCGCGGTGCAGGCGATCTGCGAGGCCATCGGCCGGGGTGCGGATGCGGTGAAGGTGATGACGGCGGTCGGCGGGATCGAGTCGGCCGATGCCGGGGTGGTCATGTGGAACCTGTCGCGCACCGTGAAGAACTCGCCGTCGCTGATGGCCGAGTTCGACGCCGGCGTCGATGGGCTCCTCGCTCGACTCGAGGCGTCGGACGATCCCGACGCAGCGACCTTCCTCGCCGAGTGGGCCGAGGTGATCGCCGTGCACGGTCACCGCGGCCCGAACGAGTGGGACCTGCGAGCGCACTCGTGGACGACGCGGCCGTCGATGCCGCTCGGCATGCTCGAACGGATGCGGCACCAGGACGACGCGAAGTCGCCGTTGGAGGCACACGCCCGCGGGGTCGCCGAGCGCGAACGGCTCACGGCCGAACTGCTCGCCATCGTCGAGGGTGACCCCGAGGCCCACGGCGGGCTCCAGGCCGGTATCGCATCGGCCGCGACGTTCTACGGGTTCCGCGAGATGGGCAAGAACGCCTGCATCCGGCTGATCCACGAGGCCAAGCTCGCGATGATGGAAGTCGGCCGGCGGATGGTCGCCGAGGGCGTGCTCGACGATCCGCAGCAGGTCTTCATGCTGCTCGACGACGAGGTCGATGCGTTCCTGGCCGATCCGGCGTCGATGGTGGACACGATTCGCGACCGCGAGGCGACGTTCGCCATGCTGCAGACGCTCGAACCGCCGTACATCATCAAGCTCGAGGAGGGCGTGCCGCCGATCTCGACCTGGCCGAAGCGAGGAGCGGGTGCGGCCGCAGCGGGCGTCAGCGTCGGCGATGTGCTGCAGGGTGCGATGGGTTCGCCCGGTGTGGTCACCGGGATCGCCCGCGTGGTGCTCGACCCGTCCGACCCGGGTGCGATCGGACCGGGCGACATCATGGTGGCCCCGACCACCGACCCGTCGTGGGTGCCGCTGTTCCTCGCCGCCGAGGGGGTCGTGGTCGACGTCGGTGCGGTTGCGAGCCACGCCGCGATCATGTGTCGAGAACTCGGGTTGCCGTGTGCGGTCTCCGTGGTCGATGCGACCAAGCGGATACCGGACGGTGCGACCATCGAAATCGACGGATCGACCGGCGCCGTGACGATCGTGGCGGTGCCGTGATGAGCATTCTGGAACGGTTTGCGCTCGACGGCGGTGTCGCCGTCGTCACCGGCGCCGGGCGCGGCATCGGCGAAGGGATTGCGATCGGGCTCGCCGAAGCGGGGTGCGATGTCGTGCTGACCGCACGACGCGAGAACGAGATCGAAGCGGTCGCCGAGAAGGTCCGAGCGCTCGGTCGCCGCGCGTTGGCGATCCCCGGCGACATCACCGATGGCGACTTCGTCGACCAGCTCGCCGATCGCAGCAAGCAGGAGATGGGCAAGGTCACCCTCTGGGTGAGCAATGCCGGCGGCGCCGACGATCGAACCCCGCGGCACCTGGCCGACATGCCGGATCGGCAGTGGGACTACCAGATGGACCTCAATCTCCGAGCGGTGTTCACCGGCGCGAGAGCCGCGGCACGGGTACTGGAGGAGGGCGGCTCGATCATCAACATCTCGTCGGGTGCCGCGCTCAAGCCATCGCCGAACAACGGGCCCTACGCGGTTGCGAAGGCAGGTGTCGACAGCCTCACCCGGACACTGTCGACCGAGCTCGCTCCCCGCGGGATCCGCGTCAACGGCGTTGCGCCCGGCCCGGTGCCGACCGAGGTGTTCATGGAGTTCTTCGGTGCATCCGAGGACGACATCCCGCAGCTCGGCAAGAAGCTCGGGATCCCGCTCGGACGCCTCGGCACCCCCGAGGACGTGGCGAACGCCGTCGTGTTCCTCGCGTCGGAGGCGTCGTCGTGGGTGACCGGCCAGACGCTGCTGGTCAACGGCGGGAACCGTTGACGCTGGGATCGACGGCATGGCGGCCCTGACCTCTGCCGAGATCGACGCGTTTCTGGCCGAGCCACTGGACGCGGTGTTGAGCGTGGCGTTGGCGTCCGGGCGCGCCATGGGGACGCCGATCTGGTTCCGCTGGGTCGACGGCGTCGCCCGGTTCCAGAGCCCGACCACATCCGCGAAGACGAGCGCGTTGCGGGCGACCGGGCGGGCGAGCCTGTGCGTTCACGAACAGCCGTTGCCGGTGGCGCGCTATGTCACCCTGGAGGGTCCGGTCCGCGAGGTCGACTTCGATCTCGAGGCGGACATCGGCGCGGCGGCGCACCACTATCTCGGCGATGACGCGGCGACGTTCCTCGCCGGCATCCAGGCGGCGCTCGACGGCGGTCGTCGCTGGGCCAGCTTCGAGCTCACCCCGACGTTCATCGAGGGCAAACTCCAACGCCTGGCCTGACGCACCCCCTCCCACCAGGCGTTTGTGTGACCGAATCCGACGCCGAGCGTCGGATTCGGTCACACGAATCGAGCGGTCGCGTGGACGGGGGTGACGTCAGGCGCCGCCGGCCCACCACTGCTCGAAGTGGGGGAGCACGACGCGGTCGACGAGTTCGACGATCAGACCCGTCGGTGGCTGGAGATACGTGAAGACGCCGTGGCCCTGTCCCCCGGCGGGGTCCTGTTGGGCCCCGATCAACGACCAGCCGCGTGCGACCAGCGCCTCGGTCTCGGCGGTGACGTCGTCGGCCCAGACGCCGACGTGGTGGGCGCCGGTGCACCCACGCCCGTCCCAGAAGGTGTCGGGCGGTCCCTCGAGCAGCTCGATGTGTTGCGGGCCCTCGGCCGAATACGTGAACTTCAGCGGGATTTCCTGGAGCCCGTGTTCGGGTGACCACAATGCCTGCGCGGGGTTCTCTCGCGGTGTGGCCCACGTGACACCCATGCTCTCGCCGAGTTCGTCCATCGCTGCGTCCAGGTCGGGCACGCGGATCCCGACATGGAAGAGATCCTGATAGTTGATCACTGCTCGCGCTCCGATCGGGTGGTCATGCGGCCGGAGCGTCGAGCGCAGCAGGATCGCCGAGGAGACCGACGATCGCCTTGCAGAATTCGGCAGCTGGTGCGCCGTCGAATGCCCGGTGGTCCCAGGTGAGACTCAGCGTCAGCCGTTTCGTCGTGGTGACGTTGCCGTCGTCGCCGAGGACGAGGTCGTCACGCAGTCGGCCGACACCGAGGATGGCGGTGTTCGGCGGGTTGATGACGGGGGTGAAGCCGTCGACGCCGAACATCCCGAGCGTGCTCACCGAGAAGGTGCCTCCTTCGAGGTCGGGAAGATCCAGCGCACCCGTGCGGGCAGCCTCGGCGAGCCGCGAGGTCTCCGTTCCCAGTGACGCAAGGTCGCGACCGGCGGTGTCGCGGATGACCGGCACGATCAGTCCACCGTCGAGCGCCACGGCCATCCCGACGTGGACCTCGGGAAGCAGCGCGACGCCGTCGTCGGTGATCTGGGAGTTGACGTGCGGATGCTGTCCGAGCGCACGTGCGGCGGCCGCGATGACGTAGTCGGTGTAGCTCGGGGCCCGCCCCACGGCTTTGCGCCGATCACGGTCCGCAACGATGGCGTCGAGATCGGCGTCCATGAACAACGTGAGCTGCGCCATCTGGGTCAGCGACTCGTGCATCCGCTTCGCGATCGTGCCGCGCATGCCGCTGAGCTTCGTGACCGAGGTCGGTTCCTGCATGGCCGGCAGCAAGGCGGGGGTCTCGGCTGCTGCGACGGGTGCCGGTGGTGCGCCGGTACCGGGCGATGTGCCGATCAGGGCCCGCACGTACTGGGCGACGCCGTCGCGGGTGACGCGCCCATCGGTCGGATCTGGTGCGACGGCCGCGAGTTCGATCCCGAGCAGATCGGCGAGTTGACGGGCGGCCGCGGTCGCCGCAACAGGGGCGCCGGAAACCGCGGGACGCGGCATGGGTGCGGCGGCGACTGCTGCAGGAGCGGGCGTTGCGGTGACTCCCTCGAGGTCTGCGTTGACGATCCGTCCGCCGGGGCCCGTGCCACGGACCATGCGGAGGTCGATGCCGCGCTCCTTGGCGAGTCGCTTGGCCATCGGCGACGCGATGATTCGTCCTCCCGCGTCACCGTGCGCCGTCGCCACGGGTGCCGGCGCGGCAGCGGCCGCAGTTGCTGCCGGTGCGGAGGCTGCGGCGGCGGGTGGCGCAGCGGCGGCGGCCGCCGGTGCTTCTTCACCGTCGGCGAGGAACCATCCGATGCGTTCGCCGCACGCGACCGTGTCGCCGACCTGGCCTTCGACATGCAAGCGACCGGAGAAGGCGGCCTCGACGTCGGTCTCGGTCTTGTCGGTCTCGATTCGCAACACGGGAGTGCCGCTCTCGACGGTCTCACCGTCGGCGACGAGCCATTCGGCGATCGTCCCCTCTTCCATCGTGAGCCCGAGCTTCGGCATGAGGAACTCAGTCGCCATGAATGTCCTTTCGTGGGGGAGCGTCCGCGTCGCGAACGTCGAAACGGTGGTCGAGTGCCGCCAGGTGGAGGGTGCGCTCGACGTCGATCATGTGCGGGCCGGACCGTTCGACCGACACCGTGACGGTCGTGTCGGCCGAAACCGGCGTGTTGCGCTCGCCGTCGTACGCGAGGACCCCGCCGCCGCGCAACTCGACCGGCGTGCCTTCGGCGAGCGGTTCGACCGACGCGACGTCGAGCGTCGAGAAGGTCCCGGGGGACAGCGGCACGCGGACGCGTCGTCCCCCCGATCCGAGGCGGAGCAGGACACCGCCGGGTTCGTTCCGGTCGATCGGGTGGACACGTCCGGCAATGCTGGCGAGGCCGGTACTCGCCGGGCTCGCGATGCAAGCGACCACCCAGCGGATCGTCGCGGGGTCGGAGACCGCGCGGGCGCCGACGAATGCGGTGTCCACCAGCGCTGCTTCGACGAGCGCGTCCTCGTGGACGACGGTGTCGCGGCGGGGGTCGTCGATGCGCATCGACACGCGCTTCGCCGCGGTCGTGACCGCCGCGATGTCGACATCGCCGCGAGCGACGAGGCTCGCCGCCACCCCTGCCGTGGTGCCGTCGACGGCGCTCGGGAACACGTTGTTGGTGCCGGTGGAAATCGCGATCAAGGGCGCGTCGGGCCACCCGGTGGCCACGTCTCGGCAGGTGCCGTCGCCGCCGAGCGCAACCACGGCGCCCGCGTCGGCCTTCCACATCGAACGTGCGGCGGCGACCGTGTCGAGGTGTGACCCGGTCTGCGGGCTCTCGACGAACTCGATCGGACCGTCGAGACCCTCGACGGCGCGTTCGGCGAGGTGATGCGTGTCGGTACTCATCAGGATGCGCTGGGCTCCCTGCTCGATCGCCCCCGCGGCCACCCGCCGCATGATGCTGATCTTCACGGCGTCGGAGGTCTGCCCGGCGGCCGACACGAGCCGGCGGATGTCCTTGCCCGCGTGCGGGTTGACGATGATGCCGACCGTTGCCGAACCGGTCGCGGGCGGCGCGCCCGTCGACGTCGCAACGGTCGCCATCGGATCAGGCTCCGGGGCGGGCGACGATGTCGCGGATCGCCTGCTCGATGTCGTTCGCGGATGGGAGGTAGTGCGCTTCGAGAACCGGGCTGAACGGGACCGGCGAGAACGGGGCGGCGAGCCGTCCGACCGGCGCATCGAGGTAGTCGAAGGCCTCTTCTTGGATCTGTGCCGCGACTTCGGCGCCGAGGCCGCCGAACCGCACCGCTTCGTGGACGACGATGACGCGGTTGGTCTTGCGGACCGACTCGACGATGGTCTCGGTGTCGAGCGGCTGGAGCGTGCGCGGGTCGATCACTTCGACGTCGATGCCCTCCCCGGCGAGCTTCTCGGCCACGTCGAACGCTTCGTTGACCATCCGGCCCCAGCCGACGACCGTGACGTCGCTGCCTTCGCGCAGCGTCGCGGCCTGTCCGAGGGGGATCATGTACGGCTCTTCGGGGACCTCACCCTGCATACCGAGCAGCCGCTTGTGCTTCACCATGATCGTCGGGTTGTTCTCCCGGATGCAGGCCGTCATCAGACCCTTCATGTCGTAGGGATTCGACGGCATGACGACCTTGAGCCCGGGGATGTGGCAGAGCAGCGCCTCGAGCGACTGGCTGTGCTGGGCCGCGGCCGACAAACCACCGCCGCCGCCGGTCGTGATGGTCAGCGGCACCGTCGCGGAGCCACCGAACATGTACTTCATCTTCGCTGCCTGGTTCACGATCTGGTCGAACGCCACGCAGATGAAGTCCATGAACATGATGTCGACGATCGGGCGGAGGCCGGTTGCCGCGGCACCCACGCCGAGGCCGATGATCGCCTGCTCGCTGATCGGCGTGTCGACGACGCGCTCCTCACCGAACTCCTTCTGGAGGCCGGCGTAGCTCTGGAAGACGCCACCGAACGCGCCGATGTCCTCGCCGGCGCAGAACACGGTCTCGTCGGCGGCCATCTCCTGGCGCACCGCTTCGTTGAACGCCTGGACGTAGCTGATCTTCCGGCTCACGAGGCGGCTCCTTCGGCGCTGAGGGTGTACACGTCGACCAGGATCTGGTCGGGGTCGGGAGACGGGCTGTCCTCGGCGAACTGAATCGCATCCGCGATGTCGGCGCGCAGTTCGGCCCACACGTTCTCGAAGTCCTCGCGCGAGGCGGTGCCGGCCTCGACCATGCGGTCCTCGAAGGTGAAGATCGGATCGCGCTCTTTCCACTCGGCGACCTCGTCGTCGGTGCGGTACTTGAGCCCGAGGTTCTGGACGCCGTGGTGGTTGTAGAAGCGGTAGGTCTTCGCTTCGATCAGCGACGGGCCCTCCCCGCGCAGCGCGCGGGCTTTTGCTTCGAGGGCGGCTTCGTGGACGGCGACGACGTCCATCCCGTCGACGATCACGCCGGGCATGCCGTAGCCGGCGGCGCGGTCGACGATGTCGGTGATCGCCATCGTCTTGTCGCGCGGGGTGAACTCGCCGTACTCGTTGTTCTCGCAGATGAACAGCACCGGCAGTTTCAGCGCACAGGCCATGTTGGCGGCCTCGTGGAACGCACCGATGTTGGTCGAGCCGTCACCGAAGAACGCCGCCGCGACGTTGCCGTTGCCCTTGAGCTTGTTGCCGAAACCGGCTCCGACGGCGATCGGCGCGCCGGCACCGACGATGCCGTTCGCACCCAACATGCCGACGTCGAGGTTCGAGATGTGCATCGAACCGCCCTTGCCCTTGTTGTAGCCGGTCGACTTGGCCATCAGCTCGGCCATCATCGGGCGGAACTCGCCGCCTTTGGCGACGAGGTGACCGTGGCCGCGGTGCGTCGAGGTGATCTGGTCGCCGTCGGAGAGCGTGGTGCACACGCCGGAGGCCACCGCCTCCTGGCCGACGTAGAGGTGGAGGAAGCCGGGCAGCTTGGCCGCTTCGGCCAGTTGCCCCGCCGCCTCTTCGAAGAGACGGATCCGCACCATGCGGCGGTGCATGTCCATCAGCACCTCGGTCGAGAGTTCCATGTGTGTCCTTCTGTGGTGAAGCAATGCATGTCAATCGGTGCCTGGCACCGATTGACGCTGGTGGTCGGGGTCAGCGGGAGAGGATGGTGACGCCGGAGATGCCGGGTGCGCCGTAGACGTGGGTGTAGGCGACCTTCGGATCGTTGGGAACCTGTCGCTCGCCGGCGTCGCCGCGCAGCTGCAACACGTTCTCGTACACCTGGCGCAGACCGGACGCACCGATCGGTTCGCCGTTGGCCAGGCACCCGCCGTCGGTGTTCACCGGCAGACGGCCGTTGATCTCGGTTTCGCCGTTGGCGAGCATCTGCTCCTGCTCGCCGTGCTCGCAGAACCCGTTCTCGGCCATGTGCATGATCTCCGCACCGGCCTCGGTGTCCTGGAGCTGCGCGACGTCGACGTCCTCCGGCCCGATCCCGGCCATCTCGAAGGCGGCCTTCGACGCAGCAGCGGTGGGGCCCGGATCGTGTTCGATCGCGATCGACGGCGCGAGCACCTCGAAGGAACCGAATTTGCGGGTCCGCACGGCCGCGGCTTTCAGGTAGATCGGACGATCCGTGTACTGCTTGGCCTTGTCGGCGCGACACAGGATCATCGCGACGCCGCCCTCACCGGGCGAGCAGAACATGTACTGGGTGAGCGGGTACGACAGCATCAGCGACTCGGCGACCTCTTCCTCGCTGAGCGGCTTGCGACGCCAGGCCATCGGGTTGAGCGCGCCGTTGCGGAACGCCTTGGCCCCGACCTTGGCCAGCGTCGGCTGGGTGATGCCGTACTGGTGCATGTAGCGGTTGATCTTCATCCCGAAGAACTGCGTGGTGAGCGCCAGGCCCGATCCGCCGTACCAGTCCTTGCCGCGGGGACCCCGGATCCGGAACGCCCCCTTTTCGTGCTTGTCGAACCCGATCGCGATGCCCAGGTCGCCCGCACCCGACTGGATCGTGTTGACCGCCTGAGCGAGCGCGGTGCCGCCGGTCGCACACCCGTTGACCACGTTGGTGAAGGGCAGGCCGGTGAGCCCGATCCGACTGACCATCGTGTCGGCCGCGCCACCGTCCATCGAGCCGCCGACGGCGAACTCCATGTCGGACCACTGCTGGCCGCAGTCGGCCAGCGCGCGACGCACGGCGACGACACCCTGGTCCATGCCCGACACGCCGTCGTGGCGTCCGAACTCGTGCATCCCGATTCCGACGATCGCGACATCGCTCATGACTGGTCTCCGTTCTCAACTGGGGCGAATGCATAGGTGACGACCTGGTTGCCGTCCTCGTCGAGGCTCAGCGGATCGAGCACCAACTCCATCTCCATGCCGATCTTCAGCTGCTCGGGGTCGGAGATCGTGAGTCGACCCTCGACGCGCAGTTGGCCCGGCAGTTCGACGTAGCCCACTCCGTACGGCTCGAAATCCTCGCCGACCGGGCCGAGGTAGGGCGGGGCCTTCGGCGCGAACGCCTGCACGGTCCACGTCCACAGGGTGCCGCGGGTCGCCAGCTCGACGTCCTCTTGCTCGTTGAACAGGCAGCGCGGGCACCCGGTCTGGCGCGGGAACATGTGGTTGTCGCAGTTGGTGCAACGCGTTCCGAGCAGTACGGGCTTGCCGTCGCGAATGTCGAAGATGCCGTCGGCGACGGCAACGATGGTGGTCATGGAGCTCCCTCCGGGGGCGAGCCGACGCCGGCGCGCACTATCTGAATGGTCGTTCGGGAACGGACAGTAGCAGTCGCCCCGGGCTGCTCTCCCAGCGAAGGGAGCGCTCGTCCGACCGGTTCGGACCGGCGGTCGGAGTCGAGTCAGCGGTCGAGATACCGCTCGCCGAGCCAGCCTTCGAGGACCGCCGAGAGCTCATGCCTGGTGTCGTTCGCTCCGACGTCGATGCCGTGCACCTGGTCGACGTGGGCGAGGCCGATCAGGAGGAGGAAGAACTGCTTCGCTTCGGCGGTCGTGAGCCCGGCGAGGTTCTCGAGCATGTTCGCTGTGACCTGCTGCCAGTCGCCGAGGAGTGCCGCGACTTCGGGTTGACGGATCGCCGCACAGTGGATTTCGGCGACCATGATCCGGGATCGCGCGAAGTCCGGTTGGATCCACGCTTGGGCCAGCTCGCGCAATCCGTCGACCTCGCGCAACCGCCCGCTGCTGATCGTGTTGAGCTCACGCTGGCACGCCTCGACGAGCAGGTCGGCCTTGCCGTCGAAGTGGCTGTAGATCGCCGGCGTCGAGACGTCGGCGCGACGCGCGATGTCGGACAGCGTTGCGCCCTCGTACCCCGACTCGACGCACGCGTCGGCCGCGGCGTTGAGCAGGCGTTCGCGGGTCGGCGTGCCGTGGCGATCGACCTTGGGTGGGCGACCGATGCGGCTCGACGCAGTGTGATCGGTGGAGGTCATGGCGGAGCCCGACTGTATCGAGCGGCGCCGTTGCGCCCGAACGGCCGGTCGCCTCAGCCCTCGGCGCCGCGCGCCCAGCGGAGCGAACGGCGAAGCAACTCGTAGTACGCCGGGTGCTCCCACGAGCCCCGCTCGATCTGCGGGTAGTAGTCCATCGCCGGGACCATGTCGTAGTGGCCGCGGCAATGACCCAGGGTGTTGTAGAGCACGGAGCCCGCACCCAACGGTCGCAGGTACATCACGAGGTGTTGCTCCGGGCCGTCGGTCCAGTCGTGTTCGACGAAGCCGCGGGCATCGCCCTGCCACTTGGTGTGGAGCAACGGTTCGAGCGCGTCGATGTCGGCGTGTTCGCAGACGTACAGCTCGTCGTCGGTCTCGAACGGTTCGATCCCGGACACGAGCCAGTGGTCGGCGTTCGACAGCTCGACGAGGTACGGCTGGATCGGCGGATGCGCCACGAACTGCGAGCCGAGCGTGTCGGCCCACAGCGGGAAGACCCGCGGTGCGTCGACCCCGTTCGGCGTGCCGATGTCGAGCGCCGAGTTCGTGCCGTGCAGAGCGATCCATCGACCGCCACCTTCGACCCAACTCCTGATCGCCTGCTGGGCCGCCTCGGACGGCCGGATGTTGCACGTGTAGCTGACGAGGATCGACCCCGCTGTGATCGCGTCGGTGTCTTCGTAGTCGGGTTGCACCCGGACCCGGAACTCCTCGTGCTCACCGAGCAGCTTGAGCAGTTCGAGGCGGGCGTAGTCGATGTCGTGGTACATCCCGCCGGCGACGAGGGTGACGTCGATCCGGCTGCCTGGCGCGTGGTCGCTCATCGCGTGTCCCGATCGTCGATCAGAAGTCGACGCGCTTGAGGAAGCCACCGTCGACGGTCACGTTGACACCGTTGACGTGCTTGGCGGCATCGCTGGCGAGGAACGCCACGACGTTGGCGACGTCCTGTGTCGTGCCGAGTTCGCCACCGGGATGCGTCTTCTGGGTCGCCTCGTAGAAGTCGCCCATGTGGTCCTTGATCATGTTCCAGTCGCCACCCTCGACGAAGATCGGACCGGGTGACACGACGTTGCAGCGGATGCCCTTCTTGCCGAGCACCTGTGCCTGGCCGAGGGTCCAGTTGGTGACCGCCGACTTGAACGCGCTGTAGCTGTTCGACCCCGAAGCGAAGTGCTCGGCCGTCGCTGTGGTGCCGATGCTGATGACCGAGCCGCCGCCGTCGGCGAGCGCTTCTTCTGCGGCGCCCACGCCGAGGACGAGCGACATCATGTCGATGTTGAAGTTGTCCATCCAGCCCTCGGGGGTCTTGGCGCCCTTGCCGGAGGTGTTGTGGATGTAGATGTCGATGCCGCCGAGCTGCTCGGCGGACGACGTGACCCACGCGGCGACGGCCTCGCCGTCGGCGGCGTCGACGGCAGCACCCACGACCGTGCCGAGTGACGACATCTCCTCGACCGCCTGCTCGACGCCTTCGGCGTTACGCGCGCAGATGGCGACCGAGGCGCCCTCGGCGAGCAGTGTTTCGGCGACGGTGCGACCGATCCCCTTCGTTGCTCCGGTGATGAGTGCCTTCTTGCCGGCGAGTCCGAGGTCCATGGTTGTCTCCTGTATTCGTGTGGGTGCGAGCGAGCCGAACTTACCGAACGGTCGTTTGCGAACTCCCACCGGACGTTGCCGACCGGCGGTGAGTGCAGCGATGGGACATGACGATCGGTGAACGGCGCGACGGCCGCGCGCCGGTCAGTTGTGTGTTTCCGGGTGCTCGTGATCGTTGCTGAAGCTCGACAGCGGCGAGGGTTGCACCTCGTGCTCGATGGCCCTCGACGTCTCGTCGTCGGAGCTCGTCGGCTTTCGTCGGTTGACCTTGACGATCGCCTGACGGCTGGCCACGGCGACGGCGATGATCAGCACGAGGCCCTCGAACATCGGCTGAATCCAGTCGATCTCACGCGGGTAGCGCAGGCCGATGCCCTTGATGCCGAATGCCAGCACGTAGACGGCGATGACCGTGCCCCAGACGTTGGGCCGACCCTTCAGCTGGCTCGCACCGAAGAACACGGCGCCGACGGCGGTGAAGAGCAGCGGCGGGCCGACCGACGAGGTGTAGGTCCCGAACTTCCACGAGTAGATCAGCCCGGCGAACCCGGCGATCCCGGCGGACGCGATCAACGAGCCCCACGCCAGCTTGTCGGTCTTGACGCCCGAGAGCCGCGCCGCCTCGGGGTTGCCGCCGGTGGCGAACATCTTGCGACCGACGGGTGTGTGCTCGAGGACGTACCAGATGCCGACGGCGACGACCAGGCCGAAGAAGAAGTAGTACGGCAGCTCGATGATCGTCTCGGACCACGGCCACTTGAACGAGAAGAGGCTGCCCTTGCCGAAGTTGATGTAGCTGTCGCCGAACGCGCTGGTGATGTTGCCACCGTCGTGGATCCGGCGGATCAGTGCGGCGATCACCTGACTCATGCCGAGCGTCGCGATGAAGCTGTTGACCTTCAGCTTGACGACGATGAACCCGTTGATCGCGCCGATCGCGAGGCAGGCGCCCATGCCGACCAGCGCCCCGACGCCGTCGGGGAGATCGGTTTCGAGCGCCATCTTGTTGACGATCACCAGGCTCAGGGCCATGGTGGCGCCGATCGAGAGATCGAACGTGCCGGTGGTGAGCGGGACGAGGAAGGCGAACGCGAGCAGCACCACGATCACCTCCTGGGTGAGCACGAACTCGATGCTCCCGTTCCAGATCAGGAAGTTGCTCTCCGTGATCCCGAAGAAGATGAAGAAGGCGGCGAGGAGATACAGGCCGCTGTACTTGTCGAGTCCGATTCGGTGCACCCACGACGTCGTTGCGCTGACCTCCTCCTCGTCGTGGTTCGCCTGGCCCGCCGTCGCGTCGTCGGACGCACTGGTGTCGGTCATCGTCATGCTGAGGTCGCTTTCGTGGATTGGAGTTGTGCGTGCTCGACGTTCTCGGTGGTCATCTCGGCGCCGCTGAGTTCGGCGACGATCGTGCCGCCGACCATGATCACGATGCGGTGCGCGGCTTGGACGAGTTCGTCGGTGTCGGTCGAGACGACGAGGACGGCGGCTCCGCTGCTGGCGGCCTCGTCGATCAGTTGCAGGATCTGCTCTTTGGCCTTCACGTCGATGCCGCTCGTCGGTTCGTCGAGCACGAGGACCCTGGGCGTCAGACGGAGCGAGCGGCCGAACAGCACCTTCTGCTGGTTCCCGCCGCTCAATGCGCCGATCGGGATCTCGGTCCCTGCGGTCTTGATCTGGAGACGGTCGATCCACACACCGGTCTCGGCTCGCTCTGCGGCGTGGCGGAGCCGGCCGCCGCGCCAGTTGCGTTCGATGTCGGCGAGTGTGAGGTTGTTGCTCACCGACTCGAGCGGGATGATGCCCTGGGTCGCTCGGTCGGCGGGTACGAAGGCCAGCCCGGCGGCGATCGCCGCATGCGGGTCGTAGTTCGGCAGCGCGGTGCCGCACACGATGACGTTGCCCGCCTCGCTCGGTGTCTGACCGGTGATGAAGGGCGCCACCATCTCGCGGCCCGACCCGGTGATCCCTGCGACGCCGACGACTTCGCCGGGTCGGACCGTGAGATCGAGGTTGGTGATCGTGCCGCCGCTGATCGACTCGACGACGAGCGCCGGCGACTCCCCGACCTTCGCGGTCGACTGGTGTGCCAGTCGTTCGAGTTTGTGGCCGATCATCAGCTCGATCAGGCGTGAGTGATCGAGCGTCTCGGTCGGCAGCGTCGTGACCCGTTTCCCGTCGCGGAGCACCGACACGTCGTCGGCGATCTCGAAGACTTCGTCGAGGTGGTGCGAGACGTAGAGAATGGCGACGCCACGGTCACGAAGGAGCTGGATGGCGCTGAAGAGCCGCTCGACGTCGGCGCCCGGCAACGACGCCGTGGGTTCGTCGAGCACGAGGAGGTGCGCGTTGTCCTCCCAGTCGAAGAGCGCACGGGTCAAGGCGACCGCCGTCTTCTGCGAGGGAGCCAGCATGGCGACGGGGACGTCGACGTTGACGTCGCCGAAGCCGAGCGCCTCGAGGCCCTCCGTCGCACGTCGCCGGTCGGCCTTCCAGTCGATCCGGCCGAAGCGGCCCGTCGTGTAGCCGGCACCCATCGAGATGTTCTCGACGGAGTTCAGTGCGTCGACGAGTCCGAGGTCCTGGTGGACGAAGCGGACGCCGGCCGCTTCGGCTTCGCCGCCGTCGCCGAGGTGCAGGGTGCTTGTCGGCGAGCGTCGCGGTCGAGCCGGGGTCGGGCTGGTGGAAACCCGCGAGGATCTTGATGAAGGTCGACTTGCCGGAGCCGTTCTGGCCGACGAGCGCATGCGTGCGCCCGACGCCGATCTCGATGTCGAAGTTGTCGAGCGCGACTTGCCCCGGAAACGATTTGGTGAGGTCGCGCACGACCAGCAAGTTGGACACTGATTCCCCCAGCGGCGACCGACACCCATGCCGGTCTGCCTTCGATGACGAGAATATATTACTCGATCAATTAGCTTGCGACGAAGCACACACACCACACAGGGGGAAACCATGAAGACCACGTACACGAATGTTGGCCGCGCCGCTGGCGTTGGCCCTCGTTGTCGCCGCATGCGGCAGCGACGACGACTCGGGCGACGACACGTCGACGACCGAGGCTCCTGCCGGGAGCCGAAGCGCCCGCCGACAGCGAAGCCGCCGAAGCGAGGCCCCGCCGGGAGGTGACGGTCTTGCCGCAGCGCAAGCCGTGGTCGACGCGAACCTCGTCGCCACCGACCGACATCGGCCCGACGATTCCGCTCGACTCCGTGCCCGAAGACGAAGACCGTCGCGTGGCTCGAGTGCTCGCTGCCGTCCTGTGCTGCGATCGGCGTCGGCTTCACCAGCTGCTGCCGAGTTGCTCGGCTGGAACCTCGAGGTCGTCTCGTGGGACACCGATGCTGCCGCTGCCTTCCAGCAGGCACTCGATCAGGGTGTCGACTACGTGGCGATCACCGGCACGTCGCCGGCACTCATCCAGGACCAGCTCGATCAGGCCAACTGCGGCCGGCATTCCGACGATGAGTTGCTTCGACGCCGCCGAGCCCTCTCCCGACGGGTTCGCGATGCAGTGTGGCGACGCCACGTGCCGTGACGGCCGCCGGCGAACTGATCGCGAACGCGATCATCGCCGACTCCGGTGGCACCGCCAACACGATGATGGTCAACATCCCTGACTTCACGGTGCTCGTTTCGGAGCGCGAAGGGTCCGAGGCGGCGTACGCCGCCAACTGCCCGGACTGCACGTTCACCGAACTCGCCCTGACGCTCGATCAGCTGCTCGCCGGCGAGGCGCCCGGTGCCGTCGGTGTCGGCGCTGCAGGCTGATCCCGACATCGACTACATCCACTTCGCCTTCGACGGTCTCGCCGGTGGCATGTCGGCGACACTCGCCGAGGCCGATCTGCTCGAAGGGCGCAAGCTCGTCGGCGTCGACTACAACGGTGCGATCCTGCAGGAGATCGTCGACGGAACGCAGCAGTTCTGGACCACGAACCCGAAGGAGTACTCGGCCTGGTTGATGATGGACGCGATGGCCCGCCACGCCGTCGGCATGGAGAACCCGGAGGAGCGTGCGAACGCGATTCTCCCGACGTTCCTCGTCAACTCGCCCGAGGTGGCCGAGCCGCTGATCCCGACCGACGGTTGGCCGGGACCCGACGGACAGGCCGAGCAGTTCGCCGCACTCTGGGGCGTCTGATCCACCAGCGTTGACCCGCTCACATCGAGCGGATGACCGAACACCGAGCGACCCCCGGACGACGTCCGGGGGTCGCTCGCGTTCCGACTCTCGTCGCCGTCTGGGCTCGCGCTACGGTCCCGTCGACACACACGTCGACACGACGACGACACGACGACGCAAGGGGTATTCATGGGCACACTCGACGGGCGCGTTGCCTGCATCACCGGCGGCACGCGAGGCATCGGACTCGGCATCGCGAAGGGGTTCCTCGAGGAGGGCGCCAAGGTCGCGATCAACGGTCGCGACCCGAGCAAGGCGGAGCGCACGCTCGCCGAGCTCGACGCCGGCGACAACGCCATCTACATCGCCGGCGACGTCAAGCAGCGCGAGGCGTGCGAGGCGATCGTCGACGGAACTGTCGATCACTTCGGACGCATCGACATCCTCGTCGCCAACGCCGGTGGGGCCTCGGGCCACGCGCCGATTGCAGAACTCACCGACGAGGCGATGCAGGACTCCCTCGTCTGGAACTTCTGGCACACGTTCTGGACCATGCGTCGGGCATTCCACTACATGATCCCGCAGGAATCGGGCCGTGTGATGGCCGTCAGCTCGCTCGAAGGCAAGGTCGGCAAGCCGGGTATCTCGATCTACGTGGCCGCGAAACACGCGATCAACGGGCTCGTGAAGTCGGCCGCGCACGAGGTCGGCACGCTCGGGATCACCGTCAACGCGCTGTGCCCGGGTGCGATCGAGACCGACATCATGATGGTCGAGGGTCCGCCTGCCGCGGAGTCGATGGGGCTGGACTACCAGGGGCTGCTCGACATGTTCGCCTCCGAGTCGGCGATCAAGAAGCTCAACGACGTCGAGGACGTCGCCGCAGTCGCAACGCTGCTGGCCTCCGATGTCGGCGCCGGCATCACCGGCTCACTCATCTCGATCGACGGCGGCACGGCTCCGTACTGAGCCGAACCCACATCAGGACGACTGCGAACAAGGAGAACGACGAAATCATGGGAAAGCTCGACGGAAAGGTCGCCTGCATCACGGGCGGCACACGCAGCATCGGCCGGGCGATGGCCGATGCGTTCATCGCTGAGGGCGCGAAGGTCGTCGTCAACGGACGCGACGAAGCCAAGGGGCAGCAGTGCCTCGACGAGATGGGCGCCGGCGACGACGCGGCGTTCTACGCCGGCGACGCATCCAAGCAGGAGGCCGTCGAAGGCCTGATCGATTTCACGATCGAGAAGTACGGGCAACTCGACATCTGCTGTCTCAACTCGGGCGGCGTGCAGATGACCGCACCGGTGTTCCAGATGACCGACGAGGAATGGAACCTCGAAGTCGACTGGAACCTCAACCACGTCTTCTGGGGGATGCGTCGTGCGCTGCAGCACATGATCCCGCGCGAATCGGGTCGGATCATCGTCACGTCGTCGGTCGAAGGAAAGCTCGGCAAGCCGGGCATCCCCGGCTATGCCGCCACCAAGCATGCGGTCAACGGGCTCGTGAAGGCAGCCGCGCACGAGGTCGGCACGATGGGGATCACCGTCAACGCGATTCTGCCCGGCCTCATCGAGACCGACATCGTCCGGGCGACCGGACCGGATTCGGCCGTCGCCATGGGCCTCGAGAGCTACGACGCACTGATCGAGGCGTTCAGTGCAGAGTCGGCCATCAAACGCCCGAACAAGGTCGAAGAAGTCGCGGCCGTTGCGGTGCTGATGGCGTCCGACGCGGCGAAGAACATGACGGCATGCATGTTCCCCGTCGACGGCGGGACGATGCCGTACTGACATGACGCCCGAGGTGACGTGATGGCGTCCGACGACGCGCAGCGCTACTCGCACCTCGCGCATGCCAACGACCTCGAACCGTCGGGTGGGCACGCGCAGCTTCGTGCCGGGTGCCCGCTGCACACCGAGACCACACACGATCCGCCGTTCCACGTCGCGAGTCGTCACGCCGACGTGTTCGACCTCCTGACGCGTCCGGGCGAGTGGCGCAACGGGTTCGGTGTCGGCATCCACGAGCAGGAGGGCGGGGTCCTCGGGACCACCGACGACCCCGACCATCGGCGGCAGCGGCGGGTGCTGCAGGACGCGTTCCGTCCGGCAGCGATCGCCCGCCTCGACGCCGAGGTCGAAGCCGTCGGTGACCGACTGTGGAACGACGCCTTCGGTACCGATGGCGAGGGCGACTTCGTCCGGCTGTTCGCCTTTCCGTTCCCGGCGTTCGTGATCGCAATTCTGCTCGGTGTCCCACCTGAGCGTCGTGACGAGTTCGGCCAGTGGTCCGACGACATCGTCAACACCCTCGGCGGCGCCGACCCGCGACTCGCCGAGGAGGCCAACCGCCACATCTTCGCGTTGGTCGACGAGCTGGTCGAACAACGCACGGCGCTCCATCGGTCGGGCGCCGAGCTGCCCGACGACGTCCTGACGGTGATGACGCTCGCCGAACTCGACGGCACGCTCAGCCATCATGAGGTCCGTCGCCTGAGTCAGCAGCTGCTCGTCGCCGGACACGAAACGACTGCAAGCCTGATCTCGTTGATGCTGTACCGGCTGATCCAACGTCCCCATCTCGCAGCGGCGCTTCGGGACGACCCCTCGCTGATCCCGGCCGCCGTCGAGGAGTTCCTCCGCTTCGATTCTCCGGTGCAGGGGCTGTTCCGGAGCAATCCAAACACCGCCGTGGCGTGCGGCGAGTCATTGCCGCCGGGCTCGCGGGTTCAGGCGTTGTTCGCGTCGGCCAATCGCGACCCGGAGGTCTTCGACGATCCTGATGAGCTGCGCCTCGATCGATTCGGCCCGGGGAGCCGACCGCACCTCGCATTCGGCTGGGGGGTGCACCACTGCATCGGTGCGGCGCTCGCCCGGCGAGAAGGTCAGGTTGCGCTGCGGTGGATCGTCGAACGTTTCGACACCGTCGAGCTGGTCGGTGACGTCGCGGTCAACGAGCCGTTCATTCTCCGGGGGCTCACCACGCTCCCGATCCGCTGGACGATCCGTCGCTGACGCCACGCTCGGATCGGTCGCCGTACTGGTCGGCGAACCAGGCATTCGTCGTGTCGAGAACGTGTCGGGAGCGGTCCACCGGGTCGGGGAACGACGTCCGCAACGCCGCGGACCGGATCTCCATCGAGAGTGCGGTGTGCGGCGGGAGCGCATCGACCAGGGCGCTGATCGGCAGCCCGCCGTCGCCGAGGGTCGAGCGGCCGTCGAGCGCATCGGCGTAGGCGTTCTCGGGGGTGTCGGCCGGGGCGTCGCACAGCTGCGCGTAGGCGAGTCGCTCCGGTGCCACCGCGGCCACATCGGCGGGCGTACCGCCGGTCCGGGCGAGGTGCAGGCCGTCGATCAGAACGCCGGCGTTCGATCGGTCGACCCGGTCGAGGATGGCGATCGACTGAGCGAGGCTCGCCACCGACATGAACGCAAGGAACTCGATCGAGCACCCGATGCCGTGCGGGGCGGCGAGGTCGCAGAGTTCGCCGAACCGTTCGGCGAAGCGGTCGTCGTCGACGCCGCGTGACACGACGAGCAGATTGCGCGCGCCCACCGCAGCGGCAGCGTCGATCATCCGGTCGCCGTGATCGCCGTCCGGGGTGACGAAGACGGGTTCCATGTCGAGCGCGACCAGCCCGGTGTCGTCCAGCCGTCGCCGCACCTCGGACGCCACCGCGTCGGTCCAGGTGTCGGCATCGAACCAGATGCCGCACGCCGACCAGCCCGCCGCCGCACACGCCGCGACGAAGTCGGCCGGACCGGTCTCTGGACACACCCCCGCCGCGAGCGACAGCAACCGTGACGTCGTCATCCACGCCACCGTACTCCCTCGTTTGCGTGTGATTTCTCGCCCGGTGAGGGACGGAAAACCACACGCAAACGGACAGGGGCGGGCGTCACGACACGTTCCGAACCGGGTCCGCCTGGGAAGCTGGAGACCATGGCCGCTCATCCCGCGCTCGACGAACGACTGGCCGAACTGCCGTGCCCCGTCGACCACACGATCCTCGATCCGGCGGTGCAGGACTCGCCCTGGAACTTCTACGCGGAACTCCATGCGCGCTGTCCCGTGTTCCCGATGCCCGAGCTCGGCGCGGTGATGGTCACCAAGTACGACGACGTCCGCTTCGTGCTGACCCACCCCGAACTGTTCTCGAGCAGCGGTCGGAGCGGCAAGGGCAGCCGAGCCAAGGCCGACATGTCGCGGCGCTACCAGGAGATCCTGCGCGAACGAGGCTGGGGACACGTCGAGACCCTGCAGCGGACCGACCCGCCGGAGCACACCGCGTACCGACGCCTGGTCGCCAAGGCGTTTCTCCCCAAGCGGATCCGGGAGATGACCCCGCACATCGACGACGTGTGCAATCAGTTGATCGACGGGCTGGTCGAGGCGGGGGAGTGCGAGTTCCACATGGACTTCGCGATGCCGCTCCCCGGCACGATCATCGCTGAGGAACTCGGCCTCGATCGCAGCGACATCCATCGCTTCAACCGCTGGGCGAGCGCGATGCTCGCGATGGCGATGCGTCCGCTGACCGAGGAGCAGATGCTCGAAGCGGTCGAGACCGAACTCGAAGCGCAACATCACCTCGCCGCTGAGTTCGAACGCCGCCGTGAGGACCCGCAGGACGACCTGATCTCGACGCTGGTTCACGCCCACGTCGGGGAAGACGGCGCGGCGGCGCTGACCGTCGCCGAGCTGCAGAACCTCATGCACCAACTCGTGACGGGCGGGTTCGAGACCACGACCAGCGCGCTGAACCACGGGATGTGGCTACTGACGCGTCGGCCCGACGTGCAGGAGCGTGTGCGCGCCGACCGCTCGCTCGTGCCGGCGTTCGTCGAGGAGGTGCTGCGGTTCGAGAGCCCGGTCGCCGGGCTGGTGCGCCGGGCGACGCAGGACGTCGAGCTCAACGGGGTCGTGATCCCCGAGGGCGCGATGGTGATGGCCCGCTACCAGGCCGCGAATCGCGACAGCGAGGTGTTCGACCACGCCGACGAGTTCGACCTCGATCGGCATCTCGACCGGCGCGGCGATCACCAGCACCTGGCGTTCGGTGTCGGGCCACACTTCTGCGTCGGCGCAGCGCTCGCTCGCCAGGAGTTGGTGTCCGCGTTCACGATCTGGCTGGAGCGCACGGCGAACATCGAGCTGGCCCGGCCCTTCGACGGCCCGGTCCACGAACCGAGCTTCATGCTGTTCCCGATGGTCGAGCTGCCGATCCGGTTCACCGCCGCCTGAGTCGGCCGGGCGCTGTTCCGGCCGGGTAAAGCGTCACCAGTGGCGCAGGTCGACGTCCCACCGGTCGACGACGTCGTCGCCGTCGACGAGCCAGAGATGCTCGTGTTTTGCGATCGTTGGATCGACGTGCGCCGGGAGCAGCCGGACCCGATCGCCGACGGACCAGTCGCTCACGGCGGGCGGGAGCAGCGTCGCGTGTTCGTCGGAGAGGAAGAACAGGTCGCCGCCCTCCCACGTGGGGTTGCCGTGGTCCATGCCCATCGACTTGAGTCCGGTATCGGCGATCATCCAGCCCTTCGAGTTCACGGAGATGACCGTGCCGAGCACGTTCAGTGCGATGTCGAACGGCAGGTCGAGCTTGGCATAGTCCGTGTCGAGCAGCGTGTAGCTCCCGGCCTGGATCTCGGTGCACCACGTGTTGGTGTCGAACGTGCCGGTGCCGCCGCCGGAGACGATCTCGCCACCGACATCGCCGGCCGCAGCGAGCAGCAGCGACATCGATGCCTCCACGCGCTCGACGCGCTCGGACCGGTCGGTCACCATCATCAGATGCCCCTCGTAGCCCATCACGCCGCGGACGTCGATCCCGGCCGCCCGAGCCCGGTCGGCGAGCCGTCCGGCTTCGGCCGGGTCGCATCCGCAACGCGGCAGCCCGACCTCCACGTCGACGAGCACCGATCGGATGCCGCCTTCGATCGCTGCGTCGAGCGTGGCGTCGGAGTCGATGGCGACGGTGATGTTCGCCTTCAGGTCGTCGCGTGCTGCAAGCGCGCCGAGCCGGGCGACGTCGAGCGACTCGTTCGCGAGCAGCACATCGTGTCCCAGTCCGGCGTGGACGAGGCCCTCGACCTCGCGCGGCGTTGCGCAGCAGAATCCCGTGTGGCCGTCGGCGGCGAGGCGAGCCGCCAGCGCCGTCGACTTGAACGCCTTCACGTGGGGTCGCAACTCGGTACCGGGTCGCACTGCGTCCATGGCCGCGAGGTTCGCCTCGAATACGGAGCGTTCGATGACGAGGGCCGGCGTCGGGATGTCGTCGATCGTGCTCGGGTCGGTCACAGCCATCTCCGGAGTCAAGCACGCCGAGATGTCGGGCGTCGGCATCGGTCGATCGGCGGTCCGCATCGTCGGCATCGATCCGCCCGTCGTACCGTGCGGAACATGAGTGAACCAGTCGACAACTACGAAGACGTCACGGTCTATGGCCTCGATGACGACGATGAAGCCGAGATGCTCGAGGCGCAGAACGAGTGCACCTTCATCTGGTCGAACAAGGAGGGATGGCCCGTCGGCGTGATCATGTCGTACATCTTCCGCGACGGGAAGTTCTGGCTGACCGCATCGAGCCAGCGCGCGCGCATCAGCGCCGTGAGACGTGACCCGCGGGTGTGCATCGTGGTGACCTCGACGGGGTCGAGAATGGCCCGCAACAAGACGGTCACCTACAAGGGCACCTGCACCATCCACGACGACCAGGCGACGAAGGACTGGTTCTACCCGGCGCTGTCCGCTGCCATTCGCTACGACGACGAGGAGGCGGCCGCGCTGTTCACGAAGTTCCTCGACTCGCCGCGGCGGGTCATCCTCGAGGTCGAGCCGACACAGCGGATCGGCTACGACGGGGCCAAGATGGGCAAGGCCACGCAGGCGTGGATGGAAGCCCAGGCCAAGAAGGACGCCGAAGCGTGATCGAACGCGCCCCGCACGCCACGCTCGGGCTCAGCGCCGACGAGGTGCTCACCACCACCCGCAGCGTCCGCAAGCGACTCGATCTCACGCGGCCGGTGCCGCGGGACGTGCTGCTCGACTGCATCGACATCGCGCACCAGTCTCCCACCGGATCCAACTCGCAACGCTGGCGGTGGATGATCATCGAAGACGCCGACAAGCGCAAGGCGATCGCGGACATCTACCGCACGAACTTCGAGGCGGCGTACGCCGGCGCGCCCGAACCCGAACCGGGCTCGCAGGCCGATCGGGTCAACCAGTCGGCTCGGCATCTGGCGAAGCACCTCCACGAGGTGCCGATTCACGTGATCCCGCTGCTCGCCGATCGGATGGGGGAGGGCATCCCGTCCTGGCGGCAGGCGTCGCGTTGGGGCGGCATCCTCCCGGCGGTGTGGAGCTTCATGCTCGCGTTGCGCGAGCGTGGGCTCGGCTCGGCATGGACGTCGCTGCACCTGCAGAACGAGCGGGAGGTGTCGGAGATGCTCGGCATCCCCTACGACACGTACAGCCAGGCCGGGCTGTTCCCCGTGGCGTACACGATCGGCACCGACTTCAAGCCGGCCAAGCGCCCACCGGCCGAGGACTTCGTCCGTTGGGACGAGTGGTCCTGAGTTGATGTTCGTCGGTGCCTGGCACCGACGAACATTCAGTCGGCGGGGCCGCTCGTGGTGCCGACGCGATGGTTGGCGACGAGTGGTCCGCCGACCCAGCCGCACAGCTGCGGATCGCATTCCCGTAGCTCGCCCGAGATCCAGTGTCCGTCGGTCCCGAAGATGCCTTCCTTGCCATCGAGCGTGACCCGGATGTTGCCGTTGCCGTCCTGCTCGTGCAGGGCACCCGTGAAGGGGTGGACGATGCCGTTCACGATGTCCTCGCTTTCGCGCCGGTCCCGACGGTGACCGGGACGTCGTCGTTGACCCACTCGCCGAGCAGCGTGTGCAGCCATCGGATCTTGGACTCCTGATAGTTGGAGAAGGTCGCCCCCGGCTTGCGGGTGGTCTCGAGGCCCTTTTGCACCTTGGCCATGTTGAACACGTCCTGTTCGAACACCTTGGCCAGCATCCCGAGCTCGGGAGCGTTCGTCCACGGCTCGTCCGCGCCCAGCCTGGTCTCCTGGGCCGGCGGCGGCCGCTCGCCCTTGAACGGCGACAGCAGGAAGCACTCCATGATCGCCGAGCGATGGTCGTCGCCGTTCGGTCGGAACCGGTAGACGATGCGGTTGAAGGCGCCCCACGGATGGAAGTTCGGGAAGACCGTGTAGTCGATCGAGTCCATCATCTCGGAGTCGCTCATCTGGTCGACGTCGTCGCCCGCGATCGGACGCCACCGCTCCCTGGCCATCTGTGCCAGCACCGCACGAGCCGTCTGGCCCTCCTCGATGGTGACCGGCGACTCGTGGTCGACGCGCACGTCGAGCATGCCGCGCGCCATGTCGTTCTCGGTCAGGTCGGCGTCGCCGAGCAATGGGCTCGGCGTGCCGCCGGGGGTGATCACACGGGCGCAGTTCTCGAACACGTCGACCTGGCTGTTGACGTCGCCGAGGTAGGTGAGGATCTGGGGATGGGTGGCGTTCACGTGGTACGCCTCGCAGAACGCCTCCTGGGCGATCTTCCAGTTCGCGTTGATCACGCGCGAGACGTGGCCCTCGACGAACCGGTCTTCGAGGTTCCACACCTCGAACTGTTCCATGGTGTCGCCGAGGTGATCGGCGAGTGGTGCGGCGTCGGGGTCCGGGTTGATGAACACGAACCCGGCCCATGTGTCGACGCTCGCCTCGGGGAGCGTGAAGTCGTCAGGCCGTTGGTCGACGTGCGGGAAGTCCCAGGCGGCCGGGATGTCCTGCAACTCGCCGTCGAGTTTCCAGGCGAACCCGTGGAACGCACAGCGGATCTCCGAACAGTGCCCGTCGTACTCCTTGAGCAGACGGCCGCGGTGCAGGCACGCATTCGGGTAGGCCTTGATCGTGCCGTCGTCCTGGCGAACGACGAGGAACGACAACTCGGCGATGTCGTAGACGATGTAGTCGCCCGCTTCGGGGATGTGTTCTTCGCGGCAGGCGAACTGCCACACCTTCGACCACAGCTGGTCGACTTCGCGGCGGTGCCACTCGCGAGACGTGTAGCGCTCGATGGGCACGTCGTCGCTGCCGAAGTACTTGGCCGACTCGAGTCGGAGCACGTCGGGCACCGGATGGGTGTCGGCGTCGAGCAGGTCCTGGTAGCTGAGGCCCGGAGAGCGCGCCCCGGTGTCGAGTGTGGGGTCCTCGGTTGCGGTCATGTGACCATTATTGATCACGCGATCACTTCTCGGCGTAGCGGGAGCCCCCGAGCACAGCATCGAGTTCGTCGATCGCGGCGCGGTGATCGCCGACGAGAATGGTCGTCCACCCGAGCGCGGCCGCCGGTTCGAGATTCTGATCGAAGTCGTCGAGGTACACGATCGAGCGGTGGTCGATGCCGAGTCGCTCGGCGGTCGCCACGTAGATCGGCGGCTCCGGTTTGCGCGCGCCGACAGCGAACGACTCGATGACGGCGTCGAACAGCGCGAAGTCGATGTCGCGCTCCATCGTCGGGCGGAACTCGGCGAACGTGTTCGTCAACAGCGCGGTGCGCAACCCCTCGGCCCGCAGCGATGCGACCCGGTCGAGCATCGCGTCGACCACGGTGTACGCGCCCGGCCGCATCAGCTGCTCGATCTCGTCGCCGCGTAGTTCCACGCCGGCGGCATCGGCCCAGGGGCCGAGCTCGGACTGGATGTCGCCGACCGCGAGCTCGCCGCGCTCGGCGCGGTGCCACGGATGCTCGGCGCCGCTCGCTCGGGGCCCGAGCAGGACGGCGTGCATCGTCGCCAGCGGGACGCCGTGCGCGGCGGCCACGTCGCCGACCTGATTGTTGATCGTCGTGATCAGCACGCCGCCGAAATCGAAGACGACGGCTTCGATCCTCGGTGTGGTCACCGTCAGTCGAACGATGCGGTCGCGACGTGGTCCGAGCCGTAGACGGGTGCCGACTTCTCGATGCGGTGCTTGCGGCTGACCGCGCTGACGAGTCCACCGGCGCCGAGCATCGCGCGCATGTCGGTGTAGTTGGGGTGGGCGAAGTGGGCCTGGAGCGCCTCTTCGGACTCCCAGAGTTCGTAGACCTGGATCAGGTCGTCCTGGCAGGGGTCGGCGGCGAAGCAGTAGACGATGCACCCCGGCTCGTCGTCGCGGGTCGCCTGTTGGATCGGTGCGGTCTTTTCGATCAACGCTTGGCGAGTGGAGGGGTCGGCGATGGTGATGGCGGCTTCGACAGCGATGAGGCTCATTGGTGGCTCCTGGTCGGACTCGTCCCGAGTGGGTCGGGTTGGGTCAATATGACGGTGGGTGGACGTCGGTCAGTATGACAAGACGCCCGCACCATCGAGCGAGCCGGAAGGACCCACATGCACGCTGCACTCATCACCGGTCAGGAGACCGTCGAACTCGTCGAGTTCCCCGACCCGACGCCCGCCCCCGCCGGGGTGGTCGTCGACATCGCGTTCTGCGGGATCTGCGGAACCGACATCCACGCCTATCAGTCCGGTCGTCCGTACAACCCTGCGATCTGTGGCCACGAATGGTCGGGGACGGTGTCGGCGGTCGGCGGCGAGGTCACGTCGCTGACCGAGGGCGATCGAGTCGTCGTCGCTGCGGCGCCGTCGTGCGGCAATTGCACGGCGTGTCATCGGGGGCAGGCGGACCGGTGTCAGGTGGTGTTCCTGTCCGCTCTGGGGCGCGACCCGCTCGCGCCGGCACACGGTGGCTTCGCGCCGCGGATTCCGGTCGCGGCGTCGCGCGTCGTCAAGACCGACAGCGGTCTCACCGATGAGCAGGCGGCACAGGTCGAGCCGATCACGGTCGCGTTCCACGCGGTGCGCACGAGCGCCCTCCGCCTCGGCGACATCGCGGTCATCCAGGGCGCCGGCCCGATCGGCCTCGGCACGATGCAGTGCGTGCGCGCGGGTGGCGCCGGCAAGGTGATCGTCGTCGAGCCGAACGAGCAACGCCGTGCGCTCGCGATCGAACTGGGCGCGCACCATGCGGTGACGCCGGGCGAAGAGGCCGACACACTGCTCAAGGAACTCACCCACGGGCTGGGGGCCGACATCGTCTACGAATGCGTCGGTCGTCCGTTTGCGGTTCAGTCGGCGGTCGATCTCGCCCGTCGCGGTGGCGCGATGTGCCTCATCGGGCTGGCCGAAGGCGATGCGCCGATCTCGCCGGGAGCCTGGTTGATCAAGGAGATCGCGGTGACGTCGTCGCTCGCGTACCTGCGCGAGGAATTCGAGATGGCGATGGGGATGATGGCCGACGGACGAGTGCGCGTCGAACCGCTGCACACGTCGACCGTCGGGCTGGACGGGTTCGAAGCCGCGCTCGCCGATCTCGCAAGCGGCACGAGCGACGCAGGCCAAGGTTCTCGTCGACCCGAACGTGTGACCTCGCGATTTGTCGGGTCCGGGACCGCGAGATCGGTGTGACGTTCGGCTCGTCGGCTGAATGGTCGTTCGGTTAGTTTCACCACACCGCTCGGCGTCAGTCGGTCGGACACCGGCCTGGGGAAGGTCGGTGCAACACTTCAACAGGGGGAACTTGTTCCAATGACAACACGATCCAGTCGGCGCACCCGTCGACTTCTGGCCGGCGTCTTCAGCTTCGCTCTCGTCGCCGCAGCGTGCGGCAGCGACAGCGACAGCGACAGCGGCGGTGACACGACGGAGGCACCCGCCGAGTCGGCGGCCCCGGAGGAATCGGCCCCGGCCGATGCCATGGACGACGAGCCGCAGCGCCTGAGGAATCGACCGCGCCCGACGAGGGCGGCGGAGAGGCACCGACAGGCGAAGCCAGCGGCGAGCCGATCAAGATCGGCGTGCAGAATCTCGAGGGCGACCCCAACGGATCGTTCCCCGAGTACTCGCTGGCCGTTCAGGCAGCCGCCGACTACATCAACGCCGAGCTCGGCGGTCTGGGCGGCCGCCCGATCGAGATCGAGCTGTGCAAGTCGGTCGTCTCGCCCGACGACTCGCAGCGCTGTGCCAACGAACTGTCGGCGGACGGGGTCGACGTCGCGCTCTCGACGATCAACTTCTTCGGCAATCACTTCTCGATCTACCAGGGTTCCGACATCCCGGTGATCGTGGGCACCCCGATCACGCTCGCCGACTTCACGTCGGAGGGCGTGTACTCGATCGGTGCCGGCGGTGGCTGCCTCGGCGTCCACACCGGACTCGTCCAGGTCGCGACCGGTGAGATCGAGGAACTCGAGGGCATCACCGTCAACAAGGTCGGTGTGCCGTGGGCTGACACGCCTCCCGGCGTCGTCTGCTACAACGACCTCGAGGCGAAGCCGCTCGACGTGATCGCGGGGACGGAGCCGGGTGATTCGGCACGCGCCGGTGAGAAGCCGGACCTGACCTACGTCGGTGTTCCGGTCGCACCAGCGTCACCGGACGTGACACCGCAGGCCACCGAGGTCCTCGACTTCGAGCCCGACGTCATCATCTACTCGGCGCAGGGTGCGGACTGCTGGAACTTCGTCGATGCGCTCGGTCGCCTCGGCTGGACGCCCGAACAGACGCCGCTGGTCCTGTCCGGTGCCTGCACCGACTTCGATGCGCTGGCTGCGGCCGGTGACCTGGCGAACGGGATCTACCTGACGAGCACCGAGAACGGTCTCCTCAACCCGCTCGACGGGCTCGAAGGCCAGCACCTCGACAACGCCACGACCTACCAGACCAAGGCGCCCGAGTACGGCATGCCGGAGGACCTCCTCTTCACCGGTTTCGGTACCGCGGGCTTCGCGGCGATGATGAACATCTGGGAGATCGCCAACACGATCGATGGCGAAGTGACCGGCCAGGCGATCAGCGATGCGTTCGCCAGCACCGACGGCAGCATCCCGGCGTTCGGCGGTTCGCCGCTCGACTGCAGCAATGCACCGGAGCCGTACGTGGCGGTCTGCTCGGCACCGATCACGCTCACCCAGTGGGACGGGACCCAGCTCAACCAGATCGGCGACACGATCAACGCGATCGACCTCGTTGCCGGCACCGAGCTGCGTCCGGGCGGCTGATTCGTTCCGGGTGTGCGGCTCCGACCCAACGGTCGAGGCCGCACACCCGTCGATTCGACGCCTGAACACCTGAACACCGCAATACCCGAGGTCCCGAGTCGGGAAGGTCACCAGGCCTTCCCGACTCGTGCCCGGGCTTGACCATTCTCGATCTTCGTCGCACACCTTGGGGGCATTGCGTGCAGGACATCATCTTCGACCTCATCAGCGGGCTGGGCCTGGGCTCGCTCTTCGCCATGCTCGCCGCCGGCCTCGTGGTCTCCTACAAGGGCTCGGGCGTCATCAACTTCGCCCATGGTGCGCTGGCCATGTACGGCATGTTCACCTTCGACTCGGCGTGGAACAACGGTGTGATCTACCTGCCGTGGGTCGACTTCCTCCCCACCACGTGGCTCAACGTTCCGGTGAAGATCACGCTCTCCTCGGATGGCTCGTGGGAGATGATTCCCTCGCTGCTCGTCGCACTGTCGATGGCGGCGTTCCTCGGGCTCTGCGTCCACTTCCTGATCTTTCGGCCGCTGCGCAACGCAGCCCCGCTCGGAAAGGTCGTCGCATCCGTCGGGCTCCTGTTGTACCTGCAGGGCGTGGCATTGCTGAACTTCGGCAACTCGTTCCCGCAGCCGCGCAGCGTGGTGCCCGACGAGGTCGTGCAGAACTTCCTCGGGCTGGGCAAGCCCTACCCCCGCAACTCGCTCTACGTGCTCGGCTTCGCGATCATCTTCGGCGTCGTGCTGTGGGCGGGCTACCGGTTCACGAAATTCGGGCTTGCCACGCGAGCTGCGGCCGGCAACGAGAAGGGTGCCATCCTGCTCGGGTATTCGCCACAGACACTCGCTGCGGTCAACTGGGTGATCGCGTCCGTGAGCGCGACGCTGGCCGTGATCATCGTCGGGCCGATCCAGGGGACGATCACACCGATCGGCCTGTCGGCACTCATCGTCCCGGCACTCGCCGCTGCGCTCATCGGCAGCCTGCGCTCCATTCCGATCGCGATGGCGGGTGGCCTCGCGCTCGGCGCAGTGCGGACGATGCTCGAGCTGAACAAGGCCGACTGGTTCGACCGTGGCCCGCTGACCTGGATCGAGAACGGTGTCGCTGATGCGTTGCCGTTGATCGTGATCATCGTGGTGCTCGTGCTGCGTGGCAAGGGGCTCCCGATTCGAGGCTCCATCGAGGAGCGCCGCCTCCCGCTGGCGCCGATGCCGAAGCGCATGTACGAGCATGCGCTCGTGTGGGTCACGTTGATGACGCTGCTCGCGTTCGTCTTCGAGAACGCCGGCGATCGCACGCGGTTCGCGAATGCGCTCCAGAACGGGCTGGTCCTCGCGATCGTGATGTTGTCGCTCGTGGTCCTCACCGGCTACGTCGGCCAGATCTCCCTGATGCAGATGTCGTTCGCCGGCATCGCCGCCTTCTTCACGGCGCGCATGATGGCCGACGGAATCGGGCGAGGCTCGAACCTGACCCCCGTCAGCGGGCCCGGCCTCCCATGGCCGATCGCCGGACTGATCGGGATCGCGGTGGCGATCCTGGTCGGGGTGGTGGTCGGGTTGCCGGCCCTGCGGATCCGCGGCGTGCAACTCGCCGTGGTGACGATCGCGACGGCGGTGGCGATTCAGTCCTTGTATCTCGAGAACGAGGTCATCACCCAGCTCCGAGCCGGCATCCCGGCCTACGTCAAGGAGCCGACCTTCTTCGGTGCCGACATCGGCGCCCGAAGTGCTCGACAACAGAACGAGAACCCGCTGTTCGTGTTCTTCGGCGGTGTCATCCTCGCGCTCTGCGCGCTCGGCATTGCCAACATCAGGCGCACGGGCATCGGTCGCCGGTTCCTCGCGGTGCGAGCGAACGAGCGCGCCGCTGCGTCGGCGGGCATCAACGTGGCTCGCACCAAGTTGCTCGCCTTCGCGATGAGCGCAGGCATCGCCGGCCTCGGCGGAGTGATGCTCGGGTTCAAGCAGGTCGAGGTGTCGTCGGCCAACTTCGTCTACGGCGCCAGCCTCGGGATCCTCGCGACGGCCTACCTGGCCGGCATCACCTCGATCAACGGCGCGATCGTCGGCGGCATGTTGATCAGCGCCGGCGCATTCGTTCCGACGTTCTCGAACTACATGTTCGCCGGCACGAACATCGACAGCTACATCGGTGCGTTGACCGGCCTCGGCATCATCGTCACGGCGATCGTGCACCCGGAGGGGATCGCCCCCTTCTTCGGGGAGGGGGTCAGACACGCGGGGAACTGGCTCGTGGGCGCCATCCCCGGCGCGGAGACCATCCGATCCCAGTATCGCGGCCCTCGCGGCGCCGCGGTGAAGGCATTCATGGCCGCACTCGTGATCGGCACCGCCTTCTTCCTCTACAACGCCAAGTTCATCGAGAACGTCTACCTCTGGGTGCTCGTCACGGCCGTCCTCGTCTGGGTCGTCATACTGATCGCCGCCGTGGTCCTCGGCGGGATCAACCCGACGTTCGGCGAGGCGGGAATGGCATGGATCGGCTGGGCGAAGCGCTTCGGACCGACCGCGCTGGTCGGCTACGTCCTCGGCTGGCTGGTCTGGCCGATCCGGGTCGACTCGTACAGCAAGCTCTGGATGCCGCTCGTCGGCGCAGCGCTCGCGCTGTTCATCCGTTCGATCGTCCGACAGATCAGCGGGGCTGCCGCGAGGGAAATGGCAGCGGCCGCCGACGAGGACACCGAGACGCCCGAACCCGAACCCGAACCATCACTCGCGGGGGTGAACTGACATGGCACTGCTCGAAGCGCGCGGTCTGAGCGTCAATTACGGAGGTCTGTACGCAAATCGTGACATCGATCTCGATTGCCACACCGGCAAACTCGTCGGTCTGATCGGCCCGAACGGCGCCGGGAAGACGACCTTCATCGACGCCATCACCGGCTTCACGCCGATCACCGAGGGCAATGTGATGTTCGACGGGCAGAGCCTGGAGGGCATGACGCCCGATGCCCGCGCCAAGGCCGGGCTCACCCGCACCTTTCAGTCGTTGGAGCTGTTCGAGGACCTCAGCGTGCGTGACAACCTGATGGCCGCCGCCGAGCGGCCCCAGTGGCACTCGTTCATCACCGACATCCTGCTTCCCGGGCGCAACGAGCGGCAGTACCGCGAGCAGGTCGACTGGGCGCTCGACATCATGCGGCTCACCGACATGGCCGACACGTTGCCGAGCGATCTCAGCCACGGTCAACGCAAGTTGATCAGCGTGGCCCGAGCACTGGCAGCCCAGCCGAAACTCGTCCTGCTCGACGAACCGGCCGCCGGCCTCGACACGGCAGAGAGCCAACTGCTCGGCAGCCACCTCCGTGACTTCCTCGAGCACGACATGAGCCTGTTCCTCATCGACCACGACATGGGCCTCGTGCTCAACGTGTGTGACTACATCTACGTGCTCGACTTCGGCGAGATCATCGCCGAGGGCACGCCCGCCGAAGTGCGTGCAAACCCGGCCGTGATCCAGGCGTATCTGGGTGAGAGCGCCGGCGAGGCGCAAGCGACGAGCGGCGCGTCGTTCGGCGGCGTCGAGGCCGACGCTGCGGCCTTCAACGAAATACTGGAAGACGTCATCGAGGAGGCGCCATGAGCGACAACGACCCCACCGGAAAGGCTCCGTCCGGCGAAGATCTGCTCATCGATGTGCAGGGTCTGTACGCGGGCTACGGGGGGATCCCGGTCGTGCGTGACCTGCACCTCACCGTTGCGAAGGGCGAGGTGGTGGCGCTGCTCGGACCGAACGGTGCGGGCAAGACCACGACGTTGCTCACCCTGTCGGGTCTGCTCACGCCGCTCTCCGGCGAGGTGACGGTGCTGGGCGAGAAGGTCGACGGATCGAAGCCGCACACGATCCCGCGCCGAGGCCTTGCCCACGTTGCCGAGGACCGCTCGCTGTTCTTCGACCTCACCGTCGACGAGAACATCAAACTCGGCCTCACCGGAGACAAGGGCTCCCGCAAGGCGGCACACGACCGGGCGATGGAGTTGCTGCCGGCGCTGAAGCCGCTCGGCGGTCGGCTTGCGGGGCTGCTCTCCGGTGGTGAGCAGCAGATGCTGGCCGTGGCTCGCGCCCTGGTGTCCGAACCGAAGTGTCTGCTGGTCGACGAGATGAGCCTCGGGCTGGCCCCGATCATCGTGGAGCGGCTGCTCCCGATCGTGCGCGACATCGCCGACCAGACGGGCTGCGGCGTGCTGGTGGTCGAGCAGCACGTGCACATGGCGCTCGAGGTGGCCGACCGGGGTTACGTGCTCAACCACGGGGAGGTCCTGCTCGAAGGCAGCGCAGCGGAGCTGTCCGCGAACCGCGCCGTGCTCGAAGCGAGCTACCTCGGCGACGCCGCTCTGCACTGAGCCGAGATGAACGACTGGGCGTTCTACGCCCTGCTCGGCGTCGGGACCGGCGCGATGTACGCGGCGTTCTCGATGAGCGTCATCATCACGTACCGCGGAAGTGGCGTCGTCAACTTCGCGGTCGGTGCGATGGCGATGATTCCGGCGATGATCTTCGCCGAGTTGCGCCGCACGGGTGACCTCGTCCTGCCGGTTGTCATCGTGCCGCGGCGCTACTCGTTCGGGGAGCCGTTGCCGACGGTGCCGGCGGCGATCCTCGCGCTGACCGTCGGCACGCTCGTCTCCGTCGTCATCTACTTCCTCGTCATCCGTGCGCTGCGGTCGGCTCCTCCGGTCACCGCACTCGTTGCGACGGTCGGGTTGACGCTCGTACTGCAGGCGCTCGCCGTCAAGGGTTTCGGCAACGTGACGCTGCGCGCCGGGTCGATCCTCCCCCGGGACGTGGTGCAGCTCGGTGGTCGGGCATTCCCGGTCGACCGACTCTGGCTGCTCGCCACGGTCTGCGTGCTCGCAATCGGCGCAGTGGTGGTCTATCGCTTCACTCGGTTCGGAATCGCCACGCGGGCTGCGTTCCTGAACGAAAAGGGCGCCATCCTGCTCGGCCTCGAACCGGCTCGGCTCGGCCTCTACAACTGGGTGTTCGCCTCGATGCTCGCCGGGTCGGTGGGAATCATCGGATCGTCGTTGGGCGGGGTGAGCCCGTTCAACTTCAGCCTGTACGTGGTCCCGGCCCTCGGTGCGGCGCTCGCCGCCCGGCTGAAGTCGATTCCGGTTGCGGTGCTGGTCGGTGTGGCGATCGGCAGCTTCGAAGCGATCGCCGTGCACATCGTGGCGCAACGACAGGTGCCGCGCTTCTTCCTCGGTGGCATCAGCACGCTCGTCCCGTTCGTCGCGATCGTCGCCGCCCTGATCCTCGTCGGCAAGCGCTTACCGAACCGTGCTGCGATCCTGGAGCGTGCGCAGGTGCCGGTCTCGCTCGGACGTGCCCACCCTGCGGTCTGGGCGGCGACGATCGGTGTCGCAGTGATCGTGCTGGCGTCGAACGATCCCACGGTTCGATTCGCCGGCATGCAGACGCTGTTCGTGGTCACCCTCCTGATGTCGATCGGCCTGTTGACCGGTCTCGTCGGACAGGTGTCGTTGGCGCAACTGTCGCTGGCCGGGTTCAGCGCGTTCATGCTGTCTCGGTTCGACACCACACTCGGCTTTCCGCTCGCACCGATCGCTGCGGTTGCGGTGACGGTGGTCGTGGGAACGCTGGTCAGCATCCCCGCCCTCCGGGTGCGCGGCGTCCAGTTCGCCATCGTCACCTACTCGCTGGCTGTCGTTTTCGACGACCTGCTGTTTCGCAGCCCGACGTTCGTCGGTCGAGGTGGCGTCGCGGAGGTGGAGCCGCCGATCCTCGGCGGAGTGGCGCTCGGCATCTTCGACGGCGGTCAGTTCCCGGCCAAGCGGTTCGGTTTCCTGATGCTCGCAGTGACGCTGGGTTGTGCGCTGGTCGTGCTCGGCGTGCGCCGGGGGGCGCTCGGACGCCGATTCCTCGCGGTGCGTGCCAACGAGCGCGCCGCCGCAGCGTCGGGGATCAACGTGGCCCGAACGAAGGTGCTCGGTGCAGCGTTGGCCGCGTTCATCGCCGGGGTCGCCGGGTTGATGTTCGGGTACAAGGCGACGACGTTCAACGGTGGCGGGCTGAGCGCACAGGACGGCCTCCAACTCCTGGCGTTGGCCTACCTGGGTGGGATCGGTTCGATCGCGGGGGCGGTCGTCGGTGGTGTCCTCGCACCATCGGGTCTGTTCACCGTGGTGATCCTCGGCGGCGGGTCGTCGATCGATCAGTTCCTCATCACCGGTCTCGGTCTCGTGGTGGTTGCGGTGAAGTTCCCGCAGGGCATCGCCGGGTCCTGGCAGATGCTGCGGGCCCGGATGGCCGCCGACAGCGATGCGTCCGACCGGCCGCCGATCCTGATCGGCACCGACGCGGGGAGCGACCGGGTGCCGCCGGTCGTGATCGGGCCGGGTTCCGCGGGTCCGATCACGCCAACGTCCCCGGGGCGCATCTCGGCACCCGACGACACACCCGAGTCGTCCGACGACACCCCGTGGCGTCCATGATGGGCCGATGACCGACACGCCGTCCGCCCCGCCCCCCGATGGTCCCCGTCGGATGTTCGCGGCCGATCTGCTCGCCGGCTCGACAGCGCTCGTCACCGGCGGGGGGACGGGGCTCGGGCGGGCGATCGCGGAAGGGATGTCGGCAGCCGGGGCACGCGTCGTGATCGCGGCGCGGCGCAGCGAGATCCTGGAAGCCGCCGCGACCGAGATCACGGCCGCGACGGGGAACCAGGTCGATGTCGACCTGGTCGACATCCGCAACCGGGAGAGCGTCGAAGCGCTCGCCGGGCGACATCAGGTCGACATCCTCGTCAACAACGCGGGGGACAGTTTCCCCAGGAGGCGCGCCGCTTCAGCCCGAACGGGTGGAACAGTGTGATCGACCTCAACCTGAACGGCACGTGGTCGATGACGCAGGTGTTCGGCAACCAGATGCTCGACGGCGACGGTGGCGTGATCGTCCAGATCGTCGCGATCGTCGGTCGCGGGCTCCCGGGGATCGCGCACAGCGCCGCCGCACGTGCCGGCGTCGTCGAGCTGTCCAAGACCCTGGCGTTCGAGTGGGGCCCGAAGGTGCGCGTCAACTGCGTCGCGCCCGGCGCCTTCCGCACCGCCGGCTGGGAGCAGACCTACGACGAAGAGGTCGGCAACGACATGTCCGGCGTGCCCCTGCCCTATCCCGGCCGACCCGACGACATCGCCCACTCGGTCGTGTTCCTCGCCTCGCCGGCGGCGGGCTACGTGACCGGCGAATGCCTCTACGTCGACGGTGGCCACATCCTCCAGGGCCCGATCAGCGCCCTCCCGCCCGACGGGTACGCCGACCGCACCTGACGCAACCAACCCACCCGCCGAACCAGCGTTCTCGTGATCTCTTCCGGCGTCCTGTGCGCAAGAAGATCACGAGAACACCGGTCGGAGGTCCGAGGGACGGGCCCCGTCCTTTACGCTCGGGTGATGGCGACGATTCTGGCCCACATCACGGTCAAGCCCGGTTCCGAGGAGCGGTTCGAGGGCATTGCACGCGAGCTGTACGCGCGAACGCACGCCGAGGAGACCGGCGTGCTCCGCTACGAGTACTGGCGCGGCAGTGACCCGCGCACGTACTACACGCTCCTGTCGTTCGACGACCATCGCACGTTCATCCGTCATCAGACCAGCGACCACCACGAGACGGCGTCGCCCGCCATCGGCGAGACCGTCGAGGCGTTACGTCTCGAGTGGGTCGACCCGATCGTCGGGGCCAGTCCGCTCCCGGCCACCGAGGGCCAGGACGCACCGGAGGGCGCCGACGAGTTGACCGTGAAGTACACGGACCGGTTCGCCGCCGACATCGCCGACTGGTGGCTCGCTCGACGCTGACGCGTCACTCCGAGACGGGATTGTCGTTCGCGGGTTCCCGACTCCAATTGACGTCGAAGTCCCGTTCGATGTCGAGCACCTGATACGCCCGCCCGAGACCGAGGCAGAAGCCGACCGTCACGGTGAGTTCGAGGATCTCGACGTCGGTGAACAGCTCCTTGAGCTGTGCCCACATCTTGTCGTCGACCGCAGTGTGATCGATCGCGAACTGTTCGGCGAACGCTGCGGCCAGCTTCTCCCGATCGGTGAACTCCGCGTTGCTCCGGAAGTCCTCGATGTCGTGGTACAGCTCTTCGGTCAGTCCTTGCTGCATCGCCGATGCAGCGCGTGTGTTCAGTCAAACATGGCACTCGTTGAGTTGGGCGATCCGCATGCGCGCCACTTCACGCTCGCGTACGGTGATGCTCGTCTTCGTGTAGACGGCTTCGCCCATCACACCCATCGCCTTGCCGAGCTCCGGGGCCATCGCCCAGATGCGTTTGGCCTCCATGCCCTCGCCCTCGGGAACATCGATCTTCGCCATCAGGATCTCCTCGTCATCGGGTGGTGATCTTGGTGATCACGCGGGTGTGGTCATGTGGGTGGTCGTCGGGTGGTGAACCGGACTCAGGCCACGGCCTCGGACGCCTTGGCGACCGCCACGGGAATCGCGCTGGAGACGACCATGCCGGTGACCGGGTCATGGCCGACGTCGGTCGAGACCAGACGGCTGGTGGGCGAGCCGATCTCGCGCACCTTCTCGTCGGTGAGGGAGCGACCGCCCCACGAGTGCGCCATCGAGATCACGCCACGCTTCACGTCGTCGGCAGCCTCGACGACGCCCAGCAGCGACGCCTTCGGCGAGCTGATCTCGATCACGTCACCCGACTCGAGGCCGAGCTCGGCCACGTCGTCGGGATGCATGTACGCCGGGTTCGTCGTGCCCTTCCGGGCGAGACCGGGCAGCTCGGTGCCGGTGGAATTCAACACGTGCTTCAGCCGCCGGCTGACGAGGCGGAACGGGTACCCCGACACGTCGATCCCGGCGAACGTGTCGGGTGTTTCGGCGAGCACCTCGGCGAGTTCGGCGACGAAGTCGTCGGGGGCCGGGGTGAACTTGGCGGTGGCGTTCTCGTCGGCCGGCTGCACCACCAGCTTCTTGTCCATGTGGACGGTGCGCAGATTCGCACGCACTTCGTCGAGCGGCATCCGTGACCCGTGGTAGGAGCGGTCGATGATCTCGTCGGTGTCGGGTCGCACGGTCATGTCGGGTGAACCGCCCGGGAGCGGCAACTCGCTGCCGAGCCGCGATGCGAGCTCCCAGAAGACCTCCCACTCGTTGAGGACGTCGCCGTCTCGTTCGACGACCGCCTCGGTGTAGTTGGTGTACGGCGCGCGGAACCAGCGGTCCATGAGGTGTGGCACGTCGGCGCGCTCGAGCGGAAGTGTCGGTGCGATCACGTAGTCGGCGAGTTCGGCGGTGGCGGTCATCCGATAGTCGACGACGACCAGCAGTTCGAGGTCCTCCATCGCCTCCATCGTCAGCGCGTGATCGGGAAACGCGACGACCGGATTCCCACCGCTCACGATCAGTGCACGAATGCGACCGTCGCCCGGTGTGAGGATCTCCTCGGCGAGCGTGGCGGCGGGCATCTCGCCGCGGTAGCCGCGCAGGTTCCGGATGCGAGCCTCGGGGCCGTTCGCCGGGTTGCGCGGCGCGGTGGCCTGCGCCCGGTGGGGCATCTCGGGGTACAGCAGCAGACCGTTCTCCATCAGGTCGCCCTCGCGGTTCACACGGCCGAGAATCGTGTTGAGGACCACGGTCATGTGCTCGGTGAGACTGGAGTGCGCCGCCATGTTCGGGCCCGTGCCGGTGCCGGCGGTGCCGCGCTGGGCCCGCTGCGAACATGCGCGTGGCGGCCAGGATGTCGTCGGGGTCGAGCTGGGTGCGCTCGGCGACGAGGTCGAGGGTGAACCCCGACACCGCAGCATCGAGTTCGGCCATCTGGTCGACCCACCGCTCGCAGAACTCGTGGTCCTGCAGCCCCTCGTCGAGCACGATCTTGATCATGCCGGCGAGCAGCGTCGTGTCCTGGCCCGGGCGGATCTGGAGATGGATGTCGGCGAAGCTCGCCAGCTCGGTGCGGCGCGGGTCGATGACGATCAGCTTCATGCCCTCGGCCTTGCGGCGGCGCATCACCGTGAACGGATTGGTGCCTTGGAGGCCGCCGATCGGCGCATAGGACGAGACCATCGAGTTGTAGCCGATCGCCATGTGGACGTCGGAGTCGGTGAACGAGTGGTAGCCCGCCTCCCAGCCGCCGAGGCGCAGCATTGCCAGGCCCTTGGCCGGCTGATCGATGGTGACGGAGGTGTAGAAGGAGACGGAGTCGAGACCCTGATGGAAGGCCCGGGCAGCGGGGACGGCCACCGAGTTCTGGTAGCCACCGGTGCCGGTGTAGGACGCGACGGCGCGCGGGCCGTAGGTGTCGATGATCCGTCGGAGCTCGGCTGCGATCTCGTCGAGTGCGTCGGCGCTGTTCGTCTCTTCGAACGTGCCGTCGGGGCGACGGCGCAGCGGCCGGCGGATCCGCTTCGGGTCGGCCATCTGATCGGGGATCTGGCGACCCTTGATGCAGGTGTAGCCCTCGAACAGCGGATCGTCCATCACGCCGCGTACTGCGACGACCGTGTTGCCTTCGATGTCGACCTCCATCGGACAACTTGCATGGCAGACACGACAGAACGTGTGCTCCGTGCGTACCCCGGCTGCGGTTTCGTTCGACATCTTCGACTCCCTCACGGTGCTCGATGAGTTTCCGTACGTCCGTAAAGTAACTCGTGGGCTAGGTTCGCCACGCAGCGGACCGGCATGGGTTCGCGAGAGTTCGTCAGAGTTCTTCATGTTCACGACTGGGGGTCGCAGATGCAGGTCACGCACGGTTCGGAGCACGGTCGATGAGTCGCCCGTTCCGGTTCGGAGTTCAGAGCTATTCCGCCACGAGTCCGCAGGACTGGCGGGACCAGGCCAAGCGAGCCGAGGACCTCGGGTTCTCGACGTTCAGTGTTGCCGACCATGTGATCGGCCCCGGACCCGCCCTCGCCGCGACCAACCACCCGGTGCAGGACATCGCCGCCATTCCGGCGATGGCGGTCGCGATCGAAGCCACCGAAACGATCAGCGTCGGTGCCCGCGTGTTCTGTGTCGACTACCGCCAGCCGGTGATGTTCGCCAAGGAGCTCGCGACGCTCGACTTCTTCTCCGGCGGACGCCTCGAACTGGGCCTCGGGGCCGGATGGCTCCAGGGGGAGTACGAGGCGATGGGCGTCCAGTGGGATCGGGCGGGGGTGCGCCTCGATCGCTTCGAGGAGACGATCACCCTGATCCGCCAGTTCTTCGGCGACGGGCTCGTCGAGTTCGACGGGGCACACGTCCACGCGTCGGGCTTCGAAGGGCTTCCGAAACCGCCTGACGGGATGCCGCCGATCATGATCGGTGGCGGCGCACAACGCGGTACTCGGGATCGCCGGTCGGGAGGCCGACATCGTGAGCCTGAACTTCAACAACAGCTCCGGCAAGATCGGTCCTGCCGGCGTCGGCAGCAGCACGGCGGAGCTGACCGCACAGAAGATCGACTGGATTCGCGCCGGAGCCGAGCAGCGCACGGACGGCAAGGCGTTCGACGACGTCGAGATCGAGATCGGTGCCTACTTCACCGTCGTCACCGACCAGCGCGACGCAACGCTGGGTCAGATGGCGCCGATGTTCGCCCTCGAGCCCGAACAGCTCGCCGAGCACCCGCACGCGCTCATCGGATCGGTCGACACCATCTGCGAGCAACTCGTCGAGCGTCGGGAGACGTACGGCATCTCGTACGTGACGTTCGGCGGCTCGGCGGCCGAATCGGTCGCTCCGGTCGTCGAACGTCTGGCCGGTACCTGACCCAGCCGTGCGCGTGCACGTCCCGAGTGCTTGCGCTTCGTCCACCCATCCGAACACCCCCATCCGAACACCAGCCCCCCGAACACGAGAACAAGGATCAACATGAAAGTCGGCATCAACCTCCCGTCGCAGTTCCCCATGGACAGCACCACACAATTGATGGAGGTGTACGAGCAGGTCGGCTTCGACTCGTACTGGGCACCGGACCATCTGCTCGGCGTCTTCCACCCGGACCTGTGGAGTGAGACGCCGCTGTCCGCACTCGCCGCGGACCCCGACGCCTTCTACGACCCGTTCGTCTATGGCGCCGTCGTCGGCACGATGACCGACCGGCCATTCGGCATCTCGGTGACCGACTCGACACGGCGCGGCGCCGCCGATCTCGCACGCACGGCGCTGTCGCTCAACGACCTCAACCCCGGTGGCTTCATCCTCGGGATCGGCTCAGGCGAAGCCGAGAGCCTCTTGCCGTTCGGATATCCGTTCGACAAGCCCGTCGGGATCCTCGAAGACGTGCTGCGCGACCTGCGTTCTCTGCTCGACACCGGCAAGATGGCCGACGGCGGGGTCGGACGCATGGGCCTCCCGCTGCAGGCCGAAGGCCGCGGCAGCCCGCCGGTCTGGGTGGCCGGGCACGGCCCGCGCATGCTGCGCCTCACCGGCCAGTACGGCGACGGTTGGATCCCCGCCTGGTGGATGAAGCCCGAGGAATACGGTGAGAAGCGACAGATCGTCGCCGACCACGCGGCTGCTGCGGGTCGGCCCGCGCCGGAGAACGCGCTGCTGCCGTTCGTCCTGTTCTCGGAGAGCCAGGACAAGGCCGCCGAGATGTTCGAAGCCGAGCCGCTCGGCAAGCTCTTCGGTCTCTTCGCGATGGGCCACATCTGGGAGTCGCACGGACTGCAGCACCCGCTCGGCAACGACTCGCAGGGCTTCGTCGACGTGATCATCCACGACCTCGATGCCGACGACCTGCGCGATCTCGCCGACACGATCCCGTTCGACATGGTGAAAGAGGTGCTGTTCATCGGCAACTCCGATGAGCTCGCCACGCAGTTCGAGGGCTACGCGAAGAACGGCCTCGAACACATCGTGCTCGCCAACATCACCGGTGTCGTCGGCGGCATGGACGAGATCATGGCGCGCGGCATGGAACTCCCGACCCTGAAGAACGTCCTGTCCGAACTCTGATGACCCCGTGAATTCTCACCCTGCGATCACGCCTTCGAGGAGGCCCCGATGACCGACCTGGCCACGTTCAACCCATTCGACCCCGACACGCTGCAGTGTCCGTTCCCGCACTACGCGCAGATGCGCGACGAGCAGCCCGTGATGTACCTCGAGTCGATGGGCATGTACCTCGTCACGCGGTACGACCTCGTCCTGCAGATCGTGCGCGATGTCGAGACGTACTCGTCGCAGTTCGGGATGGCGAGCATGGCGATGCCCGGCGACGCGCAGCAGCGAATGGCGGAGGTCATCGCCGAGGGGTACCCGCGAGTACCGACGATGCTCACCGCCGACATGCCCGATCACACTCGATATCGGCGTCTCATCTCGAAGGCGTTCACGCCGAAGGTGATCGCCGAACTCGAACCGGTCATCCGGGCGATCACCACCCGGCTGATCGACGCCTGGTTCGCCGCAGGTGCGGACGAGCCGGTCGATCTCGAGTTCGTCGAGCGCTTCGGTGTCCCGCTGCCCGTCGAGGTCATCGCCCACGCGTTGAACGTTCCCGACGAGCGGCTGGCCGACTTCAAGCGATGGTCCGACGACTCGATCGCGGGGATCGGGACCCAGATCGACCTCGAGGAGCGGCTCCGCGCCGAGCGGGGCGTCAACGAGTTCCAGCACTACTTCGCGGATCAGTTCGAGCAGCGCAAGACGAACCCGCAGGACGATCTGCTCACCAACCTGCTCAACGCCCGGGTCGACGACGACGACCCCGACATCGAGGACAAGCGTCCGCTCGACATGCCCGAGATGTTGAGCATCGTGCAGCAACTCCTGGTCGCCGGCAACGAGACGACCACCAAGCTGCTCACCGAGACCGTTCGCCTGCTCGCGGACAATCCCGATCAGTGGCAGCGACTGAAGGACGACCCGAGCCGTGCTCCGGCGATCGTCGAGGAGGCGTTGCGCCTGTCGACGCCGACGCAGGGCATGTTCCGGATCGCCACGAAGGAGCACGAGTTGGAGGGCGTCCAGATCCCGAAGGGCGCGCGGATCGTGATCGTGTTCGCCTCGGCGAATCGTGATGCCGAGCTGTTCGGTGATCCCGACGCGTTCGATCCCGACCGGGACAACCTGCGCGATCACCTCGCGTTCGGCAAGGGCATCCACTTCTGCCTCGGGGCGGCCCTGTCGCGCCTGGAGGGCAAGGTCGCACTCGAGGAGTTCGCTCGCCGGGTCGACCGATTCGAACTCGACGAGTCCAATGACTTCGGCTACTTCCCGAGCTTCCTGCTGCGGGGCCTCAAACGACTCGACGTGACCGTCACGCCTTCCACGGCGTCGGCAGGGAGCGACCGATGAGCGGCGCACTCGACGGAAAGATCGCCGTCGTCACCGGTTCGAGTCGCGGGATCGGCCGCGGGACCGCCATCGCCCTCGGCGAGCAGGGCGCCACCGTGTACATCACCGGTCGCAGCACCGGCGACGGCGAGCTCACGATCGACCGCACCGCTGCGCTCGTCGACGAAGCCGGCGGTACCGGCATCCCGGTCCAGACCGATCACGGCAACGACGACGAGATCGCGGCGCTGTTCGAGCGGGTGGGGACCGACCAGGGCAAACTCGACATCCTCGTCAACAACGTCTACAAGATCCCGAACCCGCCGGCGTGGGGCGGCGGCTTCTGGGACCATCCCGTCTCGATCTGGGATGACCAGGTCGGCATCGGTCTGCGGGCGCACTACGTCGCGTCGTGGCACGCCGCCGACCTGCTGTTCGCCGCCGGGCCGGGCAGCGCCATCATCAACGTGTCGTCGCCGGGCGGGCAGAGCTACCACTTCAGCTCGTCGTACGGCGCCGGCAAGGCAGGCCTCGATCGGCTGGGAGCCGACATGGCGATCGAGCTCGAGCCGAAGGGTGTTGCGTGCGTGACGGTGTATCCCGGCACGGTGTCGACCGAGTTCATCGTCGAATCGTCGGGTGTGCGCGACATCGACATGGACGGTGCCCAGACGCCGCTCGTCGTCGGCCGCTCGATCGCCGCGCTCGCATCGGCGAACGATCTGATGGAGCGATCCGGCTCGATCCAGTGGGTCGAGGACCTCGGTGCCGAGTTCGGTCTCGTCGACGAGCACGGCCGTTCGCCCGCGCCGTACCACCGTCGCAACGAGTGAGTTGTGACACGTCGTGCCTGACACCAGCGGGAACACGAGAGGGGATGAGACAATGACGATTGCAGGGCTGGAGGTCGGACTGCCGGCATCGATCGACGAGGTCGACGCGGCGTGGATGACCGCGGTGCTCCGGACGAGCGGCGCGATCGGTCGGTCGTCGTCGGTGACCGCGCTGTCGAGCGAGCCGTACATCGCCGGAGGGTTGCTGAGCCTGCTGTTCCGCACGACGATCGAGTCCGACGATCCCGGGGCTCCCGCGACCGTCATCGTGAAGTTCCCGACCGACATGGCGGCGCAGCGAGCGATGGCCGATGCGTTCGGGATCTACAACCGCGAGGTCGTCTTCTACCGCGACATCGCTCCCCGGTCGGAGATCGCAATGCCCGTCGTCCATGCGGCGATGACGGCCGACGACCTCTCGCACTCCTGCATCGTGATGCAGGACCTCGCGCACCTCCGCCAGCCCGATCGAGATGCCGGCGTGACCTGGGACGAAGCGGTCACGGGGATCCGGGCGCTCGCCCGCTTTCACGCCGGATGGCACGGTTCACCGGAGCTGCCGGCGCTGATGGATCCGTTCATCTCGATCGGCGCACCGATCCAGCGGGCCGGTCTGCCGAGCATTTCGGAGAACGGGTGGCCGCCCGCCAAGCAATACGCGCCCGAGGTGTTGTCGCCCGACGTGATCACCCTCGGCGACATGTGGGTCGAGCGGCTCGACGCGATGCTCGACCACATGTGCACCAACCCGACGCTGTGTCACCAGGACTGGCGCGCCGACAACATGTTCCTCGATGCGAACGACGACGTCGTGCTGATCGACCCGCAGATCGCCGGCGTCGCCAACGGGGCCTACGACATCGGGTACTTCATCAGCCAGTCGACCGAGCGGGAGATGGTCGCCGGTCGCCATCGCGACTTGATCCAGCACTACGTCGACGAGATGGCGGATCGTGGCCACGCGCTCGACCCCGAGCAGGTCTACTTCGACACGCGCGTGGCGGTCGGCATGTGTCTGATGTACGGGTTCTCCTCGTACGCGCAGTACGACCAGTTGGACGACGCGGGCAAGGAGATGACCCTGAAGCTGTTGCGTCGGGGTGCACAGAGCATCGAGGACTTCGACTCGCTCGGCGCGATTCGTGCGCTGCCGACGACCTGACCGAGTCGGCCGGAACACCCGCCGACCCCGCTGAACACCGATCGAGGAGTATCGACATGGCATTCGTCCGAGTTCCGTTCCAACAGGCGTTCTTCGTGCCCGACATCGCCGCGGCGGTGGATCACTGGGTGGCGACCACCGGGGCGGGACCGTTCTTCCTCGCACCGCATCACAGGACCGACTGGTTCCGCTACCGCGGTGAGGACGTGGAGGCCGACGTGTCCTATGCGTTCGGCTACGCCGGCGACATCCAGATCCAGTTCATCGAGCAACACGACGACACCCCGTCGCTCTACCGTGAGATGTACGCCGACGGTGAGGGCGGCTTCCATCACGTCGGCGTGCTGGCGGACGACTACGACGGTGAACGCCAACGACTGCTCGATCAAGGGTTCGAGATCGCGACCGAGCTGCGTGCCGACGGTGCGACGGCCGTCTACTTCGACACCCGCGAGGCGATCGGTGCGTACACCGAGGTCCACTCCACGCCCGAGCGGATCATGAGCACGTTCGAGCGGTGGAAAGCCGCGCACCTCGCATGGGACGGCGTGACCGATCCCCTCCGCGGCCGCCTCCCACCCGCCTGATCGTCACACTCGGTGCGAGCCACGACGTGTGGCGGTCAGGGGAGGGCGTCGATGGTGACGGTGCCGGCGTCGGCGTCGATGGTGATCGTGGCGCCGTCGGGGATGATGTCGGTGGCGTCCGCAACCGACACGACGCAGGGCACGCCCAACTCCCTGGACACGATCATGGCGTGGCTGCCCATGGCGCCGACGTTGACCACCACTCCGGCCGCAGGCACGAACAGCGGCACCCATGACGGGTCGGTCTGTGGCGCGATCAGGATGTCGCCCGGCTCGAGGCCTTCCGGGTCGGCCGCGTCGAGGATCACCCTCGCTCGACCCGTCGCCGATCCGCTCGACCCGGCAGAACCCGTCAGCACGGTGCCGACGATGCCGGACTCGGCGGAGTGGTCACGCGGGGTCATCTCCGACAGATCGGGGACGCGGCCGTTGACCACGAACACCGGCTTGCGCTCGAAGAGCGTCTGGAACTGATCCCAGCGCTCGTCGAGCGTCGCCACGATCGTCTCCGGGGAGTGACGAAGACGATCGAGTTCGTCATCGGTGGCCATGAACACCTTCTCGATGCGATCGATCACACCGCGCTCGACGAGCCGCCGGCCGAACTCGCGCACGGCCACTCGCATCTCGTTGATGATCGTGACGAGGTTGGTCTTCGCCCGCTCCCGGCCGGCGAGGAACAGCTGTGCCGAGCCGAGCGCCGCTTCGAACGTGCCGGCGGCCTCGGGATCGCCGGCGACCTTCTCGCGGATCTCCGCCACGATGCGGTCGCGCTCGACCACCGAGGCGTCGTGGCGGACGGTCGGCGCCTGGCTCTCGTCGGAGCGGCGCATCAGGTCGATCGCGGCCAGCGCGATCCGCGGCTTGACCTCCCACGAGGTGGCGAACAGGTCGTACTCGTTCTGTGCCCGCGAGCCGTGCTCGAACAGGAACGTCTCGAAGCGTTCGAGGAAGTCGGCCGCGTCGGGGGAGTCGGACGCGCGGAGTTCGTCGAGGACCGCGTCGGGTCCGGCGTCGAACGCAGCACTCACCACGTCGGAAGCCGCGGCCACTCGGCCGAGCTCCCACATCGCGTGCGACGGCGCAGCGGAGTCGACCTCGATGCCTGCGAGGAGCTTGATCGCGAGGGTCGGTTCACCGATGCCCTCACAGACGGCGCCGAGTGCGCCGGGGCCGAGCCCGGAGAGCGACGACACGCGCATCGCGTTCTCGAAGGTCTGCGTGAGCAACGGCACCATCGACCGTGCCCGCGCGAGCAACGCGGCATCGGACAGCGACGCGAGGTCGGGGCGCTGGGCGCGCTGCGCGCGCACCATCTCCCGGTCGGCATCGAGTTCGGGCAGCGACTGTGCCGACATCGCCCAGCCGACCGACTCGCCGAGCTTGGCCTCGTTCGACGGCGAGATGTGCCACGGCTGCTCCTCGTACGGCGGCACCTCGTCGCGCTCGTCGAAGAAGGCCTGGTCGATCATTTCGGGGGAGGCGCCCGGCATCCGTGCCCCGAGGATGCGGGTGAGCGTGAGCGGGTTGTAGACGTAGCCGCCGAACATCTTGAACAGGTCGGGTGCATCGGGGTTCTCGTACTCGTCGTAGTCGAGCGCGCCGAGGTCGATGTAGGCATCGCGCAGCCCGGGCGACATGCCCTTGAGCAGCACGAGGCTCTTGCCGAGCACGCTGAACGGGTCGGGAAACACGTCCGCGGCATTGCCGCGAGTCCATGCGGGGAATCGCTCACCGAGTTCGGAATCGCCGATCCATCCGCTGCCCTGTTCATCGCTCATCGCTGTTGCTCCTTCTCCGCGGGTCGTGCCGCCGGTGACACTAGTGACGCGACACGATGGGGTCGGAGTCGAAGCCTCCCGGTGGAGGTGATGGTGGGTCAGAGAATGCCGGTGTCGTGGTCGTCCCAGAACGGCGCGCGCAGCTTCGCCTTCTGGATCTTGCCGGTCCCGGTGCGCGGCAGCGCATCGACGAAATCGAACGACCGCGGCCGCTTGAAACCCGCGAGGTGCTCGCGACAGTGGGCGACCAGCGTCGCCACCACGTCGTCGCTCGGTTCGACGCCGTCGTTCGGCACGACGATCGCCTTGACCTCTTCGCCGAACTCCTCGTTCGGCACACCGATCACGGCGACGTCACCGACCAGCGGGTGCCCGCCGAGGACGCCTTCGATCTCTGCGGGGTAGATGTTCACACCGCCGGAGATGATCATGTCGATCTTGCGGTCACTGAGCCACAGGTAGCCGTCGTCGTCGACGTAGCCGACGTCGCCGGTCGTGAAGACGCCGGGTTCGAGATGGCTGTCGGCGGTCTTCTCGGGTGCTTTGTGGTACTCGAAGTCCATCCCCATGCCGTTGCGGAAGTAGAGCGTGCCGGACTCGTTGGGCCCGAGGCGCGTGCCGTCGTCGCCGACGACGATGATCTCCATGTTCTCGAGTGGCTTGCCGACGCTGCCGCCCTTGGCCATCCACTCCTCGGCGTCGATCATCGTGATGACCGACCCTTCCGTGGAGCCGTAGTACTCGGTGATGACCGGGCCCCACCAGTCGATCATCGCCTGCTTGACGACCGGCGGGCATGGTGCCGCACCGTGCAGCACCAGGCGCAATGACGACCCGTCGAACGACTCCTTGACGTCGTCGGGCAGGTCGATCAACCGTTTCATCTGCGTGGGGACGAGGTGGATGTTCGTCGCCTGGTAGTCGTCGATCATCTTCAGCACGCCGGCGCTGTCGTACTTGTGCTGCATGATCGTCGCCGAGCCCGTGAGCATCGGCAGGAACGAGTAGGCCCATTGCGCCGAGTGATAGAAGGGCCCGCACAACACGGTGCGTCCCGGTCCACCGGTCTGCTCGGCGAAGCCCGCCCCGATGAGCTGCCAGATCGCCGGGTCGGCGCCCTCGGGCATGTTGGTCAGCGATCCGCGCACGCCCTTCGGGTGTCCGGTGGTGCCGCTCGTGTAGAACATCGGGCCGCCGAAGCTCTGGTTCTCGGGCTCGTCGGGCGACCCCGCCGCGACGAAGTCCTCGAAGCTCTGGAAGCGACCGTCGCCCGGCGCGCCGATCACCAGCGCGAGTCCGACGCCGGCGGTCCGGTCGTCGCCGAGCGCCTTGCCCACTTCGTCGACGAAGTGATGGCCGACGACGACCGCCTTCGAGTCCGAGTCCTCGAGGATGTAGGCGATCTCGCTCGCGACGAGGTGCCAGTTGACGGGCACGAACACGATGCCCGCGTTCGCGCAGGCGAATGCGGTTTCGAACCACTCGTTGCAGTTGCCGCTGACGACCGCGATCGTGTCGCCCGGCCCGATCCCGGCGTTGCGGAAGCTGTGGATCAAGCGGTTGACGCGCTCGTCGAATTCGGCCCAGGTGCGGGTCCCGGTGTCGTCGGCGAGCGCGAGTTCGCCGCCCTTCTCAGCGGCGAATCCGGAGGTGAGGACAGCCATCGTCGATCAGCTCCACGCGTTGAGGAACGGGGCGGACAGGTCCGGCGGCCCGGCGTACTGGATGATGAGCTCGCGACTGGAGAACAGCCACTCGTCGCCGACCCGTTCGTATGCGTCGTCGTAGTAGGCGAGGAGGATGCCCTTGGAGTCGTCGGCCCGCCACCAATTCTCCTGGATGTAGCAACGTCCGATGCCCGAGCCGGACTCGTCGTCGAGGTTCGCGCCGTTGTTGACCACGTTCTGGACGACGGCCTTGAACCCGTCCATCGCGTTGTTCCACAGTTCGAGAATCGCATCGCGTCCTTCGACGCGGCGTCCTTTGCCGAGCTCCCACACCGCGTCGGGAGCCCACGTGGCGGCCCACTGGTCCGCGTCGCGGCGACACACTGCGTCGGCGTAGTGATGCACCAGATCGCTGACGGCGATCCGGCTCTCGGCTGACCCGGCGTTCTTCATGTGGAGGCTCCCTCTGTCTTCGGTGTGGTCGGTGGTGCGGTGGTCGCTGGTGCGGCGGGTGATGGGTCGGCGGCGTGCGCCCGGCCTTCGGTGATGTATCGCCGGACCATGTTCTGCAGGTGGCGAGCGCGCACCTCCTGGTAGTTGCCGAGCGTCTGGCCGCGTTTCTTGCTCGACTTGAACCCGCGGGTCTGCGCGGCGAGATTGGTCGTGTCCTGGTCGAGCACCTGGCCGAGCGACGTCGGCAGACCGGGAACGGTCGTGTAGCTGTCGTCCACGTCGAGATCGAACGGCTCGGCGGGCTCGGGCACCTTGCCCGACCGCGGCTTCGGTCGCAGGTAGAGCACCTCGTAGATGCACTTGTCGGGGTCGGGGCCGTCAGGGCGGAATCGGTAGCAGAGCGGGATCTGGAGCCCGGGGAAGAAGAACGCGTTGGGGAAGAGGTGGTACTCGATCGAGTCGATCGTCTCGGCCACCGACAGGTGGGAGAAGTCGTTGTCGTAGGCCTCGCCCAGGACCTGTTGCATGTAGCGGGCGTAGACATCGCGAGCCCGTTCGCCCTCCGGGATCTCCGGCACGTCCTGGCCGGGGTTCTTGCGACCCATCATCATGTTCAGCATCGTCTGCTCGTCGGGGCGCTTCTCGGGTGGGAGGTGCGGGCTCGGCGTGGCAATCGTGTGGATGAACCTGGTCACGTTGTCGCCGAACACGTCGTACTGTGCGTTGGCATCGCCCGCGGAGTAGATCGACTGACTGTGCGTTTCGAGGATGTGGTACGCCTCGAGGAAGGCTTCGGCCGACGCCTTCCAGTTGGCCGGGAGCTTCTTGCGGATGTGCACCTCGACGTAACGGTCGCCGAGATCCCAGTTGGCGAAGTGCTCCGGCAGGACCCCGAGGTACTCCTCGAGCGGGCCGGCCATCAGTTCCGCGGGGCAGTCGTCGAAGTTGACGAACACGAAGCCGCCCCACAGTCCGGTCCGGATCTGCGGGAGGCGGAACTCTTCGGTCCCGACATGCGGGAAGTCCCACTCGCACGGCAGGTCGACGAGTTCGCCGTCGAGGTCCCAGGTCCAGCCGTGGAACGGGCACCGCAGCTTCGGGCTGTATCCCATGGAGGCGGGCGGCTTGAGCTGCGTGCCGCGGTGCAGGCATGCGTTGTGGAACGCCTTGATCGACCCGTCCGGGCCGCGCACCACGACGGCCGACCGATCGCCGACGTCGTAGACGTAGTAGTCGCCCGGCTCGGGGATGTGCTCCTCGCGACACGCCCACTGCCACGTGCGTCCCCACATGTGGTCGTGCTCGGCCTGCGCGTATGCGGACGACGTGAACTCCTCGTACGGCACGTCGGCGTCGCCTTCGAACGCGTACGACTCGGCGAGCAACGGCTCAGGGGTCGGCGTGGAGTCGCCGAGGATGATGTCTCGCGTGCTGGGCCCGGGACACCGGGCGTCGCCAGGGTTGACGCTGACGGGAGTGATCTGGTCGGTCATCGTGGGTCTCCCGTGGTGCTGGTGACGAGTGGGGCCTGGTCGAGATGGAACGGGATCCGCGGATCGAGCACCTCTTGCAGTTCGACGATGTTGCCGTCGGGATCGCGGGCGTAGATCGCCCGGATGTGGTTGCTGCCGAGCTCCTCCGACGTGGGCGGCGGGCTGTGGAACGTCATCCCGTTGTTCCGGAGCCGTTCGTACTCGGCGTCGATGTCGACGACGTCGAGGCAGAAGTGCGTGTACCCCTGGCTCGCGGGGTTGCGGTCCGGGTCGGCCGGCGTGCCCGCCGGTGACTCGTACTCGAACAGCTCGAGGTAGGCGTTGCCGGCCTGGAGCATGATCTGGCGGGCTGCCGAGCCGGGCAGATCGATGATCCGATCGATGATCGGCCGGTCGCTCCAGCTCGTGTTCATCACCTCGCTGAACCCGAGCACGTCGGTGTAGAACGCAGCCAGGCGGTCGAGGTCAGGCGTGCAGATCGCCACGTGGTGAATGCCCCTGATCATCGTCGTTCCCCCTGGTCACACTGTGATTGGCCGTCACGCTCGCCGGATCCGACCGACTTGCTGAACAGGCATTAGGTTAGTTCCGAGGGCACGCCGTGGTCTCAGTGGAGCAGGGACGGAGAGAGGACGCTTCTCGACATGACCGACATCGTCGAACAGGCCGTGGAGGTCCGCGGCATCAGCCGGGCCAAGGCGCCCGAGCCCGAATTGGGGACCGACCCGATCACGGGGGAGCGCTACTGGACCCCCGAGTTCGCGCGTCTCGAGGCCGACGCGCTGTGGCCCCGCGTGTGGCAGGTCGCCGGCCGTGTCGACCAGATCCCCGACCCCGGCGACTACGTCACCTACGAGATCGGCCGGGACTCGGTGATCGCCGTCCGCGGTGAGGATCACCAGGTCCGGGTGTTCTTCAACGTGTGCCAACATCGCGGCAACCGGCTCGTCACGGCCGAGGTCGGCACGCTCGTGACCGGCGAGTTCCAGTGTGCCTATCACGGTTGGCGCTTCGGGACGGACGGCAACCTCAACTGGGTGCCCGACGAGGACGACTTCGTGCAGGGCAGCCCGTGTGGCGTGCGGAACCTGGTCGAGATGCCGTCGGACACGTGGGCCGGGTTCATCTGGTTCAACATGGACCCGCAGGCCGCGCCGCTGCGCGAGTGGCTCGACCCCGTTGCGGATCATCTCGACGCGTATCGCATGGAGCAGATGAAGCGCACGCACTGGGTCACGGTGGAGGGTGAGTTCAACTGGAAGTGCGTCCAGGACAACTTCAACGAGAGCTACCACTTGCCCTACGTCCACCCGCAGACCCTTGCCTCGATGAACGAGCATCACAGCGGGTGCCAGTTCGACCTCTACCCGTCGGGTCATGCGCGGATGCTGATGCCCGGTGGAGGACCTGGCCCGCAGTACGCGGGCAAGCCCGAGCGCACGCTCAAGAGCCTTGCGGCCGACCTCGAGTTCTGGGGTGTCGATCCCGAGCCGTACCTCGACGACCTTCCCGAACTGCGCATTGCACTGCAGCGGGCCAAGCGCGAGCGTGGCGCCGAGAAGGGCTACGACTTCTCGATGTACTCCGACGAGCAGTTGACCGACAACTACCACTACACGGTGTTCCCCAACATCTCGTTCAGCATGAAGCCCGACGGCTGCATCTGGCTGCGGGCGACGCCGCACCCGACCGACCCGCAGAAGTGCTTCTTCGACATGTGGTATCTCACGCTGTTCCCCGAGGGGTCGAGCGAGTACTTCTCGAACTCCATGCGGGACTGGGTGTCGATCGACCACCAGGTCGAGCACCAGACCGGGATCGCCGGCGAGGTCTCGTGTGGGCCCGGGATCGACCAGGACGTCGCCATCTGGAACACGCAGCAGCAGGGCTTGCGCTCTCGTGGGTTCCGCGGCGAATACATGCCGTGGCAGGAGCGGCGGATCCGGTTCTTCCACGACAACATCGACCGCTTGCTCGCCCAGGGGCCGCTCGGTGGGTGACGCTGCCGCCGGGGATGCCGACGCCGGCATCGAGCTCGGCGACCTGAGCGATCTCGCCGACGGCGAGCTGCGGTGCTTCGAAGACATCGGGCCGGACGGGATCGTGGTGTGCCGCGCCGGCGGAGCGCTGTACGCGCTCACCGACAACTGCTCGCACGCCGACACACCGCTGAGTGAAGGTCGCCTGCGCGGTTTCGGACTCACGTGTCCGCTGCACGGCGCCTCGTTCGACGTCCGTGACGGTTCCCACTCCGGGCCGCCCGCCTGGGAGGGCGTCGCCTGTCACGAGGTGACCGAGACCGACGGCGTCGCAGTGGTCGTGCTGGCCGGGCGCACCGATCGCGACGAGGGACCGTCCGCCGACGGCAGCCGGATGCAGACCCGCTGACGGTTTCTGCGCCTCCGACTCGCGGTCGCCATGGCGTGTCTCACTAGCTTCGCCGCATGAGTACGTTCCCCACGACCACCAGTGAGATCACCGCCGAATGGATGACCGACGCACTGCGCGGCTCGGGCACGATCGGGCCGGACACGAGCGTCGAGGCCATCGACATCGATCTCGGCGCGGCCGGCGTCGGGTTCATGGGCGAGGTCGCCGGCGTCGACATCACCTACCGCGGTGACGCCACCGGGGCGCCGACGCGGGTGATGGCCAAGTTCGCCACCAACGTGCCCGAGATCCGGGCGATGATGCACCCGACCCGCGTGTACGAACGCGAGCATCGCTTCTACGAACAACTCGCGGCCGAGACCCCCATCCGGACACCGGAGGTGTACCACGTCACCTGCGACGTGTCCGACGATCCGATGGCGGAGCGGTACATGCTGCTGCTCGAGGACCTCGGTGGCCTCGAACTCGGCGATCAGCTCGCCGGCGTGTCGCCCGAACAGGCCGAGTCGGCGCTCGTGGGGCTCGCCCGTCACCACGCCCACTTCTGGAACCGGAGGGGCCTGGAGCACGCCACGTTCGCCCCCACGATCAACGGCCCGCTCAACAAGGCCGGGCAGGGCATCTACGAGTCGTCGCTCCCCGGGTTCAAGGAGGTGTTCGCGGATGCGCTCCTGCCCGAGATGGTGCCGGTGGCCGAAGCGTACGGTGCCAACCACCCACTGCTGCTCGACCGCTTCGAAGCGATGCCGCACACGCTCGTCCACTTCGACTACCGCGCCGACAACCTCTTCTTCGACACGGATGGTTCCGTCGTCGTGATCGACTGGCAGTCGATCAGCATCGGTGGTGGGTCCGCCGACGTCGGCTACTTCCTCGGACAGAACCTCGCCGTCGCCGATCTGCGCGCCCACGAGGACGACCTGCTCCACCGCTACCACGACACGCTGGTCGCCGAGGGTGTCACCGGATACGAGTTCGATCAGTTCTTCGACGACTACCGGATGGCCGTGCTCTACGGCTGGGTGATCCCGGTGTTCGCCGTGGGCTCCCTCGACACGTCGAGCGAACGAGCCATGGCGCTCTGGACCGCCGTTCTCGAACGCGTCCAGGACGCGATCTTCCACCACAACGCACAGGAGTTCATCTCATGAGTACAGGATCGGGAGGTCGTCTCGACGGCAAGGTCGCGGTCATCACCGGCGCGGCGAGCGGGATCGGGGCGGGCACGGCGCGGATGTTCGTGAACGAAGGCGCACGCGTCGTCGTCGCCGACCTGCAGGACGAGGCCGGCCAGTCGCTGGTCGACGAACTCGGTGATGCAGCCCGCTTCGCGCACTGCGACGTCACGAGCGAGGACGACGTCGCTGCGGCGGTCGACCTGGCGGTGTCCGAGTTCGGGCGACTCGACATCATGTTCAACAACGCCGGCATCGTCGGCATCGTCGGCAAGATCTCCGAGATGCCCGCGGATGCGTGGGACCACACCATGGCGATCCTGCTGCGGGGCGTCTTCCTCGGCACCAAGCATGCTGCGCGTGTCATGCAGGAGCAGGGCTCGGGTGTGATCATCAACACGTCGAGCACCGCCGGGATCATGGGCGGTCTCGGACCGCACGTGTACACGGCGGCGAAGCACGGGGTGATCGGGCTCACGAAGTCGGTCGCCAACGAGCTCGCGCCGCAGGGCATCCGGGTCAATGCGATCTCACCGGGCAACACGGTCACGGCGATGACCGCTGCGGTCACCACGGGCGACGCCGGCAACACCGCCGACACGGCCGAGAAGATCGCCGCCGGTTCGCCGCTCGGGTACGCCGGAGTGCCCGACGACATCGCAGCCGCTGCGCTGTACCTCGCAAGCGACGAGTCTCGCTACGTCTCGGGTCACACGCTGGTGGTCGACGCGGGCCAGACCACGGCGGGGATGACTCCGCAGCGGTTCAACACCGGCCCGAGCCGACAGTTCAACGAAGCCGGTCGGATCACCTGATCTCGCGGGCTCTCGCACTCGCACTTGCGTTTGCGTATGACTTTCCGCCCGCCGGCGGGCGGATAATCACACGCAAACGGGGCTTTCAGTCGGGCGTGGGGGAGAGTTCGAGGCGTTCGGCGACCTCGGCGAAGAAGTCGAGGTGGGCCTCGGTCGAGTCGCGGCCGGCACCCATCGAGACCGCCGCGAAGTGCGTACCGCCGACGGCTCGCCAGCGATCGGCCTGACCCGCCGTCTCGTCGATGGTCGGCACTCGGAGCGCGAGGTACTCGAGCCCGAAGTCGTCCAAGGAGCGTTCGTGTTCGTCGGCCTCGTGGCGCACCGCCGCCAGCGCGTCGTGCACGGCCGACTCCTTGCCGGCGAACATGAAGCCGTCTCCACGCGCAACGCCGCGCCGGAACGCCGGCGGGCTGAAGCCGCCGACCCAGATCGGGATCTGGCGTCCCGGGCCGGGCAGGACGACACCTCGATCGAGGTGATCGAACTCGCCGTCGTAGGAGGTGACCTCGCCGCGCCACAGATCGCGGAGCACGTCGATCTGCTCGTCCGCCCGCCGTCCGCGTCGGTCGAACGGCTGGCCCAGCGCGTCGTACTCGACGTGGTTCCAGCCGACGCCGACACCCAACCGGAGGCGACCCCCCGACAGCAGATCGAGGTCGGCAGCCTGCTTGGCGACGAGCACGGTCTGACGCTGCGGGAGGATGAGCACGCCGGTCGCGAACTCCAAACGGTCGGTCATCCCGGCGAGGTAGGCGAACATCACGAACGGATCGTGGAACGGATCGTGCTCGGTGTAGGGACCCAGGAGCGCAGGCTCTCGATCGGCATGGACGGCACCGACCACGTGGTCGTAGGCGAGGAGATAGTCGTAGCCCAGTGCCTCGGCGGCCAGACCGATTCGGCGAACGGCGTCGGGGTCGCCGCGGAGTTCGGTCTGCGGGTAGACCGCGCCGATCTTCATGTCCGCTCGTGTCACGTGGAGACTCCGTTCGATCCAGGTTCGGCAGTCTCGCCGACCGCGGTATTGGCGGTGGTGGTTTCGGTGGTGGCGAGCTTCATGATCGCCTCGTTGCCTCGTCGCCACCACACGGTGAGGCGAACCGCATCGATTCGCCAACGGTCGTCATCGCCACCCGCTTCGCCACGCACGAGGTGGTCGTCGTAGTACCCGCCGATCGTGAATTCGGGCTCGGCGCTGCCTGTCGACGCTTCCAGATCGTCGCGCCAGAGGAAGTGCGCCGCCTGCATGTACACGCGGCAGCGGGCTTCGCCGCCGTCGATCTCCACCAGTGGGTTGCTCATCGAATGCTGCGTCGCGTCGAGTCCGGTGAAGAGCGGCGTGACCGCGCCGATCCACGTGTCGACATCCATCGACGATGGGGCCCGCCCGTGATACGACGAGTAGTCGAAGTCGATCCGGCGCGGCGGCGCGACGAAGATCGAGCGGTACCCCGCCCAGTCACGCTGGTCGATGCCGTAGGCGAACCGGTAGACGGTTTCGGCGACGTCGAGACGCGGGTCACGCATGCGCTGCCTCCTGGGTCTCGTGCGGAGCAAGCACGTGCGGGGCGAGTGCGGCGAGCGAGCCGGGGGTCATCGCACTCAGCGAGACCGACGAGATCCCCAGCGATTCCAGCCAGGCGATGCCGTCTGCGACGTACTCGGGTGCGCCGAAGAACCGACGGAACAGCCCGCCGCCGGCACGCATCGCATTGCCCACGTTCGTCGTCACCGGGTCGTCGCCGACGCTCAACAGCATGAACATCGAGATCTCGATGTCCGGGCGCACGGCGCGGACTCGATCGATCAGCTCGACGAGGTGCTCATCGGGGATGCGGGCCATCACGTCGAGATCGAGCGCGCCGCCTTTGGTGGCTGCGCTCTGGGCCTTCAGTTCGACCCGATCGAGGTGCGGGGTGACCTCGCGGATGGTGCGCGGTCCGCCGACCGAGCCCGTCAGGAGCGGCGGCGGATCGACGGCCGGTCCGAGCCGCGGAATGTCGATGTCGTAGTGGTCGCCGCGGAACTCGCAGGCTCCCTCGTGCAGCAGTGCGCGCACGATCTGGGCCGACTCGGCGAACATCCCGGCACGTTCGCCCGGGCTCGGATACCGCAGCCCGGACCCGGTGATCTCGCCGTCGGCCCATCCGGCTCCGAGACCGAGTTCGAAGCGGCCGCCGCTGACCCGTTGCAGTTGCAGCGCTGCTTGGGCGACTTCGACCGGGGTCCGCAGCAGGTTGTTGACGAACGCAGTCGAGATCGTGACGTCGGTGGTTGCGAGGGCCATCGCCGTCGCGCTCACCCAGACATGGGGGTATGCGTGCCGCGCAGTGTAGATGTGGTCGGCCACCGAGAGGGCGTGCCACCCCTCCGCCTCGCGCGCTTTCGCCCACGTCGTGGGATCGTCTTCGACGCCGAGCAGGTTGACGGTGAAGCGCACCGGATCGACCCTACGAAACGTCGGTGCGGCCGCCGGAGTCGGACCGGACCTCCGTCCGCGTAGCGGGGTGGGTCTGACCCACCCCGCAACGTCAGACGTCGAAGCCGTCAGGCCCGAAGATAGGTCAACACCGCCATCACGCGGCGATTGGCTCCGTCCTCGGGTTGGAGCCCGAGCTTGGAGAAGACGTTCGAGATGTGCTTCTCGACCGCCCCGGCGGAGACCACGAGGCGTTGGGCGATCGCACCGTTCGACAGGCCCTCCGCCATCAACTCGAGTACCTCGCGCTCTCGGGGGGTGAGGTGCTCGAGCTCGCTCGTGCGTTGCGACCTGCCCAGGATCTGGCTGACGACCTCTGCGTCGACCGCGCTGCCGCCGTCGGCCACACGACGGAGTGCGACGAGGAAGTCCTCGACGTCGATGACTCGGTCCTTCAGCAGGTAGCCGACGCCGGAGACGTCGCCGGCGAGCAACTCGCTCGCATAGTGCTCCTCGACGTACTGCGAGAGCACCAGCACCGCCGTCGACGGCGAGCGTCGGCGGACCTCGATGGCCGCACGGAGTCCTTCGTCGGTGTGCGTCGGTGGCATCCGGACGTCGACGACGCAGAGATCGGGCGCGTGTTCGGTGACGGCATCGAGCAGCGCGTCGCCGTCACCGACTGCGGCGACGACGTCGAAACCGGAGTCGCCGAGCAGGCGGACGATGCCGTCGCGCAGCAGAACCGAGTCGTCGGCGACAACGGTGCGCAACGATCGGTCGGGCTCGGGTACCACTTCGTCGGTCGTCACGGGGTCGCTGGTCACTGGATCGGTCATGTCGGATCACTCATCGCGGGCTCCTGGTTCGGGTCGGTCGTCGAGCGGGCCGGACGCGGCGGCATGCGCGGGATCTCCGCCACGATCAGTGTCGGCCCGCCCGGCGGCGACGAGATCGTGAGCGCTCCGTCGGCCGCATTGACCCGCGCGCGGATGCCGGCGATACCGGATCCTCGCTTCGGATCGACGCCGCCGGTGCCGTCGTCGTGGATCGACGTCCGCACGTTCGCCGCCACGCGCTCGACGTGGATCGAGGCCGACCGGGCGTTCGCGTGTTTGAGGACGTTGGCGACCGCCTCGTTGACCACGAAGTACACGGTCTCGGCGACGTCGGTCGACAGGTCGAGGTCGTCGTCCACGTGGACCGCAATCGGAATCGGTGCGCCGCTCACGACTGCCGAGAGCGCCGCGTCGATCCCGCGATCGGCGAGGACCGAGGGGTGCAGCCCGCGACCGAGCTGGCGGAGTTCGCCGATCGACCCGCGCACCTTCTCGCGCGCATTGACGATCAACTCGCGGGCACGGTCCGGATCGCGTTCGAGCTGTTGCTCGGCCATGCCGAGATCGAGGCCGATGGCGACGAGCTGTTGTTGGACGCCGTCGTGCAGGTTCCGCTCGATGCGGCGGCGCTCCACGGCGACCGCGTCGAGGATGTCGTCACGTTGTGTCGACAGCGTGTCGACGCGAGCGCGTGCGGCGGTGAGTTCATCGATGCCGAGGAACCACTGGGTGATCTGGGCCTTGAACCCGGCGATGAAGACGGCGATCCGCGGGGCAGCACCGAGCGCGACCGCACCCACGAGCAGACCGAAGACGATCGAGAACCCGCGGAACGGGTTGGGGTCGAAGCCGGTGCCGAAGAGCCCGCCGTTCAACGCGGTTTGTTGCACGATCACGAAGCCGAGCAGGCCGACGTTTCCGATGAGCGTGCCGATGATGACGTTGAGGAGCAGGAACCCGACCTGACGCCACCGTTGCGCGTCGGTCAGTGCACGGAGCCCGAGACCGGTCATCGGTTCGACGGGTCGCGGCGCGATGTCGACGCCCACCCATTGGGCCATCGATCGCTCGATGCGGACCATCAGCGCTGCGGTTGCGAAGAACGGTCGGATGAGGAAGACCCCGACGACGATGAACAGCAGCCCGAAGATCAGCGCGCCGAACACGACCAACCCGACGAAGAACGCGACGGCGGTCACGGTGCCGACGAGCAGATACAGCGCCGCGGTCCAGCTGTCCTTCACCAGCAGCGGTGCGTACCAGCGGGTGAGGAGCTCGCGCGCGCGGTCCCAATCGAAGTCGGATGTCGTCGCTGTGGATGTCGTCGATTCGAGCGCCCTCGCCCGGGGTGGGCCTGGCGTCGACGCATCGGGTGGCGGCGGTGGGGGAGGAGGCGGTGCGCCGGTCACGGCCCCAGTGTCGCGCTCGGTGGCCGTCATGCGGCGCCTCGCAAGGCGACGGCGATCGGTCGGCGCGCAGCGCTGCGCACGACGGTCGCAGCGAGCAGCGTGAGCACGGCAGCAGTTCCGAGGGCGATGAACGGGATCGCAGCGGTGGCGTCGGTGACTCCGATGTCGACGGCGTTGCTCGACTCGAAGGACGCGATGATCCCACGGGCGCCGAGCGCCCCCAGGAGCAACCCGCCTGCGACGCCGGCGACGCCGAGCGGCAGCAGCTCCTTCAAGAGCAGACTGCGGAGGCGACGCCGGCGGGCGCCGAACGCCTGCAGCGCCGCGAATTCGTGGCGCCGCTCGAACAGGCTGACCGTCATCGACGAGAGCACCGCGAGTGCCGCCACCCCGCTGACGAGCACACCGATGGCGCCGAAGACCATCACGATCGCGTTCGTGCCGGCGGCATCTTCGGCCGCGATCTCGTCCAGGGTGGTCACCGCGAACGCGCCGTCGTCGCCGATCGTCGGTTCGACGTCGTGTGACCACACGACGTTCGCCATGCCCGGCGCACCGAGTTCGGCAGCGAGCCGCTCACGGTCGAGGTAGATGGCTCGGCTCGAGTCGTCGGAGAGCCCGCTGACGACGAAGTCGGCGCGGCCGGAGGCGAGCTCGACGTCGATCGTGTCGCCGACGGCGATACCGGTGCGTTCGGCGAAGCCGGCGCTGACCACCGCATCGGTGCCCCCGTCGATCCAGGCGCCGTGGGAGATCGCCGGCTCGATGACCGACGAATCGGGCCGCAGTCCGTAGACGTCCACCTCCCAATCGCCGATCTGCCCGCCGGTCCAGATGCCCGCTTCGGCGGTGTTCTCGACCGTGGCGGCATCGTCGATGTCGGCGGCGTCGAACGGGAGTCCGGGGTCGCGGGCGACGGCGAGCGATTCCCACTGCCAGACGGCGTGTGCGGAGGTGTTGAAGTCGTTGACGGAGGTCACCAGTGTGGGGATGAGGAACGCTGCACCGACCGCTGCCGCGATCTGGACGACGACGGCTGCGGTCCGACCGGGACGCCGGAGTGATGTCCGTGTGGCCATCCGACCGACCAGCCCGCCCCAGCCGATGTGTGCGGACAAGCGCTGGACTCGGGTCGCGCCGAACGGCGCGCCGTCGCGGTCGCGCAGCGCGACCGCGAGCGGCACGGTCGCGACGCGCCGGGCCGCCCGAGCCGACACCAGCCGTGCACCCACGAGGACCGCGACGGCGGATCCGACGAGCACGGGGAGGTCGAGCGCGAGCCCGGGCGTGATCCCGACGAATTCCTGGAGCACCATCCGGGCGATCAGGTTGCTGATCGCCACGCCGAGGGGCAGGCCGACGACCAGTGCGGTCACCGCGATCCCCAGGGCGATGCGCCGGAGGCGCCGTCGGAGCGGCCGTTGCCGTCCGCCGAGCGCACGCATGACGGCCATCTCCCGAGTTCGTTCGGTGATCAGCGTGTTCGTCGTCGACGCGAGCAACACCAGTGCGACGAGTCCGGCGAAGATCCCGAGCAGGCCGATGAGCTGGCTCACCTGGCGGATGTCGGCGTCGATCGGGGTGGTCCCGTCGGGGAAGTAGGTCGGGAACCCGGTGAACGTGCCGCCGTCGGCGGCCAGCATCACCTCGACGTCGGCGACGATTGCTTCGAGCGCGGCCTGGCTGTCGTCGACGGCGGTGACGGTGAGGCGGTCCGTGCCCCCCGATGTGGTCAGCGGGATGACGGCATCGAGGTCTCCGTACAGCACGCTGCTGTCGGCCCACCACAAGGTCGACCCGATCCCCACGACGTCGAACGTCGTCCCGGCGATGTCGATGGCATCGCCGATGTCGGCAACGCCCGGCTGGGCGACGACTTCGCCTGCGGTCTGCGCGGCGCGGCCCGCCGCGATGTCGATCAGATCCATCGTTCGCTCGGCGTCGAGCCCGACGAGACGGATTCGTTCGCCCTGCCACGTCGCAGGGACCGAGGCCTGGGCTTCGGCCGCGACGACGTTGTCGAGTCGCACGATCTCATCGAGTTGGCGCTGTTCGAGCGGGGTCGTCTCGACCACGATGTCGCCGAGCCCGTCGCGTTCGACGGCGGTGGTCAGCGCCGACGAGGCGACGCTCGGCACGGCGAGCACGCCGATGGCGCCCACCGCCAGGGCGAGTGCAAACACGCTGGCGAGAATGCGCCCGGGTGCCCGGCGGAACTGGCGGAGGAACCCGCTCATGACGTGACTGCTGACGTGGCTGCCATCGGTGTCGGCATCGACGTCGACGCACGGCTCGTTGCACAGGTGCGTGCGGCAACGGACTCGACCGTGCCGTCCAGCATCGACACGACCTTGTCGGCGGCTGCGGCCAGGGCGACGTCGTGGGTGATGAACACCACGGTCGTGCCCTGTCGCGCGGCATCGATCAACAGGTCGAACACGAGGTGTCCGCTCGCTTGGTCGAGCGCGCCGGTCGGTTCGTCGGCGACGATCAGCCGTGGGCGGGTCACGAGCGCGCGGGCCACGCCGACGCGTTGCTGTTCGCCGCCGCTCATCTGGGCGGGCAGCTTGCGGGCGTGTGTCGACAGCCCGACCGCAGCGAGCGCATCGTGCGCAGCGTCGCGGCGGGCCGATCGACTCGCCCCGGGGAGTCCCAGCTCGATCGCCAGCTCGACGTTCTCGGCGGCGGTCAGCGTCGGCAGCAGGTGGAAGTCCTGGAAGACGATGCCGACCCGCTCGCCGCGCCATGCGGCGAGTCGATCGGCGGACAGGCGGTCGATGCGCTCGCCGTCGACGACGAGTGACCCCGAGGTCGGCCGATCGATCCCGGCGATCAGCGCACCGAGCGTGCTCTTGCCCGATCCGGAGGGTCCGACGATCGCGATGAGCTCACCTCGTCCGATCGCGAGATCGACGTTGCTGATGCCGATCTGCGCGGCGGTGCCCGACCCCCAGATCCGTGTGAGGTCGCGTGCTTCGACCACCGCGGTGCCCGCGGCTGGCGGTGCCGCGGGAGCGGCGTGGTCGGAAAACGGCGACGTGGCGTGCCTGGGGCGTGAGATCGTGTCCATGTCCCCATCGTCGGGAAACGACGTCGGAGATGCCATGCGGACACCCGGCCGATTCGAGGTGGGGAGAACCCCACCACCTCGTCTTCGGACCGTGCCGTGCGCCGGGCGACCGGCGTCGGGCGGACCCGCTGCGTGACAGACGGCCACGCTGAGGGTTGGCATCGCGCGTGACAGTTCCACGATTTTGTGGCATGATGTGGACGCTCGGTCAAGCGCGGAAGCATCCGTGCCGATGTTCGAGTCGAACCAACGCAAGACCTGCCGTGCCGGTGGCGGTGACGGGTGCCACCCGGGACGGCGGTCTTCGTTGTGTTCGTCTGGACCGCCCCGTAGCCTGGCCCGCTGATCCATACACGGTTCTCGCCGAAGACCGTTGGTCCGCCAGTGCGCGGGTAATGACCGAGGACATGCGTCCGACGTCGCCAACCGAGGTGCATGCCTTCGAAGTTCGTGTCGCTCTCACGGTTGTGAGTGCGCTCCTCGCTCCTCGACGGTGTTCGCACGACGCGAGCACCCCGAGTTGCAGCGAGAGGAGGTAATGCACATGTCAGAGAATGGAAAAGCACCACGCGCCGACAAGGTCGCAGTGGTCGAAGAAGTCACCGCCAAGCTCAACGAGGCATCAGCGGTGTTCGTCTCGGAATACCGTGGACTCTCGGTGAGCCAGCTGGCCGATCTCCGCAAGCCATTGCGGGAGACCGGTGCCGAACACAAGGTGTACAAGAACACGCTCGTCAAGCTGGCGGCCACGGCCGCCGGCATGGAGGGGCTCCACCAGCACCTGGTCGGCCCGACGGCGCTCACGTTCGTGAGCGGCGACGTCGCCGCCGCAGCGAAGGCGCTCACCGAACAGGCGAAGGCCACCCCGGCGCTCGTCCTGAAGGGCGGGATGATGGGTGACACCGTCATGTCGGCCGAGGACCTGAAGATCCTTGCCGATCTGCCGCCCCGCGACGTGCTGTTGGCGAAGTTCGCCGGAGCGCTCCAGGCACCGCTGGTCAAGACCGCTGGTCTGCTCCAGGCGATGCCGCGCAATCTTGCGTACGGCCTGAATGCCCTCATCCAGCAGCGCGAAGAAGCTGCCTGATCCCCGCCGTCCCCGATCCGGGGGCGACGATGCCACGAGTACTCATTGCTGCTGGATGACCAGCACGAATCAAGAATCGAAATGGAGAACACCATGTCCAAGGAAGAAATCCTCGACGCAATTTCCAACCTGACCGTGATCGAGCTCAAGGAGCTCCTCGACGCCTTCGAAGAGAAGTTCGACGTCACCGCAGCGGCCCCCGTGGCCGTCGCAGCCGCCGGCGCTCCGGCAGCCGGTGGCGACGCCGGTGGCGGCGGCGAAGAGCAGAGCGAGTTCGACGTGATCCTCAACGGCGCCGGCGCCCAGAAGATCCAGGTCGTCAAGGTCGTCAAGGACCTGCTCGGTGTCGGCCTCAAGGACGCCAAGGACCTCGTCGACGGCGCCCCGAAGCCGCTCATGGAGAAGGCCAGCAAGGAAGACGCCGAAGCGGCCAAGGCCAAGCTCGAAGAGGTCGGCGCCGACGTCGAACTCAAGTGATCACCGGCGTGTGCCTCGGCAGTGGTCGAGTGTGCACGTCCAGGTCGCGGTCAGCGTTGCGGAGTGGGTCAGACCCACTCCGCAACGCGCCGCCCCGTTTCTGAAATGGCGTCGCACTGCGTGCTCGACGAGTTCCGGCTCATGTTCGGAATCGTCGATATCGATGACTCTTGAGCTGTGAGTCTGGGTCTGGCCGGTTGAAGGCTTCCGGTCCAGAATCGGTGTTGGTGATCCGACGTGACCCAATTCTTGAGTAGCCCGTTGCGAGATGGTGCCTTCTAAGCGACCTGTCCGTCGGGTCGCCGATACCGGTCTGGCCTGCTGCCGCTGACCTGATCAGAAGCTTGCCCATCGTGTGGCGGTGTGGCACGTCACAGTTCTGTCGTTGCAGTTCCTTCCCAGACCGGCACCAACAACCACGAGCGCCATGGGAGGCACAACAACATGCTTGCAGAACTTGTCGATCACGTCATCGGCATCGCCCCGACAGAGACTGGATCACCGCCGGGATCGCCGAAGCCAAGACCACCCGGCTAGTCGAGACCGCACGCTTCAGCGCAGACCGCAACGGCTACGCCCAAGCCCTCAGCTGGGCCGAGCAACACACCACAGCCGGCGAGCGGGTGTGGGCAATCGAGGGCGCACCGAGCCACGGACGCGGCCTCACCGCGGCGCTCGCGCGTGCCGACGAATGGGTCGTCGAGTTCGACTGGGCCCGCCAGAAGGCGTCCAAGGACGGAGCGAAGTCCGACGAACTCGACGCCATCCGAGCCGCCCGAGAAGTCCTCGGCCGCGCCAAGTTGAATGTGCCCCGAGCACACGACGGCCATCGAGAAGCCCTGCGAGTCCACCACGTCGCAAGGGCGGGAGCGGTCCGCGCTCGCACGGCTGCGATCAACGAACTCAAAGCACTCGTGGTCACCGCGCCCGACGACCTCCGCGCCGGACTGCGCAACCTCACCAGCCGACCACTCGTCGCTGCGTGCGCTGGGTTCCGCAGTTCTCGTTCGCGGACCGTCAGTCGGCAATGCACGCAGCTGACCATGCGTTGTCTCGCGCAGCGCATTGCGCATCTCAACGAAGAGATCGCCGAGCACGACCGCGCCTTGGTTGAGATGCTCGGCGAGGTGGCGCCCCAGTTGCTCGACGAAGTCGGCATCGGCCCAGTGAGCGCGGCGACATTCGTGATGGCGTGGTCTCATCACGACCGTTGTCGCAACGAGGCAGCCTTCGCACGCCTCGCCGGCGCAGCACCGCTCCCCGCGACGTCTGGGCAAACCCAGAACCGCCACCGGCTCAACTACGGAGGCGATCGCCCGATCAACAGCGCGCTCTACATGGTCGCCGTGACGCGACTGCGACAGGACCCAGCAACCCGCGCCTACATGGAGCGTCGGCTCGCCGAAGGCAAGACCAGACCTGAAGTCGTCCGTTGCATGAAGCGCTACATCGCACGCCGCGTCTGGCGACTCCTCGAACACGCGCCACCTCGCGAACTTGCCGCTTGACAAACATAGAAGCTTCGTTCGCAGGATTTCAGAGGTTCCCCATGAGTCAGCTCCCCCCACCGTCGTTTCCACCCGGCGCCCCGCTCGCGCCTCCGCCGTCCGGTGGCGTCGTCCCGCCGCACGCAACGGCCAGATCTTCCTCGAAGGTGCGCTGCCCACCGTGGAGGCCGGCGAGGACATCGCCGCCCTCGCCGCCGAGATCCTCGACTCCGACAACGCGTTGAACGACTATGTGGTGGATCCGCGAGCGGGCGATCCCAACCTCGGAAGCATCACCGTCGAGGGCGCGATCAACTTCGCGACTGGGAGCAGCGTGATCCGTCCCGGTTCCGAGACGCTGTTGAACCAGGGATTAGCGCTGTTCACGATCCGCCCGTCGATGACGACGGTCGCCGTCGGGCACACCGACGATCGAGGGAGCGACGAGTACAACCGGCAACTGTCGCTCCAACGTGCCGAAGTCGTCGTGCAATGGTTCGCCGACCGTGGCGTCGACCCTGCGCATATCACCGCCCAGGGTGCCGGCGAGTCGGAGCCATTGGCCGCGAACGACACCGCTGAAGGGCGTCGGCAGATCCGACGCATCCAGTTCTTCCTCGAGAACATCCTCGGCTGAACCAGCCGCGAGCAACGACCGAGCGCGAGATCGAGGGCGTTCTCCGGCCGCGGACGACGTTCCGTTTCGCGTTGCAGTTGCGGTGCTTCTCGAAGAGAATCCTTGACACGGCCGCCCGACTTCTTTACCTTGACCCGGAATTCAGTGCAGGAGCGGCGAGATCGGCGCTCCCGCAAGGTGTCCAGGCTTGTTCGAGCGTGCTCCGAGCCTGGTTGACGTTGCGTGCCCGGCCTGGATAGGCTCGTCTGTTGCCGTGCGTGTCCCCTGTTTTCGCTCTCCCACCAGAGTGTTGAGCCGCGCCCGGTTGCTGGCAGCACCCACAATGACGTCGACCATTCCAGCCGTGGCGTCGTCGAAAACCCTTGGAGAGTGATCCGTGGCGACTCGTCCCGTGTCTCGTGAACGTTATTCGTTCGGCAACCTGAAGGAGCCGCTCGAGCTCCCTGACCTTGTTGCGGTTCAGACCGAATCCTTCCAACACTTCCTCGACGAGGGGCTGGCGGAGACCTTCCGCAGCATCTCGCCGATCAAGGATTTCTCGGAGAACCTTCAGCTCGAGCTCGAGTTCGACCCGTTCGATCCCGACCTGCGCCCCCCGCCGAAGTTCTCGGTCGAGGAGTGCAAAGAGAAGGACATGACCTACTCGGCGCCGGTCTTCGTCCGGGCGCGGTTCATGAACCGCAACACCGGGGAGATCAAGGAGCAGGTCGTCTTCATGGGCGACTTCCCCATGCAGACCGAGAAGGGCACGTTCATCGTCAACGGCACCGAGCGTGTCGTCGTGAGCCAGCTCGTCCGCTCGCCCGGCGTCATCTTCGAACCCGGTGAGCGCTTCCGACTGCGCAACCTGACCAAGCACCAGCTGGTGAAGGGCACGATCCACCCGTACCGCGGTGAGTGGATGGAGTTCGATGTCGAACACAAGCCGGGCAAGGATGTCACTGCCGGAACGCGAGTGGCTCGCAAGCGTCGTCTCGGCATCTTCACGATGCTGCGTGCGCTCGGCTACGACGAGGAGAACGCTCCCGGCTTCCTCGACCGGTTCGTCGCCCACTTCGACTTCCTCGAGGGCCAGTGGGAGAAGGAGCGCGAAGTCGCCCCGACCCAGGATGAAGCGCTCGTCGAGATCTACAAGCGGGCCCGCCCGGGTGAGCCGCCGACCGTCGAGTCGGCCAAGGCCTACTTCCGCAACGCGTTCTTCGAGAGCCGTCGCTACGACCTCAGCCGCGTCGGCCGCTACAAGCTGAACCGCAAGCTGGGCGAGGAAGTCGCCCAGCTCGACGAGCTGTTCGGGCTCGGCGGGCTCACCAACGCCGAGGGCGAACCGCTGCTCGACTACCCCGACGAGGGCCAGAACGTGCTCAGCCGCTGCGAGGTCCTCGCGGCGATCAGCTACATGCTGCACCTCGTCAAGCAGGAGCCGGGCTATCGCCTCGACGACCAGGACCACTTCGCGAACCGTCGCATCCGCAGCGTCGGCGAGCTGATCCAGAACCAGGTCCGCATCGGCCTCAGCCGCATGGAGCGCGTCGTGCGCGAGCGCATGACCACCCAGGATGTCGAGTCGATCACCCCGCAGACCCTGATCAACATCCGTCCGGTCGTGGCCGCGATCAAGGAGTTCTTCGGAACCTCTCAGCTGTCGCAGTTCATGGACCAGGTCAACCCGCTGTCGGGCCTCACCCACCGTCGCCGCCTGTCGGCGCTCGGTCCGGGTGGCCTGTCCCGTGAGCGCGCCGGATTCGAAGTCCGCGACGTGCACTTCAGCCACTACGGCCGGATGTGTCCGATCGAGACTCCCGAAGGCCCGAACATCGGTCTGATCGGCGGTCTGTCCACCTACGCCCGCGTCAACGAGTTCGGCTTCATCGAGTCGCCGTACCGCGAGGTCAAGGACGGCAAGGTCACCGGCAAGATCGTCTACATGGCGGCCGACGAGGAAGAGAACTACGTCGTCGCCCAGGCGAACACGCCGCTCGAAGACGACGGCTCGATCCGCGACGCTCGAGTGCTCGTGCGCCGGTCACCGCAGGCCGCCAGCCTCGAAGACCTCCGCAAGATGTTGGAGGCCGAGAGCTTCTTCGGCGCCACCACCGACATCGGCTACGTGCCGCCGACCGAGGTCGACTTCATCGACGTCAGCCCGAAGCAGATCGTGTCGGTCGCCACGGCGCTGATCCCGTTCCTCGAGCACGACGACGCCAACCGTGCGCTCATGGGCGCCAACATGCAGCGCCAGGCTGTCCCGTTGCTGCGGGCCGAAGCGCCCTACATCGGCACCGGCATGGAGAACCGTGCAGCTCGTGACGCCGCCGACCTGATCCAGGCGATCGACGACGGCGAGGTCATCGAGGTGACCGGCGACATGATCACCGTCGAGTACAAGAACGAGGGCAAGAAGGTCTACCGCCTCAACAAGTTCACCCGCTCGAACCAGGACACGTGCATCAACCAGAAGCCCCGTGTCCGTGAGGGCGACAAGATCAAGGCCGGCACGATCATCGCCGACGGTCCCTCGACCGATCACGGCGAACTCGCGCTGGGCAAGAACCTGCTCGTGGCGTTCATGCCGTGGGAGGGCTACAACTTCGAGGACGCGATCATCCTCTCGGAGCGACTGGTGAAGGACGACGTGCTCACGTCGATCCACATCAAGGAGCACGAGGTCGATGCTCGCGACACGAAGCTCGGCCCCGAGGAGATCAGCCGGGACATCCCGAACCTGAGCGACGACATCCTCGCCGACCTCGACGACCGCGGCATCATTCGTGTCGGCGCCGAAGTCGGCCCGGGCGACGTCCTCGTGGGCAAGGTCACGCCGAAGGGCGAGACCGAGCTGACCCCCGAGGAGCGCCTGCTGCGCGCCATCTTCGGTGAGAAGGCCCGCGAAGTGCGCGACACGTCGCTGAAGGTCCCGCACGGTGAGGTCGGCAAGGTCATCGACGTCAAGGTGTTCAACCGTGACGACGGCGACGAACTGCCGCCCGGCGTCAACCAGCTCGTTCGTGTGTACGTGGCGCAGAAGCGCAAGATCAGCGTGGGCGACAAGCTCGCCGGTCGCCACGGCAACAAGGGCGTCATCTCCAAGATCCTCCCGATCGAGGACATGCCGTACACGAAGGACGGCCAGCCGGTCGACATCATCCTCAACCCGCTGGGTGTCCCCTCGCGGATGAACGTCGGTCAGGTGCTCGAGTCGCACCTCGGCTACTGCGCTCGGTGGGGTTGGACCAACCCCGACGGCACCCAGATCGGCGACGATCCGATCCGCGGCACCGAGACCAAGACGCGTCCGAACACCAAGCCCGCCACGTTCGTGGCGACGCCGGTGTTCGATGGGGCGAACTGGGACGAGAAGGAGAAGTCGGGCGATCTGCCGACGATCCAGGAGATCCTCGCCGAGCTGAACCCCGAGGCGCAGAGCGGCGAACGCCTCGTCGGGCTCAACGGCAAGCTCGAACTCTTCAACGGACGCACCGGTGAGAAGTACGACAACCCCATCACGTGCGGCTACATGTACATCCTGAAGTTGGCCCACCTGGTCGACGACAAGATCCACGCCCGCTCGACCGGACCGTACTCCATGATCACCCAGCAGCCGTTGGGCGGTAAGGCCCAGTTCGGCGGCCAACGCTTCGGCGAGATGGAAGTGTGGGCCCTCGAGGCCTACGGCGCGGCGTACTGCCTGCAGGAGCTGCTGACCATCAAGTCCGACGACGTGCTCGGCCGTGTTCGGGTGTACGAGTCGATCGTCAAGGGCGACAACATCCCCGAGCCCGGTGTGCCCGAGAGCTTCAAGGTGCTGATGAAGGAGATGCAGGCACTCTGCATCAACGTCGAGGTGCTGACCGAAGAGGGCCAGCAGATCGAAATGCGCGACTTGGACGACGAGGTGTTCCGCGCTGCCGAAGAACTCGGCATCGACATCTCCCGCCCCGAGCGCGGCACCGACGAGGACGACGCCCGGCGCGAGCGCGAAAAAGCCGAGCGCGCCGCAAGGTACTGAGTTCTCGGTGATCGGTCATTCGGTGTCAGACACCAGATGACCCATCACCGCTGAACCAGACCGACCTCCGGGTTGGTCATCTGGTGTCTGACACCGAATGACCGGCTGACCAATCCGATGAACGACTGACAACGCAAGAGCAATTCAAAAGGGACCCATTACATGCTCGACGTCAACATGTTCGACCAGCTCAAGATCGGGCTGGCAACCGCCGACCAGATCCGCACCTGGTCACACGGTGAAGTGAAGAAGCCCGAGACCATCAACTACCGCACGCTGCGGCCCGAGAAGGAAGGCCTCTTCTGCGAGAAGATCTTCGGCCCGACCCGGGACTGGGAGTGCTACTGCGGCAAGTACAAGCGCGTGCGCTTCAAGGGCATCATCTGTGAGCGCTGCGGCGTCGAGGTGACCCGCTCCAAGGTCCGCCGTGACCGCATGGGCCACATCGAGCTCGCTGCGCCGGCCGTCCACATCTGGTACCTCCGCGGCACCCGGTCGTGGCTGGCGTACCTGCTCGCCGGCATCGAGCCGAAAGAAGAGCTCAAGGCGAAGATGCTCGAGAAGGTCATCTACTTCGCTGCGCATCTCGTCAGCTGGGTCGACGAGGACGGGCGCCACGAAGCGCTCGAGAACCTCGAAGCCGAGTACCTCGAAGAGCGCGACGTCATCCAGAAAGAGCTCGAGCTCGAAGTCGACGAGCGCTTCAAGCTGCTCGAAGAGGAAGTCGCCGCTGCCGAGAAGGAAGGCGCGAAGGCTGCCGACCTGAAGAAGCTGCAGCGCGAGTCCGACAAGGAGATCGAGGCCATCCGCGAGCGCTACGACATGGAGCTCGACCTCATCGCCCGGACGTGGGACGAGTTCAAGAGCCTCCACGCCCGCAAGATCATCGAAGACGAGCTGCTGTGGCGCGAGATGCGCGACAAGTACGGCGAGTACTTCGAAGGCGGCACCGGCGCCGAGGCGATCAAGTCGCTCATCGACCGCATCGACTTCGACGAAGAAGAGATCAAGCTGCGCGACGCGATCGACGTCGGCGACTCCGGTCGCAAGCCGTTGAGCGCACAGCGCAAGCAGAAGGCGATCAAGCGCCTGAAGATCGTCACGTCGTTCAACCGGCGCGACGACCACGGTCGGCGCATCAACGACCCGAAGGCGATGATCCTCGACGCAGTGCCGGTGATCCCGCCGGAACTGCGCCCGATGGTCCAGCTCGACGGTGGCCGTTTCGCCACGTCCGACCTCAATGACCTCTACCGGCGCGTGATCAACCGCAACAACCGCCTGGAGCGCCTGCTCAACCTCGGCGCCCCGGAGATCATCGTCAACAACGAGAAGCGCATGCTGCAGGAGGCCGTCGACGCACTGTTCGACAACGGTCGCCGCGGCCGGCCGGTCACGGGGCCGGGCAACCGTCCGCTCAAGTCGCTGTCCGACATGCTCAAGGGCAAGCAGGGCCGGTTCCGTCAGAACCTGCTCGGCAAGCGCGTCGACTACTCGGGCCGTTCGGTCATCGTGGTCGGCCCGACGCTGCGCCTGCACCAGTGCGGCCTGCCGAAGCTGATGGCGCTCGAGCTGTTCAAGCCGTTCGTCATGAAGCGCCTCGTCGACCTCGAGCTGGCGCAGAACATCAAGACCGCCAAGCGCATGGTCGAGCGTCGTCGTCCGCAGGTGTGGGACGTCCTCGAAGACGTCATCAAGGAGCATCCGGTGATGCTCAACCGTGCACCCACCCTGCACCGTCTCGGCATCCAGGCCTTCGAGCCGGTGCTCGTCGAGGGCAAGGCGCTCCAGATCCACCCGCTCGTCTGCACGGCGTTCAACGCCGACTTCGACGGCGACCAGATGGCGATCCACGTGCCGCTCTCGGCCGAGGCGCAGGCCGAGGCCCGCGTGCTGATGCTGTCGGCGAACAACATCTTGTCGCCGGCGTCGGGTCGCCCGATCACGGTGCCGTCGCAGGACATGATCATCGGTGGCTACTACCTCACCGAGGGCATCGAGGACGCCAAGGGCTCCGGCCGCGTCTTCCGCCACCTGTGGGAAGTGCTGCGTGCATACGACGAGGGCACCCTCGACCTGCACGCCACCATCGAGGTCCGCAAGACCCTCGACGACAAGTTCGCGACCACCCCCGGGCCGTGCGCTGTTCGAAGAGGCGTTGCCGCCGGAGTACACCGACCTGTTCGGCCACATCGACATGCTCATCACCAAGAAGGAGATGGGTGTCATCGTCGAGCGGCTGTCGGACAACTTCGACAAGGCCACGGTGGCCCGCACCCTCGACAACATCAAGAACCTCTGCTACCGGTTCGCCACGCAGTCCGGCATCACGGTGTCGATCGACGACGTGCGCACGCCGGCCGCCAAGAAGGCGATGATGGAGGAGTACGAGGCGCAGGCCGAGAAGGTCGAGAACCAGTTCAAGCGCGGCATCATCACCGACGGCGAACGACGCCAGCAGGAGGTCCGCATCTGGACCGACGCGACCGCCGAAGTGCAGGCCGCGATGGAGCTCGAGTTCAAGAAGGTGCAGTTCAACCCGATCGACATGATGGTCGGCTCGGGCGCCCGAGGGAACATGACCCAGATGCGTCAGATCGCCGGCATGCGCGGTCTGGTGGCCAACCCTCGTGGCGACATGATCCCGCGCCCGATCAAGTCGAACTTCCGTGAGGGTCTCGAAACCCTCGAGTACTTCATCGCCACGCCGGGCGCCCGCAAGGGCCTCGTCGACACCGCGCTGCGTACCGCCGACTCGGGTTACCTGACGCGCCGTCTCGTCGACGTCGCCCAGGAACTGATCATCCGCGAGATGGACTGCGGCTCGACGCTCGGCGTGTGGATCGAGAACGTCGGCGCCGACACGGCGAACCGTCGCTCGTACCTCGAGACGAAGCTGTACGGCCGTGCGCTGCTCAACGACATCGAGCTCGCGAGCCCGATGGAGAAGGACGGCGAGATGATCTCGATGCTCCCGCGCAACACCATCGTGGGCGACGAGGAGATGGAAGCGCTTCGTGACGACCCGAACATCGAGCGGCTGCGTGTCCGCTCCGTGCTCACGTGTGACGCCGAGCTCGGCGTGTGCGCGATGTGCCACGGCCGCTCGCTGGCCACCGGCCAGATGATCGAACTCGGTGAGGCCGTCGGCGTCATCGCGGCACAGTCGATCGGTGAGCCCGGTACCCAGCTGACGATGCGTACCTTCCACACCGGTGGTGTGGCCGGCAAGGACATCGCCGGCGGTCTGCCCCGCGTCGTGGAGCTCTTCGAGGCTCGTACGCCGAAGGGTTCGGCCCGCCTCGCCAAGGCGACCGGCGTGCTGCACCTGCGCGAGGACGAGGGCAAGGGCATCCCGGTGGTCGTCGTCGACGATGCCGGCGAGGAGCACGAGACACTGCTCCCGCTCGGCGCCCGTCCGATCGTCACCGACGGCCAGGACGTCAAGGCCGGCGACCCGCTCGTCGACGGTCCCTTCGACCCGAAG
>CAVOHA010000025.1:0-125057 GCA_963695475.1 Ilumatobacteraceae bacterium
TGCGTCTTCCACACTCGCTGTCACCGTGTGGTGGAGGGTCTGTGCGAAGTGACCGAACCCGACATGCGTGAGCTCTCACCGGGCCACAGCATCAAGTGTCACCTCACCATCGAACAGCTGACGACGCCGGTGGAGCTCACGCCATCTGCGCCGGCCGGCACCGCCGACTGAACGCCGTGGGGCCCCGCGGCTCGCGTCAGGAACGGATGACCCATTCGACGCCGTCGGCGGTGTCGCGCACCTCGATACCGGCGGCGTCGAGACCGTCGCGTACCGCATCGGAGACGGCGTAGGCCTTCACTTCGCGGGCGACGCGGCGCGCGGCGAGGGCGGCCTCGACGACCGGGCCGAGCACGGCGCGGGATCGCGGAGCCCGTCGGTCGCCGCCGTGCCGAGCTTGACGATCATCGAACGCAGCGAGCGTCGGGCCTGGTCCATCTCGTCGGACTGCAGCGTGTCGGCGGACCATTCGACGATGGCCGCATCGAGGTCGAGGACGGCGGCGACCGCTGCGGATGCGTCGCCGGTGTCGATCGCGTCGTTGAACGCTGACTCCAGGCGTCGGGCCGTGGCGGCGAGTGACGGCGCCGCCGCGTCGGTTGCGGTCGTGGTCGTGTCGTCGGTGTCGTCGTCCGTTCCCGTCGATCTCGGTGTCGAGCCCGAATCGGCCGGTGCGCCGTCGCCGCCGGCGCGGATCACGTCGAGGGCGATGGTCGTTCCGGCCTCGTGGCGCACGGACACGCCGTCGCGACGCAACGTGAGCCCGCCCTTGCCGACGATCTCGGCGGTGTCGGCGTCGAGATCCATGATCACGCCGGTGTGCTCGTCGAGCCCGAGCACGAACGCTCCCTCGGGCAGTTCGGGCTCGAGCATCGCCAGTCGTCGCTCGCCGAGGTAGCAGAAGCGCGTGTCGTGGTTGCCGCCCTCCTGGTTGTCGTAGTGCGGGATGACGGCGGCGTTGATCCCGATCGCCGAGAGCAGGTCGAGTCCGGGTTCCCACCACGGATCCATGCCGACCTTGTAGATCTCGTAGACGGGCACCGTGGCGACGCCGAGCGTCAGCGCAGCGGCCGACGAGAACACGAGCGCGCCGCCGCCCTCCGTCGTCGGTCGCAGCGAGCTTCTCGGCGAGCACGTCGCGCAGCCCGGTGCGCTGCCACTGGCGCAGCGCGAACGTCGGGCTGCCCGGTCCGGCGAACACCCAGTTCGCGTCGCGGACCCTGGCGATCGCCGACTCGATCGCCGCGGAGTCGCCGGTGTCGGTGCGGGCGAGGCCGGCGACGACGACGTCCTGGCTCACCGAGTCGCTGAAGTACTTCGTGGTCGAGGCGGCGAGGATCGGGGCGTTCTCCTGGAAGCCGAACGGGGTGTCGAGCATCACCGGGCGTCGGTGTTCGCCGCTCGCTGCGATCCGTTCGAAGACGCGGCGGTGCGGCACCTTCATCGTCGGGGCGGTCTCGCCGGATCCCATGATGACGAGCAGGCGGGGGAGGGTCATGCGGATGTCTCCGTTGCGGTCGGGCCCTGGAAGAAGGCGGGGTCGGTCGTGGATCGATGGAGGAGCGCGGCGACGGCGTCGGGCTGCTGGGCGTGGACGTCGTGGTGCGCCGGGCTGAACCAGTGCGCCCGACCGCGCTGCAGCGTGGCGATCGCGTGATCGACGGCGTCGTGTTTGGAGGCGCTCCAGGCGACGTCGCCGGTGTCGGCGCCGATCAGCAGCGTCGGCACGCGCATCTGGGGATAGACCTCGGACGGCGTGTGTTCCCACAGGCCGCGCAGCACGTCGAGGTGTCGCTCGAACGTGAGCCACGGGGCGATCGTGCCGTCGTCGCGGACTTCGAAGTTGGCCATGGTGCCGGCCCGGCCCTCCTCGGGCCAGTCGGCGGCGGAACGGTCGAGCCAGCCGCGGCATCGTCTCGACCGGGGTGCCGGCGAGACGCGGCGGGGCGAGCGCCTCGGCGCAGTCCTCCCAGACGGGGAACTTCGAGCGGAGGTCGATGAAGCCGCCGTCGACGCAGGCCACCTGGTCGACGAGTTCGGGGTGGCGGTGGCCGAGTTCGAGCACGACGTTGCCACCCCACGACTGTCCGGCGACGGCGGGTCGGTCGAGGTCGAGCACGTCGATCAGCAGCGCGAGGTCGTCGGCGCAGTTCGCGACGTCGTAGCCGTCGTCGGGCTTCGACGATCGACCGTGGCCGCGCTGGTCGACGGTGACCACGCGGTGGCCGGCCGGGGCGAGGCGGCGGGCGACGCCGTCCCAGAGCCGGGCGTTCGACGCGAGCCCGTGGGTCAGCACCCAGGTGCGCTCGATGTCGCCGACGTCAGCCGGTGGCTCCCACCGCAGCACGTGGAGCTCGACGCCGGATGGGATCGGGTGCATCTCGTGGCGGGGGGTGATCTGGTCAGTCATGGGTGGCGTCTCCGAATCGAGCGATGCGTTCGAGCAGTTCGAGCAACTCGATGGAACGCTCGACGGGCCGTGGCCATTCCGCCGCGCCCCGGACGGCGTCGGCGAACGCTTCGATCATGGCCTGGTACGGGTCGCCGGGGGCGACGCTGAACTGTTCGACGACACGCGGTGCGGCGTCGGGATCGTCGCTCGGCGGTGCGATTTCGGACGGCTGGCAGGTGCCGGTCGAGGGCGAGTGGCGCCAGGGAGGTGGGCGGCCCGCTGCGAACGATCACGTGGTCGAGGTCGTCGCCGCTCGTGAACGCCGCGCGCTCGAGCAGCAGCATCGCGTCGACGCTGTGGAACGACGCCTGCTGATGCTCCGTCGTCGACGAACGAGCAGCGGATCTGCGCACCTGGCGGTCGTCGGGCCACGCGAGGTTCGGCAACGGTCGTCGCGTCGACACCGCTGGGCGCCATGGTGCGCTGCACCGAGTCGATCTCGCAGTCCGCACCCCAGAGCTCCACGGCGGTGCCGAGCGTGTAGATCCCGACGTCGAGCAGCGCCCCGCCGCCCTGCGTGGGGTCCCAGCGGTAGTTGTCGGCGGCCTCGGGCCCGATCGTGAACGTGAAGCGGTGGTACTGCGCATCGACGTCGCCGATCGCTCCGGTCCGAACGAGCTCCAACGCCGTCGACCAGCGACGGTCGAACGGGGTCATCCACGCCTCGGCGAGGATCACGCCGGCGGTGGCGCAGGCGTCGGCCATCGCCCGCGCGGTGTCGGGGTCGGCCGCGAGCGGCTTCTCGCACAGGACGTGCTTGCCCGCGGCGGCGGCCCGTTCGGTCCACTCCCGGTGCATGCCGTTCGGGAGCGGGATGTAGACCACGTCGACGTCGGGGTGCTCGAGCACGGCGTCGTAGTCGTCGAGGCGTGTCGACGCCCAGCGCGGTCGACGTCGCCGCTCCGGGATGCCGTCGCGACGAGTCGCGCGTTGTGAGCGGCGTCGATCGCCGGCATCACCGCCGCGTTCGCGACGAACGAGTTCGCGCCGATGACGCCGAACCCGACCGGTTCGGTCACGTGACCGTCCGATGCGGGGTCACGGGAGTTCGATGAGTTCGCCGCCGTTGGCGCCGGAGCGGTGTGCGGCTTCGAGGACGGAGACGACGTCGCGCGACTGCTCGGGGCGCACGGCGAGCGGTTCGCCGAGCAGCAGGTGGTCGGCGAGGTTGCGGTGGAAACCCCAGCCGGGGTGCGGAGCGGGCGTCACCCGGGACTCGATCAGGCCGTGGTCGCCGTCGTAGCGGGCGAAGGTGAGGTCGACCGGCCGCTCGGCGTGGTGCGACACGTCGGCCTGGAAGCCGCGCCCGGCCACGACGGCGTCCTGGCGCACCGGCTCGTAGTGGCCTTCGAGGGTGCCGAGGGTGCCCTCGACGTGGAACTTCGGCCGTCGGATCGCGCACACGTCGCTCTGGCGGAACGTGGCCTCGCGCCCGTCGGCCCACTGCATCCAGACCGACAGTTGATCGACGTTGGTCGTGTCGTGCCAGACCCGCGTGTGCGCGGAGCACAGGACCTTCTTCGGGGCCGTGCCGTAGTGCTGGATGATCCAGTCGATGTGGTGCGAGCCCCAGTCGTACACCGCGCCGCCCGAGATCGAGTCCTCGGAGTGCCACGCCCGGCACGGGTGTTCGAACCCGCCGACGAACGTCTCGATGTTGAACACGTCGCCGAGGTCGCCTCGGTCGACGAGGCGGCGGATCGCCAGCCAGTCGGTGTCCCAGCGGCGGCTCTGGTGGACCGAGATGACCCGCTCGTGCTCGCGTGCGGTGCGGATCAGCTCGTCGGCGTCGGCCGTCGTGAGACACATCGGCTTCTCGACGACGACGTGCTTGCCGGCGCGGAGCAACTCGAGTGCGAGTTCGGCGTGGTGGACCGGCGGCGTTGCGATGATCGCGATGTCGACGCTGTCGTCGCCGGCGAGCGACGTGCCCGAATCGTGGGCGTGGAGGTCGGGGAAGTCGAGCTTGGCGGCATCGAGGCGTTCCGGCGAGCTGTCGGCGGCGGCGACCAGCGCCAGTCCGGTGGTCTCGGTGGCGGCGAGCCCGTGGAGGTATCCCATCCCGCCGAAGGGTCCGTAGCCGACGACGGCGACGCCGAGGTCGGCGACCGGCGTCGTTGGGAAGTCGGTGCGAAGCAGCCGGTGCAGATACGGCCCGAGCGTCGAGTGGGCCTCGACCGCACCGGAGCTGGTCATGCCGATGGTGACGATGCGGCCGGCACCGACGCGGCGAACGAGCATCGTCGGCCGGTGTTCGAACCGAACGCTGGTGGTCGCCGCGACGTCGACGTTCGGGTCGAACGGGTCGAACGTGACGAGCGAGGTCGTGACGGCCACTTCATCGTCGAGACGGACCGTTTCGGGCCGCGCGGCCAGCGTGACGAACCACTCGGTGTGCGGGAGTGGGGGACTGATGCGTGCGCCGGACAGGGCCTCGGCGAGTTCGTCGCCCGGTGTGGGCACGAGGAGCACGTTGCCGCCCTGGCGGGCGTGTGCCTCGAGGTCGGCGACGGCTCGGCGTCGAGACGTCCGATCGCCACTCGAACGTCCGCATTGGGCGTCGCCGTCGGCACGGTGGCGCGTCCGTCTGCGCTCGATGTCGGGAACGGAGGGGTGTGGGTGGCGTGGTCGATGCTCATGAGATCTCAGTCTGTGAATCGTCGAGTGGGGGCGAGGGTATCGGCTGGTGGCGCCGTGGTCCGGGGGATGGGGGCAACTCGGATGGGCGAATCGAGCAACTGAAGACAAAATCGGGAGCACGAGGTGTAATTGCGTCCAGCTCGCAACTAACGTCGTCGGAGGTGAGATCATCAGAAGGAACGAAGCAAGGACGCCGGTCGAGCGCCGGCCGCATTGATGAGGTCGTCGGCGCCCCCGCGTCGAGCCGCCGCCTCCGGCGGTTCGCGGGCGCGGCGGTGGGTTGTGCATTCGTGCTTGCGTCATGCGGGAGTGACGATGATTCCACGGAGTCGACGGATGCTGCCGATTCGAGCGGCGAATCGGCCGAGTTGACGGTCGTCACAACGGTCGCCCCGATCACCTCGATCGCGGCGAACGTCATCGGCGACTGCGCCGAGATCGTCGGGGTCGTCCCCGAGGGCACCAACTCGCACACGTTCGAGCCGCCACCGTCGGTCGCCGAGGTCATGGAAACCGCCGACGTGGTGTTCATCAACGGTCTCGTCCTCGAGGAGCCGACCAAGGAGCTCGCGCTCACCAACGTCAGCGAGGGTGTCGAGGTCGTCGAGCTCGGCGACGAGACGATCACCGCTGACGAGTACAAGTACGACTTCTCGTTCCCCGAGGACGGCGGCAAGCCGAACCCGCACCTGTGGACCGACCCGACGCTCGTCAAGGTCTACGCCGAACTCATCCGCGACCGGATGGTGGCGCTCGACCCGGAGTGTGCAGACCAGTACCAGGAGAACTACGACGAGTTCGCAGCGCTGGTCGACGAGTTCGACGCAGCGATCACCGAGGCGTTCGCGACCATCCCCGAGGACCAGCGCAAGCTCGTCACCTACCACGACGCATACGCCTACTTCGCCGACACCTACGGCTGGACAGTGATCGGTGCGGTCCAGCCCGCCGACTTCGGCGAGCCGACCCCGGCCGAAGTCGTGACGCTGATCGAGCAGATCGAAGCCGAGCAGGTGCCGGTCGTGTTCGGCTCCGAAGTGTTCCCGTCGCCGGTGCTCGAGCAGATCGCCAATGAGACCGGTGCGGAGTACATCGACGACCTGCGCGACGACGATCTGCCTGGTGCGCCCGGCGATCCGGACCACTCGTGGCTCGGCCTCATGAAGTTCAACTTCATCACGATGACCGAGGCGCTCGGCGGCGATGCGAGCGCCCTCGAGCCGTTCGAGGTCCGCGACGTGGTGCCCGACAACGCGACCTATCCGCAGTGAGCGGAACGGCGTGAGGCGTCCCGGGGCGATCGGCCCCGACGTGAGCGCCGTCCCGACGTCCGCATTGATCGTCGCCGATCGGGTGACGGTGTCGTACGGTGCCGAACCGGTCATCGTCGACGTCGACCTGACGATCGAACGCGGCGACATGATCGGCATCGTCGGTCCGTCCGGCTCCGGTAAGTCGACGCTGTTGAAGGCGCTGATGGGTGGCATCAAGCCGCGCTCGGGCAGGATCAGTCGCCGACCGGACCTCACCGTCGGGTTCGTCCCCCAGGTCGAGCAGATCGACTGGAACTTCCCGGTGACCGTCGCCGAGTGCGTCGGGATGGCGCGTGCCACCGGTTGGCGGACGCCGTGGATCTCGCGACGTGAACGCTCCGAGATCGAGTCGGTGCTCGACCGACTGGGTCTCCACGGCCTCGGTCCGCGTCACATCCGGAATCTGTCCGGAGGCCAGCAGCAGCGGGTGTTCCTCGCCCGTGCGTTGTTCACGGGAGCCGAGCTCATCTTCCTCGACGAACCGACATCAGGGCTCGACGTCAAGACGCGTCACGAGGTGCTGCACCTGCTCGCCGACCTGAACGCAGAGGGCGTGACCGTGGTGTTGTCCACCCACGACCTCAACGGCATCGCAACCCATCTCCCGACGATCGTCTGCCTGAACAAGACCGTGATCGGTGCCGGCTCTCCCAACGACGTGCTGGTGCCCGACGTGCTCGAGCGAACCTACGGGTCGCCGATGCAGATCCTCGAACACGGGGGGATGCGGGTCGTGGTCGACGCGGGGCCGAACGCAAGCGTCCTGCCGTTCGAGCGTGGGGTCGGCTGATGAGTTGGTCCGAGCTGACCGCGCCGTACGCCTTCGAGTTCTTCCGCAACGGTGTGTACGTGGCGACGATGGCCGGGGCGCTGTGCGGTCTCGTCGGGTGCTACGTGGTGCTGCGCAACATGAGCTACATCGGTCACGGCTTGTCGCACGCGATCTTCGGCGGGTACGCCGCGGCCGGGCTGATCGGCGTGAACCTCTTCCTCGGCGCCGGGATCTGGGGTGTCGTGACGGCACTCGCGATCGGCGGGATCGTTCGCCGTCGTCCGATCGGATCGGACGCGGCGATCGGTGTCGTGACCACCGCGTCGTTCGCGCTCGGCATCGCGCTCGTCGCTCGATACGGGTCGCCCGGGCGGAGCGCCGACTCGCTGCTCTTCGGCAACGTGCTCGGCGTCAATTCCAGCGATGTGTGGCTCGTCGCCGGCGTGTCCGTGGTCGCGGTCGTCTTCATCGCGCTGGCGTATCGGCCGCTGTTGTTCACCACGTTCGACGAGGAGGTTGCGCAGGCCACCGGCGTGCGCACCACGTGGATCGACATCGCGTTGATGATCGTGCTGGCGGCGACGGTGCTGGCCACGATGAACGTGATGGGGGTGACGCTGATCGCGGCGACCCTCGTCGTCCCGGCCGTCGTGGCTCGGATGGTGACCGACAGCTTCTCGACGATGCTGGTGATCGCCACGGTCATCGGCGCGATCAGCGGCTTCGTCGGGATGAATCTGAGCTACCACCACGACCTGCCGTCGGGCTCGACGATCGTGCTCGTCGGCACCTCGTTCTTCATCGTGGCCTATCTCGGCGGCGGACGCCTCCGCAGCCGTGCCGGCACCGTCGCCCACGCCCACTGACCACGCGTCATGTGCGCCTCAGTCCGTCCCGGCGAGATGTGAGACGACCTGTCGGTCGGTTTCCGGTGAGACTTCTGCGGGACTGTCGGTCTCGCGTCTCACCGGAGCGGGGCGGGCGGGGTTGCGGGTCACGATGCGGTAGATGACCGCTGCGACGAGCGCGACCGTCGTGACGATCGACGTGGCGACGTACAGCGAGTTGGTGGCGTCCGTTCCGGCGAATGTGCCGTGCAGGCTCGTGAGGAGGAACGTGACGTAGCTGAACATGTGGATGCCGCGCCACACCCGGCGGGGCAGGTGCTTCATGGCGAGGGAGGTGCCTTCGACGACGACCACGCCCCAGAACGCGAAGACGCCGAGCGCCACCTGCCAGGTCTTCCAGTCGCTGGCGAACGGAATGGTGATGTCGGCGAGCGTGAAGTGCACGTAGTTGTCTGCAACCAGGGCACCGAGATGGACGGCGATCGTCAACAGTGCCAGGCCGCCGAGCGCCCGGTGGAGATCGAGCAGCCATGCGGGCCGACGGTGTCGGGGGAACAGCTTCGTCGACAGCATGATGCCCCACAGCACGGCGGCGGTCAGGAACAGCCAGCCGACGATGCCCGCCGCCCGCGCGACGTACCACCAGAACTGCGGGTTCATCGGAAGTCCTCGGTGCCGAGAGCGAGCGGGTGCGCGAGGTCGAGCCCGTCGGTCGCGATGAGCGCTCGTCGGTCGGTGACCGCAACTCCGGCGAGATGGTGACGGTCGAGATAGTCGACGACGTCGCGGCTTCCGCAGAGGAGCGCTGCGGTGGCATGCGCTTCGGCGAGCCATCCGGCGTTCGCGATCACCGTGGCGGCCGCGAGATCGGTGTGTGCTTCGTCTCCGGTTGCGGGATCGATGACGTGATGGTGTTCCGTGCCGCCGGAGATCCACCGGCGGGACCGGGTACTGGAGGTTGCGATCCCGCCGGCACTGACGGCGAGGGTCGTGCACGGCCGGCCCGGGTCCCACGGGTCGTCGACGGAGACGGGCCAGCCGTACTCGGTGGGTGCGGTGCCGGCGGCCGCGATGTCGCCGCCGATGCTGACGAGCGCCCCGGCCGTTCCGGCGGCGAGGAGCTCGGTGACGACGATGTCAGCGGCGAGGCCCTTGCCGATCCCTCCCGGGTCGAGCGCAAGGCCCGCGGGCAGGAGCACCGCCGAATCGACGTGGTCGACGGCCACGTCCTCGATCGTGGCAGCGGTCGCCGGTCCGTCGACGAGCATCGTGAAACGCATCGGGTCGTCGATGCTCGACGTGTAGCCGATCGCGAGCAGCTGGTGCAGCCGGGTCGGGTCGTAGCGACCGCCGGTGGCACGCGAGGCGAGCCGCATCGTGTCGATCAGGTGGATGGTGTCGGCAGTGACGGGGACCCAGGTGTCCGGGTGTTGGTTGACGCGGCTGATGTCGCTGGTGTCGATGAACCGGCTCCACGAGTGTTCGAGTTCTCGCAGACGTCGTTCGGCAGCGACGAACGCGTCGTGGCGACCGTCGACGGTCCACACCATCGTCGTGCTCGCCATCACCCGGAAGGTGTGGCTCCGGCTCGTCGTCGAGGTGCGCATGGCTCAGTTGCTGCCGCTCGTCGTGGCTGCCGGCGGCGCAGGTGCGGGAGCCGGAGCGGGTGAGCTGGCCTGTTGGTTCGGGGTGGACGATCGTCGGGGTGTCGACGCCTGGGACGGAACGGTGACCGTGACGGTCTGGACGACCGGGGTGGCCGTGAGTTGGATCGGTTCGCTCGGCCCCGGATCCGGTGCGGTCGGAAGCGTCGCAGGCGCGGTGGTGGACGGGAGCGGGGGGACGTCGGGTGTCGGCACGCCGGGTGTCGGCACCCGATGAATCACCACCTGCACCGGTGGTGCGGCGGGTGCGACCGCAGGTGGAGCGGTCGGGGGAGGCGTCGATGCATCGGCGCCGACGAAGGGGTGGTCGAGACCGAGCACGGTGACGATGCCGAACATCGTCGCCGCACCCAGCCCGGCGGCGATCGCGCGGCTCCGAGCTGCGGCGTGCGTCTTGCGTCGACGCGGGGCCGCCTTGTCGGGGATCGTCCGTGCCTCCCGGGTCGCCGTGGCATTGCGTCGAGCGCTGAGGCGTGCGATCCGTTCGCGTTGGGCGTCCGTCATCGTCGACTCTGCCGGCTCAGTCATCGTCCTCGCCGCCTTCGTACTCGTCGTGGTCGTCCTCGTGATCCTCGTCGTGGTCGTCCTCGTGATCCTCGTCGTGGTCGTCGTCGTAATCGCCGTCGTCGTCGTAGCTGGGCGGGGGAACCGTGCCGGGAGCGCTGCTGCCGGTGGACGGCACGGTGGCCGACGGGGCGCCGCCGCCGCTCGACGGAGCCGATGGCCGACCGGGCACCTGCACGACGTTCACGATCGGCTGTTCGACGTCGGCATCGATCTCTCCGTCGTCGCCGACCACGGCGACGAACTCGTAGATCGTGTCGACGGATGCAAACGTCACGCGGACCTCGGACGCCGAGGTCTGTTCGGTCTTCCACAACCACCCGTCAGCGGCCTCGACCCTGGCGACGAACAGGCCCGACTCGCGCTGTTCGACCGCAACGGTCCCGGCTGCCTCGACCGTGAACTCCTGGGTGGTGGCGTCCGGCGTCGTGGTGGGTGTCGTCTCCGGAGTCGACGAGCTCGAGGCGACGTCGGTCGTGACGACGGGGTCCTCGAGATACACGTCGATGACCTGTACGTCGTCGGTGGGGTCGGCCGCGGGAGTGACGACGGGGGTCTCGGCCGAGAGATTCCCGATCGAGTCGTCGTCGGCCGACGTCAGCACGCCGACGTTGGCGGCGATCGCGGCGGATCCGGCGACGATGGTGGCGCCGACGGCGAGCGCCGTGACGAGGGAGATTCGGTTCCTCATGGGTGATGGTCCTTTCGGGGGTGGTGAGAGCGACGGTACGGATCGGTGTTCCAGCGGTGCCGAAGTGCTGGGTTAACGAATGGCAAAGATGGGTTCGTCGGTCCGATCGATCTGTCAGAGTGGCGTCGTGCAACTGCTCGTCGTCGAGGACGACATGACCATCGCGGAACCCCTGTGCGCAGGGTTGGGGCGTGAAGGATTCGAAGTCCGTCACGTGGAGCGTGGCCGCGACGCCTGCGACATCGTCCGAACCGAGGCCGTCGACCTGGTGCTCCTCGACCTCGGGTTGCCCGACCTCGACGGGCGCGCCGTGTGCCGCGAGATCCGCACGATGTCCAACGTTCCGATCATCGTGGTGACCGCGCGGGGTGACGAGATCGACCGCGTCACGCTGCTCGAACTGGGTGCCGACGACTACGTCGTGAAGCCGTTCGGCTTTCGTGAACTCGTTGCCCGGATCGGGGCCGTGCTGCGTCGGACCGGAGCCCCCGGTGTCGCGCCGGAGGAGGCCGTGGAGATCGGGCCGCTGCGGATCGACCACCGTACGCACCAGCTCACCCTCGACGGGGTGTCGGTGGCTGTCACGCCCAAGGAGTTCGACCTCGTCGCCTTCCTCGCGACGGATCCCGGCGCGGTCCGGACGAGAGACGAGATCATCCGCAACGTGTGGGACGAGAATTGGTGGGGCTCGACGAAGACGCTCGACGTGCACATCGCCTCGCTTCGCAAGAAGCTCGGGTCGGACATGATCCAGACGGTGCGAGGTGTCGGGTTCGGTCTCGTCGATCGGACCGCTGACGCGTGACCCGTCGCCTGCTGCTGAGCTACTTGGCGGTCACGATCGTCGTCCTCGCGTTGTTCGAGATCCCCCTCGCCATCTTCTTCCAACAGCGCGAGCAGGACCGGCTCTCGATCGATGCCGAACGCGACGCGACGGTCCTCGCGACGATCTACGAGGATGCGCTGGAGAAGGATCTCGAACCCGATCCGATTCCGGCCGCGGACTACTTCGCCGATACCGGTGTCCGGACCGTGGTCGTCGACGTCGACGGGATCTCGGTCATCGACACCGGCAACGACGTACCGCGCGACTTCTCGACCCGGCCGGAAATCGCGGCAGCGCTGAATGGGGAGCGGACGACGGGAACGCGATACTCAGAGACCCTCGGAACGGAGCTGCTGTACGTCGCGGTCCCCGTTGCGTCGGGCGGCGTGGTGCACGGGGCACTCCGTTTGACCATCGACACCCACGAGGTGACCGAGCGAGTGCAGACCTTCTGGATCGGGCTCATCGTGATCGGCGTGATCATCCTCGTCGTGATGGCGGGCATCGGCGCGCTCATCGCCCGTTCCGTGACCCGACCGGTCCGCCGATTGCAGGCGGAGGCCGAGCGCTTCGCCGGTGGCGACCTGACGCCGAGCGTGTCGAGCGGACCCTCGCCGCCCGAGCTCGCAGCGCTCGAGGCGTCGATGCACGAGATGGCGCGTCGTCTCGACGACCTCATCGAGCGCCAACGCGCCTTCGTCGCCGATGCATCGCACCAGCTCAGGACCCCGCTGACGGCGCTTCGGCTGCGGCTCGAGAACCTCGAGACCGCCGTCACCGAGCCGACCTCCGTCGCGCAGTTGGATGCGGCCATCGACGAGACGACCCGCCTCGCCACCCTGGTCGACGACCTGCTGCAACTCGCGCGCACCGAGCGGCAGGCGGCGATCGCCGAGGTCGACCTCGCGGCGATCGTCCGGGACCGTGTCGACACGTGGACGGCGACGGCCGACGTCGACGACGTTCGGCTGGAAGCGCAGGTGCCGTCGGAGTCGGTGCACGTGAGTGCGATGGTCGGTGGAATCGAGCAGGTCGTCGACAACTTGCTCGACAATGCGATTCGTGCGGCGCCGGCGGGGAGCACGGTGAGCGTTGCGGTGACCCAGGACGACTCCGGTGCGCAGTTGGTGATCGCCGACCGTGGTCCCGGTATCGACGATGCCGACAAGGCAGCCGCGCTCACGCGGTTCTGGCGCGCCGACACCGGCACGCCGGGCACGGGGCTGGGGCTCGCGATTTGCGATGCGATCGTCGTCGCCGGCGGCGGCCATCTCCGACTCGACGACAACACGCCGTCCGGGCTCCGCGTCACCGTCACGCTCGCGCCGGCGAGCCACCCGAACTGACCGCCCGCCGGGGTTCGGCGGGCGATGACGGGGTACGGTCTCGGGGATGCAGCCGGAGGACTCGAAGGCGTTCGACGGGCGGGCGTGGGCACCGGAACAGGCTGCTGACGCGCTACGCGCTCACGGCTGTCGGGTCACGCAGCCGCGAGTCGCGGTGTTGCGTGCGCTCCTCGAACACGGCGGAACGATCGATGCCACCTCGTTGACCCGGAGCGCCCAGCGCTACGAGCCGGGGATCCACGAGGCGACGGTGTATCGCACGGTCAAAGTGCTCACCGAGGTGGGCATCGCGAGCCACGTCCACGCCGGCCACGGTCCGTCGTTGGTTCGTCTCGCCGGCAACGAACAGTTGGTCGCTGTCTGTCAGGACTGCGGTGCCATCGCGCCGGTTCCGACCGATGCCGTCGATGCGCTGGTCGCCAGCGTCAGCGCCGCCACGGGATTCGTCCTCGAGCCCGGGCACTTCGCGCTCGAGGGTGTCTGCGCCACGTGCGCGCCATGACCCGGCGTCGTCGATTCGCGCAGCTCGACGTATTCGAGTCGGGTCCGTTCAGCGGGAACCCGCTGGCCGTGGTCCTCGACGGGGAGGGGCTGGCCGCAGCGGACATGCAACGCATCACCGACTGGACGAACCTCTCCGAGGCGACGTTCCTGCTCCCGCCGACCGATCCGCAGGCGGACTACCGCGTTCGCATCTTCTGCCCCGGCCGGGAGCTGCCGTTCGCCGGCCACCCGACGCTCGGGTCGTGCGCCGCATGGCTCGACGCCGGCGGGGTCCCGCAGCGAGACGACCAGATCGTGCAGGAGTGCGGTGTCGGGCTGATCGCGATCCGCCGCGACGGTGATCGGCTCGCGTTCGCGGCGCCGCCGATGATCCGGCGCGGGCCGGTCGAGGCGGATCTCCTCGCAGAGCGACTCCACCAGTTGGGCCTCGACGGACCTGGTGCCGAGTCTGTCGTCGTCGACGCCGCGTGGATCGACAACGGCCCCGGTTGGATGGGGATCCTGCTCGATTCCGCCGAGGCGGTGCTCGACGTGAGGCTGCCGACCACCGCAGCCACCGGGTTCGATGTCGGACTCGTCGGGCTGCATCCACCCGGCGGCGAGTGCGCGGTCGAGGTGCGTGCGTTCTTCGTCGATGCATCGGGCGCAGTGCGTGAGGATCCGGTGACCGGGAGTCTCAACGCGTCGGTCGCTCAGTGGCTGACCGAGTCGGGCCGGCTCACGGTGCCCTACGTAGCCGCCCAGGGGCAGGCCCTCGGGCGTCGCGGCCGAATTCACGTCGACGCTGCGGACGGCGAACTCTGGATCGGCGGTCGCTCGACGGTCGTGATCTCGGGCTCGCTCTGAAGCGTCGTCGGTGCCCGGCACCCACGAACACTCAGGCGGCTTTGAGGTCGGCCATCACCTTCGACCAGCGGTCGGGGTCGCTGGCGTACGGGGCGTAGAAGCTGATCCGCTGGATCACGTCGCCGTAGCGACGCGAGAGTTCGGGCGCAATCTGCTCGGGCTCGCCGACCACGGCAAAGGTGTTGAGGATCTCGTCGTCGATCAACGTCCCCATCTTCGCCCACTCTCCCTGCTTGGACAGCGTGTTCAGCTCGTCTTGCAGGCCACCCCAGCCGTGCATCTCGAGCACGCCACGGTACGCCGGCGTCGAGCCGTAGAACGCGATCTGTTGGCGCGTCCCGGTCGCGGCCTGCTCCATCTCCCGGTCGTCGTTGCCGGTGACGACGAACGAGGGGCCGACGATCTCGAAGCCCTCCATCGTCTTGCCGGCCTTGGCGCGGCCGCGTTCGAGCGCCGGGATCGTGACCTCGCGGAGGAACTTCTCGGTCGTGAAGCCGTGGCAGATGAACCCGTCGCACACCTCGCCGGCGACCTCGGTCATCAGCGGGCCAACGCCGGCCAGGAACACCTTCGGCGTGCCGAAGTCGCCCAGCTCGTCCTTGTCGGGCGTGAAGAACGGGGTCATCAGGGTGTGGGTGTAGAACTCGCCACGGAAGTCGAGCTTCTCGCCGGTCTGCCACGTGTTCCAGATGGCGCGGATGGCGAGCACGAACTCGCGCATGCGAGCGGCGGGCTTCGACCACTCCATCGAGAAGCGCTTCTCGATGTGCGGCTTGATCTGGCTCCCGAGCCCGAGAACGAACCGACCCTTCGAGTACGCCTGGAGGTCCCAGGCAGTGTTCGCGAGGGTCATCGGGGTGCGGGCGAACGCCACGGCGATCGAGGTGCCGATCTCCAACTCCGTGGTGTGCTCGGCGGCGAGCAGCAGTGGCAGGAACGGATCGTGCGAGGTCTCGGCGGTCCAGGCACCCGAGTACCCGGCGGCTTCGACCTCCTTCGCGCTCTCCGCCACGGTGGCCAGGTCGATTCCGATGTTGCCGTCGACTTTCATGCGACGAACCGTACTTTCACGGTTGGTCGCGGAAGAACTCCTGGATCTCCTGGGCGATCTCGTCGCCCGATCGCAGCTCGAGCTCCTCGACCTCGCCCGAGTCGGCGGCATCGGTCGGGGCGAGATCGTGCAGCTCTTCGAGCTGGCGCAGCATCGCCTCGTTCTCCGGCTTGTCGGCGATCATGCGATCGAGACGGATCCGTTGCGCGTCGACCTCGGCCCGCAGGCCCAGCGCATCGATCGAGATGCCGGTCGCTTCCTGCAGACCGTCGAGCAGCGCGACGGACGCGGCCGGGTACTCCATGGCGGACACGTAGTGCGGCACTTGTGCCCAGATGCCGAGTGCCGGGATCTTCTGCGCGTGCATGGCGTGTTCGAGCACACCGGCCATCCCGGCGGGGACGTCGACCGAACTGCGGGCGAAGGACACCGCTGCGAGCACCTCGATCGAGGGTGACGACACCGACAAGCGGGCCGGCCGAGTGTGCGGCGCGGCGAACGGGTAGGCGCCGAGCGACACCATCTGGGTGACGCCGAACTCCGCGGCGAGCGTTGCGACTGCACGGCTGAAACGTCGCCAGGCCATGTCGGGTTCGGGCCCGAGGAGGAACAGCACGTCGCGGCCGTCGGGGGAGCGTCCCGCCCGCATCTCGATCGTCGCCCAGTCGAGGTTCGTGTTCAGGCCGTCGCGCAACTCCATCGTCGGGCGACGCGCCCGGTAGTCGACGTACCGGTCGTCGTCGAACGACAGGATCGGCGTCGACTCACACGCGCGGGTCAGTTGATCCATCGCAGCAGCGGCGGCACCCGCGGCATCGATCCAACCGGTCAGCATCACGATCATCACCGGCTCGTGCAGTGTCGGGTCGTCGACGTGGCGTTCGATGCCGTACTCCCGGTCGAGCCGGTCCCGGTCGCCGGTGTCCCGGGTGGACCCGGTTCCCGCGGACCCGAATGCGGGATGCATCGAGTCGTCGCTCCCGTCGGTTTCCGGGCCGGGATCGGCGCCCGATTCGGGGGAGGTCATCCGAGCTCGTCCAAGCGTTGCTCGGCGCTCGCCGCGGCACCGTCGACCTGCTGCTTGAACGCCTCGAGCGATGCCGGGTCCTGCTCGCCCAACGCACCGCCGAGGTAGCGCGAGTAGACGCCCTCGAGGATGCATGCGAGCTTCCAGTAGGCGAACGCGACGTAGAAGTCGAGCTGGGAGATGTCGCGACCCGAGACTTCGGCGTAGCGCGACGCGAGGTCGACTCGATTCCAGAAGCCCGCCGGGGTCGTGGCGCTGCCCGTCCAGGCGGAGTCTGCGTCTCCGGGCCCCGTCCAGTACACCTGGAGCAGTCCGAGGTCGGCGAGGGGATCGCCGAGCGTGCAGATCTCCCAGTCGAGCACGGCGACCACGTTGCCTGCGTCGTCGACCATGCAGTTGTCGAGTCGATAGTCGCCGTGGACGATCGTCGCCGGACCTTGGTCGGGGATTCGCTCGAGCAGTCGATCGTGCACGCGATCGACCGCTGCCAGGTCGCGGGTCTTGCCCTGGTTCCACTGGCTGTACCAGCGCTTGAGCTGGCGTGCGATGTACCCCTCGTGACGGCCGAGCTCGGACAGTCCCGCAGCGTCGAGGTCGACGGCGTGGATCTTCGCCATGGTGTCGACGAGTGAGCGGCTGGCGTTGGCACGCGCCACCTCGTCGAGTGCTGCCGCCGACGCCGCGGCGTCGCGAAGCACGTGCCCGTCGACGAACTCCATGACGTAGAACGGCGTGCCGTTGACCGCCTCGTCCGTGCACAGCCCGGCGATCGGTGGCACGGGTACGTCCGACGACTGCAGTCCCGAGATGATCCGATGCTCACGACCCATGTCGTGGGCGCTCGCGAGCACGTGGCCGAGCGGCGGGCGTCGCAACACGAATCGTCGGCCGTCGCTCCCGGTGACGCGCACGGTGAGGTTCGAGTGCCCGCCGGTGATCGGGTCGAACACGAACGGGCCGATCGCCCCGGCGACGTGCTGCTCCAGCCACGCCGACACGGGTGCGACGTCGATTCCGGGGATCGGGCTGTCGATCGTGTCGGAAATCGCGTTGGCGGGGGTCGAGTCGGCGTCGGTCATCTCGGTTCCGAGAGTAGCCACGGTCGGGCCGGTAGCGTTCACCCCATGGCCGCAATCGATGTCACTGACGAAACCTTCGAGGCCGAAGTCCTCGAGAAGTCCAACGAGGTCCCGGTCGTCGTCGACCTGTGGGCCGAGTGGTGCGGGCCGTGCAAGACGCTCGGCCCGATCCTCGAGCAGGTGATCGACGCAACCGACGGCAAGGTGGTGCTCGCGAAGATCGATGTCGACGCGAATCCGGCGCTGAGCCAGGCGTTCAAGGTGCAGTCGATCCCCGCCGTGTATGCAATGCACCACGGCAAGGTCGTCGACGGGTTCATGGGCGCCTACCCCGAGTCCGCCGTGCAGGAGTTCGTCGACAAGCTGCTGCCCACCGAGGAGCAGAACGCGGTCGCCGAGTTGCTGGCGGCCGGCGACGAGGGCAGCCTGCGCATCGCGCTCGGGATGGAGCCCGCGAACGAAGACGTCATCGTGGCGCTCGGCGAGATGCTCGTGGCCGATGGCCGTGGCGACGAGGCGCTCGAGTTGCTGGCCCGGATTCCCGAGTCGGACCGGACCCGCAAGGTGGCAGCAACGGCCCGGGTCGGTACGGCACCCGACGACGACCATGACGCCACGCTCGCCTCGTTGCTCGACCGAGTGAAGGACGACGACGACGCACGCCAGCAGTTCGTCGACATCTTGGAGCTGATGGGCCCCGAGGACCCTCGCACGGCCGACTACCGCCGCCAGCTCACGCAGCGACTGTTCTGAGCCGAGCGCCGAACCCGCGTCTCGTCACGCGCGCACCGGGCCATCGATGGCTCGGCGGTCGATGACGAGAACCGAGTAGCGACCCCGCTGGCGGGTCAGGGTGGCGGGCCGAGTGGATTTGACGTTGTGCCCTAGCCCGACGTGGTTCGTGGAGGGGATGGTGGGTTCATGGGTGAGCAGTGATGAACGACCATGGCGCGCCCACGTGTGAGCTGCTCGGGCTGAGCAGCGTGGAGGCGACCGCGCGGCTCGAGCGGTATGGTCCGAACGCGCTCGCCGAGATGCCGCCGGTGCGGTGGTGGGTGCGTGTCGGTGGGCAGTTGCGTAGCTCGATCATCTACATCTTGTTGTTCGCGTTGGTGTTCGATCTGGTGGTGTGGGTCTCGGAGGGGGCGCACGAGTGGCCGTTCGAGTCGATCGCGATTGCGACGATTCTGGTGTTCAACACCGGAATGGGGGTGTGGCAGGAGTATCGCGCCGAGGACGCGCTCGCTCGGTTGCGTGAGCTTGCTGCGCCGAGGGTGTGGGTGCTGCGCGACGGTCATCTCGAGCACCTCGATGCCGCGGTGCTGGTTCCGGGTGACCTGGTCCGGGTGGAGGCCGGTGATCGGATTCCCGCCGACGGCGTCTTGAGCGGGGAACAGGCGTTGCAGATCGACGAGTCGATCCTGACCGGCGAGTCGGTGCCGGTCGAGCGAGCGGCTGGCGATGACGTCTTCTCGGGCACGCTCGCGGTGCGTGGTCTGGCCTGGATCGGGGTCACTCGGACGGGGCCCGAATCGGCGATGGGTCGCATCGCGACGATGCTTGGCGCGGTCGAGGCTGAGCGCACGCCACTCGAGCGTCGACTCGAGCATTTCGGGCATCGGATCGCGCGGTGGATCGCGGCGCTCGCCGTGGTGCTCACGGTCGCCGGTGTGGGGGTCGAGGGCATCGACCGTTTCGACGAGGCCCTGCTGTTCGCGGTTGCGGTCGCGGTTGCCGCGGTCCCTGAAGGCCTCCCTGCCGTGCTCACCTTGACGCTTGCGCTCGGGACCGAGCGGATGAGCCGCCGCCAAGCGGTCGTGCGCAAGCTGTCCGCGGTCGAGGCGCTCGGATCGATCACGGTGATCGCGACGGACAAGACCGGCACGTTGACCGAGAACACGATGACCGTCGCCGATCTCGACGCGACCGATCGTGCGCGGGCGTTGCGAGCGATGGTCCTGGCCGCCGATGCCGAACCTGACGGGGGTGTCGGGGACCCACTGGAGATCGGCCTGTACAACTACGCAACAGCCCAGGGCGTCGATCCGGTCACGACCCGCATGGAGTTCATGCGCCAGTCGGTGCGACCGTTCGACTCCGCGTGGCGGTTCATGCGCGTCAGCGTGACCGAGAACGGACGAACGGTCGCCTATCTGAAGGGGGCTGCCGAAGTCCTCCTCGAACGCAGCACCCTCGACGCCGCCGAACGTCGCAGATGGCACGAACAGGTCGAGACCGCAGCAGCCGATGGGTACCGCGTGCTGGGCCTGGCCTGGTCACCCGACGACTCCGAAGAACGAGCTGACATGGCTCGGTGCGGTGTCGCTGTGGGACCCGCCGCGCCCGGAGGTCCACGCAGCGATCGCATCCGCGCAGGCCGCCGGCATCAGGGTGCTGATGATCACCGGTGACCACCCCGCGACCGCACAGGCGATCGCCGCCGACCTCGGGATCCCCGCGGAGCGAACCCTCACCGGCCCAGAACTCGACGAGCTCGACCCCGACGAGTTGCGCGCGGCCGTCGCCGACGTCCACGTCTTCGCGCGGGTCAGCCCCGAACACAAGCTCGCCCTCGTCGAAGCGCTCAAGGCCCGCGGCGAGATCGTCGCGATGACCGGCGACGGCGTCAACGACGCCCCCGCACTCAAACGAGCCGACGTCGGCGTCGCAATGGGCCAACGCGGCAGCGACGTGTCGCGCGAAGTCGCCGACCTCGTCCTGCTCGACGACAACTTCGCGACCATCACCGCCGCCGTCGAAGAAGGCCGCGGCATCTACGACAACATCCAGAAATTCCTCCGGTTCCTGTTCTCCACCAACGTCGCGCTCGTCATCCTCGTCGCGGTCGGCGTGGTCGGCGCCGCGATCGGCGACCTGCGCGACGAGGCCGGCGACCTCCTCGTCCCACTCACCGCCGCCCAACTGCTGTGGATCAACGTCATCGCCGACGGACCACCCGCGCTCGCACTCGGTGTCGACCGCACTCGCGGCGTCATGCAACGCCGGCCGAGATCGCCGAGCGCACCGCTGCTCACCCGTGCCGGGCTCCGGTTCATCTTCGTGTCCGGCATCCTCAAGGCGGCGCTCGGACTCGCCCTGTTCTTCGGGCTCCCCGAACTCGACTACACCGGAATCGAGGCCGTCACCGCGGTCTTCCTCTACGAATCGCTCGCCCAACTCGCATTCGTCTACCCCGCCCGGCAGGATCACCTCCAAACCAGTCACCAACCGCGTCCTCAACTGGATCGTCGCCGCCACGATCGCACTCCAGATCGGCACGATCACGATCCCCGGGCTACGCACCGTGCTCGGACTCGAACCACTCGACCCCACCGCCCTCGCCCTCGTCGCACTCGCACTCACGGTCTCGGTGATCGGCGCCAACCTCACCGCCCACTACGCCATCGAAACGGCGTGACCGGGTCTGAGGAAAGGAGGAGATGTCATGATTCATCCAGCTCACGCAGACCGCAACAGGCCGCCTCGGGATCCGCTTCGCGAGCGGTCTGTCCGTCGCAGCGGTCGGCGAACGTTCGACGTTCTCGAACCGAGGATTGAGCGATGACGCGCCGGTTGGGCCGATGGACAGTTGGCGTTGATGGCTCGAAGGGAGCCGACCAGGCGCTTCGGTGGGCCGAGGCGAATGCGCCGACTCGGGCGATGGGCATCCGTCTGGTCTCGGTCGTCGGCGGGAGCGGCGACACGTGCGGGAGAGGTCGCAGTCGAGGCGACGCCCGATGTTGCGCACCGCGACCTCGATCAGCTCACGGATCGACTTGCGCCGCACGACATTGCGGTCGAATTCATCGTCAGGAACGGCGAGCCTTCGGCGGCCCTGCTCGCTGCGAGCCGTGATACCGACCTGTTGCTCGTGGGCCGCCGCGGTCTGGGTGGCGTCCGACGTCGCCTCCTCGGGTCGGTGAGTCATCACTGCGCCACGCACGCGCGGCAGCCGGTCGCCGTGATCCCCGCCGAGAGTCGGACCGACGGGCAACTCGATCACGTGGTGGTGGGGTTCGACGGATCGCCGGCTGCAACCGCAGCGCTGCGCTGGGCGCTGGACTTCGCTTCCGATGCCACGCTCGTTCGGGTGATCTGCGCTGGCTGGAGAACGGGTGTCGATCCGGCCATCGTCGACGAAGGCACGGGCCAGTCTCGGCTCGGTCTTCGTGCAGCGGTCGATCGTCTGGCTGCGGCTGCCGATCGAAGTGCAGCGGTCGAGTGTGTCTTCGTCGACGGGTACCCACGCGACGTGCTCTCGGACGCGAGCTCCGCAGCCGATCTCCTCGTCGTCGGCGAGCGGGGACACCGGGGGCTCAGCGCCGTGCTGCTCGGTTCGGTCACGACCGAGTTGCTGCACCGATCGACGTGTCCCGTCGTGGTGGTTCCGGCGTCACCCGCGCAAGACCCTCCGCCCGGACGGTAGGGCGGGCCGCGGAGCAGCTCCGCGGTCGAGCTCGCTTTCGGGGCGCCGTTGCTACATTGTGGTGACCGACTCCCTCCTGAACCCGTGCGGGCGTGCGCCCGCCGATCGGTTGAAGGAGGTCGAGATGCGCCAGCGCCTCGACGAAGAACTCGACGCACGACCGGATCGTGCCGTGGTCCTGCCGCAGGAAGAACGCGATCGAGTCCGATCCCACGACGACGATGTCGGGGGCCCGGATCGGCCCGAACCGGCGGTGCCGCTGAGCGAGCGCGTGCGCGACTGGGTCGACTGGTTCGGGCTCACCCGGATGGTCACGTCGGCGATCGCGGTCGTCGTGGTGTGTGTCGGTGCCTGGTTTCTCGTGCGTTCCCCGTCGCCGCCGAGCGAGGCCGGTCTCCCCGTGGCTCGTCCGACGTCCGGCCCCGTGACCGCGCCGGAGGCGACCCTTCCCGTCGTGTCCGCAGCCGCCGATCCGGCGGCGACCCTCGCCGACGGTCCGGTGATCGTCCACGTCGCGGGTTCGGTGCTCCTCCCCGGCGTCTACGAGCTCGGCCCCGGCGCCCGAGTCGACGACGCGGTTCGCCGTGCCGGCGGACCGACCGACGTGGCCGAACTCGGGCGGATCAACCTCGCGGCGCCGGTGGTCGACGGCGACCAGATCTATGTGCCCGAGATCGGTGAGGAGGTCCCGACTCCGGCGCCGGGCGCGTCACCGGCCCACGCGGAGCAGTCGCCGGTCGGCCCGGTCGACGTGAACCGGGCATCGGCCGGCGAACTCGAGACCCTCCCCGGAGTCGGGCCGGCCACCGCGGCCGCCATCGTGGCCGAACGTGATCTGAACGGACCGTTTGCGTCGTTCGACGACCTCGAGCGGGTACCGGGGATCGGCCCGGCGAAGCTCGCTCGGCTGGTCGGGTTGGTGATCACGTGATGCGCGCGCCGGCGCCCGAGGCGACCGCTACACCCAGTCGACGACGCCGTCGCCGAGGCGAACGGTGGCGATCGCCAGGCCGACGGTCACGCCGACCCAGATACCGGCGAGCATCCAGAGGTAGTGGCGCCAGTAGTCGCTCCAGGTGGCCATCGGATTCCGGGTCGAGCGTCGCGAGGCGAGGATTCCGACGAGGAGCCACATCACTGCGGAGGCGGCAGCGGCGATCGGGTACACGCTGCGATCCGCAAACGGTGCGCCGATCGCCAGCAGGGCCGGCGCGGCGAAGTAGCCACCGATCAGGCCGACCGGGCCACTCCACGACGCGTCCGAGAGCTGCAACGACAGATACGCGATCGCTCCGAGGATGCCCGGGATCACGAGCGCCAGAAACGGCCCGAACATCCGGATTCGCCGGTGGTACCAGCGAGGTCCCCCGATGAGGGTGTATCCGCTGCTGGTCTCGTTGGACGGCAGACCGGTCGGTGGTGATGAGATCGACACGCAGCCCGCACGATACGCCAACGGGTCGGCAAATCCGGACCACCCCGACGGGCGGCTCGCAACGCCGCCCACGACGGCCGGGGTGATGGCGCTCGCCGTATTGACGGCGTTCGCCGTCTGGGCAGAGGATCTCGTGATCGCCGTGCTCGCCGCTGTGCTGCTTGCGATCGTCTGCCGATCGCGGACGGTCGGAGTACTCCTCGTGGTCTTGGCCGTCGTCGGCGTGATGCGATCCGACCAGGCGTGGGACTCGCTTGCTCCCGATGCGCTCGGGCCGTACCACGGCTGGGCCCGCGTGGTCGACGATCCGCAGCCCTATCCCGGGAGCACACGCGTGATCCTCGAACTGGACGGCGAACGCTTCGAGCTCTGGTCCCGTGGACGCGCCCAGCAACTCCGAGTCCGAGAGTGGCGTGGCGGCGAGTGGGTCGCGGTGAGCGGCGCTCGAGTCGCGCTCGAGCCCCAGCGAGCCGGCCGTGTGGCCTGGCAGCACGTGGTGGGTGAGTTCGAACTCGATTGGGCGAGCGACGTCGCCCCCGGCGATCCGGTCGCCAGGGCGTCGAACCGCGTGCGTGCGGCGATCGAACGCGCCTCGACGGAACTGCCTGCCGACGACGGTGCGCTGTTCCGCGGTCTGGTCGTCGGCGACGATCGGGACCAGCCCCGCGAGATGATCGACCGGTTCCGCGCCAGCGGGCTCTCGCATCTCACAGCGGTGTCCGGACAGAACGTCAGCTTCCTGCTCGCCGCGGCCGGCCCGGTGCTGCGCCGGCTCCGACCATGGATGCGTTGGGCGGTCACGATCGGGCTCATCGCCTGGTTCGTCGCGCTGACCCGCTACGAACCGTCGATCGTTCGTGCCGGGACGATGGCCGGGCTGTCGGCAACCGCCTACGTGCTGGGCCGTGACCGCTCACCCGTGCGGATTCTGGCGCTCGCCGTGACCGCCCTGGTGCTGATCGATCCGCTGCTGGTGTGGTCGGTCGGTTTCTGGCTGTCGGTTGGCGCGACACTCGGCGTGAGCGGCGTCGGACCATGGATCGCCGCCCGGCTGGGGCGGTGGGAACGGGCCCGGATCTTCGCCCTGCCCATCGGGGTCACGCTGGGCGCCCAGGTGGGTGTCGTGATCCCGAGTGTGGTCGTGTTCGGCCGTCTCCCGCTGGTGAGCATTCCGGCGAATCTGCTCGCGGTTCCGGTGGCGGGCTTCGTCATGCTGTACGGCATGCCGGCCGGGCTGGTCGCCGGTTGGGTGCCGGCGCTCGCCCCGATCCTGATGTTCCCCGCCCGGCTGGGGACCCGGTGGGTCGACACCGTCGCAGTGCTCGGCGCTCGGCTCGAACCCGATCCGCCCGCTCAGTTCGTGGGGTGGGCCGTGGTCGCTGCCCTGGTGGTCGTGCTGCTGCTGATTTCACGCAATACTGCCGAGAGCCATGGCGATCTTCCTCCTGACCGGTGACGACGAGTCCCTCGTACGCACGGCCGTCGCCGATCTGGTGAACGAACTCGTCGGCGACGGCGACCGGGCGATCATGGTCGACGAGTTCGACGGCGACGAGTACGAGCTGCGGATGGTCGTCGATGCCGCCCAGACGATGCCGTTCCTCACCGACAAGCGAGTCGTGGTGGCGCGCAACATCAGCCGCTTCAACGCCGACGATCTCCCCGCACTCCTCGGCTACCTCGACAACCCGCTCGACACGTCGGATCTCGTTCTGGCCGAAGGTGGCGAGGGTCGGATGTCGAAGAAGATCACCGACGGCGTGAAGGCGGCGGGCACCGTGATCGCAACCGCACCGCCGAAGAAGGCGGGCGACCGAGCCACGTGGATTCGTGACCAGATCGCGCACGCCGGCATGAAGATCGAGCCGCGAGCGATTCAGCGTCTGACCGACTGGCTGGGGGAGGAGCCGGCCCGCCTCGACGGGGTGCTCGGCACGCTGCGCGGCGCCTTCGGCGAGGGGGTCACGCTCTCCGAGGTCGACATCGAGCCGTTCCTCGGTGAGGCCGGCGGGGTGCCGCCGTGGGACTTCACCGATGCGATCGCCGCCGGCGACACGACCAAGGCGCTCACCCTGATGGGGCGGATGATCCACGGCGGCAAGCGCCACCCGTTGCAGATCATGTCCACGCTGCACAACCACTACGCGAGCCTGGCTCGGCTGGACGGGGTGAACGCCCGCAACGAACAGGACGCGGCAGCTGCGACGGGTCTCAAGGGGTTCCCGGCCAAGAAGGCGTTGCAGAACTACAACCGTCTGGGCGGCGCCTCGACGAAGCGAGCGATCGAACTGCTCGCACAAGCCGATCTCGACCTGCGCGGCGCGAAGGACCTCGACGCCGAGCTCGTCATGGAGGTTCTGGTCGCACGTCTCTCCAAGCTGCGCTGATCGCCACACCGGAAAGCCCGCCGGTCACCCGATCCGAGCTGAAAACGCGAACGAGGGCGCCGCCCGCAGGCGACGCCCTCGTTCAGCGGTTTCGTCGAATCAGGCCTCGGCGCTGTGGAGCTGCTTCATCAGGCGGCTCTTCTTGCGGGCCGCCGTGTTCTTGTGGATGACACCCTTCGCAGCGGCGCGGTCGATGCGCGCGATCGCCTCGCGCGTTGCCTCGCTGTCGGCATCACCGACGGCGACGGCGCTCTTGACCCGAGTGCGCAGCTCGGCACGCACGGCCTTGTTCCGCTCGTACGCCTTGGCGTTGGTGAGAATGCGCTTCTTCTGGCTCTTGATGTTTGCCATGGTTCAGTCCTTGTGTCCCGGTCTTCCAGGTTCGTTTCGACGAGTACGGATCGATGCAGGGATCCGCCTCGAACAGCCGTGAGACTCTATCGGCACCTGGTCCCGCCCCAACACCGTCGTGCGGCGAATCGGTCGGCCGGCGCCGGACCTGCGACGCAGGCGGAACGCGGGCACCGATAGCGTTGCGGTCGACATGGACCTCGATCGCATCCGCAATTTCTCGATCATCGCGCACATCGACCACGGCAAGTCGACGCTGTCCGATCGCATTCTCGAGATCACCGGCGCGGTCCAGACCCGCGACATGAAGGCGCAGTACCTCGACTCGATGGACCTGGAGCGCGAGCGTGGCATCACGATCAAGGCGCAGAACGTGCGGGTGCCGTGGAAGGACCACTGGTTCCATCTGATCGACACGCCGGGCCACGTCGACTTCGGCTACGAGGTCAGCCGGTCGCTCGCCGCATGCGAAGGCGTCGTGCTGGTCGTCGATGCGGCACAGGGCATCGAGGCGCAGACGCTCGCCAACTGCTATCTCGCCCTGGAGAACGACCTCGAGATCGTGGCCGTGCTCAACAAGATCGACCTGCCCGCCGCCGACGTCGACCGCTACGCCGGAGAGATCGAGCAGGTGCTGGGCATCCCCCGCGAGGAAATCCTCCCGATGTCGGCCAAGACCGGTGTGGGTGTCCCCGAACTGCTCGACGCGGTCATCGAGCGGATCCCGGCGCCGACCGGCGACGCGTCGGCGCCGCTGCAGGGGCTGATCTTCGACTCGCAGTTCGACCAGTACCGCGGCGTCGTGTCGAGTATCCGGATCATGAACGGCGTGCTGAAGTCGGGTGAGAAGCTCGAGTTCCTCAACGCAGCGGCGACGCACGAGGCCCTCGAGATCGGTGCCCGCCAACCGGTGATGACCCCGCACCAGGAGATGGGCCCCGGCGAGGTGGGCTACCTGATCGCCGGGATCAAGGACGTGGGCGACGCCAAGTCGGGCGAGACCGTCACCACCGCCACCAACGGGTCGACCGAGGCACTGGCCGGCTATCGGGAGCCGCTGCCGATGGTGTTCTCGGGGCTGTTCCCGATCGATGGGGACGACTTCGAGAACCTTCGCGAGGCGCTCGGCAAGCTCAAGCTCAACGATGCGTCGATCAGCTACACGCCGGAATCGTCCGGCGCGCTCGGCTTCGGCTTCCGCTGCGGGTTCCTCGGTCTGCTGCACATGGAGATCGTCAAGGAGCGGCTCGAGCGCGAGTTCGACCTCGCGCTCATCGCCACCGCTCCGAGTGTCGAGTACCTGGTCACGACCACCGCTGGCGAAACGCTCAAGGTCGACAACCCGGCCGACCTGCCCGAGGCGCAGAAGATCGACTTCGTCGAAGAGCCGTTCTTCACCGTGTCGATCATCACGCCGACCGACTACACCGGCCCGCTGATGGATCTCTGCCAGACCCGACGCGGCGAGATGAAGAAGATGGAGTACCTCTCACCCGAGCGCGTCGAGCTCGTCTACGAGGTGCCGCTCGCCGAGGTCGTCGTCGACTTCTTCGACCAGATGAAGTCGCGCACGAAGGGCTACGCGAGCCTCGACTACGAGCTGTGCGGCTATCGCAAGAGCAACCTCGTCAAGGTCGATCTGCTGCTCAACTCGATCCCGGCCGATGCGTTCTCGATGATCGTCCACCGGGACAAGGCCTACGCCTACGGCAACCGGATGTGCGAGAAGCTCAAGGAGCTGATCCCGCGGCAGATGTTCGACGTACCGATCCAGGCGGCGATCGGCGGCAAGATCATCGCCCGCGAGACGGTGAAGGCTCGCCGCAAGGACGTCACCGCCAAGTGCTACGGCGGCGACATCACCCGGAAGCGCAAGCTGCTCGAGAAGCAGAAAGAAGGCAAGAAGAAGATGAAGTCGATCGGGCGGGTCGAGGTGCCCGGCGACGTGTTCATCAGCGCCCTCAAGCTCGACGACTGAACTGCGTGGCGATCGGCCGTGCGTCGCAGCGCCTGCCGACGGTCACGGCGATCGGTTCGCCTGGCGTTCTCACCCCGTGTCACGAAGCTGCGAGGGCGAGAGGGTAGCTGCGCGAAATCGCTCGGACGGTGAGGTGTACGCACGGAGGGAACGGGTATGACTACGGGCGTGGTGACGCGTTCGATCATGTGGTTCCGACGAGATCTTCGGCTCGGTGACCACCCGGCGATCCTCGCCGCAGCCGCCGAGGCCGCCGAGGTGGTGCCCGTGTTCGTCGTCGACCCGACCTTCGATTCGGCGGGCGCTCCGCGTCGAGCGTTCCTCCACGACTGCCTGGCCTCACTGGACGCGGCGTTGCGCGATGCGTCGGGCACCGGTCTGGTCGTCCGGTACGGCGACCCCACGCACGTGATCCCGGCGATGGCCGCCGACCTCGGCGTCGACTCCGTGGTGGTCAGCCGCGACTATGCACCGTACGGACGCGCACGAGACGGTGCGGTCGCCGACGCGCTGACCGGGATCGGCTGCAAGCTGCGTGGGGTCGGCTCGCCGTACGCCGTCGACCCGGGCACGGTCCGCAAAGGCGACGGCGACCCGTACGCCGTGTTCACCCCGTTCTCCAAGGTCTGGAGACGCACCGGCTGGCACGACCCGTTTCCCGAACCTGGTGGCGACCTCGCGTGGGCCGGTGCCGGCTCCACCGGCATCGAATCCGACGGCCTCCCCGACCGGCCGAACCCGGGGTGCGACCTTCCCGACGCCGGCGAGGCGGCCGCACTCGACCGGTGGCGGCGATTCCTCGATGCCACGGGTGCGGCCGACGGCACGATGCGTTCAGGCGTCGACGCGTACGACGACCTGCGTGATCGTCCGGCGCTGCGCGGGACGAGTCGACTCTCTCCCGACTTGAAGTGGGGAGTCATCCATCCGCGCACGCTGCTGGCCGACCTGGACGCCTCGGGCGCGGGGGAGCGCGGGCACACCGTGTTCTCCAGCGAGCTGGCGTGGCGCGACTTCTACGCAGACGTGCTCTTCCATCAGCCGAACACCGCATGGGAGAACCTGAATCCCAAGCTGAACGACATCGAACTCGACACCGACGCTGCGGCCGACGCCAAGTTCGCGAAGTGGTGCGCCGGCGAGACCGGCTTCGGGATCGTCGACGCCGGGATGCGTCAGCTCCTGGCGACCGGGTGGATGCACAACCGCGTCCGCATGATCGTGGCGAGCTTTCTGGTCAAGGACCTCCATCTCCCGTGGCAGTGGGGCGCTCGCTGGTTCATGCAGCACCTGGTCGACGGAGATCTCGCGTCGAACAATCACGGGTGGCAATGGGCCGCCGGCACCGGGACCGATGCCGCGCCATACTTCCGGGTGTTCAACCCCACCCTGCAGCAGGAACGCTACGACCCGGACGGCGAGTACGTGGCCCGCTGGGTCGAGCGCCCAGCCGAGCCGATGGTCGACCACGCGACCGAGCGCGACGAGGCATTGCGACGGCTCAAGGTGGCGACGGGCAAGTAGGTAGACTCGTCTGACGATGCTTGACGAGCGCAAGACAGCGATCCTCGCTGCCGTGGTGCAGGAGTACATCGCCACCGCACAGCCGGTCGGGTCCGCCAGCGTTGCCGGCACCCCGTCGATCCAGGTGTCCCCCGCAACGGTGCGCAGCGAACTCGCGGTGCTCGAACAGGAGGGGTTCCTCGTCCAGCCGCACACGTCGGCGGGCCGGATCCCCACCGACAAGGGGTACCGCTACTTCGTGGATCACCTCGCCACGCCGGGGCGCCTCGACCGCACGACGCAGCGTCAGGTCGGCGAGTTCTTCTCCGCCGCGCACGGACAGCTCGAAGAGATGCTCCACCAGACGTCCAACCTCCTCGCCGAGCTCACCCACAGTGCATCGGTCGTCGTCGGGCCGCGAGCCGAAGCCGTTGCGGTCCGCAACGTCCAACTGGTCGGCCTGTCGGAGTCGGCTGCCACCGTCGTCGTCGTGTTCGCGAACGGCTCGGTCGAACACGTCTCGCTCGATCTCACCGTCGGCGACGACGATGTTCGACTGGCGGCGGCGAGTGCGCACCTGTCGAAGCTCCTCGACGGTGCCGTGCTCAGCGGCGTCGGTGATCTCGCCCCGTCGGGTGATGTGGCGGTCGACCGACTGTGCGGTGCCGCGCTCGAACGGATGCACACGATCGCTGCTGCCGACCACGTCTACACGGGCGGGGCGTCGGAAGTCGCCCGGGCGTTCGATGCGGTCGAAGTCGTGCGCTCCGTCCTGCACACGCTCGAGCAGCAGTTCGTCGTCGTGTCGCTGGTGTCCGACATCGTCAACCGGGGCATGTCGGTGGCGATCGGTGTCGAGCACGGCGTCGAGCCCTTGTCGGCGTGTTCAGTCGTCGTGGCGCCGGTCGTCGTCGAAGGGGAGCACGTCGGATCGGTTGGAGTGCTGGGCCCGACGCGGATGAACTACCCGCAGGCGCTGGCGACCGTCGACGTCGTCAGCGAGCAACTCGGCCAGCGCATCGAAGATCACTGACCGTCTGCAAACGCGGCAGTTTCCGGCATCATGTGACCCGTCATGGCTGACTTCTACGAACTGCTCGGTGTGTCACGCTCGGCGTCGGCCGACGAGATCAAGAGGGCCTACCGCAAGCGTGCACGCGAGCTGCACCCCGACGCGAACCCCGACGATCCTGCGGCCGAAGCACAGTTCAAAGAGGTCGCTCGCGCCTACCAGGTCCTTTCGGATGACTCGCAGCGGGCCCGCTACGACCAGTTCGGTGAAGCGGGTGTCGGTGGTGCCGGCGGCGGAGGGCCGTCGGCCGAGGACATCTTCGGAGGCGGGCTCGGCGACATCTTCGAGACGTTCTTCGGTGGAGGCGGCAGCCCGTTCGGCGGCGGTCGTCAGCGCGGGCCGTCGGGACCGCCGCGCGGCCAGGACGTCGAGGTCATCGTCGACGTCGACTTCATCCAGGCCGTGTTCGGCGATCAAGTCGACGTCGAGCTGAAGCTGCCGGTTCGCTGCGACACCTGCGACGGCTCCGGCGCCGGTGAGAACACGAAGCCGGTGCGCTGTAGCGAGTGCGACGGCACGGGCCAGGTGCAGCGAGTCCGCCAGAGCCTGCTCGGCCAGATGGTCACCGCCAGTCCGTGTACGCGTTGCGGCGGCCTGGGCGAAGTCATCACCACGCCGTGCTCGTCGTGTCGCGGCGAGGGCCGCGTCACCGAGGACGTCTCGTACAAGGTCGACATCCCCGCCGGTGTCGACACCGGCTCGACGTTGCGCCTCACCCAGCGCGGTGCGGCCGGCCCGCGTGGAGGGTCGAAGGGCGACCTGTACGTCCATCTCCGCGTGCGTCCCGACGACGCCTACACCCGCGACGGCAACGACCTCGTGACCGAGGTGCCCGTGTCGATCGCTCAGGCGGCGCTCGGCACCTCGATGGAACTCGAGACCCTGGACGGAACCGAGGACCTCGTGATTCCGCCGGGCACGCAGCCCGGTCGGGAGTTCGTGCTGCGGCAGCGAGGCGTTCCGCACCTGCAGGGGCGCGGTCGTGGCGACCTGATCGCCCGTGTCCGGGTCGACGTTCCCACGAAGCTCACCGACGACGAGGTCGACCTGCTGCGTACCTTCGCCGAAGGTCGCGGTGAAACGGTCGGGAACGGCAAGGAAGGCCTGTTCTCGAGGATCAAGTCGGCCTTCTCCTGACGTGGTCGACGCCGCTCGACGCCGCGCCACGTCACAGGTCCTCCTCGACGTCGCCGACGCAGGGCTGATCGATGTGGACGTGATCGCCCCGCCCGACGACGTGGAACATCACCTGCGCCGTGTCATGCGAGTGCGCGAGGGCGAGTCGATTGCGCTGACCGACGGCGCCGGCCGCTGGCGGATGACCGAGGTGCGCCTGTCGGGCTCGTCGCTCACGCTGGAGGCGGTGGGGGATCCGATGCAGGATGATCCGCCGCGACCGTTCACGCTGGCGACGGCAATGCCGAAGGGTGACCGCCTCGATTGGCTCGTACAGAAGACGGTCGAGCTCGGCGTCGAGCGGATCGTGTTGCTCCACGCGGAACGATCGACGGTGCGCTGGAAGCCCGAACGCGTCGACAAGCAGTTGACCCGGTTGCAGCGCGTCGCCGACGAGAGCACGCGCCAGAGCCGGCGGGTGTGGCGTGCGGTGGTCGAGGGTCCGGTTCCGGCCGACGAGATGCTGCCCCGCGCGGCGGTCGCCGAACCCGGTGAGGGCGGTCACCCGCGTGACGAGGCGGTGATCGCGATCGGGCCCGAAGGCGGGTGGACCGCCGCCGAACTCGCGGCGTCGCCACGTCGAATCGGACTGGGCGACGCGATCTTGCGCGTGGAGACCGCGGCGGTTGCGGCGACCACGCTCCGACTGATCCCGTGACGGTGCGTGGTGGACAACGGCTCCGAGGCACTGTAGATTCGACCCGCACATGCTTGTGCTGGCAAAGAGTCGACACAAGTGGCGGAATCACAAGGGCGGACAACACACCATGACAACCATCGACGAGGATGCACCATCGGCGTACAGCCGTCAGGTCGGCGACCGACTCCGGGTGATCCGGAAACAGAAGCGGTTGTCGCTGCAGGAGGTCGAAGCGCAGTCGGCGCAGGAGTTCAAGGCATCGGTGCTCGGTGCCTACGAGCGCGGCGAACGCGCCCTCTCGGTGCCGCGCCTCGACCGGTTGGCGCAGTTCTACAGCGTGCCGATCGAGCAGTTGTTGCCCCGCGAGGTGACCGGGATGGAAGCCGCGGCGCTCGAATCGCCGATCAACAAGAAGCTGGCGATCGACGTGTCGAAACTGATGCAGTTGAGCGGTTCGCCCTTCGAAATGCTGGCCCGCTACCTCCGGCTGATCCAGGTGCAGCGCCAGGACTTCAACGGTCGGGTGATCACCGTCCGCGGCGACGACACGAGAGCGATCGCGGCGATGCTCGACGTTCCCGTCGATCAGGTCGGCGATCGGCTCGCCGCCCTCGACCTCCTCTTCCGCTGACCCCCGCGTAGCGGAGTGGGTCAGACCCACCCCGCTACGCGTTGCGGAGTGGGTCTGACCCACCCCGCAACGCTTGTAGGTTGCCGGGGTGACGCAGGTCGAGCCGTTCGGGGTGTACGTGCACATCCCGTTCTGCGCCTCGAAGTGCGACTACTGCGCGTTCGCCACGTGGACGGACCGGAGTCATCTCGTCGACCGCTACCTCGACGCCGTCCAGCGTGAGATCGCTCGAGCGATCGACGCTGCGATGCCGACAGCGACCACGGTCTTCGTCGGCGGCGGCACGCCGACCCTCGTGCCTCCCGAGCGTCTGGCCGCGGTGATCGCGTCGATCCCGGTCACCGAGGACGCGGAGATCACGGTCGAGTGCAACCCCGACGACGTGACGCTCCAGATGCTGCACACCTACCGGTCCGGCGGTGTCAATCGTGTGAGCATCGGGGTGCAGTCGATGTCGGTCCACGTGCTCCAGTCGCTCGGGCGTACCCACGATCGTGACAACGTGGCGCGCACCGTGGCCACGGTGCGCGAGTCGGGTATGCCGTCGTTCAACCTCGACGTGATCTACGGCGCGGCCGGCGAGCGCATCGCCGACTGGACGCAGACCATCGAAGAGGTCGTCGCGTTCGACCCGCCGCATGTGTCGGCCTACGGCCTCACGGTCGAGCCGGGCACGCCGCTGGCGGCGCAGCCCGATCGTCACCCCGACGACGACGACCAGGCCGACAAGTACGAGATCGCCGACGAGTTGCTCGTCGGGGCCGGCCTCGCGAACTACGAGGTCTCCAACTGGGCGAAGCCCGGACACGAATCGCGCCACAACTTCTTGTACTGGCGACAGCACGACTACCGAGGGTTCGGTTGCGCAGCACACTCCCACCACAGCGGCCGCCGATGGTGGAACGTGCGCACCCCCGACCGCTACATCGAGCTCGTCACGGCCGGTGGCGACGTCGAGGCGTCGGCCGAGGTGCTCGACGCCGACACCCGGCGCTTCGAGCGGCTGCAACTGCTCCTCCGGACGCGCGACGGCGTGCCGACCGACTCGTTCACCTCCGACACGCTGGCGCTCCTCGACGGGCTGCTCGTGGAACACCCGGACGATCCCGCTCGTGTCGTGCTCACGCGGGCCGGCCGACTGATGGCCAACGAGATCAGCACGCGGTTCGCCTGAATCGCGGCGGTGTGCTCGGGCCGCCGCGCTGGTAGTCTCGTCGCTCGCTGAGGGCGCATAGCTCAGTTGGTTAGAGTACCTGCATGACACGCAGGGGGTCGGGGGTTCGAATCCCTCTGTGCCCACCAGAAAACCCCAGGTCAGACCTCGCTCCGGCGAGGACGGGCCTGGGGTTTCTTCGTTGGTGACCGCCCCGGTACCCTGATGACCCGTTGCCGGTGCGGCGACACCCCCTACTGGCCCCTGAGAGGCGAGGTACTGCGTGAATTTCAAGAAGGGCGAGACCGTCATCTACCCCCAGCACGGCGCATGCGTCGTGCAGGGCACCAAGAAGATGGAGTTCTTCGGTGAGAAGCAGGAGTACCTGATTCTGAAGACGGTCATCAACGAGATGACCTTGAAGGTGCCGGTCGACAAGACCGACGACGTCGGCGTGCGGCCACCCGTGTCGGCCGACGAGCTCGAAGACCTCGTGTCGGTGCTGGCCAAGCCGGACCCCCGCGTCCCGTCCAACTGGAGCCGTCGTTTCAAGAACCACCAGGAGAAGCTCAAGAGCGGCGACGTCTACCAGGTCGCCGAAGTCGTGCGGAACCTGGCAGCTCGAAACCGCGATGCATCGCTTTCCGCTGCTGAGCGCACCATGTACGAGCGCGCCCGCGTCAACCTCATCTCCGAGATCTCGCCGGCGCTGAAGGTGTCGGCCGAAGACGCAGAGATCTACCTCGACGAGGCGCTTGCCAAGGGTGTTCTCAAGGACGGCGAAGAGGAAGAGCCCAAGAAGGCCAAGAAGAAGAAGTAGGCGTTCCGGCGCCGGCGCCGGCGCCGGGTCGGGGGTCGGCCTCCGGGTCGATCAGCGGGCCGTTTCGCCCTGCGCCCAGTCGAGGGTGAATCGCACGGTCAACGGGACATGGTCGGACAGCGCCGCCCACTGCGGTCCGCCGGCGGGCGCCGACACCGACACTGCCCGGGCCTCGGCGGGCACGAGGACGTGGTCGATCGCCTTCGTCGGTCGCTCCGACGGGTTCGTCGGCGGCGGATCGAGCACCTCGATGCCCGGAAGGATGGCCACGATCTCGGGCGTTGCAGTGTCGTTCAGGTCGCCGCCGACGATGGTCGGTGGGCTCGCGCCGAGCGAGGTGGCGAGCTCGGCGATCCGCTGGGCTTCGACGGTGCGCTCGCTGCTCATGTCGTGCGGCGACAGGTGGACGTTGAACGCTCGATACGCGGAGTGGTCATCGCGTTCGACGACGGCCCACTGCACGATGCGACGGCGGTAGCTGCGCAACGACGCGGCGTCGCTCACACGGCGATGGCCGGCATGTTCGATGCGGTGCGGTGAGAGGATCGCAGCGCCCTCGGCTCGTCCGGGCAGCAGCGGTCGTAGCGGATGGTGCTTCTCGTTCCACACGTGGCCCATGCCCAGCGTCGCGGCCAGCCGTTCGGCCTGCGGGCGTCGGGCCTCTTGCAGCAAGACGACGTCTGCGTGCTCGGCATCGATCACGGCGGCGACCCGGTCGATGTCGGTCGGCTTGGTTCCCTGGATGTTCCAGGTCAGGACGGCCCACTCGAGTCCGACGCGCTCCACGCGGCCATCCTGGCAGCAAACCGGCGTGACGTGCGCTGCGTTCGCGGCGTGTTGCGTTCTCGGCGCATCGGCGCATGTCAGACTCGGCCCCATGAGTGACCAGAACACGACCGCCGACACCGCCGAGCCGACCGACGACCTCGAGTCGTCGGGTCCGCAGCGGGTGGCGTTCCTGGGGATGGGTGTCATGGGCGCACCGATGGCGCGCCACGTGGCCCGCGCCGGGTACCCCGTCACCGTGTACAACCGCACCGCCGCCAAGGCACTGGCGTGGGTGGCGCTGAACGGCCATGAGGCCGCACCCACGCCTGCGGAGGCCGCCGAGGAGGCCGACATCGTGATGATGTGCGTCGGCAACGACGACGACGTTCGCGAGGTCGTCGTCGGTGACCACGGCGTGCTCAACAGCATGCGGTCCGGCACGGTGCTGGTCGATCACACCACCGCGTCGGCGGGTCTCGCCCGTCAGCTGTCGGCTGCGTGCGCCGAGGAGGGCGTGGGGTTCGTCGATGCGCCGGTGTCGGGCGGCCAGGCCGGCGCCGAGAACGGGCAACTGACGGTGATGTGCGGAAGCGACGACGAGGCGGTTTTCGAGCGAGTCGCCCCGGTGATCGGCGCGTTCGCCACGTCATGCGTGCGGCTCGGAGATGCGGGCGCCGGGCAACTCACGAAGATGGTCAACCAGATCTGTATCGCCGGCCTGGTGCAGGGCCTTGCCGAAGGCGTGAACTTCGCCCAGCGTGCCGGGCTCGACATCGACCAGGTCGTCGACGTGATCGGGAAGGGCGCTGCCCAGAGTTGGCAGATGGACAACCGGGCCCGGACCATGGCCGCCGGTCGGTTCGACTTCGGGTTCGCCGTGGATTGGATGCGCAAGGATCTCGGCATCGTGCTCGACGAGGCCGGCCGGAACGGCGCCCGCTTGCCGATCACGGCGCTGGTCGATCAGCTCTACGCCCAGGTGCAACAGCGCGGCGGCGAGCGGTGGGACACGTCGTCGCTGATCGATCTGCTCACCAACCCCTGACCGCCGTCGCAATGGGTCCGCCGCGTCGTGCGTGTCGGCAGCGCCGGAGTCGGGCGCGATGATGGCCCGATGACGAACGCGTTCTCCGAGGCTGCCGAACGAGTTCGGGAAGGTGCGGACCCACACGTCCACGCTGCCGAGATCGTCGGGATGATGACGCTCGACGAGAAGCTCGGCTGCCTCGACGGTGACACACCGTTCTGGCCGGGACTCGCCGACATGGGCGCCGGCGGCTACTACACCCATCCATGGCCGGCCGCGGCGGTGGCGCGACTCGGCGTCCCGGGGATCCAGTTCGCCGACGGTCCCCGTGGTGCGGTGATCACAGACGGCACCGCCTTTCCCGTTTCGATGGCCCGCGGTGCGCTGTTCGATCCCGCCATCGAGGAGCGCGTCGGGGATGTGATCGGCGTCGAACTGCGGGCGAGCGGCGCGACGTACACGGGGGCGGTGTGCATGAACCTGCTGCGCCATCCCGCTTGGGGTCGTGCGCAGGAGACGTACGGCGAGGACCCGCATCACGTCGGGCGGATGGCTGCGGCGTTCGTTCGCGGACTCGAACGGCACGTGATGGCGTGCATGAAGCACTTCGCGGTCAACTCGATGGAGAACGCCCGGTTCACCGTCGACGTCACCGCGGACGAACGGGCGCTCCACGAGGTCTACCTGCCGCACTTCCGTCATGTCGCCGAGCAGGGCGTCGCGTCGGTGATGAGTGCCTACAACTCGCTCAACGGTGAGTGGTGCGGCGAGAACGAGACGTTGCTCACGGCGATCCTGCGCGACGAGTGGGGATGGGACGGGTTCGTCATCTCCGACTTCATCTTCGGGCTGCGGGATGCGGTGAAGTCGGTCGAGGCGGGGTTGGACATCGAGATGCCGTTCCGTCAGCAGCGGGCGATGGAACTGGCGGACGCCGTCGCCGACGGTCGCCTCGACGAGGCCACCGTCGACCGCTGTGTCGTGCGCATCGTGGCCACGCTGCTGCGGTACGCGGATCTGATGGAGGTGGCGCCGGATCCGTCGATCGTCAACTGTCTCCCGCACCGCGCACTTGCTCGAGAGGTCTCGGCGGCATCGACGGTGATGTTGCGCAACGAGGCATCGCTGCTGCCCGTCGACCCGGCAACGGTGTCGACGCTGGTCGTGGTCGGCCGGCTCGCAGCCGTCGCGAACCTCGGCGACGGTGGTTCGTCCGACGTGAAGTCGACGACGGTGGTGACGCCCCTCGACGGTCTGGCCACCGCATTTGCGGACGCTCGGGTCGTGCATCTCGCCGACGTGTCGACCGATGAGGATCGAGCGGTCGTCGCCGACGCCGACCTCGTCGTGGTGGTCGTCGGCTACACGAAGCGCGACGAGGGGGAGTACATCGACAATGCCGGCACCATGAACCTCGCCGGCGATCTGTTCCCGCCGATGGATCATCCCGAGCTCGGCTTCGCGCCTCGACCGGCGCAGGAGCCCCACGTCGAAGCGGACACCGAAGACTCGCCGTCCACGACGCCGATCGACGACGTCGCCGCCGACGAGGCAGGCGACATCGGAGGCATGGCTCCCGGCGGCGACCGTGTCTCGCTCCGGCTTCGCGACGCCGACGAGTCGATCATCGCCACGGTGGCTTCGTCGAGCAGTCGGGTCTGTGTGGTGGTGCAGTGCGGATCGGCGGTGCTGATGCCGTGGGCCGAGTCGGTCCGGAGCGTCCTCGTGTCGTGGTACCCCGGTGTGGAGGGCGGCAACGCACTCGCCGACGTGATCACCGGCGCGGCCGAGCCGGGCGGCCGCCTGCCGTTCGCGATTCCGACCGACGCCGACCATCTCGTGCCCTTCGACAAGGACGCAACGGCGGTCGTCTACGACCTGGTGCACGGGCAGTGGAAGCTCGACGTCGATGGCCACGACGCGCACTTCCCGTTCGGAGCCGGGGAGGGCTACACCACGTTCGCCCTCGGAACGCCGGAGATCGCGGGTGACGGTGCTGGCATCACGGTCGACGTCTCCAACGTGGGCGAGCGGGCGGGTTCGACCGTCGTGTTCGCATTCGGCGGCTTGCCGGGTTCGTCGGTGGAGCGCCCGGTCCGCCGTCTGATCGGGTTCGCACGAGTCGCGTTGGAGCCGGGCGTCTCGCGGCGAGTCGACGTCGACCTCGACTGGGGGCAACTCGACGTACGCCGCGACGGCGGATGGTGGACCGAGCCGGGCGAGTACGTGGTGTCCGTCGGGTTCGATGCGTCCGACGTCGGTGAGACGGTGGCGGTGCGGCGGTGAGTGGCCGGTAGCTTCGTCGCCATGCGCAAGCCCGACGTGACCATTCCCGACGAGAACCCCCCGACCGAACTGGTCATCGACGACGAGACCGTCGGCGACGGCGACGAGGCCGCGGCCGGTCAGCAGGTCACCGTGCACTACGTCGGCGTGTCCTGGTCGACCGGCGAGCAGTTCGACGCCTCGTGGGACCGGATGGAGCCGTTCGCGTTCGGACTCGGCCGCGGGCAGGTCATCGCGGGATGGGACGAAGGCGTGCAGGGCATGAAGGTCGGCGGTCGCCGCCGCCTCACGATTCCCCCGGAGATGGGCTACGGCGCAGCCGGCGCCGGCGGCGTCATCGCCCCGAACGAGACCCTCGTCTTCGTCGTCGACCTCCTCGGCGTCCGCTGATCGTTGCGGGGTGGGTCAGACCCACCCCGCTACGCGTAGCGGAGTGGGTCTGACCCACTCCGCTACGCGTGTCAGTACACGGTGTAGCCGCCGTCGACGCAGATCTCCTGGCCGGTGTGGTACGTCTGGCTGGGGTCGGCGAGGAACGCGCCGACGGCGCGGAATTCGGCGGGGTCGGCCCAGCGACGGACCGGCGTGCGCTTGGTCGTCGCGGTGCGGAACACGTCGCTCTGGTAGCCGCCCGACGCGAGCTCGGTGATCGTCCACCCGGGCAGCAGCGAGTTCACCCTGATGCCGTGCCGTGCGAGCCCGACGGCGAGCGCTCGGACCAAGCCGTTGAGGGCGGTCTTGGCGGTGCCGTAGGCCTCGTTGCCGGCCGCGCCGTGCACCGCCGACGTCGACGACACGGCGACGAGGCTGCCGCCCGTGCCCTGGTCGACCATCACCTTCGCCGCCTCGCGGAGCGTGAGGAACACGCCGTCGAGGTTCACCGCCATCACCGCCCGCCACTTGTCGAGTGACGTTTCGAGGAACGGCGTCCCGGTTCCACCTCGACCGGCGTTGGCGAAGAGGCCGTCGAGTCGACCGTGCGCGGCGACGGTTCGCTCCATCACCTCGCACACCTGGGCTTCGTCGCTCACGTCGCACACCCACGCCGTGAACGACGCGTCGGACCCGCTGTCGGCACCGATCCGCGCCAGTGCCTCGACGGCCGTGGCGTTCTTGTCCTCGTTGCGCCCCCACACCGACACCGACCCGCCGGCCTGGGCGATGCCCTCGGCCATGCCGAGGCCGATCCCGCCGTTCCCGCCCGTGACCACGAAGGTCCGACCCGACAGGTCGATCCGTCCGCTCGTGGCGAACTCCGGCTGGTTCGGGGCGTTGACGTCGTCGCTGGTCACGGACCGATTCTGGCCGAGACGGGCGACTGGGTGAGAGTCCGCCGGGTGGGCGAAACGGTCTCAGGATGTTGCATCACCCGTTCGAGCGACCACACTGGGGGCGTGGCCGACCAGATCGAGATCAGCGGGCTGCGAGCGGTCACCATCGTCGGGGCGCTTCCGCACGAGCGGGAGATCCCCCAGCCGTTGGAGATCGACCTCGCCTTCGACGTCGACCTGCACGACGCCGGACGCACCGACGAACTGGGCGACACCGTCCACTACGGGCTCGTCGCCGATCGGGTCGTCGCAGTGGTCGAGGAGTCGAAGGACTACCTGCTGGAGCGGCTGGTGTCGCGCATCGCCGACGAGGTGCTCGCGTTCGATCGAGTCGAAGCCGTCGATGTGCGCCTCACCAAGGTGCGTCCACCGCTCGCCGTCGACGCCGTGTCGACGTCGGTGCGCGTCCGCCGCACCCGGGCCGAAGCCGAGATGCCGGCGCACACCGCGCAGACCGCCTACATCGCACTCGGCTCGAACCTCGGCGACCGGGAGGGCTACCTCCGGCTCGGCGTCGCGGGGCTGGGCAACGTGACGGCGATGTCCGACGTGTTCGAAACAGACCCGGTCGGTGGCCCGGAGGACCAGGGCCCGTTCCTCAACATGGTCGTCGAGATCGAGACCTCCCTCGACCCGTCGGCGCTGTTGCGGCGCTGCCAGCGGATCGAGGCGGAAGCGATGCGCCAGCGCGTCGTGCACTGGGGGCCGCGAACGCTCGATGTCGACATCGTGCTGTACGACGGCGTATCGATGGTCAGCGACGAGCTCACGATCCCGCACCCGCGTTTCGCGGAGCGCCCGTTCGTGCTCGCGCCGCTCTCCGACATCGCTCCCGATCGGTGCCCGACCGACTGGGAGCAGACACTCGACCTCGACGGCATCCGTCGCGTCGGGCCGCTCGTGTCGAGCTGATCATGACCGACGTGAGCGGAGGCGTGCGGACCTTCACGACCGCAGAACGTCTCGACACCGAGACGGTCGATGCGGTGGTCGCTGCGAAGGCGGGTCGCACCGTGTCGGTCTGCATCCCGTGTCGCGACGAGGCGGCCACCATCGGGCCGCTCGTCTCGGTGATCCGCCGTGAGCTGATGTCGGGGTCGGGACTGGTCGACGAACTGATCGTGCTCGACGACCGCAGCACCGACGACACGGCGCGCGTCGCTGCGCACGCCGGCGCCCGGGTGGTGTCGATCGACGACATCCACCGAGAGCATGGCAACGGACACGGCAAGGGCAACGCGTTGTGGGCGACGCTGCTCGTCAGCCACGGCGACATCGTCGTGTGGTGTGACGGCGACGTCACGAGCTTCGAGCCCGACTGGGTCACCAAGCTCGTCGCTCCGCTGCTCGACGACCCGACGGTGATGATGATGAAGGCGCTCTACCACCGCCCGACCAACTACGGCGGCGGCGGACGGACCACCGAGTTGGTCGCGCGGCCCTTGATGTCGAGGTACTTCCCGTCGCTCACCGGCCTCGCCCAGCCGCTGTCGGGCGAATATGCCGGTCGCCGATCGGCGCTCGAGCGCCTGAGCTTCGTGCAGGGGTGGGGTGTCGAGATGGGCTTGCTGATCGACATCGAACGCGAGTGGGGTGCTCCGGCGATCGGGCAGGTCGACCTCGGCAGCCGGCTGCATCGCCACCGTTCGTTGCATTCGCTCTCGGTCCAGGCTGCCGAGGTGATGGCCACGATCCTCGATCGGGCCGGTGTCCCGCCCGTCGACGGCGAGGCCGAGCAGGTGCTCCAGCGTGCCGATGGTTCGGCCGTGCCGCTGAACCTCGCATCCCGGCGATCGTTGGCGTCGCTCGGCCTCGCGCAGGACGATCGATGAGCGACGGTCGGGTGCTCGTGGTCCGCCACGGCGAGTCGACGTGGAACGCCGTTCGTCGATGGCAGGGACAAGCCGACCCGCCGCTGAGCGAGCGGGGCGAGGTCCAGGCCCGACGGGGTGCGGTCGCAGCGGTCGAACACGGGCCGTTCGACGCGGTGGTCACCTCGACGCTTGCAGCGCGCCCACCGCACCGGCGAGCTGATTGCTGCAGCACTCGGTGTGCCGTTGCTGCCGTCGACGCCGGCGCTGTCCGAGCGATCGGCCGGCGAGTGGGAGGGGCTGACGCGAGCCGAGATCGAAGCCCGGTTTCCCGGCTATCTCGCCGACGGCAAACGCCCCAGCGGCTACGAGTCCGATGCGTCGATCGTCGCTCGGTCGAGCGAGGCCCTCGGCCGGCTCGTTGCCGACCACGTCGAACACACGCTGCTCGTCGTCTCGCACGGTGGGATCATCCACGCGCTGGAACGGGCTCACTCCGGCGACGACGGGTGGCAACGCCTCGACAATCTGACCGGGCGCTGGTTCGAGGTCGCACCCGACGCGATCGTCCCGGTCGGCGACCGCGTTGCGCTCGTGCCCGACGGTGGCCCTCCGATTCCCCCGCCGGACGCGGGCTACGCCTGATCGTCACCTGCGGGTCGCCTGCACGCGTTCACACCCCGGCGGCGACTTGGAAGCGACGGATCTTCGCCGGGTAGTGGGCCCGGCCGTACTCGGGCCGTTGGCGCACGACGATGTCGAGCAGCTCGTCGTGCTGCGCGGTCTCCTTCCACGGCAGTGCGATGTAGATCGGGAGCCCGAACACCCGCAGGCGATCCAGGTTGGAGTAGACGATCTTCTGGTACTCGAAGCGCTGCTCCCACGGCCAGTTCGGCGGCGCGAAGCCGGTGCCGGGGTCGACGATGCATCGTGACCGGAGCCCGAAACGGTCCGCATCGCCCAGGCGCGCCTCGAAGAAGTCGACCATCGCCTGGACCGGATCGGAGGTGACGAACTCCATCTCGCGCGGGTTCGGACCCGACAGGAACGGGACGACGATCGGGACGTCGAAATCGCTTGCCACCTGCCACATCTCGTCGCTCTGCATGCCGTCGGCGGCGTTGATGACCGTGGCGCCGGCGTCGAGTGCTCGTCGCACGACCTCGGGGCGCCACGAATCGATCGACACGTCGACACCGAGCGTCGCGAGCGCCGGGATGATGTGTTCGACGCGAGCCCACTCGTCGGTCCAGTCGACGACCTCGGCGAAGTCGGTCGAGCCCTGACCGCCGAGGTCGATCGCGTCGGCGCCATCGGCGAGGAGCTGACGAGCGCGGGCGGTCGCCTCGTCGGGGGTGGTGGCGATCGAGTCGACCGAGAGCGAGTCCGGGCTGGCGTTGACGACTCCGTAGATGATCACGCCGAGAACGTACCGAGAATGTTCGTTCGTGCCAGTCCCCGACGAACATTCCGGGTCCGAGGGTTGTGGGGGAGCGGGGCCGAAGCGGAAAGATGGGGGGATGACGATCTACGAGTCGGACCACGAACTGTTCCGCGACAGCTTCCGGGCATTTGCCGAACAAGAACTCGCACCGCACGTCCCCGAATGGGAACGCGCGGGGATCATGGACCGCTCGGCCTACCTCGAAGCCGGTAAGCACGGCTTCATCGGCATGGCGGTCCCCGAGGAATTCGGCGGCGGCGGCGTGTCGGACTTCCGGTTCAACGCCGTGCTCAACGAGGAGGTGGCGCGCCTCAACCTCGGTGGCGGTGGCCTCGGAATGATGCTGCACAACGACATCACCACGCCGTACTTCATCGAGTACTGCACCGACGAGCAGCGCGAGCGGTGGTTGCCCGGCATTGCATCGGGCGAGCTCATCACCGCGATCGCGATGACCGAGCCGGGCACGGGTTCCGACCTGCAGTCGATTGCGACCACTGCGGTACCCGACGGCGACGAGTGGGTGTTGAACGGCGCGAAGACGTTCATCACCAACGGCATCAACTCTGATCTCGTGATCGTCGCCTGCAAGACCGGCAACGCCGAAGACGGGAAGAACTCGATGTCGCTCCTCGTGGTCGAGCGCGGCATGCCCGGCTTCGAACGCGGTCGCAACCTCGACAAGATCGGACAGCACTCCGCCGACACCGCGGAGCTGTTCTTCTCCGACGTGCGAGTGCCGGCGAACAACGTGCTCGGCGAGATCGGTCAGGCGTTCGAGTACCTGAGCTTCAACCTTGCCCAGGAGCGGCTCTCCATCGGGTTGTACGGCGTCGCCGCGGCACGTGCGGCCCTGGAGTGGACGATCGACTACGTCAAGGAGCGCACCGCGTTCGGCAAGCCGATCAGCAGCTTCCAGAACACGAAGTTCGTGCTCGCCGAGATCGCCACCGAGGTCGATGTGACGCAGCCGTTCATCGACCAGTGCGTCGTCAAGCTCAACGCCGGTGAGCTGTCCCCGGCCGACGCGGCGAAGGCGAAGCTGTGGGGGAGTGAGCTGCAGAAGCGCACCACCGACCGGTGCCTCCAGCTCTTCGGTGGCTACGGATACATGACCGAGTACCCGATCGGACCGGCCTACGCCGACGCGCGCATCTCGACGATCTACGGGGGAACGTCGGAGATCATGAAGACGATCATCAGCAAAGACGTGTTGGCGTGACATCGCTGAGACAGGCCTGGTCGGCAGGGGAGTCGACGCTCGGTCTGTGGATGACGAGCAACTCGCCTGTGGTGGCCGAAGCGGTGGCCGACTCGGGCTTCGACTACGTGAACATCGACATGCAGCACGGCTTCGCCGACTACGCCGCGGTTGTCGAGATGCTGCGCGCGCTCGAGACGGGCGCCCGTGCGAGCGCGCTGACGTGTCGCGTGCCGTGGAACGAGCCGGGCATCATCGGCCGCGTGCTCGACGCCGGCGCGATGGGCGTGATCATCCCGATGGTGAACAACGTCGAGCAGGCCGAGCGTGCGGTGGCCGCCTGCCGCTACGCCCCCGATGGCGCTCGGAGCTACGGCCCCATCCGTGCGGCACGGGTCAATGGGCCCGACTACCACGCATCCGCGAACGAGCGCGTGGCGTGCATCCCGATGATCGAAACCGTCGAAGCGCTCGGCAACCTCGACGCCATCCTCGACGTCCCGGGGATCGACGCCGTCTACGTCGGGCCGGCGGACCTCAGCCTGACGCTCGGTTTGGCGCCACGGGGCGACCACGACGATGCGTCGTTCAACGATGCGCTCGTCGAAATCGTCGCCTCCTGCGACCGACGCGGCATCGTGGCAGGCATCCACGCCAACCCCGACATCGCGTCGAAGCGCCTGGAGCAGGGATTCCGGATGGTCACGGTGACGTCGGACCTGCAGGCGCTCGAAGCAGGTGCGGCCACGGCGCTCCGGTCGGTCGGATCCGCCTCGCCGGACGTTGCGGCGCGGTCGATCTACTGAGCGTCGTCGGTCGTGCTCCTCGACGCGGGTCTTCAGCGCAGTGAGGGCGACGGGGAGGTCCTTCGCGGCGCGCGACCAGATCGCCTTCATGAGCCATCCGAAGCCGGTGCGACCCTGGAGTCCCTGCCGGTAGGTGACCCTGCACGCTGCACCGTCGTCGACGGACTCGAGCCGCACCGACTCGGCCATCGCGGCGAGCATCGGCAGCTTGGTCGCCGTGACACCGAACGCGAAGTGTTCGTCCTCGTCCCAGACCGTGAACTCTTCGTCGATCGGGAGACGGGCCGCGATGACGCGGCGCGTGCCGCCGACCCCGGTCGAGGTCGACCCCGGCTCCACTCGGTCCAGTGCGCTGAACCACTCCGGCCACGATTCGTGATCCGCGATCTCCGCCCACACGGCGCTCGGCGGCGCGTGGATCACGATCGACTCGTCGACCACGATCGGGGCGCTGTCGATCCATTCCGGAGGGTGCACAGGATGACTCGGCATCGGGCCAGGCTACGCGGCTCGTTTCGTACTGCGACCGGTCCGGTCAATACGGTCGGCACGCATGGACACCGATGAGTACCCGCTGCCGAACACCTCCGAGGACCTGCACGGGCACGTCGCGCTCGTCACCGGTGCGACCTCGGGTCTCGGCCGCAGGTTCGCACGCGTGCTCGCCGCGTCGGGTGCGCAAGTCGTCGCCGCCGGTCGCCGGCGTGAACGCCTCGACGAGGTGGTCGCCGAGATCGAAGCTGCCGGCGGAAGCGCGGTCGGCGTCGAGATCGACATGACCGACACCGAGAGCATTCTCGCCGGCGTCGACGCCGCAGAAGCAGCGTTCGGCACGATCACGATCCTGGTCAACAACGCCGGGATCCCGGATGCGCAGCGTGCGCACAAGATGTCGATCGATCTGATCGACCGCGTGTTCGACACGAACCTCCGCGGTCCGTACGTGCTGTCGTGCGAGGTCGCTCGCCGGCTGATCGATCGCAAGCTGCCCGGTCGCCAGATCAACATCTCGAGCATCGGCGCGACCAACTACGACGGTCACGGCGCGGCGCTCTACTCGATCACCAAGGCCGGTATCGCCCGCATGAGCGAGGTCCTCGCCGTCGAGTGGTCCCGCAACCACATCAACGTCAACTGCATCGCGCCCGGCGCATTCCGCAGCGAGATGATGGACGGCATGATCGAGCGGATGGGCGATTTCAGCGGCGCAACGCCGCGCAAGCGGCTCGGCGACCCTGCCCAGCTCGATTCGACCCTGCTGTACCTGTGCTCGCCCGCCTCCGACGCGGTGACCGGCGCGATCATCAAGGTCGACGACGGTCAGAGCTCACGCTGAGCCACGCTGCGCCGGCCGGTGCGTCTCACCTCTCGGCCCCGTTCACCGTGGAGTTCACCCTCGTCGACGGGACCACGGTCCTCAACGAGGCGCACCTGCCGATGCACGACGGCGAGCCCCACTGGCTCACCACCTGCGGCGTCGACACCCCCTGACCGGCCCCGACCCGTGAAATCCCGTGGGATTTCGTCGTTGTGGGGCGAGGTGTCGTCGCCGGGTTTGCCAGACTCGGGCGATGAGCGCAACTCAGACCGACGAACCGATCCACGCGTGCATCGCCCGGTGGCACGATCACATGCGCGGACGCCTCGACGGCGGGCTCGACGCCATGTTGCATCCCGACGTCGTGTTCCTGTCGCCGATCGTGTTCACCCCCCAGGAGGGTCGTGAGATCACGAAGCTCTACCTGACCGCTGCGGGCGGCACGCTCGGTGGCGACAGCGACGCGGACGCAGGTGGCGGCTCGGGTGGCGGTTTCCGCTACACGAAGGAGATCTGCCAGGGGCATTCGGCGATGTTGGAGTTCGAGACCTCGATCGAGGGCAAGTACGTCAACGGCGTCGACATCATCACGTGTGACGACGACGGAATGATCGTCGAGTTCAAGGTGATGATCCGTCCGCTGCAGGCGATCAACCTCGTCCACGCCCAGATGAAGGCGATGCTCGAGCGCCTCGACTCCTGAAATCGTTCGTTGGTGCCTGGCACCAACGAAGGTCAATCGGCTTCGGCGGCGATCTCGGCGAGGGCTGCGTCGATCTCGGCCTGCGTGTGCGGGTAGGCGCCCTGCACGTTGACGGTGACGCCGATGCGCTCGGAGCTGTTCGTCGGGCCGTCAGCGTCGGCGAGGCCGAGCCACTCGATCAACAGGTCCTGGTCGCCGGGACGGAGGCGGGCACAGCCCTTGCTCTGCGGCGTCGTCGGCACGTTGTTGGCGCCGTGGATCGCCTGGCCGCCGTCGAAGTACAGCGGCTTGTACATGTTGCCATTGAGCGGATTGTCGATCTCGACGGGATACGTCGTGCTGTTGTGCCAGCCGTCGTTGTCGAGTGCAGGATCGAAGCGGAAGACCCGGGAACGGTCCTGGTCGCGGGTTTCGTACCCGATCTCGCCCGTGGACGTCGGGAAGACGAACGTCAACCGCTCCGCCGACTCGCCGACGAACATGATCTGGCACGTGCGATCGATCAGGATCCACCGGTCGGAATTGAGGGCGCTGGTGAAGGGCATCGGCAGCGATTCGGCGGCCATCAGCGCCGCTTCTTCCTCACTGCCCGGTTCCATGTCCTCCAACGTGACCGGCAGGCCGAGGCTGACGCGAGCGGCGCAGAGACGCTGTCGGGTCACGGGGCCCGACACCCCGTCGACGAGGAGATCGCGGATCCCGAGCCCAGCGAACAACTCGTTGAGCTTGGTCTGTTGCACCTCGATCGCGGCCGTGGTCTCGGATGCGACGACCGCTGCGTTGCGCTCGCGTTCGGAACCCGTGATGTCGTCCAGCCCGTTGTCGACACAGATGTCGAGCACCTGGCCCGGGTAGATCGTCTCGCCTTCGATGCCGTTCTCGACGCGAACGGTGGCGGCGGTGATCGTCTCGTCCTCGTAGCGGTCGGCGATGAGGCTCAGCGACTCGCCGGGTTGCACCTCGTAGGCACATTCGGGGGCGTACACGTCGAGTTCGGGAACGGTCGTGGTGGTGGTCGAGGTGGTGGTCGAGGTGGTGGTGGATGACGACGTGGTCGAACCGGGGGTCGACGTGCTGGTCGTGGACGTGCTCGTCGAACTCGATGCGGGGGATGTGGTCGTCGCGGCCGACTCCGTGGTCGTGGCCGCGTCGGGCGCGGCGGTGGACGCCGCTGCGGTGTCCGGCGCCGTCGGTCGGCCGTCGTCGATCGGTGCGGCCACGGCTCCGGGAACCGGCACGGATGCGCTGCGTTCGCTCATGCCATCGCTGCACGCGGCGAGTACTGACGCGGCCGCCACGACCACAGCGACGCGTCGCATGGTCTGGTTCCGCCGGATTCGCATGGGGTGAACGTACCCACCCGTGTCCACCACGAACCGTCAGCACGCAGGGAGTTTCGAGATTGGTGATCGGCCGACGCACGATGGCTACGGTGGCACCATGACCGATGAGGCACGTCCCTACGGTGGCGGCACGAGCGATCCTGCGCTCAAGCGCGTCCGTACCCGCCACTTCCAGCGGGCGAAGGAGCAGGGGATCAAGATCACGGGTCTCACCAGCTACGACTTCCTGTCGGCCGCGATCTTCGACGAGGCCGGTATCGACTTCCTGCTCGTCGGCGACTCGGCGGGCAACACCGTGTTCGGCTACGACACGACCATCCCGGTCACCGTCGACGAGCTGATCCCGCTGACGGCGGCGGTGGTGCGTGGCGCGAGCCGTGCGCTCGTGATCGCCGACATGCCCTTCGGCTCCTACGAGAACAGCCCGGACGAGGCACTGCACACGGCCATCCGGTTCATGAAGGAAACGGGCGCCCATGCGGTCAAGCTCGAGGGTGGCGTTCGCAGCGCCAAGCAGATCAAGCGGGTCGTGCGCGCCGGCATCCCCGTCATGGCGCACATCGGGTTCACGCCGCAGAGCGAGCACGGGCTGGGCGGCCACATCATCCAGGGCCGCGGCGAGGGCGCCGAACAACTGCTCGCCGATGCTCACGCCGTGGCCGACGCCGGGGCCTTCGCCGTCGTCCTGGAGATGGTTCCCTCCGCGATCGCGGGTCGGGTCACCGAGGAGTTGTCGATCCCCACCATCTCGGTGGGGGCCGGTCCGCACTGCGACGGCCAACTGCTGGTGTGGTCCGACTGGGCGGGAATGTCACGTGGTCGTATCCCGCGTTTCGTCAGGCAGTACGCCCAGATCGGCGACACGCTGCTCGAGGCGGCAACGGCGTTTCGCGAGGACGTCGAGAGCGGCGTGTACCCGGCTGAGGAGCACGAATACAGCGAGTGATCAGTCGGCCGCCGCGTCCGTCGCCCGGTTGATCGCGTCGACGATCATCGAGCGTGCCTCGGCGGCGTCGCCCCAGTGGTCGATCCGGGCCCACTTGTCGGGCTCGAGATCCTTGTAGTGCTGGAAGAAGTGCTGGATCTGCTGCCGGGTGATCTCGGGAAGCTGCTCGTACTCGTGCACACGGTCGTACCGTCGACTCACGTGTGAACTCGGGACGGCCAGGATCTTCTCGTCGTTCCCGGCCTCGTCCTCCATCACCAGCACGCCGATCGGACGGCAGTTGATGACGGCGGCGGGCACGATCACACGGGTGTTGCAGACGAGGACATCGATCGGATCGCCGTCCTCGGACAGGGTGTGGGGCACGAAGCCGTAGTTGCCGGGATAGCGCATCGGCGTGTACAGGAAACGGTCGACGTGCAGGGTGCCCGAGTCCTTGTCGAGCTCGTACTTGATCGGCTCACCTCCGACGGGTACCTCGATGATGACGTTGATGTCGTCGGGTGGGGTCACCCCGATGGCGATCGCTTCCATGCGCATGCGGCTCACCGTAGACGGTGGGTGACGAACCTCGCGCTTCGACCAGCGGTGGCCCGATCGACCAAGATCGCGCGCACGATCGAGCCCACCATCGATCCACGACCGAGCAGGAGACGAGCATCCGATGAGCGACGACGACAACCACGGGCTGAGCGAGAACTGGGCGACGCTGTGGGAGGCGTTCGCAGACGCCCAACCCGAGCACACCGCCGTCGTGATCGGCGCCCAGACCCAGACATGGCGCGAGCTCGACGACCGAGCGGCGCGCCTCGCCACTGCGCTGCAGGAGCGCGGTGCGGGGGTCGGGACGAGGATCGCTCAGCTGATGTACAACTGCCCCGAGTACCTCGAGTCCATCTATGCGGCGTTCAAACTGCGAGCGACCCCGGTGAACGTCAACTACCGATACAAGGCTCCGGAGATCGCTCACATCTGCAACGACGCCGGCGCCGAGGTCCTGCTGTTCCACGGCTCGCTCGGTGCCCGGGTGGCCGAGGCGCGATCGTCGATGCCGACGGTGACGTCGCTGGTGCAGGTCGACGATGGAAGTCCGCTCGTCGATGGTGCCGAGTGGTTCCATGAGATCGTCGACGCGTCCGCGCCGGCCGAACGGATCGAGCGTTCGGGCGAGGATTTCGTGATGCTCTACACCGGGGGCACGACGGGCAACCCGAAAGGTGTCGTCTGGCGCCATGTCGATCTGTTCGGCGCACTCGCATTCACGGCCTACATGTCAGCCGGGATCGACGTCCCGACGACGCCGGCTGAAGTCGGCTCGATCGCCGCGGAGCTCCAGGCCGCGGGCAGAAGCCCGGTGATGCTGTGCGCCCCACCCTTGATGCACGGCACGGCGATGTTCCTGGCGATCGGAGCGTTCGTGATGGGCGGCACGGTGGTGCTGCTCGGCGGACGATCCTTCGATGCCGACGAACTGTGGGACCTCGTCGAGGAGCATCGGGTGACACAGATCTCGCTCGTCGGCGACGCGTTTGCGCGGCGGATGAACGAAGCGCTCGACGCCGCTGAGGAGGCGGGCCGCCGGCGCGATCTCGACTCGGTGGAGCGGATCGTGTCGACCGGAGCGACGTTGTCCGTCGAGCAGAAACGAGCATTCCAGCGACGACTCTCGAACGCGATGATCTTCGACATGATCGGGGCATCGGAGGGCGGGCCGTTCGCATTGTCCATGACGATGCCGGGGACCGAGCCGCCCGAGACGGCGATCTTCACGGCGGCCCCGAACGTCGTCACGATCGACCCGGTCACGAACAAGGTGATCCCGCGTGGCAGCGACACCCCGGGGATGCTCGGCGCGGCCGGGCCGATGCCGCGCGGCTACTGGAACGACGAGGCCAAGACCGCCGAGACGTTCCGCGTCGTCGATGGCGTGCGCTACACGGTGCCGGGGGACTTCGCGACGATCGCGGAGGACGGCACGGTCACGCTGCTCGGTCGCGGATCGGTGTGCATCAACTCGGGCGGGGAGAAGATCTATCCCGAAGAGGTCGAGGTGGCGGCACGGCTCCACCCGACCGTCATCGATGCCAACGCCGTCGGCGTTCCGCACGAACGATTCGGAGAGACGGTCGTGCTCGTCTGCTCGGTGTCCGAGCCGACCGACGAAGCCGACGTGATCGCGACGGTCAAGCAGACGATCGCCGACTACAAGGCCCCCCGCCGGGTGGTGTTCGTCGACGAGGTGTACCGAGCGCCGAACGGCAAGGCCGACTATCGCTGGGCCCGCGAGACGGCGGTGGCGGCCGGCTGAGCGTTCACCCGTCGACCGGCGTGCCGGTCTGGCGGTGGAACGTGAGCGAGTCCCAGCTGTCGAGGCGTCGGACGATCGTCCCGTCCCGCACGGTGATCCACATCACCCCCGGGATGTCGATGCGCACGTCGCCGACATCGGCCCCGAAGCGGTACCGCACGATCACCTCGACCGCCGCCGGACCGTGCTCTCGGCGGACCGAGCTGTCGAGCGATGCGCCGACCGCGGTCTCCTCGATCGTGTAGCGCCGGTTCGGGAACATCTCGAAGAACCCCGGAAGTCGTCGGGCGTACTCGCTCCGCCCGACGCACCCGGACCCGAGTTCGGCGATGTGCTCGTTGACGAAGTCGTCCGACACGAGCGCGGCGACCGCCGCCGGGTCGGCTCCGCCGAGCGCCGCGAGGTACGCGTGCGCAACGGCGGCGTGGTCAGCCCCAGACGTCACGGACCTTCTCGTACACGCCCTGATCGAAAGAGAACTCGACGAGGTTGCCGTCGGGGTCCTCGAGCATGCAGATGTACCCGATCGGGTCCGGCATCTGCGTCGCCGCCATCGCGAGGCAGCCCTCGGCCTCGGCACGAGCAGCGATCTCGTCGACCTCGGCCCGGGTCGGCAACTCGATCCCGATGTGGTTGAACGGCGCCAGCTTGGCGAGCGGTGTCGGAGCGAACGGGTCGTGACCCTCGAAGAACTGGGCGAGCACGAGCACGAAGGGGTACTCACCGGCGTCGGGGTGGCCGAGCCACGCGCCGTATCCGTCGGCGTCCTCGCGGCGATCGAGCAGTTCGAGCGTCGTGAAACGCCGATACCAGTCGATCGTCGCGTCGATGTCCGACACGCGGAGCGCCAGGTGGGTCCAGCGGGGCGTCGCCGGACGCACGGTGTGTGCGGTCGCTTCGTCACTCATCCGGTCTCCTCGACGTCGATTGCCGTCTCGAACCGTAGCCAGTCGGGCTCGTTCGGCCACCGCCCGATCGGTACCCTCGCAGCCATGTTCACCGGCATCGTGCAAGATCTCTGCGAAGTCGTCGGCGTGGAGGATCGCGATGGCGTCCGCCGGCTGCGGGTCCGGCTGGGTGAGCGCGCCGTCGGGCTCGAACTCGGAGCGAGCGTGGCGAACAACGGGGTGTGTCTCACTGCGACCGCGATCGACGGCGGCATCGTCGACTTCGACGTGATCGCCGAAACGGTGCGGATGACGAATCTGCGTTTCGTCGAACCCGGAACGCGGGTCAACATCGAGCGCAGCCTCCGCTTCGGCGACGAGCTCGGCGGGCACATCCTGTCCGGGCACGTGTCGGGGACGATCACCGTGGCACGGATCGACGTCGACGGCGACAACCGCACCGTCTGGTTCGCGGTTCCTCCAGCGCACATGGGCTACCTGATGTGGAAGGGATGGATTGCGATCGACGGCGTGAGCCTGACGATCTCGCACCTCGATCGGGAGACGAACGAGGTGGCGGTCAGCTTGATCCCCGAGACCCTGGCGCGAACGACGCTCGGGTCCGTCGAGGTCGGATCGGTTGCCAACTTGGAACTCGACGCGCAGACCCAGACGATCGTCACCACCGTGCGCGAGGTGCTGCGCGACCCCGGGCTACGCGACGTGTTCCGACAGGGATGATCCTGCGGCCATGACCTGGTGGGAGGCGCTGCTGTTGGTGCTGGGCGGCACCGCAGCAGGGGTGATCAACACGATGGCCGGCGGCGGCTCCGCACTGACCGTGCCGCTGCTCGTGCTCGCCGGCGTGCCCGGCAATCAGGCGAACGGGTCGAACCGGGTCGGCGTGCTCGCGGCGAGCGGTTCGGCGGTCGCCTCGTTTCGTCGGTCCGGCGTCGACGGCGCCAAGGGCGCTGCACCGGTCCTCGTCCCGGTGGTCATCGGATCCCTGATCGGATCGTTCGGGATCAGCCAGATCGCCGACGAGACGTTCGAGAGGATCTTCGGGTTGCTGTTGATCCCGATCATCATCCTCACGATCTTCAAGCCGAAGCCGGCCGAGGGCGTCGAGCCATGGTCCGCAACGGTGACCGCGATCGTCTTCCTCGGCATCGGGCTGTACGGCGGAGCATTCCAGGCCGGGGTCGGACTCGTGATGCTGGCGGCGCTGACGCGGGCGGGCTTCGATCTCGTGACCGCGAACAGCGTCAAGGTGCTCGTCAACCTGGTCGTGACCTGCATTGCGCTGCCGGTGTTCATCGTGCAGGGCGACGTGGTGTGGGGACCGGCCCTGGTGCTCGCCGCCGGCTTCCTCGCCGGAGGATGGTTCGGGGCGAAACTTGCCGTGTCGGGCGGCGAACGCGTGGTGCGGGTCTTCATGGTCGGGGCCGCGCTGTTCCTCGCGGGCCGCCTCATCGGGATCTGGTGACCCCGCCCCAGTGAGCTCAGCCGCCGAGCCCGGTGTCGCGCACGAGCCGCTCGTGGTGCCGCTGGGCCGCTGCTGCGAGGGCGGCGCGGTCGACGAGGGTCGGCTCGAAGTCGCGGACGACGATCCTGCCGGAGGCGACCACGTGTCGCACGCTGCGACCGTCACTCGCCCAGATCAGCTGCTGCACGGGATCCGGGGACCGGGGGACCCACTCGGGCCCGGTCGTGTCGACGAGCACGACGTCGGCGCGCTTGCCGACGGCGATCGACCCGAGTTCGTCGGCCATGCCGAGCGCGTCGGCGGCTCCGAGCGTCGCATGGTGCAGGGCATCGTGCGCCCGAAACACCGTCGGGTCGCATGCGGTGTCCTTGGCGAGTCCCGCAGTGAGCGCCGCGACGCCGAGCACGTCGATGGCGTCCCCTGCGTTCTCGGCATCGCATCCGAGCGCAACCCGGCCACCGCGCTCGATGAACTCGATGTGGCGTCCAGCGCGAGCTGACCCCCTGGCCGAGTCGCAGGTATGCCCAGGGGCAGTACGCGAGTGCGGTGTCGGTCCGCAGCAGGCTGTCGATCTCGTCGTCGTCGAGGTGGACACCGTGCGCGATCACGACGTGTGAGCCGAGCACCCCGAGCCGTTCGAGGTGGACGACCGGTCGAGCGCCCGAGCGATCCAGGTAGCTCGCTGCGTCGGCGTCGGTGGGGGAGAGGTGGAAGGTCAGCCCGGTGTCGGTGGCCCGCGCGAGTTCGCTCGCAGCGACAACCAGTTCGTCGCTCATCAGATCGTGCCCGACAAGCGTGACCCACCCGTCGACACGCGGATGGCCGGCGGTCAGCCGCTGGACCTCGCGCTGGCGATCGAGGACCTCGCGCGACGGAACCGGCCCAGGGCTCTCCGGCGACATCCCACCCCCACGTGCCGAGCGTCCCGCCGACGCCGACGCGGTCGAAGCGCGTGGAGCACTCGGTCCGGGTGGGCCACGGTCCCCGCCTCGACCGTGAACGTGATTCCGTTGCAGGCGGCCTCGATGAGCGAGAGGGTGGCCGACAGTTCGTCGTCGTCGGGGGTGTGCGCCGCGTGCGCCGGAATCGCCCACTCGAACACGGCGCGGCCCGCTTCGAGGTCGTCGGGGATCATCGAACGAATGAGTCGGTCGCCGGTCAGGTGCTGGTGGGCGTTGATCAGGCCGGGGATCGCCAAGTACCCGGACCCGCCGAGCACAGCGACGTCCGGATGCGCCGCGACGAGCTCGTCGGTCGGCCCGACGGCGACGATGCGATCTCCGCTGACGGCGATCGCCGAGTCGACGAGCGCCGAGGTCCCGGGCTCCATCGTCAGCACGGTGTCGGCCGCGATGATCAGGTCGGCCTCGGTCGAAGTGGGCATCGTCGCGCCAGACTACGACCTCGACCCCGAGCGGAACCGGGGCGCTCGGAGGAGTCGACCGACATGCTGACCGAAAACGAGGCGCTGCAGCATCACTGGTACGCGGTTGCCGAAGCTGACGACGTGACCGGTGCGCCGATCGCCGTGACGCTGCTGCGTCAGGAACTGGTGATCTGGCGTGCCCCGTCCGGTCAGCTCGTCGCTGCTCCCGATCGATGCCCGCATCGAGAAGCGCCGCTCAGCCACGGTCGCCTCGATGCCGGGTGCCTGGTCTGTCCGTATCACGGGTGGACCTTCGGGGACGGTGGCCGGTGTGTCGAGGTGCCCTCGTCGGGAGCGGGACGCCCCGTGCCGCCCGCCGCACATCTCCTGACGGTCCACGTCGAGGAACGCTACGGCCTGGTCTGGGTGTGCCCGGGCACGCCCGTCGCCCCGATCCCGACGATCGCCGCCGAGGCCGATCCGACCTATCGCCGAATCAACTCCGGCGTCGAGGTCTGGGCGACATCGGCGACGCGGATGACCGACAACTTCCTCGACATCGCTCACTTCCCGTACGTCCATGTCGCCACGCTCGCGACGTCGGATTCCCAGGTCGTACCGGCCGATCGAGTTGGAGCAACTCGACGACGACTTCCACGGCTACGCCTACGAGGTCGAGGTCGACAACGAGCACGGTGCGCTCGCTTCGGGTCAGGGAGCTGCGACCGTGACCCGTCGGATGACGACCGGGTTCAACCTGCCGTTCACCGTGCGCAGCACGATCCACTACGAGACGGGACTCGACCACCTGATCCTGCTGTGTTCGACGCCGATCGACGACGTGACGTCGTACTTCACGTTCGTGATCTGGCGCAACGACGATTTCTCGGTGCCCGGCGACGAGGTCATCGCGTTCGACCGGGCGATCGGCGCAGAGGACAAGGCGATGCTCGAGCGGGTGCCCGGCGTGCTGCCGCTCGAGCCCACCGCCACGGTCAGCGTGCAGGCCGATCGAGCCTCGGTCGAATGGCGCCGCCGCTTGGCCGCGCTGCTCGCCCCCTGACTCGCCTCCCGACCCGCCCGTCGCGAATTCTGGCGGATCGTGACCCTGGTCGTCACGATCCGCCGGGATCTCGCCACTGGGGGGCGGGGAGCGGTCACTCGTCTGTGGATGCGACCAGTCCCGGAGCCTTGCCGGCCTCGAACCGGGACACGTAGCGGTAGCGATCCCCGCGGATCGTCGTCGTGCGCCATTCGAATGGTGTGCCGCCGGCCGAGCCGAGCCGCTCGAGGAAGAAGGCGGCCTCGCCGCGCCGCATGGCGAGGAGCGATCGCTCATCCGGATTCGGGAGGAGCGGACCAATCCGTTCCCACCCGGCGTCGGGGCGGATCCCGCACTTGGCTTCGAGTTCGTCGTACAGGGCGGTCCGCTCGAAGTCGGTCGACATGAGCGGCGCGGCGATGTCCATCGGGAGCCACGCTCGGTCGATGGCGAGCGGCGCGTCGTCGGCGTAGCGGAGCCGTTCGAGGAACAGCAGCGGCGTGTCGGCCGGTCGTTCCAGCCGCTCGGCGACGGCAGGGTCGAGCTCTTCGCGTTTGGCCATCACGACGCTGCGTTGCACCGCGCCGGAGGCCTCGACCGAGCGGAACAAGCTGTACAGCGCACCCAGCGGCTGTTCGAACTCGGTCCGATTCACCACGGTGCCGCGACCGCGTTCTCGGCGGAGGACACCGGAGCGATTCAGGTGCCGGATCGCCTCGCGCACCGTGTGGCGGCTCACGCCGTACTCGCTCGACGAGTTCGTTGTCGGTGGGGAATCGTTCGTCGAACTCCCCGGCGTCGAGCCGGTGCTTGAGGGCGGCTTCGAGCTGGGCCCACAGCGGCATCGGGCTGTCTCGGTCGAGTGTCATGCAGTGTCCCCTCGTCGGGATCTCGTCAGGATCAACAGGCGTTCGTTGATCGATTGACCGGGGGTCCGGACAACCGACCCTATCCGGCCGTGGTCGGCTCGGTCTGGCGCTCGTCGGTGGCGGTACCGGTGTCTGCTGCGGCGTCGGGAACCGCCGTGCGGAGACCGATGATGCTCACCACCACGATGATGGCGAACGTGGTACCCGCCATCTGCGGGATCGTCATGAACCCGAACGCCTCGACCCACTTCGCGGTGCACGGGCTGGTGAGCTCGCACGAGTTCGAACTCTGGTCCGGAAACAGCTGGAGCTGGATGTGGTACACCGAAATCGCGAGCCCGATTCCGGCGAGCGCGAGCGAGTACCGCAGGACCGAGCGGTCCCGGAGCACGATCGCCAGGGGCACGATGACCGCGATCGGATACATCGCGATGCGCTGGTACCAGCAGTACGTGCACGGGATGTAGTCGGCGATCTCGGAGAAGTAGAGGCTGCCTGCGGTGGCGCCGATCGCCGCGATCGGCGACGATCGCGGGTGCTCGCCGAGACAGCTCGACGCGGCCGGCGGGGACGAGCGCAGCGATGAACACCACGGCCGCGCCCAGCAGCAGCACCAGGGCGAAGAAGTTACTGACGTCTCGGGGGTCCATGGGTCGTTCCTTCGGGGTCGGTTCCTGTTCGGCTGGTGGGTGGGGGCGGTACCTTCCGCACCATGGTGGCGAGGGGCTGAGCGTCGTCGCCGGAGTCGGGGTTGCGAAATGTACGTACAAATTGTACTGTCGTCGGTGATCCTTTATGAATCATCTTGCCGCTCGCCTCTCTGCCATCCTCCTCATCTTTGCCGCTCCGGTGGCCGTCGGGGCGTGTTCCTCGGATGATGATGCGTCGTCGACGACCGCGGTCGTCGTCACCGGCGCGCCCCTCTCGATCGCCGGGCCGCAGCTCGTGGCCGGTTCGGAGGGCGACGCGGTCGTCGGCACGATCGAGAACGTCACCGATCGCACGATCGAGATCACGACCGCCGAGAGCTCGGCGGGCGAGGTCGAGTTCCGGTCAGCCGACGGGTCGTTGCTGTCGTCGTTGAAGGTCGATCCCGGTTCTGAGCTCGTGCTCGAGGTCGGCGGCGTGCATCTCGCGCTGCTGGAGGACACCGACGCCGATTCCATCGACGTGACGCTCGGGCTCGACATCCAGGACGACTTCACGTTCACCGCCGAGCGGACGGGGGAGTGACGGCCGTGAGCGCGTCACGCCGCAACTACGTTCCGTGGATCATCGGTGCCGCGGTGGTCGTCGTCGCGCTCGTCGGAGCGATCGTGATCGCCGTCACACGAAGCGACGACACCGACGACACCTCGGCGGCGATCGTCGAGACCAATGCGGTCGTGATCGAGGGAGCGCCATTGCCCGAGCTGGTCGGTGTCGACCAGGCGGTCGGTGCGACTGCTCCGCAGGCGACCGGCACCGGTTTCGACGGGCTCCGTGTCGAGCTGCTCGAGGAGGGTGAGCCTGCGGTGGTCGGCTTCTTCGCCCACTGGTGCCCCGTGTGCCAGGGCGAGGTCGAAGAGATCAGCGACCATCTCGACGACGTCGGTGTTCCCGACGATGTCCGAATCGTCGGCGTGTCGACCGGTGTGCGGTCCGACGGCGACAACTATCCGCCCTCTGCCTGGTTCGCCCGCGAGGGCTGGCCGACGCCGGTCCTGCTCGACGATGCCGACGGCAGCCTGGCGAATGCGTACGGTCTGCCGGCGTTCCCGCTGTGGGTTGCGGTCGATGCCGACGGCCAGGTGGCCGGGCGCGTCTCCGGGGCGATCGGCCCCGAGCAATTCGATGCACTGCTCGATGTCGCACGAAACTCGGGCGGCGCATGACCGGCGAGGTCATCGCGATCGCGCGTGCTGGTCGAGCTCCGACGCGTTCGTTTGCGATGATGATGTTCGCCGTCGCGACGTACACCGCGATCTCCACACTGCTCACGGCGTGAGCACCCACCCCCAACGAGTTCCAGAGGAGCCACCATGACCACCGCAACCGCCACCCAGCTGCCGGGCACCGACATCATCAACAACGAACAGCTGCGCCAGATGATGCTCGAGGACCCGGCGACGAAGATCCTCGACGTGCGCACGGGCGGCGAGTTCGACAGCGTCCACATCGCCGGTTCGTACAACGTCCCGCTCGACACGCTGGGCGAGCACGTCCGCGACCTCGCCGACGTCGAGCATCCGGTCGTGCTCGTGTGCCGGTCGGGAGCGCGAGCCGACCAGGCACACACCAAGCTGTCCGGCGCCGGCAAGCAGCGCCTCCACCTCCTCGACGGCGGGCTCGACGCGTGGATCGCGGGCGGCGGCGACGTCGTGCGCAACGAGAGCGAAGTCTGGGCGATGGACCGCCAGGTACGCCTCGTCGCCGGGTCGATCTCGCTCGTCGGGTTGCTGGCGTCGATTGCGGTGCCCAAGGCGAAGTGGCTCGCCGGCGGTGTCGCTGCCGGGTTGACGTTCTCGGCCGTGTCCAACACCTGCGCGATGGCCACTGTCCTCGGCAAGCTCCCCTACAACCGGGGGCGAGGCTGCGACATCGAGGGTGTGCTCACCGAGCTTCGCAAGGTGGCGTGATGGCGTTTCGCGAGTATCCGGTCACGTCGGTCGGCGAGCTCGTCGACGAACACACCCAACTCATCGACGTGCGTCAGCCGTACGAGGTCGCCGACGGGACCATCGACGGTGCCATCAACATCCCGCTCGACCAATTCGTGATGCGGGCACGGGAACTCGACCCGAATCGGCGGACGATCGTGTTCTGCCGCAGCGGAGGCGCGTAGCCAACAGGCCGCCGAGTTCCTCGCCGCTGCTGGATTCGTCGACGTCATCAACCTCGCGGGTGGCATGCTCGCGTACCGGCAAGGAGTTCCATCATGAAATTCACCCAGTACTACCTCGACTGTCTGTCCCATGCGTCGTACCTGATCGGCGACGAGACCACCGGTCGGGCGGTCGTCGTCGACCCGCAGCGCGACATCGCGGAATACCTGGACGATGCCGCAGCAGCCGGGCTCACCATCGAGCTGGTGCTCGAGACCCATTTCCACGCCGACTTCCTCTCCGGTCACCTCGAACTCGCCGCCGAGACGGGTGCCGAGATCGGGTTCTCGTCCGTTGCCGAGACCGAGTTCGAGTCGCGCAAGTTGGCCGACGGTGAGCGCATCGAGCTCGGCGACGTCGTGCTCGAGATCCGCCACACCCCGGGCCATACCCCGGAGTCGATCAGCATCGTCGTGTGGGAACACGCCGACGATGCCGAGCCGTACGGCGTGCTCACCGGCGACACGCTGTTCATCGGCGATGTCGGTCGACCGGACCTGTTGTCGTCGATCGGCTTCACCCGCGAGGAGTTGGCCGACAAGCTCTACGACAGCCTGCACGACAAGTTGCTGACCCTGCCCGATTCCACCCGGGTGTTCCCGGCCCACGGTGCGGGTTCGGCGTGTGGGAAGAACCTGTCGACGGAGACCTCGTCGACGATGGGTGAACAGCGCGCAACGAACTACGCCCTGCTGGCCAAGGACAAGCAGACGTTCTTCGACCTCGTCACCGAGGGGCAGCCGCCCGCCCCGGGCTACTTCGTGTACGACGCGATTCTCAACCGAAAGGACCGAGAGCTGCTCGACGAGCACGTGCCGCCGACCGCGCTCGACATCGCTGACGTTCGACGAACTCGTCGCCGGTGGCGCGATGATCGTCGACGGCCGCGATCCGGAGGAGTTCGCGCACGGACACCTCGCCGGCTCGGTCAATGTCGGGCTGAGCGGCCGCTACGCAGAGTTCGCCGGCTCGGTCGTGCCCAGCGACGTCGACATCGTGCTCGTGGTCGATCCTGGCTTCGAACTCGAGGCGAAGAACCGGCTCGGCCGGATCGGTTTCGATCGCGTGGTCGGGTATCTCGAGCATCCGTTCGTCGTGATGGCCGACCACCCCGACCGTGTTCGCCACGCATCGCGGATGACCGCTGCGGAGTTCGATGCGCGCCGCGGTGACATCGAGGGACTGCAGCTCGTCGACATCCGCAACCCGGGCGAACTCGAGGCCGGTGTGATCCCCGGCGCCGTGCCGATCCCGGTCGGACAGATTCCGGCTCGTCTCGATGAGCTGGACCCTGACGCGCCGACGGTCGTGTATTGCGCTGGTGGCTACCGTTCGTCGGTGGCGGCGAGTGTGCTGCGCCAGGCCGGGTTCTCCGACGTGACCGACATCCTCGGCGGTTACGGGGCGTGGCAGGAAGTGCAGGCGACACCCGCCTGACCGAGCGGTGAGCGAACCGACGCCCGGCGGTGGTTCGCTCACCGCCGTCGGGTGCTGCGGCGTGCGCCGATCAGGAAGTGACGACCGGGAGACCGGCGCTCTCCCATGCGACGATTCCACCGTCGATGTCGTCGACCGTGGTGAATCCGAGCTCGGCCATCATGGCGCGGGCCCCGCTGCTGCGGTTGCCGGAGCGGCAGTACAGGACGTAGGGGACGTCCGGATCGAGCGCGGCCAGCTGCTCTGCGAAGTCCGGGTCGTAGAAGTCGATCAGGGTGGCGCCCTCGATGTGGCCCTCGGCGAACTCCTCCGGTGTGCGCACGTCGAGGATCACCAGGTCGTCAGGCGCCGCGTCGATCGTGGCCGCTGCGTCGGTCGCCGACACGACTTGGATGCCGGATGCGTCCGATGCGGGTTGTTCGGCCTCGGCGGCGGGGGGTGCGGTGGTCGGTGCAGCATCGTCGCTGCCGCCGCAGGCAGCGAGTGCCAGCGAGGCGGTCAGCGCAGCGGCCAGGACAGCGTTGGTCTTCACCATGCGGTGAATTGTACGGTCATTACGCCGTATCGGGGCGGTCGGCACCGTCACATGGCATTCCTGCGGTCGGCCCACGCCCGGGATCGATCGCTCGGACCCGCAGCGGTCTCCGCGAACAGACCGGAGCCGACAATGAGCCGTTCGGCCCTGACCAGGCCGGTGCCCTCGGCGCACGCTGGACACCGAAGACCTTGTCGACGAGGAGCGCGAAATCGCCATGATCGGCGGACGACAGCTGACGCGGCTGTGGGCAGTGCTGCTGACCGCAATGATCGCTGTGGGAGCCTGGTCGTTCGCATCCCGCTCCGACGTCGCGGCGGGCGTCGGCATCGACGGGGCCGCGGGCGAACCGGTGACGCTGGAGCTGTTCTACGGGAGCGGCTGCCCGCACTGCCACGCCGAGCGCGAGTTCCTCGAGGGCCTCCAGGTGCGCTGGCCCGACCTCCTGATCGACGAGTACGAGGTGTGGGACGACGACGAGAACCTGGCGCTGTTCCGCGAGCGTGCGGCCGCGGCCGGGTTCGAGGCGCGAGCGGTGCCGACGACGTTCATCGGCGATCGGGTGTGGGTCGGCTGGAGCGACGCCATCGCGGGCGAGATCGAAGCGGTCGTCACGGCGATGTTCGACGGGGCAGCGGTACCCGAGAGCACGATGTCGACCTCGACGATCGTCGACGTGCCGTTCTTCGGGGGCGTCGACGTCGGCAATCGCTCACTGGTCGCCGCCACTCTCATGATCGGGTTCGTCGACGGGGTCAATCCGTGCTCGCTCTGGGTGCTGTCGATGCTGCTCGCGCTCGTCCTTCACACTGGTTCTCGGCGCCGGGTCTTCGCCGTCGGCGCGATGTTCCTGTTCGTGACGTCCGCGCTCTACGGGCTGTACATGGCGGGGATGTACTCGGCGCTCGACTATGCGGGCGAGGCCGACTGGGTGCGATTGGCCGTGGCGGCGGTCGCCGGTGTGTTCGGGGTCCTGCACATCAAGGAGTTCTTCACCCATCGAGGGGTGTCGCTGACGATGTCGGACGCACACAAGCCGAAGATGTACCAGCGGATGCGGGGGCTCGCCCGGGCCGAACGTTCGCTGCCGGCAGCCCTGGGTGGGACCGCATTGCTGGCGGTCGGGGTGTCGGTCGTCGAGACGCCCTGCACTGCGGGATTGCCGCTTTTGTGGACCGACCTGCTCGCCCAGCGCGAGGTGACGACCGGCGGTGCGGTGCTGCTGTTCATGCTCTACATCGGTGTGTTCCTGCTCGATGAGGTGATCTTGTTCGCTGCGGCGGTCGTGACGCTCCCCGCGACACGAATGCAGGAGCGTCACGGTCGCGTGCTGCAGTTGGTCAGCGGCACGCTGATGCTCACGCTGGCGTCGGTGATGTTGTTCGCGCCGTCGCTGCTGGAGACGATCTCGGGCACGGTCGCGGTGTTCGCTGCGGCTGCCTCCGTGGCGGGGTCGGTCTTCGTCGTCGACCGGTGGTGGCGGCACAGCCACTCGCCCGACTCGCCGGTGTCGTTCTCCTGACAACTCGTCGCTCGACGACGGTCGGGACCAACGGCTCTGTCGGCGGCGGCGTCGGCTTCCTAGCGTGCGGGCGTCAGGCGACGCGGGGAGACGATGATGGAATTCGAGATCTCGGAGAAGATGCAGACCATTCTCGAGATGGTGAACGCATTCATGGACGACGAGGTGATCCCGCTCGAGGGGGAATTCCTCCACGGCACTCCCGGGGCGGTTGCGGCCGGCGTGGCCGACCTGCAGCACAAGGTCCGCCAGATGGGGGTGTGGGCATCGAACCACCCGGTCGAGTTCGGTGGCCTCGGTCTGTCGATGGTCGAACACGGGCTCTTCAGCGAGGCGCTCGGGCGCAGCCCGCTGGGTCACACGGTGTTCGGGGTGCAGGCGCCCGATGCCGGGAACGTGGAGATCCTGCACGCACATGCCACCGACGAGCAGCGCGAGCGCTTCCTGCGGCCGCTCGTCGCCGGCGACATCCGGAGCTGCTTCTCGATGACCGAACCGGCCACCGCCGGCTCGAACCCGACGTTGCTCGAGACCACTGCGGTCAAGGACGGCGGCGACTACGTGATCAACGGCCAGAAGTGGTTCACCTCGTCGGCCGACGGCGCTGCGTTCGCGATCGTGATGGCGGTGACCGACCCGGATGCTCCGCCGCACCAGCGGGCGAGCATGATCATCGTCCCCACCGACACGCTGGGATTCAACCTGGTCCGCAATGTGAGCGTCATGGGGCATGCCGGCAGTGGTCACGCCAGCCACGGCGAGGTCATCTATCAGTCGTGCCGTGTCCCACAGGCGAACCTGCTCGGTGCCGAGGGCGCCGGCTTCGCCATTGCGCAGGAACGGCTCGGGCCCGGTCGCATCCACCACTGCATGCGCTGGCTCGGCATCGCGAGTCGATCGTTCGACCTCATGTGTGAATACGCGAACCAACGGGTGATCACGCCCGACGGTGAGACCCTCGCCGACCGCCAGGTGATCCAGCACTGGGTGGCGGAGCTCGATGCCGAGATCCGCAGCGCCCGGTTGCTCACGCTGCATGCGGCGTGGAAGATCGATACCGTCGGCGCCAAGGCGGCGCGGGACGAGATCGCCGCGATCAAGTTCTCGGTTGCGGGCACGATGCTGCGTGCGGTCGACACGGCGATTCAGGTGCATGGGGCGCTCGGCGTCACCGACGACACGATCCTCTCCTACTGGTACCGCCACGAGCGGGCGGCACGGATCTACGACGGTGCCGACGAAGTCCACAAGACCTCCCTCGGCCGCCGAATCCTCCGCTCCCGGAAGCAGGCGGCGAGCGGGACGACGGTGGACGCATGACCGAGCGAGCGGGTGGCTCGCCGGCCACGACGGAGCACGTCGATGTCCTGATCGTCGGTGCCGGGATCTCAGGGATCGGTGGTGCGTACCACCTGACCCAACAGCGCCCGGGCAGTACGTTCGTCGTCCTCGAGAACCAAGCGGGCTACGGCGGGACCTGGCGGACGCACACGTATCCGGGGATCCGCTCCGACAGTGACCTCCACACGTTCGGCTACCGGTTCAAGCCATGGACCGCGGCGCCGATCGCGACGGCGGACGAGATCATGGCGTACCTCGGCGAGGTGATCGACGAGAACGATCTCGCCGGGCACATTCGCTACTCGCACACCATCACTGCGGCGCGCTGGTCGTCGAACGACGCGATGTGGACCCTCGAGGTCACGCGCACCGACACCGACGAGGAGTTGCGGTTCACGGCGAACTTCTTGTGGATGTGCCAGGGCTACTACCGCCATTCGGAGGGGTACACCCCGGAGTGGGAGGGCATGGGCGACTTCGGCGGCCCGATCGTCCATCCGCAGACCTGGCCCGAGGACCTCGACTACGAGGGCAAGCGGGTCGTGGTCATCGGTTCGGGTGCGACCGCCGCGACGCTGATTCCGGCGATGGCCGACCGCTGTGCGCACATCACGATGCTGCAGCGCTCGCCGACCTATTTCGTTACCGGCCGCAACGCCAACGAGATGGTCGAGATGCTGCGTGAGCTCGACATCGACGAGGCCTGGATCCACGAGATCGCGCGTCGCAGGATCCTCCACGATCAAGAGCTCTTCATGCAGATGTCCGCCAACGAGCCGGAGCTCGTGCGACAGGAACTGTTTGCCGGGCTTCGGGAGTATCTGGGCGAGGACTACGACATCGAGCAGCACTTCGCTCCCTCGTACCGACCGTGGCAGCAGCGGGTGGCCTTCGTTCCCGACGGCGATCTCTTCCGGGGGATCGCCGACGGCAAGGCGTCGGTCGTGACCGATCAGATCGTCAGATTCAACGAGACCGGGATCGAGCTGGCGTCGGGTGAGCAGCTCGATGCCGACATCATCGTGACGGCGACGGGTTTCAACCTCAACGTGCTGGGCGACATCGCGTTCACGATCGACGGCGAGCCGTTGGACTTCCACGAGACCATCACGTACCGGGGCACGATGTTCACCGGCATTCCGAACATGGCGTGGGTCTTCGGCTACTTCCGGGCGAGCTGGACGCTGCGGGCCGACATGATCGCCGACTTCGTCTGCCGGCTCCTGAACCACATGGAGGACCGTGGTGCCTCGATGGTGACACCGACGCTGCGGGCGAGCGACGCCGGCATGAAGCTCATGCCGTGGGTCGACCCGGAGAACTTCAACCCGGGCTACCTCAAACGGGGGATGCACCTCCTCCCGCAACAGGGCGATCGCGAGCCGTGGCGCCACAAGCAGGACTACTGGACCGAGAAGGACGAACTGCCCGCCGCCGATCTCGACGACGGCACGCTGGTCTATCGGTAGCTCGGTCGGGGTGGGTGTCGCGTGCGCACTCCGCGAGCAGACGCTGACCCCGATCGGTCCGGTCCGCAACCTGACAGTCGGTCGGATGTCGTAGGGTCGAAAGCGCTTCACTCGACGAGGAATGAGGGTCCGATGGACGTAATGGTGGCCACAGACGGAAGTCTCGACGCGGAACAGGCCGCCGACGTTGCCGCTCGCCTCGCCGGCGACGACGGTCGGGTCACGGTGCTCACCGTGGTCGAGGTACCGCGTCAGCTGCTCAACGAGCTCCGTCGGGCGGCGGTGCCGGGCCCGGACGCGGCTGACGTCGAATACCGGCGAACCCAGGCCGACGACCCGCCTGCAGGAGGTTGGCTGGGCGACGATGCGTTCGTCGAGACCCACGTCCGGCGGGTGGTGGCGGCGCGGACCGACGAGCTCGTCGCCGCCCTTGCGGCCAGAGGTGTGGATGCCGAGGTCGTGGGTGTCGAAGGGGAGAACGCCCCTCGATCCGTGCTCGAGGTGGTCACCGAACGTTCGCCCGACGTGCTGTGCGTCGGGACCCGTGGCCTCGGACTGTTCGAGGGGTTGCTCGGGTCGCTGTCGACCAAGGTCGCCCGCCTTGCACCGTGTTCGGTGCTGCTGATCCGCTGAGCCGTTGCCGATCAGGGGCGGAGGATGGCGAAGCTGCCGGCCGCGGATGCGACGAGGCGATCGTCGGCACCGGTGACCCGACCTTCGAGGTGCACGACGTTGCGACCACGCTTGATGACCGATGCGGTCGCGGTCAACGGCCCAGCGACGGCCGGACGGATGAATCGCAACGACACCTCGATGCTCGCGCAGAAGGTGTCGGGCTCGTCGATCACGCTCATGGTGGCTTTACCCATCGCGGTGTCGACGAGGGCGAACAGCACCGCCCCGTGAACCACGCCGTTCGGATTCATGTGGTCGGGGCCGGCGTCGAGTGTGGCCACCCCGACGCCGGCGTCGTCGCCGGTGAGTTCCATCCCGAGAAATCTGCGGAGTGGGAAGTCGCCGTACTCGGTCTGATCCTCGTTTGCCATCCGGCGACCGTACTGCGGCGACGTGGGTCTCACCTGAACCCGGCGAGTCGCTGCGCGGTGTCGTCGATCCGGTACTCGGTGCGCGCCTCGTAGGCGAGTGCCTCATCCAGCGGCAGCTCCGAGGCTCGGGCGTACAGGTCCTTGTAGGCCCGGAGCGACCCCGTGCTGTTCGCACAGATCGCAGCGACGAGTTCGTCGGTTGCGGCGTCGAGTTCGTCGCGCGGTGCGGTCCGCGCCACCATGCCGAGCGAGCGCGCCTCCGCGGCGTCGAACGTGCGAGCCGTGAGCGACAGCTCTCGCGCTGCGCCCACGCCGATGAGTCGGGGCAGGCGTTGGCTCATGCCCCATGTGGGCCGGAGGCCGAACTTGGCGTGGGTGTCGCCGAACTTCGCCTCTTCCGCAGCGATGACGATGTCGCACGCCAGGGCGAGTTCGAGCGCTCCGGTGAAGCAGAACCCGTTGACCTTGGCAACGGTGATCGCCGGCATCGAGGACAACAGGTCGGTCACACGCCGCGCCGGCAGGTCGAGGATGTCGCCGACCTTGCCGTCGACGAGTTCCCGATCGCCGAGGGCCTTCAGATCGACACCGGCGCTGAACGCCCGCCCGGCGCCGGTCAGCACGACGACGTCGACGTCGGAATCATCCGCGAGTTCGGCGAGGACGTCACCCAGGCGATGCAACATGTCGGGGGTGATCGCGTTCAGGGCGTCGGGGCGGTTGAGCGTGATGGTGGCCACCGTGCGGTCGCGGCCGAACAGGATGGCGTCGTCGGTGGCGTCGGTGGCGTCGGTCACAAGGTCATCTTTCTCGGTGCGCATCCGCCGGGACGGATCGACCGGGCGGCCGATGCCGCGTGGGTCAGTCGGCGCCGGAACGGGATCGCAGCCGGTCGAACGTGTTCCGCGCCCGCGTCGTGACCGGTGGCGGTTGGTGGACGACTCCGGCGCGCCGTGCGAGCACGTCGTTCAATTCGGCACCGAGCAGCAGCACGACGCTGAGGAGGTACATCAGCGTCAGCGCGAGGAGGATTGCGCCGACGCTCGTCTGGATGTCGTTGCCCGTCGGCGCGAAGCGGACGTAGACCGCGAATCCCTGTGTGGCGGCGATCCAGCCCGTCGTGGTCAGCAGCGCGCCCGGGAGGTCGTACTTCCAGGGTGTCTTGTGGTTCGGACCGATGTGGAACACCGTGGATGCCCACAGGACCAGCCCGACGACGATGCCAATCGGTGTGAGCCAGCTCGCTGCTGCGGAGAGCGACAGCGTCGGCAGCAGTGCCAGCGCAGTGGCTCCGACGGCGACGATCGAGATCGTCCCGATGCCGAGCCCGATCGCCACGATGCGCAAGTACCACCACGGCCGGCTGTCGTCGACCTCGTACGCGACGTCGAGCGCCCGGATCAGGCCCCCGAACGCCCGCGAGAGCGTGTAGATCGCGATCACCGTCGCCACGGTCGCCACACCGCCGCTCGGGGTGTCGAAGAGCTCGCGGACGGTGTCGTTCAGGGCGGCCTCATCTCCGAACGTGGTGCGGACGAAGGACTCCACGTCACGCTGGAGCTCGTCCGCGATGGACTGACCGACGATGAACTCGAGTGAGCTCAGTGTGCTGACCAGGGACAACGCGGCGGCCGGGATCGACAGGATCGTCCAGAACGTGATCGAGGCGGCGAGGTCTCCGACGCGATCCGAGCGGTACTCGCCGACGACATCCTTCGCCAGATGCCACAGCCACCCGAGCAGCGCACGAGGGCGCCAGGGCGGTGTCGGAGAGCGCAGGTCGACGTCCATGTGTCAACCGTCGAGGGTAGGTCGCCGATGCACAGACAGGGTCTTCGGACTCTCGTGCACCCGCGGGTTCTTCCGTACCGTCGAGGTATGGAGATGACCGAGTTCGAGGTGCGCGCCAGCGAGGTCGTCCGGGACGCGTCGCTGGGCTACGACCAGAAGCTGCGTCGGCTGGCGGCGTTGGCCACCGAGGCGATCGCCTACCCAGCGTTGTCGGAACCGTGTCGCCAGGCGCTGGACAAGCGCATCATCTGCGACATGTTCGAGGGCAACGCGCCTTACACCCCGCGCTACGTGCTTCCCGACTACGAGCTGGCCATGAAGCAGGGGCTGGACTATCTCGAGCTGCCGCCGCCCGGAGATCTCGACGATGCGCTGGCGTTCTTGCAGATCATGTACGCCCACGTCCCGAGTGTCACGACCTACCCGGTCTACCTCGGCGACCTCGACAAGGTGCTCGCCCCGTTCGTCACCGATGACATCTCCGACGATGAGCTCGACCGCAAATTGCGTCGGTTCTGGATCGGGATCGACCGCATGCAGCCCGACGCGTTCGCGCACCTCGACCTGGGTCCGGCCGACAGTCGAATCACCCGTTCGATCTTCAGGGTCGAGCGGTCGCTGCGCCAGGCGGTCCCGAACATCACACTCAAAGTGGACCCCGAGATCACGCCCGACGACCTCGTCCTCGATGCGGTGCGGACCGTGTTCGAGACCGGCAAGCCGCACTTCGTGAACCATCCCATGATGGTCGGCGACCACGGCGAGCGATACGCCGCCGTGAGTTGCTACAACTCGCTCAAGATCGGCGGAGGAGCGCACACACTGGTCCGGCTCAACCTCAAGGAGGCGGCCCTCCACCACACCGGCGGCGTCGATGACTTTCTCTCGACGACGTTGCCGTACTACGTCGAGCTCACCGCCGAGCTGGCCGAGGCCCGCATCAGGTCGCTGGTCGACGCTCAAGGGTTCTTCGACTCGCACTGGCTTGCCACGGAGGGGCTCGTCGACATCGATCGGTTCTCGGCGATGTTCGGGATCTTCGGGCTCGCCGAATGCACCAACCTGCTGATGGCCTACGACGGGCCGCGACCGCGACGGGGAGGCGCGGTACGGCCACGACGCGGAGGCTGACGCGCTGGCGATTCGGATCGTCGAGCACGTCGCCGAACTCGTGGCGGCCCGCCCGATGCCCTACTGCTCTGGCGGGTCCGGGCGTTGCTACCTCCACAGCCAGGGCGGCATCGACCTCGACGACGCCGTCACGGCCGGGACGCGCATCCCGGTCGGCGACGAACCGGGGATGCTCGACCACATCAGGACCTGCGCCCCGCACCATCACCTCTTCGCGGCGGGCATCAGCGACATCTTCCACGTCGACGAGACGGCGGTCCGCAACCCCGAGGCCGTCGTCGACATCATCCGCGGTGCGTTCGCGAGCGGGATGCGCGACTTCACCTTCAACCTCGACGGCAACGAGTTCATCCGGATCACCGGGTATCTGGTACGCAAGAGCGACCTCGTCACCATCGCCGACGCCAGGGCGGTCCGCCACACCAGTGATCAACTGGCTGCTGGGAGCGAGGCGTCGTATCACTTGACCCAGCGCGCCGTGAAACGGGTCGGCTGTCATGAACGCGACATGCGATAGCGCCACGACCGGGTTCGTCGCGTCGACGATTCCGTTCAGTTGCGTCGACGGACCGGGCAATCGCTTCGTGGTGTTCCTCCAGGGATGCAACTTCGACTGCATCGCGTGCCACAACCCGCAGACCATCCCCGGTCATGGACCGGTCGAGGGATTCCACCCGGTCCACCTCGAGGTGAGCGATCTCGTCGATCAGATCCGTGAGGCGGCGCCGTTCGTCTCCGGCGTCACCGTCTCGGGTGGCGAGGCGACGATGCAGGAGAGCTTCGTGTGGCAGCTGTTCGAAGCGATCAAGGCAGACGACGAGTTGTCGCGTCTCACGTGCTTCATCGATTCGAACGGTGCGTGTTCGCTCAGGGTCTGGGATCGGCTGGCGCCGGTCGTCGACGGGGCGATGATCGATCTCAAGTGTCTCGATCCCGTGATCCACGAACAGATGACGGGCGTCAACAACGCCGCGGTGCTCGCAAGCATCCGCCACCTCCAGTCGCTGGGTCTGTTGTACGAGGTCCGACTGCTCGTCGTGGGTGGGGTGAACGACGCGCCGGATCTGGTCCGCGCGACGGGGAGGTGGCTCGCCGGGATCGACCCGACGATGCGGCTCAAGGTGATCGGCTTCCGCTCCCACGGAACCCGTCCGCACGACCCCCCGCTCGTCGAGCCGACCGCAGCACAACTCGACACCTTCGCCGACATGCTGCGTTCCGTGGCGCCGTTCGACGTCTGTGTCGTCTGACGACGGGTCGCTCGCGCGACCGGGGACCTATGGCTCTGCCGGCCGGGTGCGGCGTCTGCGCATGATCGAAACCGTGCAAATTCCCTCCAACCTCCGTCATGAACAACTCCGCGCCTGGGTCGAGCGAGATGGTCGACCTCTGCAAACCCGTCGACGTCGTCTGGTGTGACGGCACCGACGACGAGTACGACCGGCTGACCCAGGAACTGGTCGATGCCGGGACGTTCATCAGGCTGAACCACGAACTCCGTCCCGACAGCTTCCTCGCCCGGTCCGACCCGAGCGACGTCGCCCGCGTCGAAGACCGGACCTACATCTGCAGCCGTACCGAAGCAAGCCGCGGGTCCGACCAACAACTGGATGGATCCGGCCGAGATGAAGGAGAAGCTGAACGGCCTCTTCGACGGCTGCATGCAGGGGCCGCACGATGTACGTGATCCCGTTCAGCATGGGTCCGATCGGGTCGCCGATCGCGCAGATCGGCATCGAGATCACCGACTCCGCGTACGTGGCGGTCAACATGAAGATCATGACCCGTATGGGTTCGGCGGTGCTCGACGCACTCGGCGACGACGGCAGCTACATCCCGTGCATGCACACGGTCGGTGCGCCGCTCGAGCCGGGCGACACCGACGTGTCGTGGCCGTGCAACCCCGAGGTCAAGTACATCGTCCACTACCCCGAGGAGCGTGCGATCTGGTCGTACGGCAGCGGGTACGGCGGCAACGCACTGCTCGGCAAGAAGTGCCTCGCCCTGCGGATCGCCTCGACGATGGGCCGCGACGAGGGCTGGCTCGCCGAGCACATGCTGATCATGGGCGTCACCGATCCCGACGGCGAGAAGACCTACCTCGGCGCGGCGTTCCCCAGCGCGTGCGGCAAGACCAACTTCGCGATGATCGAGCCGCCCCCGGCGTTCGCCAGTCGGGGCTGGAAGGTCACGACGGTCGGTGACGACATCGCCTGGATCAAGCCGGCAGACGACGGCACGCTGTACGCGATCAACCCCGAAGCCGGCTACTTCGGTGTTGCCCCGGGCACGTCGGACAAGACGAACCCGAGCGCGATGGCATCGATTCGAGCGAACACGATCTTCACCAACGTGGCGCTCACCGACGACGGCGACGTCTGGTGGGAAGGCATCGGGACCGATGCCCCAGCGCACCTCATCGACTGGACGGGGCAGGACTGGACACCCGACGCCGACCGCAAGGCGGCGCACCCCAACTCCCGGTTCACCGCGCCGGCCGAGCAGAACCCGGTGATCGACGAGAAGTGGGACGACCCGGCGGGTGTGCCGATCAGTGCGTTCATCTTCGGCGGCCGCCGGTCCGGCACGATGCCGCTGGTGCATCAGTCGTTCAACTGGGCACACGGCGTGTACCTCGCGGCGACGATGGGGTCCGAGACCACGGCCGCCGCATTCGGCGCTCAGGGCGTCGTCCGCCGCGACCCGTTCGCGATGTTGCCGTTTGCCGGCTATCACATGGCCGACTACTTCAACCACTGGCTGTCGTTCGGCCGCACGATCGCCGATCCGCCGCGGATCTTCGGGGTCAACTGGTTCCGCACCGACGAGGACGGCAACTTCGTGTGGCCGGGCTTCGGCGAGAACATGCGGGTCCTCGAATGGATCGTCGAATCGGTCCCGTGGCCGTGCCTACGGCTCGAGAGCCCGATCGGCTGGATGCCACGGCACGCCGATCTCGACTGGACCGGGCTGGAGGACTTCACCGACAAGGACTTCCGCAAGGCGATGTCGATCGACCGCGACGACTGGGACCGCGAGATCCTCTCGCACGACGAGCTGTTCATCAAGCTGAACGACCGGATCCCCCGAGAGATGGTGGCGATCAAGGACCTCACGCTGTCGGCGCTGTGGCGCTCACCCGAGCACTGGGAGATGAACCCCGACCCGACCTGAGCCGGGCCTCATCGCACGCAGGCGTCGATCCAGTCGACGTCGAGCGCGAAGTCGCCGTCGATGCCGTCGGCGATGATGATCCCGAACTCGCGCGCCTGGTCGGGGTTGAACGGCGGGGCCTCGACGGGCTCGCCGAAGACCGATGGTCGCAGATCGGCGTAGGGGATCGAGATGGTCGCCCAGCCGTCGTCGTCGGGCGGTGGAACGGGCGGGAAGTTCACACGATGTGAGACCGAACGCCGACCGATCTGCGCGTCGTCTTCCATGGTGAGGCCGTAGACGCGCTGGTCGGCACGAATGCGCAGTTCGACTCGGGTCGTGGCGCCCAGTTCGGTGCCGTCGAGACGCAGTCGGACCGATGTGAATCCGCCGCCGGCGGTGACCACGCTGCCCGTGAAGCGCATCACCGAATCCGCGATCTCGAGGCGCCCATCGGAGCGTCCGCCCATCACGCCGTCGTTGACGATGACCCACTCGCCCGAATCGGTGCCGTCGAAGTCGGTGAGGCGGCGACACTCGGCGTCGGGCACGGCGAGGTCGACGGTGGTCGGCGCGGGGCCGGCGCGGTGTCGGTCGAGGACCCGTCGGCGCCCGACGCGACGGAGTCGGCGGGCGGGGAGTCGGCCCGCGTGTTGTCGGACGTCGGGATGGTGTCGCTCACGGGTGTTGGTTCCTCGGGGTTCGGGTCGGACGTGACATTGGTCGGTGCCGGAGCGGCGCCGCTCGAGGCAGGGTCGGTTGGTGCCGCCGTGGCGGGGACCGATGCCTCGGACGTGGTGTCGCTCCCGCACGCCGCACCCACGAGCAGCGCGGCGGCCACCGGCGCAATCCATGTCGGGACGGAACGAGGTCGACGCACCGCCCCAGCCTGCCCGTTCCTCGCAGCGATGCCCAGTCGAGCGCGCGGTTCGTGAACCGATCGACGTCGCTCGTCCGACAGGGCGGACATGCACACGATCCCCGCACCGCCCCCGCCACCACTACCTGCACCGCCCGCACCGCCCGCGGTGCGCGCTGCTCCGGATACGGGTCGGGCAGGGCGTCAGCGCATCGCCCGACTCGCTCGGCTGGGGCTCCTGGCCGGCGCGATCGGGATCGCTTTTCTCCTCGACAGCGGGATCTTCGCCGCGGTCATCGCGCTGTTCGTGCTCATCGTGCCGTTCGAGAAGCTGTATCCCCGGCATCGAGGCCAGCGGCTCCGGCGGCCGATGGTGGGCACCGACATCAGCTTTGCGCTGCTCGGGCCGGTGCTGAACGTCGCAGGGGTGACGGCGATCGTCCTCATCGGTGGCCTCAGCTTCTTCTGGCTGCCGGGTCTGGCGCTCAGCCCGCTCGTTGCGATGATCCCCGGCGTGGTGCTGCCGGTCGTCGGTTTCCTGCTCTTCGACTTCACCGGCTACTGGACGCACCGCTTCGCACACGAGGTGCCGTTCATGTGGCGCTTCCACTCGGTCCACCACTCGCCCGAACACATGGATTGGGTGAGTGGATTCAGGGTTCACCCGTTCGACGGCGTGGTCATCGCCCCGGCGTTCTTCTTCCTGCTCGGGGCGGGTTTCGGGGCCGAGCTGGCGGGCCTGTTCGCCGTGTTCCAGATCGTGCTCGGGTTGTTCTTCCACGCCAACGTCCGCGTGCGGTGGCGCGTGCTCGACCGTGTCGTCGCCAACCCCGAGTTCCACCACTGGCACCATTCGAGCGAGGACGACGCCGTCGGTCACAACTACGGCCCCGCCCTCCCGTGGTGGGACCTGATGTTCGGAACGTTCTTCATGCCGAAGCGTCGAGCGAATCGTCGGCCGGCCCGGTACGGCGTGTCCGAACCGCTCCCGCACAACCTCGCCGGACAGCTGGCCTACCCGTGCCGCGGGTTCCGGACTCACCTCTGGCTGTGGCGACATCCGGTGTACCTGGTCAAGACCGTCGCGGTCGCGACGCGCAATCTGCTCGTCGACATCCGTCGATCGGCGTGTCGTCCGACCCACTCGGTCCGGCGCGAATCCGAGCCGGGGGTCGCGACGACGAATGCATCGCTGCTCGGTCCGGGCGCCGTCCCGAAGCCGGCGAAGCGGCCACTGCCGTCTCCGGCGCCGGGACGGACGCGAGTCGCTGCGGGCTGACGTCGTCGGAACGACGCGGCCCGACGGGTGGGCGTTCCGCGGCTCGTGCGCCACATGACAGTCTGTGGAGATGACACACACCGCGCTCGTCACCGGAGCGAACTCGGGTATCGGTCTGGCGACCGCGCTCGAACTCGCTCGTCGCGGTCACCGAACGGTCGGGACCGTCCGCAGCCCAGCCAAGGCGAAGGTGCTGCGAGCCGCAGCTGCCGAAGCCGGTGTCGAGCTCGAGACCGCCCAACTCGACGTCACCGACGCCGATCGATGTGCGGCGGTCATCGACCGGTTCGAGCCGGACATCTTGATCAACAACGCCGGCTACGCGCAGACCGCACCGGTCGATTCGGTCGAGGACGATGCGGCGGAGCACCTGCTCGCCACGATGCTGGTCGCCCCGATGAGGCTGGCTCGCCTCGCGCTGCCGCACATGCGCGAAAACGGGTGGGGCCGGATCATCAACGTGTCGTCGATCCTCGGAAGGGTCACGATGCCGCTCACCGGCTGGTATCAGGCGAGCAAACACGGCCTCGAAGCCGTCACCGACGCCTTGCGGATGGAGTGTGCCGCCGATGGTGTCTCGGTGGTCCTCGTCGAGCCCGGGTTCTTCCGGACGTCGATCTTCGAAGACCTCGAGGCTGACGCCGCCCGCTACGGCGAGGGTCGTTACGAGGCGGTCTACGACCGGATGCGGACCAACCTGCAGCGATGGGAGCCGTTGATGGGTGACCCGGCATCGGTCGCCACGACCATCGCGTCCGCCGCCGAGTCGGCTCGCCCACGCGCCCGGTATCTCGTCGGCGCCGATGCACAGCTGCTCGACGCCACGCGCTCGCTGACGCCGACCGTCCTGCGCGACCGGGCCACCCGGTTGATCTCCGGGCTCTGACTCCGCCGACAACGCAACGGTGAGCCCTCGACCGGGGTATCCCGGACGACAACTCACACCCGCAAGCCGAGGCCGTGCGTCAGGGGACGGGGCGGGAACCTTCGATGCCGAGCAGGTCACAGACGGCAAGGGCCAGTTCTGATCGGTTCAGCGTGTATAGGTGCACGTGCTCGACACCTTCGTCCGCGAGCTCGGAGATCTGCTCCGCCGCGACCTCGGCGGCGATCTCGTGCGTCGCCGCAGCGTCGTCGGTGAGTCCGTCGAAGCGTTCTGCGAGGCGGTCGGGAATGGATGCGCCACATCGCACGGCGAACCGAGACACGGACGGGAACGAGTGAATCGGGAAGATGCCGGGTACCAGCGCCACGTCGATCTCGCGTCGTGCCACGGCCTCGCGGTAGCGCCAGAAGTGGTCGTTGTCGAAGAACATCTGGGTCACGGCTCGTTCGGCGCCGGCGGCGACCTTGTCGGCCAGGATGTCGAGGTCGTGTGCCAGCGTGGGCGACTGAGGATGACGCTCCGGGTATGCCGAAACGGCGACCCTCAGGTTGCTGCGCTGCTTGACCGCAGCGACTAGTTCGGCGGTGCTCTGGAAGCCCTCGGGGTGCGCGCAGTACTCGTGATCGACACCGCCCGGTGGGTCGCCGCGCAACGCCACGACTTCATGGACGCCGAGCGCAACGAAGCGATCGATGATCTCCTCGATGTCATGACGGGGCTCGCCGACGCAGGTCAGATGCCCGGCGACCGCGACACCGGTCCCGCGGACGACGTCGATGGCATCGAAGGACCGTTGGCGTTCGGATCCGCCGGCACCGTAGGTCACCGAGATCAGGGTCGGGTCGACGCGTTTCAGCTCGGTCACGGCCGCGGCAAGCTGAGCAAGTCCGGCGGGTTGTCGAGGGGGGAAGACCTCGAAGCTGATCGACACCGTCACGACGGGATCACTGCGCCGGCGTGTGCGGGGCGGAGTGGGGTGATGATCGTGCTTGTCGACACGGGATCGGACGCTACCGAGTCGACGCACTCGGGCGGGCGCGAGTCGCTCGCACGGCCTCGACGGACCTCACGATCCCGAAATCCCGGCGGATCTCGACACCTGGCGACACGATCCGCCGGGATTTCGGGGGTTGTTGGAAGGCGGTGACGGTCAGACGGGGAGGGTCAGGGTGAGGTCGCTCGTGAACTCGGTGTCCGGGTCCCGGAAGATGATGTTGCCGTCACAGTCACCGACCACCGTCTGGTAGCGGCCGGTCGCCAACACGGTTTCGAACCGCTCGCCCGGGTTGATGGCGGCGGTGTTGCGCAGCAGGCCGCGGGTGGCGGCACCGACCGGGGTCCACGAGACGAAGCAGATCGGTGTGCCGGTGTCGTTCTGCAGACCGATCGTGACCGGGCTGCGTCCGCCGCCGACGTAGATCGAGTGGTTGAAGATCGGGTTGCCGTCGACCAGCCAGAAGGCCTCGTAGCGGCCGGCGACGAGACCGCCCGGGTTCTCGATGCATCCGAAGAACTCACCGCTCGCTCCGCCCTGATTGGTTCCGGACGAGAACGAACCCTCGTCGGCCTGCCCGTCGATCGCCCAGCCGAACTCGAACGGTGCGCCGGGCGCGAAGTCCTCGTAGGACCAGGTCAGGCACAGTTGCGGCGAGCCGTCCGGCACGACGAACACCTCCGGGTCCGGCAGGCCGTTCGCCGTCTGCAGCGAGAAGCGCGGGTTGAAGGCGAACGTTCCGTTGGACGTCCCCGGTGCGGCGGTCGTCGGTGGTGCCGTGGTCGGCGGTGCCGTGGTCGGCGGTGCGGTGGTCGGCGGTGTGGTCGTCGGTGGGGTCGTGACCGGCGGTACGTCGGCGGCGCGACCCTCGGCGATGATGTCGGCGGCGAGGTCGATCGGGCGGATGCCGTTGATGAACCCGCCGATCGGAATGCACGAGTCGGCTTCGTCGATGACCCCGTCACCGTTCGTGTCGGCCACGAGTCGACAGTCGGTGATGTCGTCGACGTCGCCGGTGCCGGCGCGGGACGGAATGCCGACCATTCGGCCGGCCGCGTCCGCGGCAAGCCCGCCGCTGTTGCCGCCGGCGATCGACGCGTCGGTCTTCACCCAACTGCTGGTCCCGAGACCCGGCTGCGTGATGAAGCCCGAGATCGTCCCCTCGGTGAAGGTGATCGTCTCGCCGCCGATCCCCGGAAAGCCCAGGATCCGCAGATCGTCGCCGAGTTCGAGGCTCGACGACTCGCCGATCTCGATGGCCGGGAAATCGGCGACGACGGGTCCACCGTCCAGGCGCTCGACGATCCGCACGGCAGCGAGGTCGAGCGCCGGGTCGTCGGCGACCACCGCACCGGTGAACAGCACGCGGGGCGGGAGGTCCGGGGTGTCGACCGTGGCGATCAGCAGCTCGTCCCAGGGGCAGATCTCGCTGCGGGTGACGACGTGGCTGTTCGTCAGGATCAGGCCGGACGAATCGATGATCGTTCCGCTTCCGGTGCAGGTCCCGTCGGGAAACGTGGCGACGATCTGCACTACGGAGCGAGCCAACTCGCCGGCCGAGGTCGCCTCTGCAATCGTCGTGGGTGCGTCGGTCGGGGCGACCGTGGTCGCCGTCGTGTCGACCGGCGTCGTCACGATCACCGCTGACGCGTCGGTCTCCGGCTCGTCGTCGTTGTTGTTTCCCACCACCACGAAGAGGCCGACGGCGAGGACGGCCAGGAGTGCGACCAATCCGACGATGAGCAGGATCGGCGCCCCCGACGAGCTCTCGGGGAGCGGCGGCATCGGGCCCGGGGGCGGGACGGCGCCGGGGGGAGGGGCCGCACCGGGCGGGGGACCCGACGGCGGCACGACCGGAGGTGGCGGTTGTGGGGAGAACGCCTGCGTCGGCGGCACCTGTGACGGCGGGATCTGGGTCGGCGGGACCCGGGGCGCGGTGTCGTCGTCATCTCGTGGCGTCTCGTCTGACATGAGACGAGAAGCTACTTCGACACCCGTAACAGGCGACCAACAGCGATCGAGCGACGGGGCCCGTCAGTCGACGAGTGTGAGCGTGTCGTCGCTCGTGAACCCGGTGTCGGGGTCCTCGAACACCGTGTTGCCGCTGCAGTCGCGCACGACCGTTCGGTAGCGGCCGGTCGGGAGCGTGGTCTCGAAGCTCCCGCCCGGCGGAATCGTTGCCGTGTTCTCCGGCAGCCCCGCCGTCGTGGTTCCGACCGGGCTCCAGTACACCTCGCACACCGCCGTGCTGCGGTTGTTCTGCACGCCGATCGTCACGGGCTGCCGGTCGCCACCGACGTAGATGCCGTGGGTGAACACGTTTGCGCCGGACACGTCCCACACCGCCTCGTACCGGCCGACCGGGAGGCCCGACGGGTTGCGGATGCACCCGAAGAAGTCGCCCTGGTCGCCACCCTGATTCGTCCCCGAGCTTCGAGACGACTCGTCGCGCACACCGTCGATCAGCCAGCCGAACTCGAACGGCGCGCCCGGATCGAAGTTCGCGTACCTCCAGGTCAGGCACAGGTCGGTCGAGCCGTCGGGGACGACGAACACCTCGGGGTCCGGCAGCCCGTTCGTTGTCTGGAGCGAGAACCGCGGGTCGGATGCGACGGGACCGGTTGGCGGCACGGTCGTCGGCGTCACCGTTGTCGCCGTCACGGTCGGGGACGTCGGGATGGTCGTCACCGTCTCGACCGACGGTGGCACCACGATCGCTGCGGTGGTCGGTACCGCCAGGCTCGGATCGGTCGACACGTCGACTCCGCTCGTGTCAGGGCCATCCGATCGCTCGCCGTCGTTCGATTCGTCACCGCCGAGCACGACGAACGCGACGATGCCGACGAGGAGCAGGGCGGCAAGTGCGAGCAGCCCGATCCCGGCGATCGTCGCAGTGCTCGGCTTGCCGGCGACCGTTGGCGGTACCACCGGATCCGTGACCAGGGGTGGCGCAGCCGGCAGCGGCGCGGCGGTGGGCGATGCGCTCGGCCTCGGTGCACGCACCGAGTCGACCAACTGCTGGCGGAATTCGACCATCGAAGCCGGGCGATTCGCCGGATCCTTGGCCATCGCTCGTTCCAGGCAGTCGGCGAGCGCCGGCGGGATGTCGGCGCGCTCCACGCGCGGCACCGGGTCGTTGGCGATGCGGTTGAACGTCTCCATCGCACCGGACGTCGAAGCGTAGGGCGCGGTCCCCGAGAGCAATGTGTAGAGCGTTGCGGCGACGCCGTAGATGTCCGACGATGTCGTCCCGCTCTCGCCGTCGAGCACCCGTGGGTCGGCATACGCCGGCGTCGCGAGAATCGTCGTCGTGCGCTGGTCGTCGACGAGGGCAGCGATGCCGAAGTCGACCACCTTGACGTTGCCGAACTCGGACAGCAGCACGTTCTCCGGTTTCATGTCGAGGTGCAGCACGCCGCCCGCGTGGGCGTGCGCGAGTGCGTCGCAGAGCTGCACCCCGATCTCCACCGCCTCATCGGCGCTGAGCGGGCCTCGACGATCGAGCAGGTCGGCCAACGACCCGCCGGTGAGCAACTCCATCGCGATGAAGGGACGCTGGTCGGCGGTGAAGCCGGAGTTGTACACCACGGCGATGTTGGGATGACCCGACAGCGTGCCCATCGCTCGCCGCTCTCGGTCGAATCGCCGCTGCGCGCCTGCGTCGTCGAAGCGATCGAGCACCTTGAGCGCCACGTTGCGTCCGTGGGTCCGGTCCATGGCGCGGTACACGGTGCCGAAGCCGCCACGCCCCAGTTCGACCTCGGTGGTGTACCCGCCCACTTCGATCATCGCGGTACCAGGGCCGTCAACGCTTCGGGTCGCCCGTCGAACACGACCCCCGACGATAGTCGGGCGGCGTGTCGGCGGGCCCGACGCACTCCCGCAGACGACTGAACCCGCTCCGTCCACGGCTTCCGCGTCCCGGCGGTGACCGGATTGCAGCCGGTGCGAAACGTGTGGGCAACGTGGTGCTGCCATCCTCCCACGATCGATCCGTCAACGTTCTCGTCGCCGATCCGCAAGATGGTCGGCGGCGTCTCCGTTCTGCTCGCCGTGTGCGTTGCGGCGTGTGTCGGATACGTCATCGCCGGATGGGGGATCGGCGACGCGATCTGCATGGTCGTGATCACCGTCTTCTCGGTGGGGTTCGGCGAAGTCGAACCGGTGACGACGTGGCCGTTGAGAGCACTGACGATCGCGCTGATCGTGGCGGGGTACGGCGCAGTGATCTACACGGTCGGCGGATTCATCCAGCTCGTCATCGACGGCGAGCTGAACAGGGCGTCGGGCCCGGCGTCACTTGATGAACAGCATCTCCCGGTATTTCGGGAGCGGCCAGTCGGCATCGGCGACGAGCATCTCGAGTTCGTCGCCGTAGGAGCGCACGGCGTCCATCAGCGGGCGGATCGTGTCGGCACAGTGCTTCATGTGGGCCTCCGTCGACTCGAAGTCGTGCACCTCGGCTGCCGCTTCCAGCTCGGAGACCGCCGCGACCAGCCCGTTCGCCGCCGTCGCGATCTTGGTGACCGGGGTCGAGTCGAGCTCGGCGCCTGCCATCGATGCGCTGGTGATCCCGGCAGCGAGATTGCTCAGGTAGGACATGGCGGCCGGATAGATGACGGTCGTGGCGAGTTCTGCGGTGAGCTTCGCCTCGACGCCGATCGACAGGATGTACTGCTCGCTGTACACCTCGTAGCGGCTCTCGAGTTCGACCGGCGAGAGCACGCCCGTCCGGTCGAACAGCTCGATCACCGATTCTTCCAGGAAGGCCGGCAGCGCGTCGGCGGTGGTCGGGATGTTGCGCAAGCCGCGTTCTTCGACGGCGGCCCGGTGCCAGTCCGGCGAGTAGCCGTCGCCGCCGAAGACGACGTTGCCGTGCAGCTCCATCAGCTCCTTGAGCACGGTGGCGACCGCCTCGATCTGGGTGGCGCCACCCTTGATCTCGGCGTCGAGCTGGTCGGCGATCCAGTTCAACGAGTCGGCGAGCATCGTGTTCATCGCCACCAGTGGCCCGGACACCGACTGCGACGAGCCGACGGCGCGGAACTCGAATCGGTTCCCGGTGAACGCGAAGGGCGAGGTGCGGTTGCGGTCGCCCGGATCCCGAGTGAACGGAAGGATCTGGGCGAGGCCGAGATCCATCATCCCGCCGTCGTTCGACACGGCGACGTTGCCCTCCTTGATGTCGTTGAAGACGGCTTCGAGCTGGTCGCCGAGATACACCGACAGGATCGCCGGCGGTGCCTCGTTGGCGCCGAGGCGGTGATCGTTGGCCGCCGAGGCGATGACGGCGCGCAGCAGCGGACCGTGCAGGTGCACGCCGCGGATGACGGCGCCGCAGAAGAGCAGGAAGTTCACGTTGTCGTGGGGCGTGTTCCCCGGATCCAGCAGGTTGCCCTGGGTCGAATTGCCGACGGACCAGTTCACGTGTTTGCCCGATCCGTTCACGCCTGCGAACGGCTTCTCGTGGAGTAAGCAGTGAAAGCCGTGCGCCTTCGCGGTCGACTTCATGATCGTCATCATCAGCTGCTGGTGATCGGCGGCGACGTTCGCGGCCTCGAAGTAGGGCGCGATTTCGAACTGGCCGGGGGCGACCTCGTTGTGGTGGGTCTTCGCGGGGATGCCGAGTCGGTACAGCTTGTCCTCGAAGTCCTGCATGAATACCTGGACGCGCTCGGGGATGGCGCCGAAGTAGTGGTCGTCGAACTCCTGGCCCTTCGGGGAGGGAGCGCCGAACAGCGTGCGACCCGCCAGCAGCAGGTCGGGCCGGTTGTTCGCGAAGTGGGAGTCGACGAGGAAGTACTCCTGCTCGGCGCCGCAGCTGGAGTTGAGGGTTTCGATCTCGGTCTCACCCATCAGCGTGAGCACTCGCTGCGCAGCTTCGTTCATCGCGGCGTTCGAGCGCAGGAGCGGCACCTTCTTGTCGAGCGACTCGCCGGTCCAGGAGAAGAAGACGCTCGGGATCATCAGCGTGGCACCGTTGGCGGTGTTCATGACGTAGGCGGGGCTGGTGGGGTCCCAGGCGGTGTAGCCACGAGCGGCGTTGGTCATCCGCAGACTGCCGTTCGGGAACGAGGAGCCGTCGGGTTCGCCCTTGATCAGCAGGCTGCCGGTGAACTCGGTGATCGCCTTGCCCTCCGGGTTGGTGATGATGAACCCGTCGTGCTTCTCGGCGGTGATGTTGGTCATCGGGAAGAAGATGTGGGAGAAGAATTTCACGCCCTTGGCGAGCGCCCAGTCCTTCATCGCAGCGGCCACGATGTCCGCGGTCGCCGGGTCGAGGGGTGCGCCCGTCTGCACGGTGCGCCTCATCTCCTTGTACGCGTTCTTCGAGAGGCATTCCTCCATCGCGGCGAGGCCGAACACGTCGCACGCCCAGATGTCGCTCAGTGGACCGCCGGTGTCGGTGGCGGTCGGCGGTCGGTTGGTGATCTGGTCGATGGCGTGCTGGCGGAGGGCGTTGGCGCTCATGGGGCGTCTCTCGATCGGGTGGGTTGGTGAAATGTCGCTTGTCCCTGCGACACGACAGCGCAGCGGTCTGCTCGGTCCGGGCGGAACGTAGCGAGCGGCGAATGGCTCGAAGTCGAGCGAGCGCGCTGTTCTCGCGGTCGTAACGCCCCCGTGACGCGAACGGGGGCGTCGGCTGTCGATGGAATGCGGCTGGTCGCCCCTGCCGGGTGGGCCCCGATGCGTGCTCATCCGACGGCTACGTTCGTACCGGGCACACCGAGAGGAGCATGACATGGCGTTGGAACCGGGACCGATGCAGGTGATCAAGCAGGCGTTCACGACCAAGGAGGAGGTGCTCGCCGACATCGCCCGCCTCGATCTGTGGCCGACGACCTACGTCTCGGAGCGGATGGACGAGCTGCCGCTGCATTGGCACGACGTCGACAACTGCGGGTACGTATTGGAAGGGTCGAGCTACGTGGTGGACGAGCATGGCACGCACATCGCGCTCGAGGCCGGCGACAAACTGGTGCTTCCAGCCGGCGCCGTCCACGCCGAGGGAGAGGTGCTCGAGAAGATGGTGTACATCGTCGGCATCTCGCGCCCGGCGAACCTCATGGATGCGCTGCTTCCGCTGCGTGAGCCCGCGACGAGCCCGCTCCGCCGCTGACCGCGAGGCCGTCGAACCCGGGCCCATCGAACACCGGTAGGTTTCGAGGGTGACGACTGCGGATTCGGGACAGGACCCTGAGGTCCGTCGGCGGCTGCTCGACGCAATGGCGGTGCTGCGTGAGGTGGTCGCGGCGCCCGAGATGGTCAACGAGTTGGACGCCCGCGAGAAGGTCGACTTCCTCAACGCAGCGGGAAACGTCTTCTGCCCCGACCCGGAGATCCGCCGTCGTCGGACGAAGGTGCTGCAACAGAAGCGACGCAGCGAGAAGCTGCAGCGCGACGAGGCGGTGCTCGACGAGACCGGGATCCGCACACTGCGGAGTCGAGCGGTGTTCACCACACCCGATGTCTACGCACCGGTCGGCTTCGAGCAGACCGATGTCGACGACGACGACGGGGCGCCGCCGTTCCGCGAGACCGCCGAGCTGCAGCACTGCTACATCTGCAAGGTGCACTACCGCGAGGTGCACCACTTCTACGACCAGCTGTGCCCGACGTGCGCGACGCTGAACTTCGCGAAGCGCGGCGAGCTCGCCGACATGTCGGGGATGGTGGTTCTGCTCACGGGCGGTCGGGTGAAGATCGGCTATCAGGCGGGGATCAAGCTGTTGCGTTGTGGCGCATCGTTGATCGTGGCGACGCGCTTTCCTCGTGATGCTGCGGCGCGCTATGCCGCGGAGGTCGACTTCGACGAGTGGGGCGACCGGCTCGAGGTGTTCGGGCTCGACCTGCGCCACACGCCGAGCGTCGAGGCCTTCTGTGCGCACGTGCTCGCCACTCGCAGCCGGCTCGATGCGATCATCAACAACGCGTGCCAGACGGTTCGGCGCCCGCCGGGCTTCTACGAGCACATGGTGGAGCGTGAGACCGCCGCTCTCGATTCGCTTCCGCCCGATGTGCTCCGCCTGGTCGGCTCGTACGAGGCATTGCGCCGGCGCGACCCGGCGATCGGTGCGATGTCGACGCGGGAGGGGGCTGACGTCGCAAGCGTGCGGCGTCGATCCGATGCGCCGGCCGTGCCCGGCCTGACGAATGCGGCGGAGATGTCGCAGACCGTGCTGGTGCCGGACGATCACGTGACCGACCGGTCCGTGACCGAGTCGTTGTTCCCCGCCGGGCAGCTGGACCAGGATCTGCAACAGGTCGACCTGCGCGGCCGGAACTCGTGGCGGCTCCAGTTGCACGAGGTGTCGTCGGTGGAGTTGTTGGAGACCCAACTCGTCAACGCCGTGGCGCCGTTCGTGTTGAACGCTCGTCTCAAGCCGCTGATGGAGGCGACGCCCGGCGGCCACAAGCACATCGTCAACGTGTCCGCGGTCGAGGGGCAGTTCTACCGGCCCCGCAAGACGACGAAGCATCCGCACACCAACATGGCGAAGGCGGCGTTGAACATGATGACTCGGACCTCTGCGACCGACTACCGCGATGCCGGCATCAACATGAACAGCGTCGACACCGGTTGGGTGAGCGACGAGGACCCGGTCGCGATCGCCGAGGCCAAGACCGCAGAGCACCGGTTCCATCCGCCGCTCGACATCGTCGACGGTGCGGCGCGGATCGTCGACCCGATCATCGACGGGCTGAACACCGGCACCCACGTGTGGGGGCAGTTCCTGAAGGACTACGCACCGACCGATTGGTGATCGGTCGGGTCGCGCGTCGTCGCCGTGATCACCGGTGGCGTGCGATCGCGGCGAACGTGATGGCCGCCGCGTGGCCGACGTTGAGCGAGTCGACGTCCGAGCTGATCGGGATCCGCACCCGCCGTGTCGCCCGCTCGAGCAGGGCGGCGCTCAAGCCCGGTCCTTCGGCGCCGAGCAGGATCGCGAGCCGGTCGGGGACGTCGGCATCCCAGAGGTCGGTCGCATCGTGCGCCGGGGTCATCGCCCACGACTCGAAGCCGGCGGCGTGCAGCGTTTCGAGGGCACCTGGCCACTCGTCGGGTGTCGCCCGGGCCACGCGCATGTGCAGGATCTCGCCCATGCTGACCCGCACGGTGCGTCGGTAGTAGGGGTCGGTGCAGGTGGGGCTGAGCACGATGCCGTCGATCCCGAACGCGCGTGCGGCACGCGCGATCGCGCCCACGTTCTCGTTGTCGTTCAGGGCTTCCAACACGATCAGTCGCGTGGCCGATGCCGCCAGGTGATCGACGGTGACGAGCGGTTGCCGTTCTGCCGACACCAGCACGGCGCGGGGGAGGTCGAACCCGACGATGCCACGCATCACGTCACCGTCCGCGACGAACACCGGGATGCCCGCGAGCTCGGAGCGATCCATGAAGGGGAGGAACCGCTTCACCCGGGACGGCGAGAGCAGGACCGAGCGGAAGGCGTGACCGGAATCGAGGAGCCGGTCGATCGACATCCAGCCTTCGGACAGGAAGTATTCGTCGCCTTCCATCTCGCGGCGAGCTGCCTGGTCGTTGAGGCGCCGGAAGTCGGCGAGCCGGGGATCCTCCGGATCGTCGATCGTGATCGTCCCGTGCATTCGACGACCGTACGTCACGGCGTGGTCCGCACAGGCTGACCGAGCGGCATCCTCGCCAGCATCGTCACCGCTGGTGGTCCGGGTCGGGCAGTATCTGGGTGACGACGACGGTGGGAGGCACATGTGGGAGTTGAACAGTTGGCGATGTCGAGCATCGCTGCGATCGGAAAGCGACCGCGGGTCTCGCACGCGTTGTTCGGCTTCACCAAGTGGGGGAACCCGTTCGCCGACGAGCGGTTCTCCTGGCCGTACCCGATGTACGACCGCATGCGCGCCGACGGCGAGGTGGTCTACGGACGCGCCTATCGTCAGTGGTTCGTCTTGGGGTACGACGAGCTCCAGCAGGTGCTGCGTTCGCCCGACGTTGCCACCGCACCGATCGCCGACCTGATGCTGTCGACACGCCAGTACCGCAAGCTGACACCGTCGGTTCGCACGAACTTCTCCCGCTGGCTGCTGGCGACCGACCCGCCCGACCACACCCGGCTGCGGTCCGCCGTGGCCCGTGCGTTCACCCCGAAGCAGATCGCGGCCTACGAACCGCACGTCCGGAAGGTGGTCGACGAACTGCTGTCCGACCTTCCTGCATCCGGTGAGGTCGACATCGTCGAGGCGTTCACCAACAAGGTGCCGATCCAGTTGATCGCGGAGATTCTCGGCCTGCCGGCGGACCGACGTCAGTGGCTGCTCGAGGCCTCGCACGAAGTCGGCGGGATGGTCGAGCCATTCAGCGAGCTCGACGCGCGGTCGATCAGCGAGCGTTTCGCCGAACTCGATGCCTACTTCCTCGACCTCGTCGAGCAGCGCCGGCAGCATCCCGGTGACGACGTGATCTCCGCACTCGCCGCCGAAGGCGACGGCCCGGTCCTCGATGCGGACGAGATCGTCGCCATGATCGTGTTTCTCCTGTTTGCCGGTCACGAGACCGTCACCGGCATGCTCGGCAACGCGCTCGTTGCGTTCGACGCGTTCGCGGATCAACGGGCGTTGCTCCGTTCGGAGCCGGGACTCATCGAGAATGCCGTCGAGGAGCTGCTGCGTTTCGACCCTCCGCTGCAGATGGCAGGCCGTCAGGCGACCGCCGATGTGGTCATCGGCGGCCAAACGATCCGCAAGGGCGACAACATCGGCTTGGTGATCGGCGCCGCCAACCGCGACACGCGGCGTTGGCCGGACGGTGACCAGCTCCGTGTCGATCGGCCGGACCCGAAACCGCTCTCGTTCGGATTCGGCGCCCACCACTGCCTCGGTGCGGCGTTGGCACGCATGGAGTTGCGGACCGCGATCCCGCCGCTCCTCGAACGGCTCGGCGACTACACCATCGACAACGCCCGGATCGTGTGGAAGCAGTCGTTCGGGCTGCGGGGGCCGCTCTCGTTGCCGTTGACCGTCGTCCCCGACTGAGGACACCGCTGCAGGAGGTCGAGCGCGGAGCGCACGCGCCGCCTACATATTGTTTTGGATACATACTTTGTAAACGGTATGTTCTGGATATGTCGACGAACATGAAAGATGTGCCGGTCACCCTCGCCAGCGGTGACGGGATCGGCCCCGAGATCACCGACGCGGTGCTGCGGGTGGTGAGCGCGGCAGACGCTCCGCTGCGGTTCGAGCCGATCGAGATCGGTGAGGCCGTGTACCTGGCCGGCCACACCTCGGGAATCGCGCCCGACGCGTGGGACACGATTCGTCGGAATCCCGTGTTCTTGAAGGCGCCGATCACCACGCCGCTCGGCGGCGGCTACAAGAGCCTCAACGTGACGATTCGCAAGACCTTGAACCTCTACGCAAACGTGCGACCGTCGAAGTCCTACGCGCCGTTCGTCGCGTCGGCCCATCCGGGGATGGATCTGGTGATCGTGCGGGAGAACGAGGAGGACCTCTACGCCGGCATCGAACACCAGCAGACGGCGGAGGTCACCCAGGTCCTGAAGCTGATCACCCGGCCCGGCTCCGAGCGGATCGTTCGCTACGCGTTCGAGTACGCCCGTGCGTACGGTCGCCGCAAGGTCACGTGCATGACCAAGAACAACATCATGAAGCTGACCGACGGTCTGTTCCATCGGGTGTTCACCGAGGTCGCCGAGGAGTATCCCGACATCGAATCGGACCACCAGATCATCGACATCGGCGCGGCGCGTTTGGCGGCGCAGCCGGAGATATTCGACGTGATCGTCACGCTCAACCTGTACGGCGACATCTTGTCCGACATCGCCTCGCAGATCGCCGGCTCGGTCGGGATCGCCGGCTCGGCGAACGTCGGGCCCGGCGTGGCGATGTTCGAAGCGGTGCACGGCTCGGCCCCCGACATCGCGGGCAAGGACGTCGCCAACCCGTCGGGGATGCTCGTCGCTGCGACTCAGCTGTTGGTGCACGTGGGTGCCGCCGACGTGGCGAGTCGGATCAAGAACGCGTGGCTGACGACACTCGAGGACGGCATCCACACGCCGGACATCCACCGCGACGGGCTGAGCTCGAAGCGAGTCGGGTGTCAGGAGTTCGCAGACGCCGTGATCGAGCGCCTCGGGCGCGAGCCGAGGCAGCTGAAGCCGGTGGCCTACAAGACGACTGGCATCACCGTCGACGTCGCGCCGCCCCGAGCGGCGACGAAGGAGTTGGTGGGGGTCGACGTGTTCCTCGACTGGAGCGAGAACGATCGTGATCCGAAGGCCTTGGGGAAGGGCGTGGAGGCAGCGTGCCCACTCCCGTGGAAGTTGAAGATGGTCACGAATCGAGGTGTCAAGGTGTACCCCGACGGGGCGCCCGAGACGTTCTGTACGGACCACTGGCGGTGCCGCTTCTTGCCTCGACAGCGATCGATCCGTCGACGGTCGAGACATCGTCGCGCTGTTGACGGCGCTGCTCGACGCCGGGTTCGAGTCGATCAAGACCGAGAACCTGTATCGCATCGACGGCGAGGCCGCCTACTCCCTCGGCCAGGGCGAGTGAGGGTCGGAGCCATGTCGCCGTCGCACCCCAGGTTCTCGCCGACAAGCAACTCTTGATCACCGGCGTCGTCAACACCGAATCGATCGCGTACGCGACTGCCGCCGCGGCGTTGCAGGCGGGCGCACAGATCGTGCTGTCGGGTCTCGCCCGCGACATCGAGCTCACGCGAGACGCCGCAGCGACGCTGAGCGCCGACGTCGACGTGATCGAAGCAGATCTCACGATGCCCGAGCAGCTCGAGTCGCTCGGTGACGACCTGCGGCACCGATGGGGGCACCTCGACGGTGCGCTCCACGCGGTGGCATTCGCTCCGCGTGAGGCGCTGGCGGGCGACTTCCTCGAAGCCGGGATCGACTCGGTGTCGCGTGCGTTCCACACCAGCGTGTACACCTATGCGGCGCTCGGGAAGATGCTCGGCGAGCTCGCTCCCGCCACCGGTGCGTCCCTTGTCGGTCTCGACTTCGACGCCGAGCGGGCGTGGCCCAACTACAACTGGATGGGCGTGTGCAAGTCGGCACTCGAATCGACCAATCGCTACGTCGCACGTGATCTCGGCCCGCGGGCTGTTCGGTCGAATCTCATCGCCGCCGGGCCGCTCCACACTCGTGCCGCCGGAGCGATCAAGGGATTCGATCGACTGACATCGGCATGGGAGCACCAATCGCCGATGGTGTGGGACGCCGAGGACGCCGCCCCGGTCGCCGACGCCGCGATCTTCCTGCTGTCGGACATGGCGCGGATGGTGACCGGCGAGATCCTGCACGTCGACGGCGGGTTCCACGCGATGGCTGCCCACCTCGACGACCAACGGTGATCACCGTCGTGAACCGGATCTGAACGCCCATCGGGGTGTGATCACCTTGCTCCCAGAGTCCAACGAGGGTGGCCCGGAATCCGTCACCGAGGGTCTGCCACCCAGAAGCAATCCACATCGCCGCCGATGTTCACATTGCACAGCCACGCCTCGATTGGCCCTGTGGTCTTGACGATGAACGTGTCTGGAGCTTCGCCGGTGGGCCGTTCCGGCTCGTCATCGGTCTTGACCGTTCGGTCGAAACCGGGAGCAGCCGGACTGAAGTCAGCGTGGCTGGTGCCCGCTGCAATGAAGAGTGAGGCTGCGGCAGCTGCAGTGGTTGTGAGGACGGAGATGAGCTGTCTGTTCATACCCTTCCAGAGCACGCTCGTCTCTCCGTCTTGCAGAAAGTTGTCGACCGGGCCGGTGCGTTGATCGTTGCATCGCGTCGTGCGGGATCCTGGGGGCCACTTCAGGCGAACGGTTCGGAAGGCGGACGGCAGCGGAGGGTGCTGTGCGATACTGCTCCCGTGACGGGTGGCGAGCCAACTGGGGTGAGCATCAGCGTGCTGGGCCTGCTCGAGGCCACCCGAGGCGGTGAACCGCTCGAACTCGGCGGCCCGAAGTCGCAGGCGGTCCTCGTTGCACTCGCACATCACCTCGACGACGTCGTTCGAGTCGACACCCTCTCGGAAGCGATGTGGGGTGATCGTCCACCGAAGAGCGCCCGCAATGCCATCCAGGTGAAGGTGTCACAGCTGCGCAGCGCATTGGGTCCGGGTTGCGAGGTTCGTGCGACCGCAACGGGCTACACCCTGTGCTCCGAGGGCGTCACCGTCGACGCCGCTGAGTTCGAACGCCTCGTCGGCGTGGCCGAGGGCAGCGTCGAGGCCGATCCGTCCGGCGCCGTCGACGCCGGCGTGGCCGCGCTGGCCCTGTGGCGCGGCACGCCGATGGCCGAAGAACTCGACATCGAGTCCCTTCGGGTGCAGGTCGTCGTGTTGCACGAGCTCCGCGTGCGAGCACAGCTGGTGGTGCTCGACGCCCGCCTCCGGCTCGGCCAACACCGTGCGTGTTGCGTCGATGCGGAGCAGCTCGCCGAGGAGCATCCGTACCGCGAGGACATCCGCGCGCTGCACATGCGGGCGCTGTATCGGTCCGGTCGCCAGACCGAATCGCTCGCGGTGTATCGGCGAACCCGCGAGCTCCTCGTCGAGGAACTGGGCATCGATCCCGGTCCCGAGCTCAGCGCGCTCCACCGCCAGATCCTCGATCAGGATCCGGCCCTCGATCAGGATCCGGCCCTCGACGCGGCGAGCGTGCCGGCCGCACCCGGGCTCGTGGTCGGTGCCTCGCTCGTGACCGACAATCTCCGGTCCGAGCCGAACGTCTTCGTCGATCGTCCCGAGGTCGAGGCGATCGTCGCCTCGATCGAGCCCGGGCGCGTCGTGACCGCGGTCGGGACGGGCGGGATCGGCAAGAGCCGCTGTGTCAGTGCGGTGGCACGACGTTGTCAGGGTGATGCGGTTGCCGCCGATGGCGTGTGGGTGGTCGACCTCGCGCCGTTGCCTGATGAATCGGATGAGGTCGCTGCTGCGGTGGCCGATGCGATGGGGCTGGGGCATGAGCCGGACACCACCTTCACGGCAACGATCGCGAGCTATCTCGCACACCGGTCGACGCTCGTCGTGCTCGACAACTGCGAGCACGTTGCGGACAGTGCGCGCCGCTTCGTCGAGGACCTCGCGACCGGTGCCCCGTCGACGGCGATCGTGGCGGCGAGCAGGGTTCGGCTCGGCCTGGCCAACGAGTCGGTCGTCGCGCTCGACCGGCTCCCCGACCACGCCGCCCACGAACTGCTCGACGCGCGCATCGCCGAAGTCGGCGCAGGCCCGTTCTCCGACGAGGAGTGTGAGGAACTGTGCGCCGTCCTCGACAACTATCCGCTCGCGATCGAACTCGCAGCGGCCCGGACTCGGGCGCTCTCTCCGCGCGAAATTGCGGGGCGCCTCGCCGATCAACCCGGTCTACTGGCGCGCGCGGCAGCGACGCGTGCCGGAGACGGTTCGCGGTCCCACGCCGATCTGGCGACGGCGCTCGAATGGTCACTCGACCAACTCTCGTCGGAAGCGCGCGAGACGCTCGTCCGGTCGACGGTGTTCGTCAGCGATTTCGACCTCCAGAGCGCCGAAGCCGTGCTCTCGACCGACGACACCAGCGACGCCGACGTGGTCGCACACCTCGGCGAACTCGTCGAGCATCACCTCCTCAGCCGGGATCACGGGCGCGCCCGCTTCCGTGTCCTCGAACCGATCAGGCAACACCTCTACGTTCGAGCTTTCAGCTCGGCGCAGCAGCGCTACATCGACCATTTTGCCGCCTTCGCGATCGAGGGAGCCGCGGGATTGTGCGGGCCGGACGAGGCGAAGTGGTGGGACCGCGTCCACGGCGAGCTTCCTCACGTTCGAGAGGTCGTCAGGCTGGCGACCGAGCGCGCCGATGTCGAGCTCCTCGACCGGGTGATGGCGCCGATGGCTGTGGCCGTGTCGATGCTGGGATTCGTCACGCCGGGGGATTGGGCCGTCGATGTGCTTCGTCGGCTCGAGCTCGCGCCGGCCGATGCCCCCGGGGTGGCCGCTGCCGCTGCAGCCCACTTTGCGCATCTCGACCAGATCGAGGAGTGCGACGCGATTCTCGACGCGCTCGACGCGTCGGTTGACGACCCGTGGATGCGCGCCGTCGTCTACTGCCTTCGCATGTTTCGGGATCCGAGCGGTGAGCAGTGGGGTCCGCTCCTGAAGGCTGCGGCCGAGGAGTGTGGCGACCCGGCGCTGCTCGTCCTCGGGAAATTCCGCACTCGCGACCCCGATGGTGTCGAGTCCGCCGACGAGTACGGAAACCCGACGCTGCGCGTGTACGCCCGGCAGATGCGGTCCGCCATGATGGCCGACTCGCTCGGCGACGAGGCGCGCCAGAACAAGGAGGAGCTGTATCGCATCGCGCTCGCCTCCAACAACCAGCACACGATCGCCGAGGGGCAGATGTTCATGGCGCTCCAGCATTGCTACGACGGCGACCCGCATCGAGCGGGCCCGCTCGCCGTCGAGATGATCGAACGAATGGTCCGAGTCCGATCACCGCACTGGGTGTGGCACGGGGTCGAAGTGATCGGTGTGATGCTCGCCATGCTTCGCATGGAGCCGTACACCTCCGAGCGGTTGTGGGCGGCGGTCAGTTCGGCCGGACGCCCACCGTTTGCCCGGCTGACCCGCAACCCCGAACTCCCGGTCTGGGTTGCGTCCCAGTTGAGCGACGAACAGCGGCGGCAGGCCATCGACGATGGCTCAGGCCTCACGATGGACGTCGCCGCGGTCGAGGCGAGAAAAGCCGCGGAGCGGATGGCCGCCGGCTGATCGAACGACTCAGGCCCGGCGGGCGCCCGTCATCGCGCCGGCCAAGACGGCTGTCTCGGTCCTGCGATTGTGCCATCGGTGTCGGGTGCCGTTCTGGATCACGACATCCCCGGCGGAGAGGGTGACCTCGGCGCCATCGTCCAATTCGAGCACGACCTGCCCCGAGCGGACGATGTCGAAGTCGGTGGTGTCGGTGGTGTGCATTCCCGGGTCCTCGACCTCCTCGACGGCGCTCTCCACATCGTCGGGGAAGTCGTGGGACCCGTCCGGTGGAATGGCGAACGTGATGAACCGAAACCCACCGATGGGAGGCAGATACGAGGTTGCCCGGCTGCGGGTCTTGTGCAGGACCTCCGGCGGTCAGCGCTCGAATCGATAGACCGAGTTGACGCCGTCGTCGGAGACGTAGATCGCTCCGTCGGGGCCGATGGTGACGTCGGACAGCATGCCGGTCGGCAGGAAGCCCTCGACGACAGGTGCCGAGAAGTCGAGGCCGGTGATCACGGGTGAGGTGTCGCCAGTCGCCAGGTCGATCGCGATCACTTGCTGTGTGCCGGTCTCGACGACGAGGAGCCGGTCGTCGTCGACGGCCATTCCCTCGGGCTGTGCCAGACCTTCCGTGAGGATTCGGGGACCGGTCTCGTCGACCGCCCAGATGTTGCCGGTGGCCCAGTCGCCCACGTAGAGGGTGGTGCCGTCGGTCGCCAGGCCGAACGGGATCGCCAGGTCACCGATCAGCACGTCGGTCAGATCGTTGGCGTTGACGACGTTGCCGCCACCGGCTTGTGCCGCCACGAGTCGGTCGCCGTATCGGATGGCGTTGACCGGGAACACGACATCGCGTACGTCCTCGATGATGTCGCCGGTTGCCGGGTCGAGGACCTGGACCGACCCGGAGAAGGCGTTCGTGATGATCAGGTTGTCGCCGTCGGCCGACACGCTTGCCGCGCCGGCGAATGCCTCGCCGGGTGCAGCGAAACGGTCGTAGAACGAGGTCGCAGGTGTGGTCGGGTCGGCCTCGCTGAAGCCTTGCATGGCGAAGAAATCGGCGACCCAGACCGTGCCGTCGGGGCTGACCGCAACGCCGCCCGGAAGCCCGAACCCGGCCTCGCCGAGCACCGTGACCTGGTCGCCGTCGATGCGGTGGACCTGGTTGTCGCTGCCGGCGATGGCGAAGATGCGGTCGTCGGCATCGATGGCGATGTTGTCGATCGTGGCGTCGATCTGCAGGAGTTCCTCGCTGTCCCCGGTAGCGAGGTCGAGCTTGGACACCGTGCCCCCGGCGAGGTCCACCACGTGTGGTTCACCGGCAGAGTTGAACTTCACCGCCGATGGGACGCCGAAGCCCGAGGCGACGATTTCGGGGGCGATCACGTCGGCATCGACGTCGATACGCACCACGTCGCCGGTGAAGAACGACGGTGCATACAGCTGACCATCGGGACCGAAGTCGAAGGCGTTGAGCCCGGCGAGGGTCTCGTCGAGCGGGATCGGATCGGAAACGAGCATCGGGTCGAGTTCGTAGAGCCCGTCGCCGAGGAAGACGCGAGCAACGAAGAGCCGACCGTCGTCGGACATCGTGATCGGGTTGACGCCGGGTCCGACGAGCTGTGTCGTGGTCGTGCCGTCCGGTGAGATCATGCCGACGTTGCCGGCCAGGAGGTCGGTCCAGTAGACGGTGCCGTCGTCGGCGATGAACACGTCGTCGGGGCCGTTGACGCCCTGGTCGGGCCCGAGCCGGTCGAGGATCTCCCCGGTCTCGGGGTCGTGGATCGTGATCTCGGTCCCGCCGACGCTGGCGACGTAGAGGTTGCCGTCGATCGGTGAGATGCTGGTGCCGTTCATCGAGTTGGTCGCCGCCGGGGCGCCCACGAGGGTGGCCAGCGAGACGTCGAACGGCTCCGTCGGCGCCGGCGCTTCGGTGGTGGTCGTCTCCGCAACGGTGGCTGCCACCTCCACCTCCGTGGTGGCCGGGGCGTCGGTTGTCTCGGGTTGCTCCGCGGTGTCCGTCGGCGCTGACGGCTCGGTGGTCGCTGCGGTGTCGACCGGCTCGTCGGTCGTCGAGGATGCGTCGTCGTCGCTCGAACAGGCGGCGCCGAGCAGGGCGACCACGATCAGCGGTGTGAGTCGTCGTGCTGTTCGACGCGAAGATGATCGTCGGGTCCTTGCTGTGTCGAGTCGGTTGGTCATGTGCGTGTCGTCGGTGTTCACGTCGCTCGCCTTTCGGTTGGGTGCTGCGTTGTTGCTCGTGCAGCCTCCGCCCTCGCGCTTACGGCTGGCTTATGGCGTCACGACAACACCGCTCACCGAGTGTCAGGGGGCGGACATAGCAGAGGTTGGGGCAACTGCAAGGCGGTGCGTTCGAGGTGCCCCCACCGCATCGTGGAGTTGCTCGCGAACGGCCACCGGGCACTCCACTCGAGCATCGAGCGCGTCGCAGCGTCCAACCTCATGCTGTCTCACATGGCTGGTACGCAGAGCGCCTCTGTGAGGGAGGTCCGAAGTCAATGGTCTCGAGACACGTCCCAGAGCACGCCCGCCCCGCGCAGGATGTGCACTGAAATTCCATCGACAGAGTGCTCAGGATCGGCACGTTCGGTCGCTACTCCTGATCGATGTCAGCGAGGACGACTGCGATGTCTTGTGCGTCGGCGAGTAGCCGGACGACATCGACGCGATCGCCGCTGGCGAAGTAGAACCAGCCGCACGGGAAGGTCGCGATACGGCGGCCACGCAGGCCATCGATCCCGCACACCTCGCCCACCCGCGGCGACCCAACCCGGGGCATCCGTCCGATCGCATCCAGTGCGGTGATCGCTGCGTACGCGTCACACGTCGGTGCCGAGCGCTCGCTCGCGCAGCTCGGCAATCACGTCATTGGTTGCTTCGCGCCCCTCGCCCGACGCGAGCCCGTCGGCAATGAGATCGCGGAGGCGTTGGGCAGCCTGTTCCCGCTGATCGCGAAGCCCGATCAGATCGTCTCAGCAATCGTGGCCTGTCGAGACGATTTCCACTGCCAGACCTCAGGTCGGTCTGTGGTCGTCGCCGTGCCGCTGTTCACGAGTGTCGAGCACGTTCGTGGGGAGGTTCCGCATCGAGGTCACCGAGTACAACCCTCGACATCGAATAGCCATCGCGACGATCGGTCCGATTCTTCAGGGAACGGGCGTGACGTCGTTTGAGAGCACCGGCGGTGACGAGACGGTCGTGCGACATGCGCCGTACTCAGCTTCGACGTCAGTTGCGACTTGGCGAACAACGTCCAAGACGTTCGTGAGCAGTTGGTCGGGGGCGTCCCCGAGGTCGGTGAGCGAGGGCACGTGGCGTTTCGGCACCACGACGATGTGTACCGGCCAGAACGGCCGGGTGTGATGGAACGCCAGGACTTCGTCGGTCTCGATCACGACATCGACGGTGGTTCGTCCGCTGATCGCCTCGTCGCAGTAGAAGTCATCGCTCATGGGGCGAGCGTTGCACATCCCATCTGCGCGGTAGGCAGAGATCAGACCGCTCACGAACCTGCGGCACGCTTCGACGATTTGCACCGTCCTGATCGACTCTTGTCAATATTGGCCTCGTCGGGGCCATCGTCACCACCGGATCCTGTCGGATCACATCGCTATGAGGAGCGTCTTCGCCCCTGGTGCGAGGGCAACCAACGCGTCGTGCAGGATTCCGATCCGGTCTGCAGCAGGCGTGGCCTCGGTCAGCTCAGGTGTCGTCTTCGAACCAGTCGATGGGCTGGAGGGTGTCCGGCACGATGACTTCCCATCGCTCGAAGATGATTCCTCCGTCTGCAAGATTGACCTCGTAGCCCAGAGGGATTTGTGATCCCGGTCCGAGATTCGGATAGATCACCGAGCCGGAATTCGAACCTCCCGGGGGAGCGCCCGGGAAGTCGAGCGTGAGCGACGGGACCTGAAGACCGTCCGCAGTCACAGCCTCTCGCGCGTTCATGCCAGATCTACCGCCCGCCTCCTCGCTGACGTCGAACTGCCAGTCGATGATCAAGCACGACGTGACCTCGGGCAGATCCAGTAGCTGGCCGTCCGGGCCGGTCGCCCCTTCGACAGCGTCGGCACAGAACGGCGATTCGTCGGGCCCCGGGGTGATCACGAATACGTCGACTCGTGCGCTCAAGGGGCCGTCGACCAGTTCCGGCTGTCCCTCGGTCGTGTTCACGAGCTCCGGATCGGCGTCGTTCTCCCACACGATACCGAGATACTCCTCGCCGACCACCGTCGCAGACTCGGTGGTCACAGCGGGCTCGGTCGTCGGCGCGTCGGTGCTGGGCGGCGTCTCAGGTGGCTCCGTCGTCGTTGATTCGTCACTCGCACCGTCGACGTCCGTCACCGGAGCGCCTGTCGATGCGCTCTGCGACGTCGCCTCGTCGCCGTCGCTGCTGCACGCTGCGACCGTGACGAGACAGACCGCAGCGATCGCTCCGCCTACTCGTGTTGCCTTTGTCATGATTTCTCTCCTTCTTTGGGAACACTCAGCACTTCGTCAGGCGAGCTGAACGAGGGACGGCCGTTTGAACCGTCAGGTGTCGTCTTCGAACCAGTCGATGGGCTGAAAGGCGTCCGGCACGACGACTTCCCATCGCTCGAAGATGATTCCTCCGTCTGCAAGATTGACCTCGTAGCCCAGAGGGATCTGTGATCCCGGTCCGAGATTCGGATAGATCACCGAGCCGGAATTCGAACCTCCCGGGGGAGCGCCCGGGAAGTCGAGCGTGAGCGACGGGACCTGAAGACCGTCCGCAGTCACAGCCTCTAGCGCGCTCATGCCAGATCTACCGCCCGCCTCCTCGCTGACGTCGAACTGCCAGTCGATGATCAAGCACGACGTGACCTCGGGCAGATCCAGTAGCTGGCCGTCCGGGCCGGTCGCCCCTTCGACAGCGTCGGCACAGAACGGCGATTCGTCGGGCCCCGGGGTGATCACGAATGCGTCGACTCGTGCGCTCAAGGGGCCGGCGACCAGCTCCGGCCGTTCTTGGCTGGTGTTCACACGCTGCGGATCGGCGGCGCTCTCCCACACAATCCCGAGATACTCCTCACCGACCACCGTCGGGGGCGCGGTCGGGGGCACGGTCGGGGGAGGAACCTGCGTTGTTGCGGGCTCTTCTCTGTCGTCTGATCGCGACACCACGGAGAGCCCGATGGTCAGGACCACCACGAGTGCTGCGGCGGCTGCAAACAGCCAGCTACGTCGACCGCGGACGGGCTCGCTCCGTTCGGGTGACAACACGATGACCTCCGTCTCCGACTCGTGCTCCGAGGCGCCGTTCCATTGTTCGTAGAGCTTCGGGGCGCTGACCTGCCGTTCGTAGAGCTCGGCCGTCGACTCCCACAGCGCGTCCTCGACACCATCGGGGAGCGGTCCGGGAACTTCGACGAGCGAGATCAGGTCGTCGATGTCGGGGCGTCGGTCGTCGGTCATGACGCCACCCTCCGTTCGTAGATCGTGCGGAACCGCCGCCGAGCCCGAGCCAACGCCGACTCGACCGCGCGCACGCTCTCGCCGAGATCGTCGGCCATCTCCGCCACCGACTGCCCCTCGAGATGGTGCAGCACGAGCAGCATGCGATGCCGGTTGTTCAGCTTCGACAGCGCGTCGAGAACCTGATCGCGCCGCTCCCGGTCGAGCGACAGCTCGAGCGGACCCACGACCTCGCCAGCCTGTTCCAGCAGGTGCGCCTTGGCCATCCGTCGCTCGGCGCGCCGCCAGCGATCGATCACCTTGTTGCGCGTCACCGCCATCAACCAGGGCGGCGTGACGTGATCCGCCCGCCCTTCGGCGAACGCAAGCGCAGCAGCCTGGAACACCTCGCCGGTGACGTCTTCTCCTTCGGCTCGCCCGAGCCGCGCCACCGCGTAGCCGTAGACAAGCTGAACGTTGGAGCGATAGACGTCCTCGAGCGCACGCAACGGCGGCACCTGCCGCCAGCCGCCTGCTCGGAACCTGTCCTCATGACCGAACTATCGTCCATCGAGCCGGACCCCGTCGGTCCAATCTCGTCAGGTACCGAAGAAATGCCCCGAGCGACGGATCGCCGGGCCGAGCCTCGTCAGCGGCACCCGAACCACTCCGTCAGTCCGACAGACCGACAATTCCCCGTCGATCCAGAAGGTGGTTCGCCGGGATGCAAAGTCTGGGGCTGGAGGCCCGCTCGTTGCTGAGCGGGTCACCTCGACTGTTTCCTGCGTCACCGGCTCATGGGAGATAGGTCGCCGAGTTTGTGCAAGTCCTCGCGGCGTGGCGGCTCTGGACGGGTAACCACTTCCAGCAAAGGACCCTGCCATGTGCCATCTCTTCTCAACACCCCGCAGCCGCCGAATCGGCGTCGCACTGACCGTCGCATCATTGTGTTCGGCCGTCGTACCGGTCGTGCTCTCGGCTGCTCCAGCGGACGCGGGAACCCCGCTTCCCGAACTCCGCTGCGATTTCGACGGCGACGGGCGAGGCGACCTCGCGACCGGTGCGCCCGGCGAGATGCCGAACGGCGCGGTGATCGTCAACTACAACCGCCAGCCCGGCGGCGGTGGCTTTCTCATCGACGGCGCCGAGATGATCCAGCCGAGCGGGGCCGACGGCGAGTTCGCCCGCGGTTTCGGCTCGAGCCTGGCGTGTGGCGACTTCAACGCCGATGGCGTCGACGACCTCGCCGTGGGAGCGCCGGGTTCGTACGGCACCAACGCCAACGCCGGTGACGTCGACGTCGGGCGCTTCTACATCTTCGATGGAGCGCGCGACCTCGGCATCACCGGCGAGCCGCGATGGTTCACGCAGAACAACGGCGGCTTCGGAGCGTTCGCCGATCAGGACAAGCTCGACAAGTTCGGTGCCGCGATCGTGGCCGGGGACTTCAACGGCGACGGCAACGACGACCTCGCGGTCGGGGCGCCCGGCGACCAGGATGCAGGCGTCGGCGGCAGCGTGGCCATCCTGTCCGGCCCCATCGGCATGATCCTGGACGCCCATGTACTCAGCGGCTCCGCGTCGCCGGGCGACAACCTCGGAACCGCACGGTTCGGTGAGGCGCTCGGGGCCGGCAAGATGGGAGCTGTCGGGGGTGACGATCTCGTCGTCGGGGCCCCTGGCACGCTGCACGACGGCGAGCAGGGGCGCGTCTACGTCCTTTCGGACGCGACGCATCTCGTCGGTGTCCTCCATGCATCGAGCTTCGGCATCGCCAGCGCAGACGACCACGAGGACTTCGGGTACAGCCTCGCTGTCGGCGACTTCAACGGCAACGGGTTCGACGGCGTGGCGATCGGCGCTCCCAACTTCATGTCACCCAACAACCGGGTGGCGGGTGCGGGAGCGGTCTTCGTTGCGGCCGGAACGATCAACGGACCCGTCGCCGTCCTCGGCGACGCGTTCGATCAGGGCGACGTCGGCTGGGTCTCGGAGCCCGGTGATCGGTTCGGTCACGCCCTCGCCGCTCCCGACCTCAACGGAGACGGCGCGGACGACCTCGCGATCGGCGCACCACTCGAAGACGTGAACGGGGTGAGCGACGCCGGCGCTGTCAGCGTCCGCATGACGACGCGCCAACCGAGCGGCATCACCTGGAAGAAGTCGCACACCTACCACCAGGGGCTCAACGTCGGCGATCAGCTCGAGGAGGACGACTACTTCGGAGCCGCACTCGCTGCAGGCTGGTTCAACGCCGAGTCGACCGACGACATCGTCATCGGCGCACCCGGCGAGGGACCCGACGCCATCTGGCCGTTCGCCGGAAGCAACCTCGGGCGCATGTTCATCGGCCTCGGCTGGCCATCGCACCTCGGGCAGGTCTGGTACGGACAGGACACACTCCCTGCGATGGCGTTCGGCGAATCGACGATCGGCACCGGTCATGCCGGCGCCGTGTTCACGACGGGTGAGGCCACGGGCTGGGCGTTCGGTTCGTAATCGCAGAACTGCTCGCCGACCGCGGCCATCACAACGCCTGACGGGGGGACTGTCAGACGAGTGGTGTAACTGATCTGGCTCATTGTTGTTGATGGTGATCGTAGAGCCTCAGAAGAGGCGGCCTTCGAAGGTGATGGCGAAGGCGTTCAGGGCGGGCTTCCAGCGGTTCATCCAGCGCTCCTGGCCGGTGCCCTTCGGATCCAAGGATCTGACGACGAGGTAGAGGCACTTCAACGCTGCTTGCTCGTTCGGGAAGTGCCCGCGGGCTCGTGTGGCTCGCCGGAACCTGGCGTTCAGCGACTCGATCGCGTTGGTCGAGTAAATCACCCGCCGGATCTCAGGCGAGTAGTCCAAGAACGGCACGAACTCTGCCCACGCCGACGACCACAGGCCCTTGATCGCCGGATACTTGGTTCCCCAAATGGTGTGGAACTCGTCGAGCCGGCCAGCGGCGTCGGCTTCGTTGACCGCGGTGTAGACCGGCCGCAGATCCTTCGCCATCTTGTCCCAGTCGGCGCGGCTGGCGAGGCGGAAGGTGTTCTCCGTTAACCGGCCCTCGGAGCCGGTCTTCTGGTCGGTGGCTTGAGGGTCCGCGCGTGGTGCCGATTGGGGGTGGAGACTTCGTCGGAGGAGGCCCTGATGGGTTTGCGTGTGCTGGTCGTGGAGGGCAGGCATCGGCTCGTGGGCGACGCTGAAGTCGTCGAGTTGGCGAATCGTTGGTTGGCGCATCTGGAGGTTCGAGAATTCTCGTCGAAGACGGTTCGGGCGTACGCGTTTGACGTGTTGAACTTCGCCCGCTTCCTCGAGGACCGGTCGATCTCGTTCGCTGATGTGGTGTCGATGGATCTGTTCGATTGGTTGGCGTGGCAGTCGGCTCCAACGGTGACAGCGGGCCGGCGGGTCGTGCGGTTGCAGGAGCCCCGTGGTGCTGCGCCCTCGACGATGAACCGTCGCGTTGCGGCGGTGCGCGGGTTGTTCGACTTCGCGGTGATGAGCGGCGAGGTCGTGCAGAATCCTGTGCCGTCTCCTCGACGCTCGGGCGGGTTGCGCCAGGTGCGCCGCGGGTTGTTGGGCCATGTCGCGGGCCGTCGGCCTCGCGCTGACGGCCGTCTGGTGCGTCAGTCCCGGCCGTTGCCGGAGAGCTTGCCTGCCGATGAGGTGGCGGTGTTCTTGGCTGACCTGGACCGGCATCGAGATCGGGCGGCGGTGTTGTTGATGTTGCTGGGCGGTCTACGCGCGTCGGAGATCCGAACGTTGCGACTCGCAGATGTTGATGTCGGGATGCGTCAGGTGACCGTTGTTGGCAAGGGCGGCAAGCAGCGAACGGTTCCGGTCGATCGGGCGTTCTTCACCGAGCTGAGTTCGTATCTTCGTTTGGAGCGCCCGGCCGGTTTGTCGACTCCGGAGTGCTTCGTGGTGTTGCGTGGGCCGACAACTGGTCAGGCAATGACCGAGGCCGGGCTGCGGCGCGTGTTCCGAACTCATCGGGCTCGTTCGGGGGCGCAACGGGTGCGCCCGCATCGGTTGCGGCACACGTTCGGGACCGAACTCGCTGCTGCAGGGATCGATCTGTTGGTGCTGCGCGATCTGATGGGCCACGCCCACGCCGAGACCACTGCCGCGTATGTGCACCCATCGGCGGAGACGATCGCAGCGGAGTGGTCGAGAGCGCGGGCGGCGCAACGATGATCCCCGCGCTCGTCGTCGTTGATCGCCCGGTCGATGTGTTGGCCGATTATGAAGCTCACGTCGCGACGTTGCCGATCACACTGGGCGCACGTCGGGACCGGGTCTATCGGGCCCGCCGTTTCATGGTCGCTCACCCGGATCTCGACGTGTGGATGCAACGACCAACAGCGGCCCGGTTGGCTGATCTGCATCGGGTGAAGGCATGGCCGTTGATGACGTGGCTGTTCGTCTCCCGGCGACTCGACGCCGATCTCGAGTTGTTGCTGACCAAACCGCCGGGCTGCGACCTGGCATCGGTCTGGACCAGCTCACATCGCGACGACGTCACCCGCGTCGAGCAGGCCGCGCTCGGGTTGGGATGGAGCCCGAACTGGACCCGCCAGGTCGTGATCCTGGCGGCGTCGATGATCTGTGTGTGGGCTGGCAAAACGATCGACGAACTCGTCGACGACGACTTCGACGCGATCTTCGCCGAACTTGATCGCAGCCCGGGAGTCACGCCGTCAGCGCGCACCCGGCTCAAGACCCGACTGTTCTCCTTCCATCACGTCTGCTTCCAGCTCGGCATCTGCCACGTCGCGCCACGCTTCGGACAGCCACCCGCGTTGAACGCCGCCGAACACGCCGCCAAGATCACCCAACCCGACATCGCCCGAGAGGTCGTTCGTTACGCCGAGACGATCGCCACGGTGCTGCGACCTTCAACGGTGCAGATGCGCATCAAATCGATCCGGGTGCTGTGCGGCTGGCTCGCTGAGCATCACCCCGACATCGACCGGCTCGATCAACTCGACCGGACCCGTCACATCGAACCGTTCATCGCGTGGGCCCGCACCCGACCATGCCGCGGCAACAACGGGCGAGGTCGCACCGTGTCAGCCACCCAATTCCATCACGACATCGTCGACCTGCGCGTCTTCTTCGAAGACATCGCCGAGTGGGGATGGGCCAGCCAACCCAACCGCCGAGTGTTCTTCCTCGCCGATCTTCCACGACTACCCGAACCCCTCCCAAGGGCTCTCCCGCCCGACATCGACCGTGACCTGATGGCGGCCGTCAACGACCTCGACGACAACTTCGCCCGGACCGGGATCATCGTCCTGCGAGCAACCGGCATGCGCATCGGCGAACTGTTGGACCTCGAACTCGACTGCCTCGTCACCTTCGGCCAACACGGCACCTGGCTCAAAGTCCCGATCGGCAAACTCGGAACCGAACGCATGGTCCCACTCGACCCCGGACCGCTCGCCGCGCTCGACACCTGGATCACGAACCGAGACCAGCAACGACCAATGATCAACCCGCGCGACGGTCGCGTCTGCGACTTCGTGTTCACCGAACGCGGACGCCGCCCCAGCGCGCATCGCATCCGCCGAGGCCTCCAGCAAGCCGTCCAGACCGCCGGACTCACCGCCGCTGGCGGCCAACCCCTGCGCGTCGTGCCACACCAACTTCGCCACACCTTCGGCACCGAACTCGTCAACGCCGGCATGTCACTGCCCGCCCTCATGGCGTTGCTCGGCCACGTCACCCCGGAGATGACCTTGCGCTACGCGCAAGTCGCCTCACCCACCGTCCGAGCCGCATACGACACTGCCATGCGAACCGTCCGAGCCCGGCGTCCGCTCTTCGTCATCCCCGCCGGTCGGACCACGGCGATCCCCGCCAAGATCGACTGGCTCCACACCGAGATGATCAAGACCCGCGTCGCTCACGGGTTCTGCTCACGCGACCCGATCGCAGGCGCCTGCGCCTATTCGAACATCTGCGAGCAATGCGACAACTACGTCCCCGACCCCGAACATCACGGCCACATCGTCGAGCAACTCGACGACATCCGAGCCCTACGCGACGACGCCGAGCAACGCGGCTGGACCAGCGAAGCCGCCGCCACGAACGCACCGCCGGACACCTCGAACACCACCTCAAAACCATCGAACGCCAGACGATCACTTGACCCCACCCCCGAGGGCCGGTTAATGCGGATCAGGTGCAGCACGCAGGTCTGCACAATCGCCAACGGCCAGGTCGCTTCGATTGATTCGGGCAGGCCTTTGAGCCCGTCGCACACGACCATGCACGCGTCCTCGACACCGCGGTTCTTGATCTCGGTGAGCACCTGCAGCCAGTACTTGGCTCCTTCGCCGCCGGTGCCGACCCAGAGCCCGAGGATGTCGCGTTTGCCGTCGACGGTGACGCCGATCGCCGCGTAGACGGGCCGGTTCGCGACTTGGCCGTCACGGATCTTGACGACGAGGGCGTCGATGAAGATCACCGGATAGACGCGGTCGAGGGGCCGGTTCTGCCAGTCCGCCATCTCGTCGAGGACCCGGTCGGTGATCTTCGAGATCGTCTCCCGACTGATTTCGGTCGAATAGACCTCCATCAGGTGAGCTTCGACCTCGCCGGTCGTGAGGCCCTTCGCGGTGAGCGAGATCACCATCGAGTCCACGCCGTCGAGGCGCCGCTGGCGCTTCTTCACCGTCTTCGGCTCGAAGCTTCCGTCACGATCGCGTGGCACATCGAGGTCGACCGGGCCGACCTCGGTGATCACCGTCTTCGACCGAGTCCCGTTGTGTGAGTTCTCCCCGTTGCGGCCCTCGGCGGCGTACTTTTCGTAGCCGAGATGTTCTTCCATCTCCACCTCCAACCCGGTCTCGAGAACCTGCTTGGTCAGGTTGCTCAACAACCCGCCAGGCCCGACGAGATCGACCCCGTCTGCTCGCGCTTGATCAACGAGCTGCTCCGCGATCGACCTGTCCGGTCGCTCCTGGCTGTCGTCGTTGGACGGTGTCGCCACCGCCACATCATGGTCTGTCATTGTCTGTCCTTCCGGCCGAACCATTCGGCTCAGCGTTTCAGGCCAGACCAGTTACACCGGGGATCTGACAGTCCTCCCCCCCGCCGCACGCGAATCGCAGCGATCATCGCCGCAGCCGCCACCGACGGGACCATCCGTGCCGACCGACCGACACAACAACTGCTCGTCACCATGTGCACCGGCAGTTGGTACGCCTACGCAGTCGCAGGAACCACCCCACCACGAGACTGGCCGCAACGAACCGCCGAGATCATCCTGACGAGAGCAATCGACTGAAGCTCGTCACCCACGAGTTTCGCGCTCTGGGCACACGGCGTTCTCGATTCCCGGTCGACGACGGTCTCCCGTGGGAGCGCATATCAACCCTCGGCTTCGCCCAGATGGCCCGCTCGTGATCGGCACGACTGCGAGCGGTGACCTGCTCGAGATTCGCGGGGACGCTACAGCCGTATCGCGAATGCGATCGGGGGATTCTGGAGCCAGGTGATGTCGAGATCGGAACGGGCGGCCAGGTCGTCCGCGTACTGGGTCGTGGCTGCGGCCCAGCCCTCACCTGCGAAGCTCTCCCAGTCGTTGCGAGGCGAGCCGGTGATCGCGTCGACGAGCAAGAACCAGTTGACCATCGTCAGCAGTCCCCCGGGCCGGATCAGGCCAACCATGGCGTCGAGATGCGCCGGTCTCGCTGCGAACCACGCATCGTCATGGATCATGTCCACGGGCTCGTTGATGTCGCCGAGCACGTCGGCGACCCGGCCGCACCGATACTCCACCAGACCCGCGTAGCCGAGCTCATCGGCGATGGCAGTGGCTTCGCCGACGTGGTCGGGATCGTCGTCGATCCCGATGACACGGCCACCGGGCTCAACGATCGACGCCAGCCACAGTGTCGAGTAGCCGAGCCCACATCCGAGGTCGAGGATCGACGCTGGAGCGATGAGGCGCCCCAGGGATGCAACAAGGTGCATCTGCGGTCCACCAGCGTTGTGCAGCCCGCAACCGTGCCCGCGCTGATGGGACTCGCTACGCGCTCTCACGTCGGCGAACGGATCGCCTCCTGAGAGCGCGAGCAACTCATCGCCGACATCGTTCTCCACCATCCAAGCTTCGCACGATCAGCCAACGTGCCACTGGGGCCGCTCGGAAACGCGCGTCGCCCGAGGACCAAGACCACCGCGCGAGATCGGCACGACTGGGTGCGGCGACCTGCTCCAGAGTGCTCGCGTCTTGAGCCGTCGCGTTGACGGAAGCGGTCGGGGCTGGACCTCGACGAGCATGATGGGGACGTGACCGAGCGATCATTGCAGCGCCGATGGAAATCAGTTGCAGTCGTCGTCGGAACGACTGCGCTTCTTGGCGCCATCGCGGTACTGGCGGCCGTCGGAGGCCTCATCTACCTGAGCAACGAAGTCTTCGACAACGAACTCCCGAGCTGCGACCGTGAGCCCGTCGTCTTGGAATGGACTCAACAAGAAGGGCTGTGGCAGCGGAGCGCAACGTTCGAACTCCTCGAAGACTCCCAAACAGTCCAAGTCGACCTGATACTCCAAAGGGACGACGGCGGCGTCATCCAGACCGGCAAGACCGTCTACGTGATCGCCGCCGGCGGGAGCGTCCCAGCCGACAACGAGGAGACGACGTCGACCACACAGCCGTTTCGAGGCACAGTCGTCGGCCGCGGGATCGACGGTGTCAACGAACAGGTGACGTTGGAAGCTGGGAAGTGGCAGTTGATCGTGAAAGGTGGAGCATCTGCAGCCGAGGTGCGATGGCCGTGCTGAAACGTGAGGTCCACGGCCCGAACTCCCACGCATATCAACGGCACCCCCACCGGGACTGACCCACTCGATAGCGAAGCCTCTTTGGTTGTCAAGGGGGTCTTGGCTGGTGTCCGTGCGCGCTGGGTCGAGGCCCCTTGCCGGGCGGCTGGGCCGGTCGTAGTGTCGATGTTCGGGTCCGGGAAGTGACTTGTCCGAAGAGCCGGCTGTTCAGGATGCGAGGCCGGTCACGCTGGAGACAGAGTCGTTCCTGGGTGTCCTCCCGGGCCCACTTGAATCGTCAGTCGCCGAGGTGTCGGGCGTCGTTGACGAGGTGCCGGTAGATGACATCGGAGAGCCGCCGCTTCAGTGCCCGGATGGCTTCTTTGGGGGTCTTGCCTTCTTCGATCTTGCGGTCGTAGAAGGCGCGACCGGCGGTGTCGTGGCGCAGTTGGCTGATCGCGACGACGTGGATCGCCCAGTTCAGTTGCCGGTTGCCGCGCGGGTTCAGGCGGTGGCGCACCTTGGGTCCTGATGATGCGTCGATCGGGGCGGTCGCGTTGTAGCTCGCAAAGCGAGCCCGAGTAGGGAACCGGTCGATGTTGCCGGTGTTGCCAATGATGATCGCAGCCGTGATCGGCCCGAGCCCGCAGATCTCGGTGAGCGACGTCCCGGACGCTTTGACCGCTGCGGTGATGCGCCGCTTTGAGGTCTTCAACCGGGCGCTGAGATCATCGATCCCGTCGACGAAGTCGTGTGCGATCTCGAGACGCTGGCGGCCCATCGAGTCGACCGGTGTGAACGTGTCCAGCATCGCGTTGACCCTGGTCATCGATGACATCTTGAAGTCGGCGCCGCCAGGGAACATCTCCAACAACAACGAGTGCAGCCGGCAACACTCTCGGTTCTTGGCTCTGCCGATGTCGCGGTGGCGTTTCGCCAATAGGCGCAAGATGCGGGTGTGGTCGTCGGGCAACACCTCGGCCAGATCGTTCGCGCGAAGTGCTGCGATTGCGACCGAGCGAGCATCGTTGGGGTCGTTCTTCTGCGAACGACCGGTGCTGAGCGTGCGCACTCTCGAGGCGCGCACCGCCGGCACATCGATCACCGTTTCGCCGGCCGCGATCAGCTGCTGGGAAAGCAGGTAGCCGAGACCCTGGGCGGACTCGACCGCCCAGATTCGGCCGTCGCGGAAACCGTCAGCCCACTCTCGCAGCAGCACGGCTTGGGTTGGACAGGAACGGATGCGGATCTCGTCGACAACTGTCTCGAACTCGTCGACCGCAACCGCAGTGTGGGACGCCTTGTGAGGGTCGATCCCGATCGTGATGGTGGACATGGCAAGGTGCCTTTCTCTCGGCGGGGTGGAACCGAGGTGGGCACTCCTGATTCGAGCCGAACTGTTCGCGCCTCTTTCGAGCCACACCACGGCAATGGCACCGACCGGCTGACAGTTCGTTAGAAAGCCAACCCGCAGGCGGCAGGCACATAGAGAGCCAGCCGACCGGCACCACCGACGCTACGACAACCGCCGCAACGCACCCTCGACTCAATCAGGCACGTCCGCGCTCGGTCTGGTGCGCGATATCAACGCGTGGCATTCACGTTGCCGTCGCGGTCTGAGATTGCTCGGGCGGAGTCGCCGAGAAGTTCTCGAACTCTTGAAACCGGCTGCGACGGTCGGTGCCGATCGGTTCACCTTCGGTTGCGAAACGCATCCGCGGACAGGGTTGGTTGACAACCCGTGACGGGCCGGTCACGGTGAGTCAATCAGACGCGTCCGCGGACGGGTCTGTGTTGTCGGCACGACGACCGATTCACTCAAGTTCCCACCTCACCCAGCCGCTCCATAACCCCCGCCCCAAGTGGTACTTCGCACCACTCGAGATCGGCACGTCCGCGCTCGTTCAGGTGCGCAAGAACGTGAAACGAGTCGAGCGGGTTCGTCGGTCAGCTAGCGAGGTGGCGAAGCCGGTCGGCGATGTCTTCGAGCGCGAGTCCGGTCTGGGCAATCCTCATCACCAACGTGTAGACGTCATCGTTGGACGCTGCTGCGACGCCGGCGTCGTTGAGTTCGAGGAAGACCGCGGCCGAGAGCCAGCCGAGGCGCTTGTTGCCGTCGACGAGGGCATGATTTCCCACGACGGACTGCAGCAGAGCAGCAGCCTTGAGCCAGATCGTCGGATACGCGTCTTCGCCACCGACGGTGGTCTGTGGTCTGGCGACGGCCGAGGCCAGCAGGCCAACGTCGCGGATTGGCGGTGAATCGCCGAGCAGAATTCGTGCCAGGTCGAGCAAGTCATCGAGGTCGAGGAACTCGACTGGACGCTCAGCGACCAAGTCGATCGATCGCGTCGGCGTGCACGTCGGTGATCAGTCCAGCCGCTACGGCGACTCGAGCCCGATGCTCCGAGCGCTCCACGTAGTCGCGGATCGCTCGGCGAGCAGCGTCTTGCATCGAGATCCCCTCCGCTGCCGCTCGGTCTCGAAGCGCGCCTTGCTCGTCTTCAGACAGCCTCAACGTCATCGCCATACGATCATGGTATCAACGTGATACCAGGAAGGGCTTCAACCGCCCAGAACGTGCACAGTAGAAGCGACCCACCACCAGCGCGAGATCGGCACCTACGGGAGCGATCAGGTGCGCGAGAACAGCGGACGATGTCACTGACCAGTATCGGATCGATGCGGCTGCTTCTTGTCGCGTCGTGCGCCTCGCTCCCATGCGCGACGATGCCTCTATGAACCATCAGTCGCTCGGCGGGCTCGTGAGCGCACTTTCGATTGGAGCGGACGACGGTAATCGAAACCGCATCATCAGCTTGGAAGGCTGAGGTTCTACCGTTGAACTACGTCCGCGAGGGAGCCCAGGATAGCGGGCAGTTCCGTCGACCGGAACCTCGACGTCAGCCGAGGAGTGCCTTGATGGTGACCTTCCACATCTCGGCGACCTCGTCGGCGGGGCGACCGACCATTCGGTGCTGTACATCGAAGCTGTCGAGGCCGGTGGTCGCGGTGACGGCCACGGCGATCGTCTCGGCGCGTGTCGGGTCCATCTCGTCGAGTTCGGGAGCGAAGTGGCGGCGGACCTGGTCCAAGCGCAGTTCGTAGATCGTCGTGAGTCCGCGATCGACCTCTTCGAGATCGATGGCTCGGGATCGGGCGACGAGGCCGAGCAGATGCGTGCGCTGCAGGGTCCGGATGGCCGAGGTGACGAGCGAGTCGATGCGCTCATCGAGTGGTCCCTCTCCGACGTTCGGGATCACGGAGAGTGGCCACGCCTTGCGGAATTCGGTTTCGATGGCCGTCCGCGCAAGGTCGTTCAGGTCCTCGAAGTAGCGGAACACCGAGCGGTGCGATACCTCTGCGCGGTCGGCGATCTTGGCGACCGTCGGCGTGAGATCGCCCTCCTGGATCAGCTCGATCAATGCGGTGATGACCGCATCGCGGTTGCGCTTTCGGCGCAAACTGCGGCCGTCTCCCTCCTCGATCGGTGTCGCCACAGAGGATTTGTCGGCCTGCAACGCGGAGCTTCCGTCGGTCGCGGCGTTCGGTTGCGGCATGTTCGTCATGGTGTCTACTTCCCTCCTGTGCGTAACCTAACCACGCTCCGCGAGGGGCGTGGCAGCAGCCTCCCCAATGGCGTCACAACTGTCATAACCCGGTCCTGCGCTCGTCGAACGGGTTCGAAAGCTGCTCGACAAGGCGGCTCGAACCGACAGGTCGCAGCGACGGTCACCGCAACGTTCCAGGTTGGCGGGCACCGAGCTCAGGGGCGGAACCGAACCCGACGATCGTCAGCGGTTGATCGACGCCCGTCCGGCTTGGATGTCGCCGAGTTGATGGGCGGCGAGGTCGAGAATCCGTCGAGCCGATGTCATGTCACCGAGTGCCGTGTAGGCATCGCCGAGTGCGACGTAGCTCGGCTCGTGGAACTGGTCGGCCGCCAGCGAACGTCGCAGCAACTCGATCGCCTCCGACGACCGACCCATCGCCGTCAGCAATTCGCCCGCCCGACACGATGCGAGCACGAACCGGCTCTGGAGATGTATCCGTTCGAGATCCATCCAGGGATAGTCGAGATCGCTCGCCAAATCACCGCGATAGAGGGCCAACGCTTCGAGCATGATCGGCAGTGACGCCGACGTCCGACCTGCCCGCTGCTCCTTGTCGGCCTCGTCGAGCAGTTCGCTGAACCGCCAGACGTCGACCTCGACCTGCGGGTTCAGCCGCACGTTCGGCCCGTCGACCTGGACGAACCAGGTCGCATCCCGCGACGAGCGACGAGGTTCGAGCAGCTTGTGGACGTAGGTGAGTGTCGTCCGCAGGTTCTTGTTGCCCTTCTCCACGGTCAGGTCGGGCCACAACGCGCCGATCAGCTGATCTCGAGTCCCCTGTCGGTGGACGACGAGCCACGCAACCAGTGCCCGCACCCGTTCGCGTCGCCAGTCGGGATCGTTCAGCTCGTAGCCGTTGGTTGTGATCGCCGTCGGCCCGAGCGCCACGATCCGGGTCTGCTCCGACGGTGGCAGTGGCGTCTGCGAGAGCACCTCGCGCGCCACTGGACCGAGCACGTCGTCGGACTCGAAGCGACGCAACGCAGCCCGCGCCGGATCACCCCAGTGCTCGCACAGCCACGCGACCAGACGCCGGCCCTCGGATCGCCCAGCTTGGACGCTGTACAGCCCGAATTCCACCGCCCACGGCGTCGGGAGGGTCGACGCGATGAACCCTGGCTCCGGATAGTCGAAGCTCGACAACCGGGACAGATCGCCGTCTCGCGCAGTCACGAAGGCGCGGGCGATGCGCCGCATCGCGCGAATCGACGGACCGAGCTCCGCCGATTCCCAGTAGGCACGGCTCGCCGGCACGAGGACATACGGGAACGCGACCGTCATGCGCAACATCTGCTCGCTGACGCCGTCACCCAACGGAATGACCTCGAGGATGGCAGCCAACTCTGTTCCTGCCCGTTCTTCGTCGCCGCCGACGAGCGCGATCAGCAGATCGACCGCCAGCACCTGCGCCGCGACGAGCTCCGCGGGGAGCTCACCCGCGTGCGTTCGGGCGACGCTGATCGCCGCCGCTGCGGAGTCGAGGTTGCCGGCGAACGTCTCCATCACCGCCGTCCACGCACCGGCGATGAAGCGGTCACGGGCGCCATGGCGCGAGTCCATCCCGAGTCCGCGCTCGGCGCGCGCCTGCTCAGGACGTCCCACGTACCAGAGGCACTGAGATCGGGTGACCAGCGCGCCCGGGACCGGGATCGTCAGCGACACCTCGGCCGACGGAGCGCGGGCCAGGGCCTCCTCGGGACGCCCGAGGTTGAACAGTGCGTGCGCGATCAGGTGATCCCGCGAGAGCGCCCACACCTTCGGGATGTCGGCATCGATGATCGACTCGAGCGCCGCCAACTGGAGGTCGGGTCGGCCGACCGCGAGGGCGCTCCACGCCTCGCCGAACGCCAGGTACGGACGGGCTGCGGGATATCGCTGCGACAGTTTCTCGACGCGTTCGATCACGGGAGCGAGTCGCTCGACGCGTCCCGACCATCGAGCGACATAGCCCAATTGCAGCAACGCCACGAGTTCGAGTTCGTCGTCACCGGCGGCGGCGAACCCGTCGGCCGCTTGCAAGAACAGATCGGCCGTTCGATCCGATGTCCCGTCGCGCTCGCGCTCGATGACCCCGGCGACGAGGCGCCCGACGGGCGACTCGAACACCGATGTCGGCAGCATCGTCGACCACCGCTCGAACTGACTCGCCCGGATTCCGCTGTCGACACCGTCGCGGATCGCGGCAGCGAGCCCCGCCGTGACGATGTCCCAGTCCTCGGCGGCAGCACCGAGCAGCACGACCCGCTCGTGTTCGTGTCGATCGAGAAGCACCTCGGTCGCCGCTTTGACCACCTCGCGTTGCTCAGCCGCGGTCAGCTCATCGCTCAGCAGTTCGACCCACAGGTCATGCAGCCGCGCCTCGTCACCCGACCATCGCACGAGCGGGAGTCCGTCGAGGAGCTCGTTCACCGGCACACCGGCAACGGCGAGCGAGATCGCGTCGTCGCCGCCGCCGGCGAACGCGAACGCCGCCAGTGCGCGCCGTCGATCCGAGGCGAGACCGCACAATGCCTCCTGCTCCAGGAACTCGCGCGGCCGCGTCGCCACGCCCGACGCCGCCAACTCGACGAACGCCGGCCAGCCGTCGGCCCCGGCGAGGCGATCCACGTCCACGCCTCGCCGCGTCGCGAACTCAACGAGCTCGTCCGGCGTCATCATCAGGTCGGTCTGCTCGATCTCGACCAGTTCACCGAGCGTGTCCAGTCTCGCGACATCGAGCGTCGGAAGGCTCCGCCCGGACGCAACGAGATGGCCGTTGCGGGGGAGCGCCCCCAGGAGTTCCGCCAGCCCACCATCATGCCCGAGTAGGTGGACATCGTCGACGATGATGCACACCTGGCGCGGCGAAACGCCCAGCAGGAGGTCGCGAAGTTCGCTCAGCGGATTCGTGGACTCGACCGGACGGTATTCGTCCAGTTGGTCGGCGGTCGCATCGATCACGCCGCGCAGGAACCGAGCTGTCTCGCGGTCGGCGGTCGAACACGGATACCAGACGTCGATGTCGTCCGAATCCGTGGCGAGTACCTGGGCCATCAAGGTGGTCTTCCCGGATCCGGCGGCTCCGACGACGGTGGTCAGCCGCGCCCGGAAGCGGCCATCGAGAATGTCGAGCAGACGCTGACGCGTCACGCTGTGACCCCGCGGCGTCATCCCCCTCGGAACGCCCATCTCTCCACCATAGGCAGACGGACGCCGTCCCTGCGCCGGATTCCGCCGCATCGGGCGCTGACGGCTCAGCATGCGACGAGGCGGTCGATCCAGCGGCTGCCGAAACAGGAATCCTGGTCGGGCCCTCCGTCGAGCAGGTCGCGCCCGAGGCCGCCCCGCAGGAGGTCGCGACCAGCCTCGCCGTACAACTCGTCGTCGCCGGACCCACCGACGAGCAGATCCGACCCGTTCCCGCCCCGCAACACATCGGCAGAACTGCCGCCCCACAGCCGCGTCGCGTCCCTCGCCACCGTCGACTTCGTCCCGCCCGGATCCGGCCAGGACGGTGTCGTTTCCAGCACCGGCATCGACCAGGTCGTCGCCTGGCCCGGCCAAGACGAGGTCATCTCCGTCGCCCGCTTGGATGACGTCGTCGCCATCCGAACCGATGATGACGTCGTTGCCACCGAGACCGCAGATGACGTCGTCGCCGCTCGTGCCGACGAGGAAGTCGGGTCCCTCGGTTCCGGTGACCGTGCAGATGTCGTCGTCGATGGGTGCGGCGGTCACGGTTCCGTCGGCGCAGTTCGTTCCACCGTCGTCGTCGGTCACGCACACGGTCACCGTGTAGACCCCCGCCTCGGCGTAGCCGTGGACCGCGTCGACCTGTCCGCCCGTCGCGGCGAGCGGGCCGTCGAGCGAGCCGTCGCCCCAGTCGACCGTCGCCGTGTGCGTGTCGTCGATTCCTGGGTCGGTGAATGTCGCAAGAGTGAGCGACTCGTCCGGATCGGCCTGTTCGACATCCTCTGCAACGACGGTCGGAGCGATGTTCGTGACCTGGATCGAGACCGTCGTCGAACCGGAGCGGAGTCCGTCGGTTGCCACCACGTCGACGTCGACGGTGTCAGGGCCGTCGAGTGCGGCCGCGTCGAACACCGGCGACGGTGTGTCGGCCTGGCCGTCGCCGTCGAGGTCGATTCCGACTGCGACCGGCGCAGACCCACCCGTCACGGTCACGTCGAGCGTGGCCTGGGAGCCTTCGGGTACCGACACCGGCTCGGCGACGGACACCTGGAGCGTCGAGAGCGGTGCGATCATCGGGGCGAAGCCGACGGCGGTTGCCGTCGAGCCGGTGCCGACGACCAACACCGTCTGGGTCAGGTTGCCCGACGTGAGTCCCAGGGCGGCGAGCGCGGGCGATCCGGCGACGATGCGCACGGTGGCCGGCCCGACCGGCAGGGTCGCTGCGAAGTGACCATCAGCATCTGTGGTGACGCGTTGCGTCGCTCCGTAGGAGTCGGTGACGTCGATCGCGACTCCGCCGATGCCGGCTTCCGTCGCCTCGCGGAAGGTACTCAGGTCGGTGTCGTCGAAGACCACGCCATCGAGCGTTCCGGACACCGCCGCCTCGACGAGCAGGTCGAGCTGTGACATGGTGCCCATGGCCCGGCCGGCGAAGTCCTCCGCTGCGGCTCCGACGGCCACGGCGACGGTCTCGCCGATGACGAGGCTGCGATCGGGAACCAGTCGGAACGTCTGCGCCAGAGTGCGGCCGTCCGGGTCGTCTTCCGGATCGACCGGCACGACCGTGCCGCCCAGGCCGGCGGCCGTGATGTCGACCGTGCTCGGATCCATGTAGGTCGAGAACGTCACGTCGATCCCCGACGGGCCCGACGTCGCCGCTGCGTCGACGACGCTCGGACCCTCGACTGGGACCAACCCGACGTTCACGTCGAAGTGGGGTGGGAGCACCCGCAGCACCTCCGACTCGGCGGGCAGGTAGTCGTCACTCGTCCAGCGGACCTGCCACCAGCCCTCGGGAACGTCCCAGGCATAGGCGCCCTCGTCGTCGGTGAGCAAGGGGTTTTGCTGTGCGAATGGCTCGGCGTCCCACTCGACGAACGGCCCGGTCTCGGTCGCTCCCTCGAACACGGTCGCGGTGACGCCCTCGATCCGATTGGATTCGACGCCCTCGTAGACGTAGCCCGATGGGTCGTAGATCCACCGCGGCTGTGCCGACGGTGCGTCAGGGCTCGCGCAACCCAGCCCGGTCATCCGCTGCTTGATGTTCATTGCGTTGCTCTCGAGATTGCTCGACAGCAGCGTCCCGACCGCACCGGTGGCGAGCGAGGTCGCAACACCCAGCAGCGGGTTCGCCACGCCGAGGGCGAATGATGCGATGTTGGCACCCACCGACAGTCCGTCGATGAATGCCGCATCGGCGACGAGTTCGGTGATCAGGTCGTTGAACTCGTTGAACTGCGCAGTCGTCAGCGTGTCGAGGCATTTCTCCGCGATCTGTCGCAGCGTGTCGAGCATGTCGTACTTCTCCCCGGTGCGCAGGGCGTCGATCACGCTGAGTGCGCCTGCGGCGGAACCGAGGAGGCCTGCCCCGTCGACGTCGACGTTGATGGTCAGTCGGGTGTGCAGACCCACGGCTCCGCCGATCACGGCTGTCTTCAGCAGCGCGTCGAGGATCTCCTGGGTGGTTGAATCGGCGAGGAATTCGGTGAGGACGTACACCTCGACGCCCACCGACGCGCGGTCGCCATCAGGCGCCGACGTCAACGTCGAATGTGTCGACGTAGGCCGGCACGCCAGCCCGCGAAGCGAGGTCGAGTTGGTCGGCGGTCGGCGTGAAGTCGACTCCTGCTTCGACATCGATCTCCGTGGCGATCCGGCCGGTTCCGTCTCCGACCGGTAGCTCCATCTGGACACGGCCCCCGGACTGACCGGAGTTGACACTGATGACCTGGAGTCCGTTGGTGATCGGAATGCGTTCGTGCAGGGTCTGTTCGTCGGGGACGACGAGCTCCTCACGGGTGATCGGCGTTCGGATGGCGTCGTACGAGAACGACACTGCGCCGAGTTCGAACGGTGCCAGCTCGGCATGCCAGACACCGTCGACCAGCGTGGCTCTTTCGGTGGTGTCACCCACGGTCACCACCAGCCAGCGGATCTGGTCGGGATCGTCGAACTCGACATCGACGGTGATCGGATTGCCTGCATACACGAGTTGTCCGCCACTCGAGATCGGGCTGTTCGGAATGTGGTAGATGAAGGGGAACGACGCCACGCCTGCGCGGGTCCCAGCTGGCCGTTCGGCCCTCCTGTTGCAACGTGGCCCGGAACGGTTCTGGCCATGCCGGGTCGATGTCGACCTGGATCGGGAGCGAGCGCACCGTCGTCGCGTCGACTGTCGTCGTGGCGATCAGTTCGTGACTCAGCGAGCCGCCCAGATCGTCGAGACTCACGAGCGCCTCCCATTGCCCGCCGGCGGTCGTCTCGGCCTGGCCGATCTCTCGGCCCGCATCGATGATCGTCACCGTCGACCCGATGGGCGCACGGCCCTGGAGCGGCACCGCACCGGTCGCAGACCGAGCGGGCCCGAACAAGGTGACGCGGACCGGCGACAGCGTTGCGATTCCGATCAGATCGCCGAAGTCGGTGGACTCGTCGTGGACGATGCGCACCGCGATCGAAGCATCGTCGATCGATGCGTCGTCGAGGCGCAGGCGGAGATGGATGACGCCGCGCGCGCCGGGACTCAGGTCGCCGAGGTCGACGATGGCGTTGCCTTCTGCATCGAACGACGTCGGTGCCGGCACGCCGTCGATCACGGTGCCCCCTGGGAGCAGGGTGGTGCCGGCCGGGACCGGTACGAGAGCGCGTGCGTTCGTCGTGTCGGCCATGTCGTTCGCGTAGGCGACACGGACTGCGACCGTCTCTCCGGCGAGTGCGGTCTCGGGGGAGACGACGGCTCCGTTGCCGGCGGCCGAGAAACGTCCCTCGTCGGTGGGCAGGATGGTTCCGAGATCGAGCGCCTGTCCATCGGAGACGGTGATGGGGAGCTCGGCGACGAACGGATTGCGCGGGTTCGACGGATCGTTCCAGCTGACCGTCACGAACCAGTCGCCAGGCTCGGGCAGATAGAGCCGAAAATCCTGGCGACCGGTGATGCCACTCACGTACGAGACTCCCGGACCATTCGGTGTTCTGCGTGCGAAGGCGGCCCAGCCGACACTCGTCAGGACCGAAGCGCTCCGATCTGCCAGGTCGCCGGTGACAAGGGCCGCCGGTTCGAAGTGGAATTCGGCGGTGATGTTCGGCTCGTCTCCGAGGGTCACCGTTGCACATTCACGACCAAGGCCCCGGCGGTAGGAGAACAGGCAGAATTCGGCGGTTTCACCCCTCAGGCCGGTGACGATCTGTGTTGGCCGGGCCGGTTGCGAGCCACCGCTGTACTCCAGTCGGAGGTCAGGGTCGTTCGGCTGGATGTCTGGCCCGGACGCCGTCCCGTCGGGGTCCACGATGTAGACGTCGAGGTCGAGGAGGTACTCGCGCACGCCACGAAGGCGGAGTTCGACGGTTGCGACCTCCGGCGGCTCCGGCACGATGATCGTCTGGATCGTCCGTCCGGCGGCGATCGAGGCCACGCCGGGTGCCGCATCGATCTCGAAGGTGCCGCCGAACTCGGTGACGAAGTCGCGTCGGACGCCGCTCTGGGTGATCGACATGTGTACGCCACCACCGGTCGGGGTTCCGTCGTCGTTGAGCACGGCGCCCGTGACGGTTCCGCGCAGCGTCTCGATGGATGTGAACGAGACGGTTTGCCCACCGGCAACGATCGTTGTGATCACCGTCTGGGAGTCGATCGTCGGACCGGACAACTCGAGCCGGACCGAGTCACCTGCGAACACCTCCTCGAACGCCGGCTCGCTCCGCCCGGGACCGCCCCCGCCGGTGGCCCGCGTGCCGATCTGCTCGCCCGTCGCATCATCGAAGATGTCGACCGTGGCACCGTTGACCGGAGCGTCGTCCACGTCCGTGACCTCGAAGACGACAGATCCGACGTCGCGCGGCACGATCGCCACCTCGGCGAACCGACCCTGGGTCACGGCAATGCCGGACAGATCCGTCTCGATCCGGCCCCACCAGGTGATCAGCTGGATCGTTGCGGTCTCTTGATCGAGGAAGCCCGAGAAGCGGGTTGTCCCACCGCCGGCGACGGGGACGTCAACCGTCGGCTTGACCGTGCCCGAGGCTCGCAGCGTCCACTCGTTCTCCGAACCGAAGCCGTACGCGTCCGGAGCCGCGTCGACGGTGACGTCGAGTCCGCCCGACACCTCGAATGGTGGTTCAGGAGCCGTGGCCGAGTCGGCGCTTCCGGTCGCGTGCGTCATCGTGACCTCGACGTCGACGATCTCGGTGACACCTTCGACCAGTTCGAACTCGCCTCGGTAGTTGCCCGGGAGCAGGAACGGTGATGAGACGATCGGGATCGTTGCGGTTCGCTCGGCGGGGGCACCCAACTCGACACCGGTCTCCGAGAACCACGAGTGGAACGTGACGACGGCCTCACCGTCGAGGTCAGGGGCTGCGACGACCTCGATCGACATCGTTTCACCGAGGACGGCGACGTCGATTCCCGGGACGAACGGAACGTTGAGCGTCACTCCATCGACCGTGACCGGTGGGGTGGTGAGGCCCACCTCCACGCTGTGTGCGGTTCCCGCTGCACCCTCGAGGCGAACGACCTGGTACGAGTAGTCCGTCACGGGAGAGAGTCCCTCGTCCGTGTACGAGGTCGTCGCGGCATCGACGTCGCCGACGGGCTCCAACGGTCCGCCGCTCGTCGACCTGAGCACGCGGTAGCCCGTGAGCCCCGACGGGTCTGCGGGATCCCACGTGAGATCGACCGTCGTGGCGGTCACGCCGTCGACGAGCAGCGCGGCGGTGCCGCCGCCAAGATCGACCTCGGTCCTCACGTCCACCGTCAATCGCTCGCTGCGCTGTCCGCCTGCGTCCACCGCCTCGACGCCGATCACATACGCGGTGTCCGGCGACAGCCCCGACAACGTCGTCGTCGTGGTTGCCGAGTCGGTTGTCGTGCGCAACGAGCCGTTGAGGAACACGTCGTAGCCCGTCACCGCAACGTCGTCGGTCGCGGTGTCCCATTCGACTTCGACCACCGTCGCCCCGACCGTGGGTGCGGTGATCGCGCTGCCGGGCGAGAACACCGGCGCCGCGTTGCCGATCCGTTGGGCCAAGAACACGTCGGCGACGTCGTTGAGGTCGTCGGCGCCGATCAGATCGAACGACGTACTGTCGAATGCGATCCATTCGCCCGTCTCGTCGGTCGAAGCACCGTCGCTGTTCCCCGACTCGAAGCATCCGTCGCACGGGCGTGACACGATTCGCATCGACTGAGTCGCGACGTCGAAGTCGAAGACGCTTCCCGAGTACGTGCAGTCGCCGCCGCCGAATCCCGTGTCGCACGACTCGAGGTAGGTCGAGTAGACGAGCGTGCTGCCGTCGCCGCTCAGCCACGGGTGGCGGAGCTCCTCGGGATCGAACGAGCGGTCGTCCACCGTGAGCGCCGCGGCGCCGCCGCGCTGGAGGAGGTGGACCTGCTGGAGCTCGAACGGTTGGCCGACGACGTAGGCGATGGTCGAGGCATCGTCGGAGATCGTCAACTGCGTGGCATCGCCCTCGGCGATGTCGTCGATGGTCGCATCGGTCGCTCGGTCGTAGAAGCCGACTCGGGTCCCGGCGTCCTGATACGCCATGGCGATGGTGGTCGCGTCCCCCGACAGCGCGAACGCCCGCTCGCCGTTCGTTGGGACATTCGGCACGACCGTGAGCGGGCCGGTCTGCCACTCGCCCTCAAGGAGATCGCCTGCGCCAGGTGCTCCCGCCTGGACCACGGCCGTTGCCCCGTCGTCGCTCAGCTGAGGCGAGTTGTAGAAGGTGTACGGCGCGTCGTCGGCGGTGATACGGACGGTTGAGCCGGCGACACGATCGCGCACGAAGACGTCGCCGCGACCGTTGGTGTCGTCGGCCACGAGGTTCGCGGCGTCGGAGATGAAGATGACGTACCGACCGTCGGCGCTGACCCGAGGTTGATGGTTGAATCCAGTCGCCGGCGTGCCGTCGTCCGCAACGCTCACCAGCTCGATGAGCCCAGTGGATCGGTCCCACGCGAACACTTGCTGGACCCCACCCGGGGGAGGGCTGACCAGGTTGGACGCCATCGAGGCGAAGACGACTGTCGACCCGTCGTCGGAGATGACTGCGTCGGCGCTGGTGTTGTCCGCCTGCACGAATCCGACGTCGGTGAGCCGCGTGATCGCGAAGTCAGACGATGAGGCGCTTGCGGGCGGTGACGTCTCGACGAGGACGAGTCCAGCGGCAGCGAGCAGCACGCCGACGACGGCGCGTGAGACGATCGACTGGAAGTGTGAACGAGTCCGGTGACAGGGCATGGATCGAACGTACGAACCGTGCGCCAGCGAGAAGTCAGCGGCGACTACACCACTCGGCGGTCAACCCTCGATCTCAACCTGATGTCCCGACACCGACGTGGGCAATGTCGGACGGTCGGCGCATACTGCGGTTCGGTGGCGGATCCACCGAACTCCGAGCAGCATGACCTCCACGCAACCTCTCGACGAATCGGTCGACCAGCTGGTCCAGCGCGTTCGCAAGCTGCTCGACAAGGCCGAAGGTACCGACAACCCCCACGAGGCCGAGATGTTCGCCGGCAAGGCCGCCGAACTCGTTGCCCGGCATCGCATTCGGCCCGAACAGCTCGCCGCCGAGGCCAAGCGGCCCGGGGACCTTCGCATCAGCGAGATCAACATCGGCCGTGGTGCGTATGCACGAGGCCGTCTCGCACTGCTCACCGGCATCGCCGACGGACACGATGTGCGGGTGGTGTTCCGGGCCACGCCCGAGGGAACCATCGCCTATGCAGCGGGCCACGCCGACGACCTCGAGGTGGTCGAGATGATGTACCACTCGCTTCACCAGCAAGCAAGTGGCCACATGGCCGGCATCAAGCGGGGTACGGGGCCGGCGACTCAGCGCTTCCGCCGTTCGTTCCTCTTCGGATTCGCCGATCGGATCGGGCAGATCGTCGCCGAGTCCCGTCGAGCGGTCGAGGCCGAGTCCGATCCGGCTCGCGCGTCGAGCACGGCAGTGGCACTCCGCGACCGTGCGGAGCACGTCGATGGGTTCGTCACCGAATCGTGGGGTCGTGTGCGCTCTGCGTCGGCGCCCAAGCCAGTGCAGCCCGCCGGGTTCGCTCGGGGGATGGCGGCGGCGGAACAGGCTGATGTCGGGCGTCGGCAACTCGGCGGACGTGGCGCACTCGGGCGAGGCCGGCGATGAGCACGGCCGCCACCGACCACGAACGAGCGGCCGTGTACGCCGCAGAGATCGCGGCCTTCGACGGCACCGACCTCGAGACCGTCCTCGACATCGAGGACGTGTTGGCGACCATTCGTCACGTTGTCGAGAGCGAGTGGTGGTCGGGCCCCGCGGTGGCTGCCCGCTCGGCTCGTCGGGACGCCCGGTCGTCCACCGCGCGCTGCTCCGGTGGCCCGGTCACCACCATCCGGATCGCCCGTCCACAGGCGACCATCGCCACGGCCGCGCACGAGCTGGCCCACACGTTGGCAGGGGTCGCGGCCGGCCACGATGAGCGTTTCCGTCGGGCTCACCTCGACGTCATCTCCGTCATCACCAATCTCACCGCCGCGCCGGCCCGTCGCGATCTGCACGTCACCCAGCTCGAAGATGCCTACGGCATGGCCGACCTCGCGATCGGCGAGCGAACCTGGCCGGCGCCGCCGCCCGTCGATGGAGCAATCGCTCTCTGACCGCCCGAACGATGCTTCGCGCCCGGAACATGATCGGGTGACTCGACCACGGCCGCGTGACGGTCGCTGGTCTTGCCGACCGAGATCCTCATGCGGGTGACGACTTCGTCGGGGCGTTCGATCAGCCCGCAGCCGTGGTCCTCCACGACGTCCATGGGATCGAGAGGCGTGTATGCGGCGGTAGGTTTGCCCGTCACACCGACGGGGTGTAGCGCAGCTTGGTTCACGCGCCTGC
>CAVOHA010000026.1:0-7939 GCA_963695475.1 Ilumatobacteraceae bacterium
ACGCGTGCTCGGCCTGCCCAAGGAGCCGAAGCCGCCCGCCGGCGACTGACCCCGCCCCACCCCGCACACCCCGCACACCCCACCCCGTTCTCGTGAACTCTTTGCGCACGGTGCGCCGGACAAGTTCACGAGAACGCAGGGTCAGGCGGCTTGTTCGGCGGCGCGGATGCGATGGCTGTCGAGCAGGTCGGCGATTTCGCCGGAGAAGCGGTCGCGCAGCGCTTGATCGGTGACTCGCTCGACCGACCAACCGGCTCGTCGAGCCTGCCGGTCCCGAGCCTTGTCACGCTGCGCCTCGAAACGACCGCCGTGCCACGTCACGTGGTCGATCTCGACCGCCCACCCGATCGTGGGGTCGGCCACGTCGGCGTGGATGAGGACGCCGTTGGGCAGGCGGATCGGGTGCTGGTTCGTCAGGTGCGTCAACCCGCCCCGGCGCAGGGCACGCAGAACCCGCGTCTCCAAGCCGGACTGGGCAGGCTTCTGCCACGCGGGGCGGCGCGACAAGGTCCGGTGGACACGTGCGAGGCCCGGCCGCCCCCTCGCGTCGAGTCGTCGCACCGTCCGGAAGAGCACCGAGATGCCGACGTGCTTGTCGAGCACCCATTCGGTCAACATCTCGAATCGCTCGTCATCGAGGTGACAGGCGCAGTCGAACCAGGCTCGTGGCGGACGTGCCACTCGGATCCCGTCTGGTCGCTCGACGACGTCCTCGACCGTCAGCACGTTCGTGCGACGGAGCGTGACGCCCGACGTGATGGGCGTGCGGTCGTGACGGACGAGCACTTCGGGAACGACGGGATGAAACACGTGGCGGAACTCCCAGAGTCGTGCTGCAGCCGGACCGGTGATGACCGCTTCGGGGTCGGCCAGGGACGCAGCGGCGCAGCGCGCCTTGAACGTCAACGGCGAGCTTGCGATCAGGTAGATCCCGTTGTGCAGGCGCTGGAGGACGCGATCTCGAGTGAGGTGGCCGATCGCGTGGCGAGTCACGCCGTGTTCGACCAACTGTGCAGTGGTCATCACGCCATGGTGCGCCCGAGCGATCGCAAGTAGGTCGGCGGACAATCGGGGCATCGGGTATCCCTTCGTCGGTGACGGTGGAGGGACGAGACGTCCGATGCGGGGCTGTGCCCGGAGCGCCACCCTATCGGGCTCGGCGCGCGACGCCCGCCGTTCTCGTGAACTCCTAGCGCACCGCGCCGACTGTTCACGAGACACGGGGTGGTTGGGGTGGGTGGGGTGGGGCGGGTGTGACTTCGGGCGCTCGGTGAACCCAGGCCGATTGGCGAGCGGGTCTGCGGGGCAGGATGGGTCCGTGGTGTCCCCGAGCGAGGTGTCAGAGACAAGGCGTGATCGACGCACGTACGCGGCGCCGACCGATCGGCTCATCACGCTCCCGTTCGTCGTGGTCACGCTCAGCGCACTGGCGTTCTTCATGTACATCGGCACGCTGCTGCCGCTCATCCCGTTGTTCATCGAAGGCCCGCTCGGCGGCGGCGAGTTCAGTGTCGGGCTGAACGTCGCGGTGTTCGCGGTGGCGGCGGTCGTCGCCCGCCCGTTCATCGGGCGCCTTGCGAACCGGTACGGCCGTCGTGCCGTGATGGTCTCCGGTGCGCTCATCGCGGCGAGTGGTGGGCTGGGGATCAGCCAGGTCGATGCCGTGCTGCCGTTGCTCGGCTTCCGGACGCTGACCGGTGTCGGTGAAGCGGCGATGTTCGTCGGTGCCGCCACGCTGATCGCCGACCTGTCGCCACGCGACCGGCGGGCCGAGGGCGCCAGCTACTTCTCGGTGGCCGTGTTCACCGGGCTCGGGCTCGGACCGGTGCTCGGCGAGGCGCTGCTCAGCGACACCGAGTTCGAGCGGACATTCGTCGTCGGCGCGGCCTTTGCCGTCGTGGCCGCCGTGATCGCCTGTTTCGTCCCGGCGTTCGTCGTGTCACCCGACGCACAGACCGGCGCGGTTCGGGACCGGCCGACGTCGAGGTCCGCAGCGGCATCGCCCGCTACGTCCATCCCGCAGCGGTCCTCCCGGGGATCGTGTTGGCGCTCGGCGTCGGCGGGCTGACGACGTTCTTCCTGTTCGTGCCCGAGTACTCGCGTGAACTCGGGATGGGATCGTCGGGCGGCTGTTCCTGCTGTACGCCGTGATGTCGCTGGTGATCCGGATCTTCGGGGCGACGCTGCCCGAGCGGCTCGGACCACGTCGGATGGTCACGGTGGCGCTGCTCGCGTTCGCGGTCGGCCTCCTCGCGGTCGCCGCGATCGATGCGGTCTGGGTCCTCTGGTTCGCGGCTGCGCTGATCGGGATCGGCGCGGCGTTCAACTATCCGTCGCTCAACGCCCTCACCGTCAACCGCGTGAGTGACGGCGACCGGGCGCTCGCGATCAGCTCGTTCACGATGTTCTTCGAGATCGGTTCGGCGTTCAGCGGGCTGTCGATCGGGCTGCTCGGTGAGAGTCGTCGGCAAACAGTCGGCGTTCTACGGTGGCGTCGTGATGGTGCTCGACCGGTCTCTTCGTCCTCCGTCGGTACGTCGTGCCGGCTGGTTCGCCCGACGCCGGCCCGGTCGTCCCGCGAGTCGACCGAGCGACACGCCGACAGCACGACGCCCTGCCGTCGCCGTCAGCCGATTGATCGTCGACCGAGTCAGCTCAGCGGGTTTCGGACGTCGAAATTCTGCTGTCCGATTTCCGCTGGTGCGCCGCCCGGTCGACGACGATGATGGAGGGCGTGCAACCACTCGACCCCGACCTCTGCTACGCCGCAGCGTCGAGCCGCGATGCCCGATTCGACGGTCGGTTCATCGTGGCGGTGCGGACGACGGGCATCTACTGCCGACCGAGTTGCCCGGCGATCACGCCGAAACGGACGAACGTCGAGTTCCACCACACGGCGGCCTCCGCCCAACACAGCGGGTTCCGTGCGTGCAAGCGATGTCATCCCGACGCCACACCCGGCTCGCCCGACTGGAACGTTCGCCACGACGTCGTGGCCCGCGCGATGCGACTGATCGCCGATGGCGTCGTCGAACGTGACGGCGTCGGCGGCGTGGCGAGCCGGCTCGGCTACAGCGAGCGGCACCTGAACCGCCTCGTCACCGACGAGGTGGGCGCCGGGCCGCTCGCCATCGCCCGTGCGCAACGCGCGCAGACGTCGCGCGTGCTCATCGAGACGACCGACCTCCCGCTGACCGACGTTGCGTTCGCCGCGGGCTTCGGCAGTGTCCGACAGTTCAACGACACGATTCGGGAGGTCTTCGACTCGACCCCGTCGTCGCTTCGACGTGCGGCGGCGTCCCGGCGCGACCGTCGAGTCGACCCCGGATCCGCGGCGGCCACCGTCTCCCTGCGGCTGCCGACTCGGCAACCGTTCGCCGGTTCGGCGGTCCTCGACTTCCTCGGTCGTCGGGCGATTCCCGGTGTCGAGACGTTCGGAGTGGTCGACGGGGTGCCCACCTACCGGCGGACCTTGACCCTCCCGAACGGGCATGGCGTCGTGTCGCTCGCCGTCGCGCCGGACGCCGACCACGTCGTTGCGCTCCTGCGCGTCGATGATTGGGCCGACCTGACGACGGCCGTCCAGCGTGTCCGCCGCATGCTCGACCTGGATGCCGATCCCGTCGCCGTCGACGCACACCTCGGCGACGATGCCACACTCGCTCCGCTCGTGCGTGCCGTGCCGGGGCGTCGGTCGCCGGGCAGCGTCGATCCGTTCGAGACACTCGTCCGGGCGATCATCGGCCAGCAGATCTCGGTTGCCGGTGCGCGCACCGTGGCGGCCAAGCTCGTCGACGCAGCCGGGGTGGCCGTCGACCCCGTACTCGTCGAGGGGTGGCCGGAACTCCACCGCGCATTCCCGGCCCCCGAGGCCATCGCTGCGGCGTCCGACGACGCGCTCGTCGATGCCCACCGCCCGGCGCGACACGATCCGTCGTGCGGCCGCGACGGTCGCCGACGGTCATCTCGTGCTCGACGTGGGCGCCGACCCCGACGAAGCTCGCGCGAGGATGCTCGAGCTGCGCGGTATCGGTCCGTGGACCGCCGACTACGTCCTCATGCGCGGCCTCAGCCACCCCGATGTCCTGCTCGGCACGGACCTCGGGGTGGTGCATGCGCTCCGGGCCATCGGCGGATCGCCCGACGTCGACGCATGGGCGCCGTGGCGCTCGTCTGCCGTGCACCACCTGTGGGCGAGCCTCGACCCGCCGGCCCGGCCCGACCACCGATCGGTACCGTCCGCTCGAAAGGATCCGTCATGAGCACACGACCCTCCACCGAGGAACTCGCCCGCGACACCGTCGACAGCCCGGTGGGCGCGCTGACGATCGTGGTGTCGCGCCGCGGGCTCCGTGCCGTCCTGTGGCCGAACGACGATGCGGCACGCGTGCCGGCTGCGCGTCCGGTCGAGGGCGAGCGCGGCGTGCCCGTGACGATGCGCGCCGTCATCGATGACATCGCACGTCAGCTCGGCGAGTACTTCGCGGGTTCCCGGACCGAGTTCGACGTCGCGCTCGACCCGGTGGGCACCGCATTCCAGCGCGAGGCGTGGCAGGCGTTGTGTGACATCCCGTTCGGCGAAACCGTCAGTTACGGCGAGCAGGCTGCCCGGATGGGCGACCGCAACAAGGCCCGGGCCGTGGGCGCCGCGAACGGTCGAAACCCGATCTCGATCATCGTGCCGTGCCACCGCGTCGTGGGTCGCAACGGCTCGCTCACCGGCTTTGCCGGTGGTGTCGCGACCAAGCGGTACCTCTTGGACCACGAGCGCCGGGTGTCGGGTCGCTCGCTGCTCTGACCGTCAGCGACGACGCGCCGCAGCGGCCTGCTCGCGGCGTGTCCGCTCGGCCTCCTGCTTCGCCTTCTTCGCGGCCTTGCGCTTCTCGCGCAACTCGGCCTGCTCGTCGGCGGAGCGCTTCGAGGTGTCGATCAGCGGTGCGATCTCGACCTCTTCGGCCTTCGGGAGCTGCAACGTCTCGTCGTTCTTCAGCAAGTCGCGGATGATCGCCGATGCGGGCGCCTCACCGGCGACGGTGCCGGCCAGCATGATCCGGCTGATGCCGAGGTTGTGGCGCTCGACGATGCCGGGCATCACCTCGCGCAGCTGATCGGACGACGGATTGTCCGCGTGATCGCCGAGCTGCTCGATGCAGTCGGCGAGCGCCGCATCGGTGATGATCGCGGCGATCGCTTCCATCCCGCCGTCGATCCGACCGGCCTTGACACCGGCGCGAACCCCATCGGGTGACAGCTCGTCGACGAACGACTCGAGGCCCTCGCGATGATCGTCGCCGAGCGCGTCGATCGCCGCAGTCAACTCGTCGTCGGACGCGGCCTTGAAGGCGCGATCGAGCAATCCCAACGCCTGCATTCGGTTCTTCATCTGGTTCACGGCCATGGGCTGCGACGCTACCGTCGCCCCACCACCATCACGACGGCCCGTCCGCGTGCTGCGGGGCAGCGCAACGTGTGACGAACGTCCCGGAATGGGCTACGGTGTAAACGCTTACACGACACCCGGGGGAGTACTTCATGGCAACGGTCACGCTCGACAAAGTGAACAAGGTTTACGAGAACGGCTTTCACGCGATTCACGATCTCGATCTGGACATCGCGGATCAGGAGTTCCTGGTGTTGGTGGGTCCGTCGGGCTGCGGCAAGTCCACGGCGTTGCGGATGATCGCGGGCTTGGAGACGATCACCGGTGGCGAGATGAAGATCGGTGAGAAGGTCGTCAACGACGTCGAGCCGAAGGACCGCGACATCGCGATGGTGTTCCAGAACTATGCGCTGTATCCGCACATGACGGTGTACGACAACATCGGGTTTGCGTTGAAGTTGGCGAAGGTTCCCAAGGACGAGATCGACAAGCGGGTGCGTCAGGCATCGAAGATCCTCGAGTTGGATGCGAACCTGGATCGCAAGCCGGGTCAGTTGTCGGGTGGTCAGCGCCAGCGGGTGGCGATGGGGCGTGCGATCGTGCGTCAGCCGGCGGCGTTCTTGATGGATGAGCCGTTGTCGAACCTCGATGCGAAGTTGCGTGTGCAGATGCGTGCGGAGATCGCGGCGTTGCAGCGCGAGTTGGCGGTCACCACGGTGTACGTGACGCACGATCAGATCGAGGCGATGACGATGGGTGATCGTGTTGCGGTGCTCAAGGACGGGTATCTGCAGCAGGTGGACACGCCCCAGCGCCTGTACGACAAGCCGGACAACGTGTTCGTGGCGGCGTTCATCGGCTCGCCGTCGATGAACCTGTACGAGGCCAACCTCGAACTCACCGACGACACCGGCATCATCCAACTCGGCGATCAGACGCTGACCGTCGGTCGCGAGGTCCTCGACGCTCGCCCCGCCCTGCGCGGTCACGCCGGCAAGCAAGATCATCATCGGCATCCGTCCCGAGGACTTCGAGGACGCGACCATGGTCGAGCACGACACGACCGGGCGTCAGCTCACCTCGAATGTCCGGCTGATCGAAGCCCTGGGCTCGGAGCTGATGGTCCACTTCGACATCAACGCCCGCGTCGTCGACTCAGGTGACCCGGATGCGGTCGAGGAGGCCGAGGGCACCTCGAACGCCGTCGGACGCTTCAACCCTCGCTCGAAGATCAAGATGCGCGAGAACGTCACCATCGCGGTCGCGACCGAGAACATGCACTTCTTCGACCCGGAGACGCACCTCTCGATCTGGGAGTGATCGGGTCCGGTCAGGACTTCTTCGCCGCGACGATGATCGCGCCCACGCCGGCGGTGATCGCGCCGATGAGGCAGAGCGCGATTCCCACGCCGATCGTCAGGCGGTCGAACACGTCCTGGTTGAGCACGCTGCCGACCGCACTCAGCGCACCGAGTGTCATCAGCCCGGCCAGGCCGGCGGAGATGATGCCCAGGATCCACGTTGCGGTCGATCGGCCGGCTGCAAGGATCACGACCGCCATGATGACGACGATCAGCATCGTGCCGAGTACGTAGGCCCCCGGGTTGGTCCACTCGACCGCATCGAAGTCGTCGCCGATGAAATAGGTCTCGTATCCATTGACCGAGTCGGCGAAGTCGCCGTCGAACGTGACCCACGGCAGGAACGTGCCGAGCATCGCGAGGAGTGCACCCACGATCATCGTGATCGACCCGCCGGGCGCTCGGTACGTCCCGGTGGCCGGCGCACCGAACGGCTGGTTGCCATATGCGGGCTGCTGACCGTAGGGAGGAGCCTGGCCGTCCGACGGTGGCGGTGGCTGCGACGGAGGAGCGGCCGGCGGAACGCGGACGGTCTGATCGTCACTCCACTCGTTGTTGCTCATGCCCCCAAGTCTTCCCGACGGGCGTCACCCGACCGTGAACCGCTCAGAGGTCGGACGTGAAGCGCGGCTTGATCGCCGTGTGCTCCAGGTGGGGGAGCACGTGTTCGGCGACGAGGTCGCACTCGGCCTGATGGGTGTAGCCGGAGAGGATGAACGCCTGGACGCCGACGTTCTGATACGCCCGGAGCTTGGCGAGGACCTGGTCCGGGTCGCCGACGATGGCCGCTCCTGCGCCCGACCGTGCGCGCCCCACGCCGGTCCAGAGCGCCTCTTCGACGAACCCGTCGTCGGAAGCCGACGCACGCAGGTCGGCCTGGCGCGACACGCCGACCGAGGCTGCGTCGAGGGACTTGTTCCGAATCGCCTTACCGGTTTCGGGGTCGAGCTTCGAGACGAGCCGCTCGGCTGCGGCGCGGGCATCGGCTTCGGTCTCGCGGCACGATCATGTGCGCCCGGAGCCCGTACAGCAGCTCACGGTCGTAGCGCTCACGGGCCAACGACGTCATCTCGGTCACGGTCTCGCCGACCGCCGCCACCGTGTCGGGCCAGGTGAGGAACACGTCGGCCTCCGCCGCGGCGACGTCCTTCGCTGCCGGTGAGAAGCCGCCGAAGTAGAACGGCGGGCAGGTGGCATC
>CAVOHA010000027.1:0-99949 GCA_963695475.1 Ilumatobacteraceae bacterium
TCTGTTGCCGAGACGCCGCGACCGAGTCGTCGAGGATGCCGGCCGTGGTGATCGTGATGGTGGACGCGAACGGATCGTCGTACTCGACGGTGACCGTCTCGTTCGGGCCGATCCACGGAACGAACTGGTAGGCGAACGCTGTCGGATTTGCGGCCCACGACGGGGAGTTCTCCTCGATGTACTCGTTGAGCCCGGGAGCGGTCACGATGGCGTTCGGTCGACATCGCCAGCCCTATCGCGACGCGACCGACGGGGCCTCGCTCAGTCGTCGTCGTCGCTGATCTTGATGCGTGAGTCGTAGTCGGCGGTGCCGAAGGCGAACCAGGCGTCGGCGTCGGACGAGTCGAGCACCGCCACTCGCACCTCGACCCACTGGCCCGGAGAGAACGTCTCGTCGGTGTCGTGGAAGTGGAACTTCATCTTCTTCCACCGGTCGGCGTTCTTGTATGTCCTCTCGTCGACGCCGATCAGTCGACATCCGTTGACGCGGCCGCACTTGTAGAGCCCGACCTCGACGTCGATGTCCTTGCGAGCGAAGTCCTTCGCAGCCGCGAACAGCTCGACGTGGACGTCGGCGTCGATCGTCGAGCGCAGAGAGGAACCCGCCACCGAACGTGAGCACCTTCGTGGGGTCGGAACCGCCGATACCCGCCGGGCTTCGCAGCACGACCACACCGGGCGACCCATCGCGGTCGGTGTCGAGGTTCGGGAGCGCGATGTCGGGTGGCGTCGACGACACGATGTTGTGGAACCCCGGCGCCGGCGTGTCCGAGGTGACGTCGCCCCCGAGGTAGTAGATCGCCATCGGCGGGTTCCCCGGAATCGTCGTCGTGGTCGTCGTGGTCGTGGTGGTCGTCGGCGGCGTGGTCGTGGAGGTCGGCGGCGGCGTGGTCGTGGTGGTCGTCGTGGTCGGCGGCGGCGTGGTCGTCGAGGTGGTCGTCGGAGCGTCGTTCGGCGTCGCCGGGGTCGTCGAGGTGGTCGTCGGGGTCGGCGGCGTCGCCGGGGTCGCAGGCGTCCGCGGGCGTCGTCGGCGTGGCAGGCGTCGCCGGGGTGGCAGGCGTCGCCGGGTCGCCGGCGTCGCCGGGGTGGTCACCGTGGTCCCGATCACGTGCCGGTTGCGGCGGGGTGCCGTTCGAGGTGGTCCCCGCTTCGTCGGCGGACGACCCGTCGTCGCCATCGCCATCGCCGTCGTCACCGTCACCGTCGTCACCGGGCGCGTCGTCGACCGCCGGGGCAGCAATCGGACTCGTCGTCGCCCTCGGCGACATCGGACCCGGCATCGGGGACGTCGTCGCCGATCACCATCGCGTCGGATTGCGTCTCGGGCAGCACGGCGGGTTCGACGTGGACGGTCCCGTCGTCGTCGATGACGACGACGGTCTCGGTGGGAGCGGCGAGGTCCACCCGCTCTTCGCCGTCGGCGGCCGTCTGCACGACGGCGACGGTTTCGGTCCGTTCGACCATCGGGGGAGCCGCGGCGACCATGCCGGCAGTGCTGACCACGACCGTCGCCGCGGTGGCCGCAACGGTCGAGGCGACTCCTGCGGTACTCGCCGAGGCTGCCGCGCCGACCGTGGCGGTCCCGGTCGAACCCGCTGCGCTCGCCGACACCGTGCGCTCCACCGGACGGGAGCGACGACGACCCGGCGTGGACGACACCACTCGGCTCGAGGAGCGCGAGCTGCGCGACCCAGGCGAGCGGCCCGGTCATCAAGCGGAGGCGGCCGAGCGACACGTTCAAGAAGCTGCGTACGACGATCGGATCGAATTGCGTCCCGGAGCACGTGGCCAACTCGGCCCGTGCAGCTTCCGCGGACATCGGCTTCTTGTACGAGCGCGCCGACGTCATGACGTCGTAGGAGTCGGCAACGCTCACCACGCGGGCCGCGAAGGAGATGTCCGTGCCCGACAGACCCTGCGGATATCCCTGGCCGTCGAAGCGCTCGTGGTGCTCCCACACCGCCCGGACCGAGTCGCCCAGCCAATCGGCGAGTGGTGCCACCAGCGCTCGACCCTCGTCGGGGTGCGACTTGATCGTTTCGTATTCGTCGGCGGTCAGCTTGCCGGGTTTGTTCAGGATCTCGGTCGAGATCGCCGTCTTGCCGACATCGTGGAGCAGCCCCGCCCACCGGAGCTTGTCGAGTTCGGAGTCGGTCAGCCCCATCTCCTCGCCGATGAGATGCGCATAGGCCCGGACCCGTTCCGAGTGCCCGCGGGTCAGGCGGTCGTGATGGCTCAGCAGCGCGACGAGCTCGAGGAGACGTTCGGCGGCCTGCTGCGGGGTCTCGTCGATCGGCACCTCGCGGGCCGCCTCGAGCCGACGGCGCAGCTGTGCGGTCGTTCCGGTGCGCATGGCCACCGCGAAGCGCGACGGCGCCTGATCCGGGAAGACGAGGGTGAGTCGGAGCAACACCGACAGCGGCATGAAGCGTCGAGCGAGGCGGTCCACACCGGTCATGGCGATGGTCGACAACGCGATGATGCTCAACCAGCGCAGCACGCTGATCGGGAGCGACGACGACACGGGCAGGCGGCTCGACAACACGAACGCAACCGCCATCGCGGTCATGAACGGGACGATGAAGATGGCGACGCGAAGCGCACGCGCGGCGACGGGGTGACCGTGCCATCGTGTCGTCTTCACCTGCTTGCGCATCATCGTCCGCCTTCCGGGTATCCCCTGGTGTCGGTCGAACCTACGCCCCCCTTGACCTGGTGGGAAGCGAGGTCGAGCACTCTTGAAATGATCTTGCAGCCGGCGTGACGCAACCGTCTCGCATGGTGACGCAGCGTTGCGGGCGACCGCTCAGCGCGACGTTCCCACCGGACCGGTTCGCTCGGTCACCGACCCGGCCTCGACATGCAGCGTGCGCTCGATCCGGACCGATCGGAGCAATGCTCGATCGTGCGAGACGAGGAGCACGGTCCCGTCGAAGCGGTCGAGCGCTGATTCGAGCTGTTCGATGGCCTCGAGGTCGAGGTGATTGGTCGGTTCGTCGAGCACGAGCAGGTTCGCCCCGCTTGCCATGAGATCTGCGAGCACGACTCGCGTTCGCTCGCCCGGAGACAGCGTGGCGGTCGGGCGGTCGAGATGGTGCCCATCGATACCGAACTTGGCGAGCAGCGTGCGCGCGTCGCCGGCCGCCATCGAGGTGGAGGCACAGAACCGGTCGAGGAGCGATCCCGGCCCGACGAGATGATCGCGTGCCTGGGCGACTTCGCCGACGACGACGTTCGCGCCCAATCCGGCGCGCCCCGCGTCGGGATGATCCGGCCGAGCAGGAGTTCGAGCAGCGTCGTCTTCCCGCTGCCGTTCGCACCGACGATCGCCACGCGGTCACCCCAACCGATGTCGAGATCGACCGGGCCGAGCCGGAACGCGCCACGATCGACGACGGCACCATTGGCGGTGGCAACGATGTCGCCGCTGCGCGCCACGACCGGGATGTCGTAGCGCAACTCCCACGGCGTGCGTGGCTCGTCCACCGCCTCGAGGCGTTCGAGCGCCCGGTCGGTCTGTGCGGACCGTCCCGCGAGTTGTTCCGTCTGGTTCAGTTGGTGATGGCGGATGTGCTTGTCGCGCTCGTCGGATCGCCGCGCCCGCCCCGCTCCCTTCGCGGCCCACTCGCGTTCGCGTTGGCGCCGATCGAGCAGCGACTGACGCTGCGTGTCGTACTGGTCGAAGCGCTCCTGCGCGCGTCGACGTGCCAACTCGCGCTCGGCTCGAAAGGCGTTCCACCCACCTGCGAACCACGTGGCGCGGTGCGAGTGATGGTCGATCTCGACGACGTCGGTGATCGTCCGCTCGAGGAACGCTCGGTCGTGGCTCACGAGCGCGACGGGCACGTCGAGTGCGGTCACCCATCGCTCGAGGCGCTCGAGACCGTCGAGATCGAGGTCGTTCGTCGGTTCGTCGAGCAGCATGACGTCGAAACGAGCGAGCAGCAGCGAGGCGAGCGATGTCCGGGCCATCTCTCCGCCCGACAGCGCTGTGGTGAGTCGTGCGCGCAACGGTGCATCGATTCCCAACTCGGCGAACACTCGCCCGACTCGGGCCTCGAAGTCTGCCGCGCCGAGCGCGAGCCACCGATCGAGCGCGAGGCTGTATCGATCATCGGCGCCCGGCGCACCGACCGACAGCGCACGCGTCGCGATGTCGAGGTCGACCTGGGCTTGCGCGACACCGGTCCGACGGGCGAGGAATCCCTCGACGGTCTCGGCAGCACGACGCTCCGACTCCTGCGGGAGATAGCCGACCGTTGCCGATGCCGGTGCCAGGTCCACCGCGCCGGTGACGACGGCCTCAGCGTCGTCGACCCGGCCGGCGAGAGCCCGGAGCAGCGTCGATTTTCCGATGCCGTTCGGACCGATCACCCCGACGCGTCGCCCCGCATCGAGATGGAGGTCGAGGTCGGCGAGGATGGTCCGAGGACCACGGGTGACGGTCAGGTGGCGGGCGATGAGGGCAGCAGGCATCCGGACCTCCAGGTCGATCGGGTCGTGTCGGGGGACGAACGTTGGACGTCACTGCTGCTTCATCACCCTCGACAGTAGTCTCGACAGTCCCCATCATCGCCCGGCGTTTTCGCCGAACCGCTCCGCCACCTCTCCACTCCCACTCCCCCGAACGTGTCGACGATCCTCCTCCGCCCGTGGCAGCGCGCCGCGTTCGACCTGTTCGTCACCGGCGGAACACCGGATCCGAGCGACGGCTCGATCGCACGGGACTTCCTGGCCGTCGCCACGCCCGGCGCCGGCAAGACGACCTTTGCCCTCACGTGCGCCCGCGCAACGCTCGCAAGCGAGTCGCGACCGCTCGTCGTGGTCGCGCCCACGAGCCATCTCAAGACCCAGTGGACCGCGGCCGCGCACCGGCTCGGGCTCGAACTCGATCCGAACTGGTCTCCGGGCGATGGCCTCGCCCGAGACGTCCACGGTCTCGTCACCACCTACCAGCAGGTCGCCACGGGGCCCGCCGCATCCAAGCTGGCCGGTCTGTCAGCGGAGGGGTTCGTGATCCTCGACGAGGTGCACCATGCGGGCCACGAGAAGGCGTGGGGGGACGGGATCCGCACGGCCTTCGCACACGCTCATCGACGCCTCTCGCTGTCGGGCACCCCGTTCCGCAGCGATGCCGTGCAGATCCCCTTCGTCCGCTACGACGCCACGGGCGAAGGCGACCTCGCGTACGCCGACTACACGTACGGGTACGCCGACGCCCTGCGCGACGGAGGCGTCGTGCGGCCGGTGTACTTCCCGCGCGTCGACGGCGAGATGGAGTGGACCACGGCCTCCGGCGACGTGCTGTCGGCCTCGTTCCAGGACGAGCTGACACGCGACCAGGCGTCGATGCGGCTGCGCACCGCGCTCAGCCTCGAAGGCGAATGGATGCCGTCGGTGCTCGCCAAGGCGGTCGACCAGCTCCGCACGATCCGTTCGACACCGGTGCACGAGGGCGGCCAGCCCGACGCAGGCGGGCTGGTGATCGCGATCGACCAGGAACACGCCCAGGGGATCGCACGCCTGTTGCGCGATCGGTTCGGGGTGCCGGCCGACGTGGTGGTCAGCGACGATCCGGGCGCGTCCAAGACCATCGAGGAATTCGCCGAGAACGACCGGCCATGGATGGTGTCGGTGCGCATGGTGTCGGAGGGCGTCGACATCCCCCGCCTACGCGTCGGCGTGTTCGCGACGACCACGTCGACCGAGCTGTTCTTCCGCCAGGCGATCGGTCGCTTCGTGAGGTGGCAGGCCGGGCGGGCGAGCCAGAAGGCCTACGTCTACATTCCCGACGACGCGCGGCTCCGGGCCCACGCCTTCTCCATCGCCGAAGCGCGCCGCCACGTCCTGCGCCCACCGGAGGCAGCCGACGAGGACGACTTCCAGGCCGACGGCGGACTCGACGACCAACGCATCGCCGACGAGGCCGAGCAGCTCGCGCTGTTCTCCGAGTTCTCCGTGGTCCGCGCGCACGCCACCGACATCTCGATCCACACCGTTGGCGCCGACGGCGGCGTGATCGCCGGGGATCACACGTCGATGGTCGACGTGCGATTCGAACCGACCTACGACGTGCACCGACTTCCCGCATTCGACGACGAGCCGGACCCACCGGCCCCGTTCTTCGCCGCCGACCCGGCGCTCAGCATCGATCTGCCGGAGATCCCGACCGCTGCGGGCCTCGTCCCCACTGGCGCACTGAGCGTCGCCGAGATGAAAGACGACCTGCGGACACGCAACGCCCATCTCGCCAAGCGCCTCGTCGATGTCACCGGCTGGAGCCACTCGAAGGTCCAAGCAGAGATGAACCGGCTGGCCGGGGTGAATCGCGTGGCCTCGGCGACCAACGAGCAACTCGCCCGACGCCTGCGCTACAGCGAGTCGTGGCTCCGCCGGCTGTTGCGTTGAGCCAGACAGTCGAGCCAGACAGAGGAATCGACGCACGGAGGGAATGCCGAAAACCGGAGTGGGTAGGATCTCCCCATGCCCGCCGCCGGAGAGCACCATCCCGCCTTCGAGGAGTACTGCGAGTGCATCTTCGAGCTGCGCGAGGACGATCTCGACGTCATCCAGGCGCGGATCGCCGAGCGGCTCCAGGTCAGCCGTCCCGCCGTGAGCGAGATGATGAAGCGCCTCGAGTCCGAAGGGCTGATCACGTCGCACGACGGCATCGCGTTGACCGCTGACGGTCGACGGCTCGCCGAGACCGTGGTGCGTCGTCATCGGCTGGCCGAGCGATTCCTCACCGACATCTTGAAGCTGTCCTGGGCCGAAGCGCACCACGAAGCCGGCAAGTGGGAGCACGTGATCAGCGAGTCGGTCGAACGCGCGATGGTCGATCTGCTCGGCGACCCGACGACGTGCCCGCACGGCAATCCGATTCCGGGCACGAGCTACATCGCACCCGATTCCGAACCGCTCTCGGCGATCGCGGTCGGCGACGAATTCACCGTCCATCGGATCACCGAAGAACTCGAGTTCGAACCGGGCCTGCTGGAGTTCCTCGAGGCATCGGCGATCCAACCCGGCAAGGTCGGTACCGTCACCGCGCTGTCCCCCGACGGCACGCTCACCGTGGAGATCGACGGACGACATGTCGGCGTGGGTTCGTTCGCCAGCCAGCGCATTCTCGTCTCGCCGTGAACGCATCGACGCGGTCGGACCAGGCATGATGGCGACATGAAGAGGCGGATCTGGCTCGGCGCTGCGACGATCGGTGCCGCAATCGTGCTCACCGCATGTGGCACCACGACCGTCGACGAGACGGCCGGTGACGACCCGGCCGATCAGCTGACCGAGGCGGAGTTGACCGGCGGCGAGGGCCGCGAGCTCGCCGAGGACGACACCAGCCCGCTCGACACCGGGGTGATCGTCGATCCCGACGCGCCCGCAACCACCATCCCGATCGAGGGATCTGCAGCCGACCTCCTGCCCGACATCGGCATCGACATGAGCCGGCTCAGCGCGGAGGTCGCCGGCGAGGGCGACGAAGACGCGACCATCGCACGGATCGAGGCAACGTGGACCGCGATCATGGCCGAGGTCGAGGCGACGCATCCCGAACTCGTCAATGGCATCCAGGCCACCATCGACATGGCGCGTACCGCCGTCGACGCAAATCGTCCGGCCGATGCGGACAAGGCGTTCAGCCTGCTCAACGATCTGGTCGACCGGTTCACCGGCGATTCCTGAGCCGCTCGTGCGCGTTCGAACGCGCATGTCACAGGAAAATCGTGTGTCGCGCGACATCGTGACCCCACGGGGTGGCAATGCTGTGACACGTGGTGACGAAACGGGCGACGTTGGGACTGGCGCTGCTGCTTGCCGGCGTTGCCGGTTTCGGCGTGTCGGGGATCGATGCCGCGCCCGTCGATGACGCCGACGCACCGCTCAGTGCGGGCCGCGCCTCGTACACGCGAGCGACCGAGACGTTCATCGCCGACAGCTTCTGCCTGCCCGATCTGACGGTCCAGTCGCTCGGGACGATGTTCGACAGCGAGCCCGGCGGGATCATCGGCGCGGACTACCCGCGCACGCTGCCACTGGCGAACGGCAACGTCTTGTGGACGTTCCAGGATGCCCGGATCCGCACGCCGACCGGGGCGCGCTACGTCCACAACATCGGGATGCTGCAGGTCGGTCGATGCTTCAGCGTCCTCGTCGGCGGGAGCAGCAGCCATCCCGAGGCGTGGCTCTTCCCCGACGACACTGCACCCCAGTTCCGGTGGTTCTGGCCGCTCGACGCCGAGACGGGCACCGACGGCCAGGTGTACGTCTTCGTCACCGAGATGCACGAGCGCGGCGAGCGCTACCTCGAGCGCGCCGAGCCGGGCGGCGTGTACCTCGCCCGTGTCAACCCCGAGAACTGGAATGTCGAGTGGTACGGACGCCCATCGGACACCGGGACCGCCCTGTACGGCTGGTCGATCGAATCGGACGACGAGTGGACGTACCTCTACGCGCACTGCCATCGCCAGTTCGGCTACGACCCGGTGTTCGGAGGCGCCGCGCACGACAGTTCGTGCGCGCGGCGCGTCACGGTCGCCCGCGTGCCGGCCGGCCGGCTGTTCGACCGGCCGACCTACTGGACGGGATCGACGTGGAGCGCAGACCGCTCCCGGGCCGCCTCGGTGATCACGAGCGAGGGCCGGTTCACCAAGCCCACGCAGTTCATCCGCAAGAACGGACGATGGCTCGCGATCAGCAAGATCGACGACTGGTTCGGCACCGACATCGTGATCGAATCGGCCGTGCACCCCGCCGGACCGTACGTGGAAATCGAGCGACGCCGCGCCACGCCGAAATGCGACCGCACCACGTGCAACACCTACTTCTCGTCGTGGATCGAAGGACAGAACCCGGGCGGCCCGACCGACGTGCTGATTGCATCGCTGTCCCACAACCGGTGGGACGGCGAACCCTCAGCGGTGTATCGCCCGACGTTCCAGGTCGTCTTCCCACCTTTCGACGAGCCGACCGCCGCCATGCGGTGCGGGCTCGGCCACTGCCGCTGAGGACGCGCCGATCAGCGCCGGCGAGCGACTCACCGGTTGGATGCGATGGGCCGTGTCGAAGAACTGCGCACGGTACCGTCACGGCGATGAGAGTGGCTGCAGCCCAGCTCGCACCGGTGTTCCTCGACCGGGACGGCACGATCGACAAGGTCCTCGACGCGATCGGCGAGGCCGCTGCGAACGGCGCCGAACTCATCGCGTTCCCGGAGACGTTCGTGCCCGGCTATCCCGTGTGGGCGGACTTCAGCCACGCGTCCACGTTCGACGACCCCGCCCAGAAGGCGGCGTTCGCGTCCTACCTCGATGCAGCGGTCGACATCGAGCGGGGCGATCTCGACACCGTCGTGACCGTGGCCGCCCAGCTCGGGATCTTCGTCTACCTCGGCATCGCCGAACGATCGACGTCGGGCTCGTCGATCTACTGCTCGCTCGTCGCGATCGATCCGACACAGGGCATCGTCAGCGTGCATCGCAAGCTCAAACCCACGTACGGCGAGCGGCTGATGTGGGCCGACGGCGACGGCCACGGCCTCGTCGCCCACGACTGTGCGACCGCCGCCGACGGCATCGTCCGGGTCAGCGGACTGAACTGCTGGGAGAACTGGATGCCACTCGCACGCGCCGCGATGTGGGCCCAGGGCACCCAGGTCCACGTCGCCACATGGCCCGGGTCACCGTCGACGTCACACGACATCAGTCGCTTCGCGGCGAAGGAGGGTCGGGTCTTCGTGATCAGCGCCGGCGCCGTGCTCACCCGCGAGCACGTCCCGGACGACTTCCCCGTGCTCGACCAGATGCTCGAGGCCGGCGACCGCTGGACGAGCGGCGGGTCGATGATCGTCGGTCCTGACGGCGAGGTCATCATCGCTGCGGAGCAGCACCGTGAGGAGATCGTCTACGCCGACCTCGACCTCGCCAGAGTCCGCGAGGAACGCCAGAACTTCGACCCGGCAGGCCACTACAGCCGGCCCGACGTGCTCCAGCTGACCGTCGACCGGACCCGCCGCAGCCCGGCGACGTTCATCGACGACTGACGCCCGACGTCGGGCGCGCTCGGGTCAGCGCATCGCAGCGGGCAGCTCGTCCGCGTGGACGACGGTGAGCCGTTGCGTCGAACGGGTGAGCGCGACATAGAGCGCCCGCAGGCCGTGCTCGCCGTCGCTCACGATCCGACCCGGCTCGACCACGATGACGCCGTCGAGTTCCAGACCCTTGACCACGCTCACGGGCACGAGCGTCACACCCGCGTCGAGACCGGTTCGGGTGGCCGTGCCGTGGTTGATCCCGGCCGCGGTGAGCGCTTCGCTCAGATCGGGCAACATCGCGTCGGGAGCGACCACACCGAGCGACGCTCCCGGAATCGCGGCGCGCATCGCCTCGACTTCGGCGGTGACGGTTGCGCCCAGCTCGACGCTCGAGGCGGCTGACACGATCGACGGCCCCACCTCGCCGACACGGACCGACACCGGTGCCCGGAGCCCCGGCGTGGCCACCTCGGCGACGCGATTGGCGAGGTCCATGATCTGACCCGGGATCCGGTAGCCGACGGACAAGCCGATCACGCGCGGCGGCTTGCGGTCCGGCAGGTATTCGAGCACGTCGTCCCACGACGACGGCGCCAGCGGACCCGTCGCCTGTGCGATGTCGCCGACGATCGTCATCGAGCCGTTCAGCGAGCGACGGGTCGCCATCTTGAGCTGCATCGGCGTCAGGTCCTGCACCTCGTCGATCACGATGTGGCCGAACGTGCGGATCTCGTCGGATTCGTCGAGCTTGCCGCCCCTGCCCGGCTTCGGACCGAGCACGTCGAAGGCATCGTCGAGCAACGCGACGTCGCCGGATGTCCAGCGCACGTCGTCGACGGTCTCGGAGCGGGCCCGGAACAGCGCGAGCGCCTCGGATTCGTCCATCACGTCACGCGCGGCGAGCTTGAGCAGCGCCTTCGAGCCGAACAGGTCGTGGAGCAGCTGCGCCGGCGTGAGGACCGGCCACATCGAGTCGAGAATGCGACGGCCGTCCTCGGTGCCGCGGAACGCATCCTTGATCTGACCTGGACCGATCTCAGGATCGCGGACGGACGCCGCCATCGCCGACCACACCTCGTTCTCGACGAATCGCCGACCGGCGTTGTGCCGCTTGAAGCGTCGTTTCGCCTGCTTGACGATGCGCGCCGACTCCTCGACACGCAGCCGGACATATCCCGCACCGAACGGCAACACGAGGTCCTCGCGCAGCGGACGTTCACGATCGGCCACGGCATTGTCGATCAGGTCGGACATCCGATCCTCGCCCTTGAGCCGAGCAGCCACCGGCGAATCGTCGCCGTCGTCGCCGGGCCGCAGGAACGACACGCCGCGTACGAGGTCGGCCAACACCACCTGATCGACCCCCGCCTCGCCGAGCGACGGCAGCACGCGCTCGATGTAGCGGAGAAACACGCGGTTGGGTCCGATGACGAGCACACCCTGATCCTCGAGGGGGAAGCGGTGCGTGTAGAGCAGGTAGGCCGCGCGATGGAGCGCGACGACCGTCTTGCCGGTACCGGGGCCACCCTGGACGACCAGCACGCCGGCCTGCGGCGACCGAATGATCTCGTCCTGCTCGCTCTGAATCGTCGCGACGATGTCGCCGAGCGTGCCCGTGCGCCCCCGCTCGATCGACGCGAGCAGCGTCGAATAGCCGCGCAGCCCGGTGTCGTTGGCCACGACGACACCACCGTCGAGCCCCTCGTCATGGCCCACGCCGAGGTGCCCGTCGCCGAAGAGCTCGTCCTCGATCCCCTCCAGATTGCGGCCCTCGACCACGAAGTGGCGGCGACGGGCCAGCCCCATCGGCTCGCGACCGGTCGCTCGGTAGAACGGCTCGGCGACCGGCGCCCGCCAGTCGACCACCACCGGCTCGCGATCCTCGTCGGCCACCGCGAGGCGCCCGATGTGGAACGCCTCGGTCTGGTCGGGGGCCTCGGCGAGGCGATCGATGCGCCCGAACACGAGCGACGCACCGCCGAGGTCGAGGTCTTCGAGCCGCTTCACGATGGCCTCGTCGAACGCGTTGCGTTCGAAACGCGCCTGGAACGTGCCGCCGAGGTCGGCTTCGTTCAAGTTCCGGATCCGCAACGCGGCCTCGCGGCTGGTCGCCAGGCACTCGTACGCGTGATCGATGTAAGCCTGTTCGTCGGCGAGATCGGGATGCTGTCGGGTCATAACGGGGCGGATAAATGCTATCGGCGGACCGCCCGCGACCCGCCGCATTCACCGATCACCGGTTCGGACCCCCGGTCAGCGCACGCCGATAGCGTCGTCGTCGATGACCGACCCCACCGTCCCATTCCTCGACGCCGCCCACGGGCGAGCGAGTGCGCACACGCCGGTCTGGTTCATGCGACAGGCGGGCCGGTCATTGCCCGAATACAAATCGGTGCGCGGCGAGGGGTCCATCCTCCACGCCATCAAACAGCCCGAGGTCGCCGCGGAGATCACATTGCAGCCAGTGCGCCGCTACGGCGTCGATGCGGCGGTCCTCTACAGCGACATCGTCGTGCCGCCGCACGCCGTCGGGTTCGGGATCGATGTCGCCCCCGGCACCGGACCCGTCGCCGACGCCCCGCTGCGCAGCCGCGACGACCTCGCCCGGCTGCGTCCGCTCGAAGTCGACGACGTGAGCTACGTCGTCGAGACGGTCGAATTGCTCGCCCGCGAGCTGCCGGCCACGGTGCCGCTGCTCGCGTTCGCCGGTGCGCCCTTCACGGTCGGCAGCTACCTGATCGAGGGGCGACCGAGCAAGGACTACCGATACACGAAGTCGATGATGCACCGCGAACCCTCGCTGTTCCACGACGTCATGGACCGGTTGGCCACATCGGCGATCACGTTCATCGACGCCCAACTCCGAGCCGGCGCACAGGCGTTCCAGCTGTTCGATTCCTGGGCCGGATCCCTGAGCCTCGACGACTACCGACGTTTCGTCCTCCCGCACTCGACACGCGTGTTCGCCGAGTTGCGGACCCGCCATCCCGAGGCACCGTGCGTCCACTTCGGCATCGGATGTGATCACCTGCTCGAAGCGATGTACGGCGCGATGCCCGGCACCGGCCCCCGGATCCTCGGCCTCGACTGGCGGACCCCGATCGGCGACGCCCGACGGCGGATGGGTCCCGACCTGGTGGTCCAGGGCAATCTCGACCCGGCGCTCGTCCTCGCGGGCACCGACGTGGCAGTCGCCGGGGCCGAACGAGTGCTCGCCGCCAACACCGACGAACACGGGGTGCGTCATCCCGGGCACATCTTCAACCTCGGTCACGGCGTCAACCAGCACAGCGACCCTGCCGTGCTGCAGGCGGTCGTCGACCACGTCCACACCGTGACGAGTCGCGAGACCTCGGATGTGTGATTGCCCGTCCGGTGCGCAAGGCTGTGACCGATGAGTGCTGACAACGCCGACCGGACCGGAGTGGTGCTGATGGCGTACGGGACGCCGCGCCACCCCGACGAGATCGAGGAGTACTACACCGACATCCGGCGTGGCCGACCGCCCACGCCGGAGGCGCTCGCCGATCTCGTGGCCCGCTACGACGCGATCGGCGGCATCTCGCCGCTCGCGGAGCTCACCGAACGCCAGCGCGACGCCCTCCAGGCCGCGCTCGACGCCCGCGATCCCGATCGATTCCACGTGACACTCGGCCTCAAGCACGCCGATCCCAAGGTCGAGGTGGGCGCCGCCGAGCTCTCACAGGCCGGGTTCGGCTCGATCGTCGGTCTGGTCCTCGCCCCGCACTTCTCGTCGTACTCGATCGGCCAGTACCTGCAGCGGGCGCGCGACGGGGTCGAACAGGCCGGCGACTCGACACCGGTCGCCGGGATCGACAGCTGGGCGACCGAGCCGGCCTTCGTCGAGTTCCTGGCAGATGACCTGCGCTCCCGCCACGAGGCGATGAGCAACACGCTCGCCGAATCCGGCGACGAACGCCGCGTCCGCGTCGTCTTCACTGCACATTCGCTGCCGATGCGCATCATCGACGCCGGCGACCCGTACCCCGACGAGTTGCGAGCGACGGCCGAAGCCGTGGCCGCAGAGCTACGCCTTGCGGAAGGCGACGACTGGATGATCGGCTGGCAGTCGGCGGGACGCACCCCCGAACCGTGGATCGGCCCCGACATCCTCGACGTGATCGACGAACTCGGCGCCGACCCGACGGTGGGCGGGGTGATCGTGAGCGCATGCGGCTTCGTCGCCGATCACCTCGAGGTGCTGTACGACCTCGACATCGAGGCACGCCATCGCGCCGACGACGCCGGCCTCCTGTTCGACCGCACGGCATGCGTCAACGACGATGCCGAGGTGATGTCCGCCCTCGCCGCCCGAGTGGTCGACGCGGCCGAAACAGGTGCGGCGGGCTGACGCCGGCCGTGACGAACCGTCGCATCGCCGTCGTCGGAGCCGGGATCACCGGTGCCGCCGCCGCCCACCGGCTGGTGGCGCCCGACCTCGCCGATGCCGTCGACGAGGTCGTGCTCTTCGATCGGGCGGACCGCGTCGGCGGTCGCATCGACGGGTCGCCGTTCGCCGGTCTCGACGGGATCGACGCCGGAGCCGACGCGTTCCTGGCCCGCGTGCCCGACGGGCTCGACCTCGCCCGCGACGTCGGCCTGGGCGACGATCTCGTGCATCCCGAACCGGTCGGCGCCGCGGTCTGGTACGACGGCCTCCACGACATCCCCGACGGACTGGTGCTCGGTGTGCCGAGCAATCCGCTCGCCCTCGCCCGCAGTGGGCTGCTCTCCTGGCGCGGTACGGCGCGTGCCGCACTCGAACCGCTCCTCCCCCGGTCGGCAACGGATCACGACAGCATCGGCCGCTACGTGCGATCCCGCTTCGGCGACGAGGTCCAGGAGCGTCTCGTCGACGCGTTGGTCGGAAGCATCTACGCCGCCGACACCGACAACTTCAGTCTCGCCGAGGTGCCGCAGTTGGCCGCGCTCACCCGCGAGCGAAGCCTGCTGTTGGCTGCTCGCAAGGCGTCACGACGTACGGCCGGTACGGCGTCGGCCGCCGCTGCGCCGATCTTCGCGGCGCCGCGAGGCGGCATGGCCCAACTGGTGCGTGCCACCGTCGCGGCATTCGAACGCGAGGGCGGCGAAACGCGCCTCGGCGCCGCCGTCGCCGTCGAGCGCGTCGGTGACGCCTGGCGCGTCGACGACCACGAATTCGACGCGGTCATCTGCGCGCTCCCCGCCGACCGGGCGGCCGAGCTCGTCGCGGGCTTTCCGGCGCCCGGACAGGCGGCTGACCGGTCCGACGTCGTGATGGTCACCCTCCACGTTTCCGACGCCGAGTTTCCCGATCGCCTGCGCGGCCGCAGTGGCTACCTGGTGCCCAAACCGGTGCAGCGCGATGTCACCGCCGCCTCGTTCGCGAGTCAGAAGTGGGCGCACTGGGGCCCGCCATCCGGTGGCCAGATCCTGCGCGTGTCGCTCGGTCGAGACGGCGCTCCGGTGCTGCATCTCGACGACGACGAGATCGTCACTCGGACCCTCGACGATCTGCGCCGCCACCTCGGCGTGGCATTCACCCCCCGCGAGGTCCGCGTCACCCGGTGGCCGGGCGCGTTCGCCCAATACCGCCCGCACCACCGGCGCTGGGTCGACACCGTGCGAGCCGGGCTCGCCCCCGGCATGTTCGTCGCCGGAAGCAGCTACGACGGGATCGGCATTCCCGCGTGCATCCGCAGCGGGAGAACAATTGCGGAACGCTCGGTCATGCCGGCGCCGGATCTGGCATCATGAGTGGGATGGAACCCGACGTCGACGCGCCTTCGCCCGACGATTCCAACGCGTCGCACGGCGCACCCATGTCCCGTCGCTCGATGATCACGGTCGGGGTGCCGGCGGTGATCGCCGTCGTCGCGGTCGGATCGGTTCCGTTCGTGATCGGCGCAGGCAACGAACGTCTGCGCACAGGCGGCGTCGACGCATCGACGGCCACCGACCCGACCACCACGGCGCCCGACGAGGTGTTCACCTCCGCCGGCGTGACGGTGGAGGAGACGCCGATCCTGCCGGGGTCGACGACGTCCACCACTACGACGACGTCCACGACCAGTACGACGACCACCAGCAGCACGACGACCGTCGCGCCCAGCACACTCCCCGCCCAACCCACCCAGCCGATCCCGCCGCCGCCCGACCCCCGCGGGTTCGAGGAGCAGATCCAGCTCGGCGGCATCGAGATTCCCAAGCTGGGTGTCGATGCCCCGCTTCTGGAAGGCATCCGCTTGACGACGCTCGACAACGGACCAGGACACTGGCCGGGCACCGCGATGCCGGGCGAGGTCGGCAACGTGGTCGTCGCAGCGCATCGCACGAGTCACGGCGGTCCGTTCCGCAACATCGACCAACTCGTCGCCGGCGACATGGTGGTGTTCACCACCGACGCGGGCGAGATCCCGTACCGGGTCACCGGCACGCAGATCGTCAACCCGGACGCGATCTGGATCGTCGACCCGACCGACACGCCGACGGCGACGCTCTTCGCTTGTCATCCTCCCGGCTCGGTGAGGCAGCGGATCGTCGTCAACCTCGAACTCGCCGCCTGAACATCGCTGCGTTCCGCGGGTAGAACAGTCCCCCGTGAGCGACGCCGGCCCCGAGACCCCGACCATCGACGTCGCCGCCGATTCGTCCGAGCCGACTGCGCCACGCCCCGCGCTGCGCGACCGGGCCGCCCGACCTGCGCTCGCGCTCGGCGCCGGCGTCCTCGTGGCCTTGTCGCTGCCACCGTGGGGGTGGTGGCCGCTCGCGCTGATCGGCGTCGCCGGTTTCGAGTTGGCGCTCGGCGCGTTCCCGAGCCGACGCGAACGGTTCCAGTTGGGCTGGCTGTTCGGGGCGGGATGGATGTTTCTCGGCATGGGGTGGATGATCCAGCTGACGGGCCCCGGCTACGTCGTCGCCGGTGCGATCTTCGCCGGTTTCCAGTCGGTGGCTGCGGCGATCGCACCCGTGGGCCCTTGGCGAGTGATCGGCCGTCCGGTGATGTACACCTTGGCCGAGGCGCTCCGCTTCTCGTTTCCGTTCGGCGGTGTCCCTCTGGCGTCGATGGGGATCTCGCAGGTCGGCGGCCCCCTCGGACAGATCGCGGCGATCGGCGGGGTGATTCTCGTGACCTGGGTCGTGTTCCAGCTCGGCGTCCTGGGCGGGGTCGGGTTGTCGATGCTCGGACGGATCGCGTCGCCGGCCGATCGGATCCGACCTGCCGCCACGCTGCGGTGGTCTGCGTTGGGCGCCGTGGTCGTCGTGATCGGGCTGTCGTTCGTGTGCCCGGGCGGCCGCGCGACCGGCGACACGCTGCGGGTCGCCGCCGTCCAGGGTGGCGGCGAACAGGGGACGTCGGCCCTCGACGTCCCCTCGATCGTCGTGACCGAGCGACACCTCGCGGCGACCGCGGCGATCGAACCCGATCCAACCCTCGATCTCGTGCTCTGGCCCGAGAACACCATCGACGTCGTGACCTTCGAGACATCCGAAGTGGCCCAGCGGATCGCGGACGAGGCCGCCCGGCTCGGCGTGCCGATCTCGGTGGGGCTGACCGAGGACGTCCAGGTCGATGGTCGACGGCGCTTCACCAACGCGCAGGTCGTCATCAGCCCGGACGGCGAGATCGTCAGCCGGTACGACAAGGTCCGTCGGGTGCCGTTCGGGGAGTACGTACCCCTGCGCGGCGTGCTGGAACGGATCACGTCGGCGGTCGACCGGGTCGGCGATGCGGTTCCCGGCGACACGCCGGCGGTCCTCGAACTGCCGACCGGCGAGCGACTCGCCACCGTGATCTCCTGGGAGGTGTTCTTCGGCGGGCGCGCCCGCGAAGGCGTCGAGTTGGGTGCCGGCGCGATCATCAATCCGACCAATGGCGCGAGCTACACCGGCACGATCGTGCAGACCCAGCAGGTGGCGTCGAGTCGGCTGCGGGCGATCGAGACGGGACGCTGGGTCGTCCAAGTCGCGCCGACGGGGTTCACCGCATTCGTCGCACCCGACGGCACCGTCGTCGAACGGGGTTCGCAGAGCGAGCAGGTCGTGATCGTGCGCGACATCGAGCTGCGCACGGGTTCGACCTGGTACACCTCGCTCGGGGATGCGCCGTTCATCGTGGCCCTGCTCGTCGCGGCCGTCGCCTCGGTGTGGTTCGCCAACCGCGACCGGCAGCGGCGCACCACCATCGACGGGTCCTGATCAGACGTCGATCACCAGCGTGACCGGGCCGTCGTTGACGAGCTCGACCGACATCTCCGTACGGAATCGACCGGTTGCGACGACGGCCCCCGAGCCCCGGAGTTGCTCCACCAGGTGATCCACGATCGGCTCCGCCTGCTCCGGCCGTGCTGCCTGCGTCCAACTCGGGCGGCGACCCCGAGAGGTGTCGCCGTACAACGTGAACTGGCTGACGACGAGGAACTCGCCGCCGACATCGAGCGCCCCGCGGTTCATCACACCGTCGGCGTCGTCGAAGACCCGCAACCCGGCGAGCTTCGCAGCGAGCTGCGCCGCCTGGTCGAGCGTGTCGGTGTGCGTCACGCCAACCAGGACACAGAGTCCGTGGCCGATCCGACCGACCGTGAGGTACGGCGCAGAAGAGTCGGCTCGGCTGCTCACCTCGGCCGAGGTCACCCGTTGAACGACCGCGCGCATCCGCCGATGCTCGCACAACGCAACGGGCGCATTGCGCCTGGCGCGGCTGCGGCGCATTCCGTAAGGTCGGGGCGATGTCGGACGAAGTGATCGAGCTCGTTGCGGCGACCGGAGGGAGCGGGTTCGGCGTGCGCTGCGAGGTCGACCTCGCAGCGGGTGCCCGGATCCGACGGTTGACCATCTCCGATGGCGTCGACGCGGTCGAGCTCCTCGCGCCGAACGCTGGTCACGACCCGTGGTCGACCGGGTGGGGATCGTTTCCGATGGCGCCGTGGGCGGGGCGAATCCGCAACGGCCGCTTCCGATTCTTCGATCGCGAGATCGGACTCGACCTGAACCACTCCGACAGCCGTGCCGACGGCACCGGAACGGGCGGTGGTCCCATTCACCCGCCGCAACCGGCACCGGTCGGCGCCATCGCGGGCGACGTTCTGCATCGGCATGCGATACACGGCACCACGTTCTCCCGTCGCTGGGAGACGATCCACGTCGAGCCCGACCGGGTCGAGGCGATCTGCCGCCTCGACGGTGCCCTCGGGTGGGAGTTCGCGGGGATCGCGCGTCAGCGCATCGCCGTGTCGTCCACGCAGCTCGATCTCGAGCTCTCGGTCGAAGCCGACGACGGCGTGGTGTTCCCGGCGTCACTCGGCTGGCACCCCTGGTTCGCGAAACCCGATCGACTGGTCGTCCACCCGATCGCGATGTTCGAACAGGACCGCTTCGGGCTCCCGACCGGGCACCTCGTGGCGCCGACGGACCCACCGTGGGACGACTGCTTCGTGATCCACGAACCCGTCGAGCTGCACTACGAGCGTCGCATCGCACCGGTCGTGACCGTGGCCTCGCCCGACTGCGACCACTGGGTGATCTACGACAAGCCGACGCACGCAACCTGCGTCGAGCCACAGTCAGGGCCGCCCGACGCCCTCAACCTGCAGCCCGAACTCGCCACATCGGCCCATCCTCTCCGACGTACGATGACGATCGGTTGGTGATCGTCGACCTCCGATTCATCTGACCGGGACGGCGAAAACCGCGAGATCGCCTCCCCTCACCGCTCTGGACAGGTGAGGAGGAGGCCACATGGCCCATGACGACGAACCCGAGCGACGCAGCATTGGTGGCCGGTCACCTGGCCGGCGACCCGAGCGCGCTCGGCGGTATCTACGACCGCTACGCCGACTCCCTGCACGACACGGCCGCGGCGATGCTGAACGATCGCACCGAAGCGGCCGACGTGCTGCACGACGTCATCCTCATCGCAGCGGAACGGTTGGGCCAGCTGCGCGACCCCGACCGCCTGAAGCCGTGGTTGTTCGCGATTCTGCGCAACGAGGTGTATCGACGCTCCAAGAAGCGACGACGCACGATCGTGACGGACTTCTCCGGTTCCGACGACGGGTACGACCTCGTGGATGACCAGACGATCGAGGTCGGCGAAGGGGTGGTCGACGACGCGGCCGGCGAAGACCTGGCCGAGCTCGTCCGCGGCGCGGCACGCGGTCTGGACGAGCGCGACCAACTCGTGCTCGAGCTGTCGGTTCGCCAGGGCCTGGGCGGGCAGGATCTCGCCGACGCGCTCGGGGTCAGCGCGAACCAGAGCTACACGCTCGTCCACCGCATGCGTGAGCGGGTCGAGCGCAGCCTGTCGGCCTATGTCGTCGCCAAGGCCGGCCGCAACGACTGCGGCGAACTCGACAAGCTCCTCGGCGCCTGGGACGGCGAGTTCAACGTCCTCATCCGCAAACGGGTGTCGCGTCACGTCGACAAGTGCGAGACCTGCGATTCGCGTCGACGCCGGATCGCCCCGCTCGCCATGTTCGCCGCCGCCCCGGTCTACGCCGCGCCTGCGGCACTGCGCGATCGGATCCTCGGGGCTGCGTCGATCCAGGCCGCCGCTCCGGCCACGCCCTATCAGTTCAGCGCGAACGACGGGTTCCCTCAGGTCGTGCGAGCCGCACGCCGGGTCGCGGGCTGGGTTGCGCCGACGGCTGCCGCCTCGCTCGTCCTCGTCGTCGGCGTGCTCAGCTTCCTGTGGCTCAACGCCGACAACAGCGGCGACGGCCTGCTTCGAGAGTCGACCGACACGACGACCACCTTCGCGACCACGCCCCCGGCGTCCACCACCACGCCGACCGGTCCGTCGACGACGGTGCTCGCAGGGTCGCCGAATGCACCGCGAGTGGCCGAGGGCGGCACCACCACCTCGACCGTTCCGGCGGCATCGGACACGGTGTCGGTGCTCGACCCCGGGAAGGACGCGCCGGGTACCACGGTTGCGCCGCCGGCGGCTCCCCCGGGACCAGCCTCGACCCCGGTGACGACGCAAGCGCCGAGTGCGCCGACCCCGTCGGTGACCAGTCCTCCCCCACCGCCGGCCGATCCGGTCCCTCCGGCTCCGCCGGCTCCGACGTCGGGCGGCAGCACGACGACGACCACCACCACGCCAACGACGGCTCCGCCACAGCCGGGCCAGTTGACCGTGAGCGGCGGCTCGATCGACCTCGGGTCGAGCGCGGCCTCCGGGTCGATCACGCTCACCAACACCGGGGACCTCCCGCTGGACTTCAGCGTGAATGGCAACCCTGCTCCGTTCAGCGTGTCGCCGACATCGGGAACGCTGGCGGGTGGCGCCTCGACCAGCGTCAGCGCCTCGATCGACCGCTCGGGACTGTCCGAAGGATCGAACCCCACCGCCAGCGTGCAGATCTTCGGTGCGGGCTCGACCTTCAACGTGAACCTCTCCGCAACCGGTCCGGAGAACCCTCCCGTGCTGCGCAATCCGTCGGTCAACGGGTTCTGCTCGTCGACGGTCGAGATCTCAGCGACGGTGTCGATCGCGGACGCCTCCGGCGTGGCCTCGGCATCGCTGTCGGTGTCGGGACCGAACGGGTTGTCCGGGAGCACCTCGATGTCGTCGGGCGGCAACGGCTGGTTCGGCAACGTCTCGGTGTTCTATCCGCCCAATGATCCGGCCAGCGCGTCGGGAACATGGTCGTGGACCATCACGGCAACCGACACCCGCGGCAACTCCGCCTCGACCGGCAACTCCCTCACCATCTCCTGCTGACCAACATGATGTTCATCCCGGATCGGTATCACGTTGGGGGTGTCATGCGGCGCGGAAGTCAGCGCCGGCGACGAGGTGATCGAGCACTCGCCTGCTCAGTCCGGCGATGCCAGGCTCCCGGTGGATCATTGCCCGACCGGTGGCGGCGACGTTGCGCACGGCAGCCTCCGACGCATAGCCGAAGCGGGCTGCAAGCTCGGCGCTGCTCCCCAGACGGAGCTCGCTCGCAAGGGTCACGGCCAGGATTCGTGGGTCGTTTCGAACGCCCCGACGACTCGTACGCAACGCGCTCGGGGTGACCGCGGTCGCTCGCACGACCGCCCGCTCCAGGTCGTCGAGATCCACTCGAACCAAGGGTGGACGGTTCCCGAAGTACTGGCTGTCGCTCGGCAGCGTTCGCCGGACGAACTCGAGATATGCGTCCGGGCCGTCGAATTCGGCCGCGAGCACATCGGTGCTGAGCCACTCTGGTTTCGCCCGCTTCCCGGCGTAGACACCGAGGCTGGAGAACCGATAGTTCGCCAGGCCATCGAGTCCACAGATGTCGACCGGATTGCGGTGGACGTACCGACCTTCGATCGCCAACATGTCCGGATCGAGAATCGGCTGGGATCCGAACCGCCCGTCGAACACCGGCCCGGTCCGTCCGGTGCTCTGGTTGAACCCGACGGCGTAGCTGCGGCCGAGGTGATACATCGTCTCCGAGAGCTGGTCGCCCAGCGCCTCCACGAGCGCGTGGAAGTGGTTCGTCATGAGCGAGAAGGCGTGGACTCGTGCTCCGGTCCGCTCGATGGCATCCGCGAGCCCGTTCTCGAACCGCAACTGGTCGAACGTCTCGTAGAAGACGTCGTGGCGATCGGCACCCCGATTCCACACGTGAAAGTAGGTCGACTGATCGAGTCCTGTCCGGCGTGGCATGGTGCCCACTCTGCACGAGGGGTACTCCAGACTTCCCGAGCAACATGATGTTGATCCGGGATCGATATCACGTTGGTCGGCGGCGCGGGAGTGCCCGATAGCCTCGCTCGGATGGTCGCGAACGGGTCGGAGAGTGTCTTGGACCCGGACGCGCCCTTGAAGATCGCCTATCTCACGTATCGCGGCAAGCCACACGTCGGCGGCCAAGGGGTCTACACCCGCCACCTCACCAAAGCGCTCGCCGATCTGGGTCACACCGTCGAGGTGTTCGGAGGCCAGCCGTACCCGGTGCTCGACGATCGGGTCGAGTTGCACGAACTCCCCAGCCTCGACACCTTCAACGACTACTTTCCCGGCCGACTCCCCGGCTACTGGGAGATCAAGGACCGCTACGACCTGATGGAGATGGCGCAGTTCCTCACCGGGACGTTCCCCGAGCCGCTCGCCTTCTCCGCCCGCGCCGCGCATGCGCTGGCCGCTCGCACCCGTGACTTCGACCTCGTCCACGACAACCAGTGCCTCGGCTACGGGATCCTCAAGATCGAGGAGCAGATCCCGACGATCGTCACGCTCCACCACCCGATCACGAAGGACCGCGAGCTCGAGATGAGCCACGCCCGCACCCGCTACAAGCGCTGGTCGGTCGGTCGGTGGTACTCGTTCGTGAAGATGCAGGGCAAGGTCGCGTCGAAGATGCCGCGGATCGTGGTCGTGAGCCAGAACTCGATCGACGACATCCACACGGACATGGGCGTCAGCCGGGACCGGATGCGCCTCGTCCCCGTCGGCGTCGACCCCGAGCTGTTCAAGCCGGTGCCCGGGGTCGAACGACAGCCGGGCCGGCTGATCACCACCGCCTCGGCCGACGTCGCCTTGAAGGGCCTGTCCTATCTGTTGGAAGCCATGGCAAAGCTGCGCACCGAGCGAGACATCTCGTTGACGATCATCGGCAGGCCGAAGCCCGGCAAGTCGATGCGTCTGATCGAGGAACTCGGCCTGAAAGACCACATCGAGTTCGTCTCCGGCGTCCCCGACGAACGCATCGTCGAGCTCTACTCAGAAGCCGAGCTCGCCGTCGTCCCGAGCCTCTACGAGGGCTTCAGCCTCCCGGCCATCGAAGCGATGTGCTCGGGCACGCCGCTGGTCGCCACCGACGGCGGCGCGCTTCCGGAAGTGACGGGGACCGACGGCGAGACCGTGCTGCAGTGCCCGGCGGGCGACAGTGACGCACTCGCGGTCCAGATCGCCCGCGGGCTCGACGACCCCGAACTGCGGGCGCGCATCGGCGCCGCCGGACGACAACGAGTCATCGAGCGCTGGACGTGGCGTCGGTGCGCCGAGATGACGGTCGACCAGTACCGCGAAGTCCTGTCCATGCCGGCGAACGTGGCGAAGTTGCGCGCCAACGGTCGCCTCTGACCCTCGAATCCGCCACTCGACCATGCTCACCATTCGTTTCGACCGCCTCGACCTGCACCCCGGGGATCGCATCCTCGACGTCGGCGCCGGCTTCGGCCGCCACGTCTTCGAATGCGCCCGACGCGGGGCGGACGTGGTGGCGCTCGACTACGCCGAAGACGAGGTGGTCGAGACACGAGCCACGCTCGGAGGCATGGTCGACGCCGGCGAGATCGACCTGGAACGCTTCAAAGGTGTGCTCCGCGGCGATGCCACTCGCCTTCCGTTCGCGGATGCGTCCTTCGACAAGGTGATCACGTCCGAAGTCCTCGAACACATCCAAGACGACGTCAGCGCCATCTCGGAGATGGTCCGCGTCCTCAAACCCGGCGGCATGTTCGCTGCGACGGTCCCGGCATGGGGTCCCGAGAAGATCAACTGGATGCTGAGCGACGAGTACCACGCACCCAAGAGCGTCGGTGGCCACGTCCGGATCTACTCGAAGACCGAGCTGGCCGCGAAGCTCCGCTCCGCCGGCCTCGACCTGCGCAGTACTCACCGTGCCCACGCCCTGCACTCGCCGTACTGGTGGCTCAAGTGTGCGGTCGGCCCGCGCAACGACGATCATCCGGCGGTCACGAAGTACCGCAAGTTCCTCGAGTGGGACATCGTCGAGCAGCCGACGTCCACCCGCGTCGCCGAACGGTTGCTCTCGCCGGCGCTCGGCAAGAGCATCGTGTTCTACGGCCAGAAGCCACCGGTGGCGAGCGACGAGGTCGCCGCGTGAGTGCGCTGCCGACGCTCGACGGCGTGATCACCGTCGACGAGATGGAACGCACCGCAGAGCACCTCGCCTCGCTGCAGCTGGACAACGGCATGATCCCGTGGTTCGTCGGCGGGCACTGCGATCCGTGGAACCACGTCGAGACCGCAATGGCACTCGACGTCGCCGGGCTGCACAAGGAAGCCGAGCGCGCCTACGAGTGGTTGGCCGACATCCAACGACCGGACGGCAGCTGGCACAACTACTATGCGAACGACGGCTCCGTCGAGGACTCGAAGCTCGACACCAACGTGTGCGCGTACATCGCGACGGGCGTCTGGCACCACTGGCGCAGCACGTGGGACCGCGGCTTCGCCGACAACATGTGGCCGACCGTGGAACGCGCGCTCGAGTTCGTGCTGTCGTTGCGTCGCGACGACGGCCTGGCGCTCTGGGCGATCGAGCCCGACGACCGGCCGTGGAGCTACGCGCTCATGACCGGCACGTCGAGCATCCAGCACGCCCTCCGGTGCGGCGCGCAGTTGGCCGAGGCGTTGAACGATCCGAAGCCGCACTGGCAGCGGGCCGCCGACGAGATGATCCTCGCCGTGCGCACACGGCCCGAGGCATTCGAGCCGAAGAAGCGCTGGGCGATGGACTGGTACTACCCGGTCCTCACCGGCGCCTTGACCGGCGACGAGGCGAAAGCCCGGATGGCCGACGGCTGGGACACCTTCGTGATGGAGGGACTCGGGATCCGCTGTGTGAGCGACGAGCCGTGGGTCACCGCCTCGGAGACCGCGGAGTGCGCGCTTGCGTTCGCCGCAATGGGCGACCTGTCGACGGCCACCGACCTGCTCAAGTGGACCCGCACCCATCGACGCGACGACGGCTCGTACTGGACCGGCATCGTGTACCCGGGCGAGGTGCTGTTCCCGTTCGACGAACACACGAGTTACACAGCGGCAGCGGTCATCCTCGCGGTCGATGCGATCACGCGCACCACGCAGGCGAGCAACCTCTTCGTCGCGTGACGCCGGAACCGATCCGGTCGAGCTGACAACGGTCAACGCGGCATCGACAAGCGGCTCCGCTGCGAGCCGTCGCCGTGGAAGTTCCCCGGGTCGAGCCATCGGCCGAACTCGGTCTCGATCGCTGGCCACTCGGCATCGATGATCGAGTACCACGCGGTGTCGCGGTTGCGGCCCTTGTAGACCGTCGCCTGCCGGAACACGCCTTCGAACCGAAACCCGAGTCGCTCCGCAGCGACGCGCGACGGCGCGTTCAGCGCGTCGCACTTCCACTCGTACCGTCGGTATCCGGCGTCGAACACGCGGTGCATCATCAGCCACATCGCTTCGGTCGCGGCGGCGGTGCGTTGCAGACGTCGAGCGAAGTGGATGTGCCCGACCTCGACCGATGCCGACCACGGTTCGATCCGGAGGTAGCTCGCCATTCCGCACGGACCGGCGTCGTCTTCTGCGACGAAGAACATCGTGTCATCGCTGCGGCAACACGCGCCGAGCCATCGGACGAACGCGTCCACGTCGGGAAAGGGGCCGTACGGCAGGTAGGTCCAGTCGGCGTCGTCGTCCGCCGAGAACGCCTCGAAAAGGCCGCTGGCATGGCGGTCCGCATCCAACGGGACGATCGCAACGAACTGACCGACCATCGGCGTGGCGGCCGGCGGATCGAGCGGCACGTCGATCTCGACCGCGGCGCCGATCGGCTGACCGAACGGGTTGATCCGAGTGTGCATGGCACCGCCGAGACTACGCCGACCGGGGCCGACGAACGGCGGGCGCCGCAGCGCAAATGGTTACAGTCGAAGCGATGAAGTCGAACGTGGTGCGGACGATCCTGTCGATCTGGGGATGGTTCGTCCTCGGTCTGTCGGTCCTGATCTTCACGCCGATCGTCGCGGTGACCCGGTTGGTCACGATGCCGTTCGACAAGGGCGCCTACGCAGCGGGGTACGTCTTTCGCAAGGTCGTGATCCCAGTCAGCAAACTCAACCCGTTGTGGACCTTCCACACCTCCGGCGAGCTCCCCGACGACATGCGCCGGCCCTACGTCGTCGTCGCCAACCACGAGAGCTTCGTCGACATGATCCTCATCTCCCATCTCCCCACCGAGATGAAGTGGCTCTCCAAAGTCGAGATCATGAAGATCCCCTTCCTCGGCTGGATGATGCGCTGCGCCCGGGACATCCCACTGGTACGCGGCGACGCGAAGTCCTCGGTCGCCGCGCTCGCCGAGTGTCGAGAGCGCCTCTCGTGCAACGTGTCGGTGATGGTCTTTCCCGAGGGCAGCCGCTCCAAGACCGGCGACCTCAACCCGTTCCAAGCGGGCGCGTTCAAGCTTGCGATCGAGGGCCAGTACCCGATCCTGCCGATGGCGGTCCACGGCACCCGCGACGCACTTCGCAAGCACGACTGGCGCCAGGGGCGTGCGATCGCCGAGGTCCGCGTGCTCGAGCCGGTCCCGACCGAGGGGCTCACCAAGGACGACCTGCCCGAACTCCGCGATCGCGTCCGCACGATCATCTCGGACGCGCGCGACGAACTCCGTGAGCAGTACGGCTACGTCGCGCTCGACGCGAGCGAAGCGAGCTGACCCTGCAGGTCCCGGTCCGGCTGCAGCAGGCTGCCAACCTCGCGGTCCGCCCCGCCGTCCTCGCAGCGATCGCATCGAGCACGGCGATCTTCACGGCGACACCGTTTCTCCTGCGTCCGATCGCCGACGAGTTCGACGTGTCCCTCGGCGCCTCCGGTTGGGTGTCGACCGCCCAACTCGCCGGGTTCGTGGTCGGTTCGTGGACCGCCGGGCGACATCTCCGACCCGTCCGTCGGGTGTTCATCGCGCTGGCACTGCTCGGTTTCGTGGCGAACCTGTGTGCCGCCGCCGCTCCCGGGCTCGGGGTGCTCGCCGGTGCTCGCTTCGCAGGGGGTATCTCACTCGGCCTGGCCGCGTGGTTCGCGTGGCAGGACGCATTCGGCAATGCCGAAAAGACCAGCGACGTCGCCGTCGTGGGGCCGCTGGTCGGGGTCGTGCTCCCGCCGATTCTCACCGTGGTGATCGACTCGCTGGGAGTGCGCGCGATGTTCGTGATCCTCGCGTTCATCGCGCTCTCGCCGGTGTTCTTTGCCAAGCAGGTCGATGTCAAGGACCGGCTCCGTCCGCACCGCACGCGCCACGCAGCCACACGTGCGAGCATCGCCATGCTGGTCGCGCTGGGCCTCGTGACGATGGGAGGCTCGTCGGTGTTCGTCTATGCCGCAGCGATCGGCACCGAATTCAACGGCCTCGATCCGATCGCGGTCTCGCTCGCGTTCAGCGCCAACGCCCTCGTCGCGGTTCCGGCGGCGCGTTGGCGGGGGCGCCGCGGGCCGGCGGGATTCTGGTATCTGCTCACCGCTGGGCTGGCGTTCCTGCTCCCTGCGATCCACGTGGCACCGGTGTTCATCTTCGCACTGGTCGCCTGGGGTTTCGTGTTCTTCATGGGGATGCCCGCTGCGTTCGCGCTGCTCGCCTCGCGCTCCCGGTTCCCCGAGGAGCGAGCCGGCGATGCGCAGGCGGTGATGGCGCTTGGCCGGGTGTTCGGACCGCTGATCGGCGGCGCGTTCATCGCGACCGGAGCCACGACGATGATGGGGATCGCAGCGTCATCGATCATGTGCTGTGCAGCCGGGCTGATGCTGTACATCGACCGCAGTCGGTTCGCGCACCGATACGCAACACCCGCCTGACTCAGCACCGCCGCAGGATGCGCAGGCTGCCGGTGACCGACGTCTCGACGAAATCGCCCGATTCGACGGCCGGCAGGTAGATCTCCTCGAACGGCGGTCGGCCGCCGTCGGCGGGATCGGGGAACACGTCGTGAATGGCGAGCGTGCCGCCCGGGGCGACGTGCGGGGTCCATCCGAGATAGTCCTGCCGAGCCGGCTCGCGCCCGTGGCCGCCGTCGATGAACAGGAATGCGAGCGGCGACGTCCACGAGGCACCGACACGCGGCGACGTGCCCACGACGGCGATCACCGAGGCTTCGAGATCGGCATCGTGCATCGCCGCCCGGAAGAACGGCAACGTGTCCATCCTCCCGGTCCGGGGGTCAACGACCTCCGGGTCGTGATGCTCCCACCCCGCCTGGTTCTCCTCCGACCCACGATGGTGGTCGACCGCGAACAGGATCCGACCGGTCCGCTCGGCGGCGTCGCCCAGCCAGACAGTCGAGCGGCCGCAGTAGGAACCGACTTCCAGGAATGGCGCGTCGGGCACCGCTGCCGCGGCCGCAACCGCGGCGTCCCACAGCGCATCACCTTCGTCGACCGGCATGAAGCCCTTGGTTCGCAACGCCACCTCGCGACGCGCCGGAGCGAGTCGCGCGTCGGTCACCACGTGTCCCAGTGGATGATCGTGTCGGGATCGGGGCGCATCGCCGGCTTGAAGTCGGTGCCCTTCGTGTGGGCGAGCGGGCTGAGGCACACCTGCTGCACCTCGTCGAACGGGATCCCGACGATGTCGGCGATCTCCTGCTCCATCATCAACCCCACCGTCGTCCACGCGGTACCGAGGCCACGCGCCCGCGCCGCGAGCATGAAGCTCCACATGGCCGGCAACACGTTGCCCATCATCGATGCGGCGATCATCCCCGTGGCCCCGTCGGCTCGGCCTGCGGTGCACGCGATCACCAACGCGGGTGCCTGCCCCATGGTCTGGCCCAGATAGTCGGCCGACGTCGTGACCCGGTCCTGCTGGGCCTGTTCGGCCTCGGTGTCCTTCTTGATCGACCCGGCATAGACGCCGTCCATCGACTTGTAGATGTCGAAACACTGCCGGTAGATCTCGCCGATCGCCGCGCGTTTCGCCTCGTCCTTGACGATCACGAACTGCATCGTCATCGAGTTCGACCCCGACGGTGACTGCATGGCGATGCGCACGCAGTCACGGATGTCCGCATCATCGACGGGACGGTCGAAGTCGAGGCGTTTGCGGACCGCCCGCGTCGTCGTGAGGAGTTCGTCGTTGGTCAGATCGAGCACGGGCATGTGCGAGAGACTAGGTGGCGACCGACACGGCGCCGGTACCGGCTTGGCCCATCCCGGCTCGGCATGGCCCTGCGTCGCGGGCCGCGGCGTGGCAACATGAGGGTGTCATGACCGCGGACACCGTCATCCCGACTGCGCAGGACAACCAGCAGGCGCTGGATGACCTCGTGGCCCTCCTCGACCTCGAAGCGATCGAGGTGAACATCTTCCGCGGCGCCTCCACCGACGAGGATCGCCTCCGGGTGTTCGGTGGCCAGGTCGCCGGGCAGGCCTTGATCGCCGCCGGGCGAACCATCGACGAGCCGGATCGCCATGTCCATTCACTTCACGCCTACTTCCTCCGGCCCGGCGACCCGAAACGCCCGATCCTCTACGAAGTCGACCGGATCCGCGATGGTCGCAGCTTCTCGACGCGTCGAGTGGTCGCCATTCAGCACGGACGGGCGATCTTCAACCTCCAGGCCAGCTTCCACGACGAGGAAACGGGCGGACCCGACCACCAGATACTCATGGATGACGGCCTCGCGCCACCCGACGAGCTGCCCGACTTCCACACTCGCATGGCACCCCACCGCGAGCGCATCGGTGACTGGTACCACCGCCCGCGGCCCATCGATCTGCGCTACGTCGACGGCGACCCGATGAGCCGCCAGGGGGAGCCGAACACGGTCCAACACGTGTGGATCCGCGCCAACGGTTCGGTCCCCGACGACCCGCTGCTCCACGCATGCATCCTCACCTACGCGAGCGACATGACCCTGCTCGACACCACGTTGCTTCCGTTCGGGCTGCCCTTCGATCATCCGGGGCTGCAGATGGCGAGTCTCGACCACGCGATGTGGTTCCACCGCCCCTTCCGTGTCGACGACTGGCTGATGTACCAGCAGCGTGCCGTTTCGACCGGCTCGTCACGGGGGCTCGCCGGCGGCGCGATCTTCACAGCCGACGGCGCGCTCGCCGTCAGCGTCGTGCAGGAGGGACTCGCGAGGTTCACGCAATGATGCGACCAACGGCGCTCGGCGCCTCACTCGTCGCCCTGGCGCTGGCTGCCGCTGCGTGCGCCTCAGACGGCGGTGAATCGAACTCGGGTACGCCCGACTCCGGACCGGCCATCACGCTCGGCACGGTTCCCGATCCCGAAGCGACGCCGACCGAACCGTCGACCACCGAACCGGCCGCGTCGGCGGTGTCCACCGACACCGGGCCGGCGCCGAGCACCACGATGTTGACGCCGTCGCCGGACGCCGACCTACCCACCCAGGCGCCGTCGGACGTCCAGGTCGCCCCGGTCACGACGCTGCCCGGACCGCTCCCGGTGCCGTCGGCACGACTGCTCGAGTTGGCTGCGTACGAACGCCCGGTCGACATCGTCGCCGACCCGCGCGACTCGCGCCTGTTCGTCGTCGAGCAGTCCGGCTCCATCGTCGCTGCCGACGACGAGTCCGACGTCGTCGTGTTCGACATCGCGAGCACGATCGCGACGTTCGAAGCCGAGGGCAACGAGCAGGGCCTGCTCGGTTTGGCATTCCACCCCGAGGAGAACCTCGCGTACGTGAACTTCACCGACGGTGACGGCAACACCGTGGTCGCGGAGTTCGTGTTCGACCCACTGACGTACGTGTTCGACCCCACGACCTTCCGGGAGGTGCTGACGGTCGAGCAACCGTTCAGCAACCACAACGGCGGCGATCTGGCCTTCGGGCCCGACGGCTACCTCTACATCGGGCTCGGCGACGGCGGCTCGGCGAACGACCCGATCCGGGCGTCGCTCGACCCATCGTCTCGGCTGGGCAAGATCCTCCGGATCGATCCGCTCCCCACACCGACGAATCCGTTCACGGTGCCTGACGACAACCCGTTCGTCGGGGTCGACGGCGCCGACCCGACCATCTGGTCGCTCGGCCTCCGCAATCCCTGGCGGTTCTCGTTCGACTCGCTCACCGGCGACCTGTGGATTGCCGACGTCGGCCAGAACCAGTTCGAAGAGATCAACATGGCCGCTGCCGTCGACGGGCGCGACGCCGGGCGCGGGGTCAGCTTCGGATGGAGTGCGTTCGAAGCCACCGAGCGATTCAACGAGGACCAGTCACCCGACGGGCACACGCTGCCGATCACGTCGTATCTGCACGAGGACGGCAACTGCTCGGTCAGCGGTGGCGTGGTGGCGCGAAACTCGTCGTTTCGCGAGCTCAACGGGTGGTACGTGTACGGCGACTACTGCTCGGGAAGGATCTGGGCGCTCGACACGACCTCGGTCGCCTCCGGTCCGAACGGTCCGGTCGGCACACCGACGATCGTCCAGCTCGGGACGGTGCCGGCGCTGGCGGCGATCGCCGAGGGCCCATTCGGTGACATCTACGCCATATCGAACGCCGGGCCGACGTACCGGCTCGCGCCGGCCTGACCGGCCCGCTCAACCGACGCGCTCGACCTCGATCGAGCGCGCTCCGACGTCGACGCCGGTGAGCTTGACGCGGATCTCGTCGCCGGGATCGACGCGACGTGCGACGGTGCGCGTCACGACCGCCGGGTCACGGATCTGAATCCGGGCGCCCCGATCGTCCTCGTCGGTGACCACCGCATCGAAGACCTCGCCCTCTCGACCGTCGAGCAGGATCGCTTCGGCGAGGTCGATCGCCGCCCGGTCCACCCGGTTCGCCAGCGTGTTCGCCCGACCCATCGCTGCGGGAAGTTCGCCGAACGCCGCCTCGATCTCGCCGGGAACCTCCCGGCCGTTCGCGACGGCGAGGGCCGCCTCGATCACGTAGCGATCGGCCAGGCGGCGCAACGGCGCCGTGGCATGCACGTACGTGGCGGCGAGGGCGGCGTGCCACGGCTTGCCGTCCCGCACCCCGCCATCGCGTGGACCGTCGCCACCGAAGTCGGTGTACGGGGTGTACGACGCACCGCCACTCGCCCGACGGACTGCGAGTTGGAAGGCCGACGTCCGCGGGTCACCGACGGGAAGGGATCGCTCGAATTCGCCCAGCGACACGTCCCGCGGCCAGTCGAGACCGAACGCGCGGGCCGTGTGGCGAAGTCGGCCGATGTGGCGGTCGTCGAGCGGTGGCATCGTCCGGAACAGTCCGGTTTCGGCGTCCCACAGCGCATCGGCCACGGCCATGTTGCTGGCAAGCGACATGGCCGCGTTCTGCTGCTCGGCATCGTTGCGCGGCCGGAACCGCAGCGTGTAGCCCTCGCCGACTCGCACGACCTCCTGTTCGGGCCACTGGATCCGCTCTGCGCCACGTTGTCGCTCCGCGTGCTCGATGCGTCGGGAGAGCTCGGGGAACGCCGGTGGCAGATCGTCGGAGGTCACCGTCGAGTACGCCAGCTTCGCCCGGTTCCGGATCATCGCTCGCTCGGCCCCGTCGAGCGAGACCGACCCGTCGGAGGCGACCCGGACCGTGAAGACGATGGCGGGCTTGGGCGCTCCCGGGAGCAGGCTGCCCGCGTCCTCGGCGATCCGCTCCGGATGCAGCCCGGCTCGACCGTCTGGCAGGTAGACCGTCACCCCTCGCTTCCACGCCTCGCGGTCGATCGGGTCCCCGGGCCGGACGAACCAGCCGACGTCGGCGATCGCATAGTGCAGGAGCACGTCGTCGCCTGCCGATTCGATGGCGAAGGCCTGATCGAGATCGGTGCTGCTGGCCGGATCGAGCGTCAGGAACGCACGGTCGGTGCGATCGACGTGTTGCCAGCGACCCGGAGCCGGCACACCCGCCGGGACCACGTCGAACGGACGCGCCGCTGCCTCCTCAGCGGCCTCGAGTACCTCCGGCGGGTGCGCGCCCGGCACCTCGAAGTCCCGCCGCAGCTGCTCGAAACCGTCGTGGAAGTCGGCGATCGTTTCGTGCGCGAGCACCATCGAACCGGTTCGGGCCATCCCGGCACGATACGGGACAGACTCGACGAGGGCCCCGGCGAACGCCGAGGCGCTCGCCGGGGCCGAGTTCTTCGCGCTACCGCGGGGGAAGCATCATCACGATGCCGCGGGCGTAGCAGTCGACCGTCTCGCCAGGGTCGCCACCGGTGACGGCCGGGTTGTCGACGTTGAACATCACCTGGACGCTGTCACCATCGACGGCGATCTGGCTTCCGTCGGCACCGGTCATGGCGGCGGCGGAACGAACCCCGTCGCGTGTCACGAACGTCGTTTGGACCTTCGTGTCGGCGGCGGAGGATCCGAGCGCGCGGGCGATCGTGACACCCTCGTTCTCGTAGAGATCCTCGTCGGCAACGTAGGTGGTCATGTACTGCCCGCTCGAGAAGGCCCGGAACTGCATGTTGTTCCGGTTCGTCGGTGCGAAGTCCTGGTCGGGTGTGCTGTCGTCCTCGCGGCAGCGCAAGCTGAGCGTCATGTCGCCGTTCTGGGCGATGACCTGGCTGCTCCCGAAGCTCATCCGCACCTCGAAGCCCTCCGTCATGACGGCATCGCCACCACTCCCAGCTGCGGTTTGGTAGTAGCCGGCGACGTCGATCAGGACCTCACCGACTGTGCCTTGCACGTAGATGTTGATCGTGCCGTCGGTCGGCAGCTGCACCGTGACCGAGTTGGCGATGTTGGGGCCACCGGCGCCCCAGTTGATGTTCGACGTCGCCGGGACCCCGGTCGCGTCGCCCGGACGGATCGAGATGAACCCACGCGTCGACGGACGCACCACGGTCACGTTCAACACCACCGACGTCGCACCCGACGCCACGACCTCGGCGTCGACCGCGGGAGGTGTCGGCGAACCCGCCGGCTGTGTCGGGACGGTCCCCGTCACCTGCAGTATCTGCGCCACCCCGGACACGAACGGCCCTGACAGACCGACGTCGGTGCGAGTGTCGAGAATGCGGGCCGGCGTCACCCCCACGAACGACGACGGCGGGCTCGACGCTGCACCGACCGCCATCATCCCGCCGGCTCCCAGCGTCACCGCCACGGCCGCACCGATCGCTGCCCAGCGAGAACGCCACCCTCGCGACCGTCCGTCGCTCGTTGCCTTGCCCATGTCGTGCTCCAACTGTTGATCGGCGCAGCACGAAGTTGTGCTGCGAGTCGGCCGAACAGTAGCGCAGGTGGCGCGACCCACCGCGGCCGGCGGTGGCGTGGGGCGGCTGCTCCCCCGCGCACCGGTAGCGCACGCAGCCCCGAACTGCCGACAATGCCCGCCTCGGGTGGATGCGGGCCGCCGACGAGGGCACACTGGGCCGGCTGCTCGTCAATCGACGCGCACGATTCAAGGAGATTGATCATGGGACTGTTCGACAAGGCAAAGAAGCTCATCGAGGGCAACAAGGACAAGGTGGCCGAGGGTGTCGACAAGGCCACCGACGTCGTCGATGACAAGACCGGCGGCAAGCACACCGAGCACCTGGACAAGGTCGACGACGCCGCCGCGAAGTTCGCCGGCGAGGACTCAGACGCCAGCTGAGCCCGCGACCCCGGTGGTCGCCGACTTCGTGAGAACACGACGGGCTGACCGCAGCCAGAACTCACGAAGTCGGCGCCCGGACACCGCCGCGAGCGGCGGTCTGCGGGTCGTCAGCGGCGGGCGCCCATGAACATGCCCTTGAGCGCTTCATAGTGCTCGATGACATGGCCGGCGCCGAGCACCACCGCTTCGAGCGGCACGTTCGACATCCGGACGGGAACCTCGGTTTCGCGTTCGATCCGTTCCGCCAGGCCCCGCAGCAGGCCACCACCGCCGACGAGATACATCCCGCGGACCAGGAAATCCTGTGACAGCTCGGGCGGGGCCTTCGACAGACAGCGGATGACGGAGGCGACGATCGACGAGATCACGTCCTCGATCGCGAACCGGATCTCTTCGGGTGTGAGGAGCACCGTCTTGGGAAGCCCGGTCATCAAGTCGCGGCCCCGAACCTCGGCTTGGTTCTCGTCCTGCGTCGGATCGGCCGATCCGATCGCGACTTTGATCTCCTCTGCGGTCCGTTCGCCGATCGCGATGCCGTGTTCACGGCGCACGTGGTTCTGGATCGCAGCATCGATGTCGAACGAACCGACCCGCACGGCCTCCAGCGACACGATCCCACCGAGCGAGATCACGGCCGTTTCCGAGGTGCCGCCGCCGATGTCGATGACCATGTTGCCGACCGGCTCGTCGATCGGCAGATCCGCGCCGATCGCCGCGGCCATCGGCTGTTCGATCAGGTTCGCGTCGGCGGCGCCGGCCCGGCGGGCGGCATCGGTGACCGCACGACGCTCGACCTCGGTGATCGCAGAGGGGACGCAGATGACGACCTTGGGCCGAGTGAAGCGGCTGACCCCCACCCGCTGCAACAGCAGCCGGATCATTCGCTCGGTGATCTCGAAGTCGGTGATGGCCCCGCCGCGCAGCGGCCGGACGGCGACGATGTACCCCGGGGTCCTCCCGATCATCTGCCAGGCTTCACGACCCGTCGCCAAGACCTCACCCGTCTGGCGGTTGAGGGCGATCACCGACGGCTCGTTGAGCACGATGCCGCGGCCCTTCATGTAGACCAGGGTGTTCGCCGTCCCCAGGTCGATCGCCAGGTCACGCGCCATGGACGGCTCTCAGTTGTCGACGGCGCAGCATGTGGTGCCCATCATGTCGCGGGTACGCCGCAACCGCACCGGGTTCAGGAATCATCCTCGCCAGTCTCGTCGGAATCCTCGGCGGCATCGCGGACCTGATCGATCGTGGGACGCCGGGCTTCGGGCGAGAGGGCGTCGATCTGTCGCCGAAACGAATCGACCGGGTCCTGCTTCGGACGGATGATTCGAGCCAACAGCACGACGATCGCGATGATGACGACCGCACCGATGATGTACGGAAGCATCTAGGTCGACCCCACCGTCCGTGGATCGGTGACCTCGTGGGCGCCGGTGCCCCAGTCGGAGCCGTCGGCCCACACCTCGTGCTTCCAGATCGGCGCCGCCTCCTTGAGTGCGTCGATCGCGTACCGAGCGGCCTCGAACGCTTCGGGACGATGCGGCGCGGACACGACGGCGATCACGGACGATTCCTCGAGCTCGAGGCGGCCCGTGCGATGGAGCAACACGATGCGTCCCGTGTCGGGCCACCGTGTGCGCAACTCGTCGGCGATCGAGTCGAACACGGGCCGGACCTGCTCCTCGTACGCCTCGTACGTGAGGTACTGGACGTCGTCGCGCCCTTCGGCATGGTCCCGGACCGTTCCGCTGAACAGGACGACAGCACCACAACTCGGCATGACGGCCCACTCGTAGGCCCCGGCGATCGGGAGTTCCCGGTCGGTGAGCCCCAGCCAGTTGTCTCCCTCGTCCGGTGGCGTCACGCCGGGCATGGTAGTCCTCGCCTCCGCGCCGCCCGTCGCGTGGACGTCGATCTCCGGGTGATTTTCGCCAGAACGCAACGCGATCGCCAGACGCCGGTCATGCGCGCGCCGTCGACGGGGCGATGTGCGGCCGCGCGATGACACCGGCACCCGGCCGCTCGCTACGCTCTGCCCACCGTGGGTCCCGCGCCAATTCCTCCTCATGAACGCCGGTGGCGTCACCCGTCCGAGCTCGCTCCGACTGCCGCCGACATCGACACCCCGACCAATGCCCGCGCCCTGATCCTCGCCACCGGCACCACGGCCCTGCTCCTCGCCGCCGTGCTCGTCGTTGCGTTCTCGCCACCGCGTTCGGCCGCGCCGAGCGCCGTCAGCGCGACGACCCTGCCGGCGGCCACGATCGAACTGCAGAATCCGGCGAACAACGTCAGCCCGCTCGCCTCCACGAACGAGAACGCGATCGCCGACGGGGACGTCATGCGACCGCAGCGCAGCACGGTGCTCAGCGAGCAGGCCCTGGTCATGGTGGGCGCACCGAACGCCGTGTCGGCCGCCCCGATCGGCAACCCCGAGGACTTCGCGGTCGCCGGTGCGCTCCCCGACGACAGTGAACGTGTCGTCGTGCTCACCTCGTCGCATGCCTACGACGTGCGATGGGGCGACATCGACGACATCATCGCCGCACCGAACGGAGCGATCGTGATGACCCGCGACGGAACACTGCTCGCGGTGTACGTGAGCGGCGAACTCCGACTGCTGGTCGACTGACGCCCCGAACGTTCAGCGCAGCGGTCGAGCACGACGACGGCGCAGCCATCGTCGGCCCAGGATCACGGCGAGCGCGGCGGCCATCGCCGACCCGACCACCGCGGTGCCGAGGGTCAGCTCCTGGCGACGCTTCGGCGACACCATCGTCCACCACGGCGCCTCGGTCGCCTCGACGTACGCCTGCTCGTTCGTGACGGTCGGTTCCCAGCCGGCGTCACGAAGCCGACCGTTCGACACGATCCACGGCTCACGCGTGTAGGGGCGCAGGCCCGGCGGGAGTGGGCCCCGCTGAAAGCGCCACCGGAGCGACGCCACCACCTCCGACAGCCGTTCGGGAAGTGGGAACCGCGGACGCTCACCGGAGAGCGCTCGCACCCGCTCGCCTGCAACCCAGCCGTCCGGCGCGACGTTGAACACCCCGTCGAGCCGGCGGCGCACGGCCAGCACCACGGCCGCTGCGAGGTCGTCGAGGTGGAGGAACTGGCTCGGTGGGTCGACCTGGGCCACGCGATGGCCCAGGCCGGACACGAGTGCCGACGCCAGCCGCGAGCTGTCGCCTTCGGCGAGCGACAGCGCCGGGCGGAGCACCGTCGTCACCCGGCCCGCGCGGGCGCGGCGCCACTCGTCGACCAGTTCTTCGGCCGATGCCAACTGCCGAGCGAAGACGAACTCGACGTCGGGACGCAGGACCGCGTCCTCGGTCAGCGGCTTGGGATTGTTCGGCGCGGCGCCGTACACGAGTGCCGACGAGACGAACACGATCTGATCGACCCCGAACCGGTCGGCAACGGCCAACGACGAGGTGACGAACTCACTGGCGCTCTCGCGTCGTTCGGCCCGGCGGTCGTAGTCGCTCGTACCGAGATCGACGACGACGTCGGCTGCGGCCGGGACCTCGATCGGCACCGCCTCGGATCCCTCCGCTGACGCCCACGACGTGTCGTCGAGCACCACCACGGAGGTGTCGTCGTCGGCGAGCAGGCGAGCTACCCGTTTGCCGAGCGGGCTGCTCGCACCGGTGAGCACGGCGACCGTCATCGGGGCGACGCTACCGCGTGCGCCCGGATCGCTCGTAACATCGGACCATGGCCGACGAAAATGGCGACGAGCCGAACCTCAACCCGTTCGATGGATTCCCGATGTTCGGCGACATCTCGCGCATGCTGGCGGGGCAGGGTCCGCTCAACTGGGACGCCGCGCGCCAATTCGCCATCATGTCGGCGAGCGGCGCCGACGGTGTCGCCGGGCTCGGCGGTGCGCCGGTTGCGTCACCGAACATCGACCCGGCGGTGCGCATCAAGTACGGCGAGTTGGCCAACATCGCCCGGCTCCACGTCGCCGACGTGATGGGCATCGACGTTCCCGAGGTCGAGCCGTCGGTCGCCACCCCGGAGCAATGGGCTGCCCAGACGCTCGAGGCGTACCGACCACTGTTCACCGAGCTCGCGACATCACTCGGGCCCGGCGACGCCGACGACGCCGGGCCCGACCCGATGGCCCAGATGATGGCCGGGCTGTCGAAGATGATGGCCCCGGCGATGCTCGGCATGGCGGTCGGCTCGATGGTCGGCAACCTGGCGCGACGCGCGTTCGGGGTGTACGACCTCCCGATTCCCAGAGCGACACCGGCGCTGGTCCTCGTCCCCCCGACGATCGACTCCTTCGCGGACGAGTGGGAGATCAACCTCGACGAGATGCGGCTGTGGGTGCTCGCCCACGAACTGGCCGGCCTGGCGCTGTTCTCGGTCGACCACTTCGCCGATCATCTCCGCGAGCTGGTGCGACGTCACGTCGGGGCGTTCCGCCCCGACCCATCCGCCGTCACCGACAAGCTGTCGATGATGGAGATGGATCAGAGCGATCCGCTCGCAGCGATGCAACAGGCATTCGGCGACCCCGAAGTACTGCTGGGAGCGGTGCGTTCGGACGAACAGCTGCAGATGGAACCCGTCCTGGATGCCGCCGTCGCCACGGCGATCGGCGTGATCGACTGGGTCGTCGACGCAGTTGCGGTCCGCATCATCGGCGGCAACGCCCTGCAGATCGCCGAGGCCGTTCGCCGCCGGCGCGCCGAGACGTCACCCGACGACCTGTTCGTCGAACGGCTGCTCGGCATTCGTCTCGGCGCCGAGCAGACCGCACGCGGGAAGGCCTTCGTCCAAGGGGTCGTCGACCGCGCCGGGGAAACCGGGTTGGCGCCGCTGTTCAGCGATCCTGCGGCCGTTCCGACTCCGAACGAAATCGAGGCTCCGGGTCTGTGGCTCGCACGCGTGGCAGGTGACGAGGCGTAGGGTCGTCGTCCCCCGCCGCACCGGTGGCCGGACGGGGCGGGAGCGGCGGCCTGCTTGATCGACGGCGTGCCGCCGGTCGACGACGCCGACGGCGTTTCGTGCGCCGTCTCGCGTCGATGGCGTCTCGAAACTGCACCTGCACCATCGTCCCGGCGGCGACGACACCGACGATCAGGAGCCCGATCGAGCCCGGCGCCTGGATCGCAACGGCCACGAAGGCCGCGGCGGCCCAGGCGAACTGGAACCGTGTCTCGAACGACGCGAACGCACGTCCCTGGTTCGCGTCCGGCGCGTCGCGTTGCACGATGCTCTCGAACGCGAGCCGCCCGACCGCCGCGGAGAAGCCGACGATTCCGGCGAGCACGATGCCCGCCACCGGGGTGCCGAACGCGGCGAGCCCGATCCCACCGGCAGCGCTCAGGGCGAGCGCGACGGTCAACATCGTCTCCTCACGCATCATCCGTCGCGCCCGTGGTGCAATCGCGTTGCCGAGCATCGTCGAGAGCGCAGACGATGCGATCGCGGCGCCGAAGAGCGCCGTGCCGTTGTCGAACGTCCGCAGCCAGAACGCGAGATGGAAGAACGTGAAGCCGACACTGGCGCGCAGCACGGTCATGGCCACGGACGCCACCCGCAAGGCCGGTGAATGGAGTTCGGTCTCCTCGGCCTCACCGGCGGCCGTCGCGGCCACGACTTCGGGGGCCAGACGTCGCGCCGACAGGAACGCCGCGACGAACAGCAAGGCACCGTAGATCAACGCCGCGCCCGACCCCACGAGGGTCAGCAGCAGCCCAGCGGGGATCACGGCGACGACCCCGGTCAGCCCGGACAACAGGCCGAGCTTCGAGTTCGCCTCGACCAGTTCGGTCTCCGACCGCACCGTCGAGGGCACCAGCGCCGACTTCGACACCGCATACGTCTTCTGCAGTACGAGCGACGCGAACACGAGCGGGAAGAGTTCCAGGCCGCCCACGTCCTGGGCCATCAGCAGCAGCAGGACGGCGCGGAGCACCGCCACGATCTGGATCACGAGCCGTCGGCCGCCCGCCATCCGATCGATCAACGGGCCGATCAGGGGCGCGATGAACAGGAACGGGGCGAAGCTGATCGCGAGGAACAGCATCACCTGCGTGCGTGCGGCATCGAGGTCGACGCTGAAGAAGAACGAGTCGGCGAGCGCGACCACCATCGCGGCATCGCCCGCCATCATCAGCGCGTGGGTGATCGCCAGTCGTGTGAACTTCGACATCGGCGGCGACGGGGCCGCTGTGGAGGGTCGGTTCACGGCCGTATTGTACGACGCCGCAGCGCTCGGCGAGGGCGCCACGGCGCCGGATGAATACAGTCGGACTCCATGACGCTCTCCGATCGCATCCTGATGGGTCCCGGCCCGTGCAACCCCTACCCGGAGGCCGTCGCCGCACTCGGACGCCCGATGCTCGGACACCTCGACCCCGAGTTCCTCGCGCTGCTCGACGAGACCAACGACCGGTTGCGGACGGTGTTCGAGACATCGAATGCACTGACGTTCCCGGTCTCGGCGACCGGCTCCGCCGGAATGGAAGCCGCGATCGTCAACTTCGTGGGGCCTGGCGACACCGTGGTCGTCGGCGTGAACGGAGTGTTCGGCGGCCGCATGGTCGACGTCGTGTCACGCACCGGTGCGACCGCGATCGCCGTCGAACACGAGTGGGGCCAGCCTGTCGACGTGCAGCGGATGCTCGATGCGCACCCGGCGCCGGCCATGTACGCGATGGTGCACGCGGAGACCTCGACCGGCGTCCGGAGCGACATCGCGGCGATGGGCGCGAACAAGGGCGATGCACTCCTGCTCGCCGACTGTGTGACCTCGCTCGGCGGCGTCGAGTTGCGCGTCGACGACTGGAACGTCGACATCGCCTACAGCGGCACGCAGAAATGCCTCGGCGTCGCACCCGGACTCGCACCCCTGACGGTTTCCGATCGGGCGATCGAGCGACTCATCGCCGTCCCGCAGTCCTGGTATCTCGATCTCAACATGATCGCGAACTACGTGACGGGCGGTGGGGCACGGGCCTACCACCACACGGCGCCGATCTCGATGATCATGTCGTTGCACGCGGGGCTCGGGGCGGTGCTCGACGAAGGGCTCGACGCCGTTCGTCTCCGTCACCAGGCTGCGGGTGACGCGGTGAAGGCGGGCATGCAGGCGCTCGGCTTCGAGCTGTTCGCCGCCGAGGGCCATCGGCTCGCACCGCTCAGCTCGATCTCGATCCCCGACGGGCGCCTCGGCACACTCGGCGAAGCCGAGGTCCGGTCGCGTCTGCTCAGCGAATACGGCATCGAGATCGGCGGCGGTCTGGGTCCGGTCGCGGGCAAGGTCTGGCGGATCGGCACGATGGGCCACACCGCCCGTCAGCGCAACGTGACCACACTGCTCGCTGCGCTCGCCGACATCGTCGACTGAGACACCGATCTCACCGGCAGTACTTGTAGCCCAGCCCGCGGATGGTCGTGATCCGCTCGGGAGCCGACGGGTCGGCCTCGATCTTGCTGCGGAGGCGCTTGATGTGGACGTCGAGCGTCTTGGTGTCACCGACGTAGTCGTGGCCCCACACTCGGTCGATCAGGGTCTCACGGGGCAGCACCTGCCCGGCGTTCGCGAGGAGGAGGTGGAGCAGCTCGAATTCCTTGAGCGGGAGCGTGAGTGCCTGACCGTCGACTTCGACGAGGTGTTGTCCCGGATCCAGCGACACACCGCCGACCTCGAGTCGGTTGGAGTCGAGCAGTGCGGCGCCCTGCTTGTCCGGCACCCGTCGGAGCACGGCGCGCATCCGGGCCACCAACTCGCGCAGCCGGTACGGCTTGGTGACGTAGTCGTCAGCACCGACCTCGAGCCCGACGACGGTGTCGATCTCGGCACCCTTGGCGGTGACCATGATGATCGGAACCTGCGTGCGCTTGCGGAGTTGGCGGCACACGTCGATCCCGCTGACCTTGGGGAGCATCACGTCGAGGAGCACGAGGTCCGGGTCGACGGCGTCGAAACGGTCCAGGGCCTCGGCGCCGTCGGACGCGAACTCGACTCTGAACCCCTCGCGGGTCAGCCCGATGGTCAGGGCGTCGACGAAGCTGGGCTCGTCCTCGACGACGAAGATGGTCGCTTCACTCATCGGTGTTGCTCGGACGGAGTGGACTGGGTGGGTTCTTCATGAGATTCGGCGATCTCGTCGTCGCCGGAGGGCGCCTCGACGACGAGCGTGATCGGCAGGCGGAGCACGAAGGTGGAACCTTCGCCCTCCTGCGACGACACCAGGACCTCGCCACCGTGGTTGGAGGCGACGTGACGCACGATCGAGAGTCCGAGCCCCGTCCCGCCGGTGGTCCGACTGCGAGCGCGGTCGACGCGGTAGAAGCGCTCGAAGACGCGTTCGAGGTCCCGCGCCGGGATGCCGATGCCGTGGTCGGCGACCATCACCTCGACCGCTCGGTCGTCGATCCGGGTCCGGACCTGTACCACGCCATCGGCATCGCTGTACTTGACCGCGTTCTCCACCAGGTTGCCGAGCGCGGCGACGAGCTGGCGGCCGTCGGCGCGCAGTCGCACCTCGGGGTGCCCGTCGAACGAGGTGACCGTCACACCCTTCGACTCGTCGACCACGCGGCCCCGAGCGATCGCCGCCGCCACGACATCGTCGAGGTTCACGACTTCTTCCAGGAGCGGACCGGACTCGATACGTGACAGTTCGAGCAGGTCGTCGATCGCATTGACCGCTCGATGCGCCTCGTCGACCATGCGGCCGGCGACGCGATCGATCACCGCGGGATCGTCCTCGCCGAACAGTGCCTCGCCGAGCACGGCGATGGCCCCGACCGGGGTCTTGAGTTCGTGTGAGATGTTCGCCACGAAGTCGGTCCGCATCATGTTGATGCGCGTCCGCTCGCTCACGTCCTCGACCGTGGCGACGGCGAAGCCACCCGGCATCGGTTCCGCCACCAGTTGCAGCGCGACACGCGGTGGCCCGTGCAGCTCGACCAGATCGTCCACGCGGTCGCCGTTACGAGCTGCACCGAGTGCTCGCTCGATGTTGTCCTCGACGATCACGCCCACATGCGTCCCGTTCATGGCCATCGCGGCTCGGTTGCGATAGATGATCGAGCCGGAGCCGTCGGCGACGACCACGCCGAGATCGAGCTCGTCGGCGGCGGTACGCAGCACCGACCCGAGGTCGTCGACGGGATCGACGCGGGCGGGCGCGACCTGCGACGGCGACGCCGCTGAGCCGCCCAGACGACGCGCCATCGACGAAACCGACCATCGCTCCGATCGACAGCGAGACGACGATCGCGAGCAGCATCAGGTCACGTCGTCGTGATCTCGGTGGCGTCGGGCACTTCGTTCCCGCTCTCCGGGTACGGCTGCTTCGGGATCCAACCGTCGACGATGTACCGCGTCCGCTCGCCGACGTTGACCGCGTGGTCGCCGATCCGTTCGTAGAAGCGCGCGACGACCGCCAACTGGACGGCGACCTGCAGGTCGATGTTGCCGGCCGCGTGGCTCTCGAAGATCACCTGGATGAACTGGCGGTGCAGATCGTCGAGGTAGGCGTCCATGTCGTGGAGTGCGGCCGCCCGCGGACCGTCGGTGTTGAGGTACGCCTCGGTGGCCTCCTTGAACAGCAACGTCGCCTGTGCGCCGCACTTGTGGATGATGCCGCGGAGATGCCCGTCGAGCTCGTGGCTGTAGATGCGGCGCGCCGCCTTGCAGACGTTGACGCACAGGTCGGCGGACCGTTCGACGTCGGCGATGATCTTGATCGACGACGACGAGCGCACGCAGGTCGCCCGCGACGGGCGCCTGCAGGGCGATCTGGGCGAAGCACTTCTCCTCGAGCTCGAGCGACTTGGCGTCGTACTCGTCGTCGCCGAGGATGACGTACTCGGCACCTTCGAGGTCGCCGTCCAGCAGGATCTCGGTGACCCGCGGGACGAGTTCGGTGACCCCGGCACCCAACCGAGCGATCCCGTCCGGATCTCGTCGAGTTGTCGTGGAAGTTCGATCGGAGTTCGTTCATCCGAACCGCCCCGTCACGTAGTCCTGCGTCTGCTTGTTCGGTCGGGTTCGAGAACATCTTCTCGGTCGCGTCCATCTCGATGAGCCGGCCCGGCTTGCCGGTTCCCTCGATGTTGAAGAAGCCGGTGCGGTCGCTCACGCGCGCCGCCTGCTGCATGTTGTGGGTGACGATCACGATGTTGTAGGTGTCCTTCAGACTCGAGCATCAGCTCCTCGATCGCCAGCGTCGAGATCGGGTCGAGTGCCGAGCACGGCTCGTCCATCAGCAACACGTCGGGCTCGACGGCGATTGCACGGGCGATGCACAGACGCTGTTGCTGGCCACCCGACAGTCCGGAACCGGGCTTGTCGAGGCGATCCTTGACCTCGTTCCAGAGGTTCGCGCCCCGCAGCGACTGCTCGACGAGTTCGGCCGCCTCGGACTTGCTCATCCGCTTCGAGTTGAGCTTCTTGCCGGCGAGCACGTTGTCGGCGATCGACATGGTCGGGAACGGGTTCGGACGCTGGAACACCATCCCGATCTTGCGGCGCACCGCGACCGGGTCGACGCCCGGGCCGTACAGGTTCCTGCCGTTGATGATCACCTCGCCGTCGACGTACGCACCGCTGATCACCTCGTGCATCCGGTTCAGCGAACGCAGGAACGTCGACTTGCCGCAGCCCGACGGCCCGATCAGCGCGGTGATCGACCGCGGGTTGATCGTCATCGAGACGCCTTCGACCGCCTTGAAGTCGCCGTAGTAGATGTCGAGGTCGCGGACGTCGATCCGATTCGGCAGATCGACCGGCGCGTTCGCGTCGACCGGCGAGTCGCGTCGCGGTGCGGTGTCGGGGGCGCTGACGGAGTCGGTCATGGAAGTCGAGACCTCGTGGTTCGGGGGTGCGGGTGGCCGGACGGTTCATCGAAGCCCCTTGGGTTTCAGGATGGAGGACAGAATACGTGCTGTGGTGAACAGGATCATCACGATGAGCACGAGCGTGAGCGCTGCGGTCCACGCCCGATCGATGCTCGCCTCGACCGGCAGCGTCGGGAACTTGTACGAGTTGTAGGTGAACACGGGCAGCGTCGCCATGCGCCCCGACAGCGGATTCCTGTTGACGTCGGCGGTGATGCCGACGGTGACGAGCAGCGGTGCGGTCTCGCCGATCACCCGGGCGATCGCGAGCACGATGCCGGTCAGGATGCCGGCGATCGCGGTCGGCAGCACGACCTTGACGATGGTCTTCCACCGCGGCACGCCGAGCGCGAACGACGCTTCGCGCAGCTCGTTCGGCACGAGGCGGAGCATCTCCTCCGACGTGCGCACCACGACCGGGGTCATCAGCAGGGTCAGCGCGACGGCACCGGCCAGGCCGGAGCGATGCCCCGGTCCGTCGATCAGGACGAACAGCGCGTAGGCGAAGAGCCCGGCGACGATCGACGGGATGCCGGTCATCACGTCGACGAGTGCCGTGACCGCCTTCGAGAAGCGGCCGCCGTTCGGCGTACTCGACGAGGTAGATCGCGGTGAAGAGACCGAACGGGATCGAGAACAGCGCCGTGAGCCCCGTGATGATCAGCGTGCCGATGATGGCGTGGTAGCCACCGCCGCCCTCGCCGATCACCCCGCGCATCGTCTCGGTGAAGAACGCCCAGTCGAAGCGGTTCGCAGCCGCGTTCGACGACGGTCCAGACGACCGACACGAGCGGCAGCAGCACGACCAGGAAGGCCGAGGTCATGACCGCGGTGGCGAAGCGATCGGTGGCCTGTCGCGGCGACTCGACGATCCGCGAGATGACGAGGGTGCCGACGATGTACGCGAGCAGCGTCACGATCACCCAGCGCGCCCAGTTGACGCCGCCGAACGGCAGCCAGCTGAGCGCACCGAGCACGACGGCCCCGACGAAGATGCCGACCATCGGCGCCCCGGCGAGGCGAGCCCGAGGTCATCATCGTCGTGCGCCGGCTGCTCGGTCGGTTCGAGGATCGGGGTGGTGTGTCGATGAGGCTCATCCGTCTGCTCCCGAGAATCCGGCGTTGGCGATCCGGCGGGCGACGGCGTTGACCCCGAACGTGATGACGAACAGCACGAGGCCGGTCGCGATCAGCCGGTTGACCTCGAGGCCCGACGACTCGGGGAACTGGAGCGCGATGTTCGCGGCGATCGAGTTCGAGTTCTGGGTGGTGAGCACGTCCCAGAAGTATCCCTTGGCCGGCGACAGGATGATGGCCACGGCCATCGTCTCGCCGAGGGCTCGACCGAGTCCGAGCATCGCCCCCGAGATCACACCCGAGCGACCGTACGGGAATGACGGCCTGGCGGATCATCTCCCAGCGCGTGGCGCCGAGCGCCAGCGACGCCTCCTCGTGCAGGCGCGGCGTCTGCGATGAAGACCTCTCGCGAGATGGCGGTGATGATCGGCAGGATCATCACCGCCAGCACCACGCCGACGGTCAGCGTCGACCGACCGGACTGCGCGATCGGGTGATCCGAGCTGAAGAACGGGAGGAACCCGAGGTTGTCGCGCAGCCACGGGAACACGCTCCGGGCCATGATCGGCGCCAGCACGGTGATGCCCCACAGGCCGTAGACGACGCTCGGGATCGCCGCGAGCAGGTCGATGAAGTAGCCGAGCGACTGGGCGAGCTTCCGCGGTGCGTAGTGGCTGACGTAGAGCGCCACGGCGATCGCGACCGGCGTGGCGAGCAGCAGCGCGATGACCGAGATGTAGATCGTGCCGAACACGAGCGGTCCGACGTAGGACAGGAAGCCGCCGTCGCCGTCGAGTTCGCTGGTGTCGCCGGTGAACGTCGGGAGCCCCTCGGAGAAGAGGAAGACCGCCACGGCGGCCAGGGTGACCAGGATCAGCGCGGCAGCACCGAACGACAGGCCGAAGAAGATCTTGTCGCCGGCCTTGCCGACGGGTTCGTCGATCGACGACTCGTCGGTGTCGCCGGGCGGGACGTTGTCGAGAATGGTCACGTGGTCGTGCTCCGGGAACGGTTGATCGAGGTGATGCGGCCGCCCAACTCGGCGAGGCGCATCGTAGACGCGGTGACGACGTGGTCGACGACGGACCCGCTGGAGGGTTCCGTCGTCGACCACGGGCATCATCGGGGGAGTGTGATGACGCGGTCAGATCAGCCGGCGACGCTGATCTGGTCGATCGAGGTCTGGATCTCGGCACTGACCTCGGGCGAGATCGGCGCCGAACCGGCCGAGGCCTGCGAAGCGGCCTGACCCTCGGCGGAGCCGACGTAGGTCATGAACGCCTTGACGAGGTCGACCTTCTCCTGACTGTCGTACTGGAGGCAGACGATGTGGTAGCTGACGAGCGCGATCGGGTAGACCGTCGCGTCGTCCGGGGTGCGGTTGACCTCGATGGCGAAGTCGAACTCGTTGCGACCCTCGAGCCGCGTCGACGCATCGACGATGCGGCCGGCGGCCTCGGGGCTGAACTCGACGAACTCGCCGCCGACACCGACGGCAGCGGCGGGCAGGTCACCGATCTGGGAGGCGTCGGCGTAGCCGATCGATCCCTTCGCCGGCGCCGACGGCCTGGACGACACCGGACGTGCCCTGGCCGCCTTCACCGCCACCGGGACCGTCGTCGTCCCACAGCTCGATCGCACCGTACGTCCACGCCTCGGGCGCAGCCTGCGCCATGTAGTCGGTGAAGTTCTCGGTCGTGCCGGACTCGTCGGAGCGGTGGACCGGGTTGATCGCCAGATCGGGCAGCTCGACGTCGGGGTTGATCTCGGCGATCGCCGGATCGTTCCAGTTCGTGATCGTGTTGGCGAAGATGCCACCGATCACGTCCGGGGTCAGGTTCAGGCTGTCGACACCCGGGAGGTTGTACGGGATCGCGATCGGCGAGATGTAGTGCGGCAGGTTGATCGCGCCCGCGTCACCGGCGCAACGCTCCTTCGACGCTTCGAACTCGTCGTCCTTCAGAAAGGCATCGGAGCCGGCGAAATCCGATCCGCCGGAGAGGAACTGCTCGCGACCGCCACCGGAGCCGATCGGGTCGTACTCGATGGTGACATCGGGGTTCAGTTCCTGGAAGCCGACCTGCCAGCCCTGCATGCCGGCCGCCTGCGACGAGGCGCCGGCGCCGACGAGCGTGCCCGAAACCGCCACTGCGGCCTCGCCGTCGCCCTCCATGGCCTCGGTGGTCTCGGTTGCGTCGTCCCCGGCGGCCTCGGTGGTTTCGGTTGACTCGGCGTCGTCGTCGCTGCCGCAGGCGGCGGCAACGAGTGAGAGGGCGAGTGCCCCGGCGAATATCCGACGTTTGCTGTTCACGCTGTCGTACTCCAAGTGTGTGAGTTGAGTGGGGGTGTTCGGACCGTGGCCGGACGGTTCGTGCGGCCACGGCAAGGAGCACGGTAGAGACCCGAGGTGAATGCGACCGGCCGTTGGGTGAACACAGGGTGAACGACCGGCGACGCTTGGGCGAACACCTTCCGGAAACGCTGGGGTCGGGACATCCCGGCAGCCGATTCGCGTCATTCGGCGACGGTCAGTCGGTGGTGCGTTTGCCCGAAGTCGCGGTCTGGCGTTCGACCGTCCAGCGGTACATCCGCTCCTGCGGGATGCGGCTGCGAACACGTCGGTCGGTCCGATCCGCAGCCACGAGTCGTCGGGCTGCATCTCCCAGGCGACGACGTCGTCGGCGAGCGCGAACTCGAGCGCCTGGTCGAGCCACTCGACGTGACGCGGGTGCTCGATCGGCACCATCACCTCGACGCGTCGATTGAGGTTGCGCGGCATCAGGTCGGCCGAGCCGATCAGGTGGACCGCATCGCTCTGCGGCCCCGTCGACGCGTTCACCGTCGACCACGTTGCCGTGTGCGAAGCGGTAGATCCGGCTGTGTTCGAGATACCGACCGAGCACGCAGCGCACCCGGATGTTGTCGGACAGCCCGGGCACCCCGGCGCGCAGGCAGCAGATGCCGCGCACGACGAGGTCGATGCGGGTTCCCGTCGCGCTCGCCGCATAGAGCGCCTCGACCATCTCCTCGTCGGCGATCGAGTTGCACTTCAGCGTGATGTGGCCGTCGGCACCGAACGACGACTCGTGTTCGATCAGGTCGAGGAGCTGCGGACGAAGATCGCGTGGCGCCACCAGCAGCGTGGAGTAGTCGACGGAACGGCTGTAGCCGGTGAGATGGTTGAAGAGCTCGAGTGCGTCGTCGCCGATCGCTTCGTCACAGGTCAACAACCCGAGGTCCTCGTAGATCTTCGCGGTCTTCGCGTTGTAGTTCCCGGTGCCGATGTGGCAGTAGCGACGGAGTTGGTCGCCGTCGTCGCGCACCACCAACACGACCTTCGAGTGGGTCTTGAGGCCGACCATCCCGTAGACGACGTGGACGCCGGCGCGCTCCAACTGCTTCGCCCACTGCACGTTCGTCGCCTCGTCGAAACGGGCCTTGAGCTCGACGAGTACCGCCACCTGCTTGCCGCTCTCCGCAGCTCGGATCAGGCTGCGGATGATCGCACTGTCGCCGCCGGCTCGATACAGCGTCATCTTGATCGACTTGACCTTCGAGTCGCTGGCCGCTTGCGCGAGGAAGGCCTCGATGCTCGTCGAGAAGCTCTCGTAGGGGTGATGGAGCAGCACCGAACGATGCCGCATGACATCGAAGATCGGTCGGTCGGCGTCCTCGGCCGCGACGAGGCGACCCGCGGTGACCGCCGGCCACGGGTCGTCCTTGAGGTCCGGCCGATCGATCGACATCAGCTCCCAGAGACAGCTCAGATCGATCAACGTGCGGTGATAGGTGACGTCGTCGTGGGTGAGTTCGAGCTCGCGCACGAGCAGGTCGAGCAGCTCCGGGCCGACGTCGTGCGACACCTCGAGGCGCACGGCCTTGTTGAACCGCCGCCGTCGCAGTTCGGTCTCGACCGCTTCGAGGAGATCGTCGGCTTCGTCCTCTTCGACGTTGATGTCGGCGTTGCGACTCACGCGGAAGGGGGCCCACTCCTCGACGATCATGCCGACGAAGAGCGTGTCCAGTTTCGCAGCGATCAGTTCCTCGACCGGGAGGAACCGGCCGACAGCGACTTCGACGAGGCGGGGGAAGACGTTGGGGACCTTCAACCTGGCGAACCGTCGGTCACCGGTGTCGGGGTCAGCGACGTTGACCGCCAACGAGAGCGCGAGATCGGAGATGTACGGGAATGGGTGGCCCGGATCGACGGCGAGCGGCGTGAGCACGGGATAGACCCGCTCCTCGTACCACTGGTCGAGTGCCGCGACTTCCTCGTCGGCCAGGTCGGCATAGTGGACGATCGCCACGCCGGCGTCCGCGAGCGCCGGGACGAGTTCGTCGGCGAATGCGGTGTCGAGGCGTTCGACGAAGTCGGGGACACGGGCGATGATGTCCTCGATCTGCTGCGCGGGGGTGCGGCCGTCGGGCGTCGGCCGGTCGAAGCCGGCCGCCATCTGGTCCTTGAGCGCGCCGACCCGCACCTGGAAGAACTCGTCGAGGTTGGTCGAGACGATCGCGCAGAACTTGGCTCGTTCGAGGAGCGGGATCCCCGGCTCGGAGGCCAGTTCGAGGACGCGATCGTTGAACGCGAGCCAGCTCAGCTCACGGTTGAGGAACCGCTGGTCGAACCCGTTGTGCGGCCGATCCGTCGAGACGAGGCAGCGGCAGCTCGATCGGCGGCGGTCGGTCGGTGGCGCGGGAATCGAGCGGGGCAGGCCAGGACAGCGGCTCGTTCACCACCTCGCGAACCTGCTCACTCGTCGTTCGGTGTCTCGCTGGTCTCAGCGGCCGGCTCGGCGGCGGCAGCGGGCTCCGCCGCCGGTTCCGTGTCGCTCGCGGCGTCGCTCGGGGTGTCGGGCTCCGCGGCGACGGCCTGCTGCATGACGACACCGAGATCCCACTCGATCGAGATCATCTCACGCTCGGCGTCGCGCACGATCCGCTCACGGTTGCGGCGGAACTGCGGGTCCTCGCGCGGCAACAACACCAACCGGGCGAGGACACGGGCGCGGAACTCGTCGAGGGTCTGGCGATCGCCCCAATCGCCGTACACCTCCCAGTGCGGCGACACCGGACCGAGGTACACGATGCGCGCATGCGCCTTCGGGCCGGTGGATTCCGCGAGGTCTGACATGGCGCGCACTCTATCGAGTCGGGCCGCCGAGCGGAGATGCTTGCGCTTACATTACGAACGTGTTACGGTTACCGATCGTTGACGCGACGAAGATGGTGGATGCGCCAAATCCGTCGTCACCACCGGCGATCGAAACGAACCAGAAACTGGGAACCGTCGAGGCTCCTGGAACGTCAATATGGAGACCGACACGTCGGCGCTCCACACACACAGACGTTCTCCTCTCCGCAAAGGACCCCCCACCATGATCAAGCGCACCAAACGAGACCAACGACGAAACGCCGGGCTCAGCCCCGAGGCGATCGCCGAATTGAACGGTCGCCCGACCGAGTTGGCCGTTGCGCCCCCCGACCCCGACTCCGAAACCGCATGGATGGCGGACGGCAACTGCCGGCTCCATCCCCCGGCGACGTTCTTCCCGAGCGACGGCGTGGGTGTCGACAAGGCCCGCAAGATCTGCCGTGACTGCCCGGTGATGGCTCGGTGCCTCGAGTACGCGCTCGAGGAGCGCATCGATCACGGCGTCTGGGGTGGCTGCTCCGAGCGCGAGCGTCGCCGCATTCTCAAGTCCCGCCGCCAGGAGGTCACGGCCTGACGATGTGTCGGGTCCCGGACCGAGCCGGTTCCGGGGACCAACAGGTCGGTCAGCCGTCGAGGCGATAGACCCGGCGGGCGGTGCCGGCGAACATCGCCTGCTGTTCGGTTTCGGTGAACGCGGCGGCGAGTTTCTGCATCGCGTTCCAGTACACGGTGTACGACAGCGACATCCGATCGACCGGGAAGTTGCTCTCGAACATGCACCGCTCCGGGCCGAAGCACTCGATCGTGTGCTCGTACCAGCGACGCTGCGCATCGAGGAGGTCGTCAGAGGTCGGCGGCGCCTCGGCGACGTGGAACCCGAAGCCGTTGTCGGGCATCGCGAGACCGCCGAGCTTCGCCACCGTGTTCTCGCACGCCGCGATCTCTGCGGTGTCACGCTTCCACTGCTCGAAGATCTCGTCCTGGTGACCGGCATACCGGCCCACGCCGAGCGGGGTGCCGAAGTGGTCCCACACCATGGTGGTCTCGGGCACCGCACGCGCCAACGCCGCGAATTCCCCGTTCTGGTGGTGGTAGAGCCAGCAGTCGTAGCTCAGCCCACGTTCGCCGAGCCGGGCCACTCCTCGGCGGAATGCGGCGCCCGCGGACTTCGACTCGCCGTACTGACCGGGGATGAGGAGCGCTTCGGGCTCCACTGCGTGTGCGAGTGAGTCGCGAATCCCGCGGAATCGGCCACCCGACGCCGACTCGTGTGCGTCGAGAACGGCGTCGAGGTCCGGATGCGACAAGTCGGCGTGGGCCACGATCCCGTCGATCGGTGCCGCATTCGGATAGCGCTCGGCGAGATCTGCCGCAGCCGCCGCAACGAACTCGGTCTCGCCGACGGGAAGCAGCTCGGACGGTCCGTCCGTGCGATACCCGGCACCACACTCGATGAACACCGTCTGGACGATGTTGTGGCCCGATCCCGTGTCGGCCACGAGCTCGTCGACGCCGTAGGCCAGCATGCCGCCCGGGGGCCAGAGGTGGTGATGGGGATCGACGATCTCACGGTCGGGGTCGATCGGCGCCTCGTCGACCTGATCGAGCCATTCCTGCGTTCCGGGTTGCATGCGCCGACCGTACACAGTCGGTGCCGTCGTGCTCGGACGCGAGCGTGCCCCGACCGCGAGGCCAGGGCACGTCGTGCGTTCGTCGATTCGGGGCCCGAGGGCCGGGCTTCAGGACTCGGCGGAGGTCTTCTCGTCGTCGGAGCCGGCCTTGGCCTCGTCGAGGCCGTCCTTGAACTCCTTCTGCGCCTTGCCCAGGTTCCGAGCCAACTTCGGCACTTGAGAGCTCCCGAAGAGCAGCAGAATCACAGCGACCACGATGATGGCCTCGTTGCCTGACAGAAATCCGATCATGCCCTCACACTACCCACACGACGACGCCCGCGGGCATCGGTCGGACGTCCATCTGGTCAGGCACCGATGGTGCTGCGTGCCACTTGTGCCACGCTGACGGCGGATTCGACGGCGCTCGCGCTCCGACAACCCGCCCCAGATGCCGAACTTCTCGCCGTTCTGCAGGGCGAACTCGAGGCAGTCATGACGCACTTCGCAGCCGCGGCACACTTCTTTCGCCTCACGGGTCGATGCGCCACGCTCGGGAAAGAAGAGATCCGGATCCACTCCGAGGCAGTTGGCGCGGTCGTGCCAATCGGCTTCGGGCTCGACCGGCGTGGCGCTGATCGTGATACTCGATGTGGTGATGAATTGCATGTGATGGACCTCCTGCCAAGGCGCCGGGTCCAGCGGCGAGATACGAATGATGGGTGCGCTGTTCTGACGGCCGGATCGCCCTCGAGCCCCGAAATCCCCGGTTTCGGGCGAATGCTTGACGTGACGGTTCCGACGTTGTAACTACAGGACTGTCATTCTGCCAGACACCGGACATGATTCGCAAGTGCGCGAGCGGAGAAATCGCGCGAACCGCGCGAAACCTCCTCACGGATCGCGCGGAAGCGCTGGGTGTGGTCAGCGACCCGCGAACGGGTCAGCCGGCGCGGCGGCCGGCGCGGGCCTGCTGACGCTTGCCGTCGAGGAAATCGACGAGCACGTAGTCGCCGAGGTTCTCCGGCGTGGTGAAGAACGCTCGGCCCTGGTTGATCTGGGTCATGCGTTCGATGAACGCGCGCAGCGAACCGTCGGCACCCAGACCGAACGTGTTGATCCGGATCTGGCTCTTCGTGCACCGCACGACCTCACGCAGCGTGGCCTCGACCGTCTCGCGTGCGGGCGGATAGTTGAAGAACGGGTAGCCATCGGGGGTGATGTGCGCCGTCGGCTCACCGTCGGTGATCATGATGATCTGCTTGTTGCCGGACTCCTTCGCGAGCAACTGGCGAGCGAGCGTGAACCCGTGGTGCATGTTCGTGCCGTAGACGAAGTCCCACGACACCTCCGGGAGTTGCTCGGCGGTCAGGATCCGCGCGGTCTCGGAGAACCCGACGATGCCGAGGTAATCGCGCGGGAACTGCGTCGAGATCAGATGGTGCAGCGCCATCGCGACCTTCTTCGCCGGCAGGAAGTTGTCGCGCATCGGCATCGACAGCGACAGGTCGAGCATCAACACCGTCGACGAACGCGTCAAGTGCTCCATTTGTTCGATCTCGAAGTCGTCAGGTGACAAGCGGACGGGGAGGCTCGCTTCGCCCTCCCCCGCCTGACGGCGCAGTGCATTTCGGATGGTCCGATTCAGATCGAGCTGGAACGGGTCGCCGTACTCGTACTCCTTGCTGTCGTACGTGCGCTCGTGGCCCATGCCGTGCTGGCTCATCTCGTGCTGGCCCGCCATCTCCTTCGACAGCTTGGAGAACAGCTCGCGCAGCGCGTTCGCACCGATCTTGCGCAGGCCCTTCGGGGTCAGTTCGAGCTTGCCCTCCTTCTGCTCGACGAGCCCGGCCTGCTCCAACTGCTTGGTCAGCTCGGCGAGGCGCTCAAGCGACTTCGCAGCGTCGTCACCCATCAGGTTGCGGACCTTGTCCATGTCCGCCTCGGCCAGCGCGCTCGGGCTCGACGCGTTGCGCAGCAGGTTCTCGAGCTGGTCGATGTCGCCCAACTCCTGCATGGCCTGCATCGCCTGGGAGAACCCCATCGGGTCCTGTCCCTCGAAGTCGTAGCTGCGATCCCACTGCATCTGCGGAAACATCTGCTGCAGGTTCTGGCTCAACTGACCCATCTGCCACTGCAGGTCCATGTCGCTCATCAGCTGATCGCTGAGCTCCTGCAGCTGCGCCCGCTGCTCGGGGGACATCGAGTTCATCATCGCCTGCATGGCCGCCATCCGCTGCGCCATCTGCTCCAGCAGCTGCTCGACGTTCTCGGGGTTCTCCGGGAAGAAGTCGCCGAACTCCTCCATGAACTCGGCGAATTCCTCGGTGGTGTCCTCGCCGCGCTGATGCTGCTCGAGCAGCTCGTTCAACGACGCCATCATGTCCTTCATGCGAGCCATGTCCTCGGGGGTCATGTTCTGCATCGCACCCGACATCTGGTCGACCATCTGCTGCATCAGCTGCTCTTTCAGCTTCTCCATCAGCTGCTCGAAGCGCTGCTTCGCCTCGGCCGACTCGAAGTTGTACGAATCCAGCTCGCGGACCTTGCCGGCGAGGTCGTCGGGCATCAGGTCGAGGCGCATGTTGCGGTCCTGCGCTGCCGCCTCCGCATTCTGGGCCCGCCGCTCGTCACCGGAGTTCTGCGCATCGCGCAGCGCGTTCTCGATCGCGTGACGCTCCTCGTCGAGGATGTCGTTGATCTCGTCGTTGATCTCGTCGTACACACCGCCGAGATCGCTGTTGGCGAGTCGCTCCTCGCGCTCCTGACGCAGCTGCTCGAGCAACTCGCGCAACCCCTGGAGGTGGTTGCCGTCGCGATCCTGCATCCCCTCCTGCATCATCCGGCGCAGTGCTGCGTTGACGTCACCGTGGTACAGCAGCTCGTCGGTCAGCTCGTCGAATGCCGCATCGGCATCGAATTCGAACCCCGTCTGTGTGCCGTCCCAGGCCGAATAGGTGAACCGGGCGCTCATGAGTCGAACCTACATCAGCGTTTGCAGGCCCGCCCCAGCGCGAACGAACTCTGTGTGAACGAAGTGTGTCTCAAGTGGAAGCCGCAGCAGACCGAATAACATCGATGACATGCGTGTTCCCCGAACCTTCGTGTTCGTGGACCTCTCCGGGTTCACGAACTACACGGCGGCATTCGGCGATGACGCGGCCGGGCGCATCCTGAGCGCATTCCGCACGATCGTGAGAACGGTCGCCTCCGAGCGTGGCGTTCGCATCGCCAAATGGCTCGGCGACGGGTGCATGTGTGTGGCGGTCGAGCAGGACGATGCGATTTCGTTCGTGCTCGATCTCGAACAGCGTGCGACCGAGGTCTGCAATCCGCTCACGGTCCGTGCCGGGCTCGCGACGGGTCACGCCCTGTTGTTCGAAGGCGACGACTACATCGGATCGGCCGTCAACATGGCCGCACGCCTGTGCGACCGGGCCCGGAACGTCGAGGTGTTGATGCCGGCGATGCAGATCGAACGGCTGCCCGAAGGCGTCTCGGCCGAGCCGTTCGGCGAGGTCGAGCTGCGCGGGTTCCCCGGGCCGATCAGCGTGGTCGAACTCCGCGGCGTCCCCGAGCCGGTCGACTCCGACACCGGCGAGCTCTGGACCCGTACGCCGTTCATCTAGGCCGCGACCAGCCTCGCGGACGTGTCGACGATCGTCAGACCCGCCCGCGATAGGTGGCCGACGGTCCCGAGGAGTCCTTGTTCAGCCGCTTGCTGAGGTGGAGCCCCTCGAGGATGAACTCCACCGCTGATGCGATCGCCCCGGGCGACTCGTCACCGCCCGTGAGCGCGAGCACCGGGTCGCGCAGCGCCTCGACCTCGTCGACGAGCGCGGCCAGCTCGGCGCTCGTGATGTCCTCGCCGGTGTGGGCCACCGCACCCTCCTCGAAGGCGTCGACGACCGGCACGCGTCTGGGCGGGGTCGATGGCGTCCTTGAAGACGGTGAGCACCGCGCCCTTGATGAGGGTGTCGAGGATCAGCCCGTCGCGACCTTCCTCGAGCGATTCGATCTCGATCTTGCCCTGCGACGACGCCGGCAGCGCGCTCAGGTCGTCGACGCGTGCGACGACGTTGAACTCGCCGGCCTTGAGGCCGCGGCGCAGCGCGTTCGCCGACAAGGCCTCGTAGTTGCTGACGCTGAGCCGCACGCTCACGCCGCTGCGCTGGTTGACCTGGTTGCTCGCACGGGCGAGGTGGCTGAACGTGGCCACGACGTCACCGAGGTACTCGGGCACGGTCACCGTCACGTCACCGTCGGGCGTCGAGATGTCGAGCGGTACGGCCTCCTGCTTCATGATCGCCACTTCGGTGGCGACCTCGAGCGGATAGTGCGTGCGGATCTGGGAACCGAAACGGTCCTTCAGCGGCGTGATCATGCGCCCGCGGTTCGTGTAGTCCTCCGGGTTGGCCGACGCCATCAGGATCACGTCGAGCGGCAGACGGATCTTGTAGCCACGGATCTGGACGTCGCGCTCTTCGAGCACGTTGAGCAGGCCGACCTGGATGCGCTCGGCGAGGTCGGGCAGCTCGTTCATCGCGAAGATCCCGCGGTTGGTGCGCGGCACGAGCCCGTAGTGGAGGGTGAGCTCGTCGGACAGGTATCGGCCCTCGGCCACCTTGATCGGGTCGACCTCTCCGATCAGGTCGGCGATCGAGGTGTCGGGCGTCGCGAGCTTCTCCCCGTAGCGGCGGTCACGGTGGACCCAGTCGATCGGCGTGTCGTCACCGAGCTCACGAACGAGGTCGACGGCGTGACGCGACACGGGGTGGTACGGGTCGTCGTTGATCTCGCTGCCGGCAACGATCGGCATCCACTCGTCGAGCAGCCCGGTCAGCGAGCGGATCATGCGGGTCTTCGCCTGCCCGCGCTCGCCGAGGAACACGACGTCGTGTCCGGCGAGGAGCGCGTTCTCGAGCTGCGGCATCACCGTCTCCTCGTAGCCCGAGACCCCTTCGAACAGCGGTTCACCGGTCGCGACCTTGTGGATCGCGTGCTCGCGGATCTCCTGCTTGATCGGACGCGACACCCACCCGGACGCGCGGAGCGCTCCGATGGTCATGGGCCGGTCGTGTGACGTGTCGAGGGAGTGGTCGTCTGCCATGCGGCGAACCTACAGCACACCCTGGCGGCGCTCTCATCGGAGCCACCCCATCGCATCCGACGCCTCCCGGGTCGCCGCGTCACCGGGGGTGCGGGGTCGAGAGGCCGGATCGTTACGCTCGAACGAATGGAGCTGGGAGGTCGATGGGTCGCAACCGAGGCGACCGACGACGTCCGCCGATTCGGCATCGGACTCGACAGCGACGACAGCACCTGGACCGACATCGCCGTGCCCGGCCATTGGCAACACGATCCGAACTTCGCGACGAGCGACGGCCCCGTGATGTACCGGAACCGGTTCGACGCACCGGCGCCGGCCGAAGGTCGCCGTCGCTGGATCACGTTCGACGGCATCTTCTATCAGGGCGACGCGTGGCTCGACGGCGCGTACCTTGGCGATCCGGAGGGATACTTCTTCCCCCACACGTTCGACATCACGCAACTCGCCCGGATCGGTGACGCGCACGTCCTCGCGGTCGAGATCGCGTGTGCCCCGCAGTCGGCGGCCCGGACGAACATCACCGGTGTCCTGCAGGATTGGGACGGACTCCCCCAGGGGTGGAACCCGGGCGGGATCTGGCGACCCGTCCGGATGTTCGAGACGGGTGCCGTGCGGATCGATCGACTCCGCGTGCTGTGTCGGGACGCCGACGAGCAACGCGCCCACGTGGTGTTGACGGCCGCCTTCGACAGCGACACACACCACGACGTCACGGTGGTCACCCGACGCGACGGCGAGATCGTCGACCAACAGCGCTCCGCCGTTGCACAGGGACGCAACGAGTTGGAGTGGTCGATCGACATCCGCAACCCCCAGCTGTGGTGGCCATTCGAACTCGGCGAGCAGCCGCTCACCGAGTTCACGGTCGAGGTCTTCGTCGACGGCGAGCTCAGCGACAGCCGCCGCCGTCGGACGGGGCTCCGCCAGATCCTGTGGAACGACTGGGTGTTCTCGGTGAACGGCGAGCGCCTGTTCCTGCGCGGGACCAACCTGATGCCCATCACGGTCGGGTTGGGCGACACCGACGACGACGCGATCGAACGCGATCTTCAACACGTTCTCGACCTCGGACTCAATGCCATCCGCGTGCACGGCCACATCGGGCGACGCTGCCTGTACGACCGCGCCGACGAACTCGGCCTGCTGATCCTGCAGGACTTCCCGCTCGAACGCACGCACGCACGCAGCGTGCGCAACCGGGCGGTCGCCCAGGCGGAGATGGCCGTCGAGCAACTCGGCCACCACCCGTCGATCGCGCTCTGGACCGCGCACAACGAGCCGGCCGACACGTCGGTCGTTCCCGCAACGGACTGGCGCGCCCGGCTGCGCGATGTCGCCGCGCAGCAGCTGCCGACGTGGAACAAGTCGGTCCTCGACCGATGGGTCAAGCGGGCGTTCGAACGCAGCGATCCGAGCCGACCGACGATCGCCCACTCGGGTGTGCTCCCGCACCTGCCGCAACTCGACGGCACCGACAGCCACCTGTGGTACGGCTGGCGACAGGGCGAGGCCCGCGACCTCGCCCGGCTCGCACGACGTCTGCCTCGTTCGGTCCGCTTCGTCAGCGAGTTCGGGACCGACAGCGTTCCGACGACGGCGCCGTTCTTCGACGAACAGCTGACCCGCCACCGCTGGCCTGACCTCGACTGGGACGTGCTCGCGGAGCGCTTCGGGTATCAGCGCGAGCTGATCGAGAGCTCGTTCGCACCCGCCGATTTCGCATCCTTCGACGACTGGCGAGCGACACTCCAGCTGTACCAGTCGTACGTGCTGCGGGTCCAGATCGAGACGTTGCGTCGGTTGAAGTATCGCCCGACCGGCGGCTTCTGCTTCTCGAGCCTGGCCGACCCCGCCCCGAACGTGTCGGCGAGCGTGCTCGACCACGAGCGCGTTCCCAAGGACGCCTACGCAACGGTGCAAGCGGCGTGCGCCCCGGTGATCGTCGTGGCCGATCTGCCACCCGACTGGGTCAACCCAGGCGACCGGTTGCGCCTCGACGTGCACATCGTGAACGATCGCCGGACCCCCATCGACGATGCGCGCGTCGACGCCACAGCCCGGTGGGCGGGCGGGTCGATGTCGTGGGCGTTCGGTGGGCCGGTCGAGACCGACGAGGTCGTCAAGGTCGGTGAGCTGTCGCTGACGGTTCCCGAGACGCTCGGCGAGTTGGCGATCGAGCTCGTCGCGACCGAAGCCGCAGCCGTGCCGCTCGCCCGCAACCGCTACACGACCGCGGTCGTGCTCCCGCCCGATTGATCACGTTCACCACTCCCGTCACGGGATGGAACGGGGACTGCTCCGACAAGATCAAGGTCGACGTCCCGCTTTCCCCGGCTTGTCGGGCACTCGATCGTTCGGTGTCAGCGCCGGGACAGCGTCCGACGGTTCTTGACCTTCGACTTGCGGTAGTCCTGGTTCATGACCGCGATCGCGTCGATCGAGATCTCCTTCGGACACGCCGAGCTGCACTCGCCGTGGTTCGTGCACGAACCGAAGTACTCCTCCATCGTCTCGACCATCGCCTCGGCCCGCTTGTAGCGCTCGGCCTGGCCCTGCGGCAACAGGTTCAGGTGCGTCAGCTTCGCCGCGGTGAACAACGACGCCGCCCCGTTCGGGCAGGCCGCCACGCAGGCACCGCAGCCGATGCAGGCAGCATTGTCCATCGCCGCGTCGGCGACGGGCTTGGGGATCGGGATCAGGTTGGCGTCGGGGGCTCCGCCCGTGGGGGCCGTGATGAACCCACCGGCCTCGACGATGCGATCGAACGGCGACCGATCGACCATCAGGTCCTTGATGATCGGGAACGCCGTGGCCCGCCACGGTTCGATCACGATCTCGTCGCCCGAATTGAACGTCCGCATGTGCAGCTGACACGTCGCCGTGCCCTTCTGCGGGCCGTGGGCCTGACCGTCGATCATCAGCGAACACGTGCCGCAGATGCCCTCGCGACAGTCGTGGTCGAACACGATCGCTTCCTTGCCCTCCTCGATCAGGCGCTCGTTCAAGATGTCGAGCATCTCGAGGAACGACGCCTCGTCGCTGATCTGAGGGATCTGGTGGGTCTCGAAGCGGCCCTGGCCGTCGGGGCCGTTCTGGCGCCAGATCTTGAGGGTGATGTTGGTGAGGGTCTGACTCATCGGGTTTCCTTTGGGGCGACGAACGAATGATGGGACGCGACCTGCGTGGACGCAGAACGCTGGAGGACGGTCACTTGTACGAGCGGGTCGCGAACTTCACGACCTCGTACTCGAGGGGCTCGCGGTTCTCGATCGGGTTCTGCGGATCGCCGCTCCACTCCCAGGCCGTCACGTGGGCGAAGTCCTCGTCGTTGCGCAACGCCTCGCCGTCTTCGGTCTGATACTCCTCGCGGAAGTGGCCGCCGCAGCTCTCCTCGCGGACGAGCGCGTCCTTGCACATCAGCAATCCGAGCTCGAAGAAGTCATCGACACGCGCGGCCTTCTCCAGTGTCTGGTTGAGGCTGTGACCGTCACCGGTCACGCGCAGGTTCTGCTTGAACTCCTCGTGCAGCGCCGGGATCTCGGACAGCGCCTTCTCGAGCCCGACCTGGTCGCGGCTCATGCCGCAGTAGTCCCAGATGATCTTGCCGAGCTCGCGGTGGAAGTGGTCGGGACCCTTCGTTCCACCGATGTCGAGATAACCCTGGTAGCGGTCGCGGGCCTCCTGCTCGGCGACGCCGAACGCCTCGTGGGTCTCGTCGGGGACCGGCTTGTTGAGCAGCCCGGACAGGTACGGAGCGATCGTGTACGGCAACACGAAGTAGCCGTCGGAGAGGCCCTGCATCAACGCCGACGCACCGAGGCGGTTGGCGCCGTGGTCGGAGAAGTTCGCCTCGCCGGCGGCGAACAGACCGGGGATCGTGGTCTGGAGCTCGTAGTCGACCCACAGCCCGCCCATCGTGTAGTGGCTGGCGGGGTAGATGCGCATCGGCATCTGGTACGGGTTCTCGCCGGTGATCCGCTCGTACATGTCGAACAGGTTCCCGTAGCGCTCACGGATCGTGTCCTCGCCGAGGCGACCGATCGCTTCGGCGAAGTCGAGGTACACCCCGTTCTTCAGCGGGCCGACACCCTGACCGGCGTCGACGGCGCGCTTCGCGGCGCGCGACGACACGTCGCGTGGCGCGAGGTTGCCGAAGCTCGGGTAGATCCGCTCGAGGTAGTAGTCGCGGTCCTCCTCGGGCACGTCGGCCGCAGATCGCGTCTCGTCGGGATCCTTCGGGACCCAGATCCGTCCGTCGTTGCGCAGCGACTCCGACATCAGCGTCAGCTTCGACTGGAAGTCGTCGGCCTGCGGGATGCAGGTCGGGTGGATCTGCGTGTAGCACGGGTTCGCGAACCCGGCGCCACGTCGATGCGCCCGCCACGCGGCGGTCACGTTGCAGGCCATCGCGTTGGTCGACAGATAGAACGCGTTGCCGTAGCCACCGGTTGCGAGCACGACGGCGTGGGCTGCGTGCGAGCGGACCTCGCCGGTCATCAGGTCACGGGTGACGATGCCGGCGCAGCGGCCGTCGATGTTCACGACGTCGACCATCTCGATGCGGTTCCACAGCTTCACGTTGCCGAGCCCGATCTGGCGCGACAGCTGCTGGTAGGCGCCGAGCAGCAGCTGCTGGCCGGTCTGGCCCCGGGCGTAGAACGTGCGGCTCACCTGCGCGCCACCGAACGACCGGTTGTCGAGGAGGCCGCCGTACTCGCGGGCGAAGGGCACGCCCTGGGCGACCATCTGGTCGATGATGTTGACCGAGACCTCGGCGAGACGATGGACGTTGGCCTCACGGGCGCGGAAGTCGCCGCCCTTGACCGTGTCGTAGAACAGACGGTGGACCGAGTCGCCGTCGCCCTGGTAGTTCTTGGCGGCGTTGATGCCGCCCTGCGCGGCGATCGAGTGGGCACGACGCGGCGAGTCGTGGAACGTGAACGCCTCGACCTGATAGCCGAGCTCGCCGAACGTGGCAGCAGCCGAGGCTCCGGCCAGCCCGGTCCCGACCACGATGATCTTGAACTTGCGCTTGTTGGCCGGGTTCACCAGCTTCTGGTCGGCGATGTAGTTCGACCACTTGTCGGCCATCGGGCCTTCTGGGATCTTGGAGTCGAGGTTGAGGGTCATTCCTATTCCTCTCCGGATTCGTTGTGGAGGTCGTGGACGGAGACGACCGTGGGGTCGTAATCGATGACACCCGCCATGACGGCGACGGGAATCGAGACGTTGCCGGCGACGATGAGCGCCGCCGTGCCGACGGCGATGTTGCGGCGCCAGGCGTTGAACCGGGGGTTGTTCCAGCCCATCGACTGGAACAAGCGACCAGGTGCCGTGGAAGAGGTGCACGCCGAGCGCGATGTTCGCCAGGATGTAGAAGATCGCGACCGGGATCCGGCTGAGCGACTGATCGATGTTGTAGTACACGTCGCCGCGCGTCCAGTCGGCACCGGTCGCGCCCCACGTGAGGTCGAGGATGTGCCAGATGATGAACAGCAGCACGATGATCCCCGTGTAGCGCATCGACCGGCTCGCGAAGTTGGCCACCTGGTAGTCACGCGCCGACTGGTACTTCACCGACCGGGCGTGGCGGTTGAGCACGGTGAGGCCGTACGCCGCGTGGATGTGCAGGAGGACTGCCCCGATGAGCACGAGGCGCAGACCCCACAGCAGATAGGTCCGTGGCAGGAGCGGCACGGCCAAGTCGCGGAGGAACTCACCGTAGATGTCGATGTCGTAGACCCGCTGGCCGTCCTCGACCACCGGCCCGAGGTACACCTTGAGGTTTCCGATCATGTGCGTGATCACGAACCCGATGCCGATCAACCCGGTGATCGCCATCACGTACTTCTTGCCGACCGCTGTGGAGTACAGGTCGAGGATGAACGGTTTCTTCTTCGCCGGTGCCTTGACGGCGGTGCCCGTGACCGGGCCTCGGCTCAACGTCTCTGCCATAGGAACCTGAACCTACTCGCCCGCTCGCGGGCCACGCCCAATCCACCTGCCGGTCGAGGTGTGGGCTCCGTCACGTTCGTCCCCGCTCCGACCCCCGATCCCCCGCCGGCGAGATGTGAGACCGACAGGACGTTGCTCATCTCATCGGAGACGAACGGCGTGTGGTCCGCGCAATTTCTTCGTAGCCTGCCCGACCGGCCATCATTGGTCCCGGTCATCGGGAGGAAGCCCGATCGACCACCCCATCGACACGAACCACGCGTCGACCGATAACGCCCAGGAGGCACCACCCCGTGGACGTCATTCCCTATCTCGCAGCGACTCTCGGCCGTCGCTGGCCTCGGTCTCGCATTCTTCTACTACAAGGCCGTCGAGAAGGAGTCGCCCGGCAACGAGCGCATGGTCTTCTTGATGACCGAGATCCAGAAGGGCGCCAAGGCGTTCCTCCAGGCGGAGTACAAGTGGGTCGGCATCTTCGCCGTCGCCATGGCCGTGCTGCTCGCCGTCGTCATCGCTCCACTCGCCGCAGTCACGTACCTGCTCGGCGCGGTGCTGTCTCGGCTGCGCGGCTACGCCGGCATGACCGTTGCGACGATGGCCAACGCCCGCACCACCGAGGCCGCCAAGGACGGTCCCGGCAAGGCGCTCCCGGTCGCGTTCCGCGGCGGCGCCGTCATGGGCTTCTCCGTCGCCGGTCTCGCACTGCTCGGGCCTGATGATCACCTACATCGTCTTCGTCACGGTGCTCGAGGTCGACCAGCGCATTCGAGATCGTCACCGCCTACGGCCTCGGCGCGTCGACGATCGCGTTGTTCTCCCGCGTCGGCGGCGGCATCTACACCAAGGCCGCCGACGTCGGCGCCGACCTCGTCGGCAAGGTCGAAGCCGGAATCCCCGAAGACGACCCGCGCAACCCCGCCACCATCGCCGACAACGTCGGCGACAACGTCGGCGACGTCGCCGGCATGGGCGCCGACCTGTTCGAGTGCTACGTCGGATCGATCATCGCGCCGATCTCGCTCGTCGCGTTCGTCCCGGCGGTGCTCGTCAACAGCCAGAACAATGTCGAGGTCGCCGACGGAACGGTGCTCACTCTGGCGCTGATGTTCTTCCCGATGATGATCGCCTTCATCGGCATGGTCGCGTCGATCATCGGTTCGTTCTTCGTCAAGGGTGGCGACTCGACCGATTCGCACGCCCTCGCAAGGCCCTCCACATGGGCACCAACGTGGCGATGGGGATCACGATCGTCGGAACGGTCGGAGCTGCCTTCTGGCTGTTCGACGACGACACGATCTTCGACCAGCCGATCGGTCTCGCGATCTCGGTGATCGGCGGCCTGCTCGTCGGATGGGCACTCGGCAAGACAGCGGAGTACTACACCTCCGACGCGCACACCCGCGTCAAGAAGATTGCAGCCGCAGTCGGAAACCGGTCCTGCCACAACCATCCTCTCTGGCATCAGTACCGGCATGGTGTCGGTCGCCGCATCGGTCGTCCTGATCCTCGCCGGCGTCGGCGTGGCGTACTTCGGCGGCCAGCTGGCGTTCGTCGACGATCTCGACGGTTTCGGCGGCATCTACGGCATCGCCGTCGCAGCGATCGGCATGCTGGCCACGACCGGTGTCGTCGTCTCGGTCGACGCCTACGGGCCGATCGCCGACAACGCCGGCGGGATCGCCGAAATGGCCGAACTCGATCCTTCGGTGCGCGAGGTGACCGATGCGCTCGACAGCCTCGGCAACACCACTGCTGCCATCGCCAAGGGCTTTGCCGTCGGTTCGGCGGCGCTCACGGCACTGGCTCTGTTCAAGAGCTTCGAATACGCGGTGTTCGATGCGCTCGTCGACAGCGGCTCGACCGGTGTCGACCTGGCAGACCGCTCGCTCAACCTCGACATCGGCAACGTCGAGATCTTCATCGGCTTGTTCATCGGTGCGGGCCTGCCGTTCCTCTTCGCAGCGCTCACGATCGACGCGGTCGGCCGTGCCGCAACGAAGATGATCGAAGAGGTTCGCCGACAGTTCCGCGAGATCCCTGGTCTCCGCGAAGGCAAGGAGGGCGTCTACCCGGACTCGGCACGATGCGTGGCCATCTCGACGGAAGCGTCGCTCAAGGAGATGGTGATCCCCGGTGCGCTGGCGGTCGTCGTCCCGCTCGTGACCGGATTCATCAGCATCGATGCGCTCGGCGGCCTGCTCGCCGGTGCACTCGTCACCGGCTTCTCGCTCGCCATCTTCATGGCGAACGCGGGCGGTGCGTGGGACAACGCCAAGAAGTACATCGAGGCCGGCGCTCACGGCGGCAAGGGCTCCGACCCGCACAAGGCCGCAGTCGTCGGCGACACCGTGGGCGACCCGTTCAAGGACACCTCCGGCCCATCGATGAACATCTTGATCAAGGTCATGACGATCGTCAGCCTGGTGTTCGCCAGCGCCTTCGTCTGATCACTCGCTGACCACACGCAACTCCTTCGAAGTGTGAGCCCTCGACCGAGGTTTCGGTACCGAGGGCTCACACTTCGCCGTTCTCGCCGATGGGTCAGCCGGCTTCGGCGACGAAGTCGATGAGTTGCTCGACTGCGCCGACGAGTTCGGGGCGGAGTTCCGGCGAAGGTGTGGACCCGATTCCGCAGCTTCGGCCAGAACCCGTCGAAGGGCACGCCGAGCGCGGCACACATCCCCTCCTTCCACGGCACCTGCGGGTCGTAGGGGATCTCCGGCCAGTCGTCGAGGCCGAGCACCTTGGGTCGGATGCCGGCCCACACGTCGACGAACGGGTGCCCGGTGATGAGCACGTTGGGGTCGCTCACGGTCGCAGCGATCCCCGACTCCTTCGAGCCGGCGACCAGGCGGCTGGATGTTGCCAACAACGGCACCGAGGCCGCGGACAGCTCCGCTCGGGCTCCGGCCGGGATGTCGAAGGACAAGGCCTCGTCGAGCAGCGCGAGAATGCGGGGGTCCGCATCGCCGACACCCGTCGTGGCGCCGTGCCCGCACAACTCGGTGACACCCACCACGAACAGTTCGCGGTCGCCCGCCTCACGTGCGAGCTCACACCCGTCGAGCAGCCGCTCGACGTACGACTTGTTCGCGAGCGCACGCTCGACGGTTCCCTGCCGAATGAGGATCTGCGCTCGAACGCCCGGTTCCTCGATGCCGAACTCCTCGGCAACCGCCGACGCGTCCTGGATGTGGGCCAGAGCCGTCGCCCAGTCGAAACCGACGATGAAGTCGGCCGCAGCGGCGAGGCTCGCACGGACCGACCGCATCGGGTCGAGCACCGCCGCTGCCAGATAGTGCGGTGCATACTCGACCGCGCCGGCTCCGCCGAACTCCAACGAGCGCCCGATTTCGTCGTGGAGCGAGACGCTGTCGACCAGGAGGGACCAACTGGCGACACACATCGGCGACCAACATGTGACGGAACGTCCCGAATTCCCGGTGTTCGTCGACGCTCACGATGCCCGCCCGCTCCGCTGCTGCGAGGTCGACGTCGACATTCGGCCGATGGTCTCGAAGCAATTCGATCGCGAACGTGGGTCCGATCATCGCCGCGACGTTCAGCGTTTCGTGGACCGAACCGGCCAACGCATCGAGGCGCTCGGTGACTGCCACGAGGACGGTTGACGGCAGCGGACCCTCGAACGCTTCGCCTTCGACCCACCGTTCGACGAGCAACCGGATCAGCAGCGCATTGCCGCCTGCCCGCTCCAGGATGCGGTCGACGAAGCCGTCATCGACCGGTCGAGTCGTTGCGGAGCTCACGAGATCCATGACATCGAGGCGGTTCAGCGCATCGAGCGTGAACGGTGTGCAGCATCCGGCAACCGCATCGTCGCGGGTGAGAGCCGGCGGCACCGCGTCGAGGGCGAAGCGCAGATGCGGGTCATCGGTGTGTCGCATTCCGAAGAGCAGCGTCACCCGTCCTCGTCTCACCAATCGTTCGAGGACCCGCGCCGACCCAGGGTCGAGCCAATGCGCGTCGTCGACGATGAGCGTCGTGTCAGCACCGTGCTGTTCGACGAACCGAGCGAGGTCATCGGTGAGCGAGTCGCGCGTCAGCGACGTCGGGGCCGCAAGGCCCAGCTCCGGGCACACCCGACCGAGTGCCGCTTCGAACTCCTCGGCAACGCCATGTCGGAATCCGTCGGGCAGGAGTGCGAGACACAGCATCGCCACGGTCTCCATGGGCCGCTCGGGGCTTGCCGCGACCTCGACGCGCACGACGCGACGCCCCGCCGCCTCCGTTTCGGCTCGGAAACGGTCGAGGAGCGCCGACTTGCCCATGCCCGCCTCGCCGACCACCGCAATCGCTCGGCCCGGAGCAACGGTGGCCAGGTACTCCAGTTCGTTGCTCCGACCGACGAAGACCTCACCCTCGGGTCGGTGGCGACGAACCGTCACGGGCTCGAGGTCGACGTCGCCCGCGAGGACCTCTCGCTCGACCGCTCGGAGCGCCGACGAGGCGTCGAGACCGGCCGTGTCTCGGAGCCGGCCGGTGGCGCCGGCGATGACGGCCAACGCGTCGGATCGCCGACCCAGTCGTGCGAGTGCACGGGCCCGCGCCACCACGACCCGCTCGCGGACGACCGGCTCCTCGATCAGCCCGCCGGTCAGTGCGAGAACCTCGTCGTACTGTCCAGCCTCCACCAACAACTCACCGAGCAGTGACATCGCCGACACGCGATGTTCCCTGAGCGCTGCACGACACGAGTCGAAGTCGATGCCGTCGGGTTCGTCGGCGACAGGATCGCCGCGCCACATCCGCAGCGCCTCGCGAAGTGCGTCGATCGCCGCAACCCCACGAAGCCCGCCGCGGACTCGACCAGTTCGACGAACCGTTGCAGGTCGATCGTGTCGGCATCGAGTCGATAGCCGTCACCGACGGCCACGAGCCGTCCGGCATACGGACCCAGCGCAGCGCGCAGTCGTGACAACGCCACGTTCAGTGCCTTGCGAGGATGTTCGGGAAGCGTTCCGGGCCAGAGGTGCTCGACGAGCGCATCGGCCGACACGGCAGCGGGCGATCGCGACGCGAGGATCGTGACGAGCTGTCGAACCTGGCGCCGACTCACGGGTGCGGCCACCCCGTCGAGCAGCACGGTCGTCGACCCGAACAACCGGACCGCAAGGCCCGAGAACCGTCGTTCGTCAGGTTCCGGCGCTGCGTCCATCAGAGCGCAGACAGTAGTGCCGGCGATGCCGCCCGACACGAGTTCGTGCATCGCCATCCGTCGCGGAAACTCGACGGAAACTGTCACCCTGGATGCTGACAACCGACAGCCGCACGAGGGGGTGGAGATCGGTGCACGGGATCAGCGGGACAGCGGAGTGCCAGGGACCGGGAGCGGACTGGGCGGAGGTGGTCGATCGGCTGTACCGCGAGCACTTCGACCGGCTCTGCATCGCGGCCCGACGGTTCGTGGACACGCGTGACGCCGCCGAAGATGTCGTCCAGGAGGCGTTCGCAGGCTTCGCGTTTCTCGCACGACGACCGACCTTGGGTCGGATGCCGGCCCACACATCGACGAACGGGTGCCCGGTGATCAAGCACGTTCGGGTCGCTGGACGGTCGGCGGCGATCCGGGTCTCCTTCGACCCGGGACGAGTGGTCCAGCAGCACGCCGAGGCGACGCTCGGCGGAGGGACCGAACTCCGCGACGGCGACTGCGAGGTCGTCGGCGCCGTGCAGCGGCTCGACGACGATGCCGAGTTCGCGCAGGTCGTCGCCCCACACATGTTCGAGGAGTTCGGCGTCGTGTTTGCCCTCCACCCAGATGCGGCTCGCCCGAGCCACCTTGGCGCGCCCGTCGCCGGCGATCGACCCGGAGGCGGTGATCCGCTGCGTCGCCGCGCGACCGGCGGTCGGTCGCACGAGCGTCACCGGGCGCCCCTCGATGAGGAACCCACCGGGTTTCCAGCCGAAGTGACGGATGTAGTCGTGGCGGTCCTGGAGCGTGACGCCCTCGGCGCTCCAGCGGACCACGTCGCCGGTGAAGTGGCTCGACCGGTCTTCGACCAGCATGCCCATCTCGACGACCACGTCCGGGTAGGACGGGGCGCGCCGCTGTTGTTCGAAGTCGTCGAGGATGTCGCGCATTGGATCGTCGGCCTCGGTCTCGGATCGACCTCGGCGGCGTCTTCGAGTGTGGCACGGGAACCATCGGCGCTCGCGGCACGTCGAAGCACCATGGGGAGAATCAACACCACCGGCTCGGCCGGCACGTCAACATCCACCACGACCCGTGGGCGACACGTGCGCCGACGATCCCGTCTGGCCGTCGGGGGCGCGGCCATCGCAATGCTCGCGTTGACCGCCTGCGGCAATGACGACGACAGCAGCGAGACCGCGACGATCACGGAAGAACGGTCCGCCGACGTCGCGATCGCCGGCGGCGAGAACGAGTCGGCGGACGCAGCGGCGCCCGAGACGGGTGGCGCCGCGTCGGCCGGACTGCCGATCGACGACCTCGGTCGCGACATCATCCGCTCGGTCGGATTGTCGATGTCGACGAGCAACGTGCGCAACACCGTCGACAGCGTGCGCGAGATCGCAGTGCGCAACGGTGGCGCGGTGTTCAGCTCCGACGTGACGATCGGCGACGAAGCGGACGACGGCTCGGTACCAGGCGGTGGGCAGATCGTCGTGCGGATCCCACCGCAGGATCTCGACGGCTTCGTCCGCGACCTCGACGGCGCGGGTTCGGTGACTCGGCTGTCACAGGATTCCCAGGACGTCACCGAGCAACTGGTGGACCTCGACATCCGGATCCGCCAGGCCGAAACCGGGATCGAACGGATCGAGCAGCTCCTGGAACAGGCGACCGTGCTGACCGACGTCTTCACGATCGAGACGGAGCTCTCGAATCGACAGGTCGAACTCGAACGGCTCCGCGCAGCTGAGCGCAGCACCGAGGATCTCGTCGCCCTGGCGACGGTCACCGTGCAGATCGACTACCGCGCGCCCGCCGAATCGGAGTCGGGGCCCACAGATGACGACGGCATCGCCGATGCGTTCGCCAGCGGTTGGAACGCGTTCGTCGGGGTCATCTTCGCGCTCGGCTTCGTCCTCGCAGTGGCGGCCCCGTTCCTGCTGACCGGTGCCGTCGTGTTGGCGATCGCATGGCTGATCGGGCGACGGTGGATCCACCGCCAGGCCGCCGTCCGTGAACAGCGCCGACTCGATGCCGACCGCGTGGGACCGGTGGCTACGCCGACGCCGACACCTCCGGCGCCACCCATCGCCGCCGAGCATCGGGCCGGAGGCGCGCCTCGTGCGGTCGACGGCACGACCGAGGGCGACGTGCTCGTCGAGTCCGCTCCCGCAGGAGTCAGCGACGACGACGCCAACCCGTCGGCGTGACGACGAGGTCGACCTCGCTGTCGTCGGGAAACGCGAACGGGGCACGCAGCCCCGTGTGTGCGGACGCGACCGGGACGGGGATCGGCCCGAGTGCCTCCGCCTCGCCCACCGGTGCCCAGCGGTGCCAGCGGTGGGCGGGGATCTCGGCCAGCTCGATGGTCGCCTCGCCCAGCACCTCGATCGCGCCGTGCACCACGCCTCGCTGCTCGTAGCCGTGGTCGATGGCGGTCGGCCCAGCTGCGGCGTACCACTCGAGGTCGAACGCAATCGGCGTCGGGACGCCGTACGCCTTGCCGAGGGCGTCGGCGGGGTCGTCCAGCGCTGCCGCGTAGGTTTCGTTGCCGACGGACCACTGCTCCATCGGCGCATCGCGGAAGTGTTCGGCCCACATCGCCTCACCCTTCACGATGAACGGGTCGGCTCGGACGGGCACGTCGAAGTCGGTGATGTGGAGCAGTGGCTTGCCGGCGCGGGCAAGTGCCGCCCAATACCACGCCATCGTGCCGACGATGCGGTGCCCGGAGATCGCACCGAGCGTCGCATCGGCGGTCCACGCCGCGAACACCCACTCCTCGACGGTGCCCTCGTGGCGCGTGTCGCTCCAACTGGTGGTGTGCACACCATCGATGTCGTTCGGAGCCACGATCAGGCAGACTACGGAACGTGTCGAACAACGCATCGCAGGACGAGCCGCGCCATGACGAGCACACCGCTGGCGGTCGGCTCCGCTACTTGAGTCTCGAATGGATCAAGGCGCTCTCCGCCGAGGTCGCCGCGAGCGATCACATGCGCGAACTCGCGCAGCATCACACGGTCGGAGTCACCCAGGTCGTCAGCGGCGGGCCCGAGGGCGACGTGTCGTACCATCTGCGGGTGTCCGACGGCAACGCCTCCTTCGGAGCCGGACCGGCCGACCCCGAAGACGTGAAGATGGAGCAGGACTGGCAGACGGCCGTCGACGTCGCCACGGGCGAGCTCAACGCCCAGGAGGCCTTCATCGGTGGCAAGATCCGGCTGTTCGGCGATCAACAGAAGCTGCTGGACTCGCAGCCCGTGTTCGGGGCGCTCGACGCGGTCTTCGCCAACGTCCGCGAACGCACCGACTACGTCTGACGTAGCGGAGTGGGTCAGACCCACTCCGCTACGCGTAGCGGGGTGGGTCTGACCCACTCCGCTACGTTGCTGGGATGCCGGAGATGCCGGAGATCGAGGCCCACGCCGAGCGGCTCGAGGAGCAATTCGCCGGGCGGGTCCTCACGTCGTTCCGCCCGTTCAACTTCACGGCCTTGAAGACCGCGGTTCCCCCGCCCGATCTGGCGTTCGGCCAGCCGCTGCTCGGCGTGCGACGGCGCGGCAAGTACCTGCTCCTCGACTTCGAGCCGATCACGTTCGTCGTCCACCTGATGCAGGGTGGTCGGCTGCTTCCCGACATCAAGCTGTCGGCCAAGCCCCGTGGTGGCCAGGCCCGCTTCGTGTTCGCCCCGGTCGAGCGCGAGGACGGCAGCCTCGACGAGACGGCGTTGCTGCTCACCGAACAGGGCAAGGAGCGGCGCGCCGGAGTCTGGTGCGTGTCCGCCGGGGAGGTCGAGTCCACACCACCCCTCGACAAGCTCGGCCCCGAGGCGGCCGGGATCAGCGCGGAGGCGTTGGCCGAACGGTTTGCCGAGAAGTCGATGCGAATCCACGGGTTTCTCCGCGACCAGCGGATGATCGCCGGGATCGGACGAAGGCTGGCGAACGAAGTGTGTTGGACCGCCCGCGTGTCACCGTTCGCCACGACGAAGTCGCTCGGCGCGGCGGGCGCCGCCGACATCGCCGCGGCCATCGCTGCGTGCATCGCCGAGAGCCTGACCGAGGAGCGAGAACGCGGCGACATGAGCTCGTCGAAGGAACGCACCAGCGCGGTACACAACCGCACCGGCCAAGCCTGCCGTCGCTCCGACGAGCACGGCCCCGACACCATCCGCGCCGTCGAGTACTCCGGCTACACGGTCAACTACTGCCCGTCGTGTCAGACCGGCGGGAAGATCCTCGCCGACAACACGACGTCGAAGTTCTTGAAGTAGCCCGTCGACCGATCCAGCCGACCGCAGCGCTCACTACCGGTGGGACGCCGAGGTTGCCTAGAGTCGGACCATGCCGATCCATCTTCGCGCCGAGCCCGGCGATTATGCACCCAACGTCCTCTGCCCAGGTGATCCGGTCCGGGCGCAGTACATCGCCGAGACGTTCTTCGACCCCGGCTTCCGACAGGTGAACGAGGTGCGCGGCATGCTCGGCTTCACGGGGACGTTCGAGGGCAAGCCGATCAGCGTCCAGACCACCGGAATGGGCGCACCGTCGTGCGGCATCGTGTTCGAGGAACTCGCCCAGCTCGGTGCCACACGCTTCATCCGCGTGGGCACGTGCGGCGGCCTCGCCCCGGGCATGTCGATGGGCGACACCGTCATCGCACTGTCCGCGGCCGCCGAGGATCACGCACCGCGGCAGCTGAGCCGAATGGACTGCATTGCGCCCACCGCGACGTTCTCCCTCGCCGAAGAAGCCGCCCGGCTCACGCGTGAGGGCTCGATGGGCAAGGTCCACGTCGGTCCGATCGTCACGGCCGGTCTCTTCTACGAGCCCGACTGGGAGAAGTTCGTGATGTGGAAGAACCTCGGCCACATCGCCGTCGAGATGGAAGCGGCGATGATGTACACGATGGCGTCGATGAAGGGGCTCGAGGCGTTGGCGCTGATGACGGTCAGCGACATGATCGGCGAAGAGGCGGGTGACGCGGAGCGGATCAGCGACGAGGAGATGAAGCGAGGCGTCGATCAGATGATGGAGATCGGCTGCCGCGTGGCCGTGAGTTGATCCCCTCGAAACCCAGCTGATGCCGGGTCGGCGGCACCCGCTACCGTCGTCACGTGTCCACCCCCACCGCAGTCGACTCCCCCGCCTCGGGGACCCCGACTCGGATGAGTCAGCGCGAGCTGCTCACCATGATCTCGGCGATCATGGCCTTGATGGCGCTCGGCATCGATCTGATGCTGCCGGCGTTCGACGACATCCGTGAGGCCTACGACCTCGGCGCGAGCTCCCCGGAGACCGGCAAGGTCATCACCGTCTTCTTCCTCGGCTTGGCCGTCGCGCAGCTCGTCTACGGTCCTCTCGCCGATCGGTACGGCCGCAAACCGGTGCTCTACCTCGGGAGCATCATCTACCTCGCCGGCGCCGTCGGGTCGGCGCTGGCACCGACGTTCGAGTTGCTGCTGCTCAGCCGTTTCATCTGGGGAATCGGTGCGGCCGGTTCACGGGTGGTGGCCACGGCGATCGTGCGCGACCGTTTCGAGGGCACGGCCATGGCGAAGGCCATGTCGCAGGTGATGGCCGTGTTCATGCTCGTTCCGGTGCTCGCCCCGACGATCGGCACCGGGCTCATCGCGATCTTCCCGTGGCGCTCGGTGTTCTGGTTCTGCGCGGTGTGTGCGGTCATCGTCACCCTGTGGAGCCTGCGGCTGCGGGAGTCGCTCGACCCGGCGCACCGCCGACCGTTCCGTTTCGTGTCGTCCGTGCGCGGCTACGCGGAGGTCGCCCGCACCGCGTCACGGCCGGCTACACGATCTCGACGATCTTCCTCCAGGGCGTGTTCACCTCGTACCTGGCGAGCAGCGAGCTGCTGATCAGCGACGTCTTCGATCGCAGGGCGCAGTTTCCGATCATCTTCGGACTGGTCGCCACGCTGTTCGGGATCGGCGCGCTCGTCAACGGCCGTGTCGTCGAACGGGTCGGCATCCACCGACTCATCAACGGGGTCTACGCCATTCTGATGCCGCTGACCGCGGTGTCGGTCGTGGTCTCGTTGTCGAGCGGCGGACGGCCCAACTTCTGGCTGTTCATGCCGCTGCTGGGGCTCACGCTGGGCTCGTTCATGTTCCTGATGCCGAACCTCAACACGGCCGCACTCGCGCCCGTGGGTCACCTCGCCGGGACGGCATCCGCGCTGTCGGGCTCCGCTCGGATGGCGGGTGGCGCCGTCCTCGGCACGTTGGTCAGCGCGCAGGTGAGCGACTCGACGACGCCGTTCTCGATCGGCGTCGCGCTGCTGTGCCTCGGATCGTGGGCGAGCGTGCTGATCACGCGCCGGCGATCACCGGACCTCGCACTGATCACGCCGTACGAGACCGTCACCGTCCACTGAGCACGATCGAGCGAGACGAGCGTCGGATCAGATCAGGCCGAGCTCCGACACCGCGTCGCGCTCCGACACGAGCTCCGCAGCCGTCGCGTCGATCTTGCCGCGGCTGAAGTCGTCGATGTCGAGGCCTTGGACGATCTCGTAGTCGCCGTCCTTGCAGACGCAGGGGAAGGAGCTGATGATGCCTTCGGGGACGCCGTAGCTGCCGTCGGACGGCACCGACATCGACACCCAGTCGCCATCGGGCGTGCCCAGTGTCCAGTCGCGGATGTGGTCGACCGCGGCCGAGGCAGCCGACGCCGCCGACGAAGCGCCGCGTGCGTCGATGATCGCCGCGCCGCGCTTGGCGACGGTCGGGATGTACTCGTTGGCGTACCACTCGTGATCGCCGACAGCCTCGTACGCGTTCTTGCCGTTCACTTCGCAGTGGAACAGATCGGGGTACTGCGTGGTCGAGTGGTTTCCCCAGATCGTCATCTTCTTGATCTCGTTCACCGAGACGCCGAGGCGTGTGGCGAGCTGACTGATCGCCCGGTTGTGGTCGAGACGGGTCATCGCCGTGAAGCGACCGTTGTCGAGATCGGCCGCGTTGTTCATCGCGATCAGCGCGTTGGTGTTCGCCGGGTTGCCGACCACGAGGACCTTGACGTCCTTCTTGGCCGATCGGCTGAGCGCCTCGCCCTGCGGCTTGAAGATCCCGCCGTTCGCCGACAGCAGGTCGGCGCGCTCCATGCCGGCCTTGCGCGGCATCGAGCCGACGAGGATCGCCACCTCGGCGTCACCGAACGCCACGTCCGCGTCGTCGGTGCAGGTGATCGAGTCGAGCAGCGGGAAGGCGCCGTCGTCGAGTTCCATGCGCACACCCTCGAGCGCGCCGAGCGCCGGGGTGATCTCGAGCAGGCTCAAGGCCACCGGAGTGTCGGGGCCGAGCATGGTGCCCGATGCGATGCGGAAGAGGAGGCTGTAGCCGATCTGGCCTGCGGCTCCGGTGACGGCGACACGAACTGGAGTGGTCATGCCCCTGAGGCTAGATCGACGGTCTGCTCACCCGAAATCCCCTCGGCGGAAATTCCGGCCGGTTCGCTCAGATCCCGAGGACGCGGCTCACGAGATCGGCGTAGTACCGCTGCCCGTTGCCGTTCAGGTGGATGTCGTCGTCGTAGAAGCAGTCACCCTGACACTGCGGTCCGAGTACCTCCCAGTCGATCACCGTGACGTTCGGGTAGACGCTCGGCAAGGCACGGATCTTCTCGTTGTTCCCGGGGATCCAGCCGCGGTCGGCCTTGCCGGTGACGAACACGACGATCGGCACGTCGGCCAGAATCGCCATCATCTGGTCGAGTGACGACTGGGGGAACGAGCCGTTCGTCCCGAGATGCACCACGACCGCCGAACCGAGGAATCCGTTGTCGCGGATCGCTTGGAGCTCGGGGAGCGCCGCAGAGAACTGCCGGCTCTGGACGGCGTCGACCACGAAGCCGCGTGCGGTCAGCTCGTTGGCCGAGCCGAGCATGACCGAGTCTCCGAAACCGACGAGTCGCAGCGTCGGCGCCGGCCCCTGCGGCGGGACGGTGAGCGGCGTGATCGCGCTCGCATCGGTGACGATGCCGAGCGAGGTCACCGGAGGCGGGACGGTGGTCGGGGCACGGTGGTCGGTGGCACGGTCGTCGGCGGAACCGTCGTCGCCGGGACAACCGGGACCGTCGTGGTCGGAGCGGGCGGTACGGAGGTCTCGGCCACCGGCGACAACCGGCGACCGTCGTTGCGGGCGCGAGCGTGGTGGGCGGCGCGGTCGTCGGCGGCGCGCCGTCGTCGGCGGGAGGGTGCTCGGTGGCGGTGCCGCGCTCGGCGCGATCACCACGGGGATCGAGGCGTCGGCGGCACCCAGGTCCACCGTCGATTCCTCGTTGTCGGCGAACTCGTCGGCGATCTCGTTCTGCTCCACGTCGGCGGTGGCCAGCGCCGCACCCGCGAAGAGCGACACGCCGACCACCAGGGCGGTCCCGGACACGAGCACACGACGCCGCCACGGCGTTGCGGTCGAACGGGCCCGCCGGATCATCACCCCGAACGACCCCGTGCGAATCGGCGTCTCGACGAAGCGGTACGAGAGCTCGGTGATCGCCACGGTGATGATCATCGCGACCACGAACTCCGAGAAGGTGAGCTTGTTGCCGGCGAGACCTCGAATCGCCTGGAAGATCGGCCAGTGATACAGGTACAAGCCGTAGGACCGGAGCCCGATCCACTTCAGGACCGGGTTGCCCAACACCATGTTCGAGCGGGCACCCGGGTGGCTCACCGCGGCGATGACGACGAGCGTGAAGCACGATGCGGCGAAGAGGCCACCGCGGAACAGGAGGGGATCCCCGGCGCCGTCGGGCGCGACCAGGTAGACGTTCCAGCACATCCATCCGAAGCCGACCAGCGCGGCGACCGCGGTGAGGTCGAACCACCGACCCTTCGAACGCAGCGGTCCGCGAACGATGGCGAACGGTCGCCACACCATGGCGAACGCCGCACCGAGCAGAATGCCCGACAGCCGCGAGAACGTCCCGATGTACAAGAAGTCGAGCTTCGAGATCGCGTGCGAGCCGATGAACCAGTAGGCCTCGGGTGTCTGCTCCGGTTCGCCCACGGGACCGGGGTGATAGAGCAGCGCCGTGATGATCGAGATCGAGACCGCCGCAACGAACAGCCAGCGGCTGACATCGGCCACCTTTCGGGTGCCTTTGCGTCCGAGCAGTCCGACCATCACGAGCGGCCAGAACACGTAGAACTGTTCTTCGACCGCGAGGCTCCACAGGTGCCGCAGCGGCGCGAAGTCGAATGCTGCGGTGTACCCGAGCCCGACCCACAACTGATACCAGTTCGAGACGTAGAACAACCCGGCGATCACATCACCGCGGAGCGCGCCGAGCGAAGCGGGCTCGAACAGCGCCGTGTAGGCGACGACGAGCAGCATCATGACGTACAACGCAGGGAGCAGGCGCCGGGCGCGACGTTTCCAGAAGTCGATCAGCGACACCGTGTACGTGCGTTCGCGTTCGGCGATGAGCAGCAACGTGATCAAGTAACCGGAGATGACGAAGAACATCTCCACGCCGAGGAATCCGCCGGGCAGCCACGACGAGTTGGCGTGGTAGACGATGACGGCGATGACGGCGAGCGCCCGCATCCCGTCGAGCCCCGGCATGTACGGGACGCGACTGATGCGCGCATTGTGCTCCCTCACGTCGACGGGGGGAGACGTCGGCGGGGCGAACGTCGTCATCTCGAGACAAGTATCGTCACGTTCCGCCCGCGAATTGAGTCACCCACCGTTGCGGAGTGGGTCAGACCCACTCCGCTACGCGTAGCGGGGTGGGTCTGACCCACTCCGCTACGCGTTGAGGGCGCCGTCGATCAGCTGGGCGTAGTAGTTCCGCCCGTCGGGCTTCAGGTGGAAGCCATCGGCCTCGAAGCAGTCGCCGACACAACCCGAGGCGAGACCCTGCCAGTCGAGCAGGGTGACGTTCGGGTTGGCCGCAGCGGCGGCAAAGATCAACTCGTTGTTGGCAGCGGTGTAGTCCCGGTCGACGTCGTTGGTGACCAGCAGCACCTGGGGCACCGATGCCACGGCCGCCATCATGCGATCCATGTTGGATTGACCGATCGGGCCGTTCGTGCCGAGGTGGATCACCAGCGTGTCGGGCAGCCGACCCTGACGGCCGAGTGTCTCGACGAAATCGAGCCCGTTGACCCACGCTCGGCTCTCGACCGCGTCGACGGTGAAGCCGATGTCGGTCAGCGGCGCGGCGGCGCCGAGCATCACGGAGTCACCGACGGCAAGCTTGCTGATCGCTGGCGCTGGCGCCTCCGTCGTCGGCGGCGAGGTCGAATTCGGGACCACGACGTCGCTGTTCGGGTCCTCGGCCAGTTCGGGATCCGGAGGCAGCTCGCCGTCGTCGAGGGCGACCTCTCCGCTCGCATCACCGTTCGGCACGAACGCTCCGCCGGGATCGCTCTCCGTCGACGGATCGGCCGATTCGGACGAGCCGATCGGGTTGCCGTCCGCATCGAGGTCGTCGACGCCGTCGCAGTCGGTGTCGATCAGCACGTTGCAGGTCGATTCGCTCGCCTCGTCGAGGGCGAGCTGGAGGTCGTTCAGTTTCAGCTCGGCGGTCGCCATGCTGCCGACGGCGAAAACCGACAGCGCCGCGACGATGGCTCCTCCGGCATACACGCCCTTGCGCTGTCCATCGGTGAGCGGCGATGTGGACGGCACGCCGGCGCGCCGACGCTTCCACCAGGCACCGAGGTAGCCCTTGCGGATCGGTGTCTCGATGTAGCGGTACGAGAGTTCGGTGATGATGCACGTCGCGACCATCGCGAGGACGAACTCGTGGAGCGCGAGCTTGTTGGCGGCGATGTTGCGGATGATCTGATAGATCGGCCAGTGGTACAGGTAGAGGCCGTACGAACGCGTGCCGATCCACAGGAGCAGCGGCAAGGACAGGAGCTTGCCGGTGTACGACCGCTGGTGAGTGACGGCGGCGATGATCGCGAGGGTCGCCAGGCCGGTGACGAACAGCCCGCCCTGGAAGAGGAAGCCGACGCCCTGGTCGGGCTCGAACACCACGAACCACGACATCAAGGCCAGGGCGACGAACCCCACGAGTGCGAACGCGTCGAACAGGTGACCCTTGGTGCGCAAGGGGCCGCGCATCACGGCATTCGGACGCCAGATCATCGCGAACGCCGAGCCGAGGAGCAGGCCGCCGGCTCGAGAGATCGTCGACAGGTACAACGTGTCGGGAATCGAGATCTGGCGACCGAAGATCGTCCAGTAGGCGTCGGGGGTGAACTCGGGATTCTGCTGCGGGCCGGCGTGGTTGAGCACCGCGACCATCACGGTGATCGCCACGGCGGCGAGGAACAGATAGCGCGCGATCCCGGCGATCCGGCGGCTCCCCACCTGCACGAACGAGAGCATCACCAAGGGCCAGATGACGTAGAACTGTTCCTCCACCGCGAGGCTCCACAGGTGGCGGAGCGGGGCGAAGTCCGACCCGGCGCTGTACCCGGCGCCGGTCCAGATCTGGTACCAGTTCGAGATGTAGGCGGTGCCCGCGATGACGTCGCCGCGGAGTGCGCCGAGTGCCTCGGACTCGAACAGCGCCACCCACACCGTGAGCAGGAGCATCATCACGAACAGCGCCGGGAGGAGTCGACGGAACCGCCGGAGCCAGAAGTTCTTGAGGTCGATCGAACCGGTGCGTTCGTGCTCGGCGATCAACAGGAGCGTGATCAGGTAGCCGGAGATGACGAAGAACACCTCGACGCCGAGATAGCCGCCGGCGAGCCACGTGCTGTTCGCGTGGTACACCATCACGGCCACGACAGCGATCGCGCGCAGCCCGTCGAGTCCCGGGAGGTACGGGAGCTGGCTGATCTGCTGGTTGCCGCGGCCGTCGCGGGTGATCGGGCGCGTCGGGCTGTCGTCGCTCGATGTGGCGGCGTCGACGGTGGCAGTCACGGGTGACCAGTATCGCTCACGTCAGGGGCCATCCGACGTTCATGGCCGACACGCGCCGACGATCGTGTGAGCGAGCGGCCACTTTCCGTAGCAATGCCGGGGTGGGCGGCCGATCGCCGGGGCAATCAGTGCCGGAAGTGGCGCCGACCCGTGAACACCATGGCGATCCCGTGCTCGTCGGCCGCAGCGATGACCTCCTCGTCGCGCACCGACCCGCCCGGTTGGATGACCGCGGTGATGCCGGCGGCAGCCGCGGCGTCGAGGCCGTCGCGGAACGGGAAGAACGCGTCGCTGGCACACGCGCCACCTGCAGCGCGGCCGGCCGATCGTTCGGCGGCAATGCGTGCCGAGTCGAGTCGGTTCTGCTGTCCGGCACCGATGCCGAACGCCTTGCCGTCCTTGGCGTAGACGATGGCGTTGCTGCTCACCGCGGCACACACGACCCACGCGAACTCGAGATCGCGCCACTGTGCATCGCTCGGCTGGACCTTCGTGACGACGCGCCAGTCGTCGCTGCGCCCGGCGACGTCGTCGGGCTGCTGCACCAGCAGACCGCCGTCGACCGGACGAACATCGAACGGGAGCGGCGACGGCGCACCGGCGCTCATCACGCGCAGGTTCTTCTTCGCCGTCAGGATCTCGAGTGCAGCCGGTTCGAAGTCCGGAGCGATCACCACTTCGGTGAACACCGCCGAGAGCGGCTCGGCCATCTCGACCGTCACGGTCCGGTTGGCGGCAACGATGCCGCCGAAGGCGCTCACCGGGTCACATGCATTCGCCTCGACATATGCGGCGCCGATGTCGTCGCCGACCGCCACGCCACACGGGTTGGCGTGCTTCACGACCACGACGGCCGGCTGATCGAAGCGTTGCACGAGCCGCCACGCCGCCTCGGTGTCGAAGACGTTGAGGTAGCTGAGCTCCTTGCCGCCGTGCTGGGTCATCGTGTCCCACCAGCTCGTGGCACCGACCTGGCGGTAGCGGGCGCCCTCCTGGTGCGGGTTCTCGCCGTAGCGCAGCGACTGCGCCCGCTCGAGCGACAGGTGAATCGACTCGGGGAGGATGTCGTCGTCGGAGGCGGGCGGCTCGTCCGATTCGTCGAGCCAGGTGACGATGGCCGCGTCGTACTCCGCGGTGTGCGCGAAGGCATGGCGAGCAAGTCGCCGGCGAGTCGTATCGCTGAGCGCTCCGTCGGCCGTCAGCTCGGCGACGACGCCGTCGTAGTCCGCCGGGTCGACGAGCACACCGACGAAGGCGTGGTTCTTGGCGGCGGCTCGGACCATCGCCGGGCCCCCGATGTCGATCAGCTCGATACCCGGGTCGGACGCGAACGGGTAGAGGTTCCCGACGACCAGATCGATCGCGGTGATTCCGTACGCCTCCATGTCGGCGACATGCTCCGCGTTCGTCGGATCGGCGAGGATGCCGCCGTGCACCTTGGGGTGGAGCGTGACGACGCGGTGTCCGAGGATCGCGGGGACCCCGGTCCACTCGACGACATCGGTGACCTCGACGCCGGCGTCGGCGATCGCCTTGGCCGTGCCGCCCGACGACACGAGCGACCAGCCGAGGTCGGCCAGGGACCGGGCGAGGTCGACGACCCCGGTCTTGTCGTACACGGACAGCAGCGCAGTGGGCACGAAACGACCGTAGCGAACCGGGCACCCTCACGCCCCACACGATCGACGTGCACTTCGATGCGGGGGAAGCAACATGCAGCTTCGACCGACCGAATGGGCGCCGGTCGAGGAGATCGCACGTCACGCGATGGTCACGTCGGCCGTGGCGACGGCCGACTACGACCCACAGATCTACGCGATCATCGACGGGCTCTTCCGCGACGCAGCGCCGCTGGAGTTGTGCAACGGCTGAGCCGCCGCGGGATCAGAGGGCGGCGACGATCTCGGCCATCAGCTCGCCGGCTTCGGTCGGGTTGAGCCCGACCTTCACACCGGCATCGCCCAAGGCGTCCATCTTGCCCTGCGCCGTGCCCTTGCCGCCCGAGACGATGGCGCCCGCGTGGCCCATCTTCTTGCCGGCCGGTGCGGTGACGCCGGCGACGTACGCGGACATCGGCTTGGACACGTTCGCCTGGATGTACTCGGCCGCCTCTTCCTCGGCCGAGCCACCGATCTCGCCGATCATCATGATCGCGTGCGTTTCGGGGTCGGCCTCGAACTCGCGGAGGCAGTCGATGAAGTTGGTTCCGGGAACCGGGTCGCCGCCGATGCCGACACAGGTCGACACGCCGATGCCCTTCTGCTTGAGCTCGTACAGCGCCTGGTAGGTGAGCGTGCCGGAGCGGCTCACGATGCCCACGTTCGGGCCGTCGGCGGTGGGCTCCTGCGCGATCTCGCCGGCGGTGATGCCGATGTTGCACTTGCCGGGGCTGATGATGCCCGGGCAGTTCGGGCCGAGCAGGCGCGTGTTCGGGAACTCGCGAACGAGCCGGTTGTACGTGAGCGCCTCGTCCTGCGCCGGAATGCCCTCGGTGATGCAGACGACGAAGCCGATGCCGGCCTCGGCTGCCTCGATGAATCGCACCGGGGGCGAACTTCGGCGGCACGGCTGCGAACGACGCATTGGCGCCGGTCGCCTCGACGGCCTCGGCGACCGAGTTGAAGATCGGGATGCCGTCGACGTCCTGGCCGCCCTTGCCGGGCGTGACGCCGCCGACGATCTGGGTGCCGTAGTCGCGGTTGCGCAGGCCGTGGTACTTGCCCTGCCCGCCGGTGAGGCCCTGGACGAGGACCTTGGTGTTCTCGTTGACGAAAATTGCCATGTTGCGTGTCTCTCTCGGTCTCGAAGGGGCGGTCAGTCGGCCAGCGCCACGGCGGCGCGAGCGGCGTCGAGCATGGTCGGCTCGGAGCGGAGCTTGTCGGCCGGGATGCCGGCGTCGAGCAGGATCTGGCGTCCCTCCTCGGCGTTGGTGCCGTCGAGGCGGATGACGATCGGCGCCTTCAGGTCGACGCGGCCCATCGCCTCGACGATGCCCTTCGCGACCTCTTCACCGCGGGTGATGCCACCGAAGATGTTGATGAAGATCGACTTCACGCTGTCGTCGGAGTTGATGACCTCGAGCGCACCGGCCATCACATCGGCGTTCGCGCCACCGCCGATGTCGAGGAAGTTCGCCGCCGAGCCACCGACCTGGTTGACGACGTCGAGCGTCGACATCGCGAGGCCGGCGCCGTTGGCGATGATCCCGACGGTGCCGTCGAGCCCGATGTACTGCAGGTCCTTCTCGGCAGCCATCCGCTCGCGGTCGTCCATCTCGGTGAGGCCCTTGAAGTCCTCCCACTCGGGATGACGGAACTCGGCGCTGCCGTCGAGGGTGACCTTCGCGTCGAGCGCGTGCACCTCACCGGTCGGCTTGAGGATCAGCGGGTTGATCTCGGCGAGGTCGCAGTCGCCTTCGGTGTAGCACCGGTAGAGCTTCACGATGATGTCGGTTGCGCCCTCGATCGCCCGCTCGGGCAGGTTCGCATCGATGCAGGCCTGACGGGCGGTTTCGGCCGACAGCCCGTCGACGGGATCGATGTGGAGCTTGATGATCGCGTCGGGGTTCTCCTCGGCGACGACCTCGATCTCGACGCCGCCTTCACGCGAGAGCATCATCAGGTGCTTCTTCTCGGCGCGGTCGAGCGTGAAGCTGACGTAGTACTCCTCGTCGATGTCGGATGCACGCTCGACCCAGATGCGCTTGACGACGTGACCCTTGATGTCCATGCCCAAGATGTTGCCGGCGTGTTCGCGCACGGCCGCTTCGTCGTCGGCGAGCTTGATGCCGCCGGCCTTGCCACGGCCACCGACCTGCACCTGCGCCTTGACCACGACGGGATAGCCGGCGTTGTTGGCCTCGGTGACGGCTTCGTCGACCGTGTCGGCCGGGCCGCCCGGACTCACCGGGATGTCGTAGCGGGCGAAGTACTGCTTGCCCTGGTATTCGAAGAGATCCACGTCAGATCACTGCTTCCTGTGTTGATGGCTGGATGGAGGAACATGTTCGTTGGTGCCTGGCACCGACGAACATCGTCATGCGGATTCGCGTTCGTCGAGGGCGGTTTCGAGCCACTCGCCGATCGCCCGCAGCGAAGAACCGGGTCCGAAGATCTCGCTGACACCCTGTTCCTTGAGGATCGCCACGTCGCCGTCGGGGATCACGCCGCCACCGAAGATCAGCACGTCGTCGAGATCTCGGGAGGCGAGTTCCGCGATGACCCGTGGGAACAAGGTGAGATGCGCGCCCGACAACAGCGACAGCCCGACGCCGTCGGCGTCCTCCTGGAGCACGGTCTCCGCGATTTGCTCGGGTGTCTGGTGCAGGCCCGTGTAGATGACCTCGAACCCGTGGTCACGAAGGGCTCGCGTGATGGTCTTGGCACCGCGGTCATGGCCGTCCAGGCCGGGCTTCGCGACGACGATTCGGTAGGGGCGTTCCACGAACCACAGACCTTACGCAACGGCCGATGGAATTCACCAACCGCCCGGAGGAGGCGTGCGGATCAGCTCGGTGTGCGGAGGCATCTCGGGCGGGCGTTGCCACAATGGAGCCGTGCCCACCACGCCCCGACTGCCCGAGCTCCGCTCTCCCGTCGCGCGAGCCATCGTGCCGGTGCTGGCCGGCGTGGTGTTCTTCGTCGTGCTCGGGTTGGTCACCTGGGGCGTCGCCGCGTTCTTGTCGAGCGGCGACACCGAGCCGACCGAGAACCTGGCGCCGCCACGACTCGAACTCGGTTCGGCTGCCGGACGGGCGAACGACGTCGCCGAAGCCGGCCCCCTGCTGTTTGCCGAGCTGTCGACGATCACCGGCGCCCGGTCGATCGTCGTCGACCACGAAGGCGACGATCCCGCCAACGGGTGGCGCCTGTACTACGCGTTCCCACCCGGCCGCCCGGACTGTCCGGTGGAGCAGGTGCGCGGCACGTCGACGTTCATCGACTGCGAGGGCAATGAACTCGACGTGACGGAGCTGTCGCCGCCCACCGAGGCCGTGCGGCCGGTCGTGGAGAACGAACAGACGCTCTACCTGGATCTGCGCGCGTTCTCGACCACGCCGGCATCGAGCGAGCCGGCCACGACCGACGGCTGAGGTCAGGCGTCGGCGAGCGCGTCGACGAGGCGCACAGCGAACTCTTCGCTGTGCTGATCGAGCTTGTTGCGGCTCATCGCCAGCCCGCCGATCACGTAGGCGCCGGTGTCGCCGACCGCTCGCGTCAGTCGGTCGAGCGACTTGCCGGGCGAGAGTGCGAACGTGCAGAACGCCGCCGCCTTCTTCCCCGACAGCGCCGGAAGGTTCGAGATGCTGTTGACGGCCCACGGCGCCTGACCGAAGACGAACGCGCCGTGCACCCACGTGCCCACGAGGATCAGATCGGCCGCCTGAATCGCGACCAGATCCGGCTCGCGGACCTTCGACAGCCCGGTGATCGTCCACCGTTCCTGCGACAGCAGTTCGGCGGTCTTCTCCGCCGCTGTCCACGTATTGCCCGTCAGACTCTCGACCAGAATTGCTGCCTTCACGCTCGACAGTCTGCCACGATCCGCCGCGTTGCACCGCCTTCGCAGGCCGTCAGGCGAGCGCGGACATGCTCAACGCGACGCGCGCCGTGTTCACTCGCGTCGGCGGGTGGCGAACTGGAACCCGTTGGAGAAGATCAGCAGCGAGAACACCGCGGCGGGGACCCACAGTTGTCGCACGAGACACAGGACGAGCAGCACCGACAGCACGATGAGCAGGACGATGTTCACGCGGGCGAGCCGCTGCGCCGGCGTGAGGCTCACGGGGTCGACACCGATCGAAGGTTCATCACAGCTTCTTCAACGGCGCCCACGCCAACGACAGGTGTTTCAAGCCGACTCCACCCGAGAAGTTGATGACCGCCTCGGTCTTCTCGCCCTCGCCGTCGATTGCGATGATCGTGCCGGCACCGAAGGCGGGATGCTCGACCTGATCGCCGACGCCGAGCCCCAGTTCCTGGCTGTTCGCCGGCTCCACCACCTTCTCACCAGCGCGCATGGCGGCCTCGACCACCCGGTCGGCGTGACGCTCCCGTTCGGCTTTGATGTCGGCGTTGATGTCGATCCCACCGGTCTCGTCGGCAGCACCCTGCCCCCGAGCCCGGCGGTAGGGCGGGGGGTCGGAGCGATACGCGGAGCCGCGCTCCTCGCGGTAGCTCTGGCGTCCGTACGACGAGCGCCCCGAGACGTTCCCCTTCGATTCGATCAGCTCGGCGGGGATCTCGTCGAAGAACCTCGACGGCGGGTTGTACTGGGTCGACCCGAACAGCTGCCGACTCCAGGCGTGCGACATGTACAACCGCTGCATCGCCCGCGTGATCCCCACGTAGGCGAGGCGTCGCTCCTCTTCCATCTGCGCCGGCTCGGTGAGCGCCCGCACGTGCGGAAAGACACCTTCCTCGACGCCGGCGAGGAACACGGTCGGGTATTCGAGTCCCTTCGCAGAGTGCAGGGTCATCAGCACGACCTGGTTGTCGTCGTCGAGTTGGTCGGTGTCGGCGACGAGCGCGACTTGCTCCATGAACTCGTCGATGACCGTGAACTCGCGCGCCGACCCGACGAGCTCCCCGAGGTTCTCGATCCGCGTGTGCGCCTCGACCGTGTCTTCGGCTTCGAGCTCGGCGAGGTACCCGGAACCGTCGAGTGCGAGTTGGAGCACGTCGCCGGGACCGTACGACGGGTCCGCCGCAGTGGCGTTCAGCCCGTCCAACAGCTCGACGAACTGGACGATCCCGCGCAGCGCAGGGCCCGACACGCCGGCTTCCTCACAGCGCCGCAGCGCGTCGACGAACGCAATCGCCTCACGCCGGGCGAAGGCATCGAGTTTGTCGACGCTCGCATCACCGATGCCGCGTTTGGGCGTGTTGAGGATTCGCTTGAGCGACACCTCGTCGGCCGGGTTGACGACCGTGCGCAGATACGCCATCGCATCCTTGACCTCACGACGGTCGTAGAACCGCGTGCCCCCGACGACTTTGTACGGCACACCGACGCGCATGAACGCTTCTTCGAGCACGCGGCTCTGCGCGTTGGTGCGATACAGCACCGCCATGTCCCGCCAATCGGTTCCCTGCGATTCGTGCGCCTGGCGGGCCGTGGAGGCGATGAAGGTCGCCTCGTCGCCCTCGTCTTCAGCGTGATAGCGGGTGATCTTGTCGCCGCTGCCGAGGTCGGTCCAGAGCGCCTTGGGTTTGCGCTCGGTGTTGTTGTCGATCACGGCGTTCGCTGCGTCGAGGATGGTCTGCGTGCTGCGGTAATTCTGATCGAGCACGACGGTCGTGACGTCGGGGAAGGCCTCTTCGAAGTCCAAGATGTTGCGCAGGTCGGCGCCGCGCCAGCCGTAGACGCCCTGGTCGGAGTCGCCGACCACGGTGACCGCACGGTGGCCACCGGCGAGCATCAGCACGATCTCGTTCTGCGCCTGGTTCGTGTCCTGGTACTCGTCGACGAGGATGTGGGTGAACCGGTCGCGGTAGTGCTCGAGGATGTTGCCGTGCTCGCGGAACAGCTTGACGACGTTGATCAACAGGTCGTCGAAGTCCATCGCGCCGGCCTTGAGCAGGCGGGCCTGGTATTCCGCGTACACCTCGGCGTGCTTGCGGTCGAAGATGTTCTCGGCGTGCGTCGCCATCTCCTCGGGCGTGACCAGTTCGTTCTTCTTGAGCGAGATGATCGCCTGCACGCCGCGCGGAGTGAACCGCTTCGAATCGAGGCCCAAGTCGCGGATCACGTAGGACACGAGCCGGTTGGAGTCGGCTGAGTCGTAGATCGAGAACTGCCGGGGATATCCGATCGCCTCGCCGTTCGCGCGCAGGATGCGGACGCAGGCCGAGTGGAACGTCGACACCCACATCGTCTTCACGACCGGGCCGACGAGCTCGTGGACCCGCTCGCGCATCTCCGACGCGGCCTTGTTGGTGAATGTGATCGCGAGGATCTTCGACGGGTGCACCCCCTCGTGGATGAGGTGGGCGATCCGGTGGGTCAGCACTCGGGTCTTGCCCGATCCGGCGCCGGCGACGACGAGCAGCGGACCCTCGTCGTGGACCACGGCATCGAGTTGATCGGGGTTCAGCCCCTGGACGAACGGCGACGGCCCCCTGGTCCGGGGCACCTCCGGCTCGAAGTCGTCGCCGGGCGGCGGCTCGGCCGCGGTTTCGGCCGGGTGCGGGACGTCGGCGAACAACTGCTCATCGGTCATGACCCGACCCACTCTAGGGACGGGGTGTCACACCCGAACCCACGCCATCGACCGAACGACTCGCTCGACCCGGCGATCAACCGTTGCAGAGGTCCAGGCTCGACGCTTCGCCGAAGAGCGCGTCGACGACGGCGTATCCCACGGGGTCGTAGGTCGCGAGTTCGGCTCGCGTGTCGATGTCGTTGTGGATCCCGTCGCCGCCGACCGGTCCGGCGAGGTTCGTGTCGAAGTACGACTGGACCGCTTCGGCGAAGTATTCGTCGGAGTTGGTGGCGGCGTATGTGTTCGCCCAGCGGCCGGTCGCCATGGCGGTGTCGTAGGCGGCGTCGATTCGCGCGTCCATCGCCGGGTCGATGACCGCGAGGCCCATGATGCGGATCGTGTGGGCGAACTCGTGGACCATGATCGACTCACCCGGGTACCAGTCGCTCGCGTCGCACACGACGTTGCCCTCGCCCACGCTCGACAGTGGGATGAACGGTGTCGCCCCGAGACCGCGGGCGCGGGTGTCCCAGTCGGTGCCCGGGAACTGCGTGTAGATGTTGCGGTACTCCGGCATGTCCGACGTGACCTCAGTCGCCGCCATCACCCCGACCCGGGTCCGCTGCCTGATCATCTCATCGAGCAGGTCGCGACGATGACCGATCATGGCGACGATGATTTCGGCCGTGCGCTCCACCGCGCCCGGTACGACCGCTGCGGAGCCCAACACGTCGAGGCCGAACGCCGAGCAGTGCTGTGTGTAGAAGGGGTCGTACCCGAGCTCGACCGGGTCGCGGCGATCGCAGACGATCGGGGCGAAGTCCACGCGCACCGCGACGTCGAGGCTCCCGGTTGCTGCAGGTCGATCGATCGATCCGACCGGAGCGGCAATCGACGACGCTCCCTCGGCAAGCACGGCGATCAACGCCAGGACGAGCCCGACGATGATCCGCCCGCGGCGTGGGGGCAGGGGTGTCGGCGGCGGCATGGCGACGAGTATCGCCCAGATCAGTGCTGGTGCGGATGCTCGAGCGAGGCGGCGAGGTCGCCGGCGTCGTCGGATCCGGATCGGATGGCGCCGAGCGATGACAGGTACGCCCGCTCGATCAGGTGCTTCGCCTGGCCGAAATCGGTCGGCGGCACCATGACCGGACACAGCGGCGGGAGCACGTGCAGGTCACATCGATCCTGGAACAGCCGAATGTCACGCTGGAGCCGACGGTTGATCAGCACGCTCACGGCCTGCAGCGCCATTGCGAGCGCACTGCGCGGGGCCTCGTCCAGCCCACACGCGGTCCCGGCGGGCAGCACCCAGATCCGATCCGCACCGAGCTCGATGGCATGCGAGAGCGGCGTGTTGTTGACGACGCCACCGTCGATGAACGGATGGCCATCGATCAACACCGGCGGGAACACCGAGGGGATCGCGGCACTGGCCATCACCGCGTCGACACTCGAGCCGGATGAGAGACGCCGATCGAGCCCGGTCAGCAGGTCGGTGACGACGACGTGCAACGGAATCGGGGCGTCGTCGAGACGCTCGAACTCCACGTGTCGAGCGATCAGGCGTCGGAGACCGTCCGGCGGCACGAAATGATCACGTTTGCCGACGAACCCGAGCAGTCCGCCGAGCAGGCGCGTGGGGAACACGTCCGATCTCGTCATCTGGACCCAGACCTGTTCGAGGCCGGCGACACCGGCAGGGGTCCATCGACTCGACATGTAGGCGCCGTTGATCGCGCCGACGGAGGTACCCACGATCAGATCGGGCGTGACATCGGCCTCGATCAGCGCACGGATCATGCCGACGTGAACGGCGCCGAGGTTGGCACCACCCGACAGCACGATCGCCGTGGTCATGGCTGCAACCTAGGCGACCCGCGTAGCGGGGTGGGTCTGACCCACTCCGCAACGGTCAGACGGAGGAGAGCGATTGGTTGCAGGTGCGCACGACACCGGCGAGGCGCGGCAGCACGCACGGTCGCCCGGAACAGGCGTCCCAGGTGCGGATGCCGCCGGCCATGAGGGGTTCGTCCGACAACTCGGCGACCTGCGTCGCCACCTCGAGGGCGGCGGCGAGCGCGTCGGGCGTGTACGCCGTCCAGAGTTCGGGGTTCTCGGCCTCGGCGTCGGTGATCGGAGCGCCGTCGGTGCAGTTCCAGCCGTCGTCGGTGCTCGTCCGGCTCCGCACGATCCTGACGCGACCACGGGCGTTGACGAGGATGTGTCCGGATTCGAGCGCACTCACGTGGTGTTCTTCGGCCGTTCCGCACCACGAGTTGAGCGATTCGTGCACCGGACCATCCGGAGCGACACGGGAGACGACCGTCGATCAGCCCGCAGATCCGGGGCCATCGGCGGGCCCACAGCCGGTCTCGACCGTTCCGCTTGCCAACTGCGACACGGAGTCGTTGTCCTCGATGATCACGACGGCCTCGGAATCGATCGCCCCGGCGTACTCGAGGACCGCGTCGCACAGCCGGATGGCCTCATCGCCGTCGACGAGGGCGAACACGATGACGTCGTGCTCGCCGAGGCTCGACCCGCTGACCTTCCCCTCGAACCAGTCCTCGTCCGAGTAGTTGACGTCGAGGTGCTGTTCGAGACCGGGAATGCTGACCTCACCGGGGTCGATCGGGCCCCAGAACGCCTCGTCGTACGGGTCGCCCGGGACCGTCGTGACCTTGACGTCGCCGTCGCCGACGAGCACGCCATCATCGTTCTCGTCGAACTCGCCGGCGTCGTACGGGTCGTCCGCGAACGGGTCCGTGCCCTCGTCGCCGACCGCTGCACCGGGGTCGACCTCGTCATCGCTGGACGGATCGAGCCCGCACTCCTCGACACCGAACTGCTCCAGGGTCTCGGAGGCCTCGACGAACTCGGGACGTTCGAACAGCTCGAAGAACAGTTCGAACGCTTCGGGGTCGTTCTCGTCGATGGCGTCGAGCTCGGTGAACGCGTCGACGACAATGCGGAGGTCGTCTCGGAGCTCGGCGGGCGCGTCGTCGATCAACGCCTCGAACTCGGCGGCGGCCGCCGCCACGTCGTCGTCGACGCTCTCGTCGGCGGCCTCCAGGGCACGGACCCGCTCGCAGAACGCTTCGGTGTCGCCACCTCCGTCGCTGCCGCCGCATCCTGCGAACACGAGCGCCGCCGCCACGACCACTCCGCCTGCTGTTCGTCCCGTCCCGCTGATCGACATCTCACCAACGTAGGGGGCCGCGACCACACCGATCCGGGATTTCGGAGGTCGGGGTGAGCGACCCCGGGTCACTCGGCGAGTTCGGCGAGCTCCAGCCACTGTGCTTCGAGCTCGTCGAGTTCCGCCTGTGCCGCAGCGAGCGTGATCCCGCGCTCCGCGAGCACGGTGTGGTCGGTCTCGGTCGCGAGTTCGGCGTGGAGCGTGTCGACTCGCTTCTGGGCCTTGACCATCGCCTGCTCGGTCTCGCGGAGCCGTCGGCCGATGGTCGACGGGCTCGGCCCGGTGCGCGCGGTCTTCGGCTTGCCTCGCGGCGCGGTGCGATCGGCGGTCGGCGCGTTCCGACCCGACGACGCGGGGCGACCGTGAGCCGCCGCGCGTTCTGCCAGCCATCCGCCGACCCCGCCGGGGACTCGGCGCATCGTGCCGCCCGGCTCGATCGCGAGCACGTGATCGGCAACACGGTCGAGGAACGCCCGGTCGTGACTCGCGACGACGAGCGCGCCGGGCCAATCGTCGAGATTTTATAGATGCTGCAAAATACCTGATCAAATTGGATTATACATCAGCTGCTCATTTATATGCAGAGGGAGGCTCTGCTGGAGGCTTGTTAGTGGGAGCCGTTGTTAATATGAATCCTGAGTTATTTAACGGAATTGTTGCCGCTGTTCCTTTTGTGGATGTAGTAACCACGATGTTGGATGAAAGTATTCCTTTAACAACCGGCGAATTTGATGAATGGGGAAATCCGAAACGATAAAGATTCATATGAGTATATGTTGTCTTATTCACCATATGATAATGTACAAAAGCATGATTATCCGCATATGTTAGTAACTACTGGCCTGCATGATTCTCAAGTGCAGTATTTTGAGCCTGCAAAATGGGTTGCCAAGTTGAGAGCTATAGACGGATGATAATCAGCTGTTTCTCTATACAAATATGGATACGGGACATGGCGGTGCCTCGGGCAGATTCGATGCTTTGAAGGAGGTTGTGAGGGAGATATGTCTTTTTATTTGATTTAGAGGGGAATTAGAGCTTAGATATTTTTTTTGGAATATTGTTTCACAGATTAGACTGATATTCTCGGAGAATTGCTCCAGAAGTTTAAAAAAAAACTTAAATTTGCCCGGTTTTTATAATCAAAGTATTTTTTTTTATGAAAAAACATAACGGTATAACTAATAATATATTAGATTTAGTTGGTGACACCCCTCTTATACGATTAAACAATATAACAAAAAGTTTAGACGGACAGTTCTTAGCAAAATATGAAGCCTTTAATCCAGGGCACTCAATGAAGGATAGAATTGCAATTCACATCAGTAGATCAGGCTGAAGAAGAGAGGTATACTAGAAAAAGGTAGTAAAGTTATCGAAACAACTTCAGGTAATACAGGATTCAGCATCGCGTTGGTTTGTATTATTAAGGGTTACGAATGTATCTTAGCCGTAAATTCTAAAGCTTCGAAGGGTAAAATAAATATGTTGAAGGCGATGGGGGCTAAAGTTTATGTTTGTCCCGCTAATGTAAGTGCAGATGATCCGAGATCTATATTATCAGGTAGCCAAAAGACTTCATAAAGAAACTGCAGATTCAGTTTATATTAACCAGTATTTTAATGAACTTAATTCAGAAGCTCATTACCTTACAACTGGCCCCGAAATTTGGCAACAAACTGAAGGAAAGGTAAGTCATGTAGTCGTTGCAAGTGGAACTGGTGGAACGATTTCTGGCGTTGGAAAATATTTAAAGGAGAAAAATCCTTCAATAAAGGTTTTAGGAGTTGATGCTTATGGATCAGTTTTGAAAAAATTTCATGAAACTTCTGATTTTGATACTGACGAAATCTATCCTTACAGAATAGAAGGATTAGGAAAAAATTTGATTCCAACGGCAACAAATTTTGATGTTATTGACGTCTTTGAAAAAGTTACTGATGAAGATAGTGCACATCGAGCTCGTGAAATTGCAATAACAGAAGGTATTTTTGCTGGTTATACAAGTGGCGCTGCTATGCAGGCTGTGTTTCAATTAGCCGAAATGGGTGAATTTGATAAAAATAGCAAAGTGGTTATCATTTTCCCTGACCATGGATCTAGATATATGAGTAAAGTATTTAGTGACGAATGGATGCGTGAACAAGGATTTTTTGATACTCAAAAGTATGCACACGAAGCAATTGAATTTATAAAATAGATTAATTTATACAATGATTACTAAGAGAGGCTTTAATTATAAAGCCTCTTTTTTTACTGAGATTGTAATTATTGTTAGAATGGTGTATATTTAATCGATAAAGTAAATTTATTTTGTTAAAAAAGTGTTGCTTGCATTTTTGAAATGCATTAAAAAAAGTATTTACTTTGCAACCGTCTTAACTATACGAGGATGAAAGATCTATTTGAAAGAATTATAAAAGATAAAGGGCCATTGGGAAAATGGGCAAAACAGGCTAAGGTTATTATGTATTTCCAAAGTTAGAGGGCCCAATATCAAATAGGATGGGTTTTAATGGTAAAAAATTAATAACCTGGAGTATCAATGATTATTTAGGTTTGGCAAATCACCCGGATGTCATCAAAGCAGATGCGGAAGCATGTGCTGAATATGGTTTGGCATATCCCATGGGTGCAAGAATGATGTCTGGCCATACAACTTTTCATGAACAACTAGAAAATGAATGTGCTGCCTTTGTTAATAAGGAAGCAGCTTATTTGGTGAATTTCGGATATCAAGGAATGGTATCTGCTATTGACGCATTGGTTACTAAAAATGATGTTATTGTTTATGATGTTGATTCGCATGCCTGTATTATTGATGGGGTTCGTTTGCATCATGGCAAGCGATTTACATTCATGCATAATAATGTTGAAAGCTAGAGAAAAACCTTGAAAGAGCTACAAAAGTTGCTGACACCACAGGTGGCGGAATTTTAGTAATATCTGAAGGGGTATTTGGTATGCGTGGAGAACAAGGTAAATTAAAAGAAATTGTAGCCTTAAAGAAAAAATACAATTTCCGATTATTTGGTTGATGATGCGCATGGCTTTGGCACATTGGGAGCGACGGGAGCCGGTGCAGGTGAAGAGCAAGGAGTTCAGGATGAAATCGATGTGTATTTTGCAACATTTGCAAAATCCATGGCAGGGATAGGTGCATTTTTTGCTGCCGATAAGGATATTATTCAGTATTTGCAATATAATATGAGGTCTCAAATGTTTGCCAAATCATTGCCATTGGCAATGGTAAAGGGAGCGTTAAAAAGACTTGATATGTTACGTACCATGCCAAAAATAAAGGAAAAACTTTGGGAAAATGTAAACGCACTTCAGTCGGGATTAAAAGATCACGGCTTTAATATTGGTAAGACAAACTCTTGTGTTACCCAGTTGCTGAAGGGGACATACCAGAAGCCATGGCAATGGTGAACGATCTTAGAGAGAATTACGGTATTTTTTGTTCGATTGTTGTATATCCGGTGATTCCAAAGGGAATGATCTTATTGAGATTAATTCCAACGGCAGCCCATAATCTAGATGATGTTAAGGAAACAATAGAAGCTTTTTCAGCTATCAGAGATAAACTCGAAAATGGAATTTATAAACGAATTGCCGCTGCTATGATGCAGTAATAAATTAAAAAACCAATGCGAAGGCATTGGTTTTTAATTTTAATGGATACTTTAAAATTTTAATCTTGCTTTGGCAGATATAGAAATATTTTCAAAATCTTCATTTAGATATTTATAATAGCCGGCTATTCCGATCATGGCTGCATTATCTGTAGTATATTCAAATTTAGGAATATACGTATTCCATCCCAAATTTATATCTGCATCACCTAGGGCTTTTCTGATCCCTGAATTAGCCGAAACACCTCCCGCGATTGCAATATTGGTTATTCCTGTTTGCGTCACTGCGATTTTTAGTTTTTCCATTAAAATTGAAGTAATGGTGTGTTGAATAGAAGCACAAATATCATTCAATTCTTCTTTATAAAATTTTCATTTTCTTTTTCATGATCACGAATAAAATAAAGTATGGCTGTTTTCAGCCCACTAAAACTAAAATCCAATGGATCTTTTGTTTTGGGATGTGGAAATTCAAAAGATTTTGGATTACCTAGTTGGGCATATTTATCGATAAAAGGTCCTCCGGGATATGGAAGTGCCAATCCTAGCTGATTTATCAAAAGCCTCACCAACAGCATCGTCAATTGTTTGTCCTATGATTTCCATCGAAAAATGATCTTTTACCAACACTATCTGTGTATGTCCACCACTTATGGTAAGACATAGAAATGGAAACGAAGGTCTCTGTTGTTTTTCATCATCTATAAAATGCGCAAGAATATGCGCTTGCATATGATTAATAGAAATTAAGGGGATATTAAGTGCTAATGCCATCGATTTCGCGAATGATGTGCCTACTAACAAAGATCCCAATAGTCCGGCCCTTTGGTAAAAGCAATGGCTTTTAATTCTTTTTATCAACTTTTGCCTGTTTTAAAGCTTCATGAATTGTAGGCACAATATTCTGTTGATGTGCCCTGCTGGCAAGCTCTGGCACTACGCCACCATATTGTGCATGAATTTTTTGACCCGCAACAACATTAGATAATACTTTATCGTTGTACAGCACAGAGCAACACTAGTGTCATCACAAGAGGACTCAATTGCTAAAATGTATATCGATTTATTTTTCATTAAATTTACCATTAAGGCATAAAAATTGTGCCTATAATTTATGTACTTTTAAAGTTGCAAATTTATAATAAATAGGGCTATCAAACGATTAATTAAAATAAGTTTTAGAATACTAGTAACATTGTTGCTGGCACTTATTTTTTTTATCATACTGTTTTCGTTAACCCCAGTCAAACAGGCATAGCCAAAATTGTAACTCAACGACTAAATAAAGATTATAATACCAACATTCTTATTAAAAAAGTAGATCTTTCTTATTTGGGGAATATAAAACTCAAAGAAATAGAAATTAAAGATCATCATAACGATTCTTTAATTTATGTCGATAAATTAACCACCTCATTATTTAGTTATAAAAAAATTCTAGAAAATAAACTTGAGTTTGGCGAAATAGATTTGCAGGGGTTATATTTTTATTTAAAAACCTATGAAGGTGAAGATAATGATAACCTCTCGATTTTTGTAGAGAAATTTGATGACAAAGATTCTACAAAAACCAGTGCTACCCCATTTTTACTGTCCTCAATGAGGCTTAATCTTGAAAATGCGAATTTTTATTTATTCAATAAAAATAAGCAAGAAGGTGCGGTTGTTTTTTATAAAAATATTGATGGATTGGTCGAAAATTTTAAAATTGAAGGTCCAAATGTTTATGCTGATGTAAAGGGTATTTCTCTTATTGAAAATCACGGAATTATAGTATCCAAATTTTCGACGAGAATTTTAGGTATTCCAGGACTAACATGTCCTTTGAAAATACCGAATTGGAGACATTAAATTCATCGATAAAAACGAATATTGTTTTTAACTATAAACGTGAAGATCTGGTTGATTTTATAATAAAGTATTTATCGATGCCGATTTTTCTAATGCCTCAGTTTCATTAATAGATTTAAATAAATTTTATAGTGAACTAGGGGAGAACGACAAAGTAAATTTCACGACTAAGTTTTCAGGCACCTTGAATGATTTTAGATTACAAAAATTAGATTTGGTATCTAATAGAAATACGGTTATTAATGGTGCTTTTCATTTTATCAATGTGATCAATACAGAAAATGGATTTTGTTTAAACGCCAATCTATAACCTATCGGCGAATTATGATAATTTAAAATTACTGCTCCCAAATATTCTCGGGAAAACACTACCTACATCCTTTCAAAAATTTGGAAGATTTTCAATTAAAGGACGTTCTTATATTACCAATAAAATGGTAGATGCCCAATTAGAAATAATGAGTGATGTAGGTAAAACGATTTCTGATTTAAGGCTCACAAATATTAATGATATTGATAATGCAAAATATGTAGGTAAAGTTGAATTAATAGATTTGAAGTTGGCAAGGTTGTTCAAGATAGTCTCATTAGTAAGATTTCATTGATAGCCGACGTTGATGGCCAGGGATTCACTTTAGAAAAGATCAATACCTCGATAAAAGGAAATATTTCAAAATATCAATATAAGGGTTATACTTATAAAGACATAGATATAAATGGCGTCTTTAGAAATCAGCTTTTTAATGGTAGTCTGGTTTCGCGAGATGAAAATTTAAAAATGAGTTTTAAAGGTTTAGCAGATCTATCTTCGAGTATCAATAAATTCGATTTTATTGCAGAAGTAAGCTATTCGAACTTTAATAAGCTCAATCTTTTTAAAAGAGATTCTATAGCCATTTTAA
>CAVOHA010000028.1:0-16191 GCA_963695475.1 Ilumatobacteraceae bacterium
GAGGCGGTTGGTGACCCGAGCGGCCAGGCGGCTGAGGGAGACAGGAGCGCTGACGGGCATGGGTCGGAGGCTACTGGCACCCGATCCCCGCAGAGTCGGGTGGAAGTGATGCTCCGGCAGGTGCGTGTTCGAGCGGATTGCGACGCGACGAATGCCGGAGCGGCCGGGAAATCGTCTTTCTTTGTCACCTTTCGGCGATGCCGGGCACAGAGGGGATGTTCAGCCACCCGAAAGGACCCGACATGAAGCTCACCCGACTCCTCGCTCCCGCACTGGGCGTTGCGGTGGTCGCCGCATCCGCCGGCACCGCCACGGCCGCGCCCGACAAGCCTCAGCGTCTGCGTGGCATGGAGGATCGCTCGTTCGCCGTGGAAGTGACGCTCCCCGACGGGAGTTCGTTCCCGAACTGCTACACGTTCGAGGCCGACGGCACCTGGATCGACCCCGCTGCGCCGGAAGGTGTGTGGTCGCAGCGAGGCGTCGGGTCGTACACAGCAACCTCCGACCTCGGTGTCGGTGTGCTGAGCCAGCGCGGCATTGTGACGCCTACCGGAGAAGATGGCGGCCTGGAACTTCGAGCACGAACGTACATTCCGGCCGGCGCGTTCGGTCCGGATCCGTTGACCGTCGTGTCGATCGGCTCCGAGGTCGAGTCCTGCGGGACGTGATCCCCTCCACAGGATTGACCATGACCGGATTGCGGTGCTCACCGGGGACAGCGATGTACGGGAGCCGGCCCATGTGGTCGCGATGTCGTCGACGAACGAGCTAAGAAATCTGCGGGATGTTCCGACACGGCCCCGACGACGAGCGCCGGACGGGAGCTTGACGCGCCCGATGGCGGACGCGCACGAGCTGGACCTGTCGGCGGCGGAGCAGCGGTTCGAGCGCGCCTACGCCCAGCACTATCACCATGTGCGCTCGTACTGTCGGCGACGCGTCGCAGAGGACCGCGTGGACGAGGCCGTCGCCGAGACATTCCTGGTGGCATGGAGGCGGCGTGCTGAACTGTCCGATCTCGACGATGTGCTGCCGTGGCTCTACCGGGTCGCCTACCGTGTGGTCGGACACCAGTGGCGAAGCCGGTCTCGCGGTCGACGTCTCGACGTGAAGCTCGCGAGCGTTCCCGGTCCGGTCGGTGATTCGCCGGAGGATGTCGCCGTTCGGTCAGACCAGACTGGCCGGGTGCTCGAGGCCGCGACCCACCTCAGGCCGCAGGACGCGGAGATCCTGCGGCTGCTGGCGTGGGAGCAGTTGACGAGGCAGGAGATCGCCGAGATCCTGGGGATCTCCCCCAACCTCGTGAGCAAGCGCATTCAGCGAGCCCGCGCGAACCTGACACGTGAGTACAACCGTCTCGTTGCGAGCGATCGCAGCCACGACACGCCTCGTCGGAACGGAGGTGGGCAATGAGTGATGACCATGTCGACCTGAGCGAAGACGAGGTCATGAAGTTGTTCGCCGCCGCCGATCCAGCCGGCGACGAAGGCTGCTCGGGAGTCCGGCGTGCCCGATTGGTCCGAGGTGGAGCAACGGGGCGCGCCTCGCTCGCCGTGTATCTCGGCGACGTGTCGACCGACGACGAGCACGAGTCTCGACGCACACGTCGGACGTTGTGGTTGGCGACTGCCGCATCACTCCTCGGCGCGCTGATCGTCGGCGTGATCGCCGTCGGAACGCAGGACGACGATCGCGTGGTGCCGGCAGAACAGACCGTGGTGACCACCCCGGTCATGGAACCGGATCCGACCGTCGCGCCCGACCCCACGCCCGCCCCGAACGTGGTCGACCCATCACCCGATCCCGATCCCGAGAACGGCAGCGAGTCGATCCCGGTCGGCACCGGGGACGTGAGCGTCGACGGCGCCGTGACCGCGGACTCGGCGCCCGAGACCACCGCGCCCGAGACCGAGCCGATCCTTCTCGACCGGGCCGGTTCGGAGCTCATTGCGGGTCAGCGGTACTCGTCGTTGAACCTCGGTGTCGACGTCGAGTTCACGCTGCCGCGTGACGACCTCGTCCTCGCCTTCAACCGCGCGAGCATCGTCTCGCTGATCGACGGCTTCGCCGACAACGGGTACTACCCGCCAGAGACCGGCGTCGCACTCGATTTGCGCCGATGGGCCGGATGGAGCACGCGCAACGAGGCTGCCCTGCCCACTCCGACGGCGAGCATCGATCCGTACGCCGTCGACGAATGGATCGCTGCGAACGACATCGTGCTGTTGAGCGATGAGACTCGTGAGATCGGTGGTAAGTCGGCCCGGGTCTTCGATGTGACGGTTGATCCGCTCAGTGAGGTGCAGGCGGCAACTGGCTTCCAAGGGGGGTGCTTCCCCGGATGGGAGCCCTGCTTTCACATGGGCGCCGACGCCTCTGGTGACGACGCGAACCGGTTCGACTGGGTGTCGGCCGAGCGGATCACCCGCTTCTATCTCCTCACGATCGAGGGCTCGGAGCCGCTGCTGATCTCGGTCGGTGCAGCGCCTGGCAGCACGTGGTTCGATGAGATCGAGTCGACGTTCATCGAGTCCCTCGAGATCGGTCCCGATCGTCCCCCGGTCGATGTGGGCTGATCTCGACTGATGTGGCCGGGAAGGCCCTCTCTGCCGGGTAGCGGGCGCAGCCTCAACGTTGTTCGAACCCGGTGTCACCTTTCGGCACAGCCGGGCACAGAGCGTGTGGAAGCCCGGCCGAAAGGACCCGACATGAAACTCATCCGCATTCTCAGACCCGCCCTCGTCGTCGCCGTGATCGCTGCATCGTGCGGTGGAAGCGACTCGAACGGCGAGCGTCTGCCCGACCCGGCCGACGACCCCGTGGCGGGTGCGCCGGCGACCGACCCTGTGGCGAGTGCGCCGGCGACCGACCCGGTGGCGACTGTCCCGGCGACCGACCCGGTGGTGTCCGAACCGGTGGCGACTCTCGATGCCGCACCCGCCGAACCGTCACCCCTCGACACGATCCCGAGCGAGGAGGTGAGCAGCGACGAAGGTCGGGAACCCGACGTCGTGGTGCCCGAGCAAGAGGTGACCGACCTCGCATCGGCCCCGCGCACGCTCGTCGCAGGTGACCGGTACTCGTCGCCGAACCTCGGCATCGACATCGAGTTCACCGCGCCCCGGGACGTTCTCGTGGGACACAACCGGCCGGGGATCATCGTGATGGTCGATGGGTACGACGAGGGGATCTACACGCCGGATACCGGCGTCGCAGTCGGTCTCCAGCGCTGGTCGGGTTGGAGCACACGAGACGAGGCAGCCCTACCCACTCCCACAGCGAGCATCGACCCCGACGACGTCGACACGTGGCTGGCCTCGAATGATCTGGTGCTCTTGAGCGACGAGACGACGGAGGTCGCCGGTCGACCCGCACGAGTCTTCGAGGTGACGGTCGACCCCCTCAGTGACGTGCAGGCGGAAACTGGCTACCACGGGCAGTGCTTCGCCGGATGGGAGCCCTGCTTCCACATGGGTGTCGATGCCTCCGGTGACGAGGCCAACCGGTTCGACTGGGTCTCGGCCAAACGGATCACACGCTTCTATCTCTTGACCATCGACGGCTCGGAACCACTCCTGATCTCGGTTGGTGCTGCTCCCGGCAGCACGTGGTTCGACGAGGTCGAGTCGACGTTCCTCGGAACCCTCGAGATCGGTCCCGACCGACCGCCTCTCGATCCGGGCTGACCGGGCCTCTTGCGGAGCCGCCGACTTCCGAGACCGAACGGGTCAGCTCTCGATCTGCGCCCGCGACGTCCAGAGTTACAACGAGGTGTGCGGCACCACCGAGAATCCACACGGCGGTCGACCGCACCCCGGGTGGCTCGTCAGGCGGATCCGCCGCTGCGCTCGCGATGGCTTCAGCTCGCTCGAGGTCGGAAGACACCCAGCCGGGTGGGTGAACGAGCGAGTACCGCACGGCGCCGCAACTGGCTCTCCGACAACGAGTGGCGACTCCAGATGCGTGACAAGTGGGCCACGTTGCTCGAGGACTTCGACGCGATCCTGCTCCGGATGCACCCTCGCGCTGCGATCCCACTCGCCCGCTCAGCGGGAGCGGTGGGTCGAGATCGGCGGGGTCGACAGGGGCTACCTCGACCTCTTCCCCTGGCTCGTTCCGGCGGGGCTTGCGTACCTGCCGGCGACGGTGGGCATGAGCGACGGCGGCCTCACGATCGATGTGCAGATCGTGGGCCCGTACCTCCACGACCACACGGCGATCTCGATCGCTGGAGCCATCGCCGAACTGGTCGGCGGTTGTCCGCGACCTGCTCTCGCTGCCGGCTGAGCGTCAGTCGTCTGCGGCGCCGGCGCCGAGGTCGGTGGTGACGTGTTCGATCTTCACGTGTGCGGTCGACATGTTCGCGCAACACAGCGTGATGAGTTCGGAGCCGGGTCAGGACTCGTGATCGACGTCGGCCGCGGCGTCGAGGTCCGCGGCGACCTGGCGGATCTGGAGATCGGCGGTGGTGATCTTGTCCCGGCAGAGGGTGATCAACTCCGACGCGCGAGCGACGCGCTCGGCCAACCGGTCGACGTCGACGTCGGACCCTTCGAGCTCGCGCAGAATCGCGTCGAGTTCCCGTAGCGCGTCGGCATAGCCCGGGGTGTCGGTCGAGTCGGAGGTGTCGGTCATGCGTGTGGATCGCTTTCGGTGTGGTCGTCGGCGGCCGGTGCCGGCTCGGGGATGGGGTGGGAGTCGACGGCATCGATCGTGCTCGTCGCACGCCCGTCGAGGAAATCGGTCGTGACACGCTGGCCTGGCGCCAGGTCGGCCGCGTGCCGAACGATCCGCCCGTCGGCGTCGCGGGTGATGGTCCACCCGCGAGCCAACTGCACGGCGGGGTCGACGGCGCCGAGGCGAGCGGTGAGCACGTCGAGCCGGTTCTGCTCCCGCTCGGTGGCGTTGCGGGCACGTTCGAGGAGTCGAGTGGTCGATGTGTCGAGGCGGATGGTCGACCGCTCGAGCGCGGCGGGCGCCAGCGTGGCGAGCCGCGCCTGGCGCATCGGTCAATCGCTCGTCGGCTCGCTCGACGGCCGCGTTGGTACGACCGGCGATGCGACGCGCCACGTCGTGCAGGCGACGGTCGCCGGCGTCGACCGTCGCCAGCGACCGGCGCATGATCGACTCGAAGGCCAGTCTCGCAGGCCGCGGTGTACGCGGCGACCCGCTCGATCAGGGCACCGGCGCACGCGGTCGGGGTCTTGAGCGCCGTGTGGGCCACCTCGTCGGCGATGCTGCGATCGATCTCGTGGCCGAGCCCGGTGAGGACCGGGACGGGAACGGCGGCGATCGTGTGGGCAATGTCGCGCGCTGTCGAACACCGCCAACTCGTTGCGGGCGCCGCCGCCGCGGATGACGACGATCACGTCGAGGACGCCCTTGCGCGCCCCGCGGGCCAGCGTCCCGATCGCACCCGCGACCATCCGATCCGCGCCCTCGCCCTGCACGCGGGTGTCGACCACCGTCAGTTCGAAGCCGAACGCGCTGGACTCCAGTTCGTGGCGGAAGTCGGCCCACGCGGCCGAGTCGACGCTGGTGGCGACACCGACGCGCAGCGGGATCGGTGACATCGGGCGACGCTTGTTGAGATCGATCAGCCCGCTCGCCACGAGTCGCCGCATCACCTCGTCGCGGGACTGGGCGATCTCGCCGAGCGTGTACCGGGGGTCGATCTCGACCATCTTGAGGCCGACGGAGCCGCCCTGGCGCCCAGTAGTCGAGGAACCCGCGGATGCGGACCTTCATCCCGTCGCGCAGATCGAGGTTCGCCCGCTTGAGGATCGGCGTCAGCCGACGCTTGGCCGGGGCGAAGAGCTGGACGCGCAGCACCCCCTTGCCGTCGTCGCCGTCCTCGACGAGCGAGAAGTACGTGTGCGGACCGCGGTGCTGCAGCCCGTTGATCTCGCCGCGTACCCACACCCCGTCGCGGAAACCGCGGCGGAACTGGTCGTTGATCGCTTCGGCGAGTTCGCAGACCGAGAAGGTGGGATCGCCGCCGTCGTCCAGTTCGGCGTCGTCGAAGTCGAAGGCGGGTTGCGACACGAGCCTCAGCCTGCCACCGGATCGAGCGACAGTGTTCGTCCAGCGGTCTGAATGGCCGAACGCCGAGCCGGATGATCAGACACCGAGCACCTCCGGCAACCACTCGTCGAGCCGTGCGGTGATCGCGGCATCGCTCTTGCCCAACCCGTGGCCGTCGCCCGGCAGCAGCACGACCTCGCCCGAGCCGGCGATCATCTGCACCATCTGGCTGGAATCCGGCGGCAGGAGTTCGTCACGGTCGCCGTGGAAGAGCAGCAGCGGGCGACCGTCGAGTGCCCCGGCGACCTCACAGCCCGCCGACTGCGTTGCGAACGTCACGACACCGACCACCGATGCCGGCATGACCACAGCGGTACGGATCGCGACGGCGCCGCCGAAGCTGTGGCCCATCACCACGACGCGTGCCGCCCCGGCGTCACGCGCCCACTCGACCCCGCACGCGAGATCGTGCGCGCAACGGTCGAGGTCGTTCGGTGAGCGGTATCCGATGCGCACCGAGCGAACGCCGCGGCCCGCCCAGCGTTCGCCGAGGACGTGATAGAGGCCATGACCCGGGCCGAGCAACCCACCCATCGCACCGCCACACATCACGATCGCTGCCGGAAGTGGATCGACGTCGACCGGCTCGTGCACCAGCGCGGTGAGCAGCCCGCGAGCGGTGTAGACCTCGCGATGGGTGAGCGAGTCGTTGACAGCCACCTCGCTCGCGGCCAGCGGGTGGAGTGCCTCGAGTGCCGAGGGATCGGACGGATCGAGTTGCTCGGACACGGTCATCAGTGTCGCACCTCGGTCGTCCCGTCGCCGCCTCGTCGCACCCCGGAGTCAGGCTCCCAGATGCCGCACGTTGCCGCTCGGTGGGGTGTCGTCGTCAGGATCGGCCTCGAGTGCGAACAGTTCGCCGTCGACCGGCAGGTTGCGCTGCTGGCGGATCGCCTCGAGCTCACGCAACGGTCGCTCGAGCGCGCGGGCGGCGCGTGCCGGCGAGTGCCTCGAAATCCTTCTCGACACCTTCGAAGCGGCGCTTGATCTTGTCGATCTGGTCCGCGTACTTCGCCCACTGCGTGCCGAACTTGCCGATCAGTTGCAGGATCTCGTCGCTGGTCTGCTCGATCATGAAGTTGTCGTGGGCCTGGCGGATCACGCCGAGGAACGCGAACAGCGTCAGCGGCGAACACATCACGATCTGCTGCCCCATGGCGTCCTCGATCAATGCAGGGTCGTGTTCGTGGATGAACCCCGTGATCTGTTCGTTGGGGATGAACAGCAGCACGTTGTCCATCGCGGAGCCCCCGCCTTCGATCGCGTACTCCCGCTTGGACAGCTCCTTCACCCGCGCCCGGACATCGGTCAGGAACCGCTTCAGGTGCGCCTCGCGCTCGGCGTCGGTGTCGGCCTCGAGGTACCGGAGGTACGCCGCCATCGGGAACTTCACGTCCATGAACAGCGTCTGGCCCTTGGGCATGCGGAACGTGTAGTCCGGCCGGCCGGAGCCGCCGTCGATCTGGGTCTGCTTGACGTAGTTGACGTTCTCGACGAAGCCGGCGAGGCGCAGCACGTCCTCGGCCATCCGCTCGCCCCACTGGCCGCGCGCTTGCGGGTTGGCGAGTGCGGAGCGCAACGCCTGCGTCGACTCCGACAGCGTGTTGGCGATCTCCATGTGCGCCTTGAGCGACGACTCGACCTCGCCGAACTTCTGGGCGCTGGTCTGGCCGAGGGTCGTGAGCATCTCGGTCACCTTGGACAGTTCGGTGCGCATCTCGGCGTGAACCTGATCGAGCCGGGCGTCGATGACGTCCTTCTTCGCGCCGAGGTCGGCCGAGGTCTGCTCCTTCATCTGCATGCTCGCCGCATCGAGATGGGCCTTGACCTGGGTCGTCGTGGACACGAGCTGTTCGCTCTGGCGTTCCATCGAGGCCTGGAACTGCTCACGCTGGAGGAGCGCGGCCTGTTCCAGCGCGGCCTGGACCGCGGCGTCGCGCTCGGCCGACGCCTGCTGGCGGGCATCGGCGACCGCACGGCTCACCGCGGCATCGACGGCGGCCTGGACCGACTCGGTCGTCTCGGCCCGGCTCGCCTCGCGCACGGCGGCGGCCTGGTCGGCGCGACGGGTGGCGAACACGAACGCGGCAGCGGCGGCCACGAGCGCCAACAGCACGGCGACGATCATCACGAGGATCAACATGGGTCCCATCATGACGTGGGGGTACTCCAGAGTTCGCGGACCCTCCCAGCGATGGCTCTGAACTGGTGTTTTGCGACCGGGGATGGGCTAGGCGGGGGAAACGGTGATCTCGGTCGCCTTGACGGCCGCCCAGATCGGGCTCGCCGGCTGCAACCCGAGCGAGGCGACTGCGCCGGGGGTGACGTCGACCGCCATCGGGACCGGGCCGGCGAGCGTGATGCGAACGATGTCGCCGAGCGGTTCGATCAGCTCGACCCGCGTGGGCCACGTGTTGCGCTGGCTCCCGCTCGGGCGGTCCGGATGCAGCGAAACGGCCGTCGGGTGCACCGTGACGAGCACCGGACCCGCAAGGGAGTGATCGGTGATCGTGAACGCGTGGTCGTGGTCGCTGAGCAGGACCGATCCGTCGGCTGCGGCACCCGCGTAGAGGTTGGTGCCGGCGAGCGCGGCCACGTAGGGCGTCGCCGGCGCCCGGCGGATCTCGTCGGGCGCACCCGATTGCGTGATCCGGCCGTCCTCGACGACGAACAACCGATCGGCCAGCAAGAACGCGTCCGACGGGTCGTGGGTGACCAGCAGGCGCGGACCGGCGAACGAGTCGAGCTGGTCGCGCAGCACACGGCGGACGTCGGATCGCGTGGTCACGTCGAGCGCCGCGAGCGGCTCGTCGAGCAGCAACACGCTCGGTTCTGCGGCCAGGGTGCGTGCGATCGCGACTTTCTGCGCCTCGCCACCCGACAGTTCGTCGGGTCGCCGCCCCGACAGCGCCGACACGCCGAGCAACTCGATCCAATGTCCGGCCGCCCGCCGCGCCTGTGACCGTGACTTTCCGGCGCTGCGCGGCCCGAACGCAACGTTGTCGAGCACGCTCATGTGGCCGAACAGGCGGTGCTCCTGGAACACGACCCCGACGCGTCGCTCCTCGGGGGCGGTCCAGCACGCGGACGCGGTGTCCTCGAGCACACGCTCACCGAGCCGCACCGAGACATCGGAGCCGGCCGGCACCTCGACCAGTCCAGCGATCGCACCGAGCACCGTCGACTTCCCGGCGCCGTTGGGGCCGAGCAGCGCCGCCGTCGAGCCCGCGTCGACCTCGACCGAGGCATCGATCGAGAACCCGGGCCGGGCGAGGCGAACCCGTGCGGACAGCCTCACGACGCGTTCCGTTCCCACCAGCGCCCACGGAGCGCGATCAACACGACGACCGACACGACCACCATGAGCAGGCTGATCGCAATCGCGGCATCCCGGTCGGCGTCGAGCGAGACGAACACCGCCAGCGGCAGGGTCTGGGTTCGCCCCTGCAGGTTGCCGGCGAACGTCACGGTCGCGCCGAACTCGCCGAGTCCGCGCGCCCAGGCCAGGACGATGCCCGCGCGCAGCGACGGGCCGATCATCGGCAGGGTCACACGCCGGAACACCGTGAGCGGTGACGCCCCGAGGCTCGCCGCCGCGGCCTCCGGTCGTCGATCCATCGACGAGAGGGCCCCCTCCACGGTGATCACCAGGAACGGCATGGCGACGAACGTGTTCGCCAGCACCACTCCCCACGTCGAGAAGGGCAGGACGAACCCGGTGGCGTCGGCGAGCGGCTCGCCGACCACGCCAGCGACGTCCCAGGGCGAACAGCAGCGCTGCACCGCCGACCACCGGGGGCAGGACCATCGGCAGCGTGACGACCGCACGCAGGAGGGTGCGGCCGCGGAAGTCGACGCGGCTGAGTACCCACGCGAGTGGCACGCCCACGATGGTCGCGCACAGCGCGGCCGCCACCGACGTGATCAGCGACAGCTGCAATGCGTCGACCACGACATCATCGGTGAGCAGCGTCGGAAGCTCCGACCACGGGGTCACACCGAGCAGCCCGATCAGTGGCAGGATGAACAGCGAGGCACCGACGGCGGCGAGCACGACGAGGAGTGCGGGCGGGCGACGCATCGGATCAGGCCTCACCGAATCCGGCGTCGGCGAGGATCGACCGGCCCTCCGGCGATTCGACGAACGCAACGAAACGGCGCGCGCTGTCGAGATCGTCGGAGCCGCTGACCACTGCGATCGGGTACTCCGCACGGACGTCGACGCCCGGCGGCAGCGGGATGACCCGCAGCCGATCCGGCGTTGCCCGGGCATCGGTGGCGTACACGAGACCGGCGTCGAGTTCACCGGCGGCGAGCTTCCCGGCGAGTGAGCGGACGTCGGGTTCTTCGGTGTCGATCGACGCCTCCACACCGGCCGCTTCGAACACCTGGCGGGCGTACTCGCCGCACGGTACCTGCGGCGCGCAGACCCCCACGAGCAGATCCGAATCCGCGAGCGCGGCGAGGCTGTCGACCCCGCCGGGATTGTCGTCAGGGACGGCGAGCACCATCGAGTTCGTCGCGAATCGGATCGGGGTCTCGACGAGGCCGGCATCGACGAGCGCGTTCATCGGTGCCGCCGCCGCGAGTGCGACGACGTCGGCCGGGGCGCCCTGCTCGATCTGCACGCTCAGCGCACTGCTGCCGGCCACGCTGACCTCGACATCGACGTCGGGGTTCGCCTCCTCGAAGGCGGTCGCCATCGACTCGAACGAGTCGGCGAGCGATGCCGCCGCCAGCACCAACAGGGGCTCGGTGTCGTCCACCGACCCGCATCCGGCCACGGCCCACGTCGTCACCGGGACGAGGACGCAGGCGATCCGGAACATGCGGGGCCGAACCTAGTGGAGCGGCGTCCACCGGCATCGGTGCACGCCGGTCGATCGATCCCACCGGGGTCGACACGACCGCCACGGGATGTGGCAGCACCGATGGCGAAATACACGGTGCGTGGTCGACTTGGGTGATTTCGTCAAGATCCCTGACCACTGGTCAAGCTGGCATCGACGCTGCCCGAAGTCCTCTTCGTGAAAGCGAATCTGTGGAAGATCTATTTGGCGGGCGTTGTGCTTGTCGCCGCCTGTTACTTCGTGTACGGCTCACCCGGCGTGTCGAAGCTGGTGTTGTACAACGGTGTCGGCCTGTCAGCGGTCGTCGCGGTGCTCTACGGCATCCGTCGCAACAAGCCGACGAACCGGCGCGCCTGGTTCTTCATCGCCGGCGCGTTGGGGTCGTTCTTGACTGCCGACGTCGTCTACTACGTCCTTGAACTCACGTCGCCGATCGGCGAGGCGCCGTTCCCGTCGATCGCGGACGGCTTCTACCTCGGGATGTACCCGTTGATGATCGTCGGCCTCATGATGTTGCTCCGCTCGATCGCTCCGGGGCGTGACATCGCCAGCGTCGTCGACGCCGGACTGGTCGCCGTCGCGACGTTCGCCGTGCTCGGCATCCTCTACATGGACACCTACCTGACGACGGACGGCCACCTGACCGGTCGCCTGATCTCGATCGCCTACCCCGTCATGGGCGTCTGTCTGCTCGCCGTGGCGTCGCGGTTGGTCGCTGCGGCGCAGCTCCGCCAGCCGACGTTCATCCTGATGTGCACCGGCCTCGTCAGCCTCATCATCGCCGACGTCATCTACGGCATCCTCTCGGCCGCCGAGACCTTCCAGACCGGTGGCTTCGCCGACGCCTTCTGGCTCGGCTTCTACGCACTCATGGCGGCCAGCGCACTCCACCCCTCCATGGCAGAAGAGATCGAAGCTCGCTCCAACCCGGGCGGCACGATCACCCGAGCTCGCCTCGCCGTGCTCTTCCTCGTCGTGCTCACCGTGCCGATCATCGACCTGGTCTGGGGTGAGCCCTTCGACAAGGTGTTCATCTCACTGGCGTCGATGATCATGTTCACCCTCGTGCTCGCTCGCCTCATGGGCCTCATGACGGTCGTGCAGCACAAGGAGCAGCAGGCTCGCCACGATGCGATGCACGATTCGTTGACCGGGCTCGCCAACCGTGCGCTCTTCGGTGAGCGCGTGGAGAGCTTCGTCGCCCAACGCAAGGACGGCGTCGTGTCCGTGCTGTTCGTCGATCTCGACGACTTCAAGTTCATCAACGACAGCCTCGGCCACCAAGTCGGCGACGAACTGCTGGTCGCCGTTGCGGCACGCCTCGAGAGCTGCGTTCGTGCCAACGATCTCGTTGCCCGCCTCTCCGGTGACGAGTTCGCCGTGCTGCTCGAGAGCGCCGTCGACCGCCAGGACGCCGTCGCTGTGGCGCAGCGGGTCCAGGACAGCCTCGAGTCGCCGGTGATCATCGACGACCGTGAGATCACGATCTCGGCCAGCGTCGGCATCGCCGTCGAACGCCGTTCGAACATCGAGCGTGCCGAGACGATCCTGCGGGCAGCGGACACCGCGATGTATCGGGCCAAGCACAAGGGCAAGGGCCGATTCGAGTTCTTCGAGCAGGGCATGCACCTCGAGGCGATCGAACGCCTCGACCTCAAGACCGATCTGCAAGTCGCCCTCGAGCGCGGCCAGTTCGAGCTCAACTACCAGCCGATCGTCGCCATGGCGGACGAGAAGGTTCGTGGCGTCGAGGCGCTCATCCGTTGGAATCATCCGACTCGCGGTTACGTGATGCCCGATCGGTTCATCCAGCTCGCCGAGCAGACCGGCCAGATCGTCCCCATCGGGCGCTGGGTGCTGAACGAAGCGTGCAACCAGGTGATGCGGTGGCGCAAGGAGCACCCGGACTCGGCTCCGAAGGGCGTTGCGGTCAACCTGTCGGTGCGCCAGCTCCACGACCCCAAGCTGCTCGAAGACGTCGCCGACGCCCTCTACGCATCGGGACTCGAACCGGAAGCGTTGACCCTCGAGATCACCGAGTCGATGCTGATCGAGGAAACCGATCGTGGGTCGCGGGCACTCGACCAGCTCAAGGCGATGAAGGTCAAGATCACGATCGACGACTTCGGCACCGGGTACTCGTCGCTGTCGTATCTCAAGCGATTCCCGGTCGACACGATCAAGATCGACAAGTCGTTCGTCGCCGAGATGGAGACCTCGGCCACCTCTGCAGCGCTCGTCAAGGCCGTGGTCGACCTCGCCCACAACCTCGGCGTTGCGACCGTCGCCGAAGGCGTCGAGAACGCCGACCAGAAGGCCAGGATCCAGGACCTCGGCTGCACGTACGGGCAGGGCTACCTCTTCGCCCGCCCGCTCACCGCCTCCCAGATCGAGGAGAAGCTCGACGCGGCCCGCCAGTCGGCGAAAGCCCGACGGCATGCTCCGCTCGACGTCGACGTGATCGAGTCGATCACCGACCTCGGCAAGGTCGTGCACCAGATCGGCGCACTGCACACCGACCTCAACGTGCCGGTCATGGCCCGCACCCGCTGGATGGAGACCTGGGCGGAGGTCTACGAGGAGTGGACGCCGATGACGGTGCTCGTGCGGGAACGAGCCACCGGCCAGGTCGAGGCCGCGGCGCTGCTCGCCAAGCGCCACACCGACGACGGCTACGAAGTCGTCGCCATGGGCCACGGCACGGTCGCCTGCACCCGCTTCCCGTCGCGCAGCGAGCGTGCGTCGAAGTTGCTCACCAAGGGCATCAAGGACGAGCTCGCGAAGCTCGGCCGATGGACGCTGCAGTTCCAGCAGCTCCCCGAAGGCGACGCAGTCGCCAAGCTGCTCGCTCAGCAGCTGTCCAACGTCGAGATGGCCCCGGATCTGTGGGTTCCGCAGGTCGTGTTCGGCGACGAGCCCGAGATCGGTGATTTCCTGTCACGGAACATGCGGCGCCAGATCAAGAAGGCGTGGAACCGTCTCGACACCGACGGTCGCACGGTCGAGCTGAACGTCGCCCGCTCCGAGTACGAGATCATCGAGGTCCTGCCCCAGCTCGAAGCGATTCACGTGGAGCGTGACCATGACACGGGCCGCGAGTCGGACCTCGACGACCCGAAGGTCAACGAGCTGTGGCGTCGACTCGTGCTCTCCCATGCCGCCACCGGTCAGATCGAGATCTCGTCGATGATCATCGACGGGGAGATCGCCGGCTTCGTGATCGGCATCATCGACGACGACGCCTATCGAGTGTTCGACGGCCACTTCAACAGCGAATTCCACCGGTACTCGCCGGGTCGCCTGATCGAGTCGGCCGTGTTGGAACGGGCGATGGTCGATGCCCGCTTCGACGGCCTCGACTGGATGGCCGGCGTTGCGGCCGAGAAGATCCTCACCTCGAACCACAACGAGGGTCGGATGCAGCTCGTCGCGTCGTCGAAGGCGACCCGGAAGCCGGAGCCGAAGCCGATCCCGGCTGACGCCGTGAACGGCGACAAGCCGGACATGACCGTCGAAGAGGCCGGGGCCCAAGGGGTTCCGGTCGGCCAGCGCAAGCGCAGCCGCAAGAAGGCGACGAGCGAGGAGCTGTTCGAGTCGGTCTGACCCTCCCGAACAGACGCATCGATCCGCCGTGTCCATCCTCTTCGCTCTCGCCGCCGCCGTCGGCTGGGGTTCATCCGACTTCGCCGCGGGCCACGCCAGTCGACGCTCGTCGGCGGTGTCGGTCGTCATCCTCACGCACTTCGCGGCGGTCATCGCGCTGCTCATGGTGACGGTCGTGCCCGGCCAGGGAGGATCACCTGCCCCGGCCGACATCGCATGGGGACTCGCTGCCGGGTTGGGCGGTGGATTCGGCGCGATGCTCCTGTTCCGGGGTCTGGGCAAGGGATCGATGGCGGTCGTTGCGCCGATCACCGCAACGGGCGCGGCGATGATTCCCGTGTTCGCCGGGTTGCTCCAGGGCGAGTCGATCAGCAAGTTCGGCGCCTTCGGCGTCGTTCTCGCGTCGGCCGCCATCGTGATGGTGTCGCTGTCGGCCGGCGGCGGCGAGGAGATCGAGCTCGACCCCGGCGATGTCACCGAGGCGGGAGCCGTCGACGACCATCGGTCGGTCGAACGGTGGCTGGCACCTCGGGGGGTTCCGGTCTCGACGTCACCCCCCCGTCCGATGTTCGTGTCGACGCCATTGCCGCCGCCGCCACCACCGCTCCCTTCGGGCCTGACCTACGCCCAGGTGTTCGGCCCGCCCTCGGCCCCGGTTGCACCACCCCCGGCTGCACCGCCGGCGCCACTCGCCGTACCGTCTGTCGCCGCGCCGGTGCCCGCCCGCTCGTTCGACGCGTCGCCGACGTCTGCATCCTCGACAGCATCCACATCTTCGGTCGCGCTGTCTCGAGGCGCCGGTCGTTCCCGACGACATCTCGTCGCTGGTGCCTGAACCGGCGCCGCCGAGCGATGTCGGGAGCGGGGGGCTCCTCGGTCGGTTGCGCAGCATCATCCGGCGACCCGGCATCGTCGACGTGGTGTTTTCCGGTGTCGGCTTCGGGCTGTTCTTCGTCTTCATCGCTCGGACGTCGGAAGAGGCCGGACACTGGCCACTGGTCAGCGCTCGCCTGATCTCGGTGCTGATGTTCCTGGGCATCGCGCTGATCACGGCGGGTGCCGTCTTCCCGGAGCAGGGGTCGCGAGGCGCGGTCGTCCTGGCCGGCGTGCTCGACGCGGTCGCAGCCCTGTTCTTCGTCCTGTCGACGCGGTCCCGGGCTCCTCAGCGTGGGTGCCGTGCTCGCCTCGATGTATCCGGCGGTGACGATCGTGTTGGCCCGGTTCATCTCCCAAGAGCGCATCGCTCGGCGACAGGTCATCGGGCTGGTCCTCGCGGCCGGCGCCGTCAGCCTGCTCGCGATCTGACCGTTGCGGAGTGGGTCAGACCCACCCCGCTACGCGTAGCGGAGTGGGTCTGACCCACCCCGCAACGCTCACCGCGACGTCGGAATGACCAGGCAGCGATCGGCAAGGGTGCCCAGCGCGTAGGCCTCGTAGTCGATGTCGAAGTCGGCGTACAGGCCGCGACATGATTCGCTCCAGGCCAGCGCCGCCGGCGAGGACATCCGGTGGACGATCTGCACGACCGCATCGTCGTGAACCCGGTACTCCGCCCACGTGCCCGGGAAGTCCTTGGTGCAGCCGATCTCGATGCTCGGGACGCCCGACCGGGTCATCGTGCGGACCCGATGGCGATGGGTGTGCCCGCACGTGT